>NZ_JAPCHZ010000002.1:0-588769 GCF_026107505.2 Kaistella yananensis | reverse complement strand
TTAGTTGAATTACTTATTCAGACTTTTATTAAGATTTACGGCGTCCTGGTAACCCGGGTTGAGTTCTACCGATTTAGCTGCATAGCTGCGCGCTTTGGCAGGATCGCTGTCTTTTACTAAATATGCTACGGCGAAGTAAGCGTAAGAAAGTGTTTCTTTATTAGCGGCCATATCTGCTGGTTTTACTGTACTGATGAATTTCTCATAAGCAATTTTAGCCAACTCATTATTACCTGCCTGCTGATAAGAGTAACCCTGGCTGTAATATGCCGGAGCCCAATCAGGCAACAAACCGCTCATCTTTTGCCAAGATTGAATTGCACCATTCCAGTTTTTAGCTTCCTGATAGGCATTTGCTAACTTAAAAAGAGCGTCTGTATCCTGAGGATTTGTAGCCACCTGTTTTTTAAGCGCTTCAATCTCTGGGGTCGTTGGTCCTGCATCAACGGCTGCCTGGTTAATACCACCGCCACCTTTGATTTTAACCAATTCTAGATCCCAGTTCATTGTTTCATCTTTTGCTGCTTTTGCAATTGCAATCTTCTGCTGGGAATCTGCATTTAAAGCAGTTTTCTTAGCTTCATCTGTTTCTTTCTGAGCTAATCCTGCAGAAATTAAACCTAGAAGACCCTGATCTGCTGCCTGAACTCTAGACTTTTCAGCTTTAGCAACAAATTGATCCATGCTTGCTTTTGCAGCGGCATAATCTCCATCTGCATATAATAGATATGCTCTCAGCTTATATTTAATAGGATCATTTACTTTATCGAAAACTTTATCCAAGTAAAGTTTAGAATTGCCATAATCTTCATTTGTGAAGAATAGTTTAGAAATCTCAAGTTGTGTATCCGGATCCTCATCAGCATACTTTGCATAATTAAGCAAATCCTGAGTAGCCAACGCATTTTGCTGATATCTGATATCATACGCTGCTTTTGCTTTATATGCAGGTGCATAAGTTGGGTCTGCAGCAATTGCACGGTCAATACTTTCCTTAGCTTTCTGCCATTGCTGAGCCTGCATCCAAAGTGTACCAATTCTGGTATACACAGAAGCTTTATTCTTAGCAACCGGTAAAGCTTTGTCATAAGCAGTCATTGCAGAACCTGCAACCTGTGGGCTGTTTGTTAATTTCAAACGGTATGCATCACCTAAAGTATAGTAATAATAAGCAGGAGTTCCTCCTTTCTGTGATTTTTCCACAGCTCTGTTCAAAAGATCGATTGCGAGGTCTGCATTTGCTGCACCTCCAAAAATTGTTAATGCTTCAGCAGCTCTGTACAGAACTTCCGGATCTTTATCACGGGACTCTTTTACTATATTCTGAATTTCCGCGATTGCAGATTTGTCACCTTTGCCAAGTTTAACTGATGCTAAACCAATTTTATTAAGATAACTTTTTTTATCTGCTGCTAGACCTTTATTAAAATTTTCCTGTGCCACTTCGAAATTTGGTTCGAACTGAGTGAGGTAGGAATTCCCTAAGTAAAAATAATTTTCTGCCGTTGGTGATTTGGCAATCATTTCATTAAAAACTGTTTTAGCTTTTGCGTATTTATGACTGTCGGCATTTGCAACACCTTCCTGTAAAGTCTGCGCAAAAGCGAAGTTAGAAAAAAATCCTACCGCAACTCCTAAAGCAACTTTTCTTGTTAAATTCATTATATCTTTCATTTTAATTGTTTATATGTAAAAAACTTACTAACTATATTACCCAATTTTCATACCATAAAATTTCACCATAACTTTTTAAGTAAAATTTAACGCATCTGAACTTCTCTTCTGAATATGTTATAGGGTTGTAGTCCTTCCTTCTGTACGACAATTTGGCCTAACTGTTGGCAGGAAAAACGAATCATACCGTTTCCTAAACCGTAATAAGCTTCATTCGTCAGGAAATATAGTGTTCGCGAAAAAGGATAACTCATATCCCGAATCGTAGCGATTTCAGGCATTACCGCTTTTTTATTTGAAATCACGGGCAATATTTTAACCGAATTTCGCAGCTCCTGTGACTCTGTATCGTATGGTCTGCTGATGGTATTTAGACTAATTACCCCAATTTTTTCCGGATGTTTATTGATTTCATCTACTATATTTTTATTTCCATTGATAATGGAGAATTTTAATTCACTTGGCTTTTTATCTAGTTTTTGCGCAACAAAATTTAAATTACTCGAATTGGTACCATCAAAAATGATATTTTTATTATCAGAAACTAATAAATCTGAAATTTCTTCAATTGAAACTGATTCCCTCGCCGCACTTTTCGAAACTACAAAGACAACAGCGTCTACAGCAAACTTTGCAGGTACAATATCCATATCGATTTTGTCTTTGTACGCTTTTTTTTCTTCTTCGCTCAAATCCCGGGACATTACAATAACCCTTACTTTATTTTCGAGCAAATCCAAAAATGCTAAATCTTCTTTTTTGATGACCAGATTAATCTTGGTTTTCGGATTCAGTGCCATATATCTCTGCGTTAAAGCTTCAGTGACACTTTGAAAAGATTCATCAGCAGCAACAGTAATTTCACCTTGCTGTGGATCGTCTACCAAAACTTTCTCTGTTTTTTTACATGAAAGAAAAAATGTAAAAATGCAAACTAATAATGCGAGTAATCTATTCTTCATTTTTATTCTGTCGGATTCTGTATATCGCTCTTACGATTCTGAAAATTCCGTAAAGGATTAATAAAGCGCCTAAAGCATAGGCGATATTGGGTTCAAGGAAAATGATGAAAAATTTATAAATAATGACAACAATGCCCAGAACAATATAAAAAAAACCTGTTACTAATGATAACCAATTAAACAACATGCGCAAAAATACAAAAAATTAAAAAAAGAGAAGCTTTTGCTTCTCTTTCATTATATTAAATTCAATTTTAATAAATTATTCGAACTGCATGGTAAGCGGCATTCTGAATCTATAACGTACAGCCTGACCGTTTATTTTTGCAGGGGCCCATTTATTTTTGATTGATTTTACAGTTCTGATTGCTTCCGCGTTAAAATCTTTATTAGATCCATTTGCTTTCACATCAGTTATCGATCCGTCTCTCTCCACAACAAATGTTACCTCAGTTTTCACTGTACCTTCATCACCATCCATTACAGAAGTATCAAAACTGCTGTTTACTTTACTTCTGAAGGAGTTGATACCACCAGGGAACTCAGCTAACTGCTCAACTTCCGTATAAACCTGGGTCTCAGAAACCTGCGGCTTTACCTCTACTGTCGTAGATTTTGTAGGCCCGGGTGGAGGTGGAGGTGGGGTATAACTTGGAGTCTTCACACCTTCCTGTGCAATAAGACCTGTTGTAGTTTCCAACTGCTTTGTAATTGGCGGCGGTGGAGTTTCTACCTTTGGAGCTTTCACCGGTTCCGGTACCACGTTCTGAATAACCTCCTGCTGAGGCTCTTCTTCTTTTGGTGGCGGCGGTGGTGGCGGTGGTTCATCTTCTACCACTTCTTCTATAATGGGCTCTTCCGGTAAAATGTCAATTAAATTGGCATTAACTTCGGTAGCTTCTTTTGCATTCATCTGCTTGATCTTCATGATCACGAACGGAGTGATTGCCGCTACCAGGAAGAGAATGGTTCCAAGAATAAAAGACTTGGTGAGGACTGATCTATAACTTCTTCTTAAGTCATAGGCCCCGTAAGCTTTATTTCTGTTTTCAAATACAATTTCATCTAAAGTAAGATTACTGTTGTATGCGTTATCTTCTGCCATTTTTCTTTCTTTAAAATTTAAACTAATTCATTCTAGTTTGTATCAGCTGCCGGAGCTGCTGGTGCAGAACCGCCAACCTTCTTGTCATAAATTGCCTGCTCCCAACTTTTAACATCGGTAATACCGTATATTTCGTTTTTGGTAATGGCCATTTCATCCAGAATGTCTACAAAGTTTTTATACACTGCATCGTCTGTCGGCTTAATGATCACCGTAAATTTCGTCTGATCTTTAGCTCTAGCTTTTGCCTGCTCGATTACTTGGGTAATCCCTTCTCTATCAAAAGATGTTTCCTGAAGCGTTTGCTCGTTAAGGCCTGCCTGGTCTAACTGATGATAGAAAATCCTGTTGTCTTTTCCTATAATTAGAGAAATTGAATTGGATAAATCAATTTCAGTTGGAGGTGGTGTCTGCGTCTTATCTTTCGGTTTTGCCGGAAGCCCCAGATCCATCACATTCGGTTTGTTGAAAGTTGTAACCAACATAAAGAACGTGATCAAAAGGAACGCCAAATCCACCATTGGGGTTAAATCTACGTGGGGCGGCTGCTTCTGCGAGCGCACCTTACCACCTTTCCCGCTACTGTCTTTTACTTGTACTTCTGCCATTTCTTTATTATTGTGCTACTTCCTGACTTGTTATTAACCAGAATTTCAAGAAATCAATATCTCTCAATCCTTCGAACAATGCTTTAACCTTAGGGTATTTCGTCTCTACGTCGCCCTTTACTGCTAACTTATAGTCAGGATTTACTTCTAAACTTTTCTGTACCCAGTCGATCAACTGCTTATTGGTACTGTCAAGCGGAACGCCTGTTTGGCTCTTAAATGCTTTTTTATCGTCCTCGGAAAGATTAAGATATCCTTTAAGTTGATTCATAGGCACTCCTACAGACTGCACTTTGGTAAACTCAACTTTCTCTTTATCCGTAAATTTCACTCCGTACTTCTCTCCCATTTTATCTAAAAGCTGCATTCTTTCGGTCCCGTTATCTACTGGTGTAAAGTAGAATTTTCCGTCTGTTGTACTGAGAACAGTCATCAAACTGGCGTCCGGAAGAAGTTTTTCAGAGATAGAAGATGGCGTGGTTACCGTTTCGACATCAGGAACATTGAACTGAGCCGTAAGGATAAAGAACGTAAGGAGTAGGAATGATACATCGGTCATCGCCGTCATATCTACCCTTATGTTATGTCTTTTTGGTTTGACTCTCGCCATTATACTTTATTTTTTTATTAAACTTCACATATTTTAGACCTTAAAATAACCCTGAGGTTAAAAAAGGCCTGCCCTCAAAACAAAATTTCTTAGTGAAATTCTGCAAATGACTGCTGGATTGACATTGCGATTTCGTCAATTTTGAACGTTAGACCGTCAATCTTAGAAGTAAAATAGTTATAAAGGATAATCGCTACTGCAGAAGTACCAATACCTAAAGCTGTATTTACAAGTGCTTCAGAGATACCGATTGAAAGCGCAGCTGAATCCGGTGTACCACCACCTGAACCTAATGCAGAGAACGCCTTGATCATCCCGATTACCGTTCCTAGTAGTGCAACAAGAGTTGCTACTGTACCTAAGGTAGAAAGAATCATCATGTTTTTCTCTAACATTGGCATCTCCAGGGTTGTAGCTTCTTCAATTGATTTGTTAAGTGCAACCATTTTTTGCTCTTTGTTCATGGTAGTATCGTGAGCCAAAGCTTTGTAAGTCGTAAGACCTTCTTTTACTACGTTACCTACAGAACCTTCTTGTCTGTCGCACTCTTCGATCGCTTCATCTACTTTGTTTTGGTCAAGTAATCTTCTTACGCTTAAAACGAAGTTATCAACATTTCCTTTTCCTGCAGCTTTTCTCAAAACCAATGCACGCTCTATAGAAAACACGATAACGATGATCATAAACGAAATAAGAATTGGTACAATTGGTCCACCCATATAGATAATCCCCATAAATCCATCAGGATGTAATTCTTTTGTTTCCAAATCCGAGAAACTTACAGATGAAAGACCCTCCAGCCTTGGATCGGCTTTAAAGTTCCCTGGATTTCCCAATACAAATAAATAAATAGCAATACCTATTGCGATAAGAATAGGAATAACTAATGCAGGATTTAAGCCCCCTAACTTTTTAGCAACTACTTGCTCCTCGTTGTTTGAAACATTCATTTCCATACTAAACTAAATTATAATTGTTATTTTTTAAATTTTTCGAGCTGTAAAATAAAGTCAAAATTATCATTCACGCAAATGTTTCGCCACTAATGAAATACATTTTTCTCATGTTAAGATTCATTAACATTGCCAAATTGGTAAATTTTCATTTAAATAATGATGATAATTTTCGATTTTCAAAATACCTTTAAAAATTCGCAGAAATTAAACCCCTTTTTTTACGATTTGAGCTACGGTATTTTTTTTTTAAATTATTTTCAACACACAATATTAACGATTTTTTTTGGGACGATGATTACTTTTTTAGGAGTATTTCCTGCCAGCTGATCTAAAACACGTAAATCTTTCATAACGTTTTCTTCAATCTCGCCAACACTTAAATCTGCCGGCAAAGCCAGTTTGAATCTCATCTTCCCGTTGAAACTCACCGGATACTCAATTTCGTCTTCTATCAGGTATTTTTCCTCGAAAACCGGGAACTTCTCAAATTCAACAGAATTGGTATTACCGAGTTTTTCCCAAAGCTCTTCCGAAATGTGCGGCGCGTAAGGAGAAACCACGATTGCCAAAGCTTCCAGAATTTTTCTCTTGTTTGTTTTAAGTTTCTGGAACTCATTTACGGCAATCATAAATGAAGATACCGAGGTGTTGAAAGAGAAATTATCAATATCCGAAACCACTTTTTTAATCAGCGTATGAAGAATCTTATATTCTTCTTTTGTTGGTTCTTCTTCCGAAACATCGAAGCTACCACCATTATAATATAGGTTATAGAATTTCTTCAAAAAACCGTAAACTCCGCTCAATCCCTGTGTGTTCCAAGGTTTAGACTGTTCCAAAGGCCCGAGGAACATTTCGTAAAGCCTCAAACAGTCAGCACCGTATTCTTGACAGATATCATCAGGATTTACAACATTGTATTTGGACTTAGACATTTTTTCTACTTCGCGTTCTGTGATGTATTTTCCGTCCTCCAGAATAAATTCAGCATCACCAAATTCTGATCGCCAGTTTTTGAATTTTTCAACATCAAGTTCATCAGAAGTTCCTTTTAATAAAGAAACATCAACGTGAATTTTTTGAGTTTCGTAGTTTTGAGCTAAATTTTTGGAAACAAATTGATTGGTACCGTCAATTCTGAAAACAAACGCACTCATCCCTAAAATCATCCCCTGATTGATTAATTTTTGGAAAGGCTCATCTTGGTTGATGTAACCTCTGTCTTTCAAAAACATATTCCAAAAACGAGAGTACAATAAATGTCCGGTCGCGTGCTCGCTACCACCAATGTATAAATCTACTTGTCCCCAATAATCCGACAACTCTTTTGCGCAAAATTCCCCGTCATTTTTTGGATCCATATATCTCAAGAAATACCACGAACTGCCAGCCCAGCCTGGCATCGTAGATAATTCTAAAGGAAAAACAGTAACATTATCGATTAATTCGGTAGCTACTATTTTTTCGTTGAGTTCATCCCAAGCGAAATTTTTTGCATTTCCCAAAGGCGGATCGCCGTCTTCAGTTGGCAAATATTTCTCAACCTCCGGAAGTTCAAGTGGAAGCGAAGACACTGGGAGCGCATAAGGCATCCCTTCCTTATAATATACCGGAACCGGTTCGCCCCAATAACGCTGTCTTGAAAAAATCGCGTCTCGCTGTTTATAATTTGTTGTACCATGACCGATGCCGCGGTTTTCTATTTCATCAATGATTTTAGCTTTGGCGTCAGTGTAATTCAATCCGTCTAAAAAGTCAGAGTTTACACAAACCGAATCTTTCGAATCGAAGGATTTTTCCTGGACATCTTCCTCGGTTTCTACAACCTTTACAATATTAAGTCCGAATTTCTTTGCAAAACGGTGGTCGCGTTCGTCATGTGCAGGAACGGCCATTACTGCACCTGTTCCGTAACCCATCAGTACATAATCTGAAATATAAATCGGCATTTTTTCGTCGTTAAACGGATTCAGTGCATAAGCCCCGGTAAACGCGCCGGAAACATTTTTCACGTCTGCCATCCGGTCGCGCTCCGTTTTTTTAGAGGTTTCTTCGATATAACGGTCGACTTTGAATTTCTGTTCTTCAGTAGTTATTTTTTCAACCAAAGGATTTTCTGGGGCCAATACCATAAAAGTCGCTCCGAAAATAGTATCAGGACGGGTCGTAAAAACCGAAATATTTTCTTCGGAATTCAAGACCTCAAAAGTTACCTGTGCGCCCTGAGATTTGCCGATCCAGTATTCCTGAGAATCTTTTAAGGGCTGTGGCCAGTCCAGCGTGTTCAAACCCTGCAACAGTCTTTCGGAATACGCGGTAATTCTCATGCTCCACTGCATCATTTTCTTCTGAAAAACCGGAAATCCGCCACGTTCAGATTTGCCGTCTTTCACCTCATCATTGGCAAGCACAGTTCCTAAACCCGGACACCAGTTTACGGTGGTTTCTGCACGATAAGCTAAACGGTAGTTTAACAAAATATCTTGTTTGTCGAGCTCAGATGCAGATTTCCATTCTTCAGCTGTGAAATTTAAAGCATCATTCTGCACCGCTGAAAGGTTTAATGTTCCCCGCGTTTCAAAATGCTGAATCAACGTCTCAATAGATTCGGCTTTATCGGTTGATTTATTGTACCACGAATTGAAAAGTTGGATGAAAATCCATTGTGTCCATTTATAGTAAGAAGCATCTGAAGTTCTGATTTCCCTGCTCCAGTCGAAAGAGAAACCGATTTTTCGCAGCTGCTCTTCGTATCTTGTGATATTCTGCTCAGTAGTAATTGCAGGATGTGTTCCGGTTTGAATTGCATACTGTTCCGCAGGCAATCCGAAAGAATCATAGCCCACAGGATGCAAAACATTAAATCCCTGATGTCTTTTGTACCTTGCGTAAATATCTGAAGCGATATATCCCAGCGGATGGCCTACATGTAAACCTGCGCCTGATGGATAAGGAAACATATCCAAAACGTAAAATTTCGGTTTATCGGTTGTGTTTTCGGTTTTATAGGTTTGATTTTCTTCCCAGAATTTCTGCCACTTCTTTTCGATCGATTGATGGTCGTAAAACATGTTTTATTTTTATATAATCCACAAATTTAAGGTTTTGAATTGAATTTCAAATCAAACTAATAATTGTAAATTTGTTGAAATAACTCTTAAAAAATTCAATGCCTGAAGCTTCGATCATTACTCCGGTTTTTAATTCGTCAAAATTTTTAGAAGAAACCATTGCTTCCGTTTTGAATCAGACTTTTACAGACTGGGAATGGATGATTACGGATGATAAATCGACTGACAATTCGGTGGAAATCATTCAGAAAATCAATGACAGCCGCATTCAACTGATTTTATCCGACAAAAATGGCGGCGCCGGACATGCCAGAAATTTATCTTTAAAGCAGGCCAGTGGAAGATTTATCACATTTTTGGATGCTGACGATTTCTGGGAACCGAACTTTTTAGAAGAAATGATTTCATTCATGAAAAAGGACAATACTGAACTCGCCTATTCTAATTACGCACGCTGCGATGAAAATTTAAATCCCGTGATCGACGATTTTAAAGCAGACAAACCGGTAACTTTTGATAATCTACTTAAAACCTGCCGACTTTCTTTATTAAGTTCGATGTACGATTCCCAAAGAGTTGGCAAAGAATATTTTCCGGAAGGCAGCAAACGCGAAGACCACGTGATGTGGCTGAATTTACTGAAGAAAATTCCTGTAGGAAAACCACTTCCGAAAACAATGGCAAAATACAGAATGCACCAATCCAGTATCTCGAGGAAAAAAAGCAATATTGTGAAAGACCAATATCTTGTATACAAAGACTACATGAATTTTTCAACTGTAAAATCGCTGTATTATACGGCAAACTGGGCACTGAACGGATTTAAGAAATATTCAAAACTGTTTAACTGATGGAATATTCAAAAGAATTTAAACAGGCGCTGAGTGAATTTTCGCCCATTGAAAAAGACCGGTTGATTTTCCGCCTGCTAAAAAAAGATAAACTGCTTTCGAAAAAACTGTATTTCGAACTTATCGATCCTGAAACGACCGATCAGAAAAGGGATCAGATGGAAGAAAACGTGAGCGAAAAACTTGCATCAGCTGCCCGATACATCGGAAATCCGAAATATTACCTGTCAACAATCAGAACAATCAGTGCTGAAATTACTGAACATGTGAAAGTGACAACCGATAAATTTGGGGAAATTTATCTGCAGCTGTTCCTGGTTAAAAAAATTTTAGAGAATAATGACAAACTCAATCAACAGCGTTTCGACAGTGTGTATAAACTTTACATTTATCTCATCAATAAAATTGTGCGCGCTCTGCTTTTAATCAGAAAAACCGATGAAGATTACTGGCTGGAGTTTGATGTTCTGTTAAGCGAAATCGATTTTCAGATTCACCAAAACGTCTATCTGGAGAAGCTTTGCATTAATAACAGTTTCGATTTCAACTGGCTGAAATCCGAAAACATCCCTGATCATCTGGATTTGATTATTAAAGACCTTAAAAGCCAGGGATTTTTAAGATAAAATCCTGTTCACAATAATTTCGGAAGCGTTTGGTTGCGAATCAATGAAATTTCGGGCGTTTTCACTCATTGTTTTCAAAAGTGCATCATCTTTAAGGAGGCTTAATAAATAAGGAGCTGCGAAAAATTCATCTTCAAAAGATTTACCCCCATGATGAGCAATTAAATCATCAGCTTCCGGATTTTTCATATACTGGTCACCAAAAAGCACAGGAATTCCGAAGGTTGCCGCTTCCAGAATATTATGAAGACCTTTGGAATGAAAACCACCGCCCACCACTGCAACATCCGCGTAAGAATAAAGCTTTGAAAGCAAACCAATACAGTCGATGATCAGCACTTGTGTGTTGGTATTTTTCATCTGCCCCGCATCGGAAATTCCGGAATACAAAACAGAATTAGGGAAAATCTTTTTGATATTTTCTACCCTTTTCAAATCATGTGGAGCGATAATCAGTTTAATTTCGCGGTTTTTTGTGGCGACAATTTCTGCCAGCCGTTCTTCGGATTCCCAAGAACTTCCGAAAATAACCGTTTTTTGGTTTTTCTTAAATTCTTCAATAAACTCAACCGTATTATCACGTTCACGAAGTTTCTTCACCCGGTCGAAGCGTGTATCTCCGGCTGTAGAAGAGTTTTGAAGCCCAATACTTTTTGCCAGTGCAGTTGAATGTCTTGTCTGATGAAAAAACCAGTTAACATTTTGCTTAAGCTGTTCTGTAAACCATCTGCCGTAAGCTTTAAAGAAAACCTGCGTTTCATAAAACAATGCCGAAACCACATAAATTTCAGCACCTTTCTTTTTTAAATCTGCTAAGAGATTATACCAATATTCGTATTTTACGGTGATAAAAATGGCTGTTGTAAAGTTGGACGTAAATTCCTTCACCCATTTTTCGGTGTCGAAAGGCAGGTAACAGATGGCGTCGGCAATATGATTTTTGTGAATGACATTTTCGTAACCCGACGGGGAAAAAAAAGTGATGAGAATTTTGTGCGAAGGAAATTTTTCTTTGAGTTTTTCCAACACCGGAAGTCCCTGTTCATATTCACCCAAACTCGCTGCATGCATCCAGATTACCTGATCATCCGTAGAAAATTTCGATTTTACGATATCACAAGATTGCCTTCTTCCAGCCAAACCTTTTTTTAATTTATAATTAAAAATCGCACCGATTTTCATTCCGGAGATCAGCAAGGAGACGAATATGTTGTAGAAAAATTTCATTAATACAATTTTGTTATTGGGAAGCTTTTTCACTTCTGGAAATGAACCATGAATAAATCAAACTTCCGACAACAGTGCCTAAAAGGACAAACAATAAAGTATACATGAGTAAAACATTCAAACCGCCTGCTTCATTCATAGCTGTAAGAATGCTTCCATAATTTATTGTTGCAACCATAGAAATTATCGTCAGAGAAAGAATTTGCACAATCAATCTGCTTACAATGGAATTTGTTTTCACATTTTTGGGAAGATTAAGAAGTTGTGAATCTGGATTTCTAGAAAGATAATAAAATAACAAAAATATCATCGTCGCAAGAATTGGCAACATCCAGATTGAATTTTTTGAACCGAACCCATCTGCTTTTCCATCACCTCCAAAATGAACAGGAATAATTTCTGGCAAATTTTTAAAATTCAAAATCGTGAAAATCCAAATGAAGATCAAGATGAAAAAGGAAATCAACTTTAAAAAAAAGGAAATATTTTTCATGGCCAATAATTATAAAATTCGTTTCACAAACCGCAATTTGTGGGTGTGCTTTGCTAAATCTTTATTGAAAATTCCTGTGGAATCCAGCAAATCGATTCGTACTTTTCCGTAAGCGTGAATAATTTTTTGATCTTCCAACATGATGCCCACATGGGAAATTTTGCCTTCCTGATTTTCAAAAAAAGCCAAATCTCCGGGCTCACTTTCTTCCACAAAATCCAAGACATTTCCCACTTCCGCCTGCTGGTAAGCATCTCTACGCAACTGAATTTCGTGGACTTTGAAAACCAACTGGGTAAATCCGCTACAATCAATCCCGAAAAAACTTCGTCCGCTCCACAAATATGGAACATTTAGAAAGCGTTTTGCGGTTTCAGAAAGCGACTTCCCTGTTGCTTCAGGCAATGTTTGTTCTTCATCAGAAAGTATTTCACTTCCTATAGAAAGCAAGATTTTACCTTCGTTAAAATTAAAAAATTTAAAATCTTCAGTAAGAATTTGCGAATTTTTTTGAGCAAAATCTTGCTCGGAAATTTTGGAAATTTGGTTTGCATCAACCCAACCTTCGTAGCCATCAAAAACCATTTTAATTTTTGAAAAACTTCCGTTCTCCTCGATAATCTCCACCTTTTCTCCATAGAGTAGTTGGGAAACCATCTCCGACTGATGTGAGTTTTCTGCCCGAAGTGGCGCTACAGAAACTTTGCAAATTCCTTTTTCCATAAATTTTATATCGCTGATTTAAACGATTTCGCTGATCATCAATCCTGAAATTTATCAATAACTCTTTAAAAAATCAGCCCTATCATTTAGAACCGCGAGAAAATGTTAAATTTTTCTGATTAAATTAACCCCGTCCCGCAAAGGTAAAATAAGATTTTCGAAATCTGTATCCTGCGCTACCGAATCATTCAGTTCCTTAATTTTTTTGGTAGATTCCTGTTTTGGATTTTCTTCCAGAACTTTCCCGTACCACAGCACATTATCAAACATAATTACGGAACCGGATTTTACTTTGGGTTTGATAAGCCTAAAATATTCCACATAATTTTCTTTATCTGCATCGATGAAAACGAGATCGAAAATTTCGTTGGTTTCTTTCAAAAATACTTTTGCATCTTGAATTCTAAAGTCTATTTGCGCTGAATATTCACTTTCATTAAAATATTTTTGAGGCAAATACGCCAAATCCTCATTCACATCCAAAGTGGTGATTTTTCCTTCTTTCGCTAAACCTTCTGCCAGACAAAGCGTGGCATAACCGGTGAAAGTTCCGATTTCGAGCACGCTTTTCGGCTGCATCATTTTTGAAAGAATAGCAAGCAGTCTTCCCTGCTGATAGCCGGAAATCATATGGGGCTGGGTAGTTTTCTGAAAAGTTTCCTTTCGCAGCCGTTTTAGGATTTCGGGTTCTGCGGAAGCGTGATTTTCCAGATATCTGTCCATCTCCGGACAGTTTTCTTCAAAAAAACTCATGGTAATTTTTTTCAAATTTAATGAAATAAAAAATCCCGAAAAATTTCGGGATTGTATTATTTGAATGTTATCATTAGTTCTTAACCGGAGCAATATCCATCAGTTTCATGAATTCATCTAATTTAGGCATAATGATGATTTCAGTTCTACGGTTTTCAGCTCTTCCAGAAACCGACGCATTGGTGGTTTTTGGATTGTATTCACTTCTTCCGCCTGCTGTGATTCTCGCAGGATTCACACCGAATTTGGTCTGAAGAATTTTAGCCATTGAAGTTGCACGTAATGCGGATAAATCCCAGTTGTCTTTCGGCAAATTGGCTGAATTTAACGGAACATTATCGGTATTTCCTTCAATTAAAACCGAATAAGTATCGTAATCATTAATCACCTGGGCTACTTTACCCAAAACTTCCTGAGCAGCAGGCAACACGTTATAATCGCCTGTTTTATAAAGCATTTGATCAGATAATGAAATCATTACCACGCCTTTTAAAACTTTCACCTGAACATCTTTATCTGCGATATTATCAAGAGATCTTTTCAGTTTGTTTGAAAGTGCGAGATTTAAACTGTCGTTTTTCGCGTTGGTAGAGATTAGCTGCTTGATGTATTTATTGGAAGCATTAATTTCTCCGATAAGTTCGGTAATGTTTTTAGAACCTTGACCGGTGTTAGCCAAACAGGCATCAAGGGAGGTTTTCAAAGCATCATTTTGGCTTCTCAGAAGATTATTTTCGCTCGAGAGTCCGGCATTTGTAGCTTTCAGATCCTGAATTTCGCGTTGTCTCTCACCGATATTGGTAATACACTGGTTATAGTTTAAATTTAGAGCATCAAACTGCTTCTTGCTTACACAAGAAGTTAATGTTAGCGCCATGATTGCAATGGCCAAAAGTGTTCCTGTTCTCATAAAAATCTGTTTATTTAAGCCAAAAATAGCCAATTCATTTTAAACAGAAGAATTATCTTTGCTAAATATTCCTTAAAACTTGCTTACCCAAAAGACTTTTGAAGCTGCGCTGCGAAATCTTCACCGAAATAACACGTGGAGCACCTATCTTCTTGCGGTAAGCGGAGGAGCCGATTCGATGGTGCTTCTTCATTTATTCAAAAATTTGGGACTGCATTTTGAAGTCGCGCATGTGAACTATAAACTTCGCGGTAAAGATTCGGAAGACGACAGAGAAACGGTAGAAGATTTCTGCCTTGAAAATAATATTGCTTTTCATCTTTATGAAGTCTCCGAAAAAGATAATCAGCCTGAAAATTCTATCCAGAACTGGGCAAGAAATCTTCGTTACACATTTTTTAGGAAGATACAGGAAGAGCGAAAACTGCAGCATTTGGTCACTGCGCATCATCTCAATGATCAACTTGAGACTTTCCTCATCAATCTTTCGAAAGCCTCGGGAATTACTGGTTTGAGTGGAATGCCTGCAAATGAAAACCAGATTCTGCGTCCGCTTCTTCAATTTTCGAAAGATGAAATTTATGCATTCGCTGCAGAAGATGAAGTTAAATTCCGCGAAGATCTTTCCAACAAAAAAAATGATTACCTGAGGAATTTTATCCGAAACGAAATTACCCCAAAACTTTTCGAGACCAATGATCATTTTCTCGAGAACTTTGCAAAAAGCCTGAATTATCTAAATCAGGTTAAAACTTTTGCTGAAGAAAAGATTGAAGAAATCGAGAGACAGATAATTTCGGAAAAGGAAAACCTCATCCTGATTCAAAAAGCAGAATTTTCAAAGCAATCTGATTTTGTAAAATTTGAAATTCTAAAGAAATTCAGTTTTGATGATGAAAAAGAATTTCCGAAAATTTTCAGTGCAGAGACAGGAAAGGTTTTTCACGCGCCGAATTTTCAATTAACTGTTGACCGGGAATATTTTGTTCTGACTAAAAAAATTTGTGAAAAATCGAATTTACCCAATTCAGATGAAGAAATAATTGTTGCTGAAAGTTTAGATATAATAAAACACCACACATTTTCACTCTCGCGGTTTATTTCTGCGGAAAGTAAAGTTTCATCGGATGTGAAATGGATTTTTGATGGAGATAAACTTCAGTTTCCATTGAAAATAAGAAGGAAAAAGCAGGGCGATTTGTTTTTCCCAATCGGCATGATAGGCAAAAAGACCGTCTCCAAATTTTTTAAGGATGAAAAAATCCCTATTTTAGCCCAGCAAAAAATCTGGCTCCTGTGTGACGGCCAAGATAACGTTCTGGGAGTAATCCCATCCCGCCAGGACCGCAGATTTGCTGCAGAAGTACATTCAAACAGTAAAATAACGGTCATATTTTAACCATCAAACTGGTTCAAAACAAAAATAAAAATGAAATTTAAAAATTGGCTCCTGCTGCTCCTGGTCTTTCTTTTCCAGGGGATTTCAGCACAGATAAAAGATCCTGTAAAATTTAAATACAACATCAATTCACTGCCAAACGGCGTTTACGAAGCTGTCCTTACTGCAACCATCGAGAAAAACTGGCATATCTACTCGCAGGATCTGCCGCCCGATTCCGGCATTCCTACTGAGATGAAACTATCTTCTAAAGAGGGAATACAGCTTGTCGGCAAAGTTACCGAAGTCGGTAAAAAGCACGATGAATTCTCGGAAGCTTTTGGGGTTCAGATTGTGTATTATTCGGATCTGGTACTCTTTAAACAGAAATTCAAACTTAAAGACAATACAAAACCGGCCACCGTTACTGCAGAAATTACGTACCAAACCTGCAACGACCGCGTTTGTCTTGCACCCAATACGCTGGAATTTGACCAGAATATTACGCCAACATCTACTGGTACTACTTCAATAACTCAAACCGAGACTCCTGAAGAGGCGGCAAATCCGGCGGAAATACCGGCAACCGTAGATTCAGCAGCACGTACGACTTCAGAAAGTGCGACTACCGTTTCGCCGATTAAAACTGAACAGAAAGGCCTGAAAGTAGAATCCATCGATTTTAAAAATCCACAAACCGACTGCGGAATTGAAGCGGAGCAAAACAACGAGAATTTCTGGACTTATCTTCTTCTCGGATTCTTTGGGGGATTAATCGCTTTGCTTACTCCGTGCGTATTTCCGATGATTCCATTAACGGTTTCATTCTTTACCAAAGGAAGCAAAGACAAGGCAAAAGGAAAACGCGACGCTTTCATCTACGGATTTTTTATTCTGTTGATTTTCGTATTGCTGAGTGTTCCTTTTCATATTATTGACGGGATTGCGGGGAATATTTTCAACGAGATTTCTACAAGTGTTTGGCTGAATGTTACGTTCTTCCTGATCTTTATTTTCTTTGCCGGAAGTTTCTTCGGATACTACGACATTACGCTGCCAAGCTCTATTGCAAATAAATCCTCGAAAGCGGAAGATGCCGGCGGCTTGATCGGAATTTTCTTCATGGCGCTGACGCTGGTTATCGTGTCCTTCTCCTGTACCGGTCCTATTTTGGGAAGTTTACTCGGGAGCGCGGTCACAGGTTCCGCCAACGTACCGATGTTGCTCACTTTTGCTTTGGCTGGATTTGGACTGAGTTGGGCGATTGTTTTTGGGCTTTTAGCCTTGTTCCCGCAAGCTTTGCAGAGTTTGCCGAAATCAGGCGGTTGGATGAACACCGTGAAAGTGGTTTTAGGATTCATCGAACTTGGATTGGCACTGAAATTCTTATCTAAAGCTGATTTGGTCTCCAAAACATTTTTACTGAAAAGAGAACTTTTCATTGCGCTTTGGATTCTTATTGCCATTGGTTTGGTTCTTTATCTGTTCGGGAAAATCCGCTTCCCGCATGATGACAAAAAACCGAAAATATCTTTAACAAGGAAAATCTTTGGGATTCTTGGGATTGGATTTATCATCTATCTGATTCAGGGACTATTCCCGGCAGAACGGCCTACGCTGCAACATTTAAGTGGAATTCTGCCTCCGATTAACGTAAGTTATCTTCATAAAGAGGAAGACGGAATTTTAGGAATGCATCCTTCCCACGATTATTTTGAAGCGATTGAAATTGCCAAAAAAGAAAACAAACCGCTTTTAATAGACTTCACCGGTTACGGTTGCGAAAACTGCCGAAAAATGGAGGAATTTGTGTGGAGCGAACCCGATATCTTGCCGATTCTTCAGAACGATGTCGTGCTGGCTTCACTTTACGTTGATGATAAAGAACTCTTGCCTGAAAACGAACAGACTTCAATCGATATGGGTAACGGACAGAAGAAAAAAATCAGAACAATCGGTGATAAATGGAGTCTTTTCCAACAGATAAATTTTAATAACAATTCTCAGCCGCATTATGTATTGGTTTCTCCGGAAGGAAAAGTCATCAATACACCGGTTTCGGGCTATATGCCGAAAGAAGATTTTAAAAATTTCCTGACGTGCGGAATTGAATTCTTCAAAAAGAATAAATAAAACCAAATAAATCAAAAAATGTCCGCTTTTTGAGCGGACATTTTGTATATCTAAAAGTCTAAATTAAGGATTTGTTACGGGAACACTGCTGAATCCTATGGAAGTTTTCAGCGAAATATCTGAAGTTGGAGACTGTTTCAAAACATATACAACTCTTGCCTGAACCGCACCCGATTTCATCATATTATCTAAAGTCTGGGAAGTATTTACATCCAGTGACAACGAACTTCCGACATTATCTCCGATGGCATCTCTGGAGGCGACAAGAACTTCATTACTTCCATTATTCGAAAGATAAACTTTTACCGATTTGAAGATTCCCATACTCGTATTGTTAGGAACCGACATTGTAGCATTGGAAACCCTTATATCTCTCACATTAGCGCCCGCGCCAGTAAGCTGGTTGATGCTCTGCGCCGGCGAAACATTAGACAAAGTGGTATTTGCCGGTGAGCCCGAAGTTACCAAAACCGTCGCATTGTATGGAAATGTGTTCTGTAAAATAGATGAAACGGTAGAACAGCTCGCTAATGTAGCTGTAGCAACAACCGCTGATAAAAATAAATTTTTCATAATAGTAAATTTTGATTTAAATCTTTCATTCAGAAACTATACCAACTTCATTAATTAACAGAAGATTAACTATGACAACTTTTTAAAATTTACTTAATGCTTACAGAAAATTTTCCCTTAGTTTCACCAGACGCCATATTGCTTTTACCGATAATCAGCCACAGTTCTCCATCATTTTTTGCTGTGTAAGAAATCTGTCTTCCAAACGGTCCGTCGAAAGTCCCATCCGGTAGTTTGATCTGATTGAAACGGATATTCATTTCTGCATTTTCAGGCGTTACTTCTCCGGAAATAGTTTTCTGTCTGAAATTTTTAATTTTCACGATAAACTGCTGATCTTCCTCCGTAAATTCTTCGCCAATATTGAAAGGAATCTGTTGTGCATCTACAGTTCTAATAATTTTATTGCCCTCAACTTCCCTCATCATTCCCTGCCGTCCCATTGGAACCTCCTTTATAACTTCCGTCGCTGAATCTCTTTCCACAGGTCGTTGTTGACGAGTGTCTACACTGGATGCAGATTCTTTTACAGCATCAGATTTATTACACGACCAAAGTAATATAGGCGCGAGCAGGAGTAGTTTTTTCATGGGTTCTGAGGTTTTAGTGTTTGATAATAGATAATTTTGGAAAGGAAAGTCTTGTTCTGTTCTTTAGCAATTTCTGTTGGTTTTGTCGTTTTTTCAAACTCATTTGGATAGACTTTAAGGAGAATTTCATCATTGTAATTCAGGCTTTTGTGAAAATCAAAATTACCTTTTTCATTTCTGATGTTGTAAACGGTGGCCAAATTCCCCCAATTGATAAAGGACGCGGCCAAAACCGTTCCATAAAAATACCATGACATATGATTAAAAAGAAATGCGTTGGTTTTCTGATTTTTTATTTTGATGAAAGTAAGAATAAGCCCGATAAATGCAAGCGCCAGAAAGGCATAAACGCCAAGTCTTTTATACGTAATTCCTAGACTGATGATGTATTCGGAATTTTTAGCAAAGGCAGAAATCAATAATAGAGCATTGAGGAAGATCCAGATTGTAGCAAGAAGCTTTAAGGTTCCGGCTTTGTTGTCGAAATTAAATTTACCTTTAAAATAAAACATAATCACCAAAACAGCCATTACAATCGATAAAATAACAGCGTTTACGCGGTCGTGAGTTTCTCCGGCGAGTTGGCTGGGCGATTTGGAAATCTCTACAAACTGTTCGTAATTAAAGGTGAAAATAAAAACCAAAAGTAAAATATTAAGTGCGATAAATGAAATTACGCCACTCATCCTTTCCGAATCTATATCCAGAAATGAACTTGAGTGTTGTTCTTTTTTATCTTCATTAAGAAAATCATTTTTGAGTTGATGGTTTAAATTGAAGATGAATTTTTCAATTTTAAAATTCCAGAAATTAAACGCAATAAAAAATCCAAGTGTTCCGAGAACAATAAACTGCCAGAGATCGAAACTGAACTCCCAGCCGGTAAAAAAACCTGAAAAATGTTCGCTTCCTAAAGCGTAAACTCCAAAAAATACAACTACGAAAAAAGCAGGAATCAGAAACATAGCGATCAGTTTCTTCACCGTTTCAGAAGTATTTCTCTTCGGAAGCCAGTCTTCAAACTTGAAGAACCGGTAAATAAAAGTCACAAAATTTACCGCAAACACCGGAATAACCAGCAAAGATTTCAGTTCACGGTTTTTCGATTTAAAAGCCAGTAAAAAAAGAGAAGTGAATACCGCCAGGAATGAAGCGAAATCGCCATACCATGCAAAAGCTGCGCTCGAGAGAATGCTGGCAACAAAAAGCATGAGAAAACTACGCGTCCGGTTTTCCTCTGGAGTGTGAAAGAGGGTAAGCAAGGCGTAGGCAACGCCTAAAAGGCCGAAATTGAGACCCAGATCCTCACCGTAAAAAAGGGTTATAAAAAGAACGGTGGTAAGGAGGATTAATTGATGTGTTTTCATGATATTATTTTAAAAATTACTAATTTCAAAGCACTTTGTATAACAAAGCAAGCAAGCAAAAAAAATTATGTTCAGCGTCCCAATAATTTTTCAAGTGCAGCAAGATGTTCTTTAAATGCATCTTTACCCGCATTTGTAGCCCGGTAAGAAGTTTTCGGTTTTTTACCGACGAATTCCTTCTTCACTTCAATATACTTAGATTTTTCCAAAGCAGTGCTGTGGCTCGCCAGGTTGCCATCCGTAATTTCAAGTAAATTTTTCATTTCAGTAAAATCAACCCACTCATTCACCATCAGAACAGACATAATGCCCAGCCTGACCCGGCTTTCGAATTCTTTGTTTAGTTTTGAAATGTTAATCATTTTGTTTTATATACTTACACTTTTAAAGTAAATAAGATTTAAATTAGGTTTTAATATAATAAGCTTTACGGAACTTGGAGAAATTCCATTGCAGCCGATATACCACGGATAAATATAAGAATCAGAAGATAAAATTTCATCATTATTCAAAAACCAAGGTGTTTCAGAGTTAAATGTTGTTGAAAATTTCACAGCATCATGTAACAAATCGGGTAAATTATCACCTCTATACCACTTCCCTGTTTTAGTATGTGATAAATCTTCAATATCGATGTCTTTAACTTTGATTAAATAGGCATCAAGATGATCAGCTGTAAAACCAGTCTGAGAAACATAACTGTTAACCACCCTTTCTATTTTATCATCTCCTAATTCGCACCAGTTAAGAATAAATTTAACATCTTTTTTTGTAGCTTTATTTATTTGCACGGTATTACCAAAGGTCGTTTTATAAACAAGATAACTTCCTGCTGAAATAAAAAAGACAAAAGAAATCAATCCAAAAATTGCAAAAATATTTCTTACTAAGCTTGTTTTCATAGCGGTAAACTATCGATACTTTTTATACATCACAATTCCGTAAACGATATGCAAAATCCCAAATCCGATGGCCCAGAAAACCAATCCCCAACCCAGGAAAAATAAAGAAAGAAGCCCGAGAACGATTTGGCAGTATCCTAAATTCTGAAGATCTGTAAAAGTATATTTAGATGCATGTACCAAAGCCAATCCGTAAAAAATTAAGGTCGCAGGTGCAATAAAGACAAACATTCCGTGATACAGCAATCCGACGCAAAACAAGCCACCAGTAACAAGCGGAAGGGCAAAATTAAAGAGGAGCCTTTTAGTCGTCTGGTCCCAGATCTTCAGATTTTTCTCTTTGCTTTTTTTAGCCGTAAAGATATAACCTGATAAAACAGCTAGAAACAGTATCACCAAACCTACAAACACAAGTTCCAGCAAAAGATCATTAGTGTAGACGTTTGTTTTACCTGCAAAATAATCAATGCTTTCACGCTTCAGAATATAGTATACATAACCTGCTCCCAGCAAAGCAACAAGCCCGGCAAAAACTCCGGAAAGTCCACTGAGGGAAATAAAACGTGAACTGCGCTCCATCATGCTGCGGATATGCGAAAGGTCTTCCTGATAATTTTTTGATTCCATAAAAAGAACTTTGAAATGCAAAGTTATTATTTTTATTGAACTGACAAAACATTTTTTTAAAATGTACATAAAACTTAAGCTGCAAATTCAGATGATGAATCTAAACCCGAAAAATTGTATCTTTATAACCAAATTTAAACATGTTCGATAACTTCAGACATACCATGGAAAGGCAGTGGTTTGGTGTTCTTACAAGAATGGGCGCTAAACTGGGGATTCCTGTCTCCAAACTGCGCGTGTTCTTCATTTATTCTACTTTCGCCACTGCGGGTATTTTTTTTCTGATCTACCTTGGCCTCGCTTTTACCCTTTGGATTAAAGATATGTTCATCACCCGACGGCCAAGCGTTTTTGATCTTTGATTTTATCTCTAAAAACATCATTTGAATTTTTCAACGGCTTGAAACTTGTATTGAGCATAAAGCATACAGCCTTTATTTTTTATGGAATATTTACAGATTAACTCTTTCGACGATTATCGGGTCGCAGAAATTTACAACTCTTATTGCGAAACTTTTCCTGAAGATGAAAGGCGAAGTGAAGAGCAGTTCCGTCATCTCTTTTCGAACCCGAGGGTTAAAGTCTTTTCAGTTCTAAAAGATTTAAAAAATATCGGTTACCTGATTTCGTGGGAACTGACCAACTTCGTTTTTATTGAACATTTCGAAATATTTTCTGAATTCAGAAGTCTAAAATACGGCTCCGAAATCATCAGTCATCTTTACAAAAACTATTCGCACATCGTTTTGGAAGCCGAACCAGAAGATCAGGACGAAAATGCAGCAAGAAGAATTTCGTTTTACGAGAAAAACGGTTTCATGGTGATTGATGAAAATTATGTACAGCCATGTTACGACCCCGAAAAAAACTCACTTAATCTGTGGCTTTTAGCCAATTGGAAACCCGAAAAAACCGACTGGATTAAAGAGGAAATTTATGATGTGGTGTACTGTTAAGCGAAGGACTCACAATAAGAGCCTGTTAAAACTAAAAAACCAGGTGTTAGCATAAGATGATTTGGTGAAGCCAAAAACCAGTGGCCAGCCGCGGCCTAATTAACTTCGTATTCCAATTTAATCGTAATACTGGCTTCTTTTTCTTTTGAAGAGGTATTGAAAGTTCCGCCGTAAGAAAACTCCTCCGTAGAATTCGGTTCAGTGATCTGAGTGACACCCATCGTCGCTTTTTTAAGGTTACCGAGTTTTGCACCTGCATTTTCGGCAATTTTTTCAGCGCGCTGTTTTGCGTCTTTTGTAGCGTCAGCAATCATCTGCTGTTTAACATCGGCCAGTTTCGTGTAAAAATAATTGGGCGGCGAAGAGGTAAATTCTATCCCTAAATTGATGATTTCGGTAATATTACGGGAAAGATTTTCAATTTTAGCGACATCCTTACTGTCGATCGAAACCCGCTGAGAAAGTTGGTAACCCGCAAATGTCTGCTGGCTTCTGCCCATATTATCGGTAGAATAATTAAACTGTTTCTGAATATCCACCGCTGAGAAAACCATCTCGTTTTTCGGAATTCCTTTGGAGGCCAGATAATTTTCAATTACTTTTTTATCGTTGGCCAGTTCGTCGTAGGCGGATTTGAGTTCGAAACTGTTGCGCGAAAAATTTCCGCTCCAGGCAATAAGATCCGATGTGAATTTCTTGGTTCCCAATCCGGTAACTGAAATGGTGTTTTCCGACTGGTTGCGGTTCTTGATCGCATTTCCTAACAATGCAAGACCAATGATAAATCCGGCAGCGGCAATGGCGATGGCAATAATATTTCTGTTCATTTTAGTAACATTTGATTCCTAAAGATAAGAAAAAATAAAACGCAGCTTTACAAATTTTAACCTTTTACGTAAAATCAGGTTCCTACTTTATGGGTTTTAATGTATTCGATATAGGCCATTTTCATATCAGAACTTATAGCAGCAATATCAAAACTTTTACGGTATTTTTTGGCCAGCGAATAACTGTTATCGGCATAAATTAAAAACCGGTCGAGATCCTCTTCGGTCCAGCCTCTCGACCAATAAAAACTTAAATCGATCTCTGCTTTTACCCGTCGGTAAAAGGCCTGGGTTTCGGAATAATTGGCTGCTGTCTGTTGATCTCTTTTTGAAGGCCTGATTAAACCTGCAACTGCTGAAAGCAAACCTGAGGAACCTCCGCTACCAACTGACAATAAACTTATCGTTCCTTCCCCTAGATCTTTGGGTTTAAATGCAGATGGAATCGTAGTAGCTTGAGGAACCGCTTCCTGCATCGGAGACTTCATGTATGCATCCAGAGAACCCTGTAATGCGACCAGTCTTTTAGGCGCATCTAATAATTTGGAATCTTTCTTAAGATTGCCGGTGGGCGTGAACGCAAGTTCAATTTCCTCGATCAAATACGCCGATTTGGGAAGTGAAACATTGACCGGTGCGGAATAATGTTCGTTTGATATTTTCACAGAAATCCTGTCGTAACCACTTTTCACAAAACGAAGCTCATCCGAGATTCTGGCGGCAATCATATAATTCCCGTCTTTGTCGGAACTTACTTTTTCTTCAGTGCGGGTATTGATGATGATTGCGTTGGACATTTCCGCACCAAATTCGGAACGCACTTTCCCAAAAATATAATCCTGAGCGAATGCGGAGATGGAGATGAGAACGAAACAGAGAACGAGTAATTTTGTTTTCACGCTTTAAAAATTTTACTAAAAGTAGAACTAATTTCAAACCCGATTTAAAATTTAACCTGCGTTAACTCTTTTAAGATTCTTTTTAAAAAATTTAAGGATGATTTCGTTAATTTTTTTGGGACATTGGGAACGGTATTCCCGCGTGAGGGATAGGAGCGGCATCCTTTTGTGGGGGCGGCGGCTCCGCCGCCGCCCCCACAAAAGATATAGCGGATAGCCCGGCCTGAAGAAGGAAATGGCGGCGCAGACTGCCAAAGGCAGTTTGTGCCAGAATGACCGACTTAGGGACACGCCCAAAACACTTTCTCGTTGGGAATAATTTTTGCTTATATTTGCAGACTTACAAAAAATTGGGGTTGACTGGTTTCGACAGCAAGATCAATGGGTAAGTAAGCATGCAGAGAACCGTAGCGCGATCTCTTTAATCCCTTGCTACACAATTTTAACTGGCGACCAAGAGTTTGCTCTTGCAGCTTAATCTGAATTATAGTAGGATTCAGCGTTTTCCCGAAGCACAGTAAGGAAGCAAGATATCCCGCAGAAGTTCTGTTTCGCGACGTCTGATTCTGGGGTATAGCAATGCGGAAATAAGGTTTTGGAAACTTCGGCCAAAGCACGAAAACTAAAGAAGATAAGTCGTAAATTGGGTGTCTGTGCTCTGTTTACGATCGAAAACCAAACGCAGAATAAGCATGTAGAAAGCTTGCGTGTTGCTTGTTTGGACGAGGGTTCGAATCCCTCCAACTCCACATTAAACAAAATAACCTACTGTAAATCAGTGGGTTATTTTATTTTAGTCAGTATTTAGAAAACTTCTTGTAATTATAACATTTCTACCTTTGACTGGTTTAAGAATATTTCAAGAAAACTATGGGAATGGCTACCAGTTTTTTAAGCTCCCAAATCATCACTATAATTTTCTGGACTCTATTGTTTTCATTTTAATTCACCTTCCAGCTATAGTTTCATAGAGGCATGACACTAGAGTTTCTTAATACTTATATTAGCATGAAATTCTGTAAAAATAGGGAGGTTTTTTGCCTCAACGATTTTTATTTTTGCGCATATATTAACTGTTTAAAAATCACCAAAAAAAATTCCCCTAGCTACTATCACTAGGGGAATCTTTATACAAAACAATTAAAATTAAAGCTGTGGTCCTGCAGCAACCAGTCGCTGACCTTCTTTGGTATCGCAGTACTGCTCGAAGTTTTTGATATAGCGCGCACCTAAATCTCTGGCTTTTGCCTCCCAATCGGAAACGTGGGCATAAGTGGCTCTTGGATCAAGAATACCGTCGGTTACATTTGGAAGAGCAGTCGGAATCTCAAGATTCATGATCGGAATAACGGTCTTCTCTGCCTTGTCAATGGATCCGTCGATAATCGCGTCGATAATCGCGCGCGTATCTTTAAGTGAAATTCTCTTTCCGGTACCGTTCCAGCCCGTGTTTACAAGGTAAGCCTTTGCTCCGTGCTCTTTCATTTTACCAATCAGTGTCTTAGAATACATGGTCGGGTGCAGCGTAAGGAATGCCTCTCCAAATGCCGGTGAGAACGATGGTTCCGGTTCTGTAATTCCTCTTTCGGTTCCCGCTAGTTTAGAGGTGTAACCGCAAAGGAAGTGGTATTGTGCCTGATCTTCGTTCAGGATGGAAACCGGTGGCAAAACTCCGAAAGCATCAGCAGAAAGATAAACGATCTTTTTCGCGTGTCCGGCTTTCGATGGCAATACAATTTTGCTGATATGATAAATCGGATAAGAAACTCTGGTATTTTCGGTGATGGAATTATCAGTATAATCTGCTTCACCATATTCGTTTACGACAACATTTTCAAGAAGTGAATCTCTTCTGATGGCTTTGTAAATATCCGGTTCCTTTTCTTCAGTCAGGTCGATCACTTTGGCATAACATCCACCTTCAAAGTTGAATACGCCGTTATCATCCCAGCCGTGTTCATCATCACCGATCAAATATCTTTTCGGATCTGCAGAAAGTGTAGTTTTACCTGTTCCTGAAAGTCCGAAGAACAACGCTACATCCCCTTCTTCTCCCACGTTGGCAGAGCAGTGCATTGATGCCATGCCTTTTAATGGAAGATAATAATTCATCATGGCAAACATTCCTTTCTTCATTTCGCCGCCATACCAGGTTCCACCGATAATCTGAATTTTCTGCGTCAGGTTGAACATCACGAAGTTTTCAGAATTTAATCCCTGCTCTTTCCAGTCAGGATTTACGGTTTTAGAACCGTTCATCACGATAAAATCTGGCTCCCCGAAATTTTCAAGTTCATAATTGGAAGGACGGATGAACATATTGGTTACGAAATGTGCCTGCCAGGCCACTTCCATAATAAATCTAACTTTAAGTCTGGTATCAGGGTTGGTCCCACAAAAGGCATCAACAACATATATTCTTTTAGAAGAAGAAAGCTGTTTCAGCACAAGTTGCTTGCAGCTTTCGAAGATTTCCGGAGTGGTAGCTAAATTTACCTTACCGTCCCAGTGAATTGTATTTTCGGTTACTGCGTCTTTTACAATAAATCGGTCTTTCGGTGAGCGTCCTGTGAAAATTCCGGTTTTTACGGCAACAGCACCCGACTCTGTCAATGCGCCTTTTTCAAACCCCTGGTTTTTAGCAGACATTTCAGCTTTATAAAGCTCTTCGTAACTTGGGTTGTAAACTACTTCTTCATAACCGGTGATTCCTAAATCATGTAATTGCTGGATAATCTTGATGTTCTTCATAATGACTTAATATTTCTGATTCTTTTTAATAAAACAAATTTACCTATTATAGGTTATTAAAATGGTTTTAAAACTACTGATATTCGTCAGAATTCACAAGAAATTTAAAAATACGCAACTTGCTTACAATCAACTTATTAAATCATCCCACGAAAAAAGACGGTGAAAACCTTTTCCCGAAAAATAGTCTTCAAAACCTGGAAATTTTCTACTCATTACAAAATCGCCGCCCCAGGCGCCCAGACTTTTCACAAAAAAAGGGCAGTTTTCGAAATATTTTTCTTTTACGGTTTTTATTCCGAGAAAGTTTGAAAGTTTTCGTTCGTGAACTTCCATTAACTGCGAAAAATATTCTAAATTTTCACATGTCATTACTTCTTCAGTAATCAACGAAAACGCTTCAATCAGTTCAGGTGATTTCGGCTCCGCACGGTACATTTCAATGCCTTCGCGGCTGTCCTGTTTCTGATTGAGATGAATGAAAATAAGTTCATTCTTAAAAACAGGATTAAAATCTACAGCTTTAATGAGTCTTTCATCATCAGTTTTCCAGTAAAGAATAGCCGATTTTTCTTTTGCCACGGCGATATCATAACCACTGCCGCCCAAACTGAGTTCATTCAGTTTAAAAGCATCAATGCCAGCCCATTCGGCGAGATTGTTCATCAGCGTAGAACTGCTTCCCAACCCATAATCAGCCGGAAACTGAAGGTTGGTTTTCAAATGGTAAGATGAAGCTGATCTGAATTTATCACCCGAAAGTTTTTGAACGTTTTGCAGAACTTTCAATATGAATGCTGCGGCTTGCGGAAGATTTGCTGAAGTGATGTTCCAGGTTTTATAATCGATCTCTGCGCTCAGCCACAGCGAATTCTGATGATAAGCTTCCCAAAAAACCATAGAATTACCATCTCCGTTTTCTTCAAAAAAAAACTCCTGCCCCCATTTTGTAGGTACGGCAAGAGCCAAAGCGCCATCTAAGACCACATATTCTGAAGTGAGCAATAATTTTCCCGGTGAAAATAGGTTACCCGTCATTCCTTACACTGCTGATGAAATGGTAACTTCGCTGCTGATTTTCTTGATCAGTCCCTGCAATGTTTTTCCTGGACCCACTTCAATAAAAGTATCCGCACCGTCTTTAATCATATTCTGTACAGATTGTGTCCATTTTACGGGACCTGTAAGTTGCTTAATCAGGTTCTGTTTGATTTCTTCCTGATCGGTAACTGCTTTTGTTACAATATTCTGATAGACAGGAATCATAGGCGTTCTGAACTTCGTTTTTTCAATCGCTGCAGCTAATTTTTCCTGTGCCGGCTGCATTAATGGTGAATGAAAAGCTCCGTTTACAGCTAACATCAAGGCGCGTTTTGCACCTGCTTCTTTCATTTTTTCGCAAGCAAGTTCTACTGCTGCAGTTTCACCCGAAATCACGAGCTGGCCCGGACAGTTATAATTTGCAGGAACCACAATTCCGTCGATTGAAGCACAAATTTCTTCCACTTTTTCGTCGGCTAAACCAAGAATGGCAGCCATAGAGCTGGGATTGGCATCACATGCTTCCTGCATGGCATTGGCACGCGCCGCAACAAGTTTTAATCCATCGTCAAAAGACAATACACCGTTGGCAACCAAAGCGGAAAATTCGCCCAGAGAATGGCCTGCAACCATTTCAGAACCAATACCATTGATGGTTTTGAGGGCAGCTACTGAGTGAATAAAAATAGATGGTTGGGTAACCTCGGTTTTTTTAAGGTCTTCCTCCGTCCCCTTGAACATGATCGAAAGTATATCGAAACCTAAAATATCGTTGGCAGATTCCATCAAATCTTTAATGTCTTTCCGCGAATCGTACAATTCTTTTCCCATACCCACAAACTGTGAACCCTGCCCAGGAAATACAAGTGCTTTCATATAAATTATTTAGAAAAAATTGACTCCGTTGATCTTTCAGAATAATCAACTACATATTTATTTATCATTATCCTTTCGGATTTATCTCCCGGAGAAGATACTTTGTGTCTTAATTCGGTAACAAACGCACTACTCTGTAACCTTTGTTCACATAAGCGCCGTTTTTGGTTTTTTCAAACTCGAACTTAGTTGCCAACTGGGTCTGCACTTTGTTCATCTGTTTGAAAATTTCACCTTTTTTATTTTCGCGGCTCAGCATATCATTCACGACATCGAAACCGATTACCGCATATTTAGAAGGCGTTTTGCAATATTTCTGTTTGTAGGCAGCCAAAATTTCTTTCTCGAAATCTCCTTCAGTATCAATTTTTCTGTCCATCAGATATACAAGATTGGCTGCGCTGAGTTCGTCCACTTTTTTCTCGAATACCGGCGAATAATACATACTGAAAGCTTTTACGTTTGCAACTTCTTTGGAAAGTGTAATCATTTGGTTCGCAAAGGCATCACCTACAGAATCTTTGTCATTGGCTAACACTGCAATTACAGGAGCCGACTGGCCGGTCATCATATTTTTATCCAACTGAATATCAGCCGGAGAATTCACGATATTAACTGAGGCATTTCTAATCGTTTTTTCCAGATTTGTTTTCAGATAATTGGCTTTTGATCTGTCATCATCAGCAACGATGTAAATTTTCTGGTCAGAATATGCATCTTTTACTTCCTTCACGATTCTGTCTGCATAAACCATTTCGTTGGTTTCGATAAGGATGAGATTATCATATTTCAAAAGATCATCAGTATTGGCGAATGGCGCGACAACCGGAATTTTATTCGATTTCACATAATCCAGAACCTGGAGTACACTCGATTTGAAGAACGGCCCGATAATTAAATCGGTATTTCCTGCATTGATCTGGGTTAAAGAATTCTTGAAACTTGCTTCATTACCTGCGTCGATTACTTTTACATCAAGCTTCTGGCCTTTTGCAGCATTTCTTTCAATGGCCAATTTCGCCCCTGCAAGGAAGTCGAGAGAAAGCGTTCTTGCTCTTGCATCATCAGTATCAAAACCGAAAGGTAACATCAAAACGACATTCAGTGCATCACCGGATTTTTTTACATAGCCGGCATCCAGTTTTTTGATTTTCAGGACCATTCCTGTCTTCAAACCTTGGGAAAGATTTGGGTTGAGATTTAATAATTCATCTAAACTCACACCGAATTTATTCAGAATTCCGAAAACAGTATCTCCCGCCTGTACGGTGTACGTTACATAATCATCGCTCACCGACGTGGTTTCATAAGTGTTGGTAGAAACCTCAGAAACTGGTGTAGCTTTTGGCTCTTCTACCGCAGCTGTATTTGAAAATTCTCCTTTTATTTTAATTATTTCTCCGGGCTGCAAACCTCTTGCTTCAAGGCCGGGATTCAGCGCGAAAAGTTCTTTCTGGGTAAGTTTGAATTTCCTTGTAAGTTTATAGTAATTGTCTTTTTCCTGAATCTGGTAAGAATCTTCATCAGCCTTATTTTCTTCTGCTTTTACTTCAACCGCTACCGTTTGAGGATTTGCCGCTGGAACATTTGAAGCTACAGGCTGGCTACCGCCAAATTTATTAATCTTATCTAAAGGCAACACCACTTCGTCACCAATTTTCATGTGCGAATCCAAATTTGGATTCAGTTTGCGCAACTCGGCTTCAGAAATCTGATATTGTTTTGTAATTCCATACACCGTTTGCTTTGGCTGAAGAATAATTTTACCTAATTCGGAGCTGGTTTTTTCAGTGGCAACAGCCTTTGTAGCACCGGATTTATTTACTACCAAAACTTCACCTAGGGTAATTTTACCGTCTTTCACCTTCGGATTCAGCTTGTATAATTCATCAACGCTGATGCCGTATTTCTTCGAAATGTTGTAGGGATTGTCGCCTTTAACAACGGTATGCATTTTTTGGGAATACAACCCAGAAAATGTGATTAAACTTGAGAGTAAGAAAATTTTTCTGATCATCTGTTATGATAAATATGTGCAAAAATACTGCTTTAAAATTAAATGCTGAGAATAATTAATTCCGATCTATAAACGTCTATTTCCTGGTAACAATTTTGAAGCCATTCGTGGCCCAGGTCAGCGTAAAAAACTGAAAAGTTGAAAACACGCTCCTGCCAGTTCTTTCCGGGGTGAATTTGCAGAAAAAGCTGCTCCAAACGTTCGAGTTTTTCATTCTGTTTTATTTTTTCAGCGCGAAGAAGGCGTTTTTTCATCCTTGCGAAAGATTTCAGCTGACGCGTTTTCTCAGCATTCACAAGATGTGCGAAACTTTTCTCGGTAAGAGAAGCTTTCGCTGAAATTTCATCAAATCTCTGATTGACCAGTGATTCTTCTTCATTTAAAAGCTTAAGAATTTCATTATCGTGAAGCAAAATATCTTTTGTTACCGCAGCAAAATTCTTAAAAAAATCATTGATCTCCAGACCGAATTTCTTTACTTTTTCCAGGTTTTTCTCACTCACAAAAAGCAGGGAAACCCGCGGAATGAGAACCGGAAAAGCAAGGTTCGTTTTCCCGTAATAATCCTTCAGTTCCAGCCAGTACATAATTTCGGCATTGCCACCAATATAGGCCAGATTCGGTAAAACCGTTTCCTGATAAACAGGTCGCATCATCGCGTTTGGACTGAATTTTTCAGGATACTTTTCAAGTTCTTCTAAAAGTTCTTCTTTAGAAAAAGTAATATCGGTATCAACAATTTGGAATTTTTCACCGTTACATTCGATGCGGTTTCGGGTTTCTGTAAGATAAAACAGATTAATTTCTCTCGGATTCACCTGAACTTTACCATAAACTTCAGATAAATATGCTACAGTTTCTTTTGTAGATTCAAAAAGCTCCTGATGAAGAAGTTCATTTCGGAACCGCTCTTTCATCTGGCTTTTCAGTTTTGCATCGTCACCATCAATCACGAGTAAACCGTAGCTTGCAAACAGTTCCTGAACTAAAATACGGATGGCCTGAGCCAGTGAATTGCCTTTTTTATAGGCTTTTTTCATCAGCAAAATCAGTTCAGTCCCAAAAACTGAATCTTTAAATTCTTCCTCGAATTCGGATATAAAGAAATCATCTTCCACAATAATTCTTCCCACAGCTCCACCGGCTTTCGCCTTGGTTTCATAATACCTGTTTTCGGTTTTAAAGTGGTTGATTTCTTCAAAATCATGATCCTCTGTTGCCATCCAAAAAACGGGAACCGTATTTCTGCCGGGAAACTTTCTGTTTAACTCATCGGCGAGTTTTATCGTCTGCAGAATTTTATAAATGAAAAATGCCGGACCTGTAAAAAGATTCAGCTGGTGTCCCGTGGTTACGGTAAAAGTATTTTCCTGAAGAACTGAATTCAGATTTTCTTCCTGTTTTTCATTAAGTTTAAAACCAGAATACTGTTCTTTTAAAACATCAAAAAGAATTTTCCTTTTTTCAGAACTAAATTCCTGAGCTTTCAGCCTGAACTGATTCTTAATATTTTCATCATTAAAAAGCTGATTCCCGAAACCATCGACCTTCTGCAAAAGAAAATCTTTGATGAGCTGAGGAATGCTTTCAATATCAAGAAAAGATATGCTGCTGTTTTTTACCATGATTTAACTGAAAAGATACCAAACAATTCCCAAATTCAGACGGAAATCGTAGATCGGATAGTTGGGCGCCGTAAATGATTTGTTCTGCATGAAAGTCGTGTTGAGATGCTGCGCTTCGATAAAGAAGAACATGCGCTTCACTTTCATATTAAAATAAACGTCAGCAATCGGCTGCCCACCAATGGACTGGGAGTTTGCGTTGGGCAAAATAAACTCATTCAGCACCGGGAAATATTCTCTGGAGGAAAATTTTGTAAAATAATATACTTTGATGCCTGTCTGAATTTCTGCGGCTTTTTTAAAGGCTTTTCCCTGCCAGAAAAGATTTGCGCGTCCTACAAAATTCGGCATCGGAAGCAGATCTTTGTTACCGATAGCACTTTGGAAAAGCACTTTCGGATTCAGATGGAAATTTCCGTAAGAAAAAGTAGCTTCGCCGCCAATTTGTGAAATATTGAGTCCTGAACCGCTTTGCTGAGGTGTTGCAGCGGAATCAAGATAGGTATAATTATCGATTCTGAAGTAATTCGCAAAGACTTTACTCTGGAACCATTTCAGGTTGACATCGCCACCGATTTCGGTAATGGTTTCGTTGGCTGGATTTTCCAGATAATAATTGAACTGTCGGTAAACCGAAGGATTCACGAGTAAATTGAATGTCGGCGACGCACTTTGGAAATTTACTTTCGCGTTCACGAAATAGCCTTCAATGGGCTCAAATTTCATTAAGTTTTGCGAGCGGAGAAAAGTTCCGAATTCATTTCCGTTTGAAAATTCAAGATTAGAATTCAGGGCAATTTTATCCCAGAGTTTTATCTGCAAATCACCCACTGCACCAATTCGGTTTTCAGAAAGTTCCTGTGGAATATTTAAAAATGTCGGTAAAGGCTTCCCAATACCTAATTTGATAAGCTGATGACGCACGCCCGCATCGAGTTTGAAATTTTCTTTATCGAAAAGCACACTCACCGTATTACTCAGATTTTTGGAATATTTTTTAGACGACAGCGGATAATCGATTAAATCCGAAGCTTCATCAAAATAATACGGTTCCGCAGACTGCTGGTTGTAGTAATATTTATTCCCCTGATGAAAGATCGTGTGGCGGATCTTAAACGGAAATTTCTCAGAAGAAAACGGCCGGAACTGCTGGCTGAAATAATACCTGCGGTACCCAAAACGAGAATCGGACGAATTCAGGTTTACAGGAATATTCAGACGGTTGTCGAAATTGCTGTTCCCACTCAGGAAAAGATCTGTATCTGAAATGCCACCATTTTCCTGGTTGTTGACATTCTGATGGAGAAAATGGGCAAATGCCTCATACTTATTGTTTTTAGAAGTATAATGTCCCGAGAAAACGACATTGTTGTTCGACGCCAGTGCGTTTTTATACATCCCGAGTGACCGCAAACCGAGATACTCCACCGCAAAATTGAAATTCTTACCGATATTCTGTGTGTAGGTTGACTGCAGTTCGGCACCGCTGCTCACAGAATTATGATAAATGAAGGCCGCGGTAGGCGTTTTCACATCATAATATTTCACATCATTGATGCCAAGAATATTGAAAGATTTGTTGGTCGGTAAAAGTGAAAGATTCTGTTCTGTATTCACTTCAAAAACCAGAGGGTTAAATCCAGAACCGATATTGGCAAACTGTATTCTTCCGAAATTATCGCGGTTGTTGTACTGCGAGAAAATAAAAGTTTTGTTGTGGGTAAAAACCGTATCAAAAATTTTCTTCTCAGAAAACTGGGTGTGATACTTATAATCATAAATAGTAGGCTTAAAGATCTGAAGAGAATCTTTTCTGCCCGAATCGATCACCAGCGTGTCCTGTGGTTTTACTCTGTTGGAATCGGTTTTATTGACAACCTGCGCGTTCATCCCGAATCCACAGAACAGTATACAGAGAAGAAGATATTTCATCCGTTTGCTTTTATTATTGATTGAGTCTGATGAAACGCAGCTGACCGGAAAATTATGGTCTTGAAGAATTTCTGCTTTCATTAAACCTGGTGTACAAATGTAAGAAATATGGGGAAATAAAAAACCCCCGTTTTAAAACAGGGGTTTTGGTTTAATGAAAAACTTATTTAATATCCTGGATACTGTTTAAGGTTAACATTGAAGTTAATTGCTGTTTGGCTGATCGGCATTACAAATAATTTATCGTTGGCCGGTACATTACAATTAGTTGTACAGTTAGAGTTTTTTATCAACGGTAAGTTATGCCGTTTCAAATCAAGAAATCTCTGGCCTTCACCATAAAATTCTTTACTCTTCTCTGTTAAAATATCATTCAGAAGGTTAGCTCCTGTATAAGTAGAACCACCTCTGGACAATGCAAAAGCGTTAAGTTCCGCAAGAGCTGTGGCATTCTGGCCCGTAAGGTGCAGTGCTTCAATTCTGTTCAGCTGTGCTTCTGCAAACCTGAAAATTTTAATATTTCTCATAAAGTTTCCATTACTTGTCAACCTTGGGTACTTGTTTGTCCAGGCTCCAGCAGGATTATCTGTTGCCGGCAGTGTAAGAGTAGACAAAAGCCCTGCAGGTAAAGCGGGTGCAGTGGTTTTGGTATCTCCTCTTCTTACATCCGGGGATATACTTTGCGGAGTTCCATTCGGTAAAGTTGGTAAATCTGTATGCGGAAAACTGTCGAAGAAATTCTTGGTGAAAAGAAGTGCACGACGGTCGCCACTTACTCTGTTATAAAGTGTAGGCATGGCAAGGTTAGCACCAACGCCAGTTACTAAGTTTGAACTGGAGTTCATATCGAGTTCCCAAATGGTCTCAGGATGGTTTTCGGAAAAATCATCAGAATTTCCAGCCCAATAATTCACATAATCCGCAGTAGCAACTGGTGCAAACTCTGATCCGCCATTATTAACTATTTCTGTAGCATACTGAAGCGCTAACTGAGCATCTCCTGCGGCCCTGCGGGTAAGATAAACTCTTGTTAAAATAAGTTTTGCCGCTGTCTTGCTTAGAAATACTTTAGACGAAGGAGATTCATCAGCATCTGCCAAACCTTCATTTAAATCGGAGATTATTTGTGAATACACCTCTGCCACAGTAGCTCTTGCTGGCTGTATCGATGAATCATAATTTCCTAATACAATTGGTACACCATACTCCTGATTAATCCCCGAGGTTGGAGCAGGTGAAAAATAATTAACTAAAGTGAAATATGCAAAGGCCCGTAATATTTTGGCTTCAGCTTTCATCCTTACTACATTGGGAGAATTAGCCACCTTAGTATTATTAATCACCATGTTACAGTTCATTATCGCATCATACATGGTGCGGTAAAGACCTCCTGTATCATTATTAAGCGGACTGTAATTCATATTTGAAGTCAAAACGTAGGCTTTGGCACTTGTTACATATAAATTATCAGAAAGAACATCTCCCAAGGCCATCGCATCTGCACCGAAAGCACTCACAGAACCCATAGTAAGGTATCCCGCATTAACAAATTTCTGAAGTTTATCTTCTGAATCTATATCCTGAATATCATCTTGACTTGGTGGATACAGTTCCAACTCCCGGTCGCTACATGAGTTGCTTGCTGATATTACCAATAGAGACGAAATTATTATTAAAAACTTTTTCATTATTATAATATTTATCTATTAAAAACCAATTTGAATACCCATCGACATTGTTCTAAGTACCGGAGAAGCATACCAGTACCTTCCTTTTCCTAGCCAAGACCATGCATTGGAATTTGATTCCGGATCATAATCCAAATCTTTGTCGAATACGTATGTGAGTAAGTTGGTTCCTCTTAAATATATTGTTAAGTTATTAAGTCCTGTACTTTCTTTAAAATTTTCACCAAATGTATAAGCAAGTCTCATTTCTTTCAAACGGATGTGATCCCCTTTATTGATGAAACGAGAAGACTCCAATCGAGATGTACTTGGGTTACCAACAATTGCTTTAGGATTGGATGCTCCGAAGTTTTCCGCGCCAGGCGCATCAGTCCAGCTGTCGTACAATGCATCATTAATCTGGTTACGCGTGGGGAAAGCACCGTCATGAATGGTATAGGAATGAACCCCATTCTGCACATAATAATCAAACTGTCCCGAGAGCATAAAACTCATAGACCAGTTTTTATACTTAAATTCATTGGTAAGACCTACGTTGTAAACAGGGAATGCACTTTTGCCCATCCAGGCTGGTAAAGCCTCTTCTCTTTTATTAGTAACATCTGTTTTATCACCATTGGTCCAGAACAAAGCATCACCAGCTTTAATTCCTTTAGAAGGATCATCGGCCTGAGCAATTCCTGCCCATAAAACCGCATAATACTCTCCGAAAATTCTTCCTGGCGCAAGGGCTGCAAAGGCATTATCTGCACCACCGGGATCTTCAGAGCCGTTTTGTCTTAACGTAAGATTATATTTATCCAACATTGTTTTAGAATAAGCCCCATTCGCATTTATGGTCCATCGGAAATCGCTTGATAATATTGGAGTAGCTTCAATCGTTAACTCAAATCCTTTATTGTCAATAGTCGCAATATTGTCATAGAATGATGATGGCCCGCCCGTTTCCACAGCAGGGAAACTACTGTCAATAGCTTTATCCGTAATTTTATGATAAAATGCTGGAGTAAATTTTAACCTGTCATTGAAAAATCCTATATCCGCATTAATATCCAGGTGTTTAGCCTCTTCCCAAATGAGCGCAGGGTTACCCGGATTGGCAATACCGCCATAACCACCGTTTCCACCCCATCCACCTGTATTGGAACTGTATCCTATTAACGCATAGGCATTATACTGTAATCCCCACTGGTCCGCATAAGGAATATTTCCTAGAACCCCGTAACTCGCACGGAGTGTAAATGATGAAAAAGCGCTAGGCAGGAAATTTTCATTGAAAACATTCCAGGAACCTCCTAAAGACCAAAAATTACCCCATTTTTCAGTTCCCAAAGTTGAGTTACCGTCACGTCTCACCTGTGCAGAAATGGTGTATTTATTATCTAGGATATAGTTTAACCTTCCAAAATATCCGATCTGAGTCCAGTCATAATCATCAGCATAACTTAAGATCGATCCCTCCTGTGCAAACTGGAAATAAGGCCGCACATCCGTCATAAAAAATGAATAGTTGGTGAGGTTATTATACTTGTGGTTTTGGTACTCCATTCCTCCGAGTAATTCTACATTATGTCTGCTGGCAAAGGTATTACGGTATGAAATACTGTTTGACCAGTTCCAGTCCCAGATATTAGTTCGCGCATCCTGCAGCATCCCGAAGTTATCAGAATCGGTTTGTGCGGTATAAATAGGGTGTCCCTTATCAATGACCTGTAACTCTCTCATTGGTTGGTATTGGGTACCGAATAATGAATTGAAACTAACATTTTTCATGAATTGATAATCCATATTAACGGACGCCAGGAAAGTATTAATTGTAGAATTTTGGTAGGCGTTTTCAAGGATAGAAGCGGGGTTGAAACCTGATGTCATGTCCGTAGCTTCAGGCCATGCTTCTTGATTAAAGGTTCCATCCGGATTATATACCGAACGTAAAGGAGAAAGCATGATTGAGTTTGTTACTGGATTCGCTGAAGCCCTGCCCCCCATGTACGTATTTCTTTTTACATTGGAATAGTTTGCATTTAAACCGAATCTCAGTTTGTCTGAAGCCTTATGGTCCACTGCTGCATTTACACTTAGCCTGTCAAATTTGGAAGATTTAACCAGAGGCTCGTTTTGGTAGTAGGAGCCACCAAGTCTGAAGGAAGTATTTTCCCCACCTCCGGAAGCACCAAAATTATAAGTATTAACAATGGAAGAAGATCTATTTACGACTTTTTGCCAGTCGGTATACTGGCGGGTATACTTAATCTGTTCGGTATCCGGAATATAAGTATCAAGATAATATTGCGTGGCTTGGTCTAAAGTGGCAAAGGTTTGCCCAAGCTGCTCTTGGCTGTTCCACATGAGGATACCCCCATATTTAATATATTCATCACCCGTCATCAGTTCGAGTTTGTCGTGAGCCCGGTCCTGAATACCAGTTTCTGTAGAGAATTCAAATCTTGTTTTTTGGTTGAATTTTCCTTTCTTGGTCTTTACAATAATTACACCGTTTGCGCCTCTGGAGCCATAAAGAGCTGTGGAAGAAGCATCTTTCAATACGGTTACGGATTCAATAGAGTTAGGATCAATGACCGCCAGTGGATTCCATGACTCCATCATCTGAGCATTATCTGCACCTTTACCGATTACAATACCATCGATTACATACAATGGGTTGGGGGTACCGATTAAGGAACTTACTCCCCGTATAATTACCATATTTGATGATCCGGGGTCGCCACTTGCTGATGAGAAGTTAAGACCTGCTACCCTACCATTCAGTACTTCATCTACGGTAGAAAAAGGAGTAGATTCAAAATTTGTTTTGCCTACTACACTGTAAGAACCTACTTTTTGTGCCGGGTCCAGTTTTACCCCTCCTACAAGTACTACTTCTTCGATATCCTTTGTCTTCGTAGCAGTATCTTTCTTTGCTTTCTGAGCCATCAACGTATGTCCGCTAAAGAACAGAACACCAATGGTTAAAACTCGTAATTTTACATTCATATTAACACATTTTAATATTTTATCTCGCAAATATGTTAATTTATTTTAACATGACCAAATTAATATTCTGAATTAGTCACCTATTATGAAAAATACTTAACCCTTCCTTATAATTATTTAGGATTTATTATATATTTTATACAAAAAGATCAGAATGCATCACGGATTTATAAATCATTAAAAGAGCAAAATCTTGCAAAAAAAATCAGAATAGAGAAATATCTATTCTGATTCTGAAAAAATTTTTTGATAGCTTTTTAATTCTCTGTTAAACAGTAAATTAAAATTTTAACATACTACCACCCTTTATTCTGCTGATTTTTTAATGTGGTGTTTACATTTACTTGCCCATCTGGTATTGGCCACAAGAATCTGCGATCTGAATAAGGAATTGCTGTAATATCCCCAGCACCAAATACATACGGAACTCCTATTTTATAATCCGTAGCTAATGGCATTCCATTTTTGAATTTCTGAGGAATACCTGTCGTCGGAACAAGATCATCATTGATTAAACGATGAATATCCCCCCATCTTTTTCCTTCTCCAATAAATTCAATCCGTTTCTCAGTTAAAATTGCGTTTACTTGAGCAACTGGAGTTACAAAACTAGCAGCAGTGTAAGCTTCAGTTGCAGGATTTGCTAATGATCGATTACGAACAGCATTCAAATCATTTAAATAGGTGGCATCGCCTAGTCTTGCCTTCGCCTCCGCTCTGTTCAATAGTACTTCTGCATACCTTACAATAGGGGATGCGTCAGTTCTGTTAACCGCGTCTTTAAACTTATTTGTAAACTTGCGCCCAGTAATCGCTGTCGGCTGTCCATTTGCAGCAGGTGGCGGCGTTAAAACCATGTTTTCGCCTCTTCTTTTGTCCGTTGCCAGCCACAAGGTATTATTCCAAATAACTGGACTGATTGCAATTAGGTTTCTACCAATATTCATTGACGCTAATGCCCCATTTACTGTCGGGTTGTTTGTGTCTGAATTCTGAATGGAGAAGATACTTTCTCTATTTCCACTGTTATTAGCCCAAGGAGTATTTGGATCAGTTTCAATAGAAAATTTACCATCTAACTTGTTAGCTTCAGCGATAACGCCTGCCCAATCTCTTTTATGTAATTTAACAATTGTCTTGTAAGCAATCGCAGCTTCTTTAGAAATTCGATATACGTTTGTTTTATTTGCTAATAAACCTTCTGCAGCATCGAGATCTGCTAAAACCTTTATATAAGAAGCGGCTACTGTTTCTCTATCTACGTTTGCATTTTGCAGCGCATCCTGCAAATTGGTTGAGCCCTTAAGCATATAAGGAACCCCAAAATCAAAATGCTCTGAACCGGTTACATGAACTGGTTTCGAAAAATGCTTCAACAGTTCGAAGTGCGAAATTGCCCTAAAAAACAATGCTTCACCTTTAAAATTATTAGTATTTGCAGCAGTAACTGTACCAGCTGCAACAGCCTTGTCAATTCCTTCAATCAGCAAATTTGCGCGATTAATTAACCGATAGGTATCGAACCAATAATAAATATTATTTAATGTTGCGGAACCATTTATCGCTGACATATATGTTGCTTGATAAAAGGTTGCTGTATTCACCATATCTTCCCCACGCATGTCATTCTGTTGGTGGTAAGCTGCACCGAAAGGATAGCCTCTACCTTGCCCTGCGTAATCTCCTCTTTGCGCAGCATTATAGACCCCCATTACTGCCTGCTCAATTAATGCAGGACTTGTAAAGATCGTTTCTTCCTGCACTTGATTAAAAGGCTGCTGATCTAATCGATCTTCGCTACAAGAGGCAGTTGTAGTAACCAATAGAGCTGAAACTCCAGCTACATTGATAAGATTCTTTAAACTTTTTGTCAATTTTGAATTATAATTTTTCATAACTATTTTTATTAAAAAGATGCATTTAAACCAAAAGAGATAGTTCTTTGTCTCGGCGCAGTATTAAAATCAACACCGTTTACCTCTAACTCTGGGTCTATGCCTGTATATTTTGTAAATACAAATGCGTTTTGCACTGTTGTAAATATTCTAAATCCGGAAAGCCCGAAAGTGCCTGCTAGGTCATTTGGTAATGTATAACCTAAACTGACGTTATCGATCTTCACAAAACTACCATCTTCTACAAATCTTGAAGTTGCTACGCCATCCATATTAATATATGCGCCTCGTGCAGCGATAACTCTAGGAGTAACACCATCTCCAGGTTGCGAAGGGCTTTGCCATCTATTAAGGATCTCTGTAGAGTTATTAGTGAAGTCCATTCCTAATAAATCCCTCCTTGTAAGATTAAGAATTTTGTTACCTCCACTGAATCTAACCAAAGCTCCTAAATCAAAGTTTTTATACTTAACCGAAGTAGTAACAGCACCAAAGTACTTAGGTAATGAACTACCTAATATTCTTTTATCTGCAGCCACCAAACTTGATGCAGCACCTGCCGTACCAGGTGCACCTGGATTAAATACTGTATAAGCACCCGACATGGCATCTTGCTGAACAAGAGAACCATCAGCTTTGTAATAAACAGGGTTACCATTCGCAGGGTTAACGCCATAATATTCGAAACCATAGATTGATCGAATCGATTCTCCTACTCTAATAACTCCAACTTGCTGTCTGTTTGAGTCAACATTGAATAAAATATCTGATCCATCCACTAATGCTTTCACCTCATTTTTAACGAATGAAATATTCGCTCCAACATTCCAGTTCCAATCTTCACTTTTCACAACATCACCATTTATTGCCAATTCAAAACCCGTATTGGATGCGGCTCCGATATTTTGACGAATAGTATTGTTCGGAATTCCCAAAAGCGGATCTACTGGTCTGTCTAAGATTATATCATTCTGGTCATTGATAAAGTAATCGGCCGAGAGCGTTAATCTGTTATTGAAAAAACCTAAATCAAATCCATAATCATATTTGATACTGGTCTCCCATTTTAGGTCCGGATTTCCACCTTGTACAAGTCCTAAACCTGTTGCGTTTGCATAACGAGCGTTTCCATACAATGACATAAACGGATAGCTGCCAATGTCAGTATTACCTACTTTCGCATAAGAAGCTCTTAATTTAAAATCAGAAACTGTAGGCTTAATAGCTTCCATAAAACCTTCATTAGAAACCGTCCATCCTACAGAAACTCCAGGAAATGTTCCCCAACGATTTGCAAATGGTAATTGGGACAAGCCATCCCTTCTAATAGAAGCCTGTAAAAAGTACTTCCGCGCGAAGTTATAATTAAACCTTCCAATATACGAAGCTAAACTATTAGCTGTAACACTACCACCAGAAGTTTGTACGGTCATGGAGTTTGAAATAGGGCCTGCCTGGCCAAAATAATCATCAGGTAAACCTGAGCCACCAGCAAAAATATAATTACTTCTCTGATCTAAATATTCCTGCACCATTAGCAAATTAAAGGAATGATCTGCGAATGATTTATTGATGGTAAGCATATTTTGGATGTTCCAACGAAGCATATTCAAATTATTTGCTTCAACAACACCTTTTGAAGAGAAACCGTCACCGTGCACTTTATTCCAATACAATCTACCGTCGGTAATCGAATTATCTGCACTTGCCTGTAATCTGTAGGTTAACCAGCTTCTAAGTTTAACATTTGTATAAATATCACCAATAAACCTGGTTAGCTTAGAATTATTTATATTATTATTCAATACATAAACAATATTGGTAATGTTATTAGCAATAAATGCATTATTTGTCCATGGACCTACTAAGCTACTGGAACCAGAAGTAAAAATGTTATATCCCGTAGGTGTGGAGGGATCATAAATTGGAGTGTTAGGCAATTGGCGTAACGCATTATACATTGCTCCAGAAAGAGAAGATGGACCATTATTTAATCCTTCAAAATTAGTTTTAGAAGCTGAGATGCTACCTCCAACGTCCAACCAATCTGTAAGTTTTTGATCAGCGTTAGCTCTAGCCGTAAAACGCTCCATACTGTTTCCCAACAAAATACCTTCTTGATTTGCGTAGCCCAAAGAGAAGAAGTACTTACCTTTTGGCATCCCGCCTCCAAATGACATATAATGATCTTGTTGCAGCGTAGATCTTGTAACTGCGCGTTGCCAATCTGTATCAAACTCACTACCATTGGCCCAATAATTGGCAGATAAACCTTGTGCTTTTGTTTTCTCTGCAGAAATTGTTAAAAAATCTGCGGTATTTAACAAATCAAAGTATTTTACCGGAGTAGCTAAACTGGTAAGATTGTTATAATTAAATGTAAATTTACCAGATTTTCCCTTTTTAGTGGTAATCAACACAACTCCATTTGCTGCTCTTGATCCATAGATTGCAGTAGCTGCACCATCTTTCAAAATCTCCATTGACTCAATGTCATTTGGATTGATATCCGCTAAGGCGTTAGCACCAGTATAACCACCTCCAGTATCACCTGAGAAAATTGGAATGCCATCCACCACATACAATGGTGATGCACCAGAAGAAATGGTGTTAACACCTCTAACTCTGATTCGCGGTGCATCGCCGATTATTCCTGAATTACTGGTAACTTGTACCCCAGAAGCACGACCAGCTAGCTGAGCTTCAAACGTAGGGGTGTTCAAATTCGCAATCTCAGATCCTTTTACCTGAGATATGGAAGCCGTTACCTCACTTTTTTTCTGTGTACCGTATCCCACCACGATTACCTCATCAATGTTCTGGACTTTGGTACTGTCTTGCTGCGCGGATATAGTCTGCGCCGCAAAAAACATTGCCCCAATACTTAGTACTCTTAATTTCACATTCATATTAACACTTTTTTAATATTATAGAGGCAAATATGTTAATTTTTTTTAACACTGCAAACTGTTTAATTACTCAATCGCTAATATTCCTGTGAAATCAATGAGCTTTAATTAATGATTATTGAAATTAATCATCAAAATAGCAACATTATTGAATTTTTTATAAATTAACACCTACTACCCTCAATTTCTTTGAAGAAACAAAATTAGACGCTGCATTAATTTATAATCAGTATAAATAAGAACCGGAACTATGGTGGAATATGCATAGTAACAAAAAAAAGGAGCAGAATATATCTGCTCCTCATTAGTAAAACCTGTATTCTGATTATTTCAGCTTAGGGTTATTGTTGATTTCCGCCTGTGGAATATCCATGGACAGTCTGTCGTCATCATAACTGAAAGTCTGGCCCCCAAAGAAAAGGTGGTTAGGCCCTCTCTTGATGGCAGCCTTTTTTCTCTTCATTGCTAAGTAACTCTTACCTTCACCCCAAAGCTCAAGTCTTCTGCTATCCAGTATTTTTTCGATATAAGCCGCCCCTGTAGCAGTAGTGGTTATATAACTTGGGTTTCTGTTTTTTTCAAGCAAGTCAAATACTACTTTGGATTCTGCCTCCTGATTATTTCTTGCAAGCGCTTCTGCTTCAATTCAGAAATAATCAATATATATATAACTAGGTAAACTCTGCGTATTCTGACAGTATAAGTGTAGTATGAGCATAAAAAAAGAGCAGATAAACCTGCTCTTTTTTATGAATAAATATGTATCCTATGCGGTTGATATTGAAGTAGCTTTTATTATAAACTAGAATTGGCAACAAAACTGATTATTTTTATCATATCCTCTTCTTTTGTAACACTCAGCTTATTGGTTTTTATAAATTTTTGAAAGTGGGGCTTATCTACGGGAAATTTTTCAACAAACTCTTTACTGTTTTTGGGAAACTTAAAAAACTCCGAACCTTTTTTAACCAAATATAGATCACGTTCTTTTGCGAAATAATCATTTGCATCTTTGCCAAAAGCGCTGGGACTTTTCTCTCCTTTAAGCAATTCAACCCTTTCCCGCTTATAAAGCGAAACCTCAGGATGATCAACGAGAACAACTAAATATCCTATCCTCTTCTTATTATCATAGGAATAGTCCAAAATTTCATAGGTCTTATTTAAATCTTTAAAAGTGATTTTTAACCCTAATTCTTTAGTAGCGTAATAAATTTCGCCTCCAGCTTCAAATTCCATTTCGTCTTCATATCCATTATATCTTAACTTCTGACTATTAGAACTGTAGCCCGGAATGATTACCTGCTTAAATTCTTTACTGTTGACATAAGGATTGCCGTCGATTATATACTCGATTGTGGTAGGCCTGCTAGCCCTCAAAAAAAAGTTACCGCCAGAAAAACTAACGTTTTCATTACCTACCTGAGCCGATGTCATGCTTTGAAACATGAGTAAAGCAAATACAACAAAATATTTCATACCCTAAACATTTAAAACAAAAATAATAAAATAAATGATCAAAAAAAGAATAGCCGCTTTAATAAGCGACTATTCAAATAATTTATCCCGAAATATAATATTAGTTATCGTATCCAGGGTTTGCTATGATCGGACTGTTTGCCAAATCGGTTTCACTTCTTGGAATTGGGAATGCGTTGAGATTAACATCTGTACTAGCCCCTGCCGGTCTTGGCACAGCATCTCCCCATCTTCTTAAATCCCACTGCCGTAGACCTTCGCCTAAAAGTTCTTTCATTCTTTCAACTTTCAGCATAGTCATATCAACACTTGTTGCTGCAGGAAGTCCGCGGTTTGTTACGATCATGTTGTAGTAATTTAAGGCTTTTGCTGGATCACCTCCGTTCAATTCAGCCTCAACACCGTTCAGAAGAATTTCTTCATAACGTAACATTTTGATATTATCTGCACCAACACCTTGCGTATATTTACCAATCCCGTTCGCGTTCGAGTTGAAAGACAGATATCGTTGACCACCAGAAGTTGTAATGAAAGTTCTTCTCACATCTGTGGGAGCATAAGCAGCCAAGGTACTAGCGTTCACTACAATATTCCCGTAACCATTAGGATTCAATCGCTGTCTATAGGAATTTGTAGATAATGAGGCATTGATTCCTACCGCCAATTCAAAAATTGAGTTAGGAGCGGCACCGTTAAGAGAAAACCTGAATGTTTCCTGTAATAATGAAGCAGCAGGCACAGTATATTTACCAGAGCTTACGATATCATTAGTATAAGTTCTAACTTTCGCATAGTCACCTTTGTACAGGTAGAATCTTGATGCGAGACCTTTAACTGAATTGATTGTAAATTCAGTCTTAGTTACGTTATTTACCGAACCGTTTGCAGTCATTAACTCTAAAGCTTTGTTAAAATCAGATTCAATCTGAGCTTCTGTTTCAGCGATAGTTGCTCTTGGCATCATTGCTTTAGGATCATACTTTAACGGAAGTACGATACCTAAAGTTCCTCCTGTGTATTTCTGACCATAAAGTCTGTGCGCATCGAAGAAACCTAAAGCACGCATAGCATACGCCTGACCTTGTGCATATCTAGCCTCCTGACGATCTAAATTACTTCCTTGGATCGTAGACATATCAGTATTGATCAAGATATTAGCCTTTGCAATAAGCGTATAAATCTGCGTATAAGTGTTGGTTGCGTACGCATCACTAGACAGCATGGTGTAATTCATTACGTTTTGGTAATATCCACCTGCTAAGTTACTGATCATTTCATCTGATCTTACTTCCCCGTAAGCAAGGAAATCTGCTCCGTAGTAAGTATTGGCTCTTAAAGAAACATATCCACCTTTTACAAACGCCTTCACTTCGTTCAGAGTTGTCAAAGGTGCTTGTTCTACTTCTTGGTAAAACTCTCTTTTAACAAAATCATCTGAGCAAGAATTTGCTGTAAATGCTAATGCAATGGAAAGTAATCCTATTTTTATTGTTTTGTTCATTTTCATATTATTTTAGAAAGACATATTAACACCAAATAAGAATGATTTTAATACTGGTAAAGCTAAGTTTGTATAACCTGATACGTTAGTCTCAGGATCAAATTTCAATCGGTCATCAAATCTATGAGTCCAAGCGTTGTTTGCCATTACATATACTTGGAAAGAATTTAAACCACTACCTGTTAATAATCCTTTATCAAAAGTGTAGCCAAATCTTGCATTGCTCAATCTGATGAAGTCAGCATCATATAAAAATCTTGTAGATGCAGAGTTTGATCTTTTATTCCCGTTAATGATTGGCTTAGGATTATTAGCAGTAGTATTGGTTGGAGTCCAATAATCTCCCATAATATCGCCATAACCAGGGTAGCTTAGAGTGTATTGACCATCACTGTATGTATAAGACGCCCAGTCATCATAAATCTTACCACCAAATCCAAAAGTAAACTGCAGATCAAGATCAAATCCTTTATAAGAAAGGTTTGTGTTTGCACCTCCGTAAAGATCGCTGATAAATGACCCTTGAACAGCTTGTTGAGCTAAATTATAGTTATTAGTCGTTTCACCGTCAACTCCATTGATAAACCATAGTGGATCACCGTTTGCAGAATCTACACCAGCCCATTTTCTCAAGTAGAACGTTCTTACTCCTTCACCTACCCTTAGTGTAGTTGTCGAAGTATTTACTGTACCACCGTAAAGCTCCGTAATTTCATTTTCTAATGTTGAAACGTTAGCTCCTAGACTCCAGTTAAGTTGATTTCTGTCTCCTCTAAAGATATCTGCCTTTAGAGTAAATTCATAACCTTTATTAACCAAAGTTCCAATATTGTCTACATAGCTTGCTAAACCTTGTGCTCTTGATAAAGGCAGGTTGTAGATAAGGTCTTTAGTTTCTTTGTTAAAGTACTCAGCTGACAGCGTTAAACGGTTTCTAAAGAAGCCTAGATCCAATCCAATATTTAATGGATTAACGGTTTCCCAAGATAGATTTGGATTAAATACTCTGTTGTAAGTTGCAGCAGCAGTATCATCGTAGTTTGCTAAGAAACTGTATGTTGCATACGGGTTAGCAGAAACCTGGTTCCCTAATTTACCATAAGAAGCACGGAATTTCATTAGAGAAATTTGCTCAATTTCTCTAATTGCATTTAATCTTGCTAAATCTACACCAAGACCTACAGACCAGAAATCACCAGCTTTTTTGCTAGGAAGGAACTGAGACAGAACGTCTCTTCTGTATGACCCGTCAACCAATACGAGTTTGTCATAATCGTAATGTGCTGTAACAGCATAACCGTATCTTGAAGAAATATCCACATTCCCTTCATAACCATAAGGAACAACGAAGTTAGACAATGTCGTTAATTCTGGAGAACCTACAGTGATACCGGTTGCTCGTAAGAATTTTCTGTCAGATTTATAAGCTTCCTGAATTAAAGATGCCCCCACATTGTGCATTCCGAATTTTTTAGAGTAATCTAAAATATTCTGTATATTAAAGTTGAAATATCTGTTTACTGAGGTTCGTTGATATCCTCCGTATGCGTATCCGTCACCGTGGATAGGATTCCAATAAGTATCTTCTTCAACACTAATATATTCTGGTGCGAAAACTAACTTGTAAGTCAGATTATCAATGATTTCATACTCTGCACCTAAATTTGCGAAAGCTCTTAAAGAACCGGCTTGGTTATAGTTGTTTTCCAGTAGATATCCTGGGTTAAACATGTTGTTACTCAAACGGCTGTTTGTTGGGCTGTAATACCATGATCCATCAGGATTTCTTGCCGGATCTGTAGGTCTGTTGAAATATTGTGCTAACATTGGATTAGCAAACCCACCTCCTTCACCAAGAGTTCTGGTTTTACCGTGCGAAATTTGAAAATCTGATGTGATTTTTAATTTTTCAGTTGCCTGATAACCTAATTTAGTAGTGTAAGACAATCTCTTAAAGAATGAATTCATCACAATACTGTTCTGATCAAACATGTTTGCAGAAGCATAATAAGTAAACTTATCACTTCCACCAGACATACTGAAATCAGCATTTTGTTGGTACCCGTCTTTTCTTACAATATCAGCCCAATTGGTATCAGCCTGTGATCTAAAGATTGACAATACAGTCGAATTGTTAAATGCACCTGCAGCATATTGATCTACAGTATAATTTTGACCAAGCAAGTTATTTAATCCATCTTTCAAATACTCTTTGTACTCACCAGCTGTGAATCCTCTGTGCGATTCAACTGCCTGCTGATTAAAACCTGTATTGAAGGAAAGATTGAATCTTGGTTTTCCTTTCTTCCCGGATTTGGTAGTAATCACAATAACTCCCGCACCTGCATCAGCTCCATAAACAGCTGTAGAAACGGCATCTTTAAGTACTGTCACATTTTCAATATCATCAGGGTTCATATTCGCAAGAATATTGGCCGTGGTGTTATTGGTTGTTAAATCACCATTTGCAACACGTACTCCGTCGATGATATAAATTGGAGTTGTAACACCATTTATGGAAGAAATACCACGAACACGAACATTAGAGAAGCCTCCTGGCTGACCGGAAGCTGCTCCTGTCTGCACACCGGCTACCCTACCTTGTAACATCTTATCAACTGACGCCACCGGTACATCTTCAATAGACTTTGCAGTCATTGTACTAATAGATCCAGTAACCTCTTGAACAGTCTTCTTTTGACCGAACCCTACCACTACTACTTCATCAATAGTTGTCGTTTTTACCGAGTCCTGCTGTGCCATCACCAGCTGTCCTGTAAAGAACAACACGCCGGCAGATAAAACTCTTAATTTCAAATTCATATTAACACTTTTTTAATATTATTCCCGCAAATATGTTAATTTTAATTAACATTAGCAAGTGCTTAAAGATTTCATTTATTATAAATGTATGGATTATTAACAAACATTTGCATTAATAGTTAAATTTATCAAAAAATAAACTTAAATAAGCATTAATTTAGTCAAACATACTTATTAAAAGATGAATAAAATTCAATATTGTTTTTTTTATAAATTTTTACAATTAATCATCTACTAAACCAAAAAAGCCTGCTTTTCAGCAGGCTTTATATCAACTAAACTGTTATTTCAGTTTTTTCTTAACGGCAACTTCTTCATATACTTCCAGGATATCACCAACTTCAATATCGTTGTATCCTTTAATGTTCAATCCACATTCGTAACCTTTGGTTACTTCCTTTACGTCGTCTTTGAAACGTTTCAAACTTTCCAGTTCGCCATCGAATTTCACAATACCGTCACGCAGTAATCGGATTTTCGAATTTCGGGTGACTTTTCCGTTTAGAACCATACAACCGGCAATAGTACCGACTTTGGTAATTTTAAAGGTTTCTCGTATTTCCACGTTCCCGATGACCTGCTCCTGAATTTCCGGAGAAAGCATTCCCTCCATCGCTTCTTTTACTTCATCAATCGCTTTATAGATGACCGAATAGGTACGGATTTCTATTTCTTCTTTATCAGCAAGATCTTTTGCATTGACACCTGCTCTTACGTTGAATCCAATCATAATCGCATCAGATGCTGCTGCAAGAAGTACGTCGGATTCGGTAATCTGACCAACTCCTTTATGAATGATATTAATACTGATCTCTTCCGTTGAAAGCCTTTGTAACTGATCTGAAAGCGCTTCAACAGAACCGTCCACGTCACCTTTAAGGATAATGTTGAGTTCTTTGAAATCTCCTAAAGCAATACGTCTGCCCAGTTCATCCAGCGTAAGGTGTTTTTTAGTTCGGATCGATTGCTCTCTCTGTAACTGCTCACGTTTGGTTGCGATTGTTTTCGCTTCTCTTTCATCCTCAAAAACTCTGAATTTGTCACCTGCTGTAGGCGCTCCGTCAAGACCAAGAACCGTTACCGGAATAGAAGGACCTGCTGCCTCCATCGGCTTCCCTCTTTCGTCAAGCATTGCTTTCACTTTACCGTGATTTTTCCCTGCAAGAATGTAATCTCCTACTTTAAGAGTTCCGGTCTGCACAAGAATGGTAGAAATGTATCCTCTTCCTTTATCCAAAGATGCCTCGATCACAACACCTTGTGCGTTTTTGTTAGGATTGGCCTTCAATTCCAACATTTCCGCCTGAAGCAATACTTTTTCAAGCAAAGCATCCATATTGTTACCGAATTTCGCAGAAACTTCCTGACACTGAACATTACCACCCCATTCTTCTACCAAAACATTCATTGCAGAAAGCTGCTGGCGGATATTATCTGGGTTTGAGTTCGGTTTATCAACTTTGTTCAGCGCAATAATCATTGGAACACCCGCTGCCTGTGCGTGGGAAATTGCTTCTTTCGTCTGAGGCATCACATCATCATCCGCTGCAATTACAATAATTGCGATATCGGTAATTTGTGCACCCCTGGCTCTCATGGCGGTAAATGCTTCGTGACCCGGTGTATCAAGGAAGGTAATTCGCTGACCGTTTTCTAACTTAACATTATACGCCCCGATGTGCTGGGTAATTCCTCCGGATTCACCGGCGATGACGTTCGTTTTTCTGATATAATCGAGTAAAGAGGTCTTACCGTGGTCAACGTGTCCCATTACGGTAACAATTGGCGCACGCGGTAACAGATCTGCCTCGGTATCGGTATCTTCTTCAACTGCAGATTCTTCAAGATCCGCATCGGAAAATTCAATCTTATATCCAAATTCGTCAGCTACGAGTAATAAAGTATCAGCTTCTAAACGCTGATTCATGGTCACCATCACTCCTAAGGAGAAACATGCGGAGATCACTTCTGTCGGGCTCACGTTCATGAGACTCGCCAGTTCACCTACGGTAATAAATTCCGTCACCTTCAGCGTTTTGTCGGCAGCATCCATCTCCTGCTGTAGTTCATCCTGCTCACGCCTGTAAACTCTTTTCTCTTTTCTGTATTTAGCTCCTTTATTCTTACCGCCTTTATTGGTAAGTTTTTCTAAAGTTTCTTTGATCTGATTCTTAACCTGTTCATCGGTAAGCTCCACCGGCATGGTTGGCGCACCCCTACGGCTGCCACCTTTTCCGGCATTTCCTCCACCTTGATAGCCTGGTCGGTTACCTCCCTGACCCGGACGGTTACCACCCTGTCCCGGCGCACGGTTACCCGGCGGACGGTTGCCCTGCTGACTACCTACCTGTCCTGGTGTTCCTGTACCCGGAGTATTGGGCTTCTCGATTCTTTTTCTTTTCTTTTTCGCTGCAGCACTGTTGGCTCCTCCCTGTGGTTTCGGTTTATTGAACTGGGAAAGGTCAACGGTTTGCTTTAAAATTTTCACCCCTTCCAGTTTCTGATAAACGGTTTCTATTTTATCCGACTGGGCTTCTTCTGAAGCTTCCGGAGATTTTTCTGCAGCCGGAGCTGGGGTTTCAACCTTTGGAGCAGGAGTTTCTTCAGCTTTCACTGCAGGTTTTTCCTCTTCTTTTACAGGCTGATCTTTTTTGGAAGACTTTGGCTTGCTGCCTTCGATCTGCGAAAGGTCAATCTTATCCAACACTTTGAACTCCTGTTTTTCCGGAGTGGCAGGAGTAGGCACAACAACCGGTTCCTCCTTCACTTCAGGTTCCGGCTCTTTAGCGGCAGGAACTTCAGGTTTTTTTGGATCAAGATCAATTTTACCCAAAATCTTTGTTTCGGGTCTCAAGCTTGTTTTGGCTCTTATTACCTCAGGTTTTGACGGTTCAATTTCCAGTTTTTCTTCCGGAACTTTAATCATCACGACCTCATGAGAAGCTTTTCTCTGTTCACCGTCTTTTGCGAACTCAGCTTCTAATGCAGAATATGCCGACTCTTCCAATTGAGCGTTAGGATTACTTTCTACCTCGAATCCTTTGGACTGAAGAAATTCTACCAGTCTTGTCATCGAAATATTAAATTCCTTTACCGCTTTGTTTAATCTAATTTTGGGCATGTATAATTTATACTTTTGTTTTAATTTTTGGTAAAGTTAATTATTTTAACATTACTCTAGCTATTTTCAAGGATTAGTCTTCAAACTCCTCCTTCAAAATCTGTTTTACTTCTTCAATCGTTTCTTCTTCGAGGTCTACCATTTTCAGAAGCGCTTCGGTATCTTTATCTAATATACTTTTTGCTGTGGTAAGACCTACTTTCTCGAATTCGTCGATAATCCACTGTTCGATATCGCCTTCTTCGGTACCTGCAAATTCTTTCAGTTCTACGTCATCGTCTTCGCTGGCTTCTCTGTACACATCAATTTCATATCCGCTTAACCATGAAGCAAGTCTGATGTTCTGTCCCTGCTTTCCGATTACCCGTGAAATTTCTTCTACAGGCGTGTAAACCATGGCATACATATTCTCCGGATTAATTTCAATTTTATTGATGGTAATGTTTCCTAAGGCTCTTTTCACCATAATTTCAGGGTTTTTAGACCACTGAATTACATCAATATTTTCATTTTTAAGTTCGCGTACTACGCCGTGAATTCTTGATCCTTTAACGCCGACACATGCTCCTACCGGATCAATTCTGTCATCATAAGCATCTACCGCGATCTTCGCTTTTTCACCAGGGATTCTCACCACTTTCTTAAGAATGATGGTACCGTCCTGAATCTCAGGAATTTCAAGTTCAAGCAGTTTCTCGAGGAATTTAGGAGCGGTTCTTGAAACAATGATCTGTGGTTTCGAGCCTTTGAAATCTACACTTTCTACGATCGCACGTACGTTTTCTCCTTTTTTGAAGAAATCAGAAGGAATTTGGTTTTCTTTCGGAAGGATGAATTCGTTATCCTCGTCATCAATTAAAATCACGTGTTTGTGACGGATGTGGTGCACTTCACCAACAACAATTTCGCCAATCTTATCCTTGAACTCTTCGTACAGCATGGCATTGTTATGCTCCTGAAGTTTGGTTGATAAAATCTGCTTTAAAGTAAGAATACTTCTTCTTCCCAGTTTTTCGATCGGGATTTCAACGGTAAAATCTTCACCTACTTCGAAAGTAGGGTCAATTTTCTTTGCTTCAGAAATCTCGATTTCTAAATCATCATCTTCAGACATCTCGTCTTCAACGATGGTTTTATTTAAAAATATTTGGAAATCCCCTTTATCAGGGTTTACAATAACATCGAAATGATCATCGGAATCAAATCGTTTTCTTAATAAAGTTTTGAGCGAGTCTTCAATAATCGCCATCAGATCAATCTTGCTGATGCTTTTTTCTTCTTTGAAATCGCCAAATGCTTCAATTAATGCTAAACCGTCCATATGTATAAGTGATATATAATGAATGTAGGGCGCGAAGCCTTTTCTTCATCTTTTTGTTATTAAAATTTTATTGTTACCAGTGCTTTTTTAATTTCAGTGTACGGAATTTCCTTCTCTTCCACCACATCTACTTTTCCTTTTCCTACCTCTTTAGGTTTACGGTATCTTAAAATAAGGGTGATTTTATCATCATCAACTTTTGCAAGCTCACCTTCAATCTTCGTAGTATCTGTCATTAAAAGATCGAGTTCGCGGCCAATATTTTTTCTGTACTGTCGCGGCGTAGTTAAAGGTTCGCTTAATCCGGCACTCATTACCTGGAGAGAAAAATCGTGTTCCTCACGATCCATATTAAATTCGATAGCGCGGCTTGCATCCAGGCAATCCTGCAGGGTAACCCCCTGATCACCGTCAAGAATAACCGTAATATCATCTGCCGCCGAAAATTTCAAATCGACCAGAAACAAATCTTCTCTTTCTTCCAGAAAACTGCCCAGCAGCTCTTCTATCTTCTTTCTAAATTCCATATCTTTCATTTGAGTTACGAAAAAAGGCATTCTTGCGAAGGCCTTTTCATGTTTATCCGTAAATCCGATGCAAATATACAAATTTTTGATAACACTGCAAACTCTCTAAAGAATCACTGATTCCCAATCAGGCAACAAGCGGTAAATTATTTATATTTGCAACGATCGACGGAAGACAGTATTTCTCTATTAAAAAAACACCTGAATTGAAACTAAATTTATTTTCCAAACTCGTTTTCGCAACATTATTGGCTTTCCTGATCAATAGTTTTGTGTATTTGTCATTTGGAAGTATTTATTCTTCAAAGATTTTAAATTACGCAGAATTTCAGCAACAGTTCGGTTCCGGAATTTACCAGCACCGAATTTTAAGCGGATATTTATTAATCTGGATTTATGAATTTTTATCTACTTTAAATATTGATTATTCAATCTTTAAACTGAAATTTTTCGACGCAGATGCAGAACCGAAAATGTATCTTTCCTTCTTTCTCCTCAACACTTTTTTTCTGATTTTAAGCTCCGCTATGATGGTTTTAATTACGGAAACTAAAAATTTCGTCGCCACATCTTCGGAAAAGTTGCTGATGATCGCGGTAGCTGTTTTCGCAACAGCATTCTCGCAGTTTGTGATTGTTCCCTACGATATTTCCAGTTACTTTTTCCTCCTCCTTTTTTTCCTGTCCCTCCTCAGATATCTGGAAAAAAACGAAGTATCAAATCTGATAATCTTAGTTTTGATGATGGCGGTTTCTACGTTGAACAGAGAATCATCTGCATTATCACTTGCACTCGCCGGAACTTTACTGTACTCGGAATTTGGATTGAAAAAGGAAACTTTGATTCCTGTAGCGGTTTTGGGAATCACTTTCATCCTGACTTATTTTGGAATGCGGCTGATGAACGGCAGTTTCACCACGAATGACGGAAATCTCCTTTTTCAGAATTTTTCTCAACCCAAAAACATTCTGGGACTTTTGTTTTGGGCGGTATTTTTTGTTCTTCCCCTTATGCTTACGAAAGACAAGAAAGCCTTCAACAACATCATTGTTTTCCATCTTCTTTCTATACCATATATTGCCATGTGTTTTTACGCGGGAATTCTTTACGAAACACGGCTTTATATCCCGTTATTTCTTACATCCCTCTTCCTGAGTCGCACTGATACCAAAAAATTCCAATAATTTACCTTATTTTTGATAAAAATTTATTCTTTCACAAATGAGCGACCCAAAACAGCAGTGGACCGAAACCATTGAAGCTGACCATTCCATGTTCGACCTGAAACTCGGCGAAGTCTGGCGATACAGGGATTTGGTGTACATGTTTGTCAAGCGGGATTTCGTTTCATCGTTCAAACAGACGATTCTGGGACCTGTGTGGTTTTTCATCAATCCCATTTTAACCACCATTGTTTTTGTCGTGGTTTTCGGTAAGATTGCAGGTCTTTCAACAGACGGTTTGCCGCAGATTCTCTTTTATCTTTCCGGGGTGACACTTTGGAATTACTTCTCTACTTCCTTAACCAGCGCCTCCAGTGTTTTCACAGCGAATGCTGCAATTTTTGGGAAAGTATATTTCCCGCGGCTTGTAATGCCGATCACGATTGTAATTTCCAATCTAATGCGGTTTGGAGTACAGTTTTTACTTTTCCTTCTGGTCTGGCTCTATTATTTGAACAAAGGTGATATCACTCCAAATGTATGGTTACTTGCAACACCCTTATTAATAATATTGATGGCTGCATTTGCAATGGGCGCAGGAATGATTATTTCGTCGCTCACTACAAAATACCGCGACCTGCAGATGCTTCTCGGATTTGGGGTGAGCCTTTTTATGTATGCCACACCGGTAATTTATCCGCTTTCGTCACTTTCAGGCATCTGGAAAAAAATCGCCATGTATAATCCACTCACAGGAATTTTCGAATGTTTTAAATACGGCTGGCTGGGTTCCGGAGATTTCTCACCCGTAATGCTCCTCACCAGTTCCGTAATTATCTTTGCATTGTTGGCCATAGGAACTGTCGTGTTTAACAAAGTGGAAAAAAGTTTCATGGACACTGTTTAATCCTTACCCTAAACCTCAGCCAAAAGATGCTCGCATTAAAAGCAGAAAATATATCAAAACAATACCGCCTGGGCCAGGTAGGAACCGGCACGCTCTCGCACGACCTGAACCGTTTCTGGGCGCAGATCCGCGGCAAGGAAGATCCATACCTGAAAATTGGAGAATCCAATGACCGAACCTCCAAAGGTGAAAGTGAATATGTATGGTCCCTGCGCGACATCAATTTTGAGATTGAACAGGGCGACGCGGTAGGAATTATCGGCAGAAACGGTGCGGGAAAATCCACGCTGCTGAAATTATTAAGTAAAGTCACCAAACCCACCACCGGAAAAATTTACACCAACGGCCGTATTGCCTCGCTTTTAGAAGTGGGAACCGGCTTCCACCCCGAAATGACGGGCCGCGAAAACATCTATTTGAACGGCGCAATCCTTGGGATGACCAGAAAAGAAATTACCCGAAAATTTGATGAAATCGTAGACTTTTCTGGCGTTGAAAGATATATTGATACGCCTGTGAAACGTTATTCTTCCGGAATGTACGTCCGTCTGGCTTTTGCAGTTGCCGCACATTTGGAATCCGAAATCCTGATTGTGGATGAAGTTTTAGCGGTAGGCGATGCCGAATTCCAGAAAAAATGCCTCGGCAAAATGGGTGATGTAAGTAAGGGCGAAGGAAGGACGGTTTTCTTTGTGAGTCATAATATGGCAGCAGTTTCACAACTTTGTCAATCAGGTATCTACCTTAAGGACGGAGAGATTCTACAACATGGAAATATCAAATTAATTACAGATTCTTATTTAAAAAATTCGCAAAAAGGAAGTGCAGTATTTGTTGCTAAAGAACAAAGAAATGAGGAAATTTCGTTTAAAAAAATAACTGTATTTGACAAGAATCATAATCAGGAAACATCATTTAATTATGACGATGAAATTATCATCGAATTTGAAATTGATAATTTAAAAAAAATCCAAAAGGCGAACATATTTGTCACCATACAGGATGCGTTACAAACAAGAGTCTTTTCTGCTGAAACCCCTTTGGAAATAAATAAAAACAACTATCAGCTTGTCATTGAACCTAAATTCCTCTCTTCGGGATCCTATAATATAACATCATTTATACACATACCTCAATTATTTAGATATGATTCTGTAGAAAACATATGTCATTTTGATGTCGTAGATACAGGATCATCATTCACAATCCACGGCGGTTACCATCACGGCGTGGTTTTCGGTAAATTTGAATGGAGATAAGATTATGAGAATAAAATTTTTAAAAGACAATCAACTTGTCATTAATAAAAGCGATTTGAAAAAGCTTGAATTGGCTGAGCTTTACCTGAACGACAAATATCATCGGATCACTTTAGAAAAAAGTGCTAAAGAGGTTAAAAAAGAGCCGTTAAGATTTGAGGTCATTAATTTCATCCTTGAAAAATTAGACAGAAAAACAACTTATCTTGAAATTGGTGTACGCAATCCTGCAGATAATTTTGACAAAATCAATGCTTCCATAAAGTACAGTGTGGATCCTGGTTATGAAAATGAAGAAAATAATGTTGATTTTAAACTAACTAGTGATGAATTTTTTGAAAAACTGAAGAGCGGTAATATATTAAACCCGGAAATTAAGTTTGATGTTGTTTTCATCGACGGATTACACCTAGCCGATCAGGTCGAGAAAGACATTACCAATTCTCTAAATTACCTGAAAGAAGATGGTTTCATTGTAATGCACGACTGCAACCCTCCAACGGAGTTTCACGCTGCTGAAAATTACTATTATCGACTGTCTCCATCCGGGGGTTACTGGAATGGAACAACGTGGAAGGCTTTTTTCAACACCAGAAAACGTACAGATATATACAGTTGTTGCATTGATACCGACTGGGGCGTAGGTATTATCTCAAAAAAAATAAATTTGGGCCCCTCAACAAACGTTCACAATCCATATTTTGAATATTATGTAATGGAGAAATATCGAAAAGAAAGTTTGAATCTGGTAACTTTTGAGAACTTTAAAACATTAGTCTCAAAATAGAAATTCAGCTAAATACGGTCTAGCCATAAATCAAAATAATCCTGTAAGCTCTAAATTATTGATTATTATATCATGTTTTATTTTAGAAGTGATAGTAAATAGTCATTCAAACTGTCATAAAATTAACTGCTTCCCAAGAAATTTAGTATTATTATTTTTAGTAATGAACAAACTTGCCATTGTTATTCCTTATTACAAAATCTCGTTCTTTGAAGAAACGCTTAAATCTGTTTTCGCCCAAACAGACAAAAGATTTACGCTGTATATTGGCAATGATGCAAGTCCTGATAATCCAAAATCTTTGATTAATAAATACTTTCCTGCCGGTAATTACAACTATTACGACTATTCTGAGAATATAGGCAGCAAGAACTTGGCGATGCAATGGAAACGTATTTTAGATAATGTTACTGAAGAGTGGTTCCAAATTTTGGGAGATGATGACATGATTAGTGAGAATTTTGTAGAAACATTTTATGAAAATTTAGATACTGTAATTAATGATGGTTCATCTGTAATCCGAAGCCCACATATTCATATTAATAAGAATGGTACAATTATAAAAGATTTTACTTTCCAAGATAGAAACAGTAATGCAGCGACTTTTTTTCAGAATATTACTCAACGTAGGATATCTGCATCACTATCAGAGAATATTTTTAAATATGCCGAATACCTGAAAGTTGGATTTAGAAATATTCCTTTAGCTTGGGGCACCGATTATTTAGCTATTTATGAATTCTCAAAAAAAAGGCCTATCTTTTTTTTACAAAACTCTTTGGTATCAGTTAGGGTCACAGATTTAAGTATTTCCGGACGTAACGACAACGAAAAAGAGAAAAGATCGGCAAAGATTAAATTTTACGAAATAATTTTGAAAGATCATTTACAAGATCTTGATATTAAGTTTATACTGGATTTGATAACTGGGTACCTGAAAGAAATGAGAGCAAGCAAAAAACTGGTAAGCGCCAATATTGTCACAAAGTTTATTTTTCGACCACGGACGCTCATAAAAATTATCACAAATAATTTCGTGGTCTTTGTGAAAAATATCACAGCTTATAAAAATTCAAAAAAATTTGGTCAATTATAATATATGGTTTCAGTAATAATTCCGACATACAATAACGCGATGTACATCCAGGAATGTATACAATCTGTTACTACACAAAGCTACACGGATTGGGAATGCCTTATCATTGATGACGGATCTACAGACGAAACCGCCGTTCTGGTAAAAGAAATGACAGCTGCTGATAATAGAATTAAATATATTCACCAGGAAAACAGCGGTGTTTCAGCTGCAAGAAACAAAGGAATAGGAGATGCTTCCGGAGAATATCTTTTATTCTTAGATGGTGATGATACATTAAACACTTTGGCCTTAGAAAAAATGACAGCTATACTGGAAAATAATTCTGATGCTTTACTTGTTTATTCAGACGCTGCCATATTCGGCATTTCACAGAATTATTCTCACCTACACGACACCTTTACTCTTTCTGATCTATTGAAGCAAAATCAAATGTTTATCACAAATTTGGTAAGACGCAAAGATATTGGCGACAAAATTAGATTCGATTCCAATATTTCCAGTGCTTATGAAGACTGGGAATTCTGGATTCAATTGGTTGCAGCATATCCTGAAAAGAAAAAAATTAAAATTGATTATTGCGTTTTCAATTACAGAAAACACGGTAATTCCAATATGCTGAAATTAAAATCTGAATCAGAAAAGAGAAAAAAAGCATTTGATTACGTGTACATGAAACATAAAAATTTGTACGATAATTTATTTACGGATTACATAACAACAATGAACCGTAAAGATTTTTATGAACAGAAACTGGATAAAATTTATAGCAGTCTTCCTTACCGTATTTACAGCAAAATAGTCAGCTTCTTCAAATGAAACCATTCCTCCACATCATCACTACCCGATTCAATGTTCCAACGCAAAGCTGGAACATAACCCGCGATGGGAAAGCTCCGCTTTCTGAGGAATGGCATGAACACCGGTTTGAAGTTTTTCGTAAATTTACATTGCCATCTTTTAAGAATCAGATTAACCAGGATTTTGTCTGGTTAGTTTTCTTTGATGTGAATACAGATCCAAAGTATAAAAAAGTCATAACTATTACTCAAAAAGAATATCCCAAATTAATTCCTGTTTTTATCAATGAATTTGCTCAGATGCAACCTTGGATAATAAATTTTATAAAAACAAAAAAAGAACAGTTTCAATTTGTTATCACCTCCGATATTGACAATGATGATTTATTGCACAAAAAATTTACCCAAACAGTGCAGCAGTATTTTAAACCTGTTCATGATTTGGTAATAGATGTGCGAACCGGAATACAGCTTGAAATGAACGGAAAAAATGCAAAGGTCTTCTCGGTAAATATGGCGGCGAGCCCTTTCGTTTCTTTAGTTGAAGAGATTAACGAGGCCGGCTCAGTGATCAAAGAACCGTATCACAGTAAGTACAGGATATATAACGAGTATTCTTTTTTTGACCGCGAAGCCTTATTTATTCAGTTTGTTCATCCATTTAACATGGTGAATAATATTCGGGCTGACAACAAACGCCTGTACGGTTTCGATTATGCTTCATTCGGAATGACTGCACCTCTTGAATTCACAATTTCATCTATTTCCACCTTCATCCATAATACAAAGCGTAATATGAGACTGGCTCACAATAAAATATTGAGAAAATTAAAAAGTAATCCCGAAAGATGAATAATTTCCCTGTCAGCATCGGCATTCTTTCCTGGAACAGCGGTAAAACGCTGAAAAACACGCTGGCATCCTACCGCAAAAACGGACTGTTGGACCTGTCAGAAGATATCACCATTCTTTTTCAGGAGGTAAGTACTGAAGATAAAAAACTGGCCAAAAAATTTGGCATTAACTATATCGGATTAAACGAAAATATCGGAATCGGAAAAGGAATCTCGAAACTGATCAAAAATGCCAAACATGAAACTGTCCTTTTCCTCGAACACGACTGGGAACTCATTAAAAATCAAAAAACCGTCTTTTCACAACTTCAGGAAGGACTGAATATGCTGGAAAATGGTTTTGATATCGTGCGCTACCGCAGCAGAAGTAACCCGGGTTATCCGGTTCACTCGATGAAACATAAAGGAAAAGAACTGGATTATTACGATACATGGCATAAAGTGAATGCTCCACATTTGTTAGAATCTCTGTACTGGCTCGATCCGGCTGAAGCTTTTCCTGATAAAATTCAGAAAGAAGGTGGGTTTTTTGTTACCAACAGCAGATGGGCAAACTGGACCAACAATCCTTTTCTCTTAAAGAAAAGTTTCTTCAAAAAAAATATTCAGGAAATTGCTGAAAAGTCGGAACATTTCGAAAGGGATATTGCAGAATGGTGGGTAAATCAGAATTTTAAAATTGCCCAGGGTGAAGGTCTGTTTATGCACAATGATTTGAAAAAGCATCCCAAAGAAAACATACTGCAAAAACTGATAAGGAATTTTAAAAATCGTCTCCAGCAATGAAAATACTCTTCCACGAAAACGAACTTAATTACCGCGGGACATCAATCGCGATGTACGATTATGCACATTTCAATGAGGAATTTCTCGGCAATGAGTCGGTGATCACCTATGACAGGAACTGCAAAACCAATCATGCGCTAGGTATTGAAAAATTCAAAAACCGATTCCAGGTATTGGCCTATGATGATTTTTCGGAAGTAGATCAGTTCATCAGCAGGAACAGCATCGATTTGATGTATGCCATCAAGAACGGAAACAACGACGGCGTTTTCAGCAAAGAATGTAAAACTGCCGTGCATGCCGTATTCAAGTATTATGAGCCACACGGTGATGTTTATGCATACGTTTCAGAATGGCTTGCTGATGAAATGACGCAGGGAAAATATCCCTTTGTCCCCCACATGATTAATTTTACCGAAGACACCACTGAAGACTTAAAAAAACAGCTGGGCATCCCTGGAAACGCAAGGGTATTTGGTTACTATGGTGGTGCACAGAGTTTCAATATAACGTTTGCGCAAAAAACATCAGAAGAAATTGCGCGGAAATACAAAGACATTTATTTCCTGTTCATGGGAGTAGATTCATTCGCAAAAAACAGATGGTGGAAACCGAAAGCGGAAAATATGATATTTTTACCACCAAGTTCCGATGTGCTGTACAAACTTAAATTCATTAATACTTGCGACGCACTTCTTCATGCAAGGGAGCGTGGAGAAACATTCGGAATTACCGTTGCGGAATTTGCACTTAAAAATAAACCCGTTATCACTTTTGCTGATTCTCCTGAGAAGGCTCATCTTATGGAATTGGGAAATAGTGCCTACCTTTATAAGAATTCCATCGAGCTGAAACAAATTATTATGGATACTGATCTTTCCCGTTCTGCTCGGGAATCTTACGAAAAGTTTCTGCCAAAACCAGTGATGGAGAAGTTTAAAAATGTCTTTATGTAAAAAAAGCACAAATGAGGATCATAAAGTCAATCAATTCAGTCATCTTTCAGGAAGGCATAATCAATTTTATTAAACGAAAACAGAATAAAACATTTCTGGATAACAGGTTGTTGTACACTATAAATTATAATGGAAAGAAAACTAAGATTTTCCTCAACAAAAAGTTCGGATTTGTTGATAATTATATTTTTGAAAATGGTATTTACGAAAAGGAAATTATTGATGATATCCGCAGCGAACTTTCCAGTGAAAAAACATTTCTGGATATCGGCAGCAATATTGGTCAGCACAGCCTACTTTTAGCTCCATACTGTAAACAAATCTTCGCTTATGAGCCGATTCCGCTGATTTATACGGAATTTTTGAATGGCATCAAAGCCAACGGTTATAATAATATCGTTTTACAAAACACCGCTATAGGAGCGCGCGAAGAAAACAGAAAAATATATTTTCATATTGGAAACAGTGGCGCCAGTTCCTTTCTCAAAAACAGGGAAAACAACCCGGAAATTCTGGTAAAAATTAATACGCTTGCTAGCACATTGCCAAAAAATCAGGAGTTTCATGTGGTGAAAATTGATGTGGAAGGATTTGAAGCGGTGGTCATTTTAGGGAACAAGGAAATTTTCTTAAAAAACAGACCGACCATTTTCCTTGAGTTCTCACCAAATTGTATTCGGAGAGAAGGTACTTATACCCCAGAACTATTGTTGAACTTCTTTCTTAATAACAACTACGAAATTTTCTCTCGCGTATTAAACAAAACATTTACAGAAGATGATCCGGAATTGTACCAAACTGACAATTTAATTTTAAGACCAAAAGCAATATAACCATGTGCGGAATCGCCGGAATCATCACCCCCAACGCCAAAAACTATACTGAAGAAATTCAGAAAATGACCCGTGCCATTGCGCACCGAGGACCGGATGCTGAACATCAGGAGTTTTTTGAAAATGCTGCGCTCGGGCATCGCAGACTCTCGATTGTGGATCTTTCCGAAACTGGAAAGCAGCCTATGTTTTCCAATACCGCGAACGAATGTATTGTCTTCAATGGTGAAATTTATGGTTATCAGGAAATCAAAAAAGATTTCGCAGACTATCCATACCGTGGCAGCTCGGACACCGAATTAATTCTCGCCATGTATCAGAAAAAAGGCAAAAAGCTTTTGGAAAAACTTCCCGGAATGTTTGCTTTTGCGATTTGGGACGAAGAAAAACAACAGCTCTTTTGCGCACGCGACCGCTTTGGCGAAAAACCGTTTTACTACGCCATCGGAAAAAATGGTGAATTTATTTTCGCCTCAGAAATCCAAGCCATTTTAGCGAGTGGACTTATAGAGCCTAAAATCAATAACGAAGCAATTTACCATTTTTTACAATATGGTTACGTGAGTACTTATCAAAGTATTTATTCTAATATTTTTACACTTCCCCCTGCACATTTTCTTATTTATTCAAATGGAAATATTTCAGTTGAAAGATATTACGAAATCCCAAAAAATGATTTGGGGATTTCGCTTTCCGATGCAAAGGAAGAATTTACATCTTTGCTGAAAAACGCAGTCCAGAAACAACTTGTAGCCGATGTTGAGGTAGGAAGTTTCTTAAGCGGCGGCTTAGATTCTTCCACAATTGTCGCGATGGTGAATGAATTTAAAGACAAACAAACCACCATCAGTTTTGGATACTCCGGTGGAGACAGCGAGTTGAAATTTGCCGATGAAATTGCCATGAAATACAAAACTAATCATATTGAAATTTATGAAAACCGTGGAAATATCGTGACAGAACTATTGAAAGTTTCTCCTTTTTTTGATGAACCGTTTGCAGATATGAGCTACGTTCCGCAATTTAAAATTTGCGAAGCAGCTGCAAGACACTTGAAAGTGGTTTTGGCAGGAGATGTGGGAGATGAACTTTTCGGTGGTTACAGTTTCTACCGTGTTGAAAATCAACTGAAAAATCATTTCAGTTACAACAATATTTTTTATAAATTTGGATTAAAACAGTTCGGAAAATTTCGGGAAACCTCCTACTTAACCAAAGAAAATATTAAACATAAAAACATCCTCGATTTCCATCAAAATAGCGTGAGAAATTTTTTCAGTTCTAAAGAAATCGCAGAATTGGGAATAAATGCAAAATATGATCAACAGTATAGTTTCAAGGCAAATCCAGATTCGTTGAACGATATTATGCGTACGGATTTAGAAAAATATGTGCCCGGAAATATGCTTGTGAAATCCGACCGAATGGCGATGGCAAATTCACTGGAAGTTCGTACTCCTTTTTTGGATAAAGATTTCGCAGAGTTCTGTATCCAACTTCCGGAAAATCTAAAATTAGATTCCGAAAACGACAAAATCATCCTTCGAGAAGCAATGGGAAATTATTGGACGGAAACCATCAGAAACCGACACAAACAGGGATTTGGTTCTTCGGTAGAAAAATGGTTCGAGGAAAAAAATTTGATGGAACTGTCGGATGATTTATTGAAAAACAGATCGTCGAAAGTGTTCGATTTCATACACTTTTCTACTGCACAAAAATATTTGAACAGAGATAAAAAACATTGGAACCTCCTGCAATTGGCATTGTGGGCAGATCACACGAAACAACTAATTCACTAAATCCGTATTCTATCTTGGATATTTCCGTCATCATCCCTGTTTACAACGCCTCCACTTTCCTGCGCAAAGCGGTGGAATCTGCTGTGAATTTAGATGAGGTGAAGGAAATTCTTTTGGTTGAGGATGCTTCAATAGATAATTCCTTAGCGTTGTGCAGAACTTTGCAAACCGAATATCCCAAAGTAAAACTTTTTCAACATCCTGATCATGGAAATCATGGAGCGGGGGCAACCCGAAATTTGGGATTGGAAAAAGCAACTCAAGAGTTTATTGCTTTCTTGGATGCCGATGATTATTATCTTCCGAACCGTTTCGAAGCGGAAAAGGAAATTTTTAAGAACGAAAAAATCGATGGGGTTTTCAATGCGATCGGAACGGAATTCTATTCCGAAAAAGGAAAGGCGGAATTTCGGGAAAAATTCAAAAATATCGAATTGACAACCGTCAAAAAACACGCGGAGGGAAAAGATGTTTTTTTTGGATTATTGGGATTGAAAAACGATTTCGGTACTTTTTTCCACCTCAACGGATTGACAGTCCGGAATAAAAGCATCAGAAAAAATAATCTAAAGTTCAACGAAAAACTTAGGGTTCATCAGGACAGCGATTTCATCATTAAACTGGCATATCACAGTCATTTAAAATCTGGAAATATCACCGAAGCGGTTGCCATTCGCGGAGTTCATGATGACAACCGGATCACCAAAATCCAACAGTATTCCGACTTATACAACCAAAGACAGTTACTGCTGTGGGATTCTGTTTTTCAATGGTCTAAGGACAAAGACTTACCTGGAAAATTTAGAAATCATATTTTGCTGAAAAGAAAATCTTTTCAATTATCTTTGAAAAAAGGTTGGAAAAAATATGTACCGTTTTTTTTTAATGCTCTCTTTAAACCGGAAATCCTGAAGACCAGATACCGTTTCACTGTCCTAAAAAGGTAAATTATATCAATTAACTATATTCGCACGTTTCCGCATGAAAATCTCTGTTATCATTCCCGTTTACAATGCTGAAAAATACGTCACCAATGCGGTAGAATCTGCGCTGCAGTTTGATGAGGTTTTTGAAGTGATTTTGGTAGAAGATAAATCCCCAGACAACGCTTTGAAAGTTTGTAAAACTTTGGCCGAAAAGCACGAAAGGGTAAAACTTTTTCAGCATCCAGATAAAGGAAATCACGGAGCGGGAGCCTCCCGGAACCTTGGAATAAAAGCGGCATCTGGCGACTACATCGCATTTCTGGATGCCGACGATTTTTACCTGCCGAACCGTTTTGATGCAGAAAGAGAACTTTTCAAAAACCCTGAGGTAGAAGGTGTGTATGGTGCAATCGGAGTTCATTATTGGTCCGAGAAGGCGAAAGAACAATATTTCAATATTTACCAAGATAGATTGACGACGGTTTACAAAAACCATCCGGCCAAAGACGTTTTTCCCGGGCTCATCGGTATGCGTGGAAGTTTCGGATTGTTCAGCATCGATGCTTTAACGATCAGAAAATCTGCATTAGACAAAATGGACGCGTTGATGAAAACCGATTTGAAACTTCACCAGGACACAGATTTTCTGATGCGGCTTGCCTTTTATACCAAACTTTATCCGGGGATTTTGGACGAACCTGTCGCCGTTCGGGGCGTGCACGAAAGCAACCGGATTTCCCAAGTTGATTCCGGAAAAGTAAAACCGGCGTCAACAAGAGTTTTGCTTTGGAAACATCTGAAAAACTGGGCACAAAATGAACCTAAAATGCCTAAGGAACAACTGCTGCACATCAAAAGAATTCACAGAAGTTTTGAAATTGCGAATGCGCCGTTCCTAAAAAAATGGGGGATGGTTTTGAAATATCTGGTAAAAGATTTCAGGAGTATTAGAAGTGGACTGTATAATATTAATTTTCGGAAAGAACTGTTCTGAGTTCTAGTTCTTCACAAAAACACCCACAAACTTCCCTTCAAAATCCACCACCGTCGGCTCAATCCCGTTTTTCTCACAAAAATCCTGAAAGGCAGAGTTGTTATTGATGTCGTCGCTGATGAATACACCGCCTTTCCTTAATCGCGGATAAAGCTGACTGTAAGCCCACATCATGCCATCATAGGCTTTATCGGAATCATAATGCACCACATCAATTTCCTGTGTTTCACCGAAGATTCTCGGTAAAGACTCTCGGTCGGCATGACGGAAAAGTTTCCAGCTTTTCTTCAATTTTTCCGGAACAACATAACCCACATATTGATCACCGTTCTGTCCCAGATAGGGCATATCTGAACTGTAAAGTGTTCCTCCTCTTTTTTCCAAAGACAGCAGAGCAGCCAATGAAGACCAACCGTAAGCTACACCGGTTTCCACTACAGATTTCGCATCAGTAAATTCACAGGCTTCATAAATCAGTTCAAGGGCACCGGCGCCACCCATTTTCACAGGGCATTCCTCTTGTCTTCTCACTGATTCGTCATAAACCGTCCGGAATTGTTCTGCAAAAGGCACTGCTGTCTTGCCAAAAAGTTTTTGAATAGCTTGTTCCTGGCTCACGGCACGCTGAGTTGCCCACACATTGGTTTTTTCTTTCCCTCTGAAAGCACTGTTCCGTTTGAAAATATTTTTGATGATTTTTCTGCCCAGTTCCGGGTACAGATCGGGGCGCTGGAGATAGCCCACCAAAGTCTTTGTAACTCGTTTTAATTCGCCCACTTGTGATGTTTATTCAACAAAAATAAGTAAAATTCCTAAACATCGGGAAAACCGATTATATTTGTAATAGAGAGTTTGATGCTGCTGCTCATTTAATACCATGAAAATAATGAAATTTTCTGTCCTTGTCGCCAATTTTAACAACGGAAAATTCTTCCGCGACTGCTACCAATCCATCCTCTCACAGACGTATACCGATTGGGAAGTGATTATCCTTGATGATAAGTCCACCGACGATTCCCTACAAATTATCCGCGAAATGATTGGTGAAGATGACCGGTTCCGGATTTATGAACATCCGCAGAATGAAGGCGTGGGCGTCATCAAAGCAAAACTCATCGAACTGACAACAGGCGATATCTGTGGTTTCGTGGATCCCGACGATGCAATTCTGCCAAAAGCCATCGAAAATGCGGTCGCAGTGTTCAGAAATAATCCGAAAACGGTGCTCACGTATTCCAGGTTAATGAAATGCGATAAAGATCTTCAGCCGTTGCAGCCTTCAAAATCTACCAAACAGATTGTAAACGGAGATCCTTATTTCTTTAACTGCCCTATTGTAGTTAATCATTTCGTATGTTTCAGGAGAAATATTTATTTACAGACCGAAAAGATGAATCCCGAATTAAGAATCTCCGAAGATCAGGATCTCTATTTGAAAATGTATGAAAGAGGTAATTTTAAATTCATCAATGAAATCAATTACCTGTACCGCACCCATTCCAGAGGTATTTCGCAGAACGACAATAAGAAAAAATCTTACGAATACTGGGGGAAAGTAATTTTGGACAGCATGCAGAGAAGGGGTTTAAAAACCATTCATGGTAAAAAAGTTCCCGAAACCTACCACAATGCGCAGGAAATTTTTGATTTACTGAATTACCAAAACAAAATTCCTTTCCGTTTGATAAAAAAACTTAAAATGTTTTTTCAGAAATTTTCATGAAACAAACCAACAGCAATACTCAAGGGATAATGCCTGCACTCTCAGGGTTTCGCGCCATTGCCGCATGGATGATTTTTGTGCTTCATTTTTTTCCTTACAACAATCCTGCAGCTCCGGATTTGCTTAAAAATTTTATCAGAGAATGGCATATCGGTGTCGACATGTTTTTTGTCCTCAGCGGATTTCTAATTACCTACCGGTATTATGATCAGACTCCGCTGCAATTCAAAAAATATGCAGTTAACAGGTTTTCAAGGATTTATCCAATGTATTTCCTGATTACAATTGGTGTTTTTGTAGATTTTTTAATCAGAAATCAGTTCTGGAGTAGCGAAAAAACAGTGGAAGCAGTTTTGAGCTTCACCATGACCAAAGCACTTTTCAGGCAGTATTTTTTCACGGCGGGGATTTCGCAGGGTTGGACTTTAACCCTTGAAGAGCTCTTTTACTTCAGCGCCCCGTTCTTTTTCATTTTAATTAAAAAAAACCGGAAGTGGTTTTATATTTTGCCGTTTCTTATCTTTATTTTTGGGGTAACCCTGAAGTATTTGGCCGGTTTAACACCAAATCCATGGGGTTTTATGCAGAATAATATTGCGGTGTTTATTTTTGAGTTTTTCGCTGGTATGGGACTCGCTTTACTCATTAAAAAACATACAAAAATAAAATTTGACACGAGTTGGGTGACCTACTTTGGGATTGGTTTTATACTGCTCTACCTTTTCCTAAATCCTTTCGGTTACGGCAGTTCTGATCTTATCCGAGCCTTGATGGTAATCACTTTATCCGTGTTTGGGATCGCACCTTTATTATGGGGACTCATCCACGAACGCACCATTGTAAGCCGTTTTTTGTCAACAGACACCATGGTTTTGCTGGGAAAAAGTTCTTATGTCTTTTATCTTATTCATAAAGGCTTTATTCCTGTGCTCATTTATGACTATATTGCGGAAAATGTCGCGGTCATCTTCATGCTCATCACCGGTTTATCGATACTGATGTTTAAATATATCGAGGAGCCTTTAAATTTATGGATCAGAAAAAAATATGCGAAATAAAAATTCCGTTTCACCGAAAATCAAGATCCTCTTTCGCCACCGTTCCATGGAAATGGGTGGAGTTGAAAAAGTGATGCTCAGTATTCTGAATAATCTGGATCCTGAAAAATTTGAAATGACTGTTTTGCTGAATCTCAATCAGGGGGAACTTCGAAACGAATTTCCGCCGCATGTAAAGAAAGTTTTTCTGGCAAAAGGTAAAGAAGACCTCTCATCGAATACATTTCTGCAAAAAGTTCAGCTGTTACAGAGAAAATTCAAGCTCAGGAAATTCAGAAAAAACCCTGAAAAGATCCACCACGAAATCCTAAAAGACCAATACGATATCGAAATCGCCATGACTTATAATGATTTTGAGTCGGTTTTACAATCCAGCAATAAAAATTCTAAAAAAATCGGGTGGTTCCACTCTGAGATTGATTTGCCAAAACTTCAGCCACTCGTTCCCAAAATTCTCAGACATTTTCCTCAGTTCGATCACATGGTGTACTGCTCAGAAAAAATCATGCAGATTATGCACCGCACTTATCCCAACCTCCAATATCCGCCGGAAAGCGTGATAATCAACGCTGTTCCTGTCGACGAAATAAGGAAAAAGAGTGAAGAAAAAATTCCCGATTTTAAAAACAGACCGGTTTTTGTTTCCGTGGGCAGGCTTCACACCAGAAAAGGCTACCATAAACTGATGGACGCGCATCACAAGCTTTTAAAAGAAGGCTTCGGACATTCGGTAGTAATTATTGGCGACGGAGAAGAGCTTCAGAACCTCTTGGCTCAGCAGAAAAAGCTTGGCGTTGAAGAAACTTTTATTCTCGCCGGCAACAAAATGAATCCGTACCCATACATTAAAAATGCAGATTTCTTCATTTTGCCTTCCGAATCTGAAGCTTGGCCTCTGGTAATTTCTGAAGCACTTATTTTGCAGAAACCTATTATAGCAACAAGGGTTGGCGATGTTGAGCTTATGATTGAGGACGGCAAAACCGGCCACCTGATCCGTTACGAAACCTCAGAAATCTATGAGGCGATGAAGAAATTCTTAAACGACGAAACCTTTGTTCAAAACTTGAAACACAACCTCATTAATATAGAAGAACAGTTCGATAACCGAAAGATTTTTAATAAAGTTGAAGAAATCATTCTTAATTTAGTAAAAACGAAATAATGAATTTCCTTTACAGAGTCATTCTGAAAACCGAAGATCTTATCCGCCGGTTCCGGGACAAAGCCTATATCGAAATATGTAAATCCCGGGGCTTAAAGGTGGGCAAAGACGTAATTTTTATTGAAGCTCCTAAATTTGGTTCAGAACCATTTTTAATAGAAATCGGCGACCGTACAAAAATCACCGCAAACTGCACTTTTATTAATCATGATGGGGCAATGTACGTAATTCGCTCGATGGAAAAATATCAGGATGCCAGAAATTTCGGCAGAATAAAAATCGGCAGAAATTGCTTTATTGGAAATAACTGTACCATCCTCCCGGGAGTAGAAATAGGCGACAACTGTATTTTAGGCGCAGGCTCGGTTCTAAATTCATCCATGCCCGCCAATTCCGTTTTTGCAGGCGTGCCGGCTAAATTGATCTGTACCATAGATGAATACGGTCACAAAGCTTTAAAAAACAACACGGATTATCCCCGGGAGCTTGAGTCTAACCGCGCACAGCTTGAAAGTTACATCAGGCAATATCTTCCTCATGTTTACAAACCGGTGAAATAATAGCGCCAAAGAATGTCAAAGCAATATCAAAGGAAAGGGTAAAGAATGGAAAACCATACTGAAAAGAAGAAAATCCTCATCCGAATCGGTTCTCTGCGTCATGGCGGCGCAGAAAAGGTATTGGCGACTTTTCTTAAAAACCTTCCGGACGATAAATACGAAATCGATCTTCTCCTGAATTTGTATTCCGGAAAATATTTGACTGAAATTCCAGGTTGGATTAATGTTCTTTACCTCAACAAAGGGGAAATGATTACCACCAACAGGCCTCAGGATATTCCGGTAAAAACTTTCCGCGTGATGTATCAGTTTGTTTTAAAGAAGTTTCCGAAACTGCTCTACTCCACGATTTTAAAAAACAAAAAATATGATATCGAATTTGCTGCGATCCACGGATTTCGCGATGAAATATTAAATTCCCCATTAAAAAGCTCAAAAAAAATCGTTTGGATTCATAATGATTTACGGAAAACGCAATTTCACAACTACACCGATAACGAAATCCGAAAGTTTTTCGGTTTTGATAAAATAATGGTGATTTCTGAGCACATTCAGAAAGATTTTGAATCACTTGCGAAGAATGAAAATGAAAAGAGTCGGATTGTCCGTATTTATAATCCATTGGATACAGAGGAAATTCTTAGAAAGAGCCAAGAACCAAGAGTCAAGAGCCGAGACAAACAACCAGAAACCAGCAACCGGCAACCTGTCTTCGTTTCTGTGGGAACTGTTTTTCCGCAGAAGGGGTTCGACCGGCTGCTCAAAGTTCATAAACGTCTCCTCGATGAGGGCTTTCATCACCACATAAAAATAGTAGGCGATGGTTACGATTTTGAAAACATCAAAAAACTGAAATCTGATCTTGGTGTAGTTGATACTGCAGAAATGACGGGCTTTACCGATAATCCTTATCCACACATCAGCAATGCGGATTTCTTTGTTCTAAGTTCGAGATATGAAGGCTTTCCGACGGTTTTATTTGAAGCAATTACTTTAAAAAAGAAAATTATCGCCACCGAAGTTTCGGGAGTTAGCGAAATGCTGGAAAACGGAAAATTAGGACTTATTGTAGAAAATTCCGAAAAGGGAATTTACGATGGAATGAAAAAAGCACTCACCCAACCTGAAAGTTTTAATGCGTATGCTCAAGAACTGAACACCTACAAAATGCCTTTTACTCTTGAAAATTCAGTGCAATCAATCATTAAGATTATTGATGATCTTTAAAACCTTTCACTTAAATTTGCGTTATGTCCAACTACACCACCATACAGAAAGATTTTTACCGTGAAAGCGGCAAAATGCTTTCATCTCCGGAGATTTGGGCAAAATGCATCAATCCGAACCTTCACTTTATTTACATTCTGAGAAAATGCCAGCAATACAGAAAAAAATCTTTTCTGGGAGCATTCTGGAGGCTTGTTTTGCGGCATCATCAAATAAAATACGGCTTTCAAATCTATCCTGAAACCGAGATTGGCGAAGGTTTTTATTTGGGGCACTGGGGCGCGCTCGTTATTAATCCCAAAGCTAAAATCGGCCGGAACTGCAACATTGCACAAGGCGTAACCATCGCACAGGCCAACCGCGGCAAAAATGAAGGCGTTCCCGTGATTGGTGATGAAGTGTGGATCGGTCCGAACGCGGTGTTGGTTGGAAAAATATCAATTGGCAACAATGTTCTGATTGCACCGAACGCTTATGTGAATTTCGATGTTCCTGCAAATTCTGTGGTCATTGGCAATCCCGCAACTATCAGTAGCAATACCAATGCGACATTGGGCTACATTAATAATAAAATTTAATATTAAAATCTGTTAAATATTCGGGATTTAAATTTCTATACTTTACATTTGCAAAATAATTGATTCCATCTATTGCTTTTGCAAATAACAACTACAAAATAGTATAATCTCACAAAAATTAAGCTATGAAAAAATCGTATGAAGTTATTTTCGAAAATAATAAAAAGTGGGTGGAATCTAAATTGGCCGAAAATCCAGATTTTTTCAAAATCCTTTCAGCCTCACAAACTCCTGAATATCTGTACATCGGTTGTTCCGACAGCAGAGTTTCAGCAGAAGAAATGATGGGTTTAAAACCTGGCGAAGTATTTGTAACCCGAAACGTAGCCAACTTGGTAAACACCTTAGATATGAGTGCTACCGCGGTGATTCAGTACGCAGTGGAACATTTAAAGGTAAAACATATTATTGTGTGCGGACATTACGGTTGTGGCGGTGTAAAAGCAGCGATGACGGCGCAGGATCTGGGACTGATGAATCCCTGGCTGCGAAATATCCGCGATGTGTACAGGCTGCACCAGACAGAACTGGATGCGATTACCGACGAGCACAAACGTTACGACCGCCTTGTAGAACTGAACGTGCAGGAACAGTGCATCAACGTGATCAAAATGGCCGTAGTACAGGAACAATATTTGATAGACGAATATCCGATCGTTCACGGTTGGGTCTTCGATTTGAAAACTGGAAAAATCATCGATCTGGAAATTGATTTTGAAAGTATCCTGAAAGACATTCAGAAAATATACAATTTAACCAACTCTGAATGGGTGATGAGTAGAAAGAAGAATAAAAACCTTCTCTGATTTATATGAAACTTTGGAGCATCATAACATTGACGGTATTTTTGAATTTCATGGCCTTACCTAGTATTGCCACGTTTTTCGATTGGGATTTACCGGCAACCAACATGGTGATTTCCGAAGAAGAAACCCAACATTCCCCCTTAGTTATCAACGAAAAAACCATTCCGGGAACTCTTAATGTACATGATTTCCTGAAGTTTTTCGAAACAGACCGATCGAACAGATCCTTTATCTGTGCAGATGATTCCGTTCATCTTTCTCCTTTTCTTACGATATTTTCTCCGCCTCCGGAAGCTTAATTTTTTAAAATTTACAGTGGATATACCGTGCTTTTTATAAGTGTGGCAAGCTGTACTGTCTAAAAAAATTAAATTCTATACGCTGTAGCTACGTTCACAAGTACAGTTGGTTTCAGATGCGAAACCGAGTGCAGAAATGTGCGCAAAACCAACAGCAAAACTTTCAAAAAAATGAAAAAAACACTTTCAATATACGCAGGAATAAGAGAAAATTTTCCTTCAGGGCTCGTCGTATTTTTGGTTGCACTCCCATTATGTCTGGGGATTGCACTTGCATCCGGAGCACCACCACTTTCAGGAATTATTGCGGGAATCATCGGTGGTTTGGTTGTAGGTTCACTCAGCAATTCCAACATTTCAGTTTCCGGCCCGGCTGCGGGATTAACGGCGATTGTACTCACCGCAATTACGGATTTGGGTGCATTTGAACTCTTTCTTTGTGCAGGAATTATTGCCGGAATTCTTCAGCTTATTTTAGGATTTATCCGCGCCGGAAGTATTTCAAATTACTTCCCAACTAACGTAATCGAAGGAATGCTGGCGGGTATCGGGATCATTATTATTTTAACACAGATTCCCCATGCATTGGGATACGATAAAGATTTTGAAGGCAATGAGACCCTTTTTGCCAATGGATTTAATCCGAATTATTTTTCTGAACTTTTAGCCGGAGTTCATCCGGGTGCTGTAATTGTAACCCTGGTTTCCATAGGAATTCTTCTGGCGTGGGATAAAATTCCGGCGCTGAAAAAACTGAAAATGATTCCCGGAGCTTTGGTTGCTGTAGGCACAGGAATTCTGCTGAATTATATTTTCACGGTTACCGGCAGTAATCTTGCGATTGGTGCTGAACATTTGGTTTCTCTTCCGGTTCCCCAAAGTGTGGCAGATTTTAAAAACATGATCGTTTTTCCTGAGCTTCAGGGTTTCCTGAATCCGAAAGTATGGATTGTTGGCGCAACAATCGCTATTGTCGCGTCTATAGAAACATTGCTTTGTATTGAAGCTTCCGATCGTTTAGATTCGAAAAGAAGAATTACCGATACCAATCTGGAACTCCGTGCTCAGGGAATAGGCAATCTGATTTCTTCAGCAATCGGCGGTTTACCCATGACCTCGGTGGTCGTAAGAAGTTCTGCCAATGCAAGTGCCGGCGCCACTTCCAAACTGTCAACTGTAATTCATGGCGCACTGCTATTAATCTGTGTACTTACCATTCCGTTTATCCTGAACTTAATCCCGCTGGCTACATTAGCTGCGGTCTTGATCTTGGTTGGGTACAAACTTGCGAAACCGGCAACGATGATGCATTTCTGGCACAAAGGAAAATACCAGTTTATCCCTTTCATCGCGACAGTAATCGCAGTAGTCTCGCTTGATCTACTGAAGGGTGTGGGAATTGGATTATTAATTTCGGTCTTCTATATCCTTCAGGGAAATATGAAACGAGCTTACTATCTGAGCCGCGAAGAGCTTGACGATGCTGACGAAATTAATATAAAACTTGCGGAAGAGGTTTCATTCCTCAACAAAGCGGCCATTAAGAAAACACTTAAAAACATCAAACCCAACTCTCAGGTCTGTATTGATGCAAGATCAACTTCTTATATCGCGACCGATATTCTTGAGATGATTCAGGAGTTTGCCAACATCCGTGCAAAGGAAGAGAATATTGAAGTGCGGCTTATCGGCTTTAAAACCTCTTATCAGGAATATGCAGATGACGAAGATTCACACATCATTATTGCCCACAGAAGAGCAATGTAATTTTAATTATAAACTTTAAACAAAAAATCAAATGAAAGCACATACTTTAGAAACACAATCTACAACAACACCGGAAAAAGCACTTAAATTCCTGAAAGAAGGAAACCAGCGATTTGTACAGAACCTGAAAATCAACAGAAATCTTCTGGAGCAGGTGAATGATACCCGTGCAGGGCAGTGGCCTTTTGCCGTAATTTTGAGTTGTATCGACAGCCGTACTTCTGCGGAACTGATTTTTGATCAGGGTTTAGGCGATATTTTCAGCGTAAGAATTGCCGGAAACTTCGTAAATAAAGACATTTTGGGTTCCATGGAATTTGGCTGTAATGTCGCAGGTTCCAAATTGGTAGTGGTCCTCGGTCATACGAAATGCGGCGCGCTGAAAGGCGGTTTGGACGCACAAAATATTGAAGGAATGGGCATGGAAAACCTTAACCACCTTGTAGGCCATTTCCAGGGCTGTATCGACGGTTTGATTAAAGAAGGCGAAGAGCGGTCGTCATCAAACAGCGATCTTCTGGAAAGACTGAATGTTTGCAATATCCAGAAAACCATGCAGGATATCCGTCACCAGAGTACGACGCTAAATCAACTGGAAAAAGACGGAAAAATTAAAATTGTGGGTGCAAATTACTGCGTTGATAGCGGCGTGGTAACTTGGCTGGACGACACTAAGAACGCAGAAATGGAAGCGCAAACTGGCGAAATGGCTATTTCCCGTTAAAAGCAGTCATCGTATTCTGTATTCCCGCGAAAACAAAAGACAGACACGCTTTAGAAAACTTCTCGATTCTTTCGGGAAGTTTTTCTTTTTCCTCACCTTCCCATTTTCCAAGAACATAATCTACCTGCTTCCCTTCGGAGAAATCTGCAGAAATCCCAAAACGCAACCGCGGATAATTCTGAGTCTGAAGCTGCTCCTGAATACTTTTCAATCCATTGTGACCGGCATCGGAGCCTTTCATTTTCATTCTTAAAGTCCCGAAAGGCAAAGCAAGATCATCAGTAATAATCATTAAATTCTCTAAAGGGATATTTTCTTTCTGAAGCCAGAATTTTACCGCATTCCCGGAAAGATTCATGTAGGTATCCGGTTTCAGGATAAAGACTTTTCTGCCTTTGTATTTGCCTTCGGCAACTAAGCCAAAGTTGGATGATTTAAACGGAGCATCAATGGTTTCTGCGATTTTATCAGCAACTTTAAACCCGACATTATGCCGGGTTTCTGTATATTCATCTCCTTTGTTGCCGAGTCCGACGATAAGGTATTTCATTAGAATTAAAGTTTTGTATATTCGAAAGTGAGTGTTCCTTCAGCGGAAACAGCTTTGGTTGGGTAACCCGCACTGTCGTAAGTATAAGCATAATTTGTAGAGTATGATCCCTCGGAAGTATTAACGGTTGTAGACCTGTAATTATTCATGGACAATCCTGTAAATGAGTTGGTGCCCGTCATAAAATGACCTGACACAACGGTAAATTCTATCGGAAGTGTTGCAAAAGGATTTTTGTTGGTTTCGTAATTACTTAAATTAGCCACAATAACTACCGGTGGAATTACAATTGGCGGAGGTGCCAGGTTGGTCATTGTCATTTTCCACTGGGACAGATTATTACCCGCAAAAAGCAAATCGCTCACCATAGTGGTTGCAGGTTGATATGTTCCCGGATTTTCGGGATCCTCGCCCGACAATATCGTGTTCGCTTTTTTTAATTTACCTGTACTGTCATAGGTAAAATTGGTATCATTTTTCATCAGCACAGTTCCTCCACTTTCAGTATTTCCTGAAGCTTTCGCAACATTACCACCGTTGTAAGTAATATTTAATGTTGTGATAAGCTCTGTTGTGCCTTCATTTTGCACAATCTTCAGCTGGGAAAGCACATTATTTTCATAAGACAATGTATAATCATCCGTTTTTCCATCACTTTCAACTTTCACAGTAGTAAGCTTACCGGCAGTATAATTATAATTAATTACAGATGAAATCCCATCACTATCAGTTGACGTTACTTTTTTTAGAACTTTATCGTTTGATGCTCCGCCCCCAGATCCGGGTCCGGATTCCGTCCCGTTGATCCCGTTGAGAAGATCGCCATTTTCAGCCCGGCTTGATTCACATGAAAATAAAATAGTCAAGCCAATGAGGAAAGTAAAAAGATGTAATATTTTTTTCATCTATCTAATTAATTTTAACAAAAGTAACCTTTTTTTCGAAATGCGTTTTCGAAAGTTTTATTTCCCAAGAATTCTTTCTAAAACCGTATTCACCTCATCCACGTGCTGCACATTTTCTTTGCGCATCATCAGCTGGTTGCTGTCGGCTGAATGTTTTTCTTTTAAAGTAGCATCTTTCGGATTCTGACTTAAATACGAAATAATATGCCTGAATTTATCACTCTGGTAAAACTTATCCTGAGGATTTGGCGGAAAATAACCCAGAAACACTCCGTTTTTCACCACGATTTTATCGAAACCGATCTCGGCTGCAATCCATTTTAATTCTACAGATTTCAAAAGATTTTTAGCTTCTGAAGGCAGTTTCCCAAAACGGTCGGTAAGTTCATTTTCAAATTTCTGAAGATCTTCTTTATTCTGAATTTCTGCAAGTTTCTGATAAAGAGAAAGCCGCTCTTCGATACTCTGTACATAAGAATCGGGCAGCATCAATTCCAGATCTGTATCGATATTTACTTCTTTGTTGGATTTGAAGAGTTTTTTACGGTCTTCTTCATTTTCAAACAGTTCACTAAATTCTTCATCGTTCTGTAATTCTTCAAGGGCTTCCTGCATAATTTTCTGGTACGTGTCAAAGCCCATTTCGTTAATGAAACCACTCTGCTCACCGCCCAACAAATCACCTGCGCCACGGATTTCCAGATCTTTCATTGCAATCTGAAATCCACTACCAAGATCCGAAAACTGCTCGATCGCTTCCAGTCTTTTTCTTGCATCAGAAGTCATCATATCGAACGGCGGCGTGATAAGGTAACAGAAAGCTTTCCTGTTGCTTCGGCCAACTCTGCCGCGCATCTGGTGCAAATCTGCCATCCCGAAACGTTGCGCATCATTAATGAAAATGGTGTTTGCATTCGGAACGTCCACGCCACTTTCTACAATCGTTGTGGAAACCAGCACATCGTATTTTCCTTCCATAAAATCCAGAACATTGCGTTCAAGCTGCTTTCCTTCCATCTGTCCGTGACCGGTTATTACTTTTGCATCCGGAACCAACCTTTGAATAAGCCCTGCAATATCTTTAAGATTTTCGATTCTGTTGTTGATGAAATACACCTGCCCGTCACGCTGAATTTCGTAAGATACAGCATCCCGAATCACTTCCTCGCTGAAACCGATAATACTCGTTTCAACTGGCTGACGGTTTGGCGGCGGGGTTTTAATAACGGATAAATCTCGTGCGGCCATCAAAGAAAACTGTAAGGTCCTCGGAATTGGTGTGGCCGTTAAAGTAAGCGTATCGATATTATTTTTCAGGGTCTTGAGTTTATCTTTTACCGAAACCCCAAACTTATGTTCTTCATCGATGATTAAAAGTCCTAAATCTTTAAATTTTACTGAACTCCCCACCAACTGATGCGTCCCGATTACAATATCGATTTTGCCTTCTTCAAGACCTTTCAGCGTTTCAGATTTCTGTTTGGCGGTGCGGAAGCGGTTCATGTAAGAAATATTTACCGGAAAATCCTTTAACCTTTCTTTAAAACTGCGGTAATGCTGAAATGCCAAAATCGTGGTTGGAACCAAAATCGCAACCTGTTTCCCGTCAGTTGCCGCTTTGAAAGCAGCTCTTACTGCAATTTCTGTTTTCCCGAAACCTACATCACCACAAACCAAACGGTCCATCACCGTATCGTTTTCCATATCTTTTTTCACATCCAGCGTGGCTTTTTCCTGATCGGGAGTATCTTCGTAGATAAAACTCGCTTCCAGCTCATTTTGAAGATAAGAATCGGGAGTAAAAGCAAAACCTTTCGCTGTTTTCCGTTGTGCGTAAAGTCTTATCAGGTCGAAAGCAATCTGTTTTACTTTAGCTTTTGTTTTCTGTTTTAAAGATTTCCAGGCAGGTGAACCGAGTTTGCTTAAAACAATTTCGCGACCTTCAGGGCCATTATATTTTGAAATTTTATGGAGCGAATGAATCGAAACATAAAGTAAATCGCCGTTTTTATAAACCAATTTGAAACATTCCTGAACTTTCCCGTTGTTGTTCACTTTTACCAAACCCATGAATTTCCCGATTCCATGGTCGATATGCGTGATGTAATCGCCCACTTTCATCTGCATTAAATCCTTCAGGGTCAACTGTTCAGATTTGGCAAACGTGTTTTTTGCTTTGAATCTTTGGTAACGGTCAAAAATCTGGTGATCCGTATAGACCGAAATTTTATGGTCGAAATCTACAAAACCTTCATGAAGTTCAGATTTGAAAGATTTAAACGGAATTTCCTTCTGTTCGGAACTGAAACTTCCCAGTTCTTCAAAGATCGACTCAAGCCTTTCTTTTTGCTTTTCGGTGGAGAAAGAAATCCAGATATCGTAATTAGAATCCCGTTTTTCAACCAAATCTTCAATAAGAAGTTCAAAGTTTTTATGAAAAGTCGGTTGCGGCGTTTGATTGAGCTGAACAGAAAAATCATCCGTAATCTTCAAATTTTCCAAAGTAAAATCTATGGTTCTGAATTTTTGATAATCCTTCAGCAAATCCTCATCATTCACAAATAGTTCTGCCGGCGTTCTGTGTTTGATTTCCGTGTTCAGCGCTGCGAATTTTTCTTCTGCCTTGGCATAGAAATCCCGGTTTTTCTTCAGACCTAAAAACGCATTCTTAGAAACCACAAAACTGTCTTTCGGCAAAAGTTCAAAAAGAGAAACTTTCGTTCCGGAGACCGCGAAATTCATGTTTGAAACCAACTGAAATTCGTTCACTTTTCCATTGGTGAGCTGCGTTTCGATGTTAAATGTTTTGATGCTTTCAATCTCATTTCCGAAAAAAGAAATGCGGTAAGGCTCTTCGTTTGAATAGGAAAATACATCCACAATTCCGCCGCGAACAGAGAATTCGCCTGGCTCGGAAACGAAATCTGTCAGGTTAAAATTGAACTGCTGCAAAAGTTCTTCAGTAAAATCAAAATCCAGACTTTCACCTACTTTAATCTGATGAGAAATCGCCTTAAAATCTTCCTTTTTCAGGACTTTTTCCGACAAAGCCGAGAAACCTGCGACGATTACTTTAGGCTTTTTCGCTGAATTCAGCTTGTTGAGCACTTCGGTTCTTAAAACCAGGTTTGCGTTCTGGGTTTTCTCGATCTGGTAAGGCTCCAAATGCGTTGCGGGAAAATAAAGTACGTTTTCTTTCCCCAGAAGATCTTCCATTTCCGATGTTACATAAAGCGCTTCTTCTTTATCTTCAATGATAAAAAGAATCGTTTTTTTCTGTGTGAGAAACAGCTCCGCCGCAAAAACTGAGGGCGACGAACCCGCAAACCCTTTCACGGAGATATGTTGGTGAGTTTCTATATTTTTAAAAATTTCTTTCCCAAATTCGTTTCGCAACATATCGGGAAGAAAGGTTTCGTGTATGGCTTTTAACTGCATTCTTTAATTAAAAATTTAAACCGTTTCGTAAAAAAAACAAACGGCGAAAACGATTCCGGGAAAATTCCGAAACCGTTCTGAGGACACAAATTTAAGGTATATTTCTGAAAATCTAACCACTACACTTTTATAGAAAAGTTAATTTTTAAACCCATAAAATATCATTTCTACAGCGTTTAAGCAGAACAATGCCAATAAAAGTTAAAAGAAAACGATTATGAATCGCTGGCATAATGTTTGAAAACCTGAAAAACATTAACATTAAAAATATTATTATGAAATTATCAGTTCAGAACAACAACAAAAGTTCACATTTCAGAAATTCGTTCAGGTTTGTAGGCCTTTTCGTTTTATTATTTTCTTTAATTTCACTCAGCTCTTGCAGCCGCGATGATGATCCTGCAGACAATGATTTTTTTGCAGGAACCTACAACGGAAGCATCTCTTATAACGATGGCACCACATCTATTTCAAAAGACAACGGTAGTGTTTTTGTAACCAAAATCGCAAGTGGCACAAAGTACAATTTCAGATTTTCTGACGGAATTCCAGATCTAAATGGTGTTGAATTTGAAAAAACCGGTGACAATACCCTGGTAATGGTGGGATCTTCTGCAACATCTTATATCAGAATCGATAACAAAGACCTTAAAATTTTATATACCGCTAATGGAAAAACCTGGACAGCCAATGCGGTAAGGTAAACTAAACTTCATATAAAACCGACACTGCCTCAAGATAATTGAGGCAGTTTTCGTATTTTCACAAAAAATATGCTGATGAAAATTTATTTGAAACCAAGCACAGCAATGCTTTTCATCGCCTTACTGTTGCTGAGCTGCAGAAGCGATTCGCAGGACAACCCACGCGCTTATGTGGAAGGAAAAGTGATTTCGGCGACTGTTGATTACAATAAATTTCTCCTGAAAATCAGCAGCGAAAGCACCATTGTTGCAGAAGCCATGTTGCCATCGGACGGAAACTTTAAACTTTCGGGACCGATAGGAAAAAATGGATTCGACATTGTTTCTACCGAAAAAATTAAAACTTTCAGCACTGATAAAACTGGCCTTCAAATTTCCTCCGACGGATTTAAAATCCGCGTTCCGGCGGGAATTACTTACATTAAGTTTAACGAAATTGTATTGGAGAAATGAAAATATTTATTGTTTTAATGATACTGGTTTCAACTACTGCACATGGACAGAAAAAAAGGAAAGGGCTGGATGTGGTTTCCAATATTGATGTGAAGGTTTTGGCGATGAAACCTTTGGGAAACAACTCACTCGCCAAAGATCTTCAGCCGTTTTACGGATTCGGATTTGGCGGAAATCTTATGACGCCGATTAATTTTGGCGTCGGTCTGGATTACAGCGAACTTTTTTCGAACGTGAAATATGGCTCCCAAAATCTGTATGGCAATTTAGGCTCACCCAGAATGACGGTGTTTGATGTCTTTCTAACGCACCGCGAAAACATTTCGGAAGATTTTATGGTGGAGGAAATGGCAGGTTTCAGTTATTACCGTTACACGAACCTTTATCTGGACAAAAGCGAAAAACTGAAAGATCATGCAATGGGTTTTAATCTGGGCGGAAAAGCGATTTATACTTTAGACGGACCTCAGCAGGTTTTTGCGGCCTTAAAGGCAAATTTCTATTATGGAAATGTTTACAATGAAAATCCGCAGATTCAGAAATACTACAGCCGCTCCACATTTCTGAGCCTGAGCTTAGGTTACCGCTATAATTTCTAGCTTCAAAAAACCACGATATGATACAACGTTTTATTTTTTCTGCTGTTTTGCCCATCACATTTCTGATGTCACCAAATGGCTGCCAACCCGAATATGTGAGTAATTCCAGAATTTACGCTGAAGGAAAGATTTCACCAAACATGGCAAACATTCCCGTAAAACTATATGCGGAGGATATTTTGATCTCCGAAACCCACACCGATGCTTCGGGAAACTTCAAGCTTGGCGGCCCTGGAACTACGAAAGAAAAGACCTTGTTTCTAAACCGGAAAATTATTTCATTCAGTTCCAGTGATCCGGAATGCAGACTTGATTACGATTCTTTATCCATCATTCTTCCGGCGAAAAACACTGCTTTTAAATTTCCACAAATAGTGCTCGAACCATGAAGAGGTTTATATTTATTTTCATCCTGTTTTCCGGAATATGTTTGTCTCAGGAAACCGACAAATTTGCGTTCGAACTCAAAGGAAATACATTAACCGGAATAGGCAGTAATTTTATTGCAGAGGGCACCAACACTTTTACCGGATTCGGTGTAGGATTTACAGGTACTTTTTTAAAAAATATCGGTTTGGGAATCGAATTCAATAAAAGTTATTCCGAAGTATCTGATGTTTCCGTTTTCGGCGATCTGCACAGTCCGCAGTTTACCACTTTCGATTATTACGCGCTTTACCGATACCAAGCCAATAACAGATTAAGTTTCGAAGGAAACATCGGGGGCGGCTACGCAAAGCTGAAAAGTTATTCAAATTACAGAACAAAAAATTTTTCAGAAAGTGGGAACGCTTTTTTGGTGGGCGCAAAAGCAATGTACGGCCTCACGAAAAACAACAACCTTCAGCTTGTTGCGGGGCCAAGATTCTATTTCCTCAGCACTTTTACCGAAATGAATGATCACAAAATTGAAAAATACTACTCCAAATCCACATTGCTAAATTTATCTTTAGGTTTAAGAATTTGTTTCTAAAAACATCTAAATTTGCGGTATGCTGAATTTCATTAAGAAAAAAATTGCTTTAATCTGGGCAAAAAAACACGTTAAACAAACCGAAACCTTTAAGCAGAACGCTGTTGAAGATCAGGAAAAACTCCTGATTTCTCTGGTAAAAACTGCCGAAAAAACTTTGTTTGGCAGGGAACATCAGTTTGAAAACATAAAAACGGTTGCGGATTTCCGGAAAAATGTGGGGATTGCAGATTATGAGGACTTAAAACCTTATATCGAAAAAGTAAAAAAAGGCCAGCGAAATATTCTCTGGACCGACACTCCCATATATTTTGCGAAAACTTCAGGAACAACTTCCGGGTCAAAATACATCCCAATTTCAAAAGAAGGAATGCCTTACCAAATTGCGGCAGCGCAAAGCGCGATTTTTCATTATATCAATCAAAAAAATAATTCGGATTTTGTTTCCGGAAAGATGATTTTCCTTCAGGGAAGTCCGGAATTAGAAGAAATCAACGGAATCCAGACCGGCCGCCTCTCCGGAATTGTGGCCCATCACATCCCGAATTACCTTCAGAAAAACCGTTTGCCAAGCCTAAAAACCAACCTTATCGAAGACTGGGAAACCAAAGTTGACGAAATTGTGAAGGAAACCGAAAAAGAAAACATGACCTTAATTTCGGGCATCCCGCCATGGCTGATTATGTATTTTGAAAAACTGATTGAGCGCAACGGCAAAAAAATCACTGAACTTTTCCCAAATCTACAGCTCATTATCACCGGAGGAGTAAATTACGAACCATACCGCGAAAAAATGAAGGAGCTTCTGGGCAAAGAAGTTGATACCATACAGACTTTTCCGGCGAGCGAGGGATTTTTTGCGTTTCAGGATGATTATCAGCACGAAGGATTGCTGCTTCTTACCAATCACGGCATTTTCTATGAATTTGTTCCGCTGGAAGCATACGGGAAACCGGACGCAAAAAGGCTTACTTTAAAGGACGTTGAACTTCATAAAGATTACGCATTAATTTTAACAACGAATTCGGGGCTTTGGGCGTATTCCATTGGCGACGTCGTTCGTTTTATTTCTAAAAACCCTTACAGAATAGTAGTTTCCGGAAGAACCAAACATTTCACCTCAGCATTTGGCGAACATGTTATCGCTTTTGAAGTGGAGGAAGCGATGAAAGCTACGGTGGAAAAATTTGCGGCACAAATCACCGAATTTCATCTTGCACCACAGGTAAATCCTACAGAAGGCCTGCCTTATCACGAATGGTTTATTGAGTTTGAAAAAGAACCTGAAAATATAGAAGATTTCCGAAAAAACCTTGATGCTGAGATGCGCAAGCGCAACACTTATTACGACGATTTAATCTCAGGAAACATTCTGAAACCATTAATTATCAGTAAATTAAAAAGAAATGCTTTTCAGGATTACGCAAAATCTGAAGGGAAACTTGGTGGCCAAAATAAGATCCCGAGGCTCGCAAACGACCGGAAAATTGGGGATTTCTTAAGTAAATTCAGAATTTAATGTTCTGTTAAAATTCATTACCATTTAAACCTTTACATTTAACCGCAAACCAGACAGTGATTAGCTATTAATCCTGTGCTTTAACATTCATCTGTTTGCGTAGATAAAAAGCAATGTTCTGTCTTACAGCAACATGCTAAAACGAGATAAAAAAGCCTTCTGATTTAACATAATTTTTATATATTCACCGACTCAATTATAAAATTATAAAATGAAAAAACTTTACTTGGCAGCTGCAACATTTTTGTCCCTTTCACTATCTAACGCCCAAAGCCTTACGGCTGTTTCATCCAGTCAAAATATTTTACAAAATGTAAAAAAACCTGCGTCGGTTTTATACGAACAGGTTGCTACAGGAGGAAGCGGTATTGTTTCGAGTGTTCTCTCAAACGGCAACTTTGTTATGGCTGCAGACGATTTCATATTAAGCGGTGATGCTGGTGTAAAAACATTTTCTTTCCTTGGTTTTCAAAATGCAGGTACGGTTACCACCCTTAACCGGGGACTTTTAATGTACATTTATGCCGACAACGCAGGGAAACCCGCCGGTATTCCTGGAGATGCAAATCCTTATATCGCAAAAATTGATCTTACTGAAGCTTCTACCGCATTTACCATAACAACACCGGCAACCGGTTACTTTGCTTATAACATTGATGTTGTGGAAGCGTTAGGTTCTGCCCTTCAACTCACTGCCAACACCAAATATTGGGTAGCTTTTGCACCGAAACTTAATCTTACCGATTATATAAGTTCCCAAAGATGGAACTGGTCGGTAGGGGCAGTTAATTCTGAATTTGCGAAACTTGTGGATCCTGCAAACGCATTTGGAGCAGGAGCTACAAACTGGACAAACATCAGTGCCCTTACCTCTGATGCCTTATTTAACGGATTAGCGTTCTCTATAGAAGGCGACAACAATCTAGGAACTACCGAATCTTACAGCACTGTTAGAGATATTATGGTTACCCAGACAGCGGATGAACTTTATATTTTCACCAAAAACGAAAAACTAAAATCAGCAGTAATATATTCTGCGGATGGAAGAATTGTTTTAAAGAGCAGCAATGATAAAATGAATATTGCAAATCTTTCAAAGGGAATTTACATTGTAAATGTAACCACGACAAACGGAAAAACATTAAGCACTAAATTCATTAAAAAATAAAAAACTTAGGCAAAAAGTTAATCCGGGCATTGTGTCCGGATTTTTTTTTGAGATTTCAGATATTTTTATAAAATAATTTTTAATAAATTGATTAATTAGTTACTCACTACCTTCAGCCCTACCACAGACGCAATTAAAGTGAACACAAAAAACATGCGCCAGAAGTTTACAGGTTCATTAAAAATAAAAATCCCCATAAAAACCGCGCCCACCGCACCAATCCCTGTCCAGACGGCATAAGCTGTTCCCACCGGAATTGGGTTCGCACCAAATGAAATGGCTTTGTAAAGCAAAAACATGCTGATAAAAAGCGAAACAATAAACCCGGCCCACCAAAAATAACTTTCTTTTCCTGTACTTTCCTGGGCTTTCCCAAGGCATAAGGCAAATCCGGTTTCAAACAGTCCACCGATAATGAGTATAATCCAGTTCATGCGCCAAAGATAAATTTTTAATTTTTTATCGAAAAAAATCATACGTATCATAAAGAATTCGTTATCAAAAATTACTTTTGCACCATGATTTCACTCACTCCCATTAAGACTTTACAAATTCCCGAATTCAGGAATTTAATGACCGGCCGTTTTTTTCTTGTTCTGTCTTTCAGAATGTTAGCCACTTTGATGGGTTGGTGGATTTATCAGTTGACCAAAGATCCTTTTGCTATCGGGTTAATTGGTCTTTCGGAAGTGATCCCGGCAGTTTCTACTGCACTATACGCTGGACATGTCATCGATAATTCCGAAAAGAAAAAACTTCTTCTCATCTGTAATTATGTTTATGTAATCCTGATAAGTCTGTTGATTATTCCGGCATTTTTTGGAAATCAGCTCCTGCATTTCAGCAACAAAGAAATCTCGTATTTTATTTACATGGTGATTTTTTTCACAGGATTTTGCCGCGCATTTTTGGGGCCGATTATTCCTTCTATGATCCCGAAAATTGTTTCAAAAGAAACCCTGCCAAATGCCATTACCATTAACCAGGGCACATTTCTCACTGCATCGGTTGCAGGCCACGCAATAGGCGGATTTCTTATCCACTGGATTGATATTTCGGGGACGATTTTGGTGGTTTTAGGCTTGATGATCTTTTCTTCAATGTTCTTTTGGATGCTGAAAAAGCATCCTTCTGAAAATACCGCAAGAGAAATTGGCGTCGTACAGAGCATGCGCGAAGGAATCGCCTACATTTATAAAACCAAAGAAATTCTGGGCGCACTTTGTCTCGACATGTTTGCTGTGCTTTTTGGCGGCGCAGTTGCGATGATTCCGGTTTTTGCGACCGATATCCTTAAAGTTGGTTCTGAAGGTTTCGGTTTGTTGAATGCCGCTTCCGATATCGGCGCCATGTGCATTATTGCGTTTCTTGCCTTTGTGCCTCTAAAGAGAAATCAGGGAAAAATTCTACTGCTCGCTGTGGCAGGATTTGGTGTATGTATTATTGGTTTTGGCCTCTCGAAACTTTACTGGCTTTCTTTCTTCCTGTTGGTCTGCAGCGGGATGTTAGACGGGATCTCGGTGGTCATCCGCGGAACCATTGTACAGCTGAAAACTCCCGATCATTTACGCGGGAGGGTTTTAAGTGTAAATTCTATTTTCATCATGTCGAGCAACGAAATGGGACAGTTTGAAAGCGGCCTTGCAGCAAAACTTTTAGGCGTTGTACGTTCGGTGGTTTTCGGCGGAAGCATGACTTTACTGATCGCTTTACTTGTAGGAGCTACCGTTCCTAAACTCCGCAAAATGAATTATTAAACCTTAAAAAAGTTATCAAAATTTATCCACACCACCGAAAACTCCTGCTAAAGTTGATGACAGCGTCGTTTGTGAATTTTTATCATTTCTTCTACACAATACGGGTTCCGAAATAATTAAAATTCTATCTTTGTCCCATGACACAGAAGGACACATTATCGTCACTCATCCACGGTAATTTTGCAAAAGAACTATCAATTTCCGACGGCAAAATGCCGCCCAATGCAGTAGAATTTGAAAGACTTGTTATCGGAACTTTTCTTATTGACAAGAAAGGCCTTGATTATTCCATCGATTTGCTCACTCCGGAAGTTTTTTACGATCCAAGGCATCAGGAAATCTTCCGCGCAATCCTCAAACTGTTTGAAGGAAACCATCCGGTGGATTTGATGACTGTAATTCAGGAACTCAAAAAAACCGAAAAACTTGGTTTTGCCGGCGGCGACCATTATATTATCGATTTAACGATGGGCGTTTCATCCAGTGCGCATATCGAATATCACGTTCGTGTAATTCTCGAGAAATTTATCTTAAGAAGTCTGATTAATGTTTCAGCCAACGTAATCGACAGCTCTTACAAAGAATCTACCGATGTTTTCGAACTTCTCGATAAAGCAGAACAGTCTTTCTTCGAAATCACCAACGGCACCATTAAAAAAGGTTTCGACACTGCAAATACTTTGGTAAAACAGGCCATTGACACCATTAAAGCGCTGAAAGACAAAGAAGGAATCTCGGGGATTCCATCGGGTTTCAGAGATATCGACAAAGAAACCGGAGGTTGGCAGAATTCAGACTTAATTATCATTGCAGCACGTCCGGCGATGGGTAAAACTGCATTCCTGCTTTCCATGGCAAGAAATATCGCAGTAGGGCAGAAAATTCCTATGGCGCTGTTCTCTCTGGAGATGGCATCGGTACAGTTAATTACCAGGATGATTGCCTCAGAAACCGGAATTTCATCAGAAAAATTAAGAAAAGGACAGATGAGCGATGAAGAATGGCAAAGGCTGTTCTCCAACGTATCAGAACTCGAAAATGCACCTTTATATATCGACGAAACACCGTCACTTTCAGTGTTCGATTTCCGGGCAAAATGCAGGCGACTGGTAATGCAGCACGGAGTGAAAATCATCATGGTCGATTATCTTCAGCTGATGACTGCAAATTCAGGCAAAGGCGGCGCTGGAAACCGTGAGCAGGAAATTGCAACCATTTCAAGATCCTTAAAAGCCATCGCAAAAGAACTGAACGTTCCTGTAATCGCACTTTCGCAGCTCTCCAGAAGTGTGGAAACCCGCCCCGGAAAGAGACCGATGCTTTCTGACCTTCGGGAATCCGGAGCGATTGAGCAGGATGCGGATATTGTTTCCTTCATCTTCCGCCCGGAATATTATAAAATCACCACGTGGGATAACGATGAAGACGGAGGCGAATCTTCCACAGAAAACCAGGCAGAACTCATCATCGCAAAACACCGTAATGGTGCAACTGCGGATGTAAGAATGTCTTTTTACAAAAATATCGCAAAATTCGCCGACCTCGACCTGTTTGGAAGCGGTTACGGCTATCAACCCTCAAATTTCGGGCAGCAGGATGAACCTACCGGTTTTGAAAAAATAAAAGCGACCATCGATCCAGGCGCAGCGTTCGACTTACCAAATAGCCAAAATCTTTCAGGTTCTTCTATGAATGATTTGGATGATGATGACGATTTCGATTTTTAAATATGAGCCTGAGAATCGAAATTTTTACAGACGGTGCCTGCAGCGGCAATCCGGGGAAAGGCGGCTACGGCATCGTAATGAAAGTTCCGGAAAAAAACTACGAAAAGCGATTTTCAAAAGGCTTCCGCCTCACGACAAATAACCGCATGGAACTGCTTGCCGTAATTGTCGCTTTGGAGAAACTTAAATCTACCGAAAACGACATTCATATTTATACAGACAGCAAATATGTGGCTGATGCCATTAACCAGAAATGGATTTTCGGCTGGATTAAAAAAGGTTTTAAAAATGTAAAAAATCCCGATCTTTGGAAACGCCTGGTGCCACTTCTCAAAGCGCATAAAATCACTTTTCACTGGATAAAAGGCCACGCCGGACATCCCGAAAACGAAATCTGCGACCAACTCGCCGTGAAAGCCGCTCAATCGGACCAGCTCGAAACTGATACCTATTTTGAGAGCCAACAGAACGGCGGACTTTTTTAAATTTGAATACCGCTCGCGCGGATTAACTTTCCCACAAGTTACGCTTCCGTTTTCCTACTTTTCCTATCTTTGTTTAATGGATTACTTAGAGGCACTTCAAAAAAGATATTCAGTAAAAAAATTCGATCCTTCGAAAGAGGTTTCATCACAGATTCTTCAGAATATTCTGCAGGCAGGCAAACTTTCAGCAAGTTCACTGGGCCTGCAGCCTTACAAAATTCTTGTGGTTGAAAGTAAAGAAATGCTGGAAAAACTCTTTCCCGCATTTCACAATGCATCCCAGATTTCTTCCTGTTCAAAATTAATCGTAATCGTTTCTAAAAAAACGGTGGACAGAAGTTATATTGACGGATATTTCCGACATATTTCTGAGGTACGTGAAATTCCGGTTGAAAACCTCAGCCCATTCCGCAGAAATATTGAAAGCTATACTGAAAGTAATGTGGATGTACAGGCCTGGGCCGATAAACAGTCGTATATTGTACTGGGAAGTTTAATTTTTGCCGCAGCGATGGAAGAAGTAGATTCCTGTCCGATGGAAGGTTTCAAAAAAGATTTAATTGAAGAAATCCTGGGTCTGGATACTGAAAAAGAAGGTGTGGCAGTTACGTTGGCTCTGGGTTACCGCTCAGAAGACGATGATTTTCAGCGGTTGAAAAAAGTCCGCAAACCCGACGAAAAATTATTTAAATTTATTTAAAAACCTATGATTAAAGCAGATGTACTCGTCATTGGTTCCGGAATTTCGGGGCTTTCTTACGCGATAAAAGTTTCAGAAAAAATGCCCGAAGCCCAAATCACCATCGTCACCAAAGCCGATGAAGACGAAAGCAATACCAAATATGCGCAGGGCGGACTTGCTGTGGTCACCGATTTTGACAAAGATAATTTCCAGAAACATATCGACGATACCATGCGTGCCGGAGATGGCGAAAATAAACACGATGTGGTAGAAATGGTCATCAAAGAAGGACCGGCGAGATTTCAGGAGCTCGTGGATTGGGGAACGCGTTTCGATATGGAAAAAGATGGCGATTTCAAACTGGGCCGCGAAGGCGGTCATACAGAAAACCGCATCGTTCATCACAAAGATATAACCGGTGCAGAAATCGAGCGCGCCTTGCTGGAAACAGTAAAGCGGTCGAAAAACATCGAAATGCTGGCACATCATTATGTGGTAGATTTAATTACCCAACATCATGTCCCCGGAAAAGAACTGAATACCGACGATATTTCCTGCTATGGTGCCTATATTCTGGATGAAAAGAATAAAAAAATCAAGAAAATTACCGCCAAAATTACACTTGTTGCGACAGGGGGCGCCGGACATGTTTACAAAAACACTACAAATCCTGTAATCGCGACAGGCGACGGAATTGCGTTCGTTCACAGGGCGCGTGGCAGGGTTTCGAATATGCAGTATTACCAGTTTCATCCTACCGCGTTATATTCAAAAAGAGACGGAATGCTCTTTCTGATTTCGGAGGCTGTACGTGGTGACGGCGCAAAACTCAGAACCAAAGATGGCGAAAAATTCATGCAGAAATATGATGAACGCGAAGAACTGGCCTCCCGCGACATTGTTGCAAGAGCAATTGATAATGAGTTAAAAATTTCGGGCGACGATTATGTAGGGTTAGACTGCCGCGAAATGGATCAGGAAAAATTCAAAGAACATTTCCCAAACATCTACCAGAAATGCCTCAACGAAGGCATTGATCCCTTCAAACAGTTAATTCCCGTGGTCCCGGCCTGCCATTACCTGATGGGTGGAATCGATATCGATATGGACGGTCAAAGTTCAATCAAAAATTTATTTGCAGTAGGCGAATGCACCAATTCTGGTCTTCACGGAGCTAACAGACTGGCATCCAATTCATTACTCGAAGGCGTGGTCTTCGGTCATAACGCCGCTTTAAAAACTGTAGAATTACTGAAAATTAATGATTTTAATTTTGATGATTTAAAAGCCGTACCCGAGTGGAATGAAGAAGGAATGAAGATGATGGACGAAATGGTGCTGGTTTCTTATCTCCGTCGCCAGCTTCAGGAAATGATGAGCGATCTTGTGAGTATCGTACGGAGCAACGAACGTCTTGAACTTGCCCGCAAAAAACAGCGCGAAATCTATGAAGCCGTTACGGAACTTTATAATTATTCAATCATGTCGCCCCAGCTTTCGGAACTAAGAAATCTGGTGAATATCTCTTACCTCATCATCAAACATTCGCTTGCCATGAAAGAGAACAAAGGTGCATTTTATAATAAAGACCTGGTATAAACTGGTAAAAATCTGGCAAAAGCCTTAAAAAATAAAATATGAAAAGACCTGCATACGTAACCGATAAAGCCTTAAAACAATTCATAAAATCTGCTCTCGAAGAAGACATTCACGATGGCGACCACTCTACCCTCTCTACAATTCCCGAAAATCTTGAACAGAAAGCAAAACTTTTGGTAAAAGAAGACTGTATTCTGGCAGGTGTGGAATTGGCGGAAATTATCTTCAAACAGTTCGACAAAAACCTGAAAGTTGAAGTAATGATAAAGGATGGTGCATCTGCAAAAGCCGGCGACATTGCATTTTACGTAACCGGAAGTGCACGCTCAATTCTTTCAACGGAAAGATTAGTTTTAAACTGTATGCAACGCATGAGCGGAATTGCTACTCTTACCCACGACTGGGATTCGAGATTACTAGGGACCAAAACCAAACTCTTAGACACACGTAAAACCACTCCCAATTTCCGTGTTTGCGAAAAATGGGCAGTTGCAATCGGTGGCGGAACCAACCATCGATATGGGCTTTACGACATGATTATGCTTAAAGACAACCACATCGACTATAACGGAAGTATTACCAATGCCGTAAAAATGGCAAAAGACTATCTAAAAGCCAACAAAAAGAAGCTTAAGATCGAAGTTGAAACCAGAAATTTACAGGAAGTTGAGGAAGCTCTAAAATCCGGTGTTGACCGTATTATGCTCGACAATATGGGAGTTGATGAGATGAAAAAAGCTGTAAAACTCATCAACGGAAAATGTGAAACTGAAGCGTCGGGCGGAATCACCCGCGAGATGTTGAAAGAAGTTGCGGCGACTGGGGTAGATTTTATTTCCGCAGGCGCTTTAACCCATTCGGCGAAAAATATCGACTTAAGTCTGAAGGCGGTAAAATAATTATCGATTTCTCTTTTTTTACTGAAATTTTAAAATATTACGCAATGTATAATATTTTGAATTTGACAATGAAAGAAAATTTAACCCGCTGTAATACTGACAAATAGGCGGTTTGTTAACAAATATTTAAAATTTAACAATTCATTAATAATAGTTCCGTTTTTTTTAACGATTTTTGCCGAAAATATATATTTAAAATTAGTTAAATTTTATTATGAAAAGTAAAACTTTAAAGAAGACCGTGCTTATCGCTGCTATCGCTTTTTGCGGCTATGGAACTGTGCACGCGCAGGTTACTACAAGTAACATGACCGGTATTGTAACCACCGCTGATGGTAAGGCGAGCTCAGGTGCAACTATTAAAGCAACCCATTTGCCATCTGGTACCTCCTACTCCGCTAAGGCCAATGCTTCCGGAAACTTTAACCTTCCAAACATGCGTGTTGGAGGCCCGTACAGGGTTGAAATCACTTACGCAGGACAGCAGCCTCAAGTTTATGAAGATGTATATTTGGAATTAGGACAACCTTTTGTATTAAACTCTGTTGTAGGTGAAACCAAAACTACAGATATTGCAGAAGTAATGATTACGGCAGCCGGTAGATCAAATGTGAACAAAACAGGAGCTGCTACCAACGTAGGTCAGAAGCAAATCCAGGATTTACCTCAAGCTAACAGAAGCATAACGGAATTTACGAGACTTACCCCTCAGGCTAACGGAAATTCGTTTGCCGGTAGAGATGCTCGTTATAACAACCTTCAAATCGACGGTGCGAACTTTAACAATGGTTTTGGTTTAAGTTCAAGTCCGCTACCAGGTGGTAATTCGCAACCAATTTCTTTAGATGCAATTCAGGAAATCAGTGTAAACATTGCTCCTTTTGATGTTACTCAGTCTGGTTTTACCGGAGCTGGTATTAACGCAGTTACCAAATCCGGAACTAATAAATTCCACGGATCACTTTACGGTTATTATAACGGAAAAGAACTGAACGGATGGAAAATTAACGGAAAAGACATTGAAAAAGTTTCGGGAGGACAGGTTACCAACGGTTTTACAGTAGGTGGACCTATTGTTCAAAATAAATTGTTTTTCTTCATTAGTGCTGAAAGAGAAACAAAAACAGGAGCCAACGCATCTGGAGCTAACCTTTGGAAAGCATCTCAAGACGGAGTTTCTGATCCGGCAAACAATATTTCAAGGGTAAAAGAATCTGATCTTATCGCAGTAAGAAATCACCTGATCAACAGATGGGGTTATGATCCGGGAAGATATCAGGGTTATGCAAACGAGGCGGTACAAAAGGGAGATAAATTTCTTGCACGTTTAGACTGGAACATCAACGATCAGCATAAATTTGCAATCCGTTACAACATCCTCAACGGAACATCAATGCAGGTCGCAAACGGCAACTCTGGACCATCACCACGTTCGACATGGAACCGTGTAAGCGACAGAGCAATGACTTTCGAAAACGGAAACTACGGATTTGAAAATAAAGTTTCTTCACTTACTGCGGAATTAAACTCAACGTTTAACTCTAACCTTTCAAATAAATTATTATTTACCTATTCTAAAATTCAGGATTTAAGATCTACCCCTTCAGACACCCTGTTCCCTTTTGTTGACATCTGGGATGGTTCTCCGAATGGAGGTAACTATATCAGTTTTGGTACTGAACTTTTTTCTTATCTGAATGATGTAGTGAATGACAATTTCTCTTTCATTAATAACCTTACATATAATGCGGGTAAACACACAGTAACAGGAGGTGTTGCTTATGAAATGCAGAAATTTGGTAACTCATATACCCGTATGGGAACCGGTTATTACCGATATGCATCGGTAGCAGATTTCTTAAAAACAGGTACTGCTAACGAAGTTGCACCAATTATGTTTGGTCTTACTTATCCTTATGCTAACCAAGACACTTACGCAAGAGTAAACTTCGGTCTTGGATCAGCTTACGTTCAGGACAGAATTGCGCTTAACGATAAATTCAACTTTACGGTGGGCGTAAGAGCAGAACTTCCGTTCTATCTTAACGATCTTACAGCAAACCCATCAATCGACGCACTGGAATTATTGGATAAAAACGGTAATCCTACAAAATACTCTTCTGGATCATGGCCAAAATCACGTGTAATGATTTCCCCTCGTGTAGGTTTCAATTATGATGTTTTGGGCGACCGCTCACTTACTGTACGAGGAGGAAGTGGTGTATTTTCCGGGCGTGTACCTTTTGTTTGGTTAACCAACATGCCAACCAATGCAGGTGTACTTCAGAACACCATCGAACCGGGATCATATGCAGCAGTTGCAGGATGGATTAACAATATAACCTTCCAGCCGCAGGATATTTACTACCACCTTAACAATGTACCGGCGGGTGCTGAAAACGTTTTCATTACCAGTCCAAAAGCAGGTGCGCCTTCTTCTTTCTCTCTTGTTGATCAGGACTTCAAAATGCCTTCTGTGTGGAGATCAAGTTTAGGTATCGATTACAAAGTGCCTAACTCGGTTTTAACACTTACTACTGATATTCTTTACACTAAAGATATCAACGCAGTATTCCAGTTTGGGGCGAACAGAAAAGCATCAACACAAAAAATGACCTATGCGGACCGTGTTTATTATCCTAATGCTGCCTCATACACCTATAACTCAGCAATTGGAGCAAACAGTGCTACCATCTTAACGAATACAGACACTAAGGGTTATGCATTTTCTGCAACTTTCGGAGCTCAGATGAGACCATGGAAAGGACTTTCAGGATCTGCCTTCTATACCTATTCGAAAGCTGAAGAAGTATCATCTAACTCAGGATCTAATGCATCATCATCTTGGTTAGGTTCTCCAACCATCGATTCTCCAAACCAGGATTTCTTAAGTATTTCTAACTATGCAGTTCCTCACAGAGTTGTTGCAAACGTGACTTACGAGATCAAGAAAACGGGTACTACCATCGGTGCTTACTATTCCGGTGCGCATCAGGGAAGATATTCTTACTACTATTCCAATGACGTGAACGGAGACGGAATTGCAAATGACTTGCTTTACCTTCCAAACTCTACCGCGGATATGAACTTTGCTAACATTACAACCGGAAGTGGCGCAAACACTACTGTTCTGTTTACCGCAGATCAGCAGAGAGCAGCATTCGACCAGTTTATCAAAGACAATGGTCTCGAAGGTTACAGAGGACAAATTTTACCAAGAAACGAATTCCTTATGCCTTGGTTAAACCGTGTTGATATACGTTTGACTCAGAACTTGTTTACTGACATGGTTCAGAAAGGTGATAAAATTCAACTTTCTTTGGATATCTTAAACTTTGGCAACATGCTGAACTCTGAGTGGGGAATTCAGGATCAAAACGTAAGCTCTTACGGTGCTGCAATCCTTGGCCGTTCCGGTGCATTATCTCCAAATCCAACATTCCAGATGTTAAGAAGCGGTAATGAATTGGTTACTTCACCTAACAGACCTGCAAGTTCAAGATTTACTACTTGGTCCGCAATGTTCGGTATGAAGTATTCATTCTAAGAAACCTAAAGTATCAACTTTAGATTTGATATTAATCCCGACTTTATCGTCGGGATTTTTTTTATATTTGCAGTTAAATTATAAAAAAATATTTATGGATTTCAACATCATGCTTCAGGCACACCGTGGTTTTGCTTATTTAATCCTGCTTTTGGCAGCTGTTTTTGTTGTCGCACTGCTTGTGACTATGTTCGGATATTCAGGTAAAATCTCTAAACTTTTAAGAAAATCAACACTGTTTACGATGATTTTTTTCCACCTTCAGGCATTAATCGGGCTGGTAATGTTGTTTTTCTTCTCTCCAGGTTTCAAAGCAGCTTCAGAAGCCGGAACCCTGATGAGCGATTCTGCATCAAGAAATGCGTACGTTGAGCATCCTTTCGCCATGATCGTGGCTGCAGTGCTGTTAACCATCCTAAATAAAAAATTCAAAACCAACGATAAACTAAAAATGGGTTGGGTCATTATGGGATTCGTTGCACTTGCATTCATGCTTTGGGCATTTCAGTGGCACCGACTTTTCGTGGCGTAATTTATTATTAATTAGCATCCATCAGATAAAAAAATGAAAATAGCAGTTGTGGGCGCTACCGGAATGGTAGGCCAAGTTATGTTGAAGGTTTTAGAAGAACGAAACTTTCCGGTTACAGAATTAATTCCTGTTGCATCTGAAAAATCGGTCGGTAAAAAGATCAGTTTCAAAGGGAACAAATATTCCATCGTATCAATGCAGACCGCCATCGATATGAAGCCAAAAATCGCGCTGTTTTCTGCCGGCGGAAATACTTCCCTGGAATTTGCACCGAAGTTCGCTGAAGTAGGAACTACGGTAATCGACAACTCTTCTGCTTTCAGAATGATGGAGGATAAAAAACTGGTTGTTCCCGAAATCAACGCGTCTGAGCTTTCGAAAAACGATAAAATTATTGCAAACCCCAATTGCTCAACAATACAGTTGGTGATGGTTCTGCATCCTCTGAATCTGAAATACAATCTGAAAAGAGTAATCGTTTCAACTTACCAATCGGTTACCGGTACTGGTAAAAACGCGGTAGATCAACTTAATGCCGAAATCAGCGGTGACAATACTACAGAAAAGGTGTATCCATACGAGATTTTCAAAAACGCGCTTCCACAATGCGATGTTTTTGCTGAAGATGATTATACCAAAGAAGAAATAAAACTGATGACTGAACCTAAGAAAATCATGGGCGACGACAGTTTTAATTTATCGGCAACTGCGGTGCGTGTTCCTGTTCAGGGAGGGCATTCAGAAAGTGTAAACATTGAGTTTGAAAATGATTTCGATCTTGATGAAGTACGGAAAATCCTTTCGGAAACTCCGGGAGTTGTGGTCATGGATGATGTTTCGAACAAAATTTATCCTATGCCGCTGTATTCGGAAGGAAAAGATGAGGTTTTTGTCGGAAGAATCCGCAGAGACCGATCCCAACCTAACACACTTAATATGTGGATTGTTGCAGACAATCTCCGCAAAGGCGCCGCCACCAACGCGGTACAGATTGCCGAATATCTCTTAAAAAATCACTTGGTTTAATATAATGCTCACTTAAGGTGAGCATTTTTTTATTCTTAGACGCCTGAAACATTTTTAATTAAAACCCTCAAACACTGCTGTGGAAAATCAACATTCATCGAAAACCAATTTCGCATTCCAGAAGACCGTAGCTATTGCCGGAATCGGTCTGTTTATCGGGAAATTAATAGCGTGGCATCTTACAAATTCCGACGCTGTATTTTCTGATGCCATGGAAAGTATTGTGAACATCATTGCAGGATTCATGGGACTGTATTCGCTTTATCTCGCAGCAAAACCCAAAGACATCGATCATCCGTACGGTCACGGAAAAGTGGAGTTTGTGACTTCCGGAATCGAAGGCGCCCTGATTATTTTTGCCGGAATCATTATTCTTGTTCAGGCGGTTGATTCACTTTTGCACGGTAATGTCCCGAAAAAACTCGACTGGGGAATGCTCATTATTGCGGTTACCGCCGTAATCAACTATCTCATGGGTTATATCTCGGTAAAAAAAGGAATTCGGGAAAATTCCCTTGTCCTTCAAAGCTCCGGAAAACACCTGCAGAGCGATACTTTAACCACTTTAGGCGTTGTCATCAGTTTAATTTTGGTATATCTGACGAAAATTTACTGGATTGACGCTGCTGTTGCGCTTATTTTCGGGGGATATATCATGTTTGTTGGCTATAAAATTATTAGAAAAGCTTTGAGCGGAATCATGGATGAAGCCGATCAGGAATTGCTCTCCAAAATGGCTAAAATCTTAAACGAAAACAGAAAACGCGAGTGGATCGACATTCACAATACCAGAATTCAGCAGCACGGAAGCGGTCTTCATATCGATGCCCATTTAACGCTTCCCTGGTATTTTGAACTCCGAAAAGCGCATGAAGAAATGGAAGAAACGTATAAATTAATTTCAGAAAATTCCAGCAGGGCTATCGAATTTAATTTTCATCTGGATGACTGTAAGCCTTTTTCGTGCGAAATCTGCCAGCTTTCCGAATGCCAGGTTCGTCAGCGGCCGTTTGTAAAGAAAATTGTATGGAACGAAAATAATATTTCGCAGGTGGATAAACATGATGTTACAACCTAATTTCAACCCTTTCTCAACTGCTGTTTTCTATAATAGAATAATGGAATAATCAACAGCAGAATTAATGGCTGAATCACAAATCTCCGCATATAAAAGGAGAAAAGATAACCCACTTCAAACCCGGTATAAATGCAGTAAAGATAGATGGGAAAGGTGATTGCGAAAACCAACAGCATTAATACAACCGCCTGCATCGTCCATTCTTTATTTTTGAATACCAAATGAACAACAAATGCAGACAGGATTAAATTAAGGGAAAACCTGAAAATATAATTAATAATCAGTTTCGCCCACTCGAAATCAGGAAACTGTGCATTTTTGTCGGCTGCATGAAAATAATTCAGAAAAGGATCATAGAAAAGAGATCCTTCTACCATTCTCACGCCAATTAACCCAAATATTCCGAGTATGACGAGTAAGATCCTAAGCGGTTTCATTATCGGAATCTTTTAACGCAAAAAACTTAATCCAAATCAGCCAGAGCAATACAACGCTGCCATAAATAATCGCTGGGAATAGATAATCGTGTCCGATCTTGGAATATTGAGGCCATTCAACCAGAAGAATATTGAGGCCGGCAATACGTAGAACATTAATAAGGTGCAGGAATATAAATCCCAATGCGGCAAAAACAAAAGTCCTAATTCCCTGATAAAAAGCAAAAATAAACGCAAGAAAAAGTACCATCACCGAAATCGCATTACAGCCTTCGACCATGCGAGAAACATATCTGCCGCTCACATAAAACCAGTCTGTTTCCTGCTCGGGCTTGCCAGGCACAATCTGAGTCGCATAACCCAAACTTTGCTGTACAAAAGCCGCTTGCTCTGCAACCCATGCAGAAACCGGATCCAGACCCGTATTTTTAAATTCATTCAGATAAAACTGATAAGCCAGAACCATCACCACATAAAGGATGACGAATCGTAAAAGGATTTTCAGAACCGGCTTGAAATCATTGAACATACTGCAAATATAATCTTTTCAAAAATTCTATTTTCTTATCTTTGTAAAAGTATGAATATGGACAACGCAAAACTCTTTTTCGAAGAATTTATTGGGGAAAAATCACAGGTTTTTTATTCATTGCCCCAAAGCGGTTCGGCAAGAAAGAATTTCGTGGGCAGCTCATCAGAAAAGCGATACATCATCACCGAAAACGAAAATATTCCCGAGAACGAGAGTTTTTTTTACTTTTCTAAACTTTTCACGGCACTTCATCTCAATACACCCAAAATATTTAAAATTTCTGAAGACCGAAAAATTTATGTCCAGGATTTTTTAGGCAAAACTACCCTCTCGGAAATTATTGAAAGTGAAGGTTTAACTGAAAGAACAAAATCTTTGGTGAAACAAACTCTCGAAAAATTATTTCACCTTCAAACAAGCACAGAAGATAAGATTGATTATTCAAAAACTTTCGAATATGAAAGTTATGATGAATTTCCGGTAACGAACGATCTGTTCTATTTCAAAAGTTTTATTGCAGATGTACTCGAGATTCCTTACCACAAATCTACTTTGCTGAAAGAATTCAAAAACCTTACCTCAGAAATTACAAATTGTGGCCCGAAAGGCTTGATGATTCGCGATTTCCAGGCGAGAAACATTATGGTAAATGATCATGATGAGGTTTTCTTCATCGATTACCAGTCGGCGATGAAAGGTCCGCTCTTGTACGACGTTATTTCGTTTCTTTTTCAGGCAAAAGCCAATTTTCCTCAAGACTTCAAAGAAGAGATGCTGCGTTATTATTTTTCGCTTTGGAAGGATGAAAATTCAGTAAAAGAACTGAAAAGTTCGGTAAAACCGATTCAGCTGATCCGTTTCATGCAGGTGTTGGGAGCTTATGGATTCCGCGGACTTATCCAGAGAAAACCGCATTTTATCTCAAGCATTGATAAGGGAATTGAAAATCTGGAAGAGTTAGCAAATTGCTGGGACGGGATGGAACACTACCCGGAACTCAAAAAATTAATTACAGCGCTGAAATCAAATTCAGTTAAAAATAAAATCGAATCAATAATTAAAAACCATTAAGAAATTTAACGGTTCAAATCAATAAAAAAATGAGTCTTACGATAGATATACACAGTTTTTCCTACAAAAAAGGCGGAATTCCAAAAGATGAAACCGGAAACGGCGGTGGATTCGCTTTCGACTGCCGCGGAATTCTTAATCCAGGAAGGATTGAGGAATATAAAGCGCAAACCGGCTGCGATGTTGGCGTCCAGGAATTTCTGGAAACAAAAACCGAAATGCCTAAATTTCTGAGCCTGGTAAAGGAAATTGTTTCCATCAATATCGATAATTATCTGGGGCGCAATTTCGAGCACCTTCAGATTAATTTCGGATGTACCGGCGGGCAGCACCGCTCCGTTTACTGCGCTGAAAAAACCGCAGCATTTATCCGCGAAAAATATCCGCAGGCCACCGTTACTATTCATCACGACGAGCAGCCACAACTTAATAACAAGTAAGATGAAGGCCCTTATTTTTGCAGCCGGTAAAGGCACCAGGCTGAAGCCATTTACCGATCATCATCCGAAAGCGCTGGCAAAAGTCAACGGTGTATCGCTGCTGGAAAGAAATATTAAATATTTACAAAGTTATGGGATTAATGATTTTGTAATCAATGTGCACCATTTTGGAAATCAGATCATTGAATTTTTGAAAGACAACCAGAATTTTGGCGCCCATATCCAAATATCAGATGAAAAAGATCAGCTCCTGGAAACCGGAGGCGGCTTGGTTTTTGCAAGAAAATTTCTGGATTTTGAAGAAGACTTTTTAATTCTTAATGCTGACATTCTCACCGACTTAAATATTACAGAATTTGTAAAATACCATCAGGAAAAGAAAGATTTCGCTACTTTAGCAGTTTCCGACAGAAAAAGTTCCAGAAAACTTCTTTTCAACCCAGAAATGGTGTTGCGTGGCTGGGTAAATATAGATACTGGTGAGCAACGGCTGGCAGAATTCAACAAAGGATTCAAACCATTAGCTTTCAGCGGAATACATTGTATTAACCCTGCAATTTTCGGCAAGATAAAGCGCACCGGAAAATTCTCTATTATGGAAGAATATCTGGATTTAATGCACACCGAAAAAATCCACGGATTTGAACATCAGGCAAAACTGATTGATGTGGGAAAACCGGAATCTGTAATGGAAGCAGAGAAACATTTTAAATAAGACGAAAAAAATCTATGAGCAAAATAAAAAGAGGAAAGGGAACAACACGCGCTGCAGCCGGCAACGAATTTGAAATTGACCAAAAAGTTCAGCGGTCTTTTTCCGAAAAAACATGGGACGAAACCATTACCAAAGACAGCTGGATGGTTTTTAAAATCATGGCCGAATTTGTTGACGGATACGAACGGCTCGCGAAAATTGGCCCATGTGTATCAATCTTCGGGTCTGCAAGACTTAAACCTGACAGCACCTACTATAACCTTGCGGTAGATATCGCAGAAAAAATTACCGAAATCGGTTTTGGAGTCATTACCGGTGGCGGACCCGGCATTATGGAAGCCGGAAATAAAGGTGCCCATAAAGGCGGCGGAAAATCTATTGGACTAAATATTGAACTCCCTTTCGAACAGCATTTTAACCCTTATATCGATAAAGGTTACAGTTTGGATTTCGATTATTTCTTTGTAAGAAAGGTGATGTTTGTGAAATATTCTCAGGGATTCATTGTAATGCCGGGAGGTTTCGGTACTTTAGATGAACTTTTGGAAGCAATGACGCTGATTCAGACCAACAAGATCGGAAGATTCCCAATTGTTTTGGTTGGATCTGACTATTGGAAAGGCTTGCTGGATTGGTTTAAAGACACCTTGCTGGAAAACGGAATGATTTCTGAGGAAGATTTAAGCCTGTACAGGGTGGTTGATACTGCGGAAGATGCCGTAGCGCACATCAAAGCATTTTATGATAAATACACGGTAAATGTCAACTTTTAATTGGCATTATATTTGAGACTATACTGAAACAAGAAATACAGATGAAAAATTTTTTACATATTATCGGAATCTTTGCATTGATAGTGATGACAAGTTTTGCGACCGCAGATTTTTACTCCTCGATGACAAAGGTAGATTATGTGGAAGGAAGCAAAACACTGAAGTTCACAACAAAGATGAATACCCAGCATATTTCTGATGCCATTAAAATAAATCCCAATACAGCAGGTTTTGAAGCAGAGGTAAAAAAATATGTCAACAATAATTTCGATTTGTTTGTTAACGGCAGTCCTAAGACGCTTACTTTCACCGGAAGCCAGGTTAATGGTCAGTCGGTTTGGGTTTACTTTGAAGCCGGCGGCGTAAGCGAGATCAGCACTTTAAAGATTAAAAACACCATTTTGTTGGGTACCTTCCCCAGACAGATAAATCTGGTCAACATCGCCTACAAAGGCAGCCAGAAGACCATGAATTTCCAACGTGGGAAAGAGGTAAATGAAGTTAGTTTTTAAAGAAGATTACTTAGTTAAGATAAGAAAAGATTGCGAATTACTCGCAGTCTTTTTTTTGCATTTAAAATAAACATTCTAGTCTAAATTAATTCTCAATGCGTCTTCTCAGTTCAGGCAAATGACCGAAATAAACACTAAAAAAGCAGCCTCAGTTGAGGCTGCTCTCTGGTATTGGTTGTTATTGATAACTGATTAAGATTACGGCTTAGCTTTAACTTTAACGTTATCTATTTCCCATGTATTCGCTGCCGATGTAGTAGAAACGTATTTGAAGGCGATTCTCACTTTCTTGCCGGCAAAACTATTAAGGCTAACATTTCCTGAATTTACGAATCCAAACGCTCCCGAATTTGTATCCCAAACTGGTGATAATTCGGTCCAAGAAGTTGTTGCTGGGCTTCCAGTATAGTTATCAGTCACGAATGCTTTCAATGGTGTTCCTGAATATCTTACATCACTGTCAAAAGTAAGGTTGATTTGAGAATAACCATTCAAGTCGATTTCTTTAGAGATCAACCAATCTTCATTTTCGTTAGAACCATTAGCGAATCCATTCATTACTGCATAATAGTTAGATCCTGTACCTTGGTTTGAAGTTTTCCAAACTTGTGCACCGGTAACACTTACAGCGGTCCAGTTAGTAGCATTTAAAGTAGTACCGAATTCATCGGAGAACAGAATTGTAGGAGCTACTGCACCATCGCATCTTTCATTATCGAAATCGGCATTTACCTGATAAGGAATCCAAAGTTGGTAGGTTCCGTTATAATAACTTAAAACAGCATACACATCGCCTTGTCCTGCATCAATTGTATTATTTGCAAAGGTTGCAAAATTGCTGGTTCTAAGAAGTATTTCATTACCAGAACAATCTTTTAAAGTTCTGTTGGTAGTAGTTCCGGCTGCGTAGGGCTCGCCAAGATCGCTTTCAACATACTGTACATTTTTAATTTTAATCCATTTACCTACATCTTCGAAAGAAAGCTGAGGAATGGTTTTTTCTGTAGCAGTAACTGGGGTAATATTTTCTTTGGAATCTATGAAGAATTTATAAACATCCTTTTCTTCAACCTGACCAATATTTCCGTTGAATGGGGCTCCTAATTGGAATTCTCCGCCGGATTTACCAATATAAAGATCTTTTAATTTAATAATCAAATTCTTACCAACACGGAATCTTCCATCCTGATAAAGATTAAGTTTGTTGATATTCACACGGATTCCTCCGGTAGCATCCTCGATATAAACGTATTTGTAAAGGTTACCCGTTTCGTCATTTGCAATGACTTTGGCTTTAAGATAAGCATCTTGGGTAATTTGAGTATAATTTCCGCTGGTGTACATTTGCTTCACTTCTGCAACTGTTTTTTGAGCAGAATTTGCAGGATTAAATGAACAAGGATCTGCAGTGATTCCATCTTTTCTTGGGAAAGTATTCATTTCCAAATCGGTATCTCTTACGATATACATTTGGTAAGTAGTGTTGAATTTGCTGTAGATTCCAACAAATTTTCCTTTTCCAGCAGGTAATGTTTTGGTAGCAAAAGATGCATAACCACTGTTTCTTACCACTCGTGAAGTTGAAGTACTTGGATCATTAATTGCACGATCAACAGTTGTAGAAGGAGGTGCAAATGTTGAACAAAGCACTTTGCTGTCGAATTCGGCATTATCTACTTGAATTAAACAACCTAAATATTGGTCATACGCAGAAACCATTTGAGCCAATGTCATCACTTTTGGTACAATTTGCTGTAGTGGATCACATGATCTTTTGATATGCTCGGTAACCATTTTCTCAGGAATCCTGTCGAAAGCTCCGTTCACCATCGCTCCCAACTGAGTTACCCCTCCGTAAGCTCCTACTGCCAAATCTTTCACCTCGATGTAGATTTTTGAACCTTGAGGATAATTGGCATAATTGCTCAAAGAGTTTACACTAATGGTGAAACCTTGGGTTGGATTCTCCGGTGCATCTTGAATGTAGATATACTTATAGATATTCCCTGTTTCATCAGAAGAAGAAACATAACCTTCGATATAAGCTTTATCGGTGATGGTTTGGTTTTGAGGTTTTGCTTTAACTTCTTGCAAAGTCCATTTTTCGAAACCATTTGCCGGATTTTCGTAATAAGCTGCCCCTGTACAAACCAATAAATTATCTGCATTTAGGGCATCATACTCATCATCGTGTACGCAACTATTGAAAAGGAACGCACTGAAGACAAGGGTGAATAATTTTATTAAAGAAAAGTATTTTTTCATTTTTTTTAATTTAAATATTAGAATCTTAAATAAACATTAGCGAAGAAAGTTGTCCCTCTGTCATACCAAAGTTTTGGTGCGAAAAGAGCATAACCACCTTTTTCCGCATTCAAATTGTCTTCATAAGATGCTGCGAAGTTGGATTTTCTTCCTTGTTCAAATCCGCCTGTTACGTAATCTCTGTTGTTTAAGATATTATTTACACTTACACTTACACCCATTCTATATTTACCAATAAGGAAAGATTTTCCTGCATTGGCATTCAACATAAATTGGTCATCAAATTTTTGTTGTTTAAGGAGAGCAGCTACATTTTCTGCATTCGCTTCAGGGATATCAAATCCTGTGTATTCACCGGTTGTAGTGGTATAGATATCTCCGGTTCTAGGGTTGGTGTAAAAGTTTGCAGTTCTGTTGATAACGGAAAAATCCAAATACTGATCCATCAAATAGTTGGCAGAAACACCTAACCACCAGAATTTCGTAGAGTTATATTTCAATCCTAATGAGAAAGCTTTTTGTGGAGTTCCAGCTACTTTTAAACCTTTGATATTGGCTTCACCAAATTCTTGGTCTGCTGCGAAGTAGGTTCTGTCCACATCACTATATGAATAAGCTTTCGGGTTGTTGGTATATTCGTAATCGCCCACACTTGCCACTAAGTTTGCGTTAAGTGTTGGGGTTACTTTCACATCAAGACCTAATTCAACCCCCATGTATCTCTTATCAGCACCACTTAAAACTTCAGCGATAAATGCATTTGGGGCTCCAATTGCAGAGTTATCATCACCTCCTCCTTCTAAGTAATATCTGGAAATATCAGTACTATTGCTGATGGTAGTATAATATCCTGAAAGTCTAATTTTTAATACTTGACCTCTGTGGATATAGCCCAAATCGTTTGAATTAATCATTTGGTTTGACACACCCGGCGTCATTCTTTCATTTACCCTAGGATTCACAAAAATTTCGTTGAGCGTAGGAGCTACACTGAAAAATGCTCCGTTATAAACGATGAAGTTTCTACCATCGATTTTGTAGGTTACTCTGCCTTTCACCCCGCCGTCTAAAGCATCATAAATACCGCTTTTTCCTTTGGAAGTATTGAGGTAGTAATGGTGTCTGTATTTTCCGTCTCTTTGAGATTCCGAATAAGAGGAGAAAATAGATCCCATAACGTTCCATTTCGGTAAATCAAGTTCTGTAGAAGCATTGAACGCATAAGAAGATCGAGATAAAAGATAGTTGTACTGGGTACGGTCTCCTTCTCTTACTTCTACATTTGGATCATCTACGTTATATGGATTATCTCCTCCGAAAGCATTCAGGTTATAAGCGAAATCAGCGCCCAATAAATCGCTTACTCTTCGGAAATTGTCTGATTTCAAGTTTTGATAATTGAAATTTAGGTTCAATTTCCAGTTAGGTTGCAACATAGTATCAAAATGTGAAGAGTAATTGAATGTTTTATCTTCATTCACATCTTCTACCATGGTATAAATGGCGCCTCTTTTCTCGCCGTTCATTCCGGTCTTATTCAAATAGTTGGCTCTGTATAAAGCATCCCAACTAATTTGACTAACGTTGCTGTCAGTTTGCCAGCTATTGCTTACTGCTTCAATCTCAGCCAATTCGTCTGCGGTGACATCGTTTCCACCATCGCTTTCTAATTCTAAAGCTTTAGAGAAGAAATAGCTTGGTAATTTTCTGTAGTAAGTAGGGTTTGGATCTGTTCCGTGGAACCAATCCAATCTGCTTCTAGAGTCGCTTCCGAATTGATAAGAAAAGGTGTTGGTCCAGTTGGATGTTTTGCCTAATTTCAAATAATCAGTCAACATAAATATTGGCTCGAAAGTTTTTCTGATTCTAGAATTTCTTTTTTCACCATCTTGCCATCCCCAATATGAGTTGTAGTTTTTGCCCATTAGATCATAAACCTCCTGGGTATTTGGTGCGTTGCTCGCTCTGTAAGTTGGTGCTCCGAACGCGGTAAGGTTAATCGCGTGTCTACTTGAAAATTGCTTTTCAATGGCTCCAAAATAGGCGTAGCTGTTTTGCTGAGTTCCATCAATAACACCTTCTTCAGCCCATCTTCTACTTGCCGAGAATGTAAACGCCCAACCATTTTTGCTTAATCCTGAAGAATAAGTAGCCATGGCTCTGTGACGATAACTTCTGTTGGTGAATGAATATGCTAGCGATGTTTGCTTTCTGTAAGAAGAAGCTCTTGTGTTATAATATACAACACCTCCTAAATTACCAAAAGTGTAAGCAGATGGAGTGATATTATCGACAGATTCGTATGGATAACGGGTTACGTCGTTCAATCCTCCCCAGTTACTGAAATCTACTCTTCCATCATCATTTTTCGACATAGAAACACCGTTGAATAATACATCTTCATAACGATTATCCACTCCTCTTGGTCTAAACCAATAAGCACCCAACTCGAATGCCGTCACACTTTGGAAAATGTCTCTTCCCGAGTTCAGCAAACCGATGGTTGGTTGCATAGAAGATCCGTCTTCATCAGAATCGCTCGCTGCATCATCGATTACCATCACTCCTGCATTTGCAAATGGTGCAGGTAATAAACTGATTACGCCTAAATCCCTTCTTTTTTCGTTTGCAGATACCGTAAATTCAATCACTTTTGTTTCAAAATTCGGCTTCGAAACATTAATCTGGTACTGCCCAGGCTGAAGATCAACAAACTGAAAATAACCAATTTTATCGGCTTTCACATCATCAGTAGACTGTACAAGATCAATCTCTGCGCTCTCAACTGGTTTACCTTCCTGGTCTTTTACATACGCATAAACCGTAGTTTGCGCAAAATAAAACGATGCCGGAAGCAAAGTAAACAATGAGATTAAGGATAACTTTTTAATCATAACTAATTATTTAAATCCCCTTTATGATAAGATATTTTTAAGGGGCAACAAATTTAAGGTTAATTTTTATTAAGTTAAAGATATTTAACACTTTATTCTTATAAAGAAGTATCAATTATTATTAATATCCCTAAATTCATAAGGCTCCAAAAAAATATTGCTAAAAAGTATTACTCATAGTTTTAAGTGCTTGCTTGCGAAATTATTACTAATTTTACACACTTAAATTTTTTATGTATTTTCTAATGAAAAAATTTTTTATTACAATCACGCTGTTTTTTATGGGCTTTGTTTTTGCCCAGAAAATACAGGTACAGCGAGCAGCCATCGCTTTTTTTAATGTAGAAAACCTCTGGGACACTGTTCCTTCGGCAGATTATATTGATGGTACAAAAGATTTTAAAAATCCGGCATTCCACCGCAGTGTGCCGCTGGACTCTTTACAATATCTGGAAACAACTGAAGTGTACAAAGGCGAATGGAGCAACGAACTTCTCGTAGGTAAAAAAGTGGTGCGAAACCAGATTCTTGCCGATGATTTCACCGCAAACAGCTCTAAAAACTGGAATACCCAAAAGTATAACCAGAAAATGACCAACATAAGTAAAGTACTTTCTGAACTGGGAAGACAATATACCAATGACAACCCTGCCATCATCGGCCTTGTGGAAGTTGAAAACCGCCAGGTGATCGAAGACCTTATCAAACAGCCTGCGCTCGCAAAAAGCAATTACGGGATTGTACACCACAATTCCTATGATGCCCGTGGCGTGGATGTGGCTTTAATCTACCAGAAAGGAAGATTCGTTGTAACCGACCACTATGAGAAAGATATTAAAATCTTCAACGAAGAAGGCCACAGAAGCTACACCCGTGGCGTTTTGGTCGTTAAAGGTTTGCTCGATGGCGAAAAAACAGCAGTTTTTGTAAATCACTGGCCGTCCAGAAGTGGAGGCGAAGCACGCTCTTACCCACGCCGTGCCGCCGCAGCAACAGTTTTAAAAACCGAAATGGACCGTTTAATCGCAGAAGATCCTTCCATCAAACTTATCGCAATGGGCGACTTCAATGATGATCCTGTGAGCCCAAGCATCAAAAAAGTTTTAGGCAGTGTGGCAGAACCGGAGCAACTTAGCGATAAAACTCCTTATTATAACCTAATGACCAAAATGTATAAGGCAGGTGTTGCTACCTTGGGTTACCGCGATGCACCCAACCTTTTTGATCAGATTATCGTTTCTAAAAACTTCTATTCTCCCGAAAAATTATCGGCAGGATACACCGTATTTAAAACCGAAGTTTTTGCACCTTCTTATATGAAAAACAGCGAAGGACAATGGAAAGGCTATCCGCTGAGATCTTGGGACGGCGACCGCTTCACTAATGGATACAGCGATCACTTCCCTGTATTCACAGTACTACAGCGGGAACACAAATCCAAATAAGTTTTTTTTAATATAGATAAAACCGAAGTCGCTGACTTCGGTTTTATTTTTTACTACCTTTATAAAAAAATAAAAGGATGAAAAAATTTATATATCTAATCCTGGCGTTTAGTATAATCGCCTGTGTACCTCAGAATAAGCCTCAGGACAGTTCCTCAAACCCAGAAATTTCGCCTTCGAAGAATGATGACGGCGAATGGGACCTTCAGGTGATTGATACCCAATATGATTATTTCCTGAACGCCATTGCAAAACCCATGAACATGTATTCTGAAAGCTATCTGAAAAATAAAAATACTTTCTTAGTAAACGAATGGAATTCCTATTACTATTCCGGAAAATACAGGAACGTCATTGAATCTTCGATTGATTATGATCCTCAGGAAAACTATGGACTGAAATTCGAGTATAAACTGTATCAGGTTTTTGCTTACGTTCAGTGGAAATACGGATTAAGGATGTCTGGGCTAAGCGGTGCAGATATCCGTTAAATTAAAAAGGGCTCAGAAAACATCTGAACCCTTTTTTAATATTGTAGAACGTCTTACTTATTAAATTTTTCCTCCACTTTATCCCAGTTGATTACTTCGAAAAATGCAGTAACATAATCCGGTCTTCTGTTTTGGTAATGCAGGTAATACGCATGCTCCCAAACATCGAGTCCCAAAACAGGTGTGCCCTTGCAATCAGAAACCGGCATTAAAGGATTGTCCTGATTTGGAGTAGAGCAAACCGCCACAGATCCGTCTTCTTTCTTACATAACCAAGCCCAGCCGGAACCGAATCTTGTTTTTGCCGCTTCAGCAAAATCAGCTTTGAATTTTTCGAAACCTCCGTAAGCTTCAATCGCTGTTTTTACGTTTCCTACAGGTTCTTTGCTTCCTCCAGGAGTTAAAATTTCCCAGAAAAGCGTGTGGTTATAATGTCCGCCGCCATTATTTCTTACCGCTGCTTTATCTACACCTGTTTTGCAGATTTCTTCGATGGTTTTTCCTTCCAGATCTGTTCCTGCAATTGCTTTGTTTAAATTATCAATGTATGCCTGGTGATGTTTGGTGTGGTGGATTTCCATTGTTTTTGCATCAATGGTTGGTTCAAGCGCATCGTACGCATATCCCAATTGTGGTAATTCGAATGCCATAATTTCTAATATTTTAAGTTAATACCCAAATTTACTCATAATGTAGGGCAAGTACAAACCACAGACATTACTTTAATAAATCTTTAACATAGATTAAATTAAAAAATCGCTCCTTTCAGAACGATTTGAGAATATATTACGATATCATTATCGGTTCATGCTCATCAGAAACTCTTCGTTAGTCAAAGTTCCTTTAATGCTTTTGTTTACAAATTCCATGGCTTCTACAGGATTCATATCCGCAAGATATTTTCTGAGGATCCACATTCTCTGCTGCGTAGTTTCATCCAGAAGAAGATCGTCCCTTCTCGTACTTGAAGATACCAAATCGATCGCAGGATAAATCCGTTTATTTGCGATTTTCCGATCGAGTTGCAGCTCCATATTTCCCGTTCCTTTGAATTCTTCGAAAATAACTTCATCCATTTTAGATCCCGTATCAATTAATGCTGTTGCAATAATGGTTAACGATCCGCCGCCTTCGATATTTCTTGCCGCACCGAAGAATCTTTTTGGTTTGTGAAGCGCGTTGGCATCCACCCCTCCGGAAAGAATCTTTCCTGAAGCTGGCGTAACGGTATTATAAGCTCTCGCTAAACGGGTAATTGAATCAAGCAGAATCACCACGTCATGGCCACATTCTACCATTCTCTGCGCTTTTGAAAGAACCAGATTGGCTACTTTTACGTGTTTATCAGCTGGCTCATCAAAGGTTGACGCAATTACTTCTGCATTTACGCTTCTTTCCATATCCGTCACCTCTTCCGGTCTTTCATCGATGAGCAAAATCATCATATAAGCTTCCGGATGGTTTTCGGAAATGGAGTTTGCGATATCTTTCAGCAACATGGTTTTCCCTGTTTTGGGCTGTGCAACAATCATCGCGCGCTGTCCTTTTCCTATCGGGGTAAATAAATCGACAATTCTTGTAGAAAGGGTTGAATTTTTTCCTGTTAAATTGAATTTTTCTTCAGGGAACAAAGGTGTAAGGAATTCGAATGCTACACGGTCTTTAATAAATTCTAAATCGCGGCCGTTCACTTCAGTAGGTTTCAGCAATGAGAAATATTTCTCGCCTTCTTTTGGTAAGCGGACAATTCCTCTTACAGTGTCTCCGGTTTTCAGCGCGTAATTTCTGATCTGGTTGGTAGATACATATACATCATCCGGGGATGAGATATAGGAAAAATCAGAAGAACGGAGGAAACCGTAATTATCCGGAAGGATTTCCAAAACGCCTTCAATGGTCACCAAACCGTCGAAATTAAATTCTTTTTTTGAATTTTCTTCCTGGTTTTCAGCGTTCTGATGGTTACGGTTTTGGTTGGGATTTTTATTTTGGTTTTTCTGATTCGGATGTTGAGGCCTGTTCTGGTTAGGATTTTTATTTCCGTTTCCGTTCTGATTTTGATTCGGATTCGGATTTTTGGTCTCTTCAGCCTTTATTTCAAGTTTAGTTTCAGGTTCGGGTGCAGCGGCTGTCTCAGTTTCGGGACTCTCTGCGGCAACTTCTTCTTTTGGCGGAGCAACACGCTGTCTTTTTTTCTTTTGCGGACTTCTGTTTTCAGGCTCTTGTGTAGCTTCAGCTACTGGAGGTTCTGTATTTTCTGCAGGTTTTTGCTTTGCAGGTTCGGTGCTTGCTTCTGCATTTTCAAAAAGAATCTCGGCGGAAACCTCTGCGGGTTTCTCAATCTTCTTTTTGGCAGCTGGTTTTTTGGCAGCCGGTTTTTTGGGTGCAGGAGCTGGTTTTTCTTCCGTATTCATGGGAGTTTCGGTGGCATTGAAATACTCTTTTGCAATCTTCGTGTTGGAAGCCTGAAAATCCAGGATTGCAAAGATTTTATCATTATCTGTGCTGTTCTTAGCAAGTTTAATGCCCAAATCCTTGGTGATTTTAGTCAACTCCAGTTCGGATTTTGACCGTAACGTTTCAATGTTGAACATAAATTGTTATGTGAAAAAGTAAATTTATAAGTAAGTGAAAGTAAGAAAGTTAAGTCGGGCGACTTTCTTCATCAGATCAATTGTAATGCAAATCTACACTACTTTTTTTATTTATGCAAAAAATAATTGCTATTTTTGCACCTCATAGTTATTATAATGCTTCAAAGAATACAGACTGTTTGGATTTTTCTGGCGATTTTAGGCGCAATTTTCCTCTTCGTTACGGCGCAGGATTTTTCCGTTTTTGGGCCGACTCCATTTATTTCTGTGGTGTGTGTTGTTTTAATCCTTTTGGGCTTTTTAAGCATTTTAAGTTATAAAGACCGCAAGAGACAAATTCTGCTGAATAACATCAGCATTTTTATAAACGCTTTGTTGCTCGGTTTATTGGCGTATTGGCTACTCAGTTTATCTGGAGGAATTAATTTTCCTGAGAAAGGTATTGAGCCGCTTTTCCCGTTGATCTCGATGGTGAGTTTGTTTATCGCAAACATCTACATCAAAAAAGACGACAGGCTCGTGAAATCTGTAGACAGACTCCGCTAAACTCACAACGATTTTTTTGAGTGAAACAGTTCCCGATTTTTCAGGAGCTGTTTTTTTTATTTCTGATGAGTAAAAAAATTGACAGAAAATCTCAACTGCCATTATCTGTTCAAATTTCTGTATTTTTGTGCACTAATTTCACTGAATGAAACCATTTCAACGCATTCTTTCCTTCGCCAAACCTCATCAGAAATACCTTTTCGGAAGCATGTTTTTCAACATCATGTATTCTGTACTCAATATCTTTTCGGTAGCGACGATGCTTCCGATCTTGGGTTTAATGTTTGGTACGGTCGAGAAGGTTGACACTACAAAACCGCCGGTAAACTCCGGGCGAATTGTAGATTTTTTCGGCTACGCAAAAGATTGGGCGTATTACACCATCCAAAAAAGTATTGATGCCAACGGAACGGTAAAAGTCCTGGCGGTTTTATGTGCCGTAACTGCGGTTGCCTTTTTACTTCGAAACATTTTCAGGTATCTTGGAGCATTTCTCCTTGTAAATTATCGTGTAGGCATCACCAAAGATTTGCGAACTGCGATGTACAATAAATTTCTGAAATTACCGGTTTCCTTTTTCACCGAAAAGCGGAAAGGCGACATGATGAGTCGGATCTCCAACGATATTGGCGGCGTGGAAGGCGGAATTATGGGAAGCCTGGTTGATGTGATCAATGCGCCATTTATGATTATTTCCTCGCTTATCACGCTGTTTATTCTTTCTCCAAAACTAACGCTCTTTTCTCTGCTTGTTTTCCCTTTGATGGGCGGATTGATTGCCTGGGTCGGAAAAAGTCTTAAAAAACAGGCGACTGCTGCACAGGAAGAATTGGGAAATCTTTTTTCACTTGTTGACGAAACCCTGAAATCATCAAAGGTTATTAAAATCTTTAACGCCGATAAAATCTTAAAGAACAGATTTAATTCCACCACCGATAACTGGAAAAAATATGCTATCGGGATGAGCCGCCGCCGCGAACTTGCTTCCCCGATGAGTGAATTTCTAGGGTCTGTCACTATTTTGATTATTACCTGGTTTGCGGGCGTTCAGATTTTAAATGAACAGACTATGGAGCCCGAAACATTCCTTGTTTTTATCGGGATGTTTTTCCAGATTCTGGAACCGGCGAAGAAGTTATCGAGCGCAATTTCGAATATCCAGGGCGGAATGGCTAGTTTAGACCGGGTTTCTGAAGTTTTGGATTACGACCTGAAGGTGGAAGAAATCGAAAATCCACTTGGCATTTCAACTTTAAAAGATAAAATTGAATTTAAAAACATTGGTTTTTATTACGATAAAGACAATGTTATTCTAAAGAATTTCAATCTCATCATTCCGAAAGGTAAAACGGTGGCGCTTGTGGGACAGTCAGGTTCAGGGAAAACGACCATTGCAAATTTACTTGCCCGTTTTTATGACGTTTCTGAAGGCGAAATTTTAGTTGACGGTGTAAACATTAAAGATTTAAAACTGAATGACTACCGGAATCTTTTGGGTATGGTAACTCAGGAATCCGTGCTTTTTAATGATTCAGTTTTCAATAATATCCTCATGGGAAAACCCAACGCGACCGAAGCAGAAGTAATGGCCGCCGCGAAGATTGCCAATGCGCACGAGTTCATTGAAGGTCTTCCGGAAAAATATTATACCAACATCGGCGACGACGGAAACAAACTTTCAGGCGGACAAAAACAAAGGGTTTCCATTGCGAGAGCTGTTCTGAAAAATCCTCCAATTATGATTCTTGATGAAGCAACTTCCGCCTTGGATACTGAATCTGAAAGATTCGTGCAGGACGCCTTGGAAAAAATGATGGAAAACCGAACTTCTCTCGTTATCGCTCACCGACTTTCAACCATTCAGAAAGCCGACTGGATCGTTGTGATGGAACGCGGAAGCATTGTAGAGCAGGGCACGCACAACGAACTCATGGAAAATAATAATGTGTACCGCAGACTGGTGGAACTGCAGAATTTTGGGTAAAAATAATAATGAAAAAACACTTTTTACTTTTTGCTATAATTTTCTCTTTATACTCTTGTGCGCAGAGAGCTATAAAACCTATTGAACTACCAAAGAGAGATGCTATTTTAGATAGCCAACCAACAGAACCCAGTTTTCCAGGTGGACCTGAAGCTTTTAATAATTTGATTCGCGCTGGTGTAATTGCTGAAAACATCGACTGCACACGGAACGAAAGACAAGTATCATCCATTGAATTTGTAGTAGAAAGAGATGGCTCAATTACAGATGTTAAAACTAGTGGAAAATCTTCTCGTTTAAATACGGAAGCATTAAGAGTCGTTAAATCAATTAGACAAAAATGGACTCCAGGTACTTTAAATGATGTGAATATAAGATTCAGAGTTCACCAGACTTTCAGCTTGGTTTGTGAGTAATACCAATCATAAAAGAAAATCTATGGATAAGTGATGAAATTACTTCCCAATCATCTTCTTAATCGAATTCAGCTTCATTAAAGCTTCAATCGGCGTCAATGTATTGATGTCGATTTTTGTAAGTTCTTCACGGATGTTTTCCAGAACAGGATCGTCTAACTGAAAGAAAGAAAGCTGCATGTTTTCATCGGTAATCGCTTTGGCAGAATCTTTAGAACCGCTTTGGCTGCGGCTTTTTTCTAAAGTTTTTAAAACTTCATTTGCGCGGTTTACAACCTTTGAAGGCATTCCCGCCAGTTTTGCCACATGAATCCCGAAACTGTGCTCACTCCCTCCCGGCAACAGTTTTCGCATGAAAATAATATTTCCTTTGTTCTCCTGAATGGAAACGTGGAAATTCTTGATTCTTTCAAAATTTACCGTCATTTCGTTGAGTTCGTGGTAATGCGTTGCAAACAAAGTTTTCGCCTGAGTTGGGTGCTGATGCAGGTATTCCGCAATCGCCCAAGCGATAGAAACACCATCGTAAGTGGAGGTTCCGCGGCCAATTTCATCCAATAAAATCAAACTTCGCTCAGAAATATTATTCAAAATATTCGCCGCCTCATTCATCTCCACCATAAAAGTGGATTCTCCGGCAGAAATATTATCCGTAGCGCCAACTCTCGTAAAAATTTTATCGAGAATCCCGATTTCCGCATGTTTCGAGGGGACAAAACTTCCGATTTGTGCCATTAAACAAATAATTGCAGTTTGCCTTAGAATCGCTGATTTACCTGCCATATTCGGTCCTGTAACCATGATAATCTGCTGCGAATCTTTGTCCAAAAACAAATCATTCGGAATATATTTTTCTCCTAATGGAAGCGCATTTTCAATAATCGGATGTCGCGCTTCTTTCAATTCAATCGAGTAAGAATCATTTAAAATTGGTCTCGTATAACTTTCGGAAACTGCTAACTCAGAGAGACCAACGCCACAATCGAGTTCCGCGATAATTTTCGAATTTCCTTGAATGGCATCAATGTAAATCATCACATTTTCACAGACTTTTCGGTAAAGTTCGTGCTCAATTTTTGAGATTTTTTCTTCAGCGCCAAGGATTTGGTCTTCGTATTCCTTCAGTTCTTCGGTGATGTATCTTTCGGCATTCACCAAAGTTTGTTTTCGGATCCAATCGCTCGGAACTTTGTCTTTATGCGTGTTTCGAACTTCAATAAAATATCCAAAAACACCATTGAAACTGATTTTCAAACTTGAAATTCCTGTTCGTTCGATTTCTCGTTCGCACATTTCGTCGAGGAAATTTTTTCCTTTGTTTTGCAAACCTCGCAAGTGATCGAGTTCTTCAGAAATTCCGGTTTTTATCACATTGCCTTTTGCAATATTCACCGGAAGTTCATCATTCAGGTAATTCTGCAAATACGTGATGAGTTCTTCAAGATTATTAAGCGGCTCAAGCCACGCCAAAATCTCCGCAAAAGGATGGAGCAAATTTCTTATCTGATGAATATTCATCAAACTGTGACGCAGATAACCTAACTCTTTCGGTGAAATTTTTTCGGAAGCCAGTTTTCCCATTAGACGATCCAAATCTGAAATGGATTTCAACAATTGCTGAATTTCATATTTTAAATGATCTTCTTTATTGAAAAACTCAATTAAATTCAGTCTTCTGTTGATTTCATCCACTGATTTTAATGGCAAAATCAGTCTTCTTCTGAGCAATCTTCCGCCCATCGGCGTTGCGGTTTTATCGATAATATCGAGCAAAGATTTCCCTTGTGGATTGCTTGGATAGACGATTTCGAGGTTTCTCAGCGTAAAATTATCCATCATCAGATAATCGTCCTGAGGGATGACCTGAATTTTTGTAATATGCTGCAAAAGTGCGTGATGCGTATCTTCTACCAAATAAGCAAAAATAGATCCGGCGGCGATAATTCCGAGTTTAAATTCTTCAATTCCGAAACCTTTTAATGAATTGGTTTTGAAATGACCTGTAAGTTTTTCGTAAGCATAATTGTACTGAAAAGCCCAATCTTCGAGCTTAAATGAGTTTTTATTTTTGAGTTGAGAAGGAAGTTCCGTTGATCTTTGATAAATAATTTCGCTGGGATCGAAAGTGTGAACGATATGCAACAATTTCTCCAAATTCCCTTCAGAAACCAGAAATTCTCCGGTGGAAACATCTACAAAACCGATTCCGTATTTTTCTTTTTCTTTATGTACAGAAAGCAAAAAATTATTCTTTTTCGAGGTTAAAACCTGCTCATTGAAAGTAACTCCGGGAGTGACAAGCTCAGTAACGCCGCGTTTAACAATACCTTTCACGGATTTGGGATCTTCTAATTGGTCGCAAATCGCAACGCGAAGTCCGGCTCTCACGAGTTTTGGCAAATAAGAATCCACGGAATGGTGCGGAAAACCGGCAAGTTCGATATGACCTTCGCCATTGGCTCTTTTGGTGAGCACAATCCCTAAAATCTGGGAAGTTCTGATGGCATCGGTTCCAAAAGTTTCGTAGAAATCCCCAACACGAAACAGCAAAAGCGCATCAGGATACTTCGCCTTGATGGTGTTATACTGCGTCATTAAAGGAGTCTCTTTCTTTGCCACGGGAATATTTTAGGAATGTGAAATTAACGATAAGAGTTTTAAAAAACTTACTTTTGACAAAAATACGAAAATGTCATCCACCAAGAAACTGAAACTCGAAGAATTAGGGCGAATCGATGTAGAAACCTTCAAACAAACCGAAAAAATTCCGTTGGTAGTGGTTTTGGATAATGTGAGAAGCATGCATAATGTAGGCGCAGTTTTCAGAACGGCGGATGCGTTTATTGTGGAGAAAATTATTCTATGCGGGATTACGCCGCAACCCCCGCACCGCGAAATTCATAAAGCGGCTTTAGGAGCAACGGAAAGCGTAGATTGGATTTACGAGAAAAATATTTCAGAAGCTTTGCAGAATCTGAAAAACGAAAATTATAAAATCATCGGAATTGAACAAACTTCAACTTCGGAAATAATGACGGATTACGCTATTAATAAAGGAGAAAAGTACGCTTTAGTTCTCGGAAATGAGGTAGACGGATTGAGCGACGAAACGCTTCCTCTTTATGACAGTTTCCTAGAAATTCCACAGTTGGGAACAAAACACTCGCTGAATGTTTCGGTTTGCGGCGGAATTGTGATGTGGGAATTCTTTAAAAATCTGAAAATGTAGCATACGGGAATTTTCCTTTGCTACATTTTTAAAATTTATTTATCATAAATCTTTACTTCCAGCCACCGCCAAGCGCCTGATACAGTTCTACTCCAGCTTTCATTTTGGCATATTCGGCATTGGAAATGTTCAGTTCGGCGTTCAGGGAATTTACCGAAGCATTTAATACTTCCAGATAATTTGCCATTCCGTAGTTCACAAGTTCCTGGGAAAACTCTACAGATTTTTGATAAGCGGTTAATTCTTTTCTTTTTAAATCGATAAAACTGTCCTGAGATTCGTAAACTTTCAAAGCATCAGAAACTTCTCTTCCGGCTGTAAGAAGGGTTTTACGGAAATTCAGATATGCTCTTTCTTTGTTGGCTAAACTTACTTCGTAATTGGTTCGGATCTGTCTATTATTTAAAACCGGCTGCACCAAACCTGCAACAACATTGGCAAAAAGTGAATTCACAGTGAATAAATGGTCAATATCCAGACTTTGAATTCCGCCGCTGCCATTAATTCTCAAACTTGGATAAAACTGTGCTTTGGCGGCATTGGTAAGTTCGAAAGCTGAAATTAAACCATATTCCGCTGCCATTACATCTGCCCTGTTCGAAAGCAGATTTGCAGAAAAACCTAACTGATATTGGCCCGGCATCTTCTGTTGGGCTAAAGTAGTACGTTCAATCGCATGCGAGGGTTCACCCATTAAAAGGCTTAATGCATTTTCTAAAAGCGCAGTTTGGATGTTGATGTTAATGAGCAATGATTCCGCATTGAAAACTAGGGCTTCACTTTGCTGTACAGCAACTTCAGATAACGTTCCGGCATCCTTCAACGCCTTTGTCGTTTCAAGATTTTTCTTTCTTAAGGTAATTGTTTCACCGATGATTCTTTTCTGCTCATCGAAAGTTAGAAGCTGATAATAGGCAGACGCAATTGCAGCCACCAAATCACTTTTCACGGCCTTATGTGCGGCAACTGTACCTAAATATTCTGCAAACTGCGATTTTTCCTGAGCTTTCATTTTTCCCCAGATATCGGCTTCCCAGGAAATATCTGCACTCAAATCATAAATATTATTATACCTTCTTTCTCCTGCAAGCTGACCCAATTGCGTGTTTAGAGACTGTGTCTGGAACGTATAACCGGGGCCTACAGAAAGTGTAGGCTGATACGCAGCTTTGCTTTGCTTTAAATAAGCCTCTGCGGCAGAGATATTCTGAAGTGCAATTCGGATATCCAGATTATTCTCCAAGCCTCTTGAAATATGTTTCTGAAGCACAGGATCGGTAAAGATTTCGCGCCACGAAACGGTGGCAATGCTTGCAGAATCTTTCGGAAGCAAATCTGTTCTGAAAAGATTTTCATTCACCTCATTCGGTCTTTCATACTTCTGCCGGGCCGTACACGAAGTCAGCACGGCAAAGGTGATGAGCGACAGTAATAAAGTTCTTATATTGAAATGTTTTCTCATTTTAAAAATTTTAATCAGTGTACGAAATTATTCTGCCAGATTAATGTCTTTCACTTTTACAGGTGTTATCTTTTCCTGTAACCACTGGAATATTACGTACAGTACAGGAATGGCTACCAGCCCGAAAAACGTTCCGATGAGAAGACCTGCGGCGGCTCCGGTCCCGATCGAACGGTTTCCTACAGAACCAATACCGGACGCGAAAACCAGCGGAAGCATCCCAAATATAAAGGCAAAGGAAGTCATCAGAATCGGTCTGAGTCTCGCTTTTGCTGCATTGATGGCAGACATGGCCAAAGTTTCGCCGTGATTTCTACGCTGTATGGCAAATTCAACGATCAAAATTGCATTTTTGGCAAGAAGACCTACAAGCATAATTAAAGCGATCTGGAAATAAATATTGTTTTCTAGACCGGCAATTCTCTGTCCAAAAAATGCGCCTACAACACCCAGCGGAAGCGAAATAATTACCGCCAAAGGCAACAGGAAACTTTCATACTGCGCGGCAAGAATGAAATAAACAAATACCAGGCTCAGTAAAAAGATAATTGCGGTTTGCGATCCCGAACTTAATTCTTCTTTCGAAAGACCGGTAAACTCAACTACATAATCTGCCGGGAGTTTTTCTGCGGCAACTTCCTGTACAGCACGGATGGCATCACCCGTTGAAAATCCAGGATTGTTGGAGCCTGATATTGAAATCGAAGTAAAGAGGTTATATCTTTCCACAGATTTGGGTCCGAAAGTTTTCTCCATGGTTACAAATTGCGAAATTGGCGCCATTTGACCTGAAGCTGTTTTTACAAAAATACTGCTGAGATCCGATGGTTCGTTTCGGGAATCGGGGAACGCCTGAACCATTACACGGAACTGTTTTCCGTATTTGGTGAAATCGGCCGCGTACACACCACCAACATATCCCTGCATCGTACTTAAAATATCTGAAACCGTAACTCCAGTTTCTTTGGCTCTCGGCACATCAATTACCATTTCATACTGTGGATAATTGGTGTTGAATGAGGTTTGCGCAAACTGAATTTCAGGTCTCTCCATCAAAGCGCCGAGATATTCTTTCGCGACACCATCAAGCTGTTTTAAACTTCCGCCTGATTTATCTAATAAAACCGCAGAAAAACCATCACTGGAGCCAAATCCCGGAATACTTGGTGGCGAGAAAAATACAATTTTAGCGTCAGGAAATTTTCCGGCCAGCCCGAAAAGTTTTTTGGTAATCGCCTCAACGGATTGATCATTATCTTTAGCTCTTTCAGCAAAAGGTTTCAGCCGTACGAAGGCCTGTCCGGCATTGGAACCGCTACCTGACATAAATCCGCGGCTGGCAGTAAAGGTTACGTTGGCGACACCCGGGATTTTTCTGGCTTCTGCCTGCAAATCTTTTAAAACATTATACGTTCTTTCCATAGACGCTCCCGGTGGGAGCGCCACATCGGTAAAGATAATCCCACGGTCTTCTTTGGGTACAAAGCCAGAAGGCATCGTGGAATTTGACCACCAGAAAAACAATCCTCCTACAGCAAAGATTACGAGCGTTACCCATTTATGTCTCAAAAGGAAAACGAAAAGTCTTCCGTACCGGTCTGTTCCGCTTTTGAATGCTGCATTGAATTTATAGAAAAACTTCTGCAGGAAGTTCATTGAAGTATATTCTTTGTGATGTGCAGGGTTTGGTTTCAAAAACAGAGAACATAAAACTGGACTCAGTGTTAATGCATTAACCGCAGAGATTAAAATGGCCACGATCAGTGTAATCCCAAACTGCTGGTAGAAAACTCCGGTAGGGCCTGTAATAAATGTTACCGGAATAAATACCGCAGCCATTACCAAAGTAATAGAGATAATAGCGCCGGTAATTTCGTCCATTGCACTAACTGTAGCTTTTTTAGCATCGGAGAAACCATGTTCCATTTTCGCGTGAACGGCTTCTACCACTACAATGGCATCATCAACTACGATCCCGATCGCCAAAACCAAAGCGAACAGTGTTAAAAGGTTTAATGAATATCCTAAGAGATTCAAAAAGAAAAAAGTTCCCACAATAGAAACCGGAACCGCAATGGCCGGAATCAGGGTAGAACGGAAATCCTGAAGGAAAAGATAAACCACCAGGAAAACCAGGATAAAAGCCTCCAGTAAAGTGGTTACTACTTTGCTGATCGAAGCTTCAAGAAAGTCGTTCGTATCAAAGTTGATGGTATAGCCCACGCCTTCCGGAAGTGTTTTTTCGTTCTCTTCGAGGAAGACTTTGATATCTTTAATAATTTGCTGCGCATTGGAACCCGGCGTCTGGAAAATCCCCATACTGATCGATCTTCTTCCGTTATTCTCTCCGATTCCTGAGTAAGACTGAGCATCAAGCTTAATTTCCGCGACATCTTTAAGTTTAAGGAATTGCCCGTTCCCCATAGATTTCAGGATAATGTCACCATAATCTTTTTCTTCGTTAAATTTTCCTTTGTAGGTAATTACATATTCGAAAGCGCTTCCGCTGTTCTGCCCCAACTGCCCTGCAGCAGCTTCCCGGGACTGTTCGTTGATCGCGGCGGTAACATCGCTGGGCTCTAAACCATAGGCTGCCATTTTTGCAGGATCGATCCAGACTCTCATGGAGAAGTTCTTGCCCCCAAAAGCCTGGGCTTCACCCACTCCGTTTACCCTTTTAAGTTCAGGGATTATATTGATGTTCATATAATTCTGAAGCCAGACTTCATTCAAATCCTTATTATCGGTATAAAATGAAAGGAACATCAGTGCACTTGTTCTCTGCTTCTGTACCGTAACTCCGGATCGGGTAACATCGGCAGGCAAAAGCGGAACTGCGCGCTGTACTTTATTCTGTACTTCCACCGCAGCGATATCTGGATCAACGCCCTGTTTAAAGAAAATCTGGATATTTGCAGAACCGTTGTTGCTCGCAGAAGATGAAATATAATCCATTCCTTCTACCCCATTTACCTGTTCTTCGATAGGAATTACCACACTGTTCATCACCGTTTCGGCACTCGCACCGGTGTAGTTGGCGTTAATACTTACCGTAGGCGGTGCAATATCGGGATATTGGGTAATCGGGAGCGCCTGCAAGCCCAAAACACCAAGAATAACAATGAGGATAGAGACTACGCTCGAAAGAACCGGTCTGTTTATAAAATGTTTTACCATTAGAAAATCGGTTTTATAGCGTTAACAATCTCGTCGAAATTTGCAGGTTTAGGTTTTACCGCAGTTCCGGGTTTTAATGTACCTACGCCCTGAGCCACAATTTTCTCACCTTTTTTAATGCCGTCTTTTACGACGACAAGATTATTCACACGGTCTGTAACTCCGATCATTACATTTTTAGCAGTATCCTTTTCAACTTTAAAGACGTAGACCAAACCTTGCTGTTCAAAAGTTGCACTTTCTGGTACAACCAAAGCTTTGTTATATAATTTTGGAACTTTAATCGTTCCGCTGTTTCCGTTGCTCAGGAGTTTGGCAGCATTTGGAAAAGAAACCCGGAACTGAATAGTACCTGTGGTCGGATCAATCTGTCCGGTCGCGGCTTCAATTTTTCCTTTTTCTCCGTAAAGACTTCCGTTGGCAAGTTCAAGCTCTACCATCGGCATATTTCTTAATTTTTCAGGCACCGTTGCACCGTAAGCATTCTCCAGGAAATCAAGATATTCTCTTTCATTCATCGAAAAGTATGCGAAAATTTCACTCGTATCCGAAACAGTGGTTAAAGGGGTCGGGTCGTTGGGACCAACCAAACTTCCCACTCTGAACGGTAGTTTGCCCAGAACTCCTGAAATAGGCGCCCGGATTACAGAATAATCAATATTGGCCTGAACACCTTTGTAATTTGCGGAAGCCTGAGAAACACCTGCAGCAGCCTGAGCCTGGGCCGCCTGAGCCTGGGCAAGCTGCGCCTGTGCACGGGATAAATTTGCTTTTGCTGTTTCCAGCTGTACTGGGCTGATAATATTTTTCTGAACCAGAGGAATAAGTTTGTTAACCTCTACCTGCGATGCATTTACCGCGGCCTGCGCAGCACTTACATTTGCTTTTGCTGCAGCAACACCGGACTGTGCCGCCCCAATTCCTGCGCGTGCTGCATCTGCAGATTGGTTAAGCGTGTTGGTTTCCAGTCTGAAAAGTGGCTGGCCTTTAGTAACATACTGGCCCTCATCTACCAAAACCTGTGTGATATAACCCTGAATTTTTGCACGAACATCATTATTAACTCGCCCCTGAATGGAAGCTGGGAATGACTGATATCCCGTGACATTTCTTTCCTGCACTTCCACAACAGGAACTTCTTTTGGGCCTTCAGGCTTTTTCTCCTCTGTCTTTTTACAGGAAAGTACCGATAGCAAAGACAGGGAAATAATGATTAATTTATTTTTCATACTTAAATTTTATGGAGGGTTTCTTCAATATTTTTAATATTCTTAATTAATAAGCTTCTGTAGATTTCGAATTTCTGAAATTCTTCCTGATCTTTACTCTTACGGAACTCGTTGAGCTGATCCAGGATCAATATTTCTTTTTTCATTCTACTGATGATTTCTTCGAAACGGATGTTGATGTAATTCTCGTTAATCCGGAAAAACCTTTTTCGTTCCTTTATCGTGTTGAAATCATTGATCAATTTGGCATTTAAAAGCAAATTAATATTCGCAGAAACCGAACTTTTACTGGCAGCGAAAACATGTACAAACTCATCAAAGCAAATCCCCTTTTTCTCGAAATCGAAAATAAGATAGGCGTATATTTTTGCAGCGAGTGGCGGGATATTCAGGGTCTCCCCATAGAATTTCACCATCTCCCGAAAAATCTCTTTATTAAGTTCCAGCGACTGTTTCATTTGTATTTTATGCCACAAATATAAAATATTAGTTCGGAACAAACCGAACCAAACTTTAGTTTTAACAAATATTTAGTACTCTTCATAGGGTTTTAAACATTGCTTTGCCTGAAAATAGCATTATGATGTATAAAAAATATTAAATTTGCTTTATGGATTTACGCGACCAACTGAAAAACCTTTTCCCGGAACATGAAGAACAGGATTTCGAAATGCCTGAAGAAGCAACTGTAAAGTCTTTACAGAAAGAGCCACTTGTATGCAAGTTTGAAAAAAAAGGCAGAAACGGAAAACCGGTTACATTAATTGAGGGTTTCGAAGGAAGTGAGGACGAACTGAAAAATATCTCTAAGAAAATAAAAACCACTTTGGGAATCGGCGGTTCTGCAAAGGACGGAATCATTGTAATTCAGGGAGATAACCGCGATAAAATCATGAAAATCCTTCAGGACATGGGGTACAAAACCAAGCGTGTAGGCGGATAATTCCAGACATTGTTTCATTACCCCAAAAATTCTCCGTACCTTTAAATTCCTTTTTTTTAAAAGGATTTTTTAATTTAAAACAATAATATTATGCTTAATAAATTAGCAGCTTCCGAACTGGTTCTTAATCCAGACGGAAGCGTTTATCACCTGAATCTTTTACCCGAAGACCTTGCGGAAAAAATCATTCTTGTTGGCGATCCGGACCGTGTACCGAAAGTGTCGAAATATTTTGACAAAATTGACATTCAGAAAAATAAAAGAGAATTCTTCACCCACACCGGAACTTTGCGTGGCGAGAGAATTACAGTAATGTCAACCGGAATCGGTACCGAAAACATCGATATCGTGATGAATGAGCTCGACGCACTGGTGAATATCGATCTTAAAGAAAAAGAATTCAAAAGTGAACACAAATCACTTCAGCTTTTCCGTCTAGGAACCTGCGGCAGCGTAAATCCTGATGTAGAAGTTGATAACATGCTGGTAACCCAAAATGTTGTGGGACTGGATGGGCTGCTTCATTTCTATCAGGATTATCATTTTGAGAACGAATTTTCGAAGAACTTTTTAGATAAATTCCCTTATCAAAAAATAAAACCATTGTTATATTTCTCTGATTGGGCTGAGGATATTGCTGATTATTACAAAGACGCCAAATACCATGGAAATACTGCAACATTCCCTGGATTTTATGCTCCACAGGGCAGGCAGCTCCGTTTAAAAGCGCTCGACGATAAATTTCTGGAAACTTTAAATGATCTGGGCATCACCAATTTCGAGATGGAAACCTCTGCAATTTATGGTTTGGCCAAATTATTAGGCCATAAAGCATTAACCGTGAACGCTGTAATTGCCAACAGAAGACGCGGCGAGTTTTCTGCGGACCATCACGCTTCAGAAAAAAATATGATTGAGTGGGTTTTAGAGAGAATTATTAAATAAAAAAGTTACTAAACTTTAAAATCCGGCCAGGAAACTTGCCGGATTTTTTTTTATTGATTCCGGACCCAGCAATCTACCAAATGATCATTCACCATTCCAGTTGCCTGCATGTGTGCGTAAACAACGGTGGAGCCAAGAAATTTGAAACCACGTTTCTTTAAATCTTTTGCCAAAGCATCGGAAATTTCGCTTGTTGCCGGTACGTCTTTTAATGTTTGCGGATGGTTAATGAGTGGTTTTCCGTTTACGAAACTCCAGATATATTCTGAGAAAGTACCGAACTCTTTCTGAACTTCCAAAAATCTTTTCGCATTATTCACCGTTGCCAAAATTTTCAGGCGGTTACGGATGATTCCGGGGTTATGCATCAGTTCTTCCGTTTTTTCAGAGGAATATTCTGCGATTTTTCGATAATTAAAATCATCAAAAGCAAGTTTAAAATTTTCACGCTTTTTCAGAATCGTGTACCATGAAAGTCCGGCCTGAAAGCTTTCAAGCACGAGAAATTCGAAAATGGTCTCATCCTTATAGACGGGTTTTCCCCATTCATTATCATGATAAGCTCTATACAAATCGTCTTTGTCGCACCAAGTGCAGCGGATTTTTTCCATCGTATTCTGAATATTCGGATAAAATTAAAGGAAATATTTAATAAAACTTTATAAAACTTTTAACATCCATTAATCTAAAGCGGAATAATTGTTGGTACTTAACATAATATCAAATTAAATTATTCACCAAATCATTAATTTAAAATTATTATTATGGACAGACAAGATTATAACAACGCAGAAAACGCTGTTAACAAAGCAAAGTGGACCGTAAACGATTATGCAGACAGAGCTAAGGATTATATCCGCGAACAGCGCGACAGAAATGAAACTCCAACAGCAGAAGGTTGGATGGAACGAGCAAAAGATAATATTTCTGATGCCTGGGAAGATACCAAAGACGCTGTTAGCGACGCGTGGGAGAAAACCAAAGACTGGACTGAAGACGCTGTAGATAATGTAAAAGACGCAGGCGAAGATGTGAAAGCAGAATGGAACAAGAGCACCAATTAAGCAATTTCATATAGTTAGGAAAGAGAACCGTGAAAATGGTTCTCTTTTTTTATGCTTTAAACAATAAATATTCTAAATTTGTTGCAATTAAATAGAACTATTATGTCATACGGATTACTTAAAGGGAAAAAAGGAATTATTTTCGGAGCGCTGAATGACCAGTCGATCGCCTGGAAGGTTGCAGAGAGATGCCATGAAGAAGGCGCAGAATTTATTCTTTCGAATGCACCAATTGCAATGAGAATGGGTGAGATTGATGAACTTGCTGCAAAAACAGGTTCCGATGTTATTCCGGCAGATGCCACTTCTGTAGAAGACCTGGAAAAACTTTTTGCCCATGCACAGGAAAAATTTGGTAAAATCGATTTTATCCTCCACTCAATCGGCATGTCGGTAAACATCAGAAAAGGAAAAGCTTATACAGACCTTAATTATGATTTCCTTGAAAAAGGGTGGGATGTATCATCTGTCTCTTTCCATAAAGTAATGAAAGCCGCGTGGGACAAAGATATTATGAACGAATGGGGATCAATCCTCGCTTTAACTTATATCGCTGCACAAAGAACCTTCCCTAATTATGGCGATATGGCCGACAACAAATCTTATCTTGAAAGTATTGCAAGAAGTTTCGGTTACTATTGGGGCGAGAGAAAAGTTCGTGTAAATACGATTTCTCAATCTCCTGTAATGACTAAAGCCGGTGCCGGCGTAAAAGGAATCAGCGGATTCTTCAACTTTGCCGACAGCATGTCGCCTCTTGGAAATGCAGATGCAATGGATTGTGCAAATTACTGCGTAAGCCTATTCTCGGATCTTACAAGAAAAGTGACAATGCAGAATCTCTTCCACGACGGAGGTTTCAGTAATACCGGAGTTTCTCAGAAAATCGTAGATAAATTTGAAGATTTCGAAGGATAATCTCAAGTCAACATAAAAAAGAAATCCGCCCTTTTACAGAGCGGATTTTTTTTATCTGGCTATTTTCGGAATTACCGGTAAACTTTCGTTTCCGTCCGCTGACACACTTTGTACTGCGAACAGGAAATTATCTTTAGAATAAGGAATTGTTATTGAAGTTTCTGAAGTGAAAATTCTTTCCGTCCATACAGATTGGTCGGTTTCCCGAATCAAAATATGATAACCTTTAATTTTTCCCGAAAGTGGTTTATCCCAAGTAAGTTTTGTGGAATTTGAAAGTTCTTTCACGTCCATTTTTACATTTTCAGGTTTTGATGCAGACTTTGCAAGGTTAGCCAAAACTGCAACATTCACAGCCGTGTTTGTTTTCAGATAATCAAAATCCATGAACTCGATAAGGTCACCATACTTTTTATTATTTTCAGTTCTGATGTCCTGATGTTGATGATCGTAATTCTCGTAATAATCTGTTAACCGCACCGCTGTAAAACCATGGTTCACGAAAGGCGTATGATCTCCGCCACGTAAAAATCTGTCGTTTCGGTAAATGAGTTTAATATCAATGTTTTTCACGTATTTTTCACTGGTTTCTTTCACATAACGTGCAAGTTGACGGGCAGCTCCGTCGTTTTCCAGACCTAAATTCCGGATCGCTGCTGCTGTTTTTTCGGTTTCAAAAGCTGACAATCCTTCACTGAACACCCGTAGTTTTGGTTTCCCGGCATCTGTACCCGCATCAAAACTGTTATTACCGATCATATCATTGTTTAAAACTGCTTCCAAATCCCAGTTCTCTGCTTTTGCTTTATCAGCCAACATTCGTGCACCAAGCAATCCCTGCTCTTCACCACTTACCGCGACAAAAAGAATTGAAACCGGGAATTTTGATTTGCTTAAAACTCTCGCACTTTCAATAACAGCAGCAACTCCGCTTCCATCGTCATTTGCTCCGGGCGCAAAACTTTCTGCATCCATCACATCCGAAACTCTGGAATCAAGATGTCCGGAGATGATGATCACCCGTTTATCATTGGGATCCGTACCTTTCAAAAACGCAATGGCATTACCAAGATTTGTGTCTTTATTAATTCTTTTACCATCCGGTTTTAAATCCTGATTCTGGAGGTAAACTTCCATTCGTCCATCGGCATTCCGGGCATAATTCCGGAATTTTGAAAGCACCCAGTTTCTTGCAGCTCCAATTCCCCGCTTTGCATCTGTAGTTGAGCTCATCGTATGTCGCGTCCCGAAACTAACGAGCTTTTCGACATGAGCCTTCAGCGAATCTCTGTTAACCTGACTCACATATTTTGAAATTTCGAGATCATTTTTCGTTTTTTGAGCACTTAATGCGATGGACAATAATACGATCGGCAGAATCAGTATTTTTTTCATTTCAGTTTTTTTATTTCGTTTATAAACCCGGCAACAGTTTCATCAGTTGTTGCCCAGGAAGTAATTAACCGGATGGCAGATTTTTCATTGTTGATCTTTTTCCAAATATAAAAATCGAAATTTTCTGAAAGCAGCTCAATCTGTTTCGCATTTAACACAGGAAAAATTTGATTGGTAAACGTTTCAGAAAGGAAATCGCACCCAATTTCTGAAAAAGCAGCCTTAATCTTCATCGCCTGTCGGTTAGCATGATCAGCCAACTCAAAATACAGGTTATTTCTCATCAACTCCTGAAACTGAATCCCCAGAAGCCTTCCTTTTGCCAGCAATGCACCTTTCTGCTTAAGATGAAATTCAAATTCATCTTGCAGTGCTGGATTATTTATTATAATTGCTTCCCCAATCAAAGCTCCGTTTTTGGTGCCACCCAAATAAAAAGCATCCGTAAATTTGGCAACTTCTGCAAATGTTACATCGTTGGTTTCCGCGGTAAGCGCATGACCGAGGCGCGCGCCGTCCATAAATAGAATCAGGTTTTTGCTTTTGCAGAATTCGTACAGCTCCTGGAGCTCTTGCTTTGAATAAATGGTTCCGGTTTCTGTGGAATTCGAGATATAAACGAGTCTCTGTTTTAACTGATGCGGAATATTCTGATGTTCATTCATCACATTTTGTATGTCTGCAGGGCGCAATTTTCCGTCGATGGTTTGCACACTATGAATTTTGTGACCGGTTGCTTCAATTGCACCCGATTCATTGGTAAAAATATGACCTATATGGGCAGCAACCACACTTTCATGCGGCCTCAGAAAAGCAGAAATCACCGTGAGGTTGGCCTGTGTTCCGCCCGACACCAAATGTACAGCTGCATTGGGCGCATCAAATTTTTCCATAATGAATTTTGCCGCCTGAAGAGAATATTCGTCAAGCCCATAGCCACTTTGCTGGGTAAGATTATGCTTAGTAAGCGCATCCAGAATTCTGGGGTGAGCACCTTCGGAGTAATCGTTTTTAAAGGAATATTTCATTTTGTTTTCTTGAAGCCTAAGATGATCTAGGGTATGCTTTATGGTTGTTAAATGTAGAAAAAATGGGTGATTTCACCAACAAAAAAAGGGTAAATACACCCTTTATCACCTGTAAAAGTATTTTGATCTTTGTACATACAAATGATGAAAAAAAACTAATAACCATTATTTTATTAATTTTTAAGAAAAATTCAATTTTAGTTTTTCGTTAAAGCTGTAATTTTTTTTAAATGTTAATCGCGAAACGCACATAATTTTTGTGCGTTTTTTATTGTTTGTTTTTATTTGTTAGATTTGCGATACATTTAATCTAACTTATGATTTCACTTAGTGAAGAAAATTATCTGAAAGCCATTTTTCATTTAGCTGATAAAGAAAACACCGTAACCATTAACGAAATCAGCAAATTTCTTGATGTGAAAATGCCAAGTGTTAACAACATGATGAAGAAATTCGCTGAGAAAAACTGGGTGCGTTACGAAAGTTATAAACCACTGAAAATAACAGATTCCGGCAAAAAACAGGCTGCTTTGGTGGTGAGGAAACATCGGCTGACCGAAATGTTTCTCGTGGAAAAGATGAATTTCGGCTGGGAAAATGTACATGAAATCGCAGAACAACTTGAGCACATTCACTCCGAGACTTTTTTTGATAAAATGGATGAAATCCTGAATTTTCCAAAGTACGATCCTCATGGCGAACCTATTCCAGATAAAGATGGAAACATTATTGCCCAGGATTTAAAGAAACTGAGCGAATGCGAAAAGCACCAAAAGGTAATTTTCACCTCTGTAACCATCAGCGACGATGATTTCCTTACCTATCTCAACATCAAAAACTTAGAACTGGGGAAAGAAATCGAAGTTTTGGCTATTGAGAAATTCGATAAATCCATGACCGTAAACATTGATGGTTGCCCTACCGTTCTCAGCAAAATGGTGTGCGATAAAATTCTGGTTAAACTTTCTCACTAAGAAAACTGGTTTTGGCATATTGCTTCAATTCCCGTAACTTTGTAACATTCTCAAAATAATCAATAAAAATTAAAAATATGTCAAAAGCTATTTCGCAAGTTCCTTTTGCAGTAAACGAACCGGTAAGAAGTTATGAACCGGGTTCTGCAGAAGTGAAATCTCTGATTTCCGCTTACAAACAAATGTGGAAAGAGCAGGTAGAAATTCCCATGATCATCGATGGAAAAGAAGTAAAATCTGAAGATAAAATTGCCATCAGTTCACCTCAGGATCACCAGCACAATCTTGGATTTTATTACAGGGGAACTATGCAGCATGTTGAAGATGCAATAAATACTGCTTTGGCAGCGAAAGAAAAATGGAACAATCTCGGTTGGGAACAGCGTGCAGCAATTTTCCTTAAAGCTGCAGATTTGGTTGCCGGCCCTTACCGTGACCGTTTAAACGCGGCAACAATGATTGGACAAAGTAAAAACGTTCACCAGGCAGAAATTGATGCGGCGTGTGAATTCATCGATTTCCTTCGTTATAACGTAGAGTTTATGACTGAGATCTATAGCGAACAGCCCGTTTCGGATACAGGCGTTTGGAACAGATCTGAATACCGCCCGCTGGAAGGTTTCTGCTTTGCGGTAACTCCTTTCAACTTTACAGCGATTGCAGGTAACCTGCCAACATGTATGGCAATGATGGGAAATGTTGTGGTTTGGAAACCTTCAGACAAACAGGTTCTTTCAGCTAAAATTATTATGGATATCCTTACCGAAGCGGGCTTGCCTGCAGGAGTAATCAATATGATTTTTACCGATGGTAAAGAAACTGCAGATAAAGTGTTGTCACATCCCGATTTTGCAGGTTTGCATTTTACTGGGTCTACAACCGTTTTCCAGGATATGTGGAAGAAAATCGGAAACAATATCCACCAATATAAAACTTACCCAAGAATTGTTGGCGAAACTGGCGGAAAAGATTTCGTTATGGTACATCCATCTGCGAATGTGGAAGCAGTTGCTACAGGATTGGTTCGCGGTGCTTTCGAATATCAGGGACAAAAGTGTTCTGCAGCATCCAGAGCTTACGTTCCAAAATCACTTTGGAATGACGTGAAAGCTGTAATGGAATCTCAGCTTAAAACAATAAAAATGGGAAGCCCGGAAGATCCTTCCAACTTCATCAACGCCGTAATCGACAAAAATTCCTTCGAAAAGTGTAAAGGATATATCGAGCGTGCGGAAAAATCTGCAGAAGCAAACATTATTTTCGGTGGTAAATGTGATGATTCGAAAGGCTGGTTTGTAGAACCTACAGTAATTGAAACAACAAACCCGAAATACGAATCGGTTTGTGAAGAAATTTTCGGCCCAATCTTATCGGTGTATGTTTATGAAGACCAGGATTGGAAGGAAACACTGAAATTGGTTGATGAAACTTCACCTTATTCTTTAACCGGATCTATTTTCTCTCAGGACCGTTACGCCATTGATGAAGCTTACAAAGCTTTGGAAAATGCAGCCGGAAACTTCTATATCAACGATAAACCAACTGGTGCAGTTGTGGGTCAGCAACCGTTTGGCGGAGCGAGAGCATCCGGAACCAATGACAAAGCAGGTTCTAAAATGAACTTGCTGAGATGGGTTTCTGTACGAAGCATTAAGGAAACATTTGTATCGCCTAAAGATTACAAATATCCATATTTAGGATAAACATTTTTTCCTTTAAGTATAAAACTCTGTCAACTGACAGAGTTTTTTTATTCTAATCTTTTTAATGCTATTCAGGAAGTTATTTCAATGCGTAAAACAGTTAAAGACCACCAATCACGTATTTTAACAAAACTTTATACTTTAAGTTGGTTTAGTGGCACAGTTTTTACAATGATATCGATATATCACTTAATTTCACAAATAACTTAAAAATTTAATATTATGAGCACTAAAAGAAATGGTTTATTAGCCTTACTTGGACTTGGAGCAGTAGCATTTTGGAAATATAAAAACTCTACTCCAGAAGAAAAACAAGCGGTAAAGGATAAATTTAACACCGCCAAAGATAATTTCAATAAATTAGGAAGCGACTTAAAGTCAAAAGCCAATGACGTTGCTTCTCAGGTACAGAATAAAGTTGATCAAACCAAAACATCGGTGGCTGATTCTGCCAATCAAAACTAAAAACTTAGTTTTCATTAACATAAATCCGCGGTGTAAATTTACACCGCGGATTTTTTATTTTGGTAATGTACTGAAAAATAGTTGGTGGATTTTAGAAAATTAATGTTTAAATTCCGCCTGTTAATCCGAAGAGGAAAAAGGCAATGGTGGAGACCAACCTTTCAGCAATAGGATTAATGTTCAAAACGATAGTTTGAGGGTGAGATTTTCTCGCCCTTTTTAAATTATCGGATGAACTTTATTGCTAAAAAAACTCTATTTTTCGTTAGAAAAATAAATGTACCATTTGATGAAGTTAATTCTGTTTTTCAGCGTTAATCCTCTGTGTAGATCCAGGTGGTTTTTCAGATGACTGAAGTACCCTTCGATTCCGTTGGTTGTTTTTGGAATGTTTGGATTATCCAAATAATGAAACATATTGGGAAGCGCCCTTTTTATAGTAAAATATGTTCTTCTCAATAGTTTGTGGGTGTACCAATACCGTTCTGTTTCTGTGTTAATAGTTTTTTCATTGATATAGTCTTTATGCCGCTCATACCACTCCTTCAACTCCTGTGTCCACCAGATTCGATCGTTATGCGTTTTGATTTTCAGCAATAAAAGAACGTGTTTTCTCAACTCTTGACCTGCAATATGTTTAGGGAATTTGGTTAGCCAAATCAGGCACATTCTCTGGATATGGACCAAACATCTTTGGATGATGATGTTCCTGTCGGTTTTTTTGATCGCCTTCAAAATACTTTTATCACCATCAGAAGTGATGCTTTCAAGCCTCACTCCCAACAACAAAAGATTGGCCAGGTCTTCTTTGATCTCCTCGTAATGTTCTCCGTCTGTGAAGCGGATTAATTGAGTGTAACCGTCGAGATCGTCCTGATAAGCCACCAAACAAAACTGTGCAAAGTAAGTGGCATCCATTCTTAAGTTGACTTTTTCCCGTTTGATGATTTTTAATACTGGAGAGCTTTCCAGAATTTGATAAAAAGTCCTTTGCAGCGTATCCTTGGAGTATCCACTGTCTCGGCAAAGAGTCTTATAAGTCTGTCTTTCCAGCACCCATTTCCTAAACCACACAAACCTGTTTCTTAATCTTTGTTCTGGACGATTATTTGTGAAAAAAATTCCGCAGCTTTTGCATTTAAACCTCTGTTTTCCCGCTTGACTTCCCCAACGGATAACATCCAAACTTTTGCAAGCCCAGCATCGCTTTTTTAGTCATTTTTCACACAAAGAAAAAGTTTTATGAAACACGTTTCATAAAACTTTCTTCTATGCCTTTATCCATCGTTGATATAATGAATTTTACCAACTAGTTTTCAGTATTAAGCCTTTATTTTAAATTTTCCTGAATTTACTTTAACAGCGCATTAAATGTATCACCCTGGCGGATATCTCCCGTGTTATAACCTTTCATAAACCACTCTTTACGTTGCGCTGAGCTGCCGTGTGTAAAGCTTTCCTGATTTACATAGCCCTGTGAACGTTTCTGGATATTGTCATCGCCAACCGCTTCAGCTGCTGAAATTGCAGATTCAATATCACCTGGTTCCAAAAATTTCTCTCTGTTATCTGTTTGTCTCGCCCAAAGACCCGCATAAAAATCCGCCTGAAGTTCTGTAGCAACAGAAACCCTGTTCATATCGGCTTCAGAATATCTTCCGCTTCTTCTCAATTGGTCAGTTTTCTGTAAAGTCCCCAAGAGATTCTGGATATGATGACCCATTTCGTGAGCCATTACATATGCAATTGAAAACTCTGAAACCTGTGCGCCAAATCTTTGCTGAAGTTCTTTAAAAAAACTCATGTCCATATAAATGGTTTGGTCAGCCGGGCAATAAAAGGGACCCATCGCAGCCTGTGCTGTTCCGCATCCCGACTGTGTTACCGCTTCGAACATTACCACTTTTGCGGGCTCGTACTGCATTCCGTTTTCCTGAAAAACCTTTGTCCAGGTTTGTTCATTTTCTGCAGTAATCATCTGTACAAACTCGCGTACTTTTAATTCATCCGGCGTTAAATCACGCTGTTCGGTCCGCTGTGTTTCGCTTCCCATACCACTTGACAGAATGGCAGAAGGATCACCTCCTAGAAAGAATATAATTGCAGCGATAATAAGAGTACCGAGACCGCCGCCCACCATCATTCCACCGCCACCAGCGCCACGTCGATCATCTACATTTCCGCTTCTGTCGTTTGTCCATTTCATAGTTGATAATTTTTAAATTAATCTTGAGATTAAAAGTACGTTTTTTTTATTTATTTAGCTGATTTTTCTGCAACCAGAAACTTGTAGACTGGTACGCGGAGACACAGTCGTCAATCAAGTTTTGTACCGAATTTTTTAAAGGCACTTCATCGTAATATAACTTGAAATTTGCCGGTAATTCAGATTTTTGAGGCCTTAAGGAATTCTGACGTACTTTTTTTCTAGGTGAAATTACCGTCAGATAATTATCCTTAATTAAACCCAAATCCTGATAGGTTGCGATGTAGGCTTTCGGCTGAAAGCTCTCCTTGAAAATATCCTGGCCCAAAATTTAGAGGTATAATTGAAGTTTAAAAGTCCAAATATTGTTGATGATTTATGGCGCTGAAATAATATTTAATTCCCGAACCCGATACTGCCTTTTTTCTCAGAAAGTTTTTTCTTGAAATCGATCATCTGCAGTGCGGTTACCGCTGCTTCCACGCCTTTATTTCCGAGGCTTCCGCCACTTCTTGCAATCGACTGTTCTTTATTATCATCCGTAAGCAAACAGAATATCGTTGGAACGTCTGTTAAGACATTGCAGTCCTTGATTCCCTGTGCCACAGCGGAACAGACATAATCAAAATGCGGAGTTTCGCCACGGATTACACATCCTATCGCAATTACAGCATCAAATTTCCTTTCCTTACAAAGCTGCATGGAAGCAAAATTGAGTTCGAATGCGCCGGGAACGTTGAAAACTTTAATATTCTCATCTTTTACGCCTTCGGTTTTCAGTACTTCCAAAGCGCCGTCGCGAAGGTTGTGGGTTACAAAATCATTCCATTCAGAAACAACAATGCCAATTCTAAAAGAACCGGCATCATCAATTTTCAATGGTTTGTAATCTGAAAGATTTACAGTTGCCATTTTATATTTTTTAGTAGTATTTTACCATTTCGATGTAAGAATCCGACATTCCATTGTCGTAATCCTGATACTTCTCATCGATTGTAGAGAAATATTTTTTTGCTTCCGCATTTTTCTTCAAAGCTAAGGAGACCAAGCCTGCTTTTCTTGTGAAGTAATACGAGGTATACGGATCATCTGATGCTGACGATGCTTTATCCAGAAGCGAAAGAGCATCTTCGTTTTTATTGAGGTTGATCTGGCAGTCTGCCATTGCTCCATATTTCAGGGCCATTAAAATTTTATTTTTAGAAGAAAACTTTTCCAACAGATCGTAAGCTTCCTGATATTTCCCTTCTTTGAATTTCAGAAGGCCTGCATTATAAGCAGAAAGTTTACCAACCTTGGTTCCTGAATATTCGTTATAAGTTCCCAAATAACCGGGATTTGCAGCGGTTTTTCCTCCTAAAGCCAAATCCTCTTTACCATCTGCTAAATTTTTCTGGGCAGCAAGATAGCTCATCGTTGCCTCTTCATTTCTTGGGCCTACATAAAACTGCTCATATGCGAAATATCCCAGAACCAACGCTACCAAAGCCACAAAAACAGTAACTAAAGTTTTAGCATGCTTCTCCAAAAATCTTTCGGTATCCAGTGCACCTCTGTCTAAATCCTTGAAAACTTCTACGGTTTCCTTCCCTTCCATCTCTCTTTTGTCGGTGTGCGTTTTATGTTTTGCCATAATAAATTAAAAAATTGAAGTGCAAATTTAACTGTTTTTGAACGATTTACAAAATAAAGCCTGAAAAAACATTTCGGCTTTAAAATTACAGCCAAACAGCTAAGTTTTTGTTGTTAAAATAGGGGATTTTAAAAGGTTTTATAATCCAGAATTGTATAAACATCTGCGTCGAACTGCCTCAATCTTTCTTCCCCATGCAGATCTTGCAAGCCAATTAAAAAACTGAACTGCGAAACTGTTGCACCCTGCTTTTCTACCAGTCTTGCAGCGGCTTCAGTTGTACCGCCGGTAGCGAGCAGATCGTCATGAATAAGAATTCGCTGTCCCGGTTTAATTTGCCCGGTGCGCATTTCAATTTCTGCTGAACCGTATTCTAAATCGTATTTCACGCCGACAAAAGGCGGTGGAAGTTTGCCTGCTTTACGAATGAGTACAAAAGGAACTTCGAGGGCAACTGCAACAGCGATACCGAAGAGATACCCGCGACTTTCGATCCCACAAACTGCATCTACTTTACCGCGACTGAAATTCGCGAGATCAGCAATTACATCTTCGTAGAGTTTTGGATTAAGAAAAATCGGTGTAATATCTTTGAACTGAATTCCAGGTTTTGGAAAATCAGGAATATTTTCAATGGTATTCTCTAAATCGAGAATCAGCTGGGCATTTTTCATTTTAATTGATCTTATAACTTGAAATCTTCCACTCTCCATTTACATTTTTCAACCCAAAAGTTACCTGCAGCGCAGTTGTTTTTCCGCTTTTATCAGTTACATCATACGTTGCATTTACACTGGCTGAGTTTGTACTCGAACTTTGAGTGGTAATATTTTTAACATTGATGTTTTTCACTCCGCCAAACCCAGAGGTCGGATTCGAGAATGTTTCATAAGATCCCCAGTTAGGATTATCGGAAGTGTCGTAGGCTACTCTCAAGTTTTGGCTTCCAAGATTATTCAGAAAACGGGTAACGCTGGTTTTAGGATCTCCTGAAGGCGCAGCCGGCTGAATTTCTGTGCCAGTAGCAACATCGGTAGGATCTGTGACCGGAATATCAGTGTTTGGATTTGCTGGATTCTCTGCTGGATTACCCTGTGGAGAAAGCAAAGCTTTAGGATTTACCGGAACTCCGATTTTAGAAATTTTATATGTTTTCTTTGTGGTCTTCACGGAAACTGTAATGTCAATCTTGTTATCGCTTATTTTCTCCGCAGGCAGGGACGCAAATCTTAAATTAAAGCCTTTGAAGTTGTTATCCTGCATAAGATTCTTGGCGGTTAAAATTCGGGTGCCATTACTGAAAACTTCCATCACAGTTTCTAACGCTGCTCCTGTGAACACGATAGGATTCCCCGAACCATCTACGAGCCTTGGCACAACCTGCAGAGATTTTGGACCCAAAATACTGTCTACAGCCAGCGGTTTCGTATTAAGACTTAAAGATTTTGCAGAAATATCGTTGGGATCGGATTCTTTTGCTTCTTCGTTTCCGAAGATATTCATCTCTCCGAGAGACGGCGGGCCCGTACTCTTCCATTCGATTCCGTTTTCCTGCGCAACTTTGTCTGCGAGAGCAAAGATGCCGGGAACTTTCATTCCGTTAATTAGCTTACCCAAAGCATTCAGTTCGTTGACATCGCCATCTGCTTCAACTCCAAAAGTCTTGAGAATATACAAGGCTTCATTGAATTTTACCTGCTGCAGTGTATTAAGACTGGAAGCCATATCGTTGATACTTGACTGTAATGACTTGGTGGTGCTTGCATCAACTTTGTCTTTCTTACATGCAACAAGTAAAAAAGAACAAAATATAATTAGAAAAAAATGCTTCATAAGATGAGGTTTAGATACAAATTTAACAAAAATCCCGACACAAAGCCGGGATTTTTTTATTGAACGATCTATAGAAAATTAGAACGGATATTCGTAAATTTTTGATTCTTTTACGTAAGGATTGCCTTCCGGAATTAATTTCAGTTTTGAAAGTGCAGTTAAAACTACAAATACAAACAAACCAACGCCAAATAACACGGAGCCTAAATTAAGGATGAAAACTTCCGGTGTCTTCCAGTAAGGTCCTACCGTTCCCGGCATCACCATATTGAAATAATCGAGCCAGTGACCCACAAGTACGATTACTGCTACCGTTGTAACTACGGTGTAATTTCTCTTGATACTTGAACTTACCAAAACCAATAAAGGAATAAGGAAGTTAAGAATAAGCATCGGCAGGAAAGTAGGTCCATAATATTTAAACCTTCCGAAGAAATAGTTTACCTCTTCTGGTACGTTGGCATACCAGTAAAGCATAAACTGACAGAACCATGTGTAAGACCAAAGCATACTTGTCGCGAAAAGGAAAACTCCTAAATCGTGCAGGTGATTATCATTGAACTGCGGTAAAACACCTTTTTTCTTAAGGTATACACTGATCAAAATAATCGCTGCAACCGCAGAAGCCAATGTACTTACCATGGCATACCAAATGTACATGGTAGAATACCAGTGAGGGTCAATTGACATTAACCAATCCCAAGCCCAGGCTGCAGATGCAAAACCGAAGAAAGCGATGTATCCGATACTCCAGTTATAGTAAGATGCATAAACTTTTCTGTCTTTAGTTTCATCAACTTTCTTGGAAAGTGTTTTAAGTTTCCATGCGAAGAACGACGCACCCACTACGTAAAGTACTGTTCTGAAAGCATAGAAAGGAATATTTAAGAATATTTTCTTCTCATAAAGGATAGGATCGAAATGTGCATCACCAGGGGTTGTTAATTCCGGATCCATCCAGTGGAAAAGATGTCCCTGATGGCTGGCATTCAACAGCATGATGATAATAAGAATCGCACCTGCATAAGGTATAAAAGATGCGATAGCTTCCATTACTCTTAAAATAATGATTGACCAGCCTGCATGCGCTGCATTCTGAATAGAATAGAAAAACAATGCACAACAGCTCAGCGCGAACAAAAATACCGCAACGGTGTGAATTGCTGCCAAAGGTTGGTTATGAATCTGCAGTTTTGCATGGTCCAAATGAGCTTGATGATCCTGAGGACCTACCATTTCGCTTGAATGTGTAGGAGCATGATTACCTCCGGCATGAACGGCCTCCATCATATGTTCAATTCTTGCATCATCGATACCGTGATTCATAAAGTAACCTACTCCAAAAAGCACTAATCCCAGAACGATAAATATGATTGAATATCTTCTTAATTTAGGTGAAAAACTATACATTTTTTAATTCTTTTTATTTAGTAGGACTAGTTGTTACACTCGCAGAAGCTGCAGCAGCAGCATCAGTTGCAGGTGCTGCATCAGCAGGAGCTGCTGGAGCAATTCCACCTTTGAAGGCATTCATTACGTACATTGCAACTCTCCACCGGTCACCAGGTTTTAATTGTCCAGCGTAAGAACCCATTGCGTTTCTACCATTGGTAATCACATAATGAACAGAACCTACGGTAAGCTGCCGGTCGGCATAATTAGGAACACCCACATAAGCGCCACTGGCAACAATTGGTCCCTGTCCGTCACCGCCGGTACCGTGACATGCTGCACAAGCCTGGTTATATAGAAGTTTACCTCTTTCAATATCTTTTGCCTGATTCGCCGCATTTAGTGGTGATTCCGAAATCAATTTAGAAGCATCATAACCTCCATTGTACTGATCTGGCGTCATCGCAGTATTCATTGCTTCGTCTGCAACACCATCATTATTCTGGGCAACAGTTCCATTTACAGGACTTAATCCTGTAGCGCCGTTGTTCTTAACAAAAGCTGGAATTTCATTTTCATGATCTGAATATGCATCTTCAGCTTTCATTAAAGGATCATATGCTACCGGAAAGTACATATCAGGAAAATAAACCAATGGCGGATTTTCTTTGCTGCAAGAACTTAATGAAATTGCTGCAAATCCTAAGATGGCTGTAATTTTAAATATATTCTTTGTCATTTGGACAATTTTATTGTTTTTATAATCAAATGGAACCGTTTTACAGGGTTTCATTCTAAGCATCTTTTACCGTAATTTCTTCTACACCGGTATCTATCAGGATTTGTTTTACAGATTCTACATCATCGGTTACAAATTCCATCATAAACTTATCATCGGTAGTTCTAGGATCTGGATTTTGTGGCGGGCAACCTGGATACATTTTGTTTCTTACCAAGAAGGTAAGCGACATCATGTGTGCTGCACAAAATACCATGAGTTCAAACATTGGAACTACGAATGCAGGCATGTTTCTGGACCATTCGAAAGCTGGTTTACCACCAATATTCTGAGGCCAGTCGCGAATCATGGTATAATAAGTAACCAAGATACCAATGGTTACACCATATACTGCGTAAATAAATGCAGCATCGGAAATTCTGGTCTTTTTTAACCCTAAAGCTTTGTCAAGACCATGAACCGGAAACGGAGTATACACTTCGTCGATTTTGATTCCTTTGTCATTGAAGGCGTGTACGCCGTTCAATAAATCGTCATCATCGGCATAAATACCGTAAACTTTTTTAGTGGTGCTCATCATCTTCTTCTTTTGCTTTATAAGTTTCACCTGAGATTTTTAAAATAGACTTCAATTCGGCCTGAGCAATTACAGGGAATGTTCTGGCGTAGAGTAAGAATAACACTCCGAAGAAGCCTATTGTTCCTAGGAATACCCCTACGTCAATAATTGTTGGCTTAAACATCGTCCAGGAACTTGGCAAGTAATCTCTTGAGATATTGATTACGATGATATCGAATCTTTCGAACCACATCCCGATGTTGATGATCAAGGCGATAATAAATGTAGCCATAATGTTTGTACGGATTTTTTTGAACCAGAACAAAGCAGGAATAACCAAGTTACAGATAATCAACGCCCAGAAAGCCCACCAGTAAGGTCCTGTTGCTGCACCCGGAGACAGATAAACGAAATCTTCGTATCTTGAACCGGAGTACCATGCGATGAAATATTCACATGCGTAGGCTACAGTTACCATACCACCTGTTACAACGATTACGATGTTCATAATCTCAATATGGTACATGGTAATATAATCCTCTAAGTGTGCTACTTTTCTTGCAACAAGCAAGAGGGTTTGTACCATTGCAAATCCGGAGAAAATTGCTCCCGCAACGAAGTACGGAGGATAAATGGTTGAGTGCCAACCTTTAATTACCGATGTAGCAAAGTCAAAGGATACGGTGGTGTGCACCGAGAATACAAGCGGTGTTGCCAAACCTGCCAAAACGAGTGATAATTCCTCGAATCTTTGCCAGTGTTTTGCTTTACCACCCCAACCGAAAGCCAGGAATGTATAAATTCGTTTCGTCCAAGGCGTTTTTGCACGGTCTCTTATCATCGCAAAGTCAGGGATTAATCCCATAAACCAGAAAACGGTAGATACAGAGAAATAGGTTGAAATTGCAAATACGTCCCAAAGCAGCGGTGAGTTAAAGTTCGTCCAAAGAGAACCATACTGGTTTGGTAAAGGGAAAACCCAATATCCTACCCATACTCTACCCATGTGAATTACCGGGAAAAGTGCTGCCTGCACAACGGCGAAGATCGTCATTGCTTCTGCGGAGCGGTTTACCGACATTCTCCATCTTTGTCTAAATAAGAGGAGAACTGCAGAAATTAAGGTTCCGGCGTGACCGATACCTACCCACCAAACGAAGTTGGTGATATCCCATCCCCAGTTGTTGGTTCTGTTAAGTCCCCAGGCACCGATACCGGTACCAATGGTGTACGCGATACAGCCAAATCCGTAGATGAATAGTGTTAAAGCTATCCAAAAGGAAACCCACCATAATTTTCCTGCGCGTTCCTCGATAGGTCTTGCGATATCTTCTGTGATATCGTGATAAGTCTTATGACCAATAATTAAAGGTTCCCTTATCGGAGCTTCGTAATGTCCTGACATTTTTTACCTATTTATTATTTAAACATTTTGTTCTTTTCTGTTTCTCACTTTGGTGTGGTAGAAAACGTTTGGTTTTGTACCAATCTCCTCAAGCAACGTATATCTTCTGTTAGAGCTGTATAATGCTCTTACTTCAGAAGTTTTGTCGTTCATATCACCAAACTTCATAGCTCCTGTAGAACAAGCATTCACACAAGCTGTAGAGAATTCTCCGTCTTTTACTGTTCTGCCTTCTTTCTTAGCTTCAAGAATCGTTTTCTGTGTCATCTGAATACACATTGAACATTTCTCCATTACCCCTCTTGTTCTTACAACAACATCAGGATTCAGCACCATTCTTCCTAAATCGTTATTCTGATTGAAGTCGAATTTATCGTTAAGGTTATACGTAAACCAGTTGAATCTTCTTACTTTATACGGACAGTTGTTCGCACAGTATCTTGTACCGATACATCTGTTGTAAGCCATTTGGTTTTGCCCCTGCTTACCGTGCGATGTGGCGGCAACCGGACAAACAGTTTCACAAGGTGCGTGGTTACAGTGCTGACACATTACTGGCTGGAAGATTACATCGGGGTTATCCGCAGGATGGTTAAGAATACCGCTGTCCTTATCGAAAGCGTGACCATACATTCCCGGTACATCAAGATCTGCAGAAACTGCTTCTTCCTGAGAAAGTTTGCTGTCTTTGTTCTTATCCATTTCAGCAGGAACGTTGGTAGAATAATAGCGGTCGATTCTCAACCAATACATATCCCGCGACATTCTTACTTCTTCTTTACCTACGACCGGAACGTTGTTTTCTGCCTGACAGGCAATGATACAGGCACCACATCCGGTACATGAATTCAGGTCAACAGAAAGGTTAAAGTGTGGCCCATCGGTATCATCAAATGAATCCCAAAGATCTACTTTACCTGCCGGTAAAGCTCCTCCAATGGTATGGTATTCCAAAGGTTTGTTCCAGCCTAATTCTTCGTCATCAAATTTCACATTAAGGAACGTATCCAAAGGAACTTCTCTCGCGATATCGTAACGACCCATTAAGGTATTCTGAAGCTGCATTCCCGCAAATTCGTGCTCACCTCCTGTCTTCTCAATTTTCACATTAGATAAAACTGAATTTGAACCGTCGAACAAAGGATAAACATTAACTCCAGTTTCTGCGACTTTCCCTGAATCTTTCTTTCCATAACCCAGCGCAAGTCCCATAGAACCTTCTGCCTGACCCGGCTGTACAAATACAGGTACATCTTTAATTGTAACACCGTTTACTGTAAGGTTTACCAGAGAGCCATCCAACTGCATTCTTGCATTCAGGTCATTGTCTAAACCTAATTTTTCGGCATCTTTAGGAGAAACTGTCAGATAGTTATCCCAGGAAATTCTGGTGATAGGATCAGGTAATTCCTGCAACCAAGGGTTGTTAGCCTGGGTTCCGTCTCCCATCGAAGTTTTGGTATAAAGAACCAATTCTAAATCTGATGCTTTAAAGCTGTTTAATTCTGTGGCAGCCTGTGCAGCATTTCCGCCAGTATAAGAAAGCGAGCCGATCACGCTTCCTCCTTCAACTACACCATTGTAAAGTGCCTTGTTGAAAGGAGTTCCACCGATGAAAGTGGCTGCATTCGCTTTTAAATAATCGTAATAGTTATTGGCAGCATTATTTTTCCCGTTCATCCAAACCAATAAGGATTCTTCAATCTGTCTTGATTTGTAAATTTTCTGGATGGTTGGCTGCATTAAGGTGTAGACACCTGTTTGAGGAGCCATATCTCCCCATGATTCGAGCCAGTTGGCTACAGGAATTACAGCTTTCGCTGCCTTGTACATTTCGTTTTTCTTGTCGGCTACAGCTACCACTACAGGAACTTTTGCTACAAGTTTTTTGAAATCTTCACCTTTGTTGTTGGAGTAAATCGGGTTTACATTGTTGGCAATCAATACACCCACCTGCCCTGCATTCATCCAAGCTAAAAATTCCTGATATCTTGCTGCATCAAATTCTTTCAGGAAGTTTGCTTTTCCTGTAAATGCTTTGGATGCTAATTTTTGATTGATTAAGTGTGCTAAAACGTGTGCTGCTTTAGATCCGTCAGCAAAAACAACTGCATTGCTTCCTTTTTCCTGAAGTTCTTTTACGATACCTGCAGCTTCTTTACTTACAGAACCTCCGTTAAGACCGTTATAAACTTCAACTAAAACTTTGTTTACTGCACTTGGCTTAAGTTTTATTCTTGAATCGGCATTTGCACCGGTTAAAGACATATTCGATTCGATCTGGATGTGTCTCAACATATCCGGGCCTGGCTTTCTTGCCGCAGCGTAAGAAGTTTCTAAAGAACTTCCGTTATAATCTCCTAAGAAATCTGCCTGGAAAGAAACGACCAGTTGCGTCCCAGTTAAATCGTAAACCGGCAATGCTCTTTGTCCGAAAACTTCCTGAGCTGCATCTAAAGCTGCTGTATGAGGAACTGCATCGTAAGTTACAAGTTCAGCTGTAGGATATTTCGCCTTGAAATCAGCAAATAACTTCTTGAATGTTGGCGACGCGTAAGAATGTGATAAAAGAACAATTTTCTTACCTCCAGCCTGTGCATCTGCCAAACCTTTAAGAACGAAATCATCAACTTTGTCGAAAGTTTCGTCTTTACCGTTAAGTTTTGGCTGCTTTACTTTATCATTGTCGTAAAGTGAAAGTACCGCTGCCTGTGCTCTTGCATTGGTTTTACCCAAGTCTTTTGCTAACGGATTCGGTTCTATTTTGATAGGTCTTCCTTCTCTGGTTTTTACTAAAACACTTGCGAAATCGTAACCATCAAAATATGTAGTTGCATAATAATTGGGAACACCAGGGATAATTTCGTGGGGTTTTACTACGTAAGGAATGGTTTTAATCACCGGAGCCTCACAAGCGGCCAAAGTAACAGCAGCAGTAGAGAATCCTAAAAGTTTCAGGAAATCTCTTCTGGATGATCCCGATTCCTTTGATTTTTCACCTCCCAACAATTCACCCACAGGAATTTCGTCCTGAAATTCTTTAAGAGCCAGCCTGGAGTTTAGGCTTGGATCTTTCAGTTCGTGAATACTTCTGAATTTTATTTTATTTGAAGCCATTGATACTTCTAATTTTTGTTATTAATAATGACATTTACCACACTCAAGACCTCCAATCGCATCTACGGTAATTTTCGTACCTGAACCATACTGTTTTTTCAGTTTGTCGTGTAGATTTTTGAAGTATTCTTTATTATAACCGTTGTTCATATCAACTTCTGTTGTTCTGTGACACTCGATACACCAACCCATGGTAAAGTCGTTTGCCATTTGCACCACGTTCATGGTATCAACCTGCCCGTGACAAGCTTTACAAACTACATCAATTTTCGCTTCAGGATTCTTTTTGTTATGAGAGCTGATGATTGCCTGCTCGCCAGCAACTACGTGCTGAGAGTGATCGAAGTACACAAAATCCGGCATGTTGTGGATCCTCACCCATTCTACAGGTTGTGTTTTACCTGTATACTGCTGTGATGCTGGATCCCAGCCTGTTGCCGCGTAGATTTTTTGAATTTCACCGTCGTAGAATGCTTTATCTTTTCCAGGCTCCATATATTTACCATTGTATTCGGAAATTGTACGGTGACAGTTCATACAAACGTTCATGGAAGGAATTTCAGAAACTTTACCATACTTCGCTGAAGAGTGACAAAGCTGGCAGTCGATTTTATTTTCACCTGCGTGAATTTTGTGAGAGAAGTAAATTGGCTGTTCCGGTTTATAACCCTTGTAAACGCCTATCCACATTAGCCAGTTCCAGATTCCGTATGCTGCTAAAACACCCAGAACTACAAGAACTCCTTTTCCTACGTAGTGGTATTTTCTGTAAAGATCGCCAAGAGAAACCGCTCTGTTTGCGTTGAGTTCGGAAAGCTCTTCACTTTGCTGAAGTTTTACCAGCTGCTGAAGTTTTAGAAGCAACCAAAGCAACAATGCACCGATAGCTACTAATGAAATAAGAATGATTTTCGAGTTTACTGATTCCTTTTTCGCAGCCTCTAAAGCAGCTACTGAATTTGTATCTGCAGCTCCGCCAGTCGCAGCATCAGCCGCAGCCGGTTCCGGCGCCGGGGGATTAGTTGTATACTCTAAAATGTCATCGATGTCCTGATCTGTAAGATTAGGAAAAGGGAGCATCTCCGTTTTGTTAAACTTCTCGTAAACTTCAATGGCGTACTTATCGCCCGATTCGCGCAGGGATTTATTGTCTTTAATCCATTTATGCAGCCAATCTGTATCGAGATTCTGCTCTTTTTTAAGCCTGTCTACTACGCCACCTAATGAAGGACCAATAAGTTGCTTGTCTAATGCGTGACACGCGGCACAGTTAGCTTTGAAAAGCTTTTCACCGTTTTTCGCATCTCCTTGAGCGTAAATAGAAGCACTGGTCGACAGCAATAGACCTATTGCGATAAGACCCCTCTTGTAATGCTTTCTCCAACTAATCATTTATAAAATCTTGGGTTAGTAAAATATTTGAGTTTACTTTTCAATTGGGCAAAAATAAGACTTTTAACAGAAATTTAACGGCAGAACAAAAGCCCTTTTGGCATATTTAGTTAATTTGTATTAATTCTAAATAGCAAATGTTGGTATAATTTTTATTTGTTATAAATTTGCCTAAAATAAATCTTAATGAACCGTATTCTTAAAATAATTCCTGTAATTTTTCTGTTAGCAATTAATAATCTTGATGCACAGCAAGTTGTGAAAAACGATACCATTTCGGGAACTCCGCTTTCTATATCAATGGATAAAAAAGTTGAGGACTTATTGGAAAACCTGGAAGAAAAGTGCCTTACCCGGAATTCATCAAATAATGACGCACCTAAAACAACTGCCCCAAAAATAGTAGTGCCGGAAAAAGAACTTACACAGGCTGAAATTTGTCGCAGAAACCCAAGAATCATGGGATATAAAATTCAGTTGGCCGTTGTAAAAAGCAATGAAGAAGCCAGAGAAGTTGGCCTTTTTTTCAGAAGAAGATTCCCAAATATGAAAGTTGAAATCGATGCTTCGCTGAGGCCGAACTATAAAGTAATGGCCGGGAGTTATCTTACAAAACAGAGTGCAGCAGCCGATTTGGCCAGAGTACGCGCACATTTTAAATCCGCAATGGCTATTCAGTATAGGGTTTTCTGTGTGGAAGCAAAATAATTTTCAATAAAAACAAAAAAGCTCCGTGTAATTCCGGAGCTTTTTTGTGTTCTTAATTTTTCACCAGGAGACGGAATCCTTCTCCATGTACGTTAATGATTTCCAGACCTTCATCATCCCTCAAGAGTTTTCTCAGTTTCGCGATGTAAACATCCATACTTCTGGCGGTGAAATAATTCTCCTTCTTCCATATTTTTCGCAAAGCCAAATCTCTGGGCATGAAATCGTTACGGTGCATACAAAGTAGCTTCAGCAATTCGTTTTCTTTCGGAGAAAGCTTGTACTCATTATCACCCACTCTCAACTGACGCAGCATTGAATCGAAGAAAATATTACTGATCTTGAACTGCTCCTGCTCATCATCTTCCAAAACAGCACTTCTCTGCAGAATTGCTTTGATTTTATAAAGTAAAAGCTCAGTATCAAAAGGTTTTGTAATATAGTCGTCTGCGCCAAGCTGGTAACCTTTCAAAATATCTTCACGCATGTTTCTTGCCGTGAGGAAAATGATTGGCGTGTTTTTATCAATTCTTTTTACGTCTTCCGCCAGACTGAAACCATCTTTTTTAGGCATCATGACATCAAAAATACAGATATCGAATTCATTTTCTGTGAATTCCTTTAATCCCTGTTCGCCGTCGGTTGCGAGGGTAACTTCAAAATTATTTATGGTTAAATAATCCTTTAAAACAGCACCAAAACTTTGGTCGTCTTCTACTAATAAGATTCTGTTGCTCATAATTTATTTATTTTTATTTCTTTGATGAGGGTAAATATTGTAGCCCCACATTATATTAATATTTTATCAGTGGACCATCGGTAGCTTTATGGTAAAGGTACTGCCCTTCCCCTTTTGCGACTCTACAAGAACCTGACCTTTGTGGAGTTCCACGATTTTTTTCACATAAGAAAGTCCGAGACCCTGGCCTTTTACATTGTGAATATTCCCGGTTTCTTCGCGGAAAAATTTCTCGAAAATCCGCGTTTTATTGTCCATATCCATTCCCATTCCCCTGTCAGAAATTTCTACAACATAAAAATTGCCTTCATTTCTTGTCTTTACCTTAATCTGAGGTGCGTCGGGAGAATATTTATTGGCATTGTCGAGCAGATTAACCAACGCATTCGATATATGAAATTCATCGATTTTAAAAGTGTACTTGCTGGTATTGAATTCCTGGGTTAACGTACCGTTTCTCTGCGCAACAATAAGCCCGAAAGATTCAGAAATTTCTTTAATCAAAGCCCTTACATCGGTTTCTTTCAGAAAAAGCTGTACTTCATTCCGCTCTAATTTCGACATGTTCAGTACATTTTCGACCTGCTTTTTCATCCGGAGATTTTCCTGTTTAATCAATCCCGAATAATATTTTACTTTTTCAGGATTTGTTGCAATCTTGTCGTTGGCCAAAGAATCGGTCGCAACAGAAATTGTTGCCAAAGGTGTTTTAAACTCATGGGACATGTTATTGATAAAATCCGTCTTTACATCCGCAATTTTTTTCTGGCGCATCATATAATTAATTGAAATGATGTAAATCCCCAAAATGGTAAGAAGCGACATGAACGTACCCAAAAGCATCGGTAAATTATTCTTTGCCAGTGAGTAATCTTTCCGGGGGAAAACAAGCGCAAGCGTATATAAAGTACGTTCCTTACTATCGGTAAAAAGCGGATAAGTGTAGTTGCTTTTATCTTTCTGGTCGATGTAAATATCATTTACCACTTTCGTGAGCCTGTTTGTTTTATCCATTACCGCAAAGCCAAATTTTGTATTTAAACCATTAAGTTTCAACTCTTTAGATAAAACCGAATCGAGAGCTGCTATATCCACTCTTTTTTCAATTGGAAGGTTCGAGGCGCTTAACTTTACAAACTGCCGCAATGCATACGTATTATTGCTGATATCTTTAGATAATTGAGCCGTTAAAGGCTCGGCAGTATTATTTTTTTTAATTTTAAGAATACCTTCGTCGGTATAAAGTTTTGTAAGCTGCAAACTGTCACCTTTTGAAGAAATTGGAAAGTTTTGACTTTCGACAATACTTTTCTGGAAAGTTATTGTAGTTCTGTTCGCCGAATCCGAATTCTGCTGAATATAAGTCTGGGTAGGAAGATTGCTGCTGTCAACTACTGTTTTTCCAAAGTTCTTATTGTCTATATTTAGATATTTCTCCACTTCCATCTCCTGAGCTTTCAGTGCGGAGGATTCTAAAGCAGAATACACTTTGTTCGAAAAATCTTGGTTCAGTGCGGAATACAACTCTTTTATCCAATACAATTGCAACGTGACGAAGACAATCATTGAAATCGTCATCAATACAGAGATAAATGGAATAAACTTATTGTTCATTATGAAATTTTAATTTGAATTGTTAAAATTAATCATTTTAAGAATATAATAACAAGAAAACTATATAAATATTGTTTTTAATTTCTTAAAAAAACTCCTTTTAACAAAATATAAGTATTGCCAAAAGGTTTGTAAGCCCTGTGATATACTTTTAAAAATATTCTTTTACATTTGTTTTAAAATTACTCTAATGGAATCCAACACTGTTTTCAATAAAGATTTTGATGCTGCCAGCGTTTTTGTAATGAAAGTTTATGATGCCGATGTTTCCGTAATATGGAATTATTTTACAAAGCCGGAACTCCTTGACCAGTGGTGGGCGCCAAAACCGTGGAAATGCGAAACCCAAAATCTGGATTTTAAAGAAGGCGGAAGATGGAATTATGCGATGGTTGGCCCAGAAAACGAAAAACAATACGCCGGCGCCGAATACCACGAAATTACTTTTCACCGCAGTTTCGACTGGACTGACTTCTTTACTGATGCGCAAGGCAATATCGACCCAGATTTTCCCTCTGTGAAATGGCTTTTAGGCTTTACCGGCGTTGATGAAGGAACAAAACTTACTGTGAACATTCATTTTAATTCTGAAGCAGACATGAAAAAAATCCTGGATTTGGGATTTGAAGAAGGTTTTAAAACCTGTCTTGCCCAACTGGAAAAACTTATAAAATAAAAAAGACCAATCTTTCAATTGGTCCCTGTACTATTTAAAAAGTTCTTCGTCAAAAAAATACTGAATGATCGCTTTTTTCATTAAAATCTGCTGCTCATTAGGTTTTAGTTCCGGCAACTGCTCGAGTTCATCAAAGTGCGGATACCCGTCGTCATCGTAATGAGAAAATTTGTAGTATCCGAAAGGTTCCAAAAGTCTGCAAACCGCAATATGTAAAATATTAAGTTTGTCATCTTTTGTATATTTCTGCTGCCCGCTGCCCAGTTCCTGAACGCCGATTAAAAACAAAATCGTATCAATCTGCGGATGCTTGTCTGTATCGAAATTTTCAACGAAAAAAGCCTCTACTTCTTCCCAAAGTTGGCTGTCGGTTTTATTTTCCATCAATTTTATTTTCCAGTTTTAAAATAAAGGCATATTCCAGCGCGTCTTCCTTTAATGACTCGAATCTTCCGGAAGCGCCTCCATGCCCTGCACTCATATCAGTTTTGAAAAGAAGCAAATTATCATCGGTTTTCAGTTCGCGGAGTTTGGCAGTCCATTTTGCCGGTTCCCAATACTGTACTTGCGAATCGTGCAAACCAGTTGTAATCAGTATATTCGGATAATTTTTAGCTTCTACATTATCGTAAGGCGAATAAGATTTCATGTAATCGTAATACTTTTTCTTTTTCGGATTTCCCCATTCATCAAATTCCCCGGTTGTTAAAGGAATTGTTTCGTCCAACATCGTGGTAACCACATCTACAAAAGGCACCTGTGCAATAATCCCGTTGAAAAGCTCGGGCTCTTCATTCATCACCGCTCCCACAAGCAGTCCGCCGGCGCTTCCTCCCATCGCGTAAAGATGCTTTTCTGAAGTGTAATTTTTAGAAATTAAATATTTTGCAGCATCAATAAAATCGTAGAACGTATTTTTTTTCTTAAGCATTTTCCCGTTTTCGTACCATTCGCGCCCTAAATATTCGCCACCACGGATATGTGCAATCGCATACACAAAACCACGATCCAAAATCGAAAGCCGTACATTAGAAAAACTAGCATCTACCGTGTGTCCGTAACTTCCGTAACCATAGAGCAAAAGCGGAGTTTCAGAACATTTTGGCGTGTCTTTATGATAAACGAGGGAAATCGGAATGTGATTTTTACCGTCACGGGAAGGTGCCCAAATTCTTTCTGAAATATAATTTTCAGGGAAAAATTTTCCACCCAAAACTTCATGTTGTTTCAAAACCTGCGAAGTTTTCTCCTTCATATCGTACTCGATGGTGGAATTTGGCTTCGTTAAAGAAGTGTAACCAAAACGGAGTTTCGTGGTATCAAATTCAAGATTTAATCCGATATAAGCGGTATACGTTGGATCCGAAAATTCTAAATAATGAGAATTTCCGGTGCGGTTCTCGATTATTTTAATTTGAAGGAGACCTTCTGTTCTTTCTTCCAGCACAAAATAATCTTTAAAAATTTCAAAACCTTCGAGCAGCGTTTCTTTTCGGTGTGGGATTACGTCTTCCCAATTTTCAATTCCGGGATTAGCAACTTTTGTTTTTACGATTTTAAAATTGGTAGCGTCATCCGCATTGGTGATGATATAAAATTCATCCTCGTAATGTTCCACAGAATATTCAAGATCTTCTGTTCTTGGCTGAATGACCTTCCATTCTGAAAAAACATCGCCTGCAGGAATAAAATGCATCTCATCGGTAACCGAACTCGAACTCGAGATAAAAATATACTCCAAAGACTTTGTTTTGAAGATGTTAACGTCGAACGCTTCATCTTTTTCATGAAAAATCAGGACATCATGTTCATAAGGTATTCCCAGTTGGTGTCTGAAGACCTGGAACGCGCGCAGATTCTCGTCTTTTCTGGTATAGAAAACGTGCTTATTGTCGTTTGCCCAAACCGCTTTGCCCGTGGTATTGGGAATTTGTTCACCAAAGAGTTCTCCGTTTTCCAGATTTTTAAAACTTAGGGTATAAATTCTTCTTCCAACATTATCCGTGGAGAAACTCATGAGTTTGTTATCCGGCGAAACTGCAACGCTGCCTACTTCCAGAAAACTTTCGTCTTCCGCCAGAATATTTACATCGAGTAAAATTTCCTCTTCATGATCCAGCGTCTGGAATTTCCTGCTGAAAATGGGATATTCTTTTCCTTTTTCGAATCTTACGATATACCAGTATTTATTAAAAAAATAAGGTAAACTTTGGTCATCTTGCTTGTAACGTGCTTTCATCTCATCGAAAAGCAGCTGCTGAAAGTCTTCGGTATCCTTCATCATAAAATCGCAGTACGCGTTTTCCTCATTCAGATAATCGGTGACTTCCGGATTTTCTCTTTCGTTCATCCAGAAATAATCATCAGCTCTTTTATCGCCGTGAATTTCGAGAATTTTATGGATTTTTTTTGCTTTGGGAGCGTTCATTTTTGTAATGAGATTGTGAATAATTTGCCTGCAAAAAGCCCGCAAAGTTAAGATTAATTAAAAACAAAACCATCTTTAACGAAGAAAGACGGTTTTAAAATAAGATATAGAATCCAGCTTCTATTTGTTCATCTGCCGGATGTATTTCTCTATCGCCATCGTCATGGATGGTGTTTCTTTACTCGGCGCCATCACATCAACTCTTAACCCAGCTTCTTTCGCTGCCTGCTCTGTTGTAGTACCAAATACTGCAATTTTGGTAGTGTCTTGTTTGAAGTTTTCAAAATTCTTCCCTAAAGATCTGATTCCTTGAGGGCTAAAGAAGACCAACATGTCATATTCTTTCACATTAATATCAGTCAGGTCACTGCAAACGGTGCGGTACATGGTCGCACGGGTCCATTCGATCGGTGCAGAATCCAGAACTTTAACAACATCCGGGCTTAGCACATCTGCTGCCGGAAGTAAGTATTTTTCTGAAGGAAATTTCTTGAAAAGGGGCAATAAATCAGCAAATGTTTTTTCACCGAAAGAAATTTTTCTTTTTCTGTAAACGATGTGTTTCTGAAGGTAATTTGCAATGGCTTCAGACTGGCAAATGTACCGCATCGAATCGGGTACCGTAAACCGCATTTCTTCTGCAAGACGGAAGTAATGATCCACTGCATTTTTACTTGTAAAAATAATTCCTGTGTATTGCGCGAGATCGATTTTCTGGGCTCTAAGCTCCTTAGCATCAACACCTTCAACATGAATAAAAGGCCGGAAATCTATTTTGATTTTTTCTTTTTTGGCCATCTCCAGATAAGGTGAAGATTCATTGGGCGCGGGTTGTGATACGAGGATCGATTTTATTTTCATCATCAAAATATTAAAAAAACAAGAGTTTCCAGAGTACCAAAACAGGTACTATTTGGAGGGTGCAAATATACAAAAATTTATAATACCACTTTTCGGGCAATATACTGCTGGGGTGGAAAACATAGAAGAACTGTTTGAACAAAAAGGCAAATGCAAATACAGCCAGATATACATCAAGCATCAGAAATTTATCAAAAAGATAAAAAAACTGAAGCACAATCAAGATCATTATGAGTATCGAAAAACTGAAATAAAACTTTGAGGCAGTGAAGTAGAAAACTTCCCATTTTTTCGTCGTTCCCGTACCTGCAAAATACAGGTAGGTGAAAATGTTTTTCAGGAAGTAAAATACGGATATACTGGCAAAAGTAAACCCGAATTTATTCAGTTCGTAGCCGGAGAACTGAAAATCTGTAACTTTTTGTGGCACTACCGGTATATTCTGTGACACAAAAACAGACAGCACCAGGGTAAAAACAAAACTGATGATGATCCAGCTCAGAAAATTATTCGTAGAGTCGGCAAATTTCTGCAGCAGAAACTCGGTCACCGAAGAATCCCGCCGCAACGATAAAAGCATGAAAATATAGAGGAAAATGCAGCTTACCAGGACAATTACTACCCAATCATTATGCTGTACAATTCTTACCAATTTGTATTTTTTTGCAAAAATAAGCAAATAAAGCAAAGTTTAACCGCAATTTTCAGGCAATTGAAAACCCAGTATTATCTCGTAAAGAATAGCAAAAAATTTAAGCCGGAAAAGTTTATCTTTGCAAATTAATTTGTAGGATGAAGAAACTCGTCATTATCCCCACTTACAACGAAAAGGAAAACATCGAAAATATTATTTCGGCGGTCTTCGCTTTGGAAGAGGATTTTCATGTTCTTATCGTTGATGATTCTTCACCCGACGGTACGGCAGAAATTGTAAAAAATCTGCAGAAAATTTATCCTCACGAGCTTCATCTAAGCATCCGAAAGGTGAAAGACGGGTTGGGACAAGCCTACATTCATGGTTTTAAATGGGCGCTTCAGAATAATTTCGATTATATTTTCGAAATGGATGCTGATTTTTCGCACAACCCGAAAGATCTTAACCGTCTTTACGAAGCCTGCCTAAAAAATGACATGAGCATTGGCTCCCGGTATTCAAAAGGGGTAAATGTAGTCAACTGGCCAATGGGCCGCGTTTTACTCTCTTATTTCGCCTCCAAATACGTAAGATTTATTTTAGGAATTCCGGTTCACGACACTACCGCAGGTTTTGTCTGCTTCTCCAGAAAAGTTCTTGAAGAAATCGGTTTGGATGATATCAAACTTAAAGGTTACGGATTTCAGATCGAAATGAAATTCCGTGCATTCAAAAAAGGATTTAAAATTGTGGAAGTTCCCATCATATTCACCAACAGAGAGCTGGGCGAAAGCAAAATGAACGGCGGAATTATTCATGAAGCGGTTTTTGGAGTTTTAAACCTAAAATGGAAATCTATCATAGGAAAATTATGAAAAATTTCTTATTAATATTATTTTCGATTTTGGTCATGAGTTGCTCACAGCTGATTGATCCTCCGAAAAATCTTATTCCAAAAGACGAGATGTCCGAAATTATTGCTGAGTTTGCGGTGAATGACCAGTTCAACAACTTGCTTCCGCAGTCTGATTTGGAAAACGCCACCCGTTTTGTATTGAAAAACAAAAAGGTAAAAGCCAGTGATTTTACCGAAAGCTATAAATATTATATCGCATCGGGAGATTTAGAAGAAATCCTGAATGATGCACAAAAAATAATCGTTGCCAAAGATCCTGCAGCAAAAGATTATATCGATAAAAATGTAAAAGAAAACCAGAACGTACCTGCGTTTGCAAGATAAAATTATGTCCTTATTCTTCGAAATCAACAACACCACTACTGGCAAAGCACGCGCCGGAACCATTTCTACAGACCACGGCACAATACAGACGCCGATTTTCATGCCGGTAGGCACTGTGGCTTCAGTTAAAACGGTGCACCAGCGCGAACTGCGCGATGACATTAAAGCCCAGATTATTTTGGGAAATACTTACCATCTTAATTTACGTCCAAAAATGGATATTATGCAGGCCGCCGGCGGATTGCACAAATTCATGAACTGGGAATTGCCGATTCTTACCGATTCCGGAGGTTATCAGGTTTTTTCTTTGTCGAAATCGAGAAAATTAACCGAAGAAGGCGTAAAATTCAAATCGCATATCGACGGAAGTGCACACTTTATTTCTCCGGAAAAATCAATGGAAATCCAGCGACAGATCGGGGCGGATATTTTCATGGCGTTTGATGAATGCACCCCTTATCCGTGCGAATACAATCTTGCCAAAGATTCCATGGAAATGACTCACCGCTGGCTGAAAAGATGCATCAAATGGACGGAAGACAATCCGGAAATTTACGGTCACAAACAAAGACTTTTCCCAATTGTTCAGGGATCTACCTATTCTGATTTAAGAAAAGCTTCGGCAGAATTTATTTCTGAACAGAATGCTGAAGGAAACGCGATCGGCGGACTTTCAGTTGGCGAACCCGAAGAAGAAATGTACCGCATCACCGATGAAGTAACCGATATTTTACCTAAAAACAAACCCCGTTATCTGATGGGTGTTGGTACACCGTGGAACATTTTGGAGTCAATTGGACTGGGAGTTGATATGATGGATTGTGTGATGCCTACCAGAAACGCAAGAAACGCCATGCTTTTTACCTGGCAAGGCGTAATGAACATGAAAAACGAAAAGTGGAAAGACGATTTTTCGCCGCTGGATGAATTCGGGACCACTTACGTAGATTCAGAATATTCTAAAGCGTATGTGAGACATCTATTTGTCGCAAAGGAATATCTTGCAAAACAGATTGCATCGGTACACAATTTGGGTTTTTACCTCGATTTGGTAAGAGTCGCGCGGCAACACATTATCGCAGGCGATTTCTACGAATGGAAAGATTCAGTAGTTCCTGTACTGAAACAGAGACTCTAATATAATTTGGCTTTTATGAAAATCATCGATCTGTATATCATCAAAAAATACCTGGGAACTTTTGGTTTCATGCTGGGACTTTTGACGATTATTGTACTGATCATAGATGTGCAGGCAAAAGCACCCAGAATTGAATCGAACGGTTTTACGGTTGGCGAATTTTTAATTGATTTTTATCCTTACTGGATTATCAATCTGATCATCACATTCATGTCGATTTTGGTATTTATTTCAGTGATTTTTTTTACTTCAAGAATTGCCAACAATACAGAAATTGTAGCAATCATAAGTTCTGGCGCGAGTTTTCACCGATTTGCCAGACCTTATTTAATGACTTCAGGGTTTATTGCGGTGCTCGCGCTGCTGATTAATCATTTTGTTTTGCCACTCGCAAATATCAAGAAAAACGAACTCGAGCCTTATACTTACAATGCAAAAAGCCGGGAAGAATTTACCGGAAATGCCGAGATTGCCACCCAACTTTCAAAGACCGAATATATTTTCATTAAAAGCTATAACAAAAAAGAAAAACGAGGTTCTGGATTTATCTATCAAAAATTAGATAAAAACAGAAAACTTATTTACCAGTTAATCGCAAACGAATTTTACTGGCAAAAAGACAAAAAACACTTTGTCCTCAACTCTTATCTCGAAAAAACGATCACTAAAGATGAATCCGAGAAATTAGGCAACGGAGACAGCATGACCAAAAGTTTCGGGCATCCGCCGGAAGAGCTTTTCCCGGACGTGCTTTTAGGGCAAAATAAAACAACACCTGAACTCATAAAATTCATCGACCGCGAAAAAGAAAAAGGCAACGCCAACCTGAACAGCTATCTGAATGAGCTTTATCAAAGAACTTCAATGCCCGTTTCAGTCATCATTCTCACGTTTTTAGGGCTTTCATTATCGTCGCAGAAAAAACGTGGCGGTCTAGGCGTAAATCTCGCAATTGGGATTGCCCTGGCGTTTGTATTTGTATTTTCTTTCGAAGTCTTAAAGGTAGTTTCAGAAAACAAAACCCTCCCACCGCTTCTTGCGATTTGGCTTCCCAACATTATTTTCGCGCCTGTCGCACTTTATCTTTATTTCAAAAGAGCCAATCAGTAAAGAAGTTCGATTTCTTTATTGTAGAATTTTTGAAGTCCCTGATTTTCAAGTTCCACCCAAAGAAAACCCTCTTTGTCAACATTTCTGATGATGCCATTTTGTCTTATGCCTTTGATTTCAAAAACAGAAACCATTTCTTTCCTGAATAATCTTTGATTAATGTTTTCAAAAAGATCTTCCACGAAAATTTCATTCTGCAAATGTTCCTTAAGATACACAAAAAGTGAATCTGCGACTTTTGTAGCATTCAGCTTTATACCGGTTTGCGTTAGTATAGATCCTGCTTTTGGCAAATGATCAAAATTCTTCTGCAAAATATTCAGTCCGATACCGATGATAAAATAATTTATACCGCCGAGTGTTTTTTTCTCTGTTAAAATTCCCGCAATCTTCTTATTTTTTAGAATGATGTCATTTGGCCACTTTATTTCCACACGATTTTTTGTCATAATGGCAAGAAAATCGGTCAACAGCAAGGCGGTACGGAAATTGAATAAATGATCCTGTGTTTCCAAATGCTGTGCAGGAAGCGCGAGCGTAAATGCCAGATTCAGATTTTCAGCGCATTCCCAGGAATTTCCGTATTGACCTTTTCCCTTGGTTTGATTAAAAGTGTAAACGGCCTGAATATCTGCTTTCGTATGATTCAGAAATCTGAGGATTTCTTCGTTGGTCGATTCACATTCTTTTAAGAAAATTAGGGCCGGCATTTATGAAAACTTTAAGAGTTAGAACGGGCAAATTTGACCCAAATTAAATAAAAAAACAATAAATTTGCAGATTATACAAAATTTTAATGAATAAAATTACAGAAAAACAGTTGCTTACAGACAAAATCGTAGAAGCAATACAAGATACAAAAGGTGAAGATATTATGATTTTCGACCTCTCAACGATCGAAAACTCAGTGGCTCAAACATTTATTATCTGCACCGGAAATTCAAATACGCAGGTATCTGCCATCTCAGGAAACATTCAGAAAAAAGTAAGAAACGACTTGCATGACAGGCCCTGGCATGTGGAAGGAACCGAAAACTCCCTGTGGGTTTTACTCGATTATGTATCGGTCGTAGTGCACGTTTTCCAGAGAGAAACCAGAGCATACTATGATATTGAAGAGCTTTGGGGTGATGCTAAAATTACCAAAATAGAAAATCAATTATAATTTGACGGAATATATTTTTCGTCAAAATTTTTATGAATAAAGATATGAATAACAATAAAGGATTTAACTGGTTTTTTCCGATCGTAATCGCTGCAATACTGCTGATTTTCTTTACGAATATGAACAGCAATTCCAACTCTAACACTTTGGATGAGGAGGGGTTTTATCAGTTATTGCAACAGGGAAAAGTACAGAATATATTAATTTACAAAGATATTGAGAAAGCAGATGTGTTCCTTACAAAAGCTGCCAAAACCGAATTGGCAAACAAACAGGTGTCACAGGATAAAAGCCCTTTCTCAACCTTCGATTTTGCACCCAAACCGGATTACAGTTTAAGCTACGGTGATCTGCAGCTTTTCCTTGAAAAATTTGATAAAATTAAACAGGAAAATCCCGCTTTAACCACTAAAAAAGACTATGGAATGGGCAAAAACCCGATGACGGAACTGCTTTTCACGGCACTCTTCTGGATTGGTATTATGGCCTTATTCTATTTCGTAATCTTCCGCAAAATGATGGGCGGAGGCGGCGGTGGCGGCGGAGGCCAAATCTTCTCCATCGGTAAATCGAAAGCCAAACTCTTCGACGAAAAAGATAAAATTCAGGTTTCATTTAAAGATGTTGCCGGTCTGGAGGGCGCTAAAGAAGAAGTTCAGGAAGTTGTAGATTTCTTAAAGAACTCAGATAAATACACCAAATTGGGAGGTAAAATTCCGAAAGGAGTTCTTTTGGTAGGTCCTCCGGGAACGGGTAAAACATTATTGGCAAAAGCTGTTGCAGGTGAAGCTAAGGTTCCGTTCTTCTCACTTTCAGGTTCAGATTTTGTTGAAATGTTTGTGGGCGTTGGTGCATCAAGAGTCCGTGATTTATTCGCGCAGGCAAAGGCAAAATCTCCTGCAATTATCTTCATCGATGAAATTGACGCAATTGGTAGAGCCCGAGGAAAAGGTAATTTTACAGGTGGTAACGACGAACGCGAAAATACACTGAATCAGCTACTTACAGAAATGGACGGTTTCGGAACTGATACCAATGTAATCATTATGGCAGCAACCAACAGAGCCGACATCTTAGATAAAGCTTTGATGAGAGCCGGCCGGTTCGACCGTTCTATTTACGTTGACTTGCCGGAACTTCACGAAAGAAGAGAAATCTTCGATGTTCACCTGGCTAAAATTAAACTCGAGCCAAATATCGACCGCGATTTCCTGGCCAAACAAACTCCGGGATTCAGTGGTGCTGACATTGCCAACCTTTGTAATGAAGCGGCTTTAATTGCCGCCAGAAACGGTCACGAATCTGTAACAAAACAGGATTTTCTTGATGCGATCGACCGAATTATCGGGGGTCTCGAAAAGAAGAACAAAGCCATTAAACCTTCAGAAAAACGCAGAGTAGCCTATCACGAAGCCGGGCACGCGACCATTTCATGGCTTGTAGAACATGCGGCGCCACTATTAAAAGTGACGATTGTCCCAAGAGGGCGATCCCTGGGTGCAGCATGGTACCTGCCGGAAGAAAGACAGCTGACCACCACAGAGCAGATGCATGATGAACTTTGTGCAACTTTGGGAGGAAGAGCTGCAGAACAGGCTGTTTTCGGAAATATCTCCACAGGAGCACTTTCGGATCTGGAGCGTGTTACCAAACAGGCGCAGGCCATGGTCACCATTTATGGACTGAATGACAAAGTTGGTAATATTTCTTACTACGACAGTTCGGGCCAGTCTGAATACAATTTCGCAAAACCTTATTCTGAACAGACCGCAAAAATGATTGATGAAGAAATTTCAAAAATCATTGAAACCCAATATCAGAGAGCTTTAACTATCCTGACTGAAAACAGGGATAAGTTGGATGCACTTGCGGCAAAACTTCTCGAAAAAGAAGTTATTTTCCGCGAAGACTTAGAAGAAGTTTTCGGCAAGCGTGCCTGGGACCCGGAATTAACGGAACATCCGGTTTCCAATACGCAGCCAGAAATTGAGACTCCCGGTACTGTATTAGGACCGGAATCTAACACTCAGATTTAAAAACAGTCCTGATAATTGCCTTTGCAGGTGAATTATCAGGATTTTTTTATTAAATTTATAGCCTGAATAAATATTTTCTATTTTTGTTTAAATATTTACATAACCAATAGAACTTGAGCCTCTTCAAAAAAATTGTCGGAAAAATACTGAATCAGCCTGAGGATGATGAGAATCAGGATTTGGTAAAACTTGGTGATCAGTTGAAAAATGCTGATCTCGATTACAAGTTTGCGCAACTTTTTACGCATTCCGGAGGTTTTTTTAATTATTGTGGTGACGAGGCAGAAGCGCTTCAAACCCTTAATCATATACTGAAGATTGAAGATATAAAATCTGTGTTCTGCTGGGATCATGATCTTAAGAATTTTCTTGATGTGGTAAAGGTTCCCTACACCACAGAGCTCGAACTTTTTAATGACTGCGCATTTATCACCTGCGAATATTTAATTGCTTATGATGGCAGAATTATGCTTTCTCACAATAATATTCTGCATTATCATTCTTCCAGACTTCCGCAAAAAATTATTATTATGGCCAATGTTTCGCAGATTGTTACCAATCTAAACGATGCAATGGCTAAAATAAAACGCAATGGAAATATCCGAAACCTAACTTCCATCAGCGGCGGAAATTCAAAATTAGATACCCCGAACAAAGACAATACAAAACTTTTCTTACTTTTGCTCGAAGATTAATTTCTTTGAGTTTTTTTAATTCAAAGTTTTCAACCTCTTAACTTATAATCATTCAATTTTGGATAAAAATCTAGTTCAACGCATTTTCGGAGGTGCTTTATATGGCTTGCTGGTCATTCTGTGCACAACACCCTGGGGTGCCATCCTGATCAATAAAATTTCGCCGGGACTCATTCAGCCACACACGCTTTATTACGGTTTGATCACGATATTTCTTTTTCTGGGAGCCTGGGAATGTGTAAGAATGATGAAATTCAACCCTAAAAGCTGGGAAAAATGGGTGGTATTTCCCATCATCGTCTTTGTTTTTTACCGTTTTTCCAAAAGATACTTTCAACACGGATTTTATTACGATTTCAATTTATCCGAAATACTGGCACTTTCGCTTATCGTAATCGCTGTTTTTACTTTATTCCGTTTTTCAAAGGAATTATACTACGACAACGGAAAACTTATTTTCACCGTTATTTATACCGCACTGCCCTTTGGTTTCGCATTAGGGCTACCAAAATTTTCTGTGGTAAACGAAACTTTCACTTTAGAGGTATTCTTTCTTTTCGCTCTGATCTGGAGCAGTGACAGTTTTGCATTTTTCACCGGTAAATTTTTCGGTAAACATAAAATGGCCCCTAAAATTTCTCCCAAAAAAACCTGGGAAGGATTTGCCGGCGGTGTTCTGCTGACTTTGGTTGTCGCTTTTTTCATTGAAAGATTTCATCCCGATCTCCGTGGTAACTGGATTGTTGTAGGATTTTTAGTTTCTGTATTTGCACCGTTTGGTGATTTGGTAGAAAGCCAGCTGAAAAGAAATTTCGGGGTAAAAGATTCAGGAAATGTAATTCCCGGGCACGGCGGAATTCTGGATCGCTTAGACAGTTTTATTATCTGCGCGCCTGTTGTATATTTGTACTTTATTTTAGAAAAATTTATATAAATCCATGAAACTACATAAGGAATCAAAAGGAACCATTATTGTTGCAAGCATTGTATTTGCAGCCGCAGCATTTCTCTCGGTTTATTTTCTTCGGGAGTGGTCACTGTTGATTATTATTCCGCTTTTAATTATTTATGGTCTTGTATTCTGGTTCTTCAGAGTGCCAAACCGCGATATTCAGGATCATAAGGAAAATGTAATTGCACCGGTTGACGGTAAAGTGGTGATGATTAAAGAAGTGGATGAAGACGAATTTATTAAAGGGAAAGCTATTCAGGTTTCTATTTTCATGTCTCCGCTCAATGTACACATTTGCCGTTATCCCGTTTCAGGAAAAGTTATTTACAAAAAGTACCATCCGGGTAAATATTTGGTTGCCTGGCACGAAAAATCTTCCACAGAAAACGAAAGAACCACTGTAGCGGTGGAAAGTCTTACCAATCACAAAGTTGTTTTCCGTCAGATTGCAGGTTATGTTGCACGACGAATTGTATTTTACTGTAACGAAGGTGATAACGCAAAAGCCGGCCACGAATTCGGATTTATTAAATTCGGTTCCAGGATGGATGTATTTTTACCTCTCGATACAGAAATCATCTGTAAAATTGGCGATAAAACCAAAGGCGGAATTGATGTGATTGCAAAGATGAAAGCCTAATTTTGCAGCGCTTCACAAAAAAATAATAGAGTCAGGATTTTTCAGTCTTGGCTTTTTTTGTTATTTTTAAAAACACCAAAATATTTACTCATGAGGATTCTGTCGATTATCTGTTTTATTTTACTGCTGCCTTTCACTTCTTGCACCGACACTGAAAAAGAGAAAAAACTGGAAGAAAGAGAAAACAGCCTTATCCAGAAAGAAAAAGAATTTGCTGCCAAAGAAGATGAATACCGAAATCTACTCGCCATGCGCGACAGCATCATCACTCAGGCAGATTCTGTAGTGGTGAATACATTGCCCGCAAATATCCCTGGAAAATGGAACGGCAAAATGGTTTGTACCGAATCGAACTGCCCGGAACATGCAATTGGTGACCAAAGAACCGATATTTGGGAGTTTTCTGAAAACGGAAAAACCGTTCTGGCAAAAGTTACCGACCGATCCGGCAATCTGAAAGTTTACAGCGGAAATTACAGCAATTCGGAACTTAATCTTCAATCAAAAGAAGATTCAACTTCTACCCGAAAGACAGAAATTAATCTGATCTGGAATAACCTTCAGGCAAACAGCCTAAAAGGTATCCGCAAGGTAAGCGCAAATAATAACTGTGTCGCGAAATTTACCCTAGAGTTAGAAAAATCAAAAACCAAATTATGATTACCATTCTAAGTGTCGCCAATTTTTCTTTGCCACTGGAAGATCCGGTTCTGAAGTTTTTGGTCGTTTTGATCATCATTCTTTTTGCACCGATTCTACTGAACAAAATTAAAGTTCCGCACCTGCTTGGGCTCATCATTGCCGGTGCTGTAGTAGGGCCAAACGGTTTTAATATTCTCTCCCGGGACAGCAGTATTGTAGTCACAGGAACAACAGGGCTGCTTTATATTATGTTTTTGGCAGGTCTCGAAATTGACCTTGCAGAATTCAAGAAAAACAAGTGGAAAAGTATAAGTTTCGGTCTTTATACCTTTGCCATTCCATTTGTACTTGGGATTCTTTCCGCTCATTTTCTCTTTAATTTTTCCTGGCTTACATCTATTGTTTTTGCCAGTATATTTTCTTCGCATACGCTTATTTCTTATCCCATTGTCAGCAAACTTGGCATTGCGAAATCACTACCGGTAAATATTACGGTCGGCGGAACCATGATTACCGATATTCTGGCCCTTTTGGTTCTGGCCATTTGCGTAGGAATCACTCAGGGTGAAGTAAATGCAGCATTCTGGACCAAACTTTCGGTTTCCATGGTGCTTTTCAGTGCTGTGGTCTTATTCGGTTTTCCGATAGTAGGGAGATGGTTTTTCAAAAAAGTAAATGATAGTATTTCCCAGTATATCTTTGTTCTGGTGATGATTTATCTGGCTGCACTTCTGGCAGAACTTGCTGGTGTAGAAGCTATTATCGGGGCATTTTTCGCAGGTTTGGCGCTAAACAGACTCATTCCTCATACTTCAGCATTAATGAATCGGGTAGAATTTGTAGGAAATGCTATTTTTATTCCTTTTTTCCTCATCAGTGTAGGTATGCTGATCGATTTCAAAATCTTTTTTAAAGACAGCAAAACCATTGAAATTGCTCTTTTAATGACCGTAATCGGAGTACTTTCGAAATACCTTGCAGCCGTTGCCACTCAAAAAACCTTCCGACTCACAAAAGAACAGGGCGGCGTAATTTTTGGCTTAAGTGCTGCGCATGCCGCCGCAACTCTGGCTATAGTAATGGTTGGATACAACATTATCATTGGGGAAACCGAAGAAGGCCAGCCGATACGTCTTCTGGATGAAAGTGTGCTGAACGGGAGTATTCTTCTCATTTTAGTTTCCTGTACTGTATCTTCTTTTGTCACCCAGAAAAATGCTCAAAAACTTGTAAAATCAGAGGATGAAAACCCAATTACAGATTCGAATCCGGATGCTGAAAACATTTTACTCGCTGTAAACCATCCGGTTACTGTAGAACCGATGACCAATCTTTCACTCCTTCTTAAGTCAAAAAACAACAAAGAAAATATTTATGTTTTAAATATTATAAGTGAAGAAAAAAACGAATCCTCGAAAAAGAATGCTGAAAAACTTTTGCATCAGGCACAAAACATAGGCGCCGCAGCGGATGTAAAAATTACACCGCTTACAAGATATGATGCCGATGTAATTAAAGGCGTAAATAACGAAATTAAAGAATACGAAATTACGGATTTGATGATTGGTGTAGATCCGGACAAAGGTTTTTCCCAAAGTTTCGTACACAATCTGTACGGCGGATATCTGGATAATATCTCTGCAAACATGCTTGTTTATCACGCTTCGCAGCCCGTTTCTACCATTCAGCGGTATTTTGTTATACTTCCTGAAAAAGTACATCTGGAATCCGGATTTTTCCATTCTTTGCTGAAAGTTTGGAATATCGCGAGGAACTCCGGTACGAAAATAGAATTTTACGGGAACGAAAAAACCATCAAAGTCATCGAAAAAATTAGGAAAAAGGTAAATATTGATGCTTCTTTTTACATTTTCAACGACTGGAATGAGATGAAAAGAATCTTCGAAAAAATGAAGAAAAATGACGCGCTGATTTTATTTATGGCGAACCGAGAAATGGTTTCGTTCCTGCCGCAAATGCAGGATGTCCCTAAATATCTCAATGATCATTTTAGATTTAGAAATTATTTGCTGATTTTCCCGTCCAGAAAAACAAAATCCGAATACGAAAAACAGGCCCGCGATATTGGCAATGCTGATGATTTTGTTGAAATTGGCAATATTGTGGGGAAAATTTTTAAATAACTGAGCTCATTAATAACAACAAAGACTCAGTACAATACTGAGTCTTTCTTATTTTTATTCGTAATTTTTTTGATTAAATCGGAACAAATATTACGGCCGCAACTGCAGCCAATCCCACTACAATTGATGAAAAGACATCAAGTTTTCTGGCTTCGCGTACATCAGCTTTTGCGATCACAATATCTTCGCCGCTTTTTGTTTTTCCGTAGATCTGTGTATCATCCTGCTTCAGAACTTCCATTTTGGTTAGTTTACCGTCGTTCGTCTGGAAAGTATACTTCTGATACAGTTCGAGTGAGTTCTTTTGCATTGGTTTCTGCTGACTTACAACTCTTGTTTGGCAAGAAGTTACGCTAAGGATGACAAGTAAAGTGAATATTGAAAAGTATTTCTTCATTTTTTAAAAGTTAAGCTGCCCAAAATTAATAAAATAAATGATTACAGAATCATTTCGGGCGGATTATTCCCTTAGAATTCAAATCCTGGGCCATCAACCAGGCTTCGCTCCAGCAGGCCTGAAAATTAAAGCCGCCTGTAACAGCATCAATATTAAGCACTTCGCCGGCAAGATAAAAATTACTGAGGATTTTAGAAGACATATTCTTAAAATCAACCTCTTTAAGTTCTACGCCGCCAGCAGTTACAAATTCGTCCTTATACGTCGACTTTCCAGAAACTGACATTTCGTTTTCACACAGATTTTGGATGATATTCTGAATTTCTCTGGCAGTAAGATTCGAAATATTTTTCTCTAAATTAACTTTGGAAATCCAAAGAATCCGGTGCCAAAATCGGGTGGTTATATTGTAAATTTTTGAATTTCCTATGGTTTTTTTGGGATTTTCGGACCTGAAGTTTTTAAAAGTTTCTTCCGCATCATCTTTATCAATTCCTAAGAAATTAACAAGAATTTCGAAGCGGTACTGCTGTGCTGCAAGTTCCCGGGCTTTCCATGCTGAGATTTTCAGGATTGCGGGTCCGGATAATCCCCAATGGGTAATCAGCATCGGCCCGGATTCCTCCATTTTCAATTTGGGGATCGATACTTCAGCGTGTGGGAAACTGGTTCCCATCAAATCCTTTAAAGTATCATTCTTAATATTGAAGGTAAAAAGCGACGGCACCGGTTCTACAATTTTATGACCAAGATTCTGGAGTATTTTCAGTGATTTGGGAGAGCTCCCTGTGGTATAAATAATATAGTCAGCAAGATATTCGCCGGAGTTTGTGATCACCAAATACTGTTCATTCTGTCGCTGAATATCTAAAACCACTATTTTTGTTTCGATCTTAAATTTCCTCCTCAGAACTTCATTTACCAACGTATCCATAATGGTTTGAGACGAATTGGTTTCCGGGAAAATTCTGTTATCACTTTCAATTTTCAGTGCAACATTTCTTTTCTCGAACCAATCCATGGTATCTCCCGGCTGAAATTTATGAAATACGCTGAGCAGTTCTTTATTGCCACGCGGATAAAATCCAACGAGTTCTTTAGGATCAAAACATGCATGCGAAACATTGCATCTTCCGCCTCCGGAAATTTTGACTTTCTGCAGCACATCCGAATTTTGCTCCAAAATGGTAACACTTAATTTGTTAGCGTCCAGATTTGCGGCGCAGAAAAAACCTGCTGCACCGCCTCCGATAATGATAATTTTCTTTTTCTGCATCTTTTAATCTAAAACTTGCCTGAATTCAGTCCGCGGTGGAATGAAAATTTCTGGAGATGCAAAAATACAATTTTTCCAGCCCATGATTAATGCGTAATTTTGTGCCTTCATGCAACAGTCTATTTTGGAGACAACACTTCCGCAATAGGGATTGCAATGGAAATCCTTTTTTTGGCGGCCAAGCCGGAAAAAGATTGTAATGAAAAGCCCGACCCGAGCTGTGGGTAAAGCCTGGCGAGGGGATTGCCCAAAATATTAAACCTAAAAATATGTCAGTATATCATCATAAATTTGAAGTCCGCTGGAGCGACATTGATGCCAATAAACATCTTGCCAATTCTTCATACGTTCAGTATTGTGCGCAAACCCGAATGGCCTTTATGAACACCCATCAAATGGGACTTAAAGAACTTAGCCGATGGGGAATTGGTCCTGTAATTCTTCATGAAAGGTATTCCTTTTTTAAGGAAATTTATGCCGACCAAACCGTATATGTAAGTCTGGAAATTGCCGGAATGTCTGAAGATGCAAGCATTTACCAGTTTGTTCACAAATTTTATCTTCCGGATGGTACGCATTGTGCGACATCGGAAGCAACAGGAATCTGGATCGACATGATGCTGAGAAAAACCACTACTCCGCCGGAAGAAATTGTGGAAGTAATGAATGAATTCAGTACCGAAAACACTAAAATTTTAACAAGAGAAGACCTTAGAGCTTTGCCTTTCAAGCCTGAAAATGTGGAAGCGTTCCATAAAAGAGGAACCTTCACCTGGAAAAAAGGCAAAGAGGAAGACTAACCGCTATTTTAGCTGAAAAAATTAAAATTATGCTCGAAGATAAAAGTCCGCAACTTACCCCGATTTCTGCATACGGCGAATTTGGTCTCATTAAACACCTGACCGAAAACTTTAGTTTTGATAATGATTCTACCGAAGTTTCGATTGGTGATGACGCTGCTGTGATTAATCCCGGAAACCAGCGAGTAGTGGTTACCACCGATGTATTGGCAGAAGGCGTGCATTTTAATTTAGGCTATGTACCCCTGAAACATTTGGGCTATAAAGCGGTGGTGGTTAATCTGAGCGATCTTGCAGCCATGAATGCTGTTCCCACACAGATTCTTGTTTCTCTCGCAATTTCGAACCGGTTTCCGGTAGAAGCGCTCGAAGAAATTTACGCCGGAATCGCGTTGGCCTGTAAACGTTATAAAGTTGATTTGGTTGGCGGCGATACTACAAGTTCCAATTCCGGTTTGGTGATGAGTATTACGGTGATCGGCTTAGAAAATTCAGAGAATATCGTAAAAAGAAATGGTGCAAAACCGAACGATCTGCTTGTCGTAACAGGAGATCTGGGCGGTGCGTATCTCGGTTTGCAGATTCTGGAACGCGAGCACGCCGTATTTCTTGCTAATCCGAATATGCAGCCTGAAATGGAAGGTTACGATTATATTCTGGAAAAACAGCTGAAACCGGAAGCGCGGACCGACATCAAAAAGACGTTGGAAGAACTTGGCGTGAAACCAACATCTATGATTGATGTTTCTGATGGCTTATCTTCGGAAATCCTTCATTTGTCGGATCAAAGTAAAGTGGGCTTCCGCCTGTACGAAGAAAAAATCCCAATGGATTCTCTCACGATTTCTACCGCTGAAGAACTGAATCTAAATCCTGCCATGTGCGCCATGAACGGAGGTGAAGATTACGAATTGCTGTTTACCGTAGCACCTGAAGACTTCGAAAAAATCAGGAATCATCCGGATTTCAGTATTATTGGTCATGCTGTGGAATTAGATCAAGGAAATTATTTGGTAGCAAGAGGCAGTAATGAATTGATTGCACTGAATGCGCAGGGGTGGGACGCCTTTTTAAACAAATAAATCATATTTTCTGCCCAACAAATGCTGCAAAAACATTAGGATGAATTAGTTCTTGCAGGTTGACGGAAGTATCGCTGGCCACAATTTCAGGTTTGTCGAATTTGGTCTCATCAAAGAAAATGAGGCTCCATTCGCCATTGTTGTACTCCAGATACGATAGATTTTCGATCCAGTCGCCGGAATTCAGGTAACGTACTTTTCCGTTTTCTTTGGTGATTAATCGGTCTGCAGGCTGGTGAATATGCCCGCAGATAACATAATCGTATTTGTTTTCGATGGCAATTTCGATGGCTTTTTCTTCAAAATCACCAATAAATTTTACTGCGTTTTTTACGGAATTTTTAATTCTTTTCGAAAGCGAGACTTTTTTCTTTCCCATACTTTCGAGGAGAAAGTTAATCGCGCGGTTCACAAGAATCAGCCAGTCGTAACCGATTCCGCCAATTTTCGCAATAATTTTTGCACCGCCTTTTGTGGTGTGATCGAAAATATCGCCGTGGAAGAACCAGTGTTTTTTTCCGTTGATTTCCAGAAGATATTTATCCGTCAGAAACAGATTTCCCATCGTTAAATCCGAATATTTCCTCAGGAATTCATCATGATTTCCGGTAATATAGATGATCTGGGTTTCGCTTTTCATCATCCGGAAAAACTCACTCAGCACGGCCATGTGCGAATTCGGAAAATATTTTTTCGAGAATGCCCATCCATCAATAATATCACCGTTCAGAATAAGAAGTCTGGGTTTGATACTTTTCAGATACGCAACCAATTCTGTAGCGTGACAGCCGTAAGTTGCCAAGTGAATGTCCGAAAGAACAACGATTTCTACCTCTCTTTTTTCCATTTCAGTTTTTTCAAATTTAATATTTGAATAGGAGATCTTAATTAATTCAAAATTAAATTTCTCTGCTCAAAGTTAAATGAACGGTTCAACGGGTTTATTTCAATAAAAAAATCCCCAGTCTTGCGGCTGAGGATTTAATTTATAGCCCGATGATGATCGGGACGCAATAATTATGCGTTTGGTTCAATAGATACGAAAGATCTGTTGTTCTGTTTCTTTCTGAAAACTACTTTTCCGTCAACTAATGCGTGCAGTGTGTGGTCTTTACCCATTCCCACGTTTTCACCTGGGTGGTGTTGTGTACCTCTCTGTCTCACGATGATGTTTCCGGCAATAGCTTCCTGACCTCCGAAAATCTTCACGCCCAATCTTTTGGAATGCGATTCTCTACCGTTTTTGGAACTACCAACTCCTTTTTTGTGTGCCATTTTATTTTAAGGTTTTTGGGTTAAAATTATTCAGCAGTTTCGCTGTCTGCTTTTTTGGTTGTTTTTTTAGCTGCTGGCTTTTCTTCTTTCGCTACAGCTTCTTTTTTAGCTTTTGGCTCAGCTTTTTTTTCTTTTTTACCGTTATCGAAACCTGTAATTCCAGTAATTACGATTTGGGTTAAAGACTGTCTGTGACCGTTTTTCTTTTCGTAACCTTTTCTTCTTTTCTTCTTGAAGATGATTACTTTATCAGCTTTTACATGGTCTAAGATTTCAGCATCTACAGTGATACCGCTTACAGCCGGGGCGCCGATTGTTGTAGTACCGTTTACAGTAAGAAGAACTTTATCGAAAGAAACTTTCGCTCCTTTGTCTCCTTTTAAACGGTTTACAAACAACTTCTGGTCTTGCTCAACTTTGTATTGAAGCCCTGCTATTTCTACAATTGCAAACATTGTTTATAAATTTTGTTAGTTAATTCGAGGTGCAAAAGTAAGAAATATTTCTCACTTATCCACAATGATGTGATTTTTTTTTTTGCTTAAAAACCTGAAAATTACATTTATAACTCCGGCGCATAAAAATTTTAGACCTGATCAAGTGATTTCGCTTAATTTAATTTAAATTTGATTTTTCCCGTTTACCATGAAAAGAGATCTCTACATTGATTTTGCCAAAGGTTTTGCCACGCTTTCCATTATTTTTATTCATACCGTATTTTGGTCCGGCCAGTTTTATGTTCCTACAGAAATTCGGGTGTTATCACTGCTCATCGATGTGCCGCTGTTTTATGCTTTAAGTGGTTTAACTTCCGGCGGAAATGTCGAAAAAACACTTTACCGGCTCCTCAAACTGCAGATCACCTTCATGATTTTTGTGACTTTTCTGTTCTTTCTCGATTACTTTTTCAAAGTTTTCGGACTGTATGTTTTCGGATTGGAATGGATGAAAGATTTCTACTCGACTTTCGGATCGAAATACGTTCCGCAGAATATTTCTGATGTTCCGCAATGGCAGAATCTCGGCAACTGGTATCTTCACCAATACACCAATGCAGATACATTTCCTGTAGTGATGGGAAGTTTCTGGTACCTCAAAGTGTATTTTATTTTAACTGTTTTCGGCGTGCTGATCCTCAGGTTTTTCCCGAAACATATCAACTGGTTTATCGGTTTATGTTTTGGACTGACACTCATCTTCAATCTTTTACCTCATTATTATCCTACAGGTCAAGTGGGTTACGTCGCTCTATATTTAGGTATTTTTCTTGCAGCCCACCAACTGAAAGGGAAAAAAATTCCCACCCAGTGGATTCCTTTTTTATACGGAATCTTGATTCTTATTTTAATTATTCTGTTCTGGAATTCAGGTAAAGAAATTTTCATGAAAATGAATAAAGCGAAGTTTCCGCCGAAACTGCTTTACATTTTCTGGTCAGGGTTTTCACTTGTTACCCTTTTCGTGCTCTACAACCGGCTGAAAATCACAAAGGAAAGCATCATTACTTTTATCGGAAAAAATGCCATTTTCTTTTACTTTGCACAGGGCATGAGTTCTTCGTTGGTGTACTTTCTAGTGGTTCCGCTGCAGGATTCGATGCCGTGGTGGGTACTGATGATTTTAATTTACCTCATCAATATTGTTTTAGCGTTTGTAATCGCTGTCGGTCTGAAGAAAATTGATGCTTTCGGATGGAACTTCCTCGAATTATTGCGTAAAAAAACCGCTTCAAATTAATATTGAAACGGTTTTTATAATACGAAGTGAACAAGTGATTAGTCCCTTTTACCTCCACCTCTTGCTGCTAAAGCAATAATGATGATGAGAACGAGCGCACCAATTACCCAGTAAAGTGGGTTCGTGAACCACTCTTCTGTAGTACTGGTGGTTTTAGTAGTAGTTACATCAACATTCAGATCCGGAGATTTGGTTGCATCCTGAGCAAATGCCATTACACTGAAGAAAAATGTAAGAATCATGATTCCCAATTTTTCTAACTTACTGGTTAATACCTGTGTGTTCATAATTTAAAATTTTTAATGTTGCAAATGCAACGTTCAAGATTTATGCCATAATTTGCTTTTTTGTTTCTTTTAGTTTAAAAATCCTGTGGTTACATTGAAGATTCCATAGATTTCCACTGAAGAAATTATTGAGTAATTTTACCCAAACTTTTTAGCATGTTTAAACTGAAACTCCTTACCGATCCAAGATGGGCAAATATCGCCGAAAGTAATCTGGAAGAAATCCTTACCGACCATGCTTGGTGCGAGCAGAAAGCGACGACCAATGCCATTACCCTTATCACGATGCTTCCGGAATATCCCGATATCATCACCGAACTGATTCTCATTGCTCAGGAAGAGTTGGAGCATTTTCAGATGGTTCATGAAATTATCAAAAAACGCGGTTACGAATTCGGCAGGGAAAGAAAAGACGATTACGTGGGCGAACTCATTAAATTTATCCGACACGGAGGCACACGCGATGAAAGAATTATCGACCGAATGCTTTTCGCAGCAATGATCGAAGCACGAAGCTGCGAACGCTTCAAAGTACTTACTGAAAACATTAAAGACGAAGAACTGAAGGTTTTTTACAAAGAACTGATGATTTCTGAAGCCAATCATTACACCACCTTTATTAAATTTGCCCGCCAATTGGGTGATCCCGAAAAAGTAAATACACGCTGGGACGAATGGCTGGATTACGAAGCAGAAATCATTAAATCTTACGGCAAAAAAGAAACAATTCACGGCTAGTATTTTTTAACCACGGTTTTCGGATTTTTAGTATTTTTACTGCTAGTAACAACAAGTCTGAAAACATCAATGGACCGCACGCGCTTCGAACAACTTCTAAATACCTTGGTAAAATCTTTTTTCCAAGGTTTATTAATTATCGGGCCGTTTGCAGCAACGATATGGATTATCTGGTACATCGTTTCCAGCATCGATAATATGATTCCTGCGATTTCCGAAAAACTCTATCCAGGTATTACATTTATCACGGTTCTTGGTACCACTACCCTTATCGGATATCTCGGCAACAAATTTATCATCGGGCGCGTTGTGGTCGACAGTTTCGATTATTTACTGGAGCATACTCCGGGAATTAAATTCATTTACAGCTCCTTGAAAGATGTGATGACTTCCTTCGTGGGCGATAAAAAGAAATTCAACCAACCCGTTCTCATCAAAACCACTGAAAACCCTGCGATTTGGCGAATCGGATTCCTTACACAGCGCGACCTGTCCGCTGTGGGATTCCCGGGTTATGTTTCGGTTTATCTTCCCCATTCTTACGCAGTTTCGGGTTGGGTAGTTTTTGTAGAAGCAACTAATATTCAGATATTAAACAATGTAAGTGCTGCCCAAGCCATGAAATTTGCGGTAAGTGGTGGTGTTGCAGGTTTCCATTCGGATGACAATGTTTTTAAGGCTCCGGAATGAAATAATTAACAATTAATAATGAACAAAGAAGTGGCAGTTACCCCAATTTTTGTTCAAAAATCTCAATTTCCAATTATTAATTTTTTTAATTATTCATTATTTATGAAACTTCCTTACGCAGAACCTTATCGTATTAAAATGGTGGAAGAAATCCGCCAATCTACAAAAGAAGAACGTGAACTCTGGCTGAAAAACGCCGACTATAATTTATTCAATTTAAAATCTTCGCAAGTTTTTATTGATCTTTTAACCGATTCCGGAACCGGTGCGATGAGCGACCAACAATGGGCTGCGCTGATGACCGGAGATGAAAGCTATGCCGGATCCCGCAGTTTTGAAGATCTGCACAACACGGTAAAAAATATCACCGGCTACCAATATCTGCTGCCCACTCACCAAGGAAGAGCGGCGGAAAATGTTTTGTTTTCGGTTTTGGTAAAAGAAGGAGATGTGGTTCCGGGAAACTCCCATTTCGACACTACAAAAGGTCACATTGAAATCAGAAAAGCCCACGCCATCGACTGTACCATCGATGAAGCTTTCGATATCGAAAATCTTCACCCTTTCAAGGGAAATATCGATCTTGAAAAACTCGAGGCAGTTTACAAAAGCCATCCTAAAGAACAAATACCGTTCTGTTTAATTACCATTACATGTAATTCTTCCGGCGGACAACCGGTTTCATTGGAAAACATGAAAGCGGTGAAAGAACTTTCAGACCGTTATGGAATCCCGATTTATTTCGATTCTGCCCGTTTTGCCGAGAATGCTTACTTCATTAAGAAAAGAGAAGCCGGTCAGGAAAACCGCACCATCAAAGAAATTTGCAAAGAAGTTTTTTCTTATGGAGTTGGGATGACCATGAGTTCCAAAAAAGACGGCCTTGTCAACATCGGTGGATTTATCGCGTTGAATGACGAAGCTATTTTCAGAGCCGCTTCCAACATGACTATTATTTACGAAGGTTTCATTACCTACGGTGGAATGGCAGGACGAGATATGGCCGCACTGGCGGTTGGCTTGAACGAAGCTACAGAATTTGAATATTTAGAAAGTCGAATTTCACAGGTTGAATATCTTGGAAATAAACTGATAGAATTCGGAATCCCAATTCAGAAGCCTATTGGTGGACATGCGGTGTTTATCGATTCATTAAAATTTTTACCGAATATTCCGCGTGAAGAATATCCAGCGCAGACTTTGGCCAATGAAATCTATAAGGAAGCCGGCATCCGCACCGTGGAAATCGGCACTTTATTAGCCGACCGTGATCCACAAACGAGAGAAAACCGTTACCCAAAACTCGAACTCGTAAGGCTTGCGATTCCGCGCAGAACGTACACCAATAATCACATGGATTATATTGCTGCTGCCATTAAAAACGTTTATGACAGGCGCACCGACATTGAAAAAGGCTACCACATCAAGTGGGAATCTGAAATCCTGCGACACTTCACCGTAAAACTGGAAGAGGCTTAAAATAAAAATCCGTTCGGCATTGCTTAGCGGATTTTTTTTGGTAATTTGCTATATGGTAAGCAATTATTGTTTGTGGATTGATTTATTAGTTGGATATTTGAAATAAATAATCCTTATTACTTAACCCATTCCGTGATGAATATTAAACCACAGAAAGTTCTTTATATACTTATATTTGGAATAATAGCCACTATCATAAGTCCCCTTCTATTTACCCGCAATTTATTTCTAGATGATTTTAATTTTACTAATACAGGTCAAATTGGTGATACCATAGGAGGAATAACTTCACCCATTGTTAGTCTAATAGGTGCAATATTAGTTTTCTTTGCCCTACAAGCTCAAATCGAAGCTAATAATCTAATCCAAAAACAATTTAATGAACAAAAAAAATCAGAATTAGAAAATAAAGAACTAATTAAGATATCCGAATATTATAAATATTTCCTCAAAAATGTTGATGATTTCAGCCGTGAATCAGAAAAAACAATAGGATCATTTGAATACAAAAGAAAAGAAATTATTTCCCATAGAGGACGGATAGCTTTAAAGTTTTATCTAAATGACATTATTAGATATGGCGCAAGAGACGTTCATGATTCTAATAAAGTCCTAAAAGATCCAAAAAGCAGTCAATTTTATTCTATTTTAAAAAGTTTGGAAATGTTTATCGATATCTTAGAAAGTTCTAAAATTTCCAAGGACGACAAATTATTTTATAAGAACATAATACACCCACTTTTTGAAAGCACTCTTAAACCAAATAAAATCGATCTGGAAAATGTAAATGTAATTTGTGAATGTGGTGATAAACATGTGCGATTTCCATCCCTTTTTCTCGAAACTTATAACATTTTAGACGAAAAAATTGAGAGAATTTAGATAAAAGCTGCTTTAAATTTCCTATTTAATCCAGAAACCAAAGTTACATCTCCCACACACCACCATTTTCGTAATTCTATCAAAACTTTAGGACTTTTAACCAAAGCATTAATTCTTCAAGCCAAATCTTTAGGTCCAACACCCAAAACTTTACGTTCAGAACCTAATGGTTTAGCCCCGAAACCTAAAATTTTAAACTTTTGACCGAAACGGTTCTCAAACAACCGAAACGGTTCAGTAAAAGGAAAGAAAACAGCCCACGGAAACCGCGGGCTGTCATTTTTTAATGAAAATAATCTATTCTTCTGCTTCAGGAGATGTCGCCGGGCGTTTACCGCTTCGCGGGAAAAACTGCTTCAGCTCGTTCATCTTGGTTTCATAACCCGCGGCATTGGAACCGGCCTTGTAACTGGTGTAGGCATAATCGTCAAGCGCCGACTGGTAGTTATCGTAATCGTGCAGGATTTTCGAGTTCTTCAGCCTTTCATCAAGTGCTGCTATCCTATGCCCGATATTTTCGATAAACTGCCGGCTCTTCAGATCGTTCTCAAATTCGGCCCAGTCGAGATCGGGTTGCGAAAGGTGCTCGCTGTTCTGGCGATAATCCCACACTTTATTGATGAGCAGTTTGTTTTGCTCGTTCACACTGCCGTATGTGCGGCGCTCCTCCGGGGTGAGGGTTACATTGAGCGCCGACAGCGCGGTTTCCAGCGTGGTAAGTGCGGTTTTAATTTCGTTCATCTGCGCTTCAGTAAGGTGCGCATTGTTCAGGTTGTTGATGGGCATAACATTGTGTTTTTATTGTTAATCCAACTAAAGTAATAGAAAAAGGGTTCTTCAATCACCGTTAAAAAACCCTTTTTAATTTCTTCTTTCTCTGCAAATTACCTGTTCTGCAGCTGCATCATGCCTTCCTGCGAAACGCAGTCGTAATTCCAGGCGGGGCTGAAGGTGAGTTCAATTTCTACTTCAATGCCGGGGAATTCTGTTTCTAACGCGTTCTGTACCCCGGTTTTTATGGCATCGCCCATGGGGCAGAACTGTGAGGTAAGCGTCATCACGACCTGCACTTTGTTTTCTTCCGGGAAATTAATTTCATAAACCATGCCCAGATCCATGATGTTCACCATCAGTTCGGGGTCTATCACTTCGTACAGCGCCATTTCGGCACGGCTCTGCATATCGTAGGTTTTATCGTTTTCGTTGAATATCATGTTCAAATTTTTGTTTTGTGAAGAAGTAATTTAAAAACATTCAGGCAGTACATTACCGCTACTGCCAGCCATAACACCAACCCAATTCGGATGACGGTTAAGTGCTGAAGCACCAGCCCGAGTGCAAAAACCAGGAACGCCGCAATAAAGAGCCTGAACTGCCAGATGGTGAGCTTTTCATGATAAAGGTCTTTGGGCAGCGGAATTTTCGCCTTTCCTGAAAGGTGTTTGTACTGGTTGTTCCAGATAATGAAGGGCAAAGTTTTGAAGGTTTTGCCGAGAATAATATTGGTAATCCACCCGAAGAAAATCAGGGTTCCGTAAACCATCGTAAAGCGGTAACCATCGGAATAATACACCACAGGAATCAGCAATACCGCGAGAATTAAACTCAGAAAAGAAAGAAACGTATGCTTCATCAGCAGTTCGATTCTCTTCCTTAACCGGTTTCTGAAAACATCGTAAAGGTAAAGCAGCCAGCAAATAATGCCTGCCAGAACAATGGCGGCGTATATCAGTACCCGCCCCGTTACGGCAAAGAAATAACCGTCGGTCAGGAATAAAATAAGTCCCAGATTCTGAAAGATAAACGCGTTTCTGAGGAGGTATTCTTTGGAAGATTTCCCCAGCAGAAACATCGGGACAAGCTTGGTACTCACGCCCGTAATAAGTTGCAGAAACCAGCCCGCAATGCCCATGTGCGCATGAAGTTTCAGCACTTCCAGATGACTTACGCGGAACATGGGTGTGGTTAAACTCAGGTTAATGGCCAGCAAAAGCCCCACGGAAACCGTAAAAAGCAGCCAGAACGCAGAACCTGTGATAAGGACTTTCTGGGCGGTATATCTTGTACAGATTTGGGTAGTTTTCCAGACATTGATAACGAAAAGCAAAACCGAGAACACGATCAGGGAGCCACCGGTAATCATCATCCACCCAACATCGAGATTCCAGAATTTCCAGGTAAGGAGAATAATCCCTGCGGTAAGGGTGTACCAACTCGCCGAAGCCATTTTTTCGCTGTACAGATCCTGTTCGCAAATCACAGGCAAAAGCTGGTGGGCAGCCCCGAAAATAACCATGGTTCCCCAGCCCAGCGCAGCGATATGCACAATGGTGAGCAAATGTGGCGTGAAATAGTGCTGGGTAAACGACTGCGGCGTGCAGAGCATCACGATACACAACACCAAAAAAGCTACGGCTCCCGTGGCATAAAATGGCAGTACTGCTTTGTTTCCGGGTGCCCGCCCAATGTGGATATGTGCCATTATTTTCTGAAAATCAACATTTTTACGTCGCCTTCAGCCACGTTATGGATATGAACTGCGAAATCCTTGTCTGCCAGTTCTTCTAACAGATAAACCGGAACTCTTTTGTGATCGATGAACAGGGCGTTTCCTTCTGGAAGTTTTTCGAGTTCGCCCAAAATAGTGTGCATCGGGCCTGGCATTTCGAGTCCGCGCACATCGATCCGGCGGATTTGATCTTCACTGAATTTTGCAAGAATTCCATTGAAGGCTTCAACGCCATTCATCTGTAATTTACTTTCGAAAGAATCAGCCATCTCCGCTTCTTTCTTTTTCTTCAGGAAATAGGTGTGGAATTCTTTGTCGCTGATGGTTTCCACAAAAGTATCTTCGGCTTTTTCCTGTTTCAGAAGATGGATTAAAGGCGTGGGCACAAAACCGTTGATTACACAGAGCATCTCGCCCGGTTTCACTTCTTTGAAACGGTGAAGAACTTCTTTCAGCGGGTCGGCACCATCGTCGATAATCGGGCGTACGTCATAAAAATCAATAATTTCCTTTGAGGCATTCTGCAGCCAGGAAGGTTTGGGTTTTGCTGGCGACTCTTCCTTAGTCGATTCTTCGCCTTCAAAAATAAATCCCAGCGGCGAAAGCACGCGCTTGAAATCATCTACTTTTGTTCCCGTCATTTTCGAAGCTTCGGCAATAGTAACGCGCGAAGCCATGATTTTGCGGAGAATAGGATTCTTCAGCTTCTCCAAAGGTTTCGCAATGGAGGCGATAGCATCCACACTACCGGAGTTTTCTTTAATAAGCTCCGAAATCTTTGTATTGATTGAAATTGTTTTCATAAATGATTCTTTTTTTCCTTTGCCCAGAATTCATCATCATAATCTTCAACGGCATCGTGGTCTTCACTGTGCAGCGTTTCACCAATCTTCCCGAGTTCCAGCTCCGAAAACTTTTCTTCCAGATAAGGGAAAAGCTGACGCTCTTCATATCGGGTGTGATCATCGATCAGCGTGGCAAGCTCAAGCAACAGCGGATATGTTTTGGTGTTCGACCTTACGTTAATTTCATTGATTTTCGCCAGAATCCGTTGGTGATCGTCCAGCCCTTTCTTCACCATTTCGTCTTCGGTATCAATGAAAAGCAGTTTTTCTTCCGTTACAAAATGGCTTTGTAAGTGATTTAACCAGAACCAGTTGGTGTAACGAATCATTCTTTCGGGTTCGGTTTCCGCTTTTACACCGGTGCGCAGTTTCCAGCAGAAAAGCAGCGTTGCGTGATGTTCGCGGGATACGGGAACCAGATTTTCGTTGCGTTTGATCGGTTTTTTTTCCATTGTTGGATTTTTTTATGAATGAGTTGCGGCAATCTCTTTATCCAGCTTTAATGCTCTCGGGAACAGATAATCGTTTTCGATGCGCAGATGGAGATAAAGATCGCTCTCGAACTCCTTCAGTTTTTCATAAAGGTAAGTAAAAGACTTACATGCGTTTTTCGGAGGTGCGAAATTATTGGTGATTCTTCTCAGGAAATTGAGGTCTTCGCCAGCGATTTCGTGCTCTTTTAGAAGAATGCGGATTGGATGATCCAGCGTTCCGGCTTCGTAGCTTATTACTTCGGACGGATTGTCTTTTTTACTCAACAACTGCCGGATGACAGGGAAAAGCACTTCCTCTTCGTTCGTAATGTGATTGAGCAGATCCTGCAGGAAATGATGCGTACTGGTAGCCACACGGTGCAGTTCGTGATTATTTTCCCCGTGATGTTCGGCGACTTTTATGGCGAGACCGTTCAGGCTTTCAGCATTATCTTTAATGTACTGGTGATGCGTCGCCACGATATAATCGGCCAACATGCCGAGTTCCCATTCGTCGTAATCTTTATTGTCGGGGAATTTCGGACCGGAATCGCTGCAACCGAAAGTCACCCCTTTTTCTTTTAAAAGCGCTGCTTTTTTCACGTCCTTTTCAGGAATTGAACCTTTTTGTGGCGTGTTTTCATCGGGATTTTTGGCGATTTTCACTTTAAACCATTCAGGGCCCTGTTCCAGATATTCCCAGGTGAAGATATTTCCTCGTTCGGCCAGAAGTTCGTAATATAACGGTTTAGGATCGTGATCGTTTTCAATAACGAAAGCTTCACCGGCTGACAGTGCATCGAAATATTTAAAAACAGTCGGATGCTTCATGCGCGGCTCAAGTTGGGTAACGTCTAACGTTTGTATATCGTGACTTTCCTCTGCGGGATTTTTTGCAATCTGAACCACGAACCATTCCGGACCTTTTTCCATATAATCCCAGGTAAAAATGTTTCCACGCTCGGCAAGAAGTTCGTAATACAGTGGTTTCGGGTCGTGATCGTTTTCGATGACGAAGTTTTCACCAGCCGCCAACGCGTCGAAATATTTAAAAACTGTGGGATGCTTTAATCTAGGTTCTAAAAGGGTTACGTTCAGTGTTTGGAGTGTTGCCATGTTATTTAAATTAGGTTTAGGGTTGATTTATTGTTTTTTAATTAAGACCAATTTGTCTGATTATTGTTTAAAATTTTTTACCTTCTTTTCAGCTGAAGTATATCGGCTTCATTTCCGTTCCGGAAGCTGCTCAGCGTCACTTCGCCATAAATTGAATACAGTTTGTCGCGGGCTTCTTTGTACTGGTTATGAATCGGACAGGGATTTGTCTCTGAACAGAATTCAAGTCCCAATCCACATCCATGAAACATTTTACTGCCATCAATCGCTTCCACAATATCTGCCAGTGAAAATTCTGCCTCCTTATCGGAAATGCAGAATCCGCCATATCGGCCTTTTGAACTTTGCAGGTAGCCTTTTTTGCTGAGGCTCTGCAGAATTTTGGCGATAAAAAGCTCCGGTGAATTGATCTTCTCGGAGATTTCTTTAATATTCACCATATGTCCGTCTTTTGATTGCTGCGCGATATAGATCATTGCTCTTAACGCATATTCACATGTTTTCGAAAGCATACTGTGTAAATCTTTGACAAATTTAGACATTATATTTAATTAAGACAAATTAGTCTTATTTAAATTTGCTATTTTATTTTATGAGTTTACGCATGAAAAAAAACTCAACCAACATGTTGATTGAGTTCTTATAGAGTTCTAATTTAAATTTACTATACCAGTTCTACAGAATGCTGTTTCACCAATTCCTGCTGTACATTTGGCGGAACGAGTTGATATTCTGAGAATTTCATTGAGAATTTTGCCTTCCCGCCGGTAATTGAACGAAGTGTGGAACCGTAATCGTGCATTTCTGCCAAAGGAACCTCAGCCAGAATTTTCTGGTAATGTCCCTCGGAATCCATTCCTGAAATCATCGCGCGACGGGTTTGCAAATCGCCCATCACATCGCCCGTATCATCGTCCGGACAGAGAATCTGCACCGAATAAATGGGTTCCAGAAGCTGAGGCTTAGCATTATGAAAAGCTTCGCGGAAAGCGCCCGAAGCCGCCAGCTGGAAGGAAATATCATTGGAATCCACGCTGTGCATTTTGCCATCGTAAACAATTACACGGATATTCTGGCAATGTGAACCGGTTAGGGGGCCTTCTTTCATCTGCTGCATAATTCCTTTTTTAATGGCTCCGATGTAACGGTTATCGATTGCGCCACCCACGATGCACCAGTAGAACGCCAGTTTTCCGCCCCATGGCAAATCTTCAATCTCTTTCTGACGGATGTTGAAACCTGTAGGTTCCGTCATATCCTCATAGAAATTTTCAACTCTCATGTGGATTTCTCCGAACTGACCTGAGCCGCCGGACTGTTTTTTGTGACGGTAATCGGCATCGGCTTTTCCCGTAATGGTTTCGCGGTAAGGGATTTTGGGATTTCCGAAATTCATGTTTACCCCAAATTCTTTCTGTAACCGCTGTTTTACTAGATCCAGATGCAGCTGTCCCTGACCATGAAGAATGGTCTGTTTCAGTTCTGCAGACTGTTCCACTTTCAGGGTAGGATCTTCTTCCTCACTTTTATGCAAAGCGGTAACGAGTTTTTCCATATCTGCAGTGGAATCTGTAGAAACTGCTTTTCTGATGCGGCTTTCAGGGAATTCCATCGGCCTTACTTTTCGGTCTAAACCTTTTGTATTCAAAGTGTTGTTGGAATGACCATATTTCAGTTTTACTGTAACTCCTAAGTCTCCTGCAACCAGTTCATTGACTGGAATTCTTTCTTTTCCTTCTGCTACAAAAAGTTGGGAAATCCTTTCACTTTCGCCGTTACTGGCATTTACGAGTTCATCACCGGGCTTCAGTTTACCGCTGAGGACTTTAAAGTAGGAAACCATTCCGACCTGAGGCTCAGAAAGTGTTTTATAGATAAAAATCGTGGTTTTGTCATTAGGGTCGTAAGAAATTTCCTCACCGTTTTCGAGTTTGCGGGCCGGTCTGTCGGCGGGTGAAGGAGCAATGTCATCGATGAAGCCCATCAAACGGCCGCTTCCCATATCTTTCAGTCCGCTGGTGACGAATACAGGGAAGAACTGCTGTTTTGCCAATGCGATGGTAATTCCTTTTGCGAGTTCTTCTTCAGAAAGGTTGCCTTCTTCGAAGTATTTTTCCATTAAACCCTCTTCATTCTCCGCAGCGATTTCAACCAATGCGTTGTGCATTTTATTGGCTCTTGCCATTTCGCTTTCAGGGATTGGTTTTTTCTCAGGTTTTCCACCGTTAGCTGGAAATTCGTACATCACCATTCTTAAAGCATCAATGATCGCATTGAAACTGGCTCCTGAATTATACGGATACTGAAGCGGAAAGAGTTTGGAACCAAAACGCTCTTTAGCCTGCTCCAGAGTTTTCTCGAAATCAGCTTTCGGGTGGTCCATCTGGTTGATAACGAAGATTGCGGGAGTCTGGTATTTCTCCACATATTCCCAAACCAATTCCGTACCTACTTCCACACCATTTGCAGCATTAAGGACGATAACTGCGCTATCTGCTACCTTTAATGAAGAAACGACCTCGCCAACGAAATCGTCAAATCCTGGGGTATCGATAATGTTAATTTTGTTGTTTTTCCAGTTTACGAACATCTGGTGGGAGAAAATGGTTTTCCCTTTTTCGTGCTCGAGGTCTGTATGGTCGCTCACCGTGTTCTGTCCTTCGACTGATCCACGGCGCTTAATCGCTCCGCCTTCGTAAAGCATGGTTTCTATAAGCGTGGTTTTGCCACTGTCGGAATGACCGAGTAAAACCACATTTCGTAAATCTTTGGTATTAGCACTCATAATATATAGTTTTAATTATTTTATGGGAATGCTAAAAAGGAAATGACCTGCATTTGATTTTTAGGTAGTTAAAGTTACGAAAGATTTAAATTGGTTGCTGTTATTTTTAAAAAGTAAATTCATGACATTTCGCATTAAGGGTTGGAATTGCTTATTGCAGGCTAACACATGAAGTACACTAAAGGGAGACTTTAATTTGGCACGGCAGATATACGGTTAAACTATGGCTCAACCTTCTGTAAACGCTTTCAGTAAAGAATTTAGAGAAAGTTAACAGGCCTAAAAATGCAGTTTCAAAAAGATAGAAGGTGATGTAACTCGCTGTTTTATATCATGTTATACAAATACGAAAATAAACTGAAATTATTAGTTTCTTTCAGCAATATGGTTCAGAATTATTTCCGCATGAATTCTGGAGTTTTCGATGAACCAGAGATGCGTGTCTTTGCCGCCACAAACAACGCCGGCCAAATAAAGATTGGCTACGTTCGTTTCCATGGTTTCGGGATTATAGGCAGGAACGAGACTGTCGCCCTTTAAGTCGATGCCAGAGTCTTTTAAAAATTCAAAATCGGGAAGATAGCCGGTCATGGCGAGAACGAAATCGTTCTCAATTTCATGAATTTTGCCCAATTCGTCTTTAAAAATGACAGAATTTTCTTTAATTTCAATCATTTCCGCATTAAAATAACCTTTGATGCTTCCTTCCGCAATTCGGTTTTCTATATCAGGCTTTACCCAATATTTCACAGATTTGGAAATCTCTGAACCTTTGATGATCATCGTAACCTCTGCTCCTTTTCTATAGGTTTCCAAAGCTGCATCTACGGCTGAATTGCTGGCACCGATGATTACAACTTTCTGGTTAGCATACGGATAAGGCTCGGTATAATAATGCTTTACTTTGGGTAAGTTTTCGCCGGGAATATTCAGGAGATTCGGAATATCGTAAAATCCGGTAGCGATGATGACGTTTTTTGCCAGATATTTTGCTTTTGAAGTATCAATTTCGAAGACCTGATTTTTTGAAACTTTTAAAACTTTCTCGTAAAGGTTGATTTTAAGTTCTTTTTGTCGCGCAATTCCTTGGTAATATTCCAGAGCATCTTGTCTACCTGGTTTTGGAGAAGTTGTAATGAAGGGAATTTCAGCAATTTCCAGCTTATCGGCCGTAGAAAAAAAGCGCATGTATAAGGGATAATTGTAGAGGGAATTGACGATGGTTCCTTTTTCTATAATCACATAGCTTAAACCATTCTTTTCTGCCTCCAAAGCGCAGTTCAAGCCAATCGGGCCGGCGCCGATAATCAGTACATCTAAAATTTCCATCCGGCAAAATTACGAAAACCATTATTGGTGAAGCAAAAGAAAACGGACAGAAAAATCTGCCCGCTTCTATTTCGTATTTTTAAAAATATTTACTTAATCAATCCCAATTCTACCAATCTTTCGTGCAGAAATTCTCCGGCTGTGGTATCGGGATACAATTTCGGGTTGTTTTCGTCATAAGTTCCTTCCAAAGCGTTCAGCGGCATTTCGCTCACCGGATGCATAAAGAAAGGAATGGAATATCTGGAAGTTCCCCATAATTCTCTTGGCGGATTTACCACCTGGTGAATGGTAGATTTCAGTTTGTTGTTGGTGTGTCTGGATAACATATCGCCAACATTGATCATAAGTTCATCCGGTTCGGCAATCGCGTCGATCCATTCCCCATCATGATTCATCACTTGAAGACCTTTGCCTTGAGCTCCCATCAAAAGGGTAATCAAATTGATATCTCCGTGTGCCGCAGCACGAACCGCATTATCAGGCTCTTCTGTAATCGGCGGATAGTGAATTGGTCTTAAAATAGAATTTCCTTCACTTACGAATTTATCAAAGTAGAATTCATCCAAACCGAGGTGCAAAGCCAACGCTCTCAAGACGTAAACACCGGTTTTCTCCAACATCTTGAAAGCTTCCTTTCCAACTTCGTTGAATCTTGGAACTTCAGTTACCTCAACGTTATCGGGATAAACGGAGGAATATTTAGATCCGTCTTCGAGATACTGACCGAAATGCCAGAATTCTTTAAGATCTCCTTTTTTGAAGCCTTTTGCCGTTTCTTTACCAAATCCTACGTAACCGCGCTGGCCTCCAATTCCCGGGATTTCGTACTTCTGTTTGGTTTCTACCGGCAGGTCGAAGAAGTTTTTAACTTCTCCGTAGAGTTCATCAACCAGTTTGTCATCCAGAAAGTGACCTTTCAGGGCAACAAATCCGATTTCTTCGTATGCTTTTCCGATTTCATTTACAAATTTTTGTTTGCGTTCCGGGTCACCCGAAAGGAAATCACGCAAATCCACACTTGGAACTAATTTCATTTTATTGGATTAAAAATTTGACTGCTAAAGTATGATTTTTCTTATTAAAATTTTAATTATGAGTAAATTTGCAGTTAGTCAATATTTCACATGAAACAATTTTCTTCGAAAAGAAGCATACAGGTTTTAGCGCACCTCCTTAAAGAATACGGAATTTTCGACATTGTAATTTCACCGGGCTCCCGAAATGCGCCTCTGGCCATTCATTTTTCTGAGACTGATGAATTCAACTGCTACAGCATTGTTGACGAGCGCAGTGCGGGATTTGTAGGTCTGGGAATGGCGAAAAGCATTAAAAAACCGGTTGCGCTAACCTGTACAAGCGGGTCGGCAGCAGCCAACTACTATCCTGCGGTTACTGAAGCATTTTATCAGAACATTCCACTTTTAATCCTTACTGCAGACCGGCCATCGGATTTCGTGGATATTTTCGACGGGCAAACCATCCGCCAGAAAGATCTGTATCAACAGCATTCTTACGGAGACTTCCAGCTTCTGGAAGATGATAAAGAAAATGCAGAAGAAGAAAACTTCAGTTTAATAAAGAAAGCGATCGAGATCTGCTTCGAAAAGCAAGGTCCGGTTCACATTAATATTCCATTAGCAGAGCCGCTTTATCAACTTGTATCTGAAATTCCTGTTTTCCCTACCGTAGAAAAAACGATACAGAAAAAGAAGTACGAACTGCCTTCGAATCTGGCTGCAGAATGGAATGTTTCGAAAAGAATCATGATTCTGGCCGGAACAAGAGATTACAGCGAAGAACTTGAAATGCAGCTTACACAACTCGTTAAAAATCACAGCGCTGTTGTATTAACCGAAGCCAATTCGAATCTGACCCATCCGAAGTTTTTTAACCATATCGACCGGTATATTTTTAATTTCTCGGAAGAAGATTTCAAAACCTATGCGCCGGATCTGCTGATCACAATTGGGCAGAACATAGTTTCAAAGAAAATAAAGCAGTTTCTGCGAAAAGCAAAACCTAAGAATCACTGGCACATCCACGAAGTGTGGCAACCCGACACCTTCTTTTCGCTTACAGAAAAAATTGAGACCAAACCTGAAGTCTTTTTCTCTAAATTATTACCATTTATCACACTGGAACCACAACCTTATTTCAATCTGTGGGACGTGCTCAGAGATAAAAGAGACGCAAAACATAAAGAATACTGCCTGAAAGCTCCGTTTTCAGATTTTAAATTCTTCGAAATCCTTGCCGATAAACTTCCTGAACATGCGAACCTGCATTTCAGTAATTCATCGGCAATCAGGTATGCACAACTTTTCGAGTATAAAACCGACAGCATCCACTGCAACCGCGGTACGAGCGGAATTGACGGGTGTACCTCCACGGCAATGGGCTTTGCCATGAAGGCAAAAGACCAAACCGTGCTTGTTACGGGCGATGTGAGTTTCTTTTACGACATCAACGGTTTATGGAACAACTACATCCCGCCTTATACACGAATCATCGTCTTCAACAATGGGGGCGGCGACATTTTCAAAATTATTCCGGGGCCGGATTCTACGAATGCGCTCGATGAATTTATCCTTACTTCGCATCACAAAAATGCGGAACACCTGGCTAAACATTTCGGGTTTGCTTACACGAAAGTTGACGATGAAGATACACTTTCTCGGGTTTTAGATCATTTCTTTAAACACGATGAAAAGGCAAAAATTCTTGAAGTTGACACTTCGGCTATTGAAAATGCGGCAGTCCTGAAAGCGTACTTTGAATACCTAAAGTAATTAAAAATTCATTTGGAAGCCGAATTTCACGCCGAATTTAGAAACATCTGGTCTGTCGAGGTAATTCCCGCGCCAGTTGAAATCGACGCGTAAAATCCTCAAGTTCCCGAAGCCGATATTTTCGAGTCCGAAACCGTATTCGTAATAGATCTGCTGGTCCGGAGCGGAATACTTCGTGCTCTCGAAGTTAATGTTTTTCGACGCCTCACTTAAGGTTCCGTAAGCACCGCGAAGGAAAATCAATTCTCTGAATTTCAGCTTTTTAATCAGTGGAATGTGTGCCAGGATTTTCCCCTGAAAATGATGTTCGTAATTTAAAGTCGTATATGCATCAGCAACAAATTCGTAGTATTTCAACAGCGCAAAAGTGTTGGGAACCAAACTGTAGGACTGGTTTCCGGGAATGATGTTCTGCAATGCCAATGGAACGGTGCTGAAGTTTTTTCCGGCCTCAAAATTAATGACTGAACGCCCAAAATTCCCTACTACTACAGGCTGAGAATAAAGAAACTGAAGTTTGTTATAATCGAAATCCCCATCCAGAACATTTTCGAAACCGTGGGTGAATTTCAGGACAAATGTTGGCGAAAGTGTTGTGAAAGCATATCTGTCGACACCATACTGCGAATATCTTGCACCCGGTTTTGCGATGAGACTGAAGGTGGTGTGGAAATCGTTCAATTCAGATTTCAACTGGTTGTCTTTATAAAAACCGAGGTCGAACTTTTCGGGATTGGCGGATTTTATGTTCTGAAGCGCAGCATCCATCCTGACTTCAAAATTCTTGAGAGGCTCCAGAGAAAAGAAGAAGTTGTTCTGCTTCACGGCACTCAAAGAAGCATTGGTTCCCGATGAAAAAACCGAAGACGAGGCGAAAGAGCGGGTCATAATTCCATCATCGTTCATGAGTTGTGCGCCGAGCTGGATGACATCATTCCTGCTCCCGAAACCAACGGTAGCTCGGTTTTCGCGGCTGAACATGTATCTGCCTTCCAATCCGTATTTAAGTTTTTTATCTTTAAATCCATAAGCAGTATATCCGGCGACGCGCCATTTATCATTTGGCGAAAAATAGGTTCTTGCGCCGACACGAACGCGGTCGCCTTCCACCTCATTATTTCCGTAAACGGAATAAATATCACCGAAATCGATGGCATTCCAGGCGTTGATATAACCCGATTCCAGGATTTCAACCAGTTTTACGATTCTTTTGAATTTCGGAACCTGCTCGAGTTCGCCCACCATCGTGTACACGTTCTGTTCGGTTTCCGAAAGCGGTTCAGTTCTGTTCTGCTCCCAGAATGCGTCGGATTTCTTTAGATTTTCGTCACTCAGCGTCTGGCCTCTGTCGACAAGAAGCTGATCATCAAAATTTTTATTGAAAAGATAACCGCTGAAAATTCCGGTTCTTTTAAAAAGTACGCTTTTCGCATCTTTTTTCTTTCCAAAAACCGACATTTCCAGCTCTGTATATGTTCTTTTGGGCAGGAACACCGCATCATCCAAGTTGTCGTATTCCGTTTCGAGATAAATTCCGTTCACGAAATTCACATTGATTTTGTTGGTTGACCGCAACGTTGCCTTTACAATATTATAGGTGTCTCTGGATACATAAAGATTTCCCTGAAACGCGAGCAATTCCCTGTTTTTCGGAAAATATTTGATGACGTACGCATCGGTATCCTCTACAGAAATCGAGTCAGTGATTTCATATTCATAAGTACTAAACCCATCTGTTCCGGCGGGACTTGGGAAACCAATGTTAAAGAAATTCAGTGTATTATCGTAGATATTAACTTCCTTGAACTGATTTTTTGCCGTAGAAGCCACCAGTTCGTTGTCGTTAAATCCAGAAAATCTGTTGGCGACAATGATTCTGTTTTCTTTCTTTTCAGGAGCGTTGCGGCCATAAGTTTTATACATGGTTTCGTTGAAAAAAACCGGCAGCGAAAGTCTTTTATCATAGTTTGCCGAATCCGCATAATCAAAAATAAATTCGAGGTTATTGAAGATTTTTTTCTTCATGAAAGCGCTGTCGATATTGTTCAGTGCGATTTCAATTTTCTCATATTCCTGAAACTGGTAATCGCTGTACCGGGCTAATCCGTTTGTTTTACGGCGTTTCCAGACTTCCTGCATGATGGCGTACGCGGGATTTTCTTTTTTGTTTTTATACTTTTTTTTGCTGACGCCCGAAATCACCACTTCATTAATCTGTTCTACTTTTTCAGACTGAAGTTTCACGACAAGATTTTCAAAGCGAAAGTCGTCGAAATTGAGAATCTCCGGTTTATAATTTCTTTTGATGAAGGTTGCTGTACTGATTCCGGAATCAGATTCAACAAGAAAATCAGCTCCCTTGGTGACGGTTTCTGCCTGTTCCCGGTTATTAATGAAAATCTCAACTCCCGAAATTGGCTGGCCCGTTTTTTCATCGGTAATTCTACCTGAAATACGGGTTTGGGCAGACGATAAGGTCGCCAACAACAAAAGAATCGTGACTGTAAATTTACATCGCAGCAGGGACTGAAAATTTTTGTGGTTCAAGTCGGTGGAAGGTTTCATTTTTTCAGAACAAGGCGAAGCGAAAGCAGGTGAGCCGGCAGTTTGGGGTTTAAGGTTTAAAATTCGTTATCACCGGAATTTCCGGGCAGATTGGTAATTCTGGCAATGGGATAAATAAACATATCATCGAAATCATTCATCGCATTAATGATTTGAAAATGAGAATACTCTGCGATATTCTGCAAGGTGATTTCTGCTTCCTTTATTTTTTTATTTTTCAGAAGATATTGCCGCTGAACACCGTTCAGCAGATACGTTGAAGGCGTGAACCATTCTTTTCCCTTCTTAAACAGCAAATTCGAGAAAGAAGTATCTGTAATATGATTATTTTTTACAATGATAATCTCACTGGATTTTGCCTGCCGAAGCATTTTCTCGAGTTCTTTGCGGTCTTCAAATTTAAATGAATAATCATAGATATTGTTTACCACCAGCTGGAAATTGCTGATTTCAGAGATGGCATAAGGAATGAGCTGGGTTCTGAAGTTTTTATCCAGGTCGTAACTGATCCTCAGTTTGTATAGGCCATCTTCGTCATGCTCCAGATTTTTGAAGATTTCTGCGAGATTGATTGAACTTTCTTTACCGAAATGGGCAAAAGTGTCATCAACCCGCTTTTGGTGCAGGTCCAAGAGAAAAATTTTCTTGTCTTCTATCTTAATACTTTCAATAAATTGGGACATAAATTTTGTTTTTCATTTCCTGATATTCGGTTTCGGCTTTGCTTAAATGGGTAATTCCGCCACCGCTTTTGAAATATAATTTTCCGTTCTCTTTTTCTATAAACCTGATCATGACGCAGGAATCCAAATTCTTGCCATCAAACCAGCCGCAAACTCCCGTATAGAAACCCCGGGCATAATTTTCTGCTTCGAGCACAATTTCCAGGGTTTTTTCTTTGGGTGCCCCCAAAACCGACCCAGCCGGAAGTAATTTTTTCATAATACTTCCTATTTTTCCCTGAAAATCGGGCTTCAGCACACCGGAAATCTCCGAACTCATGGCGTAGAGATTTTTGTTGTGCGTTTTGATAAAATCAATCCGCTGAAATTCATCCAGTTTCACGTCATCTGCCACCATGCTCAAATCATTTCTCAATAAATCTACCACAGTGTAATGCTCTGCCTTTTCTTTTACGTCGCCCTTCAAAACCTCCACCGCACTTTCGGTACCGGCATCGATGGTGCCCTTCATGGGATGGGTAAAGATTTTATTATCTGTAATTTCTACAAAAGTTTCCGGGGAAAAAAATACAAACCTGTCTGGGTATAAAACTTTGTATTTGGATTGCGAAAGATAGAAAATTTCATTTAAAGTAAGGTTGGTTTTCACCTCCGTTTTACAGGTATAATTGGTGAGATAGGAATTGCCGGCTTTCAGGTTTTTCTGTACCAGATCAAATCCTTTTCTGTAAGATTCTTCACTTTGCGGGAAGGATTGAAACGAAATATCAAGAGGTTTACCGAGCGGTTCATTCGTCTTCTTAAATTTCTGAAAATCAATTAATAAACCCGATTTATCCAATTCCTCTTCCGTGAAAACCTCAACATTCTCCATTAAAAAATCCACCAAAAAGAAGTAAGGCGTTCCGGTTTGGGAAAGCTCATCCATCTGATCGAAACTGGGGTGAAATTTTCTTACCATGCGGCAAAAATAGTCAAAAGCGGGTGAGCGAAAAATTAAAACCGGAAATTTAAATCTTAAACCTTATTTTTGCGGCATGCAAAATAACCATCAGCAACAGTTCGGCCTTGGACAGATTTTGAAAAACGCTTTTAATTACTGGAATAAAACACTCTTTTATCAGTTGGTTTTCAGTGTTTTATACTTTTCCCTGTTTTTTCTGGGTTATTTTTATATGTTTCAGTATTTTGGACTTTGGGATGAATTCATTAAGTATCAGGATTTAGTGCGTACTGATCTTCCGGCATTCAATAAAAAAATGGAGGAAATCGCGCGTTTACCACAAATGCGTAATTTCGCTTTGGCATTTTTTGTTCTCCTGGCGCTCATCAATCCCCTGAATGTAGGTCTTTACAAAATCTACCGGAAAACAGACCTGAAAGAACCTGTAAGCCTGAACGATCTTTTTGCGGGTTATATCGGGTTCAATTTTTTTAAGTTTTTTGGATTTTATCTGTTCTGGATCATTATTTTCACCTACGCCAATGCACTGCTGTTTCTGGGCATATTCTGGATTTTTATCACACTGTTCTGTGTTCCACTGATGTTTTTTATGGATGTAAAGACATTTGAAGGAATTTCGCTTACGTTTAAAGTCCTTCGCAATAATTTCAGCACCGTAGTTCCCGCGATGATGGTAGCTTTTCTCTTCAGCTTAAGCGGCGTATTAATTTGCGGCGTTGGTTTTTTGCTGACTTTTCCGTTTTTAAATGCTATGATTTATACACTTTATCAGCATTATTACAAAGAAGTTGTTTAAAATTTAATTTTAGATGCTGTTTTTTTCCAATTTTAAATTTAAATTTGGGAAACATTAAAAATTAAAACTATGGACACTTTTCAGGAAATGGATGGCAATAAAGTGCCACAAAGAAGTACCAGCGAAATTATATCCCATGCTTTCGAGATGTATAAGGGAATTTTTCTTTATGCACTTCTGGCGATGGTGATTTATTTTATTGTCTCCATGGTTATTCAGCCGCTTTCGGGATTCGATTCAGCGAGTTTTTCTGAGGAAATCCGGTCTGCCGACGGCGATTTTTCATCGATCGATATCTGGGCAGTTCCCGGAATGAAAATTTATTACGGTCTTTCGGGAATTGTAAGCCTGCTTTTAGCTCCACTTTACGTCGGAGTCATTTACATGGCAAATAAATATAACAATCAGGAGCGTTTGCAGGCGTCAGATCTATTTATCGGCTACAGACAGAACTTTGTTCAGATTGTAATCTACAGTCTTATGGCATCGGTAATTATGGCAATTGCGTTAATGATGTGTTTACTACCTGTTTTTCTTGTGATTCCTCTATTGCTTTTGGGTTATCCTATTTTACTTTTTGAAAACGCCAGCTTTACTGAAGCTTTCAACAAGAGTTTCAGAATCGCTAAAGATCATTACGGCGTATTTTTAGGATCATCACTCCTTGGATTGCTGATCAGTATCGCGGGTGTTTTACTTTGCGGAATCGGAATCGTGGCAACACTTCCGTTCTATTTTGTAGTGATGTATTCAGCATATGTGGCGTTCTGCGGGAAACCAAGACAACTTAATTTCAACAACTGATTCTGATTAGAATTTAAAATTATGCCCAACAGGAAACACCAAATCAGCGAGGTAAAAATAAAGCAGATCTTTCTGCTGGCTCTTATTACTGTGCTTGCAGGATTAATCTGTTTTAATCTGTCTTTATTTATTCCTTCTGTTCTGGGCGCCATTACCCTTTACATTATCTCCAGGAAATACAATCTTTATCTTCAGGAAGAACGAGAGTGGAAGCCCTGGCTCGCATCCACAGTAATTATTTTGGGCACACTGCTCATTTTAATTCTTCCTGTTTATTTTATCGCCGACCTGCTTATAGAAAAATTAGGAAATGCTTCTGCTTACATGCAGAAATTCAACATCTTCGTCGATAAAATTCATGATTATGTGTATTCCAAAACGAGAGTCGATATTCTCAGCAAGGAGAATTTAACGAAACTGAAAGACAAAGTGGGAAGTTTCTCGACCACCGCAGTGAGCAGTACTTTTAATACCCTTACTGTGATCCTCTCCATGTACTTTATTCTGTATTTTATGCTGGAGAAGCCAAGGCTTTTTGAAAGACTGGTAAGAAGTTCAGCCCCCCTTAAAAAGGCTAACATTAATTTGTTGGGGGAGAAAATACAGAAAATGGTTGTTGCCAACGCGATTGGGATTCCTGTTGTCGCCATCGGACAGGGAATTGTGGCGATTATAGGATACTGGATTTTTGGCGCACCCAGCCCGCTTCTCCTCTTTGCCTTAACAGCAGTCGCTTCGATGATTCCTATCGTTGGTGCGGCGATTATTTATGTTCCTGTGTGCATTTTTATGATTGCAGAAGGCAATATGGGTGCCGGGCTTGGGCTTGCAGCGTACTGTCTTATCGCCGTGGGATTAACGGATAACCTCTTAAGATTCACTCTTTTAAAGAAATTAGAAAACATCCATCCTTTAAATACGGTGTTCGGAATCATTATGGGTATGAATCTTTTCGGGTTTATGGGACTGATTTTCGGACCGATTCTTATTTCGATTACGGTCCTTTTAATCCAGGTTTACAGAGATGAATTTTCTGATGACGACCGGGAACTTATTATGCCGGAACCAAAAGAGATCGAGAAAAAAATAGATTTAAGTATTTAAAAAATGGAAGGTTTAAAGCCAGAAATCCTGCAGGAAATTTGCAGCGCGAAAATGCCTTTCGGGAAGTATAAAGACACTGTAATTGCAGATCTTCCCATCAATTATCTGGAATGGTTTCATCGGGAAGGTATGCCCAAAGGCAAACTGGGGATGCAGCTTTCTACTATTTACGAAATCAAAATCAATGGTTTAATGGACCTGCTTACCCCAATCCGTGGGAAAGTGAGTTTTGAAAAAACGAAGAAGAAAGTCTATAAGTTTTAGTGTGATTGGATCAGGATTTTATATGATATTAGTCGGAGTATTCGGCATTTTTATGGGTCGCTATTTTTACAATAATGCCCATGATATTTACGAATACGAAAAATTAAAGACAAAGAATTGGTGGCGGAAAATAACTTATAAACTTAACACGCCCCGGATATTAAAGTTTTGGGGATTCTCTTAATGCTCTTCGGACTTGTTGAAATTATTATTATGTCAATTGTTTTATTAATAAAATTAATTGCGTAAACCACCACAGAATATAACTTTCCGGAAGGTTCCGTAGGAACCTAATGTGTGTAGAATTAACGTTTTAAGAGAAAAGCGTTCCGTAGGAACGCAATGTTAAAATATTAATCAAAAATGGCAAACACCTATTCACAAATCTATCTTCAATTCATTTTTGCAGTAAAAGGGAGAGAAAATTTGATTAAAGAAGATTTCAGAGAGGAAGTACAAAAATACATTTCGGGAATCATTGAAAATAAAAAGCATCAACTGATTTCTATTTACGCCAATCCGGACCATATTCATATTTTCTTAAGTCTGAAAGATTTATCTTCTCCGATATCTCAGTTGGTTAAAGAAATAAAAGTTTCATCTACTAATTTTATCAATGAAAAAAGATATCTTGATACTCCATTTTATTGGCAAGAAGGTTACGGATGCTTTTCATATTCTAAAAGCCAGCGGGATGCTGTGGTAGATTATATTCAAAATCAGAAAGAACATCATAAAAAGAAAAGTTTTAGAGATGAGTACGTGGAATTTCTGATAAAATTCGATGTGAATTTTGATCAAAAATATGTGTTTGAATTTTATGATGATAAAACAGATTAGGTCATGGCGTTCCTACGGAATGCTCCTTCGTCCGCGAACCTTCTTTGCTACACACATTCGGTTCCTACGGAACCGCCCGAAGATTTCCTAAGTCTGCAGGTGAGGAGAATGCGGTGTTTGAACGGAACACTACAATTACAACGGATATTAAATAAATAACTATCAGGTTCCTAATGAAGAGCATGGCATTCCTGCGGAACGCTCTTTCGTCCGCGAACCTTCTTTGCTACACACATTCGGTTCCTACGGAACCGCCCGAAGATTTCCTAAGTCTGCAGGTGAGGAGAATGCGGTGTTTGAACGGAACACTAATTACAACGGATATTAAATCGATAACTATCAAGTTCCTAATGAAGAGCATGGCATTCTTGCGGAACGCTCTTTCGACTGCGAATTATCTTGCTACACACGTTCGGTTCCGGAAGAATAAGGTCGCATTCGAAACACAGAAAAAGAAGGTTTATAAATTCTAACCTTTTAATGCTGCAATTTCATCCCTTAATTTTGCAGCCTTAATGAAATCCAGGTTTCTTGCTGCAGCTTCCATTGCTTTCTGTTTTTCTGCAATCAGTTCTGTGGCGTCTTTTCCATAGCTTGCTTTTTCTTCGGCAACCTGTTTCAGGATTTCTTTTTGGGTATATTTCGGATCCGGGAAATCTTTGGATCTTCCGACAAGGATTTCCGAAATTTTCTTGTTCAGTGCCTGTGGAACCAAACCGTGTTTTTCGTTGTATTCCATCTGCTTTTCGCGTCGATAGTTGGTTTCATCGATCGCTTTCTGCATGGATCCGGTTATTTTATCGGCGTACAAAATCGCTTTACCATTAACATTTCTTGCTGCTCTACCAATGGTTTGAACAAGCGAACGACGGGAACGCAGCATTCCTTCCTTATCCGCATCCAGAATCGCAACGAGGGAAACTTCGGGCAAATCCAGACCTTCTCTTAATAAATTTACGCCCACCAAAACATCGAAAAGTCCTACCCGCAAATCCTGCATAATCTGAATTCTCTCCAAAGTCTCAACGTCGGAGTGGATATAACGCGTGCGTATTCCGAATTTTGTAAAATATTTTGTGAGTTCTTCTGCCATTTTCTTGGTCAGCGTTGTTACCAGAACTCTTTCATCAATCTCTGTTCGCTTCTGAATTTCTTCAATTAAATCATCAATCTGGTTTAATGAAGGTCTTATATCAATTACAGGATCCAGAAGTCCGGTCGGACGAATAATCTGCTCGATATATTCCCCGCCACTTTTTTCAAGTTCATAATCTGCCGGAGTTGCCGACACGTAAATCACCTGATTCTGCATGGCTTCGAACTCCTCAAACTTCAGCGGACGGTTATCCATTGCCGCCGGAAGACGAAACCCGTGTTCCACCAAAACCTCTTTACGGCTTCTGTCGCCTCCGTACATGGCGTGAACCTGGGGAATCGTTACGTGACTTTCATCAATCACCATTAAAAAATCCTTCGGAAAATAATCTAAAAGACAGAACGGACGCGAACCGGGCAATCTTCCGTCGAAATAACGCGAGTAGTTTTCAATTCCGCTGCAGTAACCGAGTTCTTTCATCATTTCCAGATCGAGTTCGGTTCTTTCCTGGAGTCTTTTGGCTTCAAAAGGTTTTTCAATTTCATTGAAAAAATCAACCTGTTTAACCATATCATCCTGAATTTCGCGGATGGCATTGACCTGTGTTTCTTTGGAGGTCACGAAAAGGTTTGCGGGATAAATATTGATCTCTTCAAACTCTGCCATCACATTTCCGGAAAGCGGATCGAAGCTCTGAATTTTTTCAATCTCGTCACCGAAAAACTGTATTCGAACTGCATTATCGGCATAAGCTGGATATACATCAATAACATCACCTTTCACCCTAAAGGTCCCGCGTGTAAATTCATTTAAAGTTCTTGCATACAAAGCATTTACCAGTTTATGTAGAAAAGCGGTGCGGGTGATTCTGGCATTTTTCTGAACTTCAATTAAAGACTTATTGAATTCCGTAGGGTTTCCGATACCGTAAATACAAGAAACCGACGCTACTATTAATACATCCCGCCGACCTGAGAGCAAACTTGCGGTTGCAGACAGTCTCAGTTTCTCAACTTCTTCGTTAATAGAAAGATCTTTTTCAATGTAAGTATTCGTTGAAGCAATAAATGCTTCCGGCTGGTAATAGTCGTAATAACTCACAAAATATTCCACGGCATTATCAGGAAAGAATTCCTTAAACTCCATAAAAAGCTGGGCCGCCAGCGTTTTATTATGCGCCAAAACAATGGTTGGCTTCTGAATTTCCTGCACAACATTAGCAACGGTAAAAGTTTTACCCGAGCCAGTAACTCCAAGAAGGGTCTGGTATTTTTCGCCAATTTCAATGCCTTTGACCAATTTTTCAATGGCCTGGGGCTGGTCGCCTGTCGGTTTATATTCTGACTGAAGTTTGAACTGCATGATGCAAAATTACGTAAATTTTAAAACTGAATTTTTTTCTTTATTAATAACTAAAAAAACTTCTAAAATTTCTTTAGAAGTTTTCTATCTCATTATATTTTTTACTTTGTTGGAAATGCTCCGGAAAACGTCATCGTAATAGGCATTTTTATAACGTGTTTTACAGGTATGCCATTTTCTGTAGCGGGCGTCCAGACCTTATCTTTAAGTGCGCTGACGCTTCTTATGGCCTCCCTGTTAAAAATATCACTGGTTCCGTCAGCTGAAACTGTTCCCATTTTTCCGTTTTCATCTATTTCCACATTAAGTTCCGTTTTTACCGTCCCTTCATCACCTTTAAAAACAGAAGTGTCAAAATTGGCATTAATTAATTTTCTAAACTCATTAATACCTCCTGGAAACTGTGGAAGAATACCCGTAAATTTTTGACTGTCTTCTTTTACTGAAGTTGGTGCTACAGCTTTATCCATATTTGACTTATATTTCTTTTTAACAGTATCATTTTTTACGATATTTTCTTTTCTAACTTTTTCAAAAGCCTTTATAAGTTCTTTTTCCGCTGGAGTAGCATTCTTTTCATCTATAGGAACGGCTATATCTTGTTTTTCTGAAGCGTTTAGGCTATTTACTTTTACTTTCGAGGCTTCGGTTTGGGCCTGAATTTCTTTAGAGAAAAATACGAAAAGAATTGCAAGCAAAGGGAGAACAGCAATTTTTTTTATAGCTGAAAATCTGGAATTTTTAGTTGTCATCATAATAAATCGTTTTTTGGTGTTATTAAAATCGAATTGGTGCGTTAATTTTAAAATTTGTGTATTCGTAATTTCATGGAGAATTAAATGCTGGTATTTACTGATGTCGTAGTTGTTTTTCAGAACAAATTCATCAGCCAAAAATTCGTGATTTATGATCATGGCATTTTTATAAAAGTATAAGGCAGGATTGAACCATGAAAATATTTTGAGGAACTCTATTAATAAAATATCGGCAGTGTGATTTTGTGAAGCGTGACATTTTTCGTGGAGAAATATTCTTTCATCAATTTGATTATCAACGAAATGCTTTTCACCAAAGTACATTGTTTTTAAAAAACTGAAGGGTGGATAATCTCGATTTAAAACTACGATGCGGTGATTTTTGTAGATTCTTTTCTCTCCTTTTAAAAGTAGGATTTTTAAAAATGAATGGATAAATTTTACAAGGAATAAAGTTGATATCGATAAATAAACACCAAGTATAAGTTTACTCCAGTCGAAGTGTTGGGCGGTGTTAACACCTACTTGCTGAAATTGCTGAACAGGTTCGCCGAAGATTAAATTTGGCTGACCGCTGCTTTCGAAATAAGTTGGCATCGGTATAAACGGCAACGAATACGCAAATAAAAGAGACAAAACCAGAAATATTCTGTTGAATATAAATATGCGCTCCTTTGCTAAAAAGAAATGATAAAAACCCAACAATACAGTGGAAGATATTACGATTTTTAGAATTATTGTTTCCATTTTAATCTTTTATTTGGTTATCAATAATGTCCCGAAGTTCTTTCAGCTGTTGCTGACTCAATTTTGAGTTGGCGGTAAAAAATGAAGCAAACTGAGAAACAGAACTGTTGAAAAACTGGTTAATAATTGAAGTCATCTCTCCGTTAAAGTAATCTTCTTTATTAACTTTCGGAAAATACTGTCTGGAATTACCGAAACTTTTGTAGCCGATAAGATCCTTATTCTGCATTCTTTTAAGGTTGGTGGCAACAGTGGTAGCCGCTGGCTTTGGTTCCGGAAGCGCTTGTAAAAGATCTTTCATAAATGCGGTTTTATTTGTCCACAATATTTCCATGAGTTCTTTTTCAGCTTCTGTTAATTTATTTTTCATTTTCTACTTTTTTAGATTCTATTCTACAAATGTAGAATTTAATTTCAATAAAGCAAGATATTTTTTAAAATATTATCAATTCTTTAAACATAACAAATAAAAAAGAGCAGTGGTTGCTGCTCTCATTGATCTATTTTTTTCTTTTGGAGAAACTCTCAAAGTCTTCTATGACAAGACCTTTAGATTCATTTCTGGGCTGAAAGCGTAGATTTCTGTTGCTATAGGTTACTGGATTTTCGGCCGTTTTTAAAATGGTTTGACCGCTGATCAGTTCCAAAGCTTTCTTCAGTTCCGGATCCGATACATTCCCAAACTCCTTTATATTGTTGATTGCCCGATAGGGATTGATATCGTAAGTCGGAAGGATTCCACCGCTGGGATTTGGATCTTTGTCCTTATTATAATAGGAAAATGTAATGGGCTGCAACTTCCAGTTGTGTGCGGTATTTCTGGTGGAGTACGAAGTGTAATCTGATGCAGGCGAATCATAAAGGGAGATGGAACCAACAAATTTTCCGTAGGTTTCGTTACCGATGGTGGTTACCGGAACATATTTATTAAGACTGATGACGGTAAGTTCACTCGCAGAAGCAGTCTGGAAAGAAACCAATACATAAATCCTGCTCAGGCTCAGGCTGTTTACATTCTGCTGCCCGGTTTGTTCCGGATGACCGTTTACGATGTTATAGGTTTTCACGGTGTTGGTTAAATAATCCATTCCGTCTTCATCGTTATGCTTTGCGTTGAAATCAAGGTAAACGTAGGGCTGTCCGGTGTAATTTCCGTTCACCATCTGGGCCAGGGCAGTTGCCGTTTCCAGTGATCCACCTCCGTTGTATCTTAAATCCAGAACAAGTTCTGTAATCCCGTCGGCTTTCATTGTAGCAAAAGCAGCATTCAGTTCATCATTATAATCTGATTTGAAACCATTATAGACCAAATAGCCAATATTTTTGCCACCGTAATTGTACTTTTTATAAAAGGCTACGGGATTCTCATCAATATTTGTTTTGGTAATGCTGATGTTTTCAGCCCTGTCGGTTGTTACCAAACCCGTGGAAGTAATTACTGCAGTTGCAGCTCTTGTTATGGTAAACTGGTCCTGAGAGAGCTGCGAATAATTGCTGATTGTTAAAGGTGAACCATTCACTTTAGTAATAATGTCTCCTCTTACGATTCCAGCATTAGCGGCTGAGCTTCCTGGAATTACGTAATTTACAAGTGCCACTGCAGAGGTATTGGTATTATCTTTGGGATAAACCGCATAATCAAAGCCGGTTAATTTTTCAATTTCAGCTATTTTCGATGCGGGTATAATGGTATTATTATTTTCTATCCAGGAGAACCGGTCGGTATTTCCATAATCATACAGCAGACTGTAAAATAGACCATCCGGAGTTTTAGAATTGATATATGAAGCATAATCGGCAGAGTTTTTGAAGTTGTCAGCTAACTTAGGTACATTTGGCTGCCAGTAATACCACGAGTTCATCGCCTTCCACACAAAATCATTTACAGAGTTTGTAGCGGCCGGTGATGAGGGTGCCGGATCGTTATCCCTGGAACATGATAACAATGATAGGGTGGCAAGCGCTAGACCTGTTACATATATCTTACCTTTCATGTGTAATAATTTTAATAAATTTGAATTTAACCATTAACGGAAAATAATGAAAATCAATATCATAACCCCCGCAATTTTATCAGGCGTCTCTGCATTAATTTCCGTGTCCTGTACTGCAAACGCACTGCCAAAAGTAAAAAATCCGGTTTATGAATCGTATGATATTTCAGGAGAGAAAGGTTACCATGTATCATTTGAACTTAGTAACGATTCAATTCCTGCCACGTCTGTAGTTATTAACAGGATTCAGCAGACCATTTCTTCCGAAAATAAAACTGATTTAAAGTATAAAGTCAACGTCATTACGCAATCGAGAAAACTTTTGGGATTCAAACCTAAAATTACCGATCTCGAAAACGGAATTTTCTTCAAAACAGATACCGCTGAAATTTTCAAACCTGTAAATTTCAAATTACAGAAACAGTAATTTTGTACAGCATTACTTTTTTAGTTACGGATTTAAACCAAAAAATATTTAAATATGAATTATTTATCGATTAGAAATTTATCTATGTTGGGAATAGTTTTCCTTGTTTCCTGCACAGGAAGCCAAAAAACTTCGGTAACAGCGCAAGATACCACCGTGAACGGAATATTACCCAATCCTGAAACCGCCGACAAAAATTCCCCTGAATATCAGTCTGCTTTTGCAGGGCAAACCAGAGTTCCGGGCGTAAAAACCACCATTCCTTATCAGGTGGAAGTTATCAATTCAGATTTACAGAAACCGTGGGGAATCATCAATTTACCGGACGGCAGATTCCTTATCACTTCGAAAACCGGATACCTTAATATTGTTTCAGCAGACGGAAAAACAATTTCGAAAGTTGAAGGACTTCCAAAAGTTGATGATAAAGGACAGGGAGGATTGCTTGATGTCGCGTTAGATCCAGATTTTGCCAGTAATAGGATGATTTTCTGGAGTTTCTCTGAACCGGTTTCGAGCGGAAATCATACGGCGGTGGCAAAAGGAAAACTTTCTGCAGATGAAAAAACAATAGAAAACCCAACGGTAATTTTCCGTGCAACTCCAACCTACGACGGTGACAAGCATTACGGAAGCCGCTTGGCCTTTGATAAGGAGGGCTACCTTTTTGTAAGCACCGGCGAACGTTCTGACCGGGAAACCAGGCCTTATGCGCAAAAACAGGACTCTTATTTAGGAAAGATTTTAAAAATCACAAAGGACGGAAAACCCGCACCCGGAAATCCTAACCTTGCAGGTTGGAAGCCGGAAATCTATTCGACAGGCCACCGAAATCCGCAAGGAATGGCTATAGACCACAAAGGACAGGTTTGGGACGCAGAAATGGGACCGCGCGGTGGAGACGAAATCAATCTGATTCAGCCCGGGAAAAATTACGGCTGGGGTGATGTAACTTACGGAATTGAGTACAGCGGCAAAAAAATCAACAACGGAACAACAAAAAAAGAGGGAACAGAACAGCCTGTTTATTACTGGGATCCTTCCATATCCATGAGCGGAATCACCTTCTATACCGGAAATATTGAGGAGTGGAAAAACAATATGATGATCGGCTGCTTAAGCGGACAGAAAATCATCAGGCTGGTAATCGAAAATAATAAAGTAGTAGGTGAAGAATGGCTTTTAACCGACAAAAACGACAGAATCCGGGATGTGCTGAACGGGCAGGACGGAAATCTTTACGCCGTTTCAGACAGCGGAAAACTTTATAAAATATCTAAAAAATAGAAGATTTTCAATACGCATCAAGACCCTTGGCTGATGTTGAGGGTTTTTTACTGCTTTAAATATACTAAATCAGATCCGAAATCATCTTGCAAATTGGAAAGGATTTTTGCGGTCTTCGTTTTCACAAAGAGCTTTTCAACGAAAAAGTTAGTTTCGAAGAACTGGCGGTGAATCCCGGGAAGTAATTCCATGAAAAGATCCATTCCCACCTGATTATTATGTAAATCCATTTTTTTCTCCAAAGGTTCGTTAGGGAAAAGTTCCTCGTGCAGATCGGTCATTTTTTTACAGAAATCTAACGCTTTGTGCGGCGACGATATTTTGCAGCAGTACATCATGATGAGGCATGTCCACAGCGCATGTCGGTAAGCATTCCCGATTCCGCTGTTGGCGTTGGTTTCCGGGAAATGCTTCTGGGCGAGCATAAAACTTTTCACCGTCGCATAAAATCCCAATAATGAGAAGAGCGGATGCGGCAGAGCAAGTCTCAAAAGTCTCAGAATTTTTCTGAAACTTAAAGTTCTTAAGGTGTTGAGCAATATTCCGGCTATTCTTCTCATAATAGAAATCTCCCCTGTAAAGGAGAGATTTTTATCGTTTTTAAGATTATATTAATGTACAAGAAGTCTCACGGTTTTGGAAACCTTCTCTTTAATTTCTGTACGCTTCACAATAAAGTCTACGAAACCTTTTTCCTGCAGGAATTCTGAAGTCTGGAAACCTTCCGGTAAATCTTTTCCTATGGTTTCACGAATTACCCTTGGTCCGGCAAATCCGATCAACGCGCCCGGTTCTGCCATAATAATATCGGCAGTCATCGCGAAAGATGCGGTAATACCACCAAAAGTAGGGTCGCACAGATAGGCGATGTAAAGCAAGCCTTCTTCTGAAAGTTGGGCCAATTTCGCCTGAACTTTCGCCAACTGCATCAGGGAGTAAGTCGCCTCCTGCATTCTTGCTCCACCAGACTGGCAGATGATCATGTAAGGAAGGCGGTGTTCTATACAGTAATCTACTGCACGACGGATTTTTTCGCCCATTACCGAACCTAATGACCCTCCGATGAACGCAAAATCCATACATGAAATCACTATTTTCTCTCCGTTTACCGTTCCTACTGCATTACGGATGGAATCTGTTAACTTGGTTTTGGCTTTTACTTCTTTTAAACGGTCTGTATAAGCTTTGGTATCTTTAAAATTCAGCATATCTACGCTTTCTACGTTCGCGTCGAGTTCTGTATATTTATTTCCGTCGAAAAGAATTGAAAAGAATTCGTTGCTGCCAATTCTCACATGGAAACCATCTTCCGGAGAGACATAATTATTAGCTTTAAGTTCCTCATGCTCAATAATTTTCCCTGTAGGAGTCTGATGCCAAAGTCCTTTCGGAAGATCTTTTTTGTCTTCTGTGGAAGTGGTGATATTTTTTGCTTTTCTTTTAAACCAGTCGAATGCCATTTTTGATAGATTTTAGATTCCAGATTTTAAATTATAAAAGTGCGACGCAATTAAAATTTATCATCTAAAATTTTAATTTTAAAGTGTATTTACATTGTTCAGATCTTCAAAAGCTTTTTCAAGTCTTGCACTGAAAGTTTCTTCGCCTTTTCTGATCCAAACTCTTGGGTCATAGAATTTTTTGTTTGGCTTGTCGTCTCCGTCAGGGTTTCCGATTTGAGTTTTCAAATACTCAAGATTGTTAACCATATAATCGCGGATTCCTTCGGTGTACGCAAACTGAAGGTCGGTATCGATGTTCATTTTTATCGCACCGTAGCTGATTGCTTCTCTAATTTCTTCAACAGTAGAACCAGATCCGCCGTGGAATACGAAGTTCACCGGTTTTTCACCAAGGCCAAACTTTTCCTGAACGTATTTCTGAGAATTATCTAAAATTTTTGGGGTCAGTTTAACATTTCCTGGCTTGTAAACGCCGTGAACATTACCGAATGCTGCTGCAATGGTAAAGTGAGGAGAAATTGCCTTCAATCTTTCGTAAGCATACGCCACTTCATCAGGCTGGGTATAAAGTTTAGACGAATCTACTCCCGAATTGTCAACTCCATCTTCTTCACCACCGGTAACTCCAAGTTCAATTTCGAGTGTCATGCCCATTTTTGCCATTCTTTCGAAATATTTACAGGAAATGTCAAGATTTTCTTCAATCGGTTCTTCAGAAAGATCCAGCATGTGTGATGAGTACAAAGATTTTCCGGTTTGCGCAAAAAACTCTTCGTTAGCATCCATTAAGCCATCGATCCAAGGGAGGAGTTTTTTCGCACAATGGTCCGTATGCAGAATTACAGTTGCTCCGTAAGCTTCAGCCAACGTGTGAACGTGTTTTGCACCTGCGACTGCACCGGCTATTGCGGCTTTTTGCCCATCGTTGCTTAAACCTTTTCCTGCATTGTATACTGCGCCACCATTTGAAAACTGAATAATTACGGGAGAATTTAATTTCGCAGCAGTTTCCATCACCGCGTTCACATTACTGGAACCGATAACGTTTACTGCGGGAAGTGCAAAGTTATTTTCTTTAGCATATTCAAAAATGTCGGTAACCATTTGACCTGTGGCAACACCTGCCGGAAAACGTCTGTTCATAATATATTTTTTAAAAGATTTATTCTGAATTTTAGGTCTGTAAAGTTAAGAATTTTATGCGAAAAACATTAGTTTCTTTTGTCTTTTCCCCAAAGGAGTTTCTGGCGGATTGTTTCGTAAAAACTTAAGTTATTGGGATGAATGAGCAGGATCTGAAACTTTGCTTTACGCAGCACAATTTCCACATCGGTTTCCATGTGAATCAGCCTGGAATCGAGAGACAAAGAATATTGCGGAACACGGCTTTCAACTTTCAGGCGAATTTCCACATCATCATTTACAATTAAGGGCCGCACATTCAGATTATGAGGTGCAATAGGTGTGATGACGAAATTGGCGTTGGCTGGTGTAATAATTGGTCCGCCACAACTTAATGAATAGGCTGTAGAACCGGTTGGGGTTGAAATAATGACACCGTCGCCCCAGAAGACATTGAGAAACTCTCCATTTATATAAGATTCTACCGTAATCATGGCGGTAGTTTCTTTACGCGAGACTGTTAAATCGTTTAAAGCATAGGGAAAGAAAACAGAGTTGTTCGGCGAAACAATTTCAATAACCGATCTTCGGCTAATTTTTACTTCTCCTTTAATAATATCATCAAGTTCCAAAAAAACTTCCTCCTTACTGAAACTTGCCAGGAATCCCAGCCTTCCGGTATTTACTCCCACCACAGGAATTTCTAAATCCTGCACATATAGCAATGAGTTTACAATGGTACCATCGCCTCCGAAGGTAAAAAAAAGATCTACTTTTTTCTGCTTTAAATCTTCTTTCCCACAAAAGGTTTCAAAGATTTTCGAAAACTGCATCGCGTTGGCCATTTCTTCGTGTAAAACCGCCTGTACGCCGCGTTTTTCGAGCTCTGAAACAAATTTACTGAGATACAGAAAGGTATCTAAGTCGCTTTTTTGAGAATATATTGCTGCCTTCATCATTTAAAACTCCAGAAATTTTTGAAAGAAACCGAATCTGTCTTTCAGCAGGTCTTCCTTCTCATCATCATAATACTTATGAACTACGCTGTAGCCGTATCTTTCGAATGTTTCGTCGATAGAGCTGGTATTTTCGCTATTGAATTTCAGGGTGATCTGTATATAGTCTTCTGTAATTAAATTAATGAAACAGCCGTAAATTTTACCATTATTTGATTCTACAATTTTGCAGACTTCGGTCATGGAATAATGTCTACCATTGGTCTGCACAATCATCACCGCGCCGTTTTCCGAGAAAAGCGGATATTTTGAAAATTCGTTAAAGATATCGTCGCAGCAAAGATAGCCCATGTATTTTTCGGTCTTCGAAATCACGGGAACCACGTTGCAGTTGAAGGTGTGAAAAAGTTTGATGGAATCGAGCAGATTACCGTCGTCCAGGATTGCAAATTTTTCGAAATGCATATCGAGTGAGCCCAGCGTTCCTTCCGGACTTTCATCTAAAAAGGACTGGCTGATCGCGCCCTGGTACACGCCTTTCTTTTTTACAAATACATGAGAATAACCGAACTCTTTCGCCATTTCATTCGCATCATCAATCATGTCGCTGGAGTTGAAAGCCGGGTAATCTTTCGAAATGTAATCTTTGATAAACATGATGCTAATTTAGGAAAATATTAAAAACCTGAGGCTCTTTTGAAAATTTTTAAAAATAATTTAAAAATAGCTTGCTTCATATGGAAACAAAAACATATCTTTGTCGCCTTTCATTTTTACTTTTTATTAGATTTATTTCAAACTGCACTGTCCATTGGGCTTTGCAGTTTTTTATTTTTTGGCTGCGGGCATCTGCCGGAGAAAAATTAATCCCGCCAGAATAATCACTCCTCCAAAACCCTGCATCAAAGTAAGTTTTTCACCATCCAAAAGTCCCCAGATAATCGCCACCACCGGCATCAGCAACGTAACGGTAGAGGCAAAAAGCGGAGTTGAAACACTTAGAAGTCTGTAATTAAGCATCATCGCCAGGCCGGTTCCGAAGATTGAGAGCAAACTTACAAAGCCAAGCCCTTCCCATAAACTGCTGTTTACCTGAATATTATTAAAAAATCCTGCAAATACCAGCGCAATTACCGATGGAAGAATCAGCACAAATGAAAAGACAAATGCAGAGAGAATTTTTGCAGGAATATCACTGAGTTTTGATTTTACCGTCGTGGTACTTATTGCATACATTAAGGTCGCCAAAAGCAACAGTAATATCGGAATCAGTTTGAACTCGCCGCCTTCGCCACCGGAAAACGCCAAAATACACGCGCCGGTAAAACTGATGATGACGCCAACAACCTGTCTTTTGGTGGTATGAAATTTCCAGAGCAGCGCGCCCACAATAATCACGAAAATCGGCATCATCGAGTTGATGATTCCCGCAATGCTGCTGCTTACCTCGGTTTCCGCAATCGGGAAAAGAAACATCGGAATGAAATTTCCTGTCACTGCAGCGAGTATAAGCCATTTCAAATGTTTTTTCGGAAATTTCCTGATGTTGAGAATTGCCAAAGGAAGCAGAATAATTCCGGCAATCAAAACGCGCAGCGCGCCTACTTCATACGGATTGAAATGCTCCAGTGATTTTTTTATCAGTATGAATGAAGAACCCCAAATAACGGAGAGCAACACAAGTAAAACCCATTTTTCTTTTTCAGGATTCATTGTTTCTTTTTAAAATGTTTAAATATTCAAGTTTGGGAATCATCCTTGCGCCCAGACTTTCGAGATGCTCAGAGTGAATCTGACAGTCGATTAGTTCCAGATCTTTATGCTGCAGGATGAAATTTAGAAATCCGGCTTTTGAGGCATTGCTTACTTTGGCAAACATACTTTCGCCACAAAACACGTTTCCGATCTGAACTCCGTAAAAGCCACCGACGAGTTCTTCGTTCTGCCAGACTTCAAAGCTTTTTGCAAAACCATGTTCATGAAGTTTTGTAAACGAGTCAATCAATTCATCGGAAATCCAGGTTCCGTCCTGCCCTTTTCTGTAGGTGTTTTTGCAGTGAAGCATGACTTCGGGGAAACATTTGTTTTCAGTAAAAGTAAAGACTCCATCTCGCAGGATTTTTTTCATTGATTTTGAAATCCGCACTTCATCCGGAAAAAGCACAAATCTTGGATTCGGACACCACCAAAGAATTTCTTCGCCTTCATTATACCACGGAAAAAGCCCAATTTGGTAAGCGAACAAGAGCCTTTCGGGAGAAAGGTCGCCACCCACCGCCAGCAAGCCGCTTTCTGAATTCATCAATTCAGGATCGGGAAAAGAGATTTCGTTTGGATCGAGTAAAACCATTTTTCAAAAATTAAATCCTGCGCTTGGGCAAGGCAGGATTTTTATTTATTTTTTTGTTTCGACCAATCTTTTAGAAAGGTAAATCATCATCTTCTTCAGCAAAAACATCGGTATTGGAAGCTGCAGGTTTCGATTCTGCCGGACGTACCTCTACAGGTTCATTGAAATTTCCACCGTCTACTTTTTCAATTCTCCATCCTGTGATCGAATTGAAATACCTTACTTCACCCTGTGGCGAAGTCCATTCTCTTCCTCCGATGTTGATAGAAACCTTTACTTTATCTCCTTCTTTATAAGCATTAAGTAAATCACCTTTTTCTTTCAGAAATTCGATACTAATTGGTTGCGGGTACTGTTCTTCGGTCACAATAACCATTTCTCTTTTCTGAAAGCCGCTTGCAAACGTCTGAACGTCACCCAGTTTCTTTATAATTCCTTGTAATTCCATAATTGATTGTTAAAGGTGTAAAAGTAATAAATAAACGAGACAAAAAGAAGTTGGAAAATTAAAAACTTTAAAAATCTGAAAAAATGTAAAATTTTCTTGCTTTAAAGGAGAAAAAGTATTTATATTTGCACTCACAAAAAAAGAGAAGAAGTTATTTAGCGGATGTGATGTAATTGGTAGCCATGCCAGACTTAGGATCTGGTGCTGTGAGGCGTGTGGGTTCGAGTCCCTCCATCCGCACTTTTATTGCGAAAATAGCTCAGCTGGTAGAGCACGACCTTGCCAAGGTCGGGGTCGCGGGTTCGAATCCCGTTTTTCGCTCAACAATCTACCTGCCTTGGTGGTGGAACTGGTAGACACGCAGGACTTAAAATCCTGTATCCGCAAGGATGTACGGGTTCAAGTCCCGTCCGAGGTACTTTAAACGCTGTTGATCTTCATTGATTTGCAGCGTTTTTTGTTTTTTACCCACACCTTCGGCAAAGATTTTGTAACTTTAAGATCATTAAAATTACAAAACATTATGGCAAATCACAATCTAAAAACCCTGTCCCAGGTAATCAATGTCCTAAGGGAACGCGGCATTACCAGAGAGATCCGTATGACTGACGATAAACAGTTTATTTTGCAGGAAACAGATATCACTTATCAACCCACCGATTTATCCATCATAAAATCTTACCGGTTTGAAGGCGACAGTAACCCTGATGACAATGCAGTTTTATATGTACTTCAGGATAAAAATGGTTTACAGTCGATCATCATTGATTCATATGGTGCAGAAAGTAATTATACAGGAGAAGAATTCGATAATTTCCTGAGAAGCATTCCGATAAATGAGAGGGAAGATTTTATTTTAGAATAACACATAAATCCGAAAATTAGTTTTCGGATTTTTTTCTGAAAAGTTTCCGGAAAATGCCTTTTTCCTTCATATTTTCCTTTGTCTGCTGTACTTTTTCTTTTAATTCCTGTTTTGTTTCTTTCAAATCGGTCTTATTCTGCTCCAGTGCAGCTTTTGTATTTTCAACCGTAGTTTTCACTGTTTTTTCGGTGTTTTCTACATTTTTCCCAATCAGGGTTTTCTTCAGACCCAATTCGATGCCTTTCCAGAAAAGGTTAAAAAACGATTTTGTAGGATCGCGCTGAACATTTTCAACCGGAACCGAGTCGGGGTACGTACCGGAATCGGTCTTCACAAAAATATTTGCTACAGCGGAAAGAACTTTATCTTTATCGCCCGTTGGTTTTAAGATCGAAACTCTTAAGTCTTTATGTTTCATATTTAAAGTTCCGTTCAGGCCTCTGTTGTTGCCTTTAAAACTGAAAATGAGATCCGAAATTAAACCTGTCGCACGTATCTTCAGGTAAGGTTCAATAAAAGGGTTCACCCTTGACGCTGGCAAATCAGCAATATTGCCCGAAATCGAGAAATTATCCGTCATGCTGGCGGTATCCAAACTCCATTTTACGTTCATTAGGGAAGCATTCATAAACAAGCAGGTGATATTTACAGGAATCTGGGTTGGTTTTCCCTTCATTTTGCCGGAGTTCAGGTTTTTCACATTCATATTGAAATGATTAAAAGTGAGTTTGCCCGGTCCGTCGCTTTTATGCGTATCTTCTTCGTACACCAACAGTGAATTTTTAATATCCGTATTCTGAATATACACAGGAAACTTTATACTTCTGAGCAATTTGGAATATAGCGGTTTTTCGGTTAAATCATCTTTCGGAATTTTGCTGCGGAAAATATTCGCATTCATCCCGTTGAGTGTAAGTTGCGAGGCGTTCAGAAATTTCTGAGGCGATAAAAAATCCCAGTTTCCATTCAGTGTTACAAGATCTGCTTTCACATCATATAGGTCTTTTTCAACAGGTATCATGCGGATGAACTGCGCGCGGGAAACTTTAGGCTTTAGGGCAAAATTCGAAATCTGAACCCCATTTTTCCCGAATTTCAGTAAAGAGGCCGAAAGGTTATAAAATTTCGTTCCGTAACTGAAATTTCTGGTAGTAATACTGTAAAAACCTGTTTTAAAGGGAACAGGATTTTTTATCGTACTCGAATTCATTTCGACCTGCTGAACCGTCGCATTTAAATCTTTAAAAATTAAAGGATTATTCCCTTTATCAACTGTCAGATTCGAGTTTTTTAGAGAGAGATTCTTAACCGTAAGCGGAAAATAAATTGATCTGAAGTCCGGTTTCTTTTTATTCTTGTTTGTTCCGGTAATAATTTTTCCGTTCAGACTATTGATCAGAACGTTCTGTACATTAAGCTTCAGTCTGTTTTCCACAAATTTGAACTCATTGATCTGTAGCTTTACCTTTTGAGCCGTTAAATCCAAAAGTGTCTTGTCTGATTTGGAAACGGTAGGTTTTATAGAAAAACTGCTGAGTTCTGTAGATTTTGGAGTGAGTGCCATTGCAGCAATCTTTACGTTTTCAGTTTCTGAAGAAAAACCGATGTTTTTTCCTGAAATATTGAAATCTGCGTACTGAAATGGCAGCGGCTGTTTTGAAGTATCGGCATTCATCAAAAATTTATTGATGTTCAGGCTGATATTTTCAACGTTCAGCAGCGGAGTGCCGGCGGGTTTCAGAATGGAGATTTTCGCATTCTTCATCAATACCTCTTCCATATTTACCACGTAATTAAAATCTTTTTTCGTGGCAGGCGGTTTTACATTGGTGGTATAAATTTTAAGTTCCGGATCTTCAAACTCGGCATTCGAAAGTCTAATCTTGTTTCCGTTAAGTTCGATATCTTTAAACTGCATTTCCGAAGTTTTGAAAGCATAAAGATTTCTTTTTGAAGGGTAAAATTTCCTGAAATTAGCGTAAGACAGAAGCGGAGTTAAAGCAAACTCCTTAAGATTCATTTTTCCGTCTTTGGTCGTAATGTATTCCGTGGTGACTGCGTAAAGATTATCCGGTCTGAAGAAGAAATTTCTTCCGTTAATATCGTAACGGTCGAAAACCACAGGAAGTTTATTTTCCACGGCTTCTTCGGTCATCTGCAGATTTTCAACTTGGAGGTTAAGGTCCTGAACGGAAAGAAATTTCTGTTTTGTATGTTTAAAAATCTGAATTGTGCCACTGCTGATTTTCAGATTTTCGAAAACCACAGGATTCCGTCTTTTTCCTGTTTTATCGTCAATCGGTTTTGCGAGAATGATGTTGAGATTGGGATTCTTAAGAAGAAGATTAGAGCTGTTAATCCTTTTCCTGAAGAGCGCATCATAAATCCCCAGCCGCGAAATCGAAAGCGTATCCACCGTCCCCTGCAACCTTATAACATTTTGATTTTCAGCATTTTTATTATTGACTGAAATTCCGGTGGCGTAAATATTTCCGGTGCCCAAATCCACATCCAGCGAGTGGTAAGAAATTTTGTAATCGGAATTGTTTTTAATATACCCGGGAAGTTTGCTTTTGAGCCAGAAATTAATTCCAAAATTAACTGCCAAAAAAAGCAGAAAAATAATTCCCAAAATCCTCAGTAAAATTCTAAAGTAGTTTTTCCTCATTTTTTTGAAGATTAAATTCTGTGCCAGTTTTTATTTATTGGGTCTGGGAGGTGGTGGCGGTTCTGGAATTTCGGTATTTTTCAGAACAGTTTTAAAAGTAATATTCGATTTTAATACTTCCCCTTTTTCATTAATCTGAAAATAGGCATTACCGTTTCTTGCATAAATTCTTTTTTCATCCGCTTTAAAATCATAAACATCTAAAAGGCTCGGGAAGATCTCATCGTAAATAAATGGACATATAACCCTTCCTTTCTCATTAATTATTCCGGCTTTGTTGTTCTTCTTAGCGAAAATTAAACCATTTATATATTTGAACTCATCATAAGTGGGGGGCACTGTTATTTTAAAAGTATTCTCATCAATTAATCCTGTTTTGCCATTCTTAACAATGAATTTAGAGATTCTTGGCCCGTATTCTGTCCAGTTGGAGATTTCATCATATTCAAAAGGAAGAATATTCTTGTTTTGTAAATCAACGATACCGTATTTTTTGTTACGTTTGACAATAAATTTCAGTGGCTGATTGTAGATCGATTGAATTTCTTCTCCTGAAAGAATTATTTTATTGTTCAAATCGATTACGAAAGCACCGCTCTGATTGGTTGCAATGAACAGATCTTTATCCTCGTCATCAATTTGTACAAGCTCATTAAACTTAAGTGGAACGATTTCGCGATTATTAATGTCAATAATCCCTTTTTTATTATTTCTCTTCACAATGGAAAAAGCATTTCCTTGAAAATGCAAACTTTCATCGTAGATAAAGGGAACTTTTATTTTGCCTTTATGATCTACAAGACCGTATTTATTACTGAAATTTTTAAATGAAATATATTTGATTTGGTTAGAATATGTGATGTTGAAAAATTCTTCATCTGATTCCGCTATTTTAATTAAACCCGCATTGAATAGTGCATATCTTTTGTCCTTTGTTAAAAGGTAAAAATTTGGATTAGGATCTCCATTGCTGTTATAATTTTCAATGGCAGTATACGCTATTGGGATAACTAATTTTCCGTCATTATTCAGAATTCCAAACTTTTCGTTCTTCATTACAATGGCGTTTTTATTAGAATCGAAAGAAGTTGCAGAATCAAAACTGAGATTAGAAAATGCAGGATGTAAATTTTTACTGAGAAAAATATATTTGCCATTAACCTTTACAGATGCAGGTCCGTTTTCGAAGAATGTGGTATCATCTCCTTTCCAGGCTCTCTGAACATCAGTGTATAAAAAATCCGTCAGTTGTTTACCAGTATTACTGAAGAAAGCCCACTTATAGTATTTGCGGACGATAACAAAATCATCTAATTGTTCGCCTTTTACCAATTCATACGCAACAGGAATAATTTCTCTTCCATACCTGTCAATAAATCCAGATTTACCATTACGCTTCACGGCACTGAGCCCATTTTGGGTAAAATATTCCACGCTGTCATAAAGCATTGGGATAACCAATTTGCCGTTTTCATCAATGAAACCCCATTTTTTGTTTTTCGAAACAGGAGCTAAACCAAAAGTAAATATTCCCGCCTCATCATAATTACCTGCTAACTTTAAATTTCTATTAGTGATGAAAAACTCTTTGCCATTGTTCTTTGCATAAGCCAAACCATTCTTAAAAGGATTTACAAAATCATATTCAAAAGGGATCATGATTTTATTTTGGTCATTCACAAATCCCCACTTATTTGGTTTTATAAGCAAAACTCTTTTCCAACCTGTTTCACCGTCCCTTTCCTGATAGGAAATGTTGCTTCTTGATAAATCAAATGTTTGACTTTCATTGTTGCATGAAAATAATATAACAATTAATAAAAATAAAAAGTTCTTCATCAACTGATGTTAAGTTCAATCACATACCCCTCATGCCCTCTTACATTTATAAAATCACCACCTTCAAAAGATAGATACTGCCCTTTAATTCCGCGTAAAACGCCTTCAAATTCAGGTTTTTTATCTAAAGTGAAGGAATTAATTTTTTCGGGTGCTTCATATGGGTAATCCAAACGGAGCATTTCATGTTCCATCGAATAGAAATTTTTGAAATTATCCGGAAAATAATCTTTTATCTTTTCGCGGAAGTCGGCAAGATCCAGATCATCCTCGAAATCGTCTTCCAGCATTTTGCGCCAGTTGGTTTTGTCGGCCAGATGTTCTTTCAGGGCGACTTCAATCATTCCGGCTTCATAACGGTTTTCGGTTTTGGCAATGGGAAGTGCAAAAGTCGCTCCCTGATCAATCCAGCGTGTTGGGATCTGGCTTTCGCGCGTAACACCCACTTTCACATCACCGGTATAAGCCAAATAAACAATATGCGGCTGCAGCTGTATCGCCTCTTCAACCGCTAAATCCCGTTCGCCAATACCCAGGTGAGCGGTGGAGAGTTCGGGGCGGATGATGGTTTCGCTGGCATAAGGACTTTCGAAAAAACATTTTTTGCAGAATCCCATCCTGTAAATCTTTTCTTCACTGCCGCAGTTCACGCATTCGTAGCCGATATGTTTCAACTTAAGGTTTTTACCGATCAGCTGATTCATATTGATGAGATCATTCGACAGATTAAGGAAATATTGAATGGGTTTCGCGTTTTGCGTTGTCATTTTCAGGATTTGTCCGGAGAACTGCATATTATAATATTTCAGTAAAAATAATAATTTGAATTTAATTAAATTTGTACTAAATAAAACCAAAGATGAAATATCTAGTTACCGGAGGAAGCGGTTTTATCGGTTCGCACCTGGTAGAGCAATTATTAAAAAACAGACATTCTGTCATTAATATTGACAATTTTGATGATTTTTATGATTATAGGATAAAAATCCGGAATACTTTGGAATCTGTCGGTAAACCTTTTGAGTTTTCCTTCCACAATAAAGAGCACGATATCCAGAAGCTTATTTTTGAAACTTCCACCAAACACTATCAGATTTATAACCAAGACATTAGAGATAAGGCCGGACTCGAAAAAATTTTCAGCAAACATAAAATTGATGCCGTCATTCATTTGGCAGCACTGGCCGGCGTGCGACCTTCCATTGAAAAACCTTTGGAATACGAAGAAGTGAACGTGAAAGGCACAATGAACCTTTGGGAACTATGCAATGAATTTAATATAAAAAAAATTATTTGCGCTTCAAGTTCAAGCATTTACGGCAACAACTCAAAAATTCCTTTTTCAGAAAGCGACAATGTTGACCAGCCAATTTCCCCTTATGCCGCAACAAAAAAATGTACCGAAATTCTGGGGCATGTATACCATCACCTCTACGGCATCAATATGATTCACCTGCGTTTTTTCACGGTTTACGGCCCGCGGCAAAGACCTGATTTAGCCATTCACAAATTCACGAAATTGATGAGTGAAAACAAAGAAATCCCCTTCTACGGCGACGGTTCCACCTCCAGAGACTATACCTATGTAGATGACATTATTGATGGGATCCAGAAATCAATTCAGTATCTGGATAAGAATGAAAAAGTGTATGAAATCATTAATCTTGGTGAAAATGAAGTGATTACCCTCGAAGAAATGCTTGCCGGCATTGAAGAACATCTGGAAATAAAACCGCGAAAAAAGATACTGCCCATGCAACCTGGCGATGTGCATAAAACCAATGCAGATATTACAAAAGCGAGGACATTAATAGGCTATCATCCAACCACAAGATTCCAAAATGGCATAAAAAAGTTTGTGGAATGGTTTTTGAGAAATGGTTCATGAAAAATTTTGAAATAAAAATCAAAGTTTATTGAAACTCAGCGACAAAATCTCTTTTTTATGTCGCCTAATTTTATACTTTTGCAAAAAATTAATTATATGTATTGGACATTAGAACTGGCTTCTTATCTAAGCGACGCACCTTGGCCGATGACAAAGGCCGAACTTATTGATTACGCCATCAGAACCGGCGCACCAATGGAAGTTGTTGAAAATCTTCAGGCGATCGAGGACGAAGGTGAAGTTTATGAATCCATTGAAGAAGTTTGGAGCGATTATCCTACAGACGACGACTTTCTGTGGAACGAAGACGAATATTAATAACGCAGCCGGCTATCTGCAGCCGGTTTTTTATATTTTAGAAAAATTCTAAAAAATTAAAATCTTAAAATGGCTGAATGCACGCGTAGGCAGCCGAACGCAAATACTATGGGTTTTATAGACAAAGTTCTTAAAGGTTTTCTGGGCGATAAAAACACGACCGACCTGAAAGAAGTAAAAAAAGTGGTGGCCAAAATAAAAGCTGTTGAGCCAAAAATTCAGGAACTTACTGATGACGGTTTACGCGACAAGACGGCAGAATTCAAAGAAAAAATAAAGACTGCTACAGCCGGAATCACTTCCCAGATTGAACAGATTAAGGAACAGATCAAAAATTCTTCGAATGTTGATGAAAAGGAAGAACTTTTTTCGAAAGTGGAACAACTGAAAAAAGAATCCTACCAAATAGAAGAGAAAGTGCTCAACGAAATCCTTCCTGAAGCATTTGCCCTCGTAAAAGAAACTTCCAGAAGACTTGCCCAAAACGGCGAAATCCGTGTAACTGCAACAGAACTCGACAGAGAGCTTGCTGCAACAAAAGATTTCGTTGAAGTTCAGGGCGACATTGCCATCTGGAAAAACCGTTGGGATGCAGCAGGAACTCCGGTTGTTTGGGATATGGTACATTACGATGTACAGTTTATCGGTGGTGTGGTACTACACAGCGGTAAAATTGCCGAAATGGCAACCGGTGAAGGTAAAACCCTTGTGGGAACTTTACCGATTTACCTTAACGCACTTCCGGGAAGAGGTGTTCACGTAGTTACTGTGAACGATTATCTTGCGAAACGTGACTCCGCGTGGATGGGTCCACTCTACCAGTTCCATGGATTAACCATCGACTGTATCGACCTTCACCAGCCTAATTCCGATGCAAGACGAAAAGCTTACCAATCCAGTATCACTTACGGGACCAACAACGAATTCGGTTTCGATTATTTGAGAGATAACATGGTTACTTCACCAACCGAACTCGTACAGGGTGAACTGAACTTTGCGATTGTGGATGAGGTAGACTCCGTTTTGGTTGATGATGCAAGAACTCCGTTGATTATTTCAGGTCCGGTTCCACAAGGCGACCGTCAGGAATTTGATGTATTGAAACCATCGGTCGACAGAATTGTAGAAATTCAGAAAAAAACGGTTTCAGCTATCTTCAATGAAGCAAAAAAACTTATCGCCAGCGGAAATACCAAAGACGGCGGCTTTAAATTACTTCAGGCTTACAGAGGATTACCAAAATCACGACCTTTAATTAAATTCCTTTCCGAAAGCGGAAATAAAGCGCTTCTCCAAAAAACTGAAGGGCAATATATGGCCGATAATAACCGCGATATGCCGAAGGTTGATAAAGACCTTTACTTTGTTATCGACGAAAAAAACAATCAAATTGAGCTTACCGACAAAGGGGTTGAATACATGTCCGCAGGAAACGAGGACAAAGATTTCTTCGTGTTAAATGATATCGGTACTGAAATCGCACAACTTGAATCAAAAAACTTGAGCAAGGAAGAAGAATTCGAAGCGAAGGAAAAACTATTCAGCGAGTTTGCTGTAAAATCTGAAAGAATTCATACGTTAAGCCAGTTACTTAAAGCCTACACTTTATTCGAAAAAGACGATGAGTATGTTGTAATCGACGGCGAGGTAAAAATCGTCGACGAGCAAACTGGCCGTATTATGGAAGGGCGCCGTTATTCCGACGGACTTCACCAGGCCATCGAAGCGAAAGAAAATGTAAAAATCGAGGCTGCCACGCAAACCTTTGCAACCATTACCCTGCAGAATTACTTCAGGATGTATAATAAACTTGCGGGGATGACCGGTACTGCAGAAACAGAAGCTAGCGAGTTTTGGCAGATTTACAAACTCGATGTAGTGGTAATTCCCACAAACCGCCCGATTCTTCGTGATGATAAGCAGGATCTTGTTTTCAAAACAAACCGCGAAAAATATAATGCTGTAATTGAAGAAATTGAAAGATTAACCGCTGCAGGAAGACCGGTTCTTGTAGGTACAACCTCAGTAGAAATTTCACAGTTGCTTTCAAGAGCGCTTCAGTTAAGAAAAATTCAGCACAACGTACTGAACGCAAAACTGCACGCAAAAGAAGCAGAAATTGTAGCAATGGCAGGTGGGCCAGGCGTTGTAACCATCGCCACCAACATGGCAGGTCGTGGTACCGACATTAAACTACAGGGTGAGGTGAAGGCCAATGGTGGTCTTGCCATCATCGGTACAGAAAGACATGACTCCAGACGTGTTGACCGTCAGTTAAGAGGTAGAGCCGGCCGACAGGGAGATCCGGGAAGCTCACAATTCTACGTTTCGCTTGAAGATAACCTGATGCGTCTTTTCGGTTCTGAGAGAATCGCGAAAATGATGGACAGAATGGGTCATAAAGAAGGTGAGGTAATTCAGCACAGCATGATTTCGAAATCCATCGAAAGAGCACAGAAAAAAGTAGAAGAAAATAACTTCGGCATCCGAAAAAGACTTTTGGAGTATGATGACGTAATGAACAAACAGCGCGACGTAATCTACAAAAGAAGAAAGAATGCACTGTTCGGTGATCACTTGAAATACGATATTTCGAACATGATTTTCGACGTGGCTCAATCTATCGTAAGTAAAACAAAACTTGAAAACGACTATAAAGAATTCGAGTACGAAATCATCAAGTATTTCACCATGGAAGCACCGGTTTCTGAAAACGAATTCAAGACAAAACAGGTTCCGGAGCTTACCAATATAGTATTCAAGGCGGCTACAGAAGATTACCGCATGAAGCTTGAACTTCTGAAAGAAAAATCGTTCCCAATTATCGAGAATGTTTTCCAGAATCAGGGATCCATGTTCAAAATGATTCAGGTTCCGTTTACCGACGGTATCAAAACCATGACTATTGTGACCGATCTGAAAGAAGCGTACGAAACTAAATGTGATTCTTTAATCAATGATTTCGAGAAAAATATTTCCCTCGCCATCATCGATGAAAACTGGAAACTCCACCTCAGAGAAATGGATGACTTAAGACGTTCTTCACAAGGTGCGGTTTACGAACAGAAAGATCCGTTGGTGATTTATAAGCAGGAATCCTTTTATCTTTTCAGCGAAATGGTAGAAAGGGTAAACAAAGAAATCGTTTCCTTTTTATACAAAGGCGAAATTCCAGCATAAGCAGCGCAACTGAATAATATCATTAAACTTCTCCATTCTTGGGGAAGTTTTTTTGTTAACGTAATGTGAATTTGTTGTACTTTTAAAGTCTAAATTTTTTTTTGAATGGCACTAATAGACTTGTCAAAACAGATTGCTTTAGGAATCGATATTGGAGGAACCAATACCAAATATGGCTTTGTGAACCACCGCGGAGAAATTCTTGAAAAAGGCAGCCTCAAGACCGATGAATACGAAAAAGTTGAAGACTTCATCGATGCTTTATACAATAAAATGTCGCCTTTGATGAAGAAACACAGCAACCAAACAAGACTCGACGGTATTGGTGTGGGTGCTCCCAACGCAAATTATTATACAGGAACCATCGAACAGGCTCCGAACCTCCGCTGGAAAGGTATTATTCCATTTGCAGAACTCATGACTAAAAAATTCGGACTTCCCTGCAAAATGACCAACGATGCCAACGCTGCAGCACTAGGCGAAATGATGTTTGGCGCAGCAAGAGGAATGAAAGATTTCATCATGATGACATTGGGAACAGGAGTTGGAAGCGGAATTATTTCCGGCGGAAATTTAATATACGGACACGATGGTTTTGCAGGAGAATTGGGGCATACCATCATAAAACCCGGCGGAAGGAAACATTGGAGTACCGGTTCCGAAGGTTCTTTGGAAGCTTATGCATCGGCGACAGGAATCGCGATTACCGCCAAAAAAATGCGTGCAGAATTTCCAGATTCTATGCTGAATCAATATCCTGAAGAAGAAATTAATTCTCTTGTTGTCCATGAATGTGCAAAAAAAGGCGATCCAACTGCCATCGAAGTTTTCCGATATACCGGACAAAAACTAGGGGAAGCATTAGCAAATTTCGTGATGTTTTCTTCTCCAGAAGCCATTCTTCTTTTCGGTGGGGTCATCAAAGCGGGAGATTTTATTTTAAAACCTACCAAACTCCACATGGAGCGAAACCTTTTCCCAATTTTCAGAAATAAGGTTAAATTAGTTTTCAGTGAACTAGACGAAGCTGACGCAGCGATACTCGGTGCAAGCGCTTTGGTTTGGGAAAAGTAACCTAAATCTACATTAAATATAAAAACGAACATCTCAATATTGGGATGTTCGTTTTAATTATGGTTACCAAACCAATTATTTGAGCGTCCATCACTCATGGTTTAGGTTGTTTACCGAAAATTTGAGGTTATAGACGTCAAATTTGGGGTTTGCAGCCTCAAAAATGGGGTTTAGAGGCTCATATTTGCGGTTCGGAACCTCATTTTTGGGGTTCGAAACCTCAAGTTTGGGGTTCAGAGGCTCATATTTGGGGGTAAAAGGGTCAAATTTGGGGCTTGGAGGCTCATCTTTGAAGTTGCATATCTGGAATTTGAACCTGTGGACCTCAATTTGCATCTATCCGCAATTCGTCATTAAACATCATTATGAATTAAAATTTTTATGATAGAAAAGCGTTATTAAAAAATGAATAAGATTTTAGTATTTTTGATGGGTCTAATGTTGATCTCCTGCAACGGTCAGGAGGCGAAGAAACCTTTAACAAATAATAAAAAAATGGATAAACAGAATTTAGAATATATCACCTTCGGTGGCGGCTGTTTTTGGTGTGTAGAAAGTTGTTTCAATATGCTGAAAGGCGTGGATGCCGCAATTTCAGGATATTCCGGAGGACATAAAGCGAACCCGACGTATGAAGAAGTTTGCACTGGCGAAACCGGGCATGCTGAAGTGGTACAAATTGCTTACGACCCAAAAATTATTTCTTACGAACAGCTGATGGATGTTTTCTTTTTCCTACACGATCCTACTCAGCTGAACCGACAGGGAAACGATATCGGAACCCAATACCGGTCGGTGATTTTCTATAAGGATGAGACTGAAAAACAGAAAGCTGAAGCTGCGTTAAAAGCCTCAGAAGCCTCAGAAAGATGGGAAGGAAAATATGTTACAGAACTGGCAAAATTCGAGAAATTCTGGCCGGCAGAGCAGTATCATCAAGGATACTACAATGCAAATCCTACGCAGCCTTACTGCAGCGCTGTAGTTGGGCCGAAGATTGCCAAATTCAAAAAACATTACGGCGAGCTGGGAATGTTGGAACCAGAAGAAGCCCAGTAAAAAGATTTAAAGCGGAGATTTTTCTTCGCTTTTATTTTTTCTTGAATAAGAAATAGCCGGCTTCGGACGGATGATCCTGAACGTAGTCCTCAGGATTTTCTTTTTTGATCAAATGGTAAATCATAATATCTCCCGCAGCGGCACCTGAGAAAAAAATTCCGAATAACAGCATATCAATATTTCCAATGAACAAACTGATAATTGATGGTATTACTCCAAGAATTAACAGCGGTGCCAGCAAAGCGATGATATAATGTTTTATCTGCAGTGGTTCTTTGCAGTGGCAATAAGGCGTCAGCATTTTGATTAAAATCCCGAATTTCACAGACTTAAAACCGTTTTGGGCATATTTCGCAAAGAAAAACCCGTGGATCAGTTCGTGGACGATGATTCCGCCAAAAACAGCAATAAGAGGAGCAAACCCCCGAAGTAAAACGCCATCTATATTCAGCAATATGCTCGAAAAATTGCCCTTCCAGATCAGATAAAACGGTGTGGCAAATAATACAGCAAATAATGCGAAGTATTTCAGCCCGACTAAATTTGCTTTCATCAAATCAATTATCTTTTCTTCTTTTTCAAAGTTTTCAAAATTCATTGCGCATTTTTTAATTTTATAAATATAAAAAAGCCTGCTGAAAAATCAGCAGGCTTCCGTGTGTTTAGAAAACACCTATTTCACTAAAGTCATTTCACTGATCAGGTGACCTGCTTTACCGTATTTTTCGATGATCCAAAGTACCATTCTTACATCTACGTTGATGGTTTTTTGAAGTTTAGGATCGAAGATGATATCACCGCTAAGGGCTTCGCTGTTTCCGTCGAACGCAAGACCGATTAAGTGGCCATGTCCGTTAAGAATTGGAGAACCAGAGTTACCTCCTGTAATATCGTTATTTGAAAGGAAGTTTACCGGCATGAAACCTTTTTTATCGGCATACTGGCCAAAGTCTTTTCTCTTCACTAAATCCAGGAAGTCCTGTGGAAGATCAAATTCTTCATCTCCTTTTTTATATTTTGCAACCATTCCGTTAATTTCTGTGTAATAGTTGTTCTTTTCGTTAATTCCTCCATAATTACGGTCGCTTCTTACAGGCAGTGTATCAATAGATCCCGTAGTAAGTCTCATCGTAGAATTCGCATCCGGATAGAATACGGTATCAGGCTGGGATTTTCTTAATCCATCTAAGAAAATTCTGCTGTTTTTAGCAAAAGCTTCATCTACTTTAGCATATTTATCACCTGCTAATTTTTGGTCTGTATAGAATCCGTTTGCCAGTTTCAGAAGCGGATCTGCGTCGATTTTCAACCGGTCCGGATTGTTTACAAAATTCAGGGCAGATTCTTTGGTTGCGAAAATTGAAGAAAACGCAAGTGTTGAAAGGTTTTTCGCATCAGCGCTCAACAGTGTAGCAGAAGCATCGTCCTTATTTACCCGCTGTTGGTAAAGGTTTACCATAGAGTTCAGCATTTCCCCTTCAAGCTTCGTATTGAAACCATCGTACATTCTGTCGATCGCATCGGTAACTTTGGTTTTCATCGCGGCTTTTCCGTTGGCGTCCTGGTCTGCATAGGTTTTCAATAAAGAGCCCAACTGGTAAGCAACCGGGATATATTTTGCGTTTCTCTGAAGTTGTGAAGCATAATTTCTTTCCACATTTCTGTTAGAGAACTGTGCATAATTGGCTTTGATATTATCCAAAACTCCTGAATACATTACTTCGTTTGCAGGTAATATCGCCCATTTCATGAATTTGGCTTCCAAATCTTTTTTACCGCTGATTGTTCCGTTTTTAATCACGGCGTCAATGGTACCCTGTCGGTTTTTCCAGTAATTTGCTACAGATGCATATTGGGAAGCATAGTTAAGTTTCGTTGCCTGATCTGCATCCATATACTTTTTCATAACATCCATCGCAAGTTTTGAAGCTTCAACCCAAGCCGGATAATCTTTATTTACCATCTGCTCGATTCCGAAAGAGGTAAGGTATCTGTTTGTTCTTCCAGGGAAACCAACAATCATCGCGAAATCGCCAGGTTTATAACCTTTAAGTGAAATCGGAAGCGCGTGCTTAGGCTTCATGGGAACGTTGTTCGGAGAATATTCTGCCGGATTCCCGTTTGCATCTGCATATACTCTGAATACAGAGAAATCTGCGGTATGCCTTGGCCACTCCCAGTTATCGGTATCACCACCGAATTTACCTAAAGCGTTTGGAGGTGTCCCTACCAATCTTACATCTTTAAAATCCTGATAAACAAAATAATAAAACTCGTTTCCGTTGAAGAAATCTCTAACCACAACGCTGTATTTTCCGTTTTCTGAATTTTCAGTCTGGATTGCTTTGTATTCTGCATCGATAATTTCTTTTCTTTGGTCTGCAGACATATTGTTATTAAGCTTATCGTTAATACGCTTGGTAACATCATCCATTCTCACCAAAAATCTTACGGATAGGCCTTTTGCAGGGAGTTCTTCGCTTTTTTTCATGGCCCAGAACCCATTGGTTAAGTGGTCTTTTTCAGGAGTTGAAAGTGCAGCGATTTGTCCGTATCCACAGTGGTGATTTGTAAAGAGTAAACCTTCTTTAGACACCATCTCGGCAGTACAACCACCACCAAACTGCACAATTGCATCCTTCAGGCTGGAATTGTTGACAGAATAAATTTCTTCAGGAGTAAGCTTCAGACCTTGCTTTTTAAGGTCAACACCGTTAAGTCTCTTGATCATTGTCATCAGCCACATCCCTTCATCGGCTCTTAACTGAACAAAGCTCATCATGAATGTGAGCAGTAAAAAAATTCTTTTCATTTATAAAATTATTTAGTAGGCTAATTTATGAAAATCATTTCAAATACAGCTTTTCTCAAAAAAAAATGGATGAGTAACCCTCATCCATTCCTTATTATAATATTACTAACAAACTATTTTTTGATAAGTTTAGTGTTTTCTACAGCACCCTCTCCGTAATATACCTGAAGAATGTAAGTTCCTTTAGCTAAAGAAGAAACATTGATCTGGTTACCTGCTTTAAAGGACTGAACTTTTTTACCAGTCATATCCATTACAGTAACATTCTCTATTTTTCTGTTAGCAGAGATATTTACAATATCAGTTGCCGGGTTTGGATAAACTTTTAAGTTAGACTTAACTGCGTTATCAGAAACCCCAAGTGCCAAGTTTCCACTGAATTTGAAGATTCCCTGAGTTCCTGAAGGTCCATCAGAGAAATATCCTGTCCAGCCGGTTGTAGGATTAAGGAAAGATACCTTCCCTCTTTGTCCCCCGTCGATTCCAGGGATATTATCAATGATTGTCCAGTTTAAACCTCCGTCAGTAGAATAGGCAGATCCGGTACCTTGTGCTGCAGCAGAGTTGATACCAGTTGTTACATAGGTATTAGCTGTACCAGGTACATAGGCAATATCACCGAAGAACCATGTCCCGTTGGGTGTAACTGGATCCCATGTTACCCCTCCGTCATTTGTTGAATAGAGACCGGCAGATAATGTAGTAGGAGAGTCAGCTCCGTCCACTGCTAGTAAAAGTCCGTTATTAGCATCTTTAAAAGCAAAGGCTCCAGAAGATCCGGAAGTAATTACTCCACCAAAGTCAAGCACGGGGCTGTAGTTTCCGGTCCAGGTGTTTCCTCTATCGGGAGAGTGCAGAATTCGGCCTACGCTGGTACCAATCCATATATTATCGCCAACAACTTCCTTAAGACCAACGTAAGTAAAATCATCACCGTTTTCAGGTACTGGCGCGCCGGGAACTGCAGTCCAAGTCGTACCACCGTTAGAAGTTTTAAACATTTCGAATTTCCCGTTTAATGGGTCACCACTTGTCCATCCATTATTTGCATCCCAGAAGTAAATATGATTCGCAAATGATCCAGAGGTATAGCCTACGGTTTGCTGCGTCCAGCTAGTACCTCCGTTTGTAGTTTTCCAGATTCTGTTGGCATTGGTTCCTGCTGAAGCCGGTGCGGTTACTACCCATGCGGTATTTCCGTCAATAGCTGACAAATCCGATACAAGAGTATTTGATCCCGGACCAGTGATATTGTTAGCAGTCCACGTAGTCCCTCCATTTGTGGTACGCGAAACTATTTTAGGATAAGTTCCGGCTCCGGAGCCGTCGTAGGCAAATATCCATACCGTGTTTGCATCTACAATATCAATCTCATCAACACCAAAATTCGCAGGGAATTTGGTTCCCTGAGGAACCCAAGATTGCGCCTGAGATAGCATAGAAACTAGCGCAAAGCCAGTGAGTAAAATTTTTTTCATAATCTTTAAAGTTTAATGATTTTTTGTAAAATTATACAAATCCGAAATAATACACAAACTATATTGCCATTTTTTTACCTTAAAGATAATTTTGATGCTAAATGGTGAATCTTGTTTTAAAAAACTTAAAAGAAAAATTTAGACATATTTATAAGATTTTAACATCTCCGTGTGAGGAATATCATCTTCAAGATATTTTTTGCCGGTATCCTGAAATCCAAATTCCGAATAAAACTTTAAAAGATAATCCTGTGCAGAAATTCTTACATCTACAGCGCGAAATCTGGCTTGGATGGTAAGGAGCGCAAATTTCATCAGCGTTTTCCCCAACCTCAGATTTCTGTAGTTGGAATTCGTTAAAACACGACCTATAGATGCTTCATGATATTTAATTCCTGAATCGAAAAGCCTGCAGTAAGCTAAAATTTCGCCGTTAGTTTCGGCCCACAGATGCACTGCTTTATCATCGTAACCATCAGCATCCAAATAATTACATGTCTGTTCAACAACAAATACAGCCTGCCGGATTCTTAAAATTTCATATAATTCCGTCACTGAAAGTTCTGTGAAAGACTTAATTTTCCAATGAATTGTTTGCATTACAGAAAGTTTACTTTATTGTTTTTCAGAAATGCGTTAGTTTCGGCGATGAATTTCAAAATTGCGTCGCCTCCTTCTTTTTTCTCCGCCGATGTTATGTAAATTTCAGGCAGGTCTTCCCATGTTTTCAGAAGTTCCTTTTTGTACTCTTCTACATTAGCCAGTACGGCGTTTGGTTTGAGTTTATCCACTTTTGTAAATACAATGGAGAAAGGAACTCCGTTCTCGCCACACCATTCTATAAATTCAAGGTCGATTTTCTGTGGTGTATGTCGTACATCTACCAACACAAAAAGGTTGACAAGATTTTTTCGGTTCAATATATAATTGTTAATCAGTTTTTCGAAATCTTTTCTCATACTTTTCGAAACACGGGCGTACCCATAACCTGGCAAATCGGTAAGATACCACGCTTCGTTGATTATAAAATGATTGATTAACTGGGTTTTTCCAGGAGTCTGCGATGTTTTGGCAAGGTCCTTATGATTCAGCATTGCATTGATTAGCGAAGATTTTCCTACATTAGATCGTCCGATAAAAGCATATTCCGGCATCACAGCTTCTGGGCAATCCTGCCATCTTCCGCTGCTTTTTATAAACTCTGCTGTCTTAATAATCATTTTACTATTTTTTTCAAATTTAATTAAATAAAAAATGGAAGTTAAAAACCTCCATTTTATTTTTCTATTTTCTTCAGCCAGCTGTAAAGGATTTCGTTAAACTCATCCGGCTTTTCCATCATGGCGGCGTGACCACATTTTTCGATCCAGTATAAATCAGAATTTGGTAAGAATTTATGCATATCTACTGCTACATCAGGTGGTGTCACGTTATCATCTTTGCCCCAGATTAAACAAACAGGTGTTTTAATTTTCGGTAAATCGTGCAGCATGTTGTGCTTTATTGCGCTTCTGGCAAGCATTACTGTTTTTATTCCCTTCATTCTATCATTCACTACAGCAAAAACCTCATCTACCAATTCGTCTGTGGCTACAGCCGGGTCATAGAAGACTTCTTCTGTTTTCTTCCTTATATATTCTTTATCAGATTTGCGTGGAAAACTGTCACCGAAAGTTCTTTCATACAGACCCGAACTGCCTGTTAAGACTAAGTTGGCAACAAGCTCTGGGCGGGCAAGCGTAAGGATCAGTCCAATATGTCCACCCATGGAATTTCCTACGATCGTTACTGGCTCATCGGTTTTTTCTTCGATGAATTTGGCGACATATTTTGCAATTGTAGTAAGATTGGTGTGCAAAACCGGTAAGTCATAAATAGGAAGCACCGGTACAAAGACCTTGTACCCGCGTTCGGAAAAATATTTTACCGTTTTATCAAAATTACTCAAACCTCCCATTAATCCATGCAGAAGAATCAGCGGGTGACCTTCTCCAGCCTCAATGAAAGAGTATTTTTTTTCTTTTTTCGTAATAAATCTCATAGAAATGCTTACTAAGCACTGCAAAAATACAAATTAAAGACCAACTATTATTTACATGAATGAATTTATAATAAAAATAAATTTCAAAGAAAAAGATGAGAGTTTTTCAATTTATTTTTCATAAATCCAATAAGATGTTAACTTCTTTTTAATCAGCTGTTTAGTATTAACAATCAAAACTTATTAACATTAAGTCAAAAAGTGGGAAAAAGTGGGAGCTTTTAGAAATTTTTATATAAATTTGTCCCAAATGAAGAATTTCATCGGCACATATGAATGTAAAATCGACGACAAGGGTCGCCTAAAACTCCCTTCATCACTGGTAAAACAGATGGAGAATTTTGGCGGAGATTCTTTTGTAGTCAAGCGTTCCGTATTCCAATCCTGCCTCGAGGTTTATCCAATGTCGGGTTGGGAAAAACTGATGGAAAAAATTAATAAGCTGAACCGCTTCCAGAAAAGAAATGCAGATTTCATCCGCCAGTTTACCGCGGGCCTGAAAACTGTAGAACCCGATAACGCAGGCAGATTACAGATTTCTAAAGATTTAACCCTTTTTGCAAATCTAAAAAAAGAAATTGTGATTACAAGTGCCGGCTCGCTTTTCGAGATTTGGGACAAAGAAGCTTATGAAGCGGTAATTGCCACTTCGGAAGAAGATTTTGCGAAACTTGCCGAAGAGGTAATGGGAGACATCAGTTTTGATGAACAGGAAGAATAATTATTCCAAAACGTAGTGTGCAGCGGCCACTTCACCTTAATATAATATAGAATGTATCACAATCCGGTTTTGCTGAAGAAAAGTGTTGATGATTTGGTAACGAATCCTGACGGAATTTACGTTGATGTTACTTTCGGTGGTGGTGGGCATTCCCGGGAAATCCTGAAAAGACTTTCACCGAAAGGCAGACTTTTCAGTTTTGACCAGGATCTGGACGCACTTAAAAACACTATTGAAGACGAAAGATTTACCCTCATCAATCAGAATTTCAGGTTTTTAGAAAATTCTCTACTGATTTATGGTATTAATAAGGTAGACGGAATTCTGGCAGATTTAGGCGTATCGTCCCATCAGTTTGATGAAGCAGAACGCGGTTTTTCTACAAGAAGCAATGCACCGCTGGATATGCGGATGAATGTGATGCAGGTTCTGGACGCCAAAAAAATCATTAACGAATACGAAGAAGAACAGCTCGCCAATATTTTTTACTATTACGGCGACTTACGGGAATCCAGAAAACTGGCGCGCGAAATTGTGCACCACAGAAAAATAAAACCTATTGAAACCACAGAGGATCTGAAAAAACTCTTTAGCTACATCCCGGCATTCAAACAGAATAAGTTTTTCGCTCAGGTGTTTCAGGCCATCCGAATTGAAGTAAATCAGGAGTTGGAGGTGCTAAAAGAAATGCTCCTTCAGGCATATAAAATATTGAAACCCGAAGGCAGACTGGTCGTAATCTCATATCATTCTCTGGAAGACAGACTGGTAAAGCGTTTTCTGAAGAACGGCATTTTCGAGGGTGAACCCGAACGCGATATCTACGGAAATTATTCAAAAGCATTTAATCTGCTTCAGAGCAAGGCAGTTGTGCCGGATCACGCAGAAATAGAAGAAAATTCCCGTGCAAGAAGTGCAAAAATGCGAGTTGGAATAAAAATATAAATTAAAGATGAGTGAGCGCATTCATCAGATCAATGGCAAAAAAACAAACATACCGCCCCCAGAAAAAATTAACCTTTATTGACATCATAAAGGGGAATTTTCTGAACCGTGATGAAGTAAAAATTCATTACCGGTACTTTCTGCTGGTTTTTCTGCTTTTGATGATTATGATTTACAGTAACCATTTGGTGAGTAAAAAAATTGAATTGGTAAATGAATTAAAAGAACAGACCGAAGAATATAAGTCGAGAAACGCATACGCACAAAGCCGGTTGATTAAAGTAAAACTGGAATCGGAACTGGGCAAGGAAATGGTGGAAGATTCCCTTTTATCTCTGGAAAACCACCCACACAAATTATTGATAAAATTAGACAGTACAGATGGCAGTACTCAATGAATTCGAAAATAAGCGCTCAAAAACTTTGAGATGGGGCTACCTTTTTGCCGGGGCAGCCTTCATCCTTTTTGTGGTGTTTTTAGGCCGGATTCTTATTCTTCAAAACACTAATGTTCAGGAAATTAAAGACGATTACATCAGTAAAAACTACCGTGAAGCGACTTTGAAAGCTGCGCGCGGAAACCTTTATGCTGCCGACGGTTCCATTCTCGCCACTACGGTAATGCGTTACGATGTTTTTCTCGATTTCAAAACAATAAAAGATACAGTTTACTCCAACAACATTGGCGCACTTACCGATTCTCTTTCTAAAATGTTCGGAAAGCCGCGAAGTTATTTCAGAGACCGCCTCGATCAGCAGAAAAAAGCAAACAACCAATATTATTCTTTGGTAAAAGGTCTCGATTTCGATGAGTACGACCGAATCCGTAAGTTTCCGATTTTCAAAAAAGGAAAAAACCGCGGTGGATTTATCGTTGACCGGAATTTTAAACGAGAACTCGCCACAACGCAGATCGGCGCCGGGACTATTGGAATGGATAACGGCGTTACAAAATCTGGTTTGGAAGGCGCCTTCTCCAAATACATGACAGGAGTCAACGGAACCCGCCTGGAGCAGCGTGTAAACTCCAGCCAGTGGAAACCCATTGATTACTGGAAAGTTAAGGAACCAGTAGACGGCCAGGATGTTTACACCACGATCGATTTACGCATTCAGGATATTGCGCATTCAGCACTCGAAAAGCAACTCATCAATTTCGATGCAGACCACGGTTCTGTATTGGTAATGGAAGTCGCTACAGGCAAAGTGAAAGCAATGGTCAACCTAAAGCGTACCGAACCCGGAATATATGTGGATTCCTATAATTACGCACTTAAAGACGCCACAGAACCTGGTTCAACCTTCAAAACGGTGTCTCTGTTAGCCGCAATGGATGATGGTTTTATTGATGAAAACACCACAGTAAATGTTGGAAATGGCGTGTGGACGTATGCCAAGCAGAGAATTTCCGACGGACATGGCGGTGGAGTTTATGAAATCGCCGATGTTCTGGCAAAATCCAGCAACGTAGGATCAGCGAAACTCATTACCCAATATTACGCCGATAAACCACAGGTTTTTCTGGATCACTTAAAGAGATGGAAAATGTTCGAAAAAATGGAGATTGAGCTTCCCGGAATCACCAAACCTTTCATTGTAACCCCAGAAAACAAAAGATGGAACGCTGCGACACTGGCTTCACTTTCTTATGGATACTCCTCACGATTCAATCTGCTGCAGCTTACCACATTCTATAACGGAATCGCCAACAAAGGTAAAATGCTGAAACCGCTTTTCATTGATAAAATCATGAAAGACGGGCAGATTCTGTATTCCGCTCAACCAGAAGTTATGGTTAAAAAAATGGCTTCTGAAAAAGCAATTACAATGATGACCAACGCGCTGACTAAAGCCGTTGAAAAAGGTACGGCAAGAAGTATTTTTACCCCGAACCTGAAAATGGCCGGAAAAACGGGAACCGCAAGATTCGAGTACTGGAAACCAGGTCCCGCAAAATATCAGGCGAGCTTTGCCGGATTCTACCCTTCCGATAATCCGAAATATACTTGCATTGTGATGGTTAATCAGCCAGATAAATCTAAAAGTTATTACGGATCAACTGTAGCCGCGCCGGTTTTTAAAGAAATTGCAGGAAAAACCTTCCTGAAAACGCCGCAAAATATTGAAAGAGAAATGCTGGTTGACAAAAAAGTTGATCTCAGCAAAATGGTAGAACGAACCGAAAAAATCGCTGTCACAGGTAAACAGATGCCGAAAGTGGTAGGACTCATCGGGAAAAACGTAATTCCCCAACTTGAAAACCAAGGCTATAGAGTTGATTACAAAGGCGTTGGACGCATTAAAGAACAGTTTCCGCTGGAAGGCACCACGATTAAGAAAAACCAAAGAATTTACCTGAGTTTACAGAATTAAAAAAATTGGAACAGGCTGCACTGCTTGTCCCTGAAATATAAAATGAATCTAGAAGCATTATTGAACAGAATCCCAGTACTTGAAATTTCCGGACGTAAAAACCCGGAGATTTCGGAAATCATTTTCGACAGCCGTAAAGCTGTGGAAGATTCACTGTATGTGGCTGTGAGAGGAACGGTTTCCGACGGACATTCTTTTATTGATGCGGCCATCGCAAAAGGTGCCATAGCGATTGTTTGCGAAGTTCTGCCAGAGAATCTTTATCCAGAAATCACTTACATTCAGGTGAAAGATGCTTCGAAAACTTTGGGTCAGCTGGCTTCAAATTTTTACGGAAATCCTTCAGAAAAACTCAGTTTAATTGGAATTACAGGCACGAACGGGAAAACTTCGGTTACTACCCTTTTGTTCGATATTTTCAAGAATTTAGGATTTAAATCTGCTTTAATTTCGACGGTTGAATACCGAATTGCAGACGAAATCATTCCGTCAACGCACACCACGCCCGATGTTGTACGCTTAAATCAATTGCTGGCAAAAGCTGTTGAAATGAGCTGTGAATATGCCTTTATGGAAGTTTCTTCGCACGGAATTCACCAGAACAGAACTGAAGGTCTGAATTTTAAAATTGCTGGATTTACCAATATTTCTCACGATCATTTAGACTATCATAAAACCTTCAGCGAATACCTCAAAACCAAAAAAAGGTTTTTTGATGAACTGAATCCGGAAGCCATTGCCATCACCAACATTGATGACAAAAACGGAACTGTGATGCTTCAGAATACAAAAGCAACGCAAAAAACTTACGCGTTGAAGACCATGGCAAATTACCACGGCAGAATTCTGGAAGCAGATTTCAATGGGATGCTGTTGAATTTTGGCGGTAGAGAATTCTGGACCACCTTGACCGGGAAATTCAATGTTTACAACCTGCTCCTGGCTTATGCAGTTGCCATCGAAAGCGGTTTTCATGAAGAAGATATACTGAAAGCCATCTCAACGCTGAAAAAAGTAAAGGGACGTTTCGAAACCCTGAAATCCGACAGCGGAATTTTCTTTGTTATCGACTATGCGCACACGCCCGACGCACTCGAAAATATTTTAGATTCCATCAACGATATCCGCACAAAAAACGAAAGACTTATTACGATTTTCGGCTGTGGCGGTGACCGTGATCATGCAAAACGTCCCGAAATGGGCAAAATTGCAACAAGAAAATCAACGCTGGCCATCATCACAAGCGATAATCCAAGAACTGAAGATCCGGCGGCAATTATCAAAGAAATTGAAGCAGGTGTGGAACCGCAGAATTTCAGCAAATACACCTCGATTCCCGACCGTAAAGAAGCCATAAAAATGGCGATTAAATTTGCGGAACCGAGAGACATCATCCTTCTTGCCGGAAAAGGGCACGAAGATTATCAGGAAATCAATGGCGTAAAACATCATTTTGATGATAAAGAAACCATTATGGAACTCGCAAAATTAATGTCGAAATAATTTGCGAGAATTAAATTATTAACCGAAAACCAAAGAAAATGTTATACTATCTCTACGAATATTTTACCAGCATCGGGGTTCACGTTCCGGGACTCGGTATGTTCAGATTTATTTCTTTCCGTGCAGGAATGGCGGTTTTGCTGTCACTAATTATCGCTTTGGTTTACGGAAAAAAAATCATCAATTACCTCCGCAAACAGCAGATGGGGGAACTGGTTCGTGATCTGGGTTTAGAAGGACAGAAGCAAAAAGAAGGCACGCCAACAATGGGAGGGCTCATCATCATTCTGGCTACTCTGATTCCGGTTTTGCTCTTCACCAAAATAATGAACATTTACATTCTATTACTCATCGTTTCGGTGGTGTGGATGGGCGTTATAGGTTTCATTGATGATTATCTGAAGAAAATAAAGAAAAATAAAGATGGCTTAAGCGGAAAATTCAAAGTGATCGGGCAGGTTGGTTTGGGATTGATCGTGGGAGTGCTCATGTATTTTCATCCCGATGTTACGGTAAAAAGAAAATATGCTGACGCCAAAGAAATCAACCGTAATAACATCGAAAAAAACTTCATGCCCACGGAAAAAGCTACCGTTTCCACAGTACCTTTCGTTAAAAATAATGAATTCGACTACAGCGGAATACTCTTCTGGATGAGTCCTGAAGATGCCCACGAATGGGCCTGGATCGTATTTATTCCAATGGTAATTTTCATAGTAACTGCGGTTTCCAACGGCGCCAATATTACAGATGGCATCGATGGACTTGCTGCGGGAACAAGTGTCGTCATCCTGCTTACACTGGCCTTTTTTGCCTACATTTCCGGGAATATTATTTTTGCAGACTACCTCAATATTATGTTCCTCCCGAATATGGGTGAAGCTACCATTTTCGCTCTGGCCCTCGTGGGTGCGGTGATTGGTTTTTTCTGGTACAATACCTATCCGGCTCAGGTATTTATGGGCGACACAGGCAGTTTAATGCTGGGCGGCATAATTGCTGTTTTAGCCATTATCCTGAGAAAAGAGCTTATGATCCCAGTGCTATGCGGTATTTTCGTTGTCGAAAATATTTCTGTGATGCTTCAGGTGGCAGTTTTCAAATACAGAAAAAGAAAATATGGGCTCGAGTATGCCCAGAATAACAGACTTTTCAAAATGTCGCCCCTCCACCATCATTACCAAAAAGAAGGTTATCACGAGAGCAAAATCGTGAACCGAATGATCATTATCGGGGTTCTATTTGCGATTATCTGTTTAATTACTTTAAAAGTGAGATAGTGACAGGGTGACTTGTCAATAAAAAACAAAAAAATGAAAATAGTTGTTTTAGGAGGCGGAGAAAGCGGCTTTGGTGCAGCATACTTAGCGAAGAAAAAAGGCTTGGAGGTTTTTCTTTCAGACAAAGGTCTGATTAAGGAAGACTACAAAAAGCTTTTGCTCGATGCCGGCATTGAATATGAAGAAGGAAAGCACGATGAAGATAGAATTCTTGCAGCCAACTGGATCATAAAATCACCGGGAATTCCTAAAAAAGCTGAGATCATTTCGAAAATCAACAAAAAAGGAATCCGGCTTTCCTCTGAAATTGAATTTGCTTCTGAATTTACTGATGCCAAAATCATCGCAATTACCGGAAGCAACGGCAAAACAACAACAACGTCTCTGATTTACCATATTCTGAAAAATGACGATTTAAAAGTTGGACTTGGAGGAAATATTGGTAAAAGTTTTGCAAAACAGGTTGCTGATGAAAATTTTGATTATTACGTTCTGGAAGTAAGTTCTTTTCAGCTCGACGATATCCAGAATTTCAGGCCTTATATTTCCCTGTTGTTGAATTTGAGTCAGGATCACCTGGATCAGTACAATTACAATTACGAAGAATACGCTTTGGCAAAATTCAGAATTGCTGAGAATCAGGAGAATGATAATTTCTTCATCTATAACAAAGATGATGAAATGAGCATGAATCTTCTCGAAAAACTCGAGATAAAAGCCAAAATGATTCCTTTTTCACTGAAAGAAAAACTCAAAGAAGGCGGTTATCTCACCGAAGATAAAATGGTGGTAAAACTTCACGATGAATTTTCAATGAAAATCGATGAATTGGCATTGGTAGGAAACCATAATGTTGCCAACAGCTTGGCAGCTTCAATCGCTGGTAAAATACTTAAAATAAGCAATGAGAGCATCCGGAATTCCTTAACCACATTCCAGGCAGTAGAACACCGGTTGGAGCAGGTAGCCGAAATTAACGGCGTAAGGTTTATCAACGACAGCAAAGCTACCAATGTAAATGCGACCTATTATGCGTTGGAAAGCATGAAACAGCCTACCGTATGGATTGTTGGTGGTACAGATAAAGGAAACGACTACACCGAAATCGAAGATCTGGTAAAACGCAAGGTAAAAGCAATTGTCTGTTTAGGGCTCGACAACCAAAAAATCATCGATTTTTTCAAAGAAAAGAAAGAATTAATCTACAGTACATCCAGCATGGAAGACGCTGTGAAAACAGCAAAATCTCTTTCAAAAAGCGGCGACACCGTATTGCTTTCACCATGTTGTGCAAGTTTCGATTTATTCGAAAATTATGAAGACCGCGGAAATAAATTTAAAAAAGAAGTTTTAAAATAACACCCAAAACGGGCCGTACAAATGCAGGAAACAGAAAACAAATTCGAATTATTGAAAGGCGACAAAGTCCTTTGGAGCGTAATCTTACTGATTTCGTTCTTTTCGGTGTTCCCTGTCTATTCCGCAAGTTCGAATCTGGAATATATTGTAAACAGCGGCACCACGACTTCGCATTTAATTAAGCACACATTCTTTGTAGTGCTGGGTCTGGCGATCATGCGTGGCGTTGGAGTAGTAAAATACGAACACATCGGTAAACTGAGCAGTATTTTATTGGCCATCATGATTCTCCTGCTTGGATTAACGATGTTTGCAGGCCAAACTATTGATGGTGCTTCAGCCTCACGTTGGCTGAAAATCCCTGGTACGCCGATTTCCTTCCAGCCGTCGTCGTTTGCTTATCTGTTGCTTATCATTTACCTGTGCAGATATTTAACCAAAAAAATTAAAAGAGAGCGCCACACCTGGGAAAATATTCTATTTATTTTCGGGCCGGTTCTTCTCGTATTTGGCTTGGTAGCAAAGGATAACGGATCTACAGCTTTAATGATCCTCATCGTTTCACTGGCGGTAATGCTTATAGGGCAGCTCAGTAAAAAATACATTTTCGGATTTGTCGGAATCGCTTCACTGGCTATTGGGATTTTCATGTTTGTCGCACTGAAAACTGATTTGATTGAGAACAACAGGGTACATACCTGGATGAGCCGTGTAGAAGTTTTCATGAATTCCAAAAAGGAAAATCAGCTGGAAAACGAAATCGACAAAGCCAAAAATTATCAGGTAATGCAAGCGAAAGCCGCCATCGTTCACGGTGGAATTGCAGGAATGGGACCTGGAAAAAGTGCACTGAAGCAAATGCTGCCACAATCTGCCTCCGACTTTATTTTTGCGATTATTGTTGAGGAATATGGATTTATCGGCGCTTTGGTACTTATTTCACTCTATCTCATCATGATCATCAGAATCGTGATGATTGCCAGTAAAATGCCGGCGTTTTTCGGCAGTTTACTTGTGCTGAGCCTTGGCATCATGATTTTTGTGCAGTTATCGGTAAACATTGCAGTCGCAGTAAACCTGATTCCGGTGACTGGGCAGCCTTTGCCGTTGATTAGTTATGGTGGAACATCGATGCTGGTGACCTACCTTCAGTTAGGGATTATTTTAAATGTAAGCTCCAGAATACAGGTATATGATGAAGAAGGAATGGGCAAAAAACAGGATATCGAAGAGATCAATGATATCGCATAAAATTACGGTTTTAAAAAGATGAACAGAAAGTTAAAAGTTTTAATGAGCGGCGGCGGAACAGGTGGACACATCTTCCCGGCCATCGCTATTGCCGATGAAATCAGAAAAAGATTTCCGGATGCTGAATTTCTGTTTATCGGAGCCAACGGAAAAATGGAAATGGAAAAAGTTCCACAGGCGGGCTATAAAATCACAGGTTTAAATATCGCAGGATTCGACAGAGGCAATCTTATTAAAAATATCGGCTTGCCGCTCAAAGTTGTTTCCAGTCTGGCAAAAGCAAGGAAAACAGTTAAAGAATTCAAACCAGATTTTACAGTAGGAACCGGCGGTTTTGCAAGCGGACCTGCATTATTTATGGCCTCTGCACTGGGCGTTCCCATTTTTGTGCAGGAACAGAATTCGCTTCCAGGAAAGACCAATACTTTTCTGGCAAAGCGTGCGAAAGCAGTATTCACAGCATATCCGAATATGGAGAAATTTTTCCACGGAACGAAAACATATTTTCTGGGAAATCCCATCCGTAAAAATATTATTACCGATTTAATTGAAAGTGATGCCGCCAAAGAAAAATCAGGTTTAGAAAAAAATAAACTCACCATCCTTTCCGTAGGCGGTTCCTTAGGCTCCCGAACGCTGAATAACGCGTGGAAAGAACATTTAGATGAAATCATAGAAAAAGATTATCAGTTGATCTGGCAAACCGGAAAAAACGATTACCAAAATATCTTAGCCGAAACAGAATCCAAACAGAACAGAAACATTCAGATTATTGAGTTTATTAAAAACATGGAGCTTGCCTATTCTGCAGCAGATATTATCGTGTCAAGAGCCGGCGCCATTGCAATCTCTGAACTGGCAGTTGCAAAAAAACCGGTGCTTCTGGTTCCATTTCCTTTTGCGGCGGAAGATCATCAAACTAAAAATGCGATGACTCTGGTAGAAAAAAATGCAGCCAGAATGGTGAAAGACACAGAAATGAAGGAGAAATTCTGGCCTACACTCATGGAAATCTGCGAAAGCGAAAACCTGAGGAAGGAAATGTCAGCAAACCTGGATTTCTTCGCGAAACCCAATGCAGCGCAGGAAATTGTAACTGAAACCTTATCCACTTTAAACATCAAATTCTAAGCGAGATGAAAGCTTTATCAACATATCAAAACTTCTACTTTGTAGGCATCGGCGGCATCGGAATGAGCGCTTTGGCGCGTTATTTCAATGCATCCGGAAGAAAAGTGATGGGTTACGATAAAACCGCGACAAAAATTACGTCTGCTTTAATCTCAGAAGGAATTGATATTATTTTTGAAGATGTTGTTTCTGAGGAAACTAAGCATTTAAATCCGGAAAATACGCTCGTAATTTTCACACCGGCCATTAAAAAGCTCGAAATTTTGAACCATTTCAACGGTCATGGATTCACGGTGCTGAAGAGAGCGAAAGTTCTGGGTTTAATTACTGAAAATACCGCGTGTATCGCCGTTGCAGGAACGCACGGAAAAACCACAACCTCTTCCTTAGTAGCGCATCTCTGTAAAGAAGCCAATCTTTCGTTTTCAGCTTTTTTAGGTGGAATTGCAGAGAATTTCAAATCAAATTTCCTATACAACGGAAGTGACATATCGGTTGTTGAAGCCGACGAATACGACAGAAGTTTCCTCAACCTTTCTCCGGACTGGGCGGTAATTACTTCAACAGACGCTGATCATCTTGATATTTATGGTGATAAAGCGACGATTGAACAGGGATTTAAAGATTTTGCAACTCTGGTTCCGGCAGATAATCAGCTTTTTGTAAGAAAAGGAATCAATATCGGCAGAAATGCCAAAAGCTATGCGGTGAATGAGGAAGCTGATTATTATTCCGACAATATCCGCGAAATCGGCGATAAAATATATTTCGATTTTCACACGCCAACCGAAGAGATTAATGATTTCGAATGGGAAATTCCGGGAATTCACAATGTAGAAAACGCGACGGTTGCTATTGCGATCCTTCATAATTTAGGCGTTGATTTCGAAACTTTAAAACAGGGAATTGCCAATTTTAAAGGAATTAAAAGACGGTATACCAAACACCGTTTCGAAAACGGAAAAATTTATATCGACGATTACGCGCATCATCCCACAGAACTCAACGCGGTAATTGGTTCCATCAAAACCTTTTACCCGGAGAAAAAACTTTTGGTGGTTTTCCAGCCGCATCTCTTCAGCAGAACTCGAGATTTTGCGGATGGTTTTGCAGAAAGTTTAGATAAAGCTGATGAACTTATTCTGCTGGATATATATCCGGCGCGGGAATTACAGGAAAATTTTGAAGGAGTGACCTCATCCTGGCTGTCGGAAAAAATAAATTTGGAAACTCGCGAAGTTTCGAATTTAGAAGATGCTTTCAGCAGGATTAAAGAAAAAAATTTCGATGTTTTATTAACAGTAGGAGCCGGAAATATCGACACTTTATACGACGGAATTGTAGAATGGCTTTCGGGCAAATAAAAAAATAGTTTAGAATTAAACAGTGAAAAACAAATTCAGAATATTAAAAATATTAATAACAGTAATCATTTTCGGATTTCTGCTTAGTTTTTCGTTGAAAAGATTCAATAATAAATCCATGGAAAAAGTTTCGGTTAATCTGATCCAAACCAAACATCCGGTTTATTTTATTGATGAAAAAGACATCAGGGAAATCGTAAAGAAATCGAATCCTGAAAAACGAATAGGCGACATCAACATCCCGGAATTAGAGAAAAAACTCAACCAGTTACCGGCGGTTGACAGTGCCAATGTATATTTGAATTTGAACGGCAACCTGCATCTGGATATTAAGCAGAGAGTCCCCGCGTTCCGGCTGAACAAAAACGGAAATGACTTTTATGTGGACGGAAAGGGAACAGAATTTCCAATCTCCAAAAATTATTCGTTCCCCTGCATGTTGGTTACCGGCGACGTTGATAAATCTGAATATATAAAACTGGCTGAACTGGTCGACAAAATCGACCGCGACGAATTCAGTAAAAAATATTTCATCGGCATTTCCAAAGAAAAAGAAAATTATAATTTACTTACCAGCCAGGGAAATTATAAGGTAGAAATAGGTAATCTGGAAAATATAAATCTGAAGGTTAAAGGTTTTAAAACCTTCGTGGAGAAACACCTTGTTTATCAGGAACCGGAGAAATACACAAAGATATCGGTAAAGTACGATAACCAGATCGTTACCACGCTGAATCCGTATTTCAAAGAAAACGACAGTATGATGAAGGTGGGCAGCAAAGAATTGGCGAAAGCGCCTTCAGCAGCAAATTCAATTAAAAAAGAATCTCTGCAGCCTGCCGCCAAAAAACCGGAAACAAAACCAAAGGAGAAGCCTAAAGTCAGCGTTTCAAAACCCAAAACAGAAGTAAAAACAACGGCAAAGAAAGAGACTTCCAAGCCTAAAACTGCCACTTCGAAATCGGCTGCAAAGCCCAAAACAAAAGTTAAAATAGAGTAAAAAATCAAATCGACATATCAATGAAAAATCACGAGTATTCAGTAGGCCTCGACATCGGAACCACAAAGATTGTGGCGATTGTCGGTAGAAGAAATGCCCACGGTAAAATTGAGATTCTCGGCGTTGGAAAGGCGAAAAGCCTGGGCGTTCATAAAGGAATTGTGAACAATATTTCCCAGACCATACAGTCCATCAAAACTGCCGTAGCCGAGGCGCAAGCCAGTTCAGGCGTAGCTATTCACAAAGTTACAGTTGGTATTGCCGGCAAACACATCCGGTCATTACAGCATTCAGATTATATCATGAGGGATAATCCCGATCAGTATATCACGGAAGACGATATCGAAAAACTGAAAGAACAGGTTAAAAAACTGGTAATGCTTCCGGGTGAGGAAATTATTCACGTTCTTCCCCAGGAATATAAGGTTGATTCTGAGGGAGAAATCCAGGAACCCATCGGCATGCACGGCAAACGTCTGGAAGCCAACTTCCACGTTGTTGTTGGCCAAATGGGAAGCATCAGAAATATCGCAAGATGCGTTCGTGAAGCTGGCCTGGAAATGGAATCCTTAACCCTCGAACCTCTCGCTTCTTCCGAATCTGTATTGACTAAAGAAGAAAAAGAAGCGGGTGTGGCTATTGTAGACATTGGCGGTGGAACTACTGATATCGCAATCTTCAAAGACAATATCATTCGTCATACCTGTGTAATTCCTTACGGAGGCGGAATTATTACCGATGATATTAAAGAAGGCTGTTCAATCATCGAAAAACATGCAGAACAACTGAAAGTAAAATTCGGCTCTGCAATGCCGGAAATGGAAAAAGACAGCACATTCGTTACCATTCCTGGGCTTCACGGCAGACCTGATAAGGAGATTTCGCTGAAAACTTTGGCGCATGTAGTAAATGCGAGGGTTGAGGAAATCTTAGAAATGGTAAATACCGAACTGAAAGCTTATGGCGCTTTTGAGCAGAAGAAAAAACTCATCGCAGGCATCGTTTTAACAGGTGGCGGCTCCAACCTTAAAAACCTTAGACAACTCGCAAACTATACCACAGGTTTCGACAGCCGTATCGGGTTTTCTAATGAATATGTGGCCAACGACAAAAACCAGTTTCTTAAAGGTCCGGAATACGCAACTTCCATAGGTCTTTTAATGGAAAGTTTAAAAATCCGCGATAAGAAATACAGCCCTGAACAGCCGAAACCGGAAGAAGTTGTTAATGAAGTCCCTGCAAAAGACGAAACTTCAGCACAAATTACCGAAACTCCTGAATTCAGAACAGAAGAACAGGTGATTGCAGAGTCTGGAGAAAAAAGACGCAACAAGCTCACCATCGGTCAAAAAATTATGGAAAGCGTAAAAAAATTCTTTGAAGAAGTTGAATAACTAAAAAATACAAATACTATGGAAAATATGAACACACCAGGATTCTCATTTGATTTGCCAAAGGGAAATTCATCAATTATAAAGGTTATCGGAGTTGGCGGCGGCGGAAACAACGCATTGAAACACATGTACGAAAGAGGGATTCACGGGGTAGATTTTGTAATCTGCAACACCGATTCCCAGACTTTGGATAACAACCCGGTTGCCAACAAAGTTCAGCTTGGGGTAACCATTACTGAAGGTTTGGGCGCGGGAGCAGATCCTGAAGTAGGTGAAAAAGCAGCGATTGAAAGCATTGAAGACATTAAAGCTTCAATGGGACAAAACACGAAAATGGTTTTCATTACCGCCGGAATGGGTGGTGGAACCGGTACAGGTGCGGCTCCTGTAATTGCAAAAGTGGCGAAAGACATGGGAATTCTAACTGTAGGAATCGTTACCGTACCTTTTAGTTTTGAAGGAAAAAGAAGACTGGAGCAAGCCGATTTAGGTTTAGAAAAACTTAGAAATAACGTGGATTCCCTTATCGTTATCAACAACGATAAACTGCGCCAGCAGTACGGAAATCTTGGTTTCAAATCAGGATTCTCCAAAGCCGACGAAGTGTTGACCAACGCTGCAAAAGGAATGGCAGAAGTAATTACAGGTTATTTCGATGTAAACATCGACTTCCGTGACGCTAAATCCGTCCTGCAGAATTCAGGAACAGCATTAATGTCAAACGGTATTGCTTCCGGCGAAAACAAAGCCGAAGAAGCCGTGAAAAAAGCCCTCGATTCTCCGTTGTTGAACGATAACAAAATTACAGGCGCGAAAAATGTTCTTCTCTTGATCAGAAGTGGCTCCGAAGAAGTAACCATGGACGAAATCGGCGTAATTATGGATCATATTCAGAAAGAAGCAGGTAATACCGCTGATATTATTTTCGGGGTAGGAACCGACGAGGAATTGGGCGATGCAGTAAGCGTTCTTGTTATCGCAACAGGATTTGCTAAAGATCACCAGAAACATTCAGGCACTTCAGAAAAAATTAAATTTTCTCTTACCGATACCATGGCGGCGCCTTCAAAACCAGAATCTCCTTTCAAACAAAAAGCTGAAAAAGAAGAGATTACAAGAGAAGATTTTACCAGAAAGAGCCTTTTCGTTTTAGATGATGAAGACGATTTCCAGACGCCACAGTTCTCTGCAAAATCTGCCGAGAAAAAAACCGCCGTTGAAAATGATACGGCCACCGAAATGCGTTTCTTCGACCTGAATGAAGAATCCAAACCAGATCAGACTTTCAACATCAACGAGCCACAGGAACTGGATTTATTTTCTTTCGAAGATCAGTATGAAGTGACCGAATCCGTTTCTTTCAAATTTGAAACTGAAGATACACCGACCGAAAAAGCACCTGAAACCAACAACACTTCATTTACTGAAGAAAAACCAATGGAATTCAGTTTTTTCGTAAACGAACCGATTGAGGAGCCGAAAGTTGAGACACCACAACCTAAAGCAGAAATCAAGGAACAGCCGGTTCAGAAAACCGAAATTAAGGTGCAGCAAACCATAGAAGAGCCACAGCAGACTACAAAATTGGAAACTTCTGATGATTTTACCTTCATCAGTAAAGTCGCTCCGAATGATAAAATTATTGAAAGAAGAAACAAACTCCGGGAATTCAACTCCAGATACCAGACGACAGAATCTGAAAACGATTTTGAAACAGTTCCGGCCTTCCGCAGAAAAAATATTACCATTGAAAACGGTAATGCTTCTGAACAGAAAATAAATAACTTTCTTGCAGAAAACAACGGTAGAATGCAGGTTCGCGAAAACAGATTTCTAAACAAAGACGTAGATTAATTATGAGCTTGGAACTTACCATCAGCGAGGCGATAAAAACCGCCATGAAAGATAAAGACAAAGTAGCACTCGATTCTCTGCGTGCCGTAAAATCTCAGATCATGTTACTAAAAACCGAGGCCAAAGGCGCCGAAGTTTCGCCGGAACAGGAAATTGCTATTCTACAGCGCATGATAAAGCAGCGCAAAGATTCTTACGAACAGTTTACTGCACAGAACAGGACTGATCTTGCAGAAGTGGAAGAAGCACAGATGAAAGTGATCGAAAAATTTCTTCCCAAGCAGCTTTCTGCGGAAGAACTAGAAAGGGAAATGAAAAAAATCATTGCCGAAACCGGTGCACAAAGCGCCAAAGACCTGGGAAAAGTAATGGGAGTTGCCAGTAAGGCGCTTACAGGAAAAAGTGACGGAAAAAGCATTTCCGAAATGGCTAAGAAATTACTCTCCTAAAAACAACGGATATTCAACCTTTGCATATCGATTTGATTGAAGCCCGGCGTATGTAATGCGCCGGGTTTTTTATGACAAAAAGACAAAAATTGATTTTCGGAATGATTTTGATGCTCATTATGAATGAAATTTAGTGCACGAAATTCATTAAATTTGCAGTGAGAAAAGTCTCAATTTTAACCATAAATAATTTTTTATATGTATCCAGAAGAATTAGTAATGCCGATGAAGGCTGAGCTTACCGATAAAGGATTCCAGGATTTAACCACTCCTGAAGAAGTAGCTAACGCAATTAAAAAAGAAGGTACTACCCTTTTGATGATTAACTCTGTTTGCGGGTGCGCAGCAGGAGCAGCAAGACCGGGGGTGATTTTTTCTTTAACAGGAGATAAAAAACCAGATCAGTTAACCACTGTTTTTGCAGGTTTCGATAAAGATGCGGTAGCAGAAGCAAGAAAATTCCTGGCACCGTTCCCGCCAAGTTCGCCATGTGTAGCGCTTTTCAAAGATGGAGAGTTGGTTCACATGCTTGAAAGACATCATATCGAAGGAAATCCTGCCGGGGCCATTGCTGCCAACCTTCAGGCTGCTTATGACGAATATTGCTAAAAGAAATATTTAGTTACAACTGGAATTCCGCTTTATTGGCGGAATTTTTTTTATGAAAAACCGGCATAGCAACTTTGTAGGAAATATATTATATTTGTATCAATGGCAACAAAAGCGCTTTTTAATACCGTTGTAAACTGGTTTATCCGCCAGAGGATCGATCAGATCCAGAATTTCATCAATCACCCTATCGAAACGCAAAACGGCGTCTTATTCTCTCAGCTTTATCACGCAGAGAATACGGATTATGGGAAGATTCACGGCTTCAGCTCTATTTCCAGCTACGAAGATTTCTGCAAAAATGTTCCCATCGTTACTTACGAAGATTTCGAACCTTATATTGAAAGAGCACGACAGGGACAACCCGATGTTTTCTGGCCCGGATATATCCGCAAGTTTGCAAAATCTTCGGGAACCACCAATGCGAAGAGCAAATTTATTCCGATTTCTGAAGAAAGCTTAGAAGACTGCCATTTCAAGGCCGGGAAAGATTTACTTTCCATCTACGCGAATAATCATCCTGAAAATTCACTCTTTTCAAACAAGAATTTAAGACTTGGCGGAAGTTCAGAACTGTATGAAGATTTCAATACAAAATTTGGCGACCTCTCGGCAATTATGATTGAAAACCTCCCGTTCTGGGTGGAAATTACCACGACGCCAAGCAAAAAAGTCTCTTTAATGTCGGAATGGGAAAGTAAATTGAAAGCGATTATTTCTGAAGTGAAAAATGAAGATGTAGGGAGCATGACCGGCGTGCCAAGCTGGATGATGGTTTTGCTGCAACGTACCTTAGCAGATACAGGAAAACAAACGATTTCTGAAATATGGCCCAATCTTGAAGTGTTTTTTCATGGTGGCATCAGTTTTACACCTTATCGAGAACAGTATAGAAAAATTATCGGTAAAGACATTAATTATTACGAAATATACAACGCTTCCGAAGGTTTTTTTGCCATTCAGGATCAGCCAGGCAGTGACGAAATGCTTTTGATGCTTGATTATGGAATTTTCTATGAATTTATTCCGATGGATAAATTTAATCCCGATAATTTAGAGGCCATCCCATTGCAGGAAGTTGAAATCGGTAAAAATTATGCGGTTGTAATTACCACCAACAGCGGGTTGTGGCGCTATCTGATTGGCGACACTGTAAAATTTACCTCGCTGCAGCCATTCCGCATTAAAATTTCTGGAAGAACAAAACATTACATCAACGCATTTGGTGAAGAACTGATGATCGACAATGTAGAAACTGCATTAGCCAAAGCCTGCGAAATAACCAATTGTTCAGTTACCGATTTTACGGGCGCTCCGGTATTCATGAAAGACGGCGAGAGCGGCGCCCACGAATGGATTTTCGAATTCACCCAGGAACCTGAGGATCTGGAGCGCTTCACCGAAGTTTTCGATAATTACCTTAAATCTGTAAACTCCGACTACGAAGCCAAACGCTATAATAATATGACCTTAAAAAAGCCGATCGTGCATATCGCAAAACCTCAGCTTTTTTATAACTGGATGTCGTCCCGCGGAAAGCTTGGCGGACAGAACAAAGTTCCACGGTTAAGCAACAACAGAGAATATATAGAACCTTTGCTGCAAATGAACCAATAAAAAAATCCGCTGTATTCAGCGGATTTTTTATTTACTTTTTCAGATCTTCTTTTACTTTTTCGGCGCCATCTTCTACTTTTTCAGCACCTTTTGCGGCGGCATCTTTTACATCTTCACCAGCTTTTTTGAGTTGTGTTCCTGCATGTTCGGCAGCCTCATCAATTTTTTCGCCTGCCGCATTTAATTTTTCTTTGGCTTTGCCTACCGTTGCATTGATGGTTGCAGAATCCAACGCCGTAGACTTTTCTGTTTCTATAGTTGTAGTGGATACACTTCCGTCGGGATTCTCGGTAGTTTCGACCTTTGTTTCCGATTGTTTGCAGCTCATCAACATTAATGAGAATACTGCTGCGGTTAAAAAATATTTTTTCATAATTAGGTGATTTGTAAGGTTTAAATTTAAAAAAAATTATGGTTGATTTGGTGTTTCAGAAGGTAGATTTTCTGTTGGAGCATTCTGTTTTTGTCTTTTAGCCTTCTCAGCATCCAGTTTTTTCTTTTCTTCAGCCAGTTTGTTTTCGGCTTTTTCTTTTTCTTCTTTGGCTTCATTCAGCAATTTTTCTTCTTCCAATTTAAGCGCTGTTTTTTTCAGAGAATCCTGATATTTTAGCGACGAAATTTTTATCCGCCTGGCCACATCCACGGAAGTTGCACCCACCGAAAAAGAATCTACGGCTGTGGTATCATAAGGAACAGTGACAATTTCTTTTTCCACAGGAACCGTTTGAACCGCTTCTTTTCCGCAGGAAAACAGCGATAGAAAAAATACAGATAATATAAAACTCTTCATTTTAATCAATTTTGAATTCTGTAATTACAGGAAAGTGATCTGAAACTTTCGCGGATCGGTCTACTTTGTAACTGATGGGCTTTAATTCCGGCGAACAGAACACATAATCAATCCGGATCGGGAATTTATAGTCGTGAAAACTTGTTGAGCTGCCACTACCCGTTTCTACGAAAACATCTTTCAGGTTTTTACCGATTTGATAATATTCATAGGAATTTGGAACAGCATTGAAATCTCCCGCCAAAATTACCGGATAAGGCGATTCTGAAACCGCACGCTGAACATCAGCAACTTCATCCTGATGATTTTTGAATGTAGGGACCAGCTTTCTTATAACGTATCTCAACTTGAGTTTGTTTTTATCCAGGTCTTCAGAAGGTTTCACTTTGCCTTTTTCAAAAGAAAAAGGACTCAGATAAACATTAATCAACCGGATTTTTTTCCCGTTGACTTCCACATCGGCAAAAAAAGAATTTCCGTTTCCTACCGTTGCAATTTTACCTTGTTCAAGGATTTTAATTTTTGAGTTTAATGCTACGATTTCGTAAGCATCCGTTCTGTGCTCATAACCTGGAACTTTGAATTCGCTTGCATATTCCTGGGCTAAAATAATATCTGCATCCGTAGTTTTCAGGTAATCATAAACCTTTTGATAGCCGAAAAGTGTTCCTCCTTTTATATTAACTGAAACGATTTTTAAATTGGCTTTTTCGTGAGCTGTGTCACTGTAATTCAGCCATCTTCTGGTTGGGTTGATTAAAAATAAACTAAGCAGTAAAAATAAAAACACCCGTTTTTTCCAGAGCACGAGCCAAAATACGCAGAGTAAAACATTCAGAATCATTAATACCGGAAAACTGAGTGAAAGCATATTCACCCACGGAAAAACCCGAGGCGGAATGTAATCATTCAATAATGTTCCCAACAAAAGAACAATAATGACCAGGTGAAAAAGTGTGAGTAAAAAACGGAATATTTTCACAAAAACTCAGCTTAATTAAAACGGTAAAGGTGTTTTTTCCAGATTTTGGCCAGTATAAAACCAACTAAAGCTCCACCAACATGGGCAAGATGTGCAATTCCGCCTGCATTTCCGGTAACTCCTAAATAAATGGAAACGATGATTACCACCGGCATCAGATATTTTACTTTCACCGGAACCGGGATAAACATTAACATGATTTTGGCATCTGGATATAACGTTGCAAAAGCGGCAATGACACCAAATATTGCTCCTGACGCACCCACCATCGGCACCGAAATTATCGACTGTAATTTGCTTACAAGTCCCTGCTGCTCGAGTACAGCCTCAGAATTTCCTTTAAAGGAAACACTCTCACCGTTCATGTAACCGGCTAAATCGAATCCCAAATTTTGCAGGCTGGACTTTATCTGCTCAACTTCCACAAAATTCCAAAGATTAAAAAGGAAAAAAGCGCCCAAACCACTTACAAAATAAAGGATTACATATTTTTTGTCTCCCAGCACCTGCTCCAGAACAGGCCCAAAACTGTAAAGCGTCATGAGATTAAAGAGAATATGCAGAAAACTCCCATGCATAAACATATGCGTAATGATTTGCCAAGAATGGAAAAACGGGGAGAAAGGATAAAATGCCGCTAAATATCTGTACATCAAGTCGGTCTGCAAAACGTAAGTCAGGATAAATACGACGATATTTATGATTATAATATTGCGGGTAATGGGGGGTATGTTATTGAACATTTGCTTTAAAATTTATTTTTTAATTCATCCAGTGGGATTTCTATATAACATCTTTTCCCGCCGGGTAAATACTCCGGGAAACCCAGTGCGGTAAAATCGCGTATTACCTGCTCGGCGTCAATTTTATAAAGAAAATCAAAACGGGATTTGCTTTGTATTTTGTTCCACTGGTTTTGATAGAAATTAAGGAATTCCTCTTCGGTTTTGTACTCCAGAATGTCGAAAAGATTCTCCATGAATTTCATGACCTGGGTTTCTTTCAAACCTTCCGGAACAGCGTCTATTCTCAACACATTATCGTTCGCAATCACCATTTCGAAACCAAGTTCAGGTAAAAATTTCTTTATTGAACGGAATTTGTTTTTCTCGGTTTCATTCATGTGATATTCCAGAGAAAAAAGCAAGGTATGTTTTTCATTGCTGAGTTTTTTCTTTGCATTTCTTTCGCTTATCACCAGACGCTGCATGCGTCCAAGGTCGAGCATCAGCGTTTTGCCGCCTTTATTGAAAAGCCAGTAGCCGTTCGGAAGCCTCATTAAATCCTCATCGAAATCTTCATCCTCAAAAAGATTTATTTTAGAAGGTTCTGCGGGAATATTCTGCTGATACATTTCCGTAAGGGCGGTTCGGTCTCCGGCAGAAGCTCTTTCTTCCAAAAACGGATTATAGTCGCGGTCTACTGTAATTTCAGGTGCGCGGAAACTGCTGCTTTTACTGGTTTGGTGAACAAATGCATCGATGCTTGCATCCCTGTCGAAATCAAGGCTTGGAGCCACATTATAAATGCCCAAAGATTTTTTAATCGTGGAACGGACCAAGGCGAAAATTAAATTCTCGTCTTCAAATTTCACCTCGGTTTTTTGAGGATGAATATTAACGTCAACTTTCTCCGGATCAAGCTCCAGAAAAAGGAAAAATGTAGGAATATATCCGGGCAAAAGCAGACCTTCAAATGCTTCCTGTACGGCCTTGTTGAAATAAGCACTGCGGAAAAACCTTCCGTTGACAAAGAAAAACTGTTCGCCACGAACTTTCTTCGCGCCTTCGGGTTTTGCAACAAATCCGTGAAGTTTTATCCATCCTAAATCTTCTTTAATCGGAATTAAAATAGAATGAAGCTTACGGCCGAAAATCTCTACAATTCTCTGCAGCAGACTCGATTTACGAAGCCGGAAAACAATATCATCGTTATGAAAAAGCTCGAAATCCAGATTTTCATGAGCCAATGCAACCCTTTGAAATTCATCAATAATATGACGGAATTCTACATTGTTGTTTTTAAGGAATTTGCGTCTCGCCGGAACGTTGTAGAAGAGATTTTTTACTGAAAAGTTAGATCCTTCGGCAGTCTGTATCGGTTCCTGAAACTGAAATCCGCCTCCTTCGATGTAAATATTGGTTCCGGTTTTGGCGTCTTGGGTTTTGGTTTTCAGTTCCACCTGAGCCACCGCAGCGATAGAAGCCAGCGCTTCACCACGGAATCCTTTGGTTGAAATCCTGAAAATATCTTCGGTGGTACTTATTTTTGACGTCGCGTGTCTTTCAAACGCAAGTCGGGCATCGGTTTCGCTCATTCCGCTGCCATTATCTACAACCTGAATTAAATTTTTTCCCGCATCACGAACAATGAGTTCAACTTTTGTAGCTCCTGCATCAATGGCGTTTTCCATAAGTTCTTTTACAATAGACGCAGGCCGCTGCACCACTTCTCCCGCTGCGATTTGGTTGGCGACATGATCCGGCAAAAGTTTTATAATATCTGACATTTTTTTATTCTCCCACAAAAATAACAATTAGATTCGGGGTTTTGGAAATTTAATAATGATTAGTTTTTCTGCAGTTATCTGTATTTAGCTGCATCTATTTTGGTGGTAATTTTATGGAATACTTTTTCGGAGAAGTTCCTTTGATCAGAAAGATGTTTCAGTTCAAAATTTCTCTTTTTCCGGATGACCATAAAATGATAATCGTCCTGTTCCCAAATCCCGTACTTCTCGAAATATGCAAGTTCTAAACCGTTTTTCTCCAGATGCTGCATCAGGGTAAAAAGTTCTACTTCCTGGTCAATTACCTGCAGGCTTTCGGGATGGTTAATTCTCGCATAACCAATATATTGCGGATTCGGAATATTGATAAGAATATTTGTTTTTTCCGTGGCAATTTCTGCCAAATTTGCAAAAAGTTCTGCGTGATGCTCCAAAGGAATATGTTCGATAACGTCCATTAAAGTAATCATATCGAAGCCTGAATTTTCAGGTTTATATTTCACCACATCAGCGACATCAAAATGGATGTTTTTTTTGTGTTTCAGTTCGTTTTTTGCAACGGCAATACTTTTTTCGCTTAAATCCACGGCTTCGATGATTCCGTTCTTTACTTTTTTTGCGAGAAGTTTCGTGAAAATTCCAACACCACAACCCAGTTCCAGGACTTTAGAATCGGTATTCAACCCGCCGTTCAGCAATCTTTTATAAAGAGAAATAAGTCTTTCATTGGCACCTGTTTTTATTTGCCGCTGAACGTACTCATCATAAAATTCAGAGATTTCATTCTGTTTCATTGCGTAAAAATAATGATTTATTTTTTGCTTCGATAGCTAAAAAAACTTCCTGAAAATTTCAGGAAGTTTAGAGTGATCATTTTTTTAAGTTTTATTTTTTTAATCCTTTAATCCCCATTTCATACAATGCAAAACTCAATAAATCAGCATTTTCACCGATGACCTGATCTGTACTTCTGCCTGCTCCGTGGCCCGCATTCACTTCAATTCTTACCAAAACCGGATTATTACAAGACTGTTTTTCCTGAAGCTCAGCACCAAATTTAAAAGAGTGCGCCGGAACAACGCGGTCGTCGTGATCGCTGGTAATAATCATGGTTGATGGATAACAAACTCCTTTTCTAACCTGATGTACTGGTGAATAAGATTTCAAATATTCGAACATTTCTTTGCTGTCTTCGGCTGTTCCGTAATCGTAGCTCCAACCTGCTCCTGCCGTAAATTTATTATAACGCAGCATATCTAAAACGCCCACACCAGGGAAAGCCACTTTAGCAAGATCCGGACGCATCGTCATCGTAGCTCCCACTAAAAGTCCACCATTTGAACGGCCTGAAAGCGCCATGTATTCTTTGGAAGTATATCCTTTCTGCTGAAGATATTCTCCTGCTGCAATAAAATCTTCAAACACGTTTTTCTTCTGCATCTTGGTTCCTGCATCGTGCCATTTTTTACCGTATTCGCCGCCACCACGAATGTTTGGAACGGCGTAAATTCCACCATTCTCCATCCAGATTGCGTTTACTACAGAAAATGCTGGCTGCAGACTGATGTTGAATCCTCCATAAGAATACAAAATTGTTGGGTTTTTACCGTCGAGTTTTGTTCCTTTTTTATAGTTGATCATCATCGGAATTTTGGTGCCATCTTTCGAAGTGTAAAATACCTGCTCCGATACATAATTTTCAGGATTGAATTTTACATTTGGCTTTTGATACACTTCAGATTTCCCGCTGTCGGCATTATATTTATAAATTGTTCCGGGGGTAATATAGTTGGTGAATGAAAAATACAGGTCTTTTTCTTTTTCTTTTCCGCCAAATCCAGATGCAGTTCCGATTCCCGGAAGGTCGATTGTTCTGATGAGTTTTCCGTCGTAATCGAACTGTTTCATGCTGGTTACCGCGTCTTTCATATATCTTGCAAAAATATATCCGCCCCCTGTTGACACGCTCAACACGTTTTCAGTTTCAGGAATCACATCAGTCCAAACATTCGGATTGTTGATGTTAAATTTCACCAAACGCATGTTCGGGGCGTTTTTATCGGTTAATGCATAAATATAATCACCTTTGGAATCAATAAAGTCCGTATTGAAATCATATCCTTTCTGTACCGGAATGAAATCTGTTTTATTTTTGAGGTCTTTAATATAAAGTTCGTTTCCGTTTGTCGCTTCCGAAGCGCTCAGAATCTCAAATCTTTCATCATCAGAAACACCGATTCCCATGTATCTGCGTTTGAAATTTTCGCCTCCAATGATTAACCTGTCGGCAGACTGCTTTGTTCCAAGTTTATGGAAATATACTTTGTGGGTATCTGTTTTCGCAGAAAGTTCGCTGCCTTTTGGTTTGTCGTAGCTGGAATAATAAAATCCTTCATCACCCAACCAGGAAGTTCCGGAAAACTTAACATCCACAATCGTTTCATCAATGATTTCTTTAGTTAAAGCATTCATAATGATGATTTTATTCCAGTCGCTTCCACCTTCGGAAATTCTGTAGGCTACAAGATTTCCATTTTTATTGAATGAAACTCCGGCAAGCGAAGTGGTACCTTTTTCAGAAAATTTATTCGGATCGAGAAAAATTTCAGTTTTACCGTTTTTATCGGTTCTGTAAAGAACAGATTGTGCCTGCAGACCATCATTTTTATAGAAATAGGTAAAATCGCCTTCTTTAAAAGGAGCACCAATTTTTTCATAATTCCAGATGTGTTTCAGCTGTGATCTCAGTTCTTCCCGAAACGGAATATTTGCAAGGTAATTATTGGTAAATGCTACTTCACGCTGAACCCAGTCTTTGGTATCTTCAGCCATGTCATCCTCTAACCAGCGGTAAGGATCTTCTACTTTAGTTCCGAAATACTCATCCGTGTGTTCCACTTTTTTAGTCTCCGGATAATTGAGGGAATTATTCATTTTTTGAGTAGTACAGGAGGCAAAAAACAACGCTCCTGTAAGCATAGTAATTGAATTGGTCTTCATTTAAAACAGTTTTTTCAAATTTATAAAATTAAAACTGTATTCATGTACAGCATCTAAATATTAACAAACTTTAAAATAAAACCTTACAAAAAAGGAATAGGATTTGCTTAACTTCACCCATAAAAGTTTTAGTATGAGAAAAGAAACAGGAATATTATTGGCGGGAGGTCTTGGAGTGGTAGTTGGTTTAGGAATTTTTGGTATTAAAAAATTTTTAGCCAAAAAACACAAAGACTATCACGATTATTATTCAGATTTCCACTGCCATTTTAGTAAAAACAAATATAAAGATGACGGCCATCATGGGGTTGAATTTTTAGCAATGCTATAGAAAATAATCTTTCACCATAGATCCCGGATTCATTGAATTCGGGATTTTTTGTGGAAAAGTGTCGGCATAAACTCATTATTTTAACAACTGAAGCTTTTACTTTTGCTCAAAACAATTAATCTAACATTATAAAATGTCTTCTGAAAATTTTAAAAAAGGTCAGGGTGCGCAGCGAAACGAAATCAACCGTTTCGACAGATACACTTTTGAACCTGAAGAAGAAGATTTTCAGAAAACAAAAACGGTTTTCACAAAAGTTTTCCCCAAAACAATCGTCAATGAAGTAAAAAGTCCGGATTTGAGGATGGAATATTCCCTTAATCCATATCAGGGCTGCGAACACGGCTGCTCTTACTGTTTTGCCAGACCTACGCATGAATTTTGGGGATATTCTGCCGGAACCGATTTCGAACGCAAAATCATGGTGAAAAAAAATGCTCCAGAATTGCTCGAAAAATTTTTTCAGAAAAGAAATTATGTTCCAAAAACAATCACCCTTTCCGGCAATACCGACTGTTATCAACCTGCTGAGCGGGAATTTGAAATCACCAGAAAACTTCTTCAACTTTGCCTCGATTACCGGCATCCGGTTTCAATTTTAACAAAAAATGCTTTGGTTTTAAGAGATTTGGATATTCTAAAACCTTTGTCTGAGCAGAATCTGGTTTCGGTTTCTTTCAGCATTCCAACAGTCAACGAAGAGATTCGCAGAAAAATGGAGCCACGGACTTCCTCGGTAAAAAATAAACTGAAAGCCATTGAGATTTTAACCGAACATAAAATCCCTGTCGGTGTTATGGTTGCACCCGTAATTCCAGGTTTAACAAGCGATGAAAGTCTGAAAATCTTAAAAACCATTTCCGAAGCCGGCGCACAGAAATTCGGATATGTTTTGATAAGGCTTAATGACACCGTAGAACCCGTGTTCGTCAACTGGATCAACGCCCATTTCCCTGACAGAGCAGAGAAAGTCCTGAATCATATCCGCTCCATGAGAGGCGGAAAACTGGGTGAAAAAAGATTTCATGAACGCTATAAAGGCGAAGGAAATATTGCAGAAATGATTCACGATACTTTCGCTTTAGGCAAGAGAAAATTCTTCGCAAATAAAGAATTTACACCACTTTCTACTGAAAATTTTACGGGCAGCAAAGACCAGCAACTCAAACTTTTTTAAAGTAAATATTATTTTCACCTGAACTTATTTTGTCCCAAAAACCTATGGAATAAACTTTTTAGTTATTTTTAACAAAATTTTCAGCAATGGTTTTAAGCAGAATTTGGAGCGCATTTATTATTGTCGCCATTATAGTTGCAAGTATAAAATATTTGTTTTCAGATAATTACAAGGCAATTTACAACGACATGGTGGTCGGCAAAAGTGGAGACACGGTGCAGATTGCTTCAAAAAAAATGGCTGAACTGAATCCTGAAATCCAGAATGCGCTGCTCGCCAACCCGGATTTTGATCAAAACAGGGTTCATTATAAAACAGATTCTGCAAAATCTGAAGTCCAGATCTACCGGGTTCAGGAAACCGATGGCGTAATTGGAACTTCCGAAACGGCCGTGAAAATCTGTCTTGGTTTGATTGGGATTATGACCCTTTTTATGGGTTTCATGAGTATAGCTGAAAAAGCAGGCGGAATAAATTTATTATCGCGACTGATACAGCCTTTTTTCTCCAAATTATTTCCAGAAATTCCGAAAAACCATCCTTCATTCGGACATATGTTGCTGAATTTCAGTGCTAATTTATTAGGTTTGGATAATGCCGCAACCCCGTTCGGACTGAAAGCGATGGAAAGTCTGCAAACTTTAAATCCTGATAAAGAACGGGCCAGCAATTCGCAGATTATGTTCCTGTGCCTTCATGCCGGAGGTTTAACCTTAATTCCTGTCTCCATCATTGCCATCCGTGCATCGATGGGTTCGGCTACACCAACAGATATTTTTCTGCCCTGTATGATCGCCACTTTTGCAGCAACCATGGCAGCAATGATTATTGTTTCCATTTATCAGAAGATCAACCTTTTTCAGCCTGCAGTAATCGCCTATGTTGGCGGAATATCAGTTATTGTAGGTCTTTTGGTTGTTTATTTGGTAAACCTTACAAAAGAAGGTCTCGATAATTTCAGCATGCTGTTGAGCAACGGAATTATTCTGCTCATCTTTTTCGCGATTGTTCTGGGTGCGGTTTATAAGAAAATTAATGTTTTCGATGCTTTTATTGACGGAGCGAAAGAAGGATTCTGGACTTGTGTGAAAATTATTCCTTATCTGGTAGGAATGCTCATCGCAATTTCTCTGCTGAGAACTTCAGGAGTTTTTGATGTTTTAATCGATGGCATGAAATGGGTAGCGGCGGTATTTGGTTTCGACACGAGGTTTGTTGACGGCTTACCGACCGCACTAATAAAACCGCTTTCAGGTTCCGGTGCAAGAGGAATGATGGTGGACACGATGCAGACTTTCGGAGCAGACAGTTTCCAGGGAAGATTGGCCGCTGTACTTCAGGGAAGTTCGGATACTACGTTCTACGTTATCGCAGTATATTTCGGTGCGGTGGGGATTAAAAACACAAGATATACTGTAACTGCGATGCTTTTAGCAGATCTTGTGGGAATCATTACTTCCGTGATTTTGGCTTATATTTTCTTCGCTTAAAAATTAATATGATACACGATAAAGATTACCTCATAAGAATAGTTAAACAGTTTTCAGAATTCCTTTCGAAAATGATTTTAGGAGGCAAAAATGAAGGCGATCTTACTGAACTCGAACGTGTTTTCGATACCAATATGAGAGATACCTTTAAAATAAGTTTTGAGGAACTTGCTCACAAATCAACCGAAGAAATTCTTGCAATGGTAAGTGAAAAAGACACGGCACATCATATTCCATATTTTGAGCTTCTCGGGCACCTGTTCTATTTCAAAAACAAAGAAAATCCCAACCCTGAATTCGCCGCGAAAGCAAAGACTTTCTATGAAACTTATCTGCAAAAAAGCGGAATCTTTTCAATGCCGATTGTTTCAAGAATAAACGAATTGAAGACTTAACTGTAACAAATTCATAAAATAACCGTCTTATTCTTTAAAATTTCCTATGAAAAAAACGGCGGTCTTTTTGCTGAGTTTTGTGTCTTTTGTAGCTTTTTCCCAGAAGAAATGGTCGCTTCAGGAGTGTGTAAACTACGCGGTGGAAAATAATCTGCAGGTGATACAGAATACATTAAATACCAAAACGCAGGATAATTCGCTGCAAATTGCTAAGCGACAATATCTGCCTTCCGTGTCAGGTAACATCAATAATAACGCATCATTCGGGCAGGGTCGCGATGTTTTCGGAAATACCAACCGAAACGATAACTTCAGCAACAGCGCAAGTGTAGGCGCCGATATTCTGGTTTACAACAACGGAAGACTCGAAAAAAATATCAGAAAAACTGAATTCGAAGTCGAAGCCAGTAAATTTGATCTCGAAAGGATTAAAAACGACATTTCTCTGCAGATTGCACAGCAGTATTTATCGGTTTTACTCAACCGGGAAATAACCAAAATTTCTGAAAGTGCCTTAGAAAACGCTGACCGACTTTACAAAAGAGCCAAAATTACCACCGAAGTGGGAACTACACCACAAACGGTTCTTGCCGAAGCCGAAGCAGCACTGGCAAGAGAAAAGCAGAATGTAAAAACCGCGGAAATCAACACCAACAGAAGTCTTTTTGCTTTGGCAATGCTTCTTCAATTGCCTGATTACAAAAACTTTGATATTCAGGAAGTTCCGGTAAACGGAATGCTTGATGCGCCACTTTTTACCGCTGAAAACATTATAGCTAAAGCCTATGAAAACCAACCGCAGGTGAAAGCTGCCGAAAGCAGAATAAAATCGGCCGAAGCGCAAACTGAAGTGACCAAAACCGCGTTCTGGCCAACCGTTATCGCAAACGCAGGACTCGGAAGTTCATATTTTTACCTCATCAGCCCGGCAAAAGACCTTAACGGAAATTCAATTCAGCAGTCACAGTTTTTTACACAGTACAAAGATAATTTCGGGCAACAACTTGGTTTGTCGGCTAATATTCCTATTTTCAATAAAGGAATAACGAAACTTCAGGTAGAGCAGTCGAAAATTAATGAAGATATTGCCAAGACCACTTTATTGCAGCAAAAGCAGCAGGTTTTGCAGAATGTACAGCAGGCACAGTTTGATGCAGAAAGTAATTACGAAGCATATCTGGCAGCCACCGAAGCAGAGAAAAGCGCGAAGCTGGCTCTGGATTTTGCCGAAAAAAGCTTTGCTGCAGGCCGGTCAACGGTTTACGACCTCAACGGTGCCAGAAATAATTTCGCAAATGCCCAGGGATCTGTTGCCCAGGCGAAATACAATTACCTTTTCAGCATGAAACTGCTTAATTTCTATGCCGGTATTCCGCTGAGTTTATAATTTAGCAAGTACTGATTTCAGCATGTCGATCACGAATCTCGAAAAATATCTGCCTGAAAATACTTTGCCTTTCCTGAAAACCTGGTTTGGCGAACATTATATTCACATTAAAATCACAAAAGCACGAAATTCCAAATTGGGAGATTACCGGAAAATGCCAGATAAATCGCACCAGATTACGATAAATTCGACATTGCAGCCGCAACTTTTCTTTTTTGTTTTAACCCATGAACTTGCGCATCTCCTGGCTTTTGAAAATTTCGGAAACCGTATTTCGCCGCATGGTTCGGAATGGAAAAACACTTTCAGAACAATGCTTTTAGAAAGCATTTCTATTTATTCTGAAGATTTAAAACCGATCATCCTTAAATTCTCGAAAGCACCGAAAGCCAACTTCATGTCGAGTCCCGATTTGGTAAAATACTTCCACATCGAAAATTACGAAGATGAAACTTCATACATCGAAGATTTAGAAACCGAGGACCGTTTTATTTACCGTAAACAAACTTATATCATAGAAGGTAAACGCAAAAAGAACTATATTTGCCTGAATATCGATAACGGAAAAAGGTATATATTCAAACCTTTAGCAAGAGTAGAAAAATTAAGTTAAGCATGTCTAAATCAAACAATTACTGCGTTATTATGGCAGGAGGAGTCGGCAGCCGGTTCTGGCCAATGAGTACACAGAAATTCCCTAAACAGTTTCAGGATATTTTAGGAACGGGCCGAACAATGATTCAGCAGACCTATGACAGAATCAGCCAGATTGTTCCGAAAGAAAATATCTACGTTATTACCAATAAAGAATATGTTTCGCTGACCGAACAGCAGCTTCCGGAACTGAAACCGCAGAATATCGTGGGCGAACCGATGATGAAAAATACCGCAGCATGTAATATTTATATGGCAAAGAAAATTGCGGCTGAAAATCCCGACGCCAACATGATTGTGCTGCCTGCAGACCATTTGATTCTGAAAGAAACTGCGTTCCTGCAGAAAGTGGAACTGGCTTTCAATTTGGCTTCAAAAAACGATTACCTCATCACGTTAGGAATTACTCCTACCCGACCTGATACGGGTTACGGCTATATTCAGTTCATCGATAAAAAAAATGCAGACCATTTTAAAGTGAAAACTTTCACCGAAAAACCGATTCTGGAAATTGCCAAAAGTTTCCTGGAAAGCGGTGATTTTCTTTGGAATGCCGGAATTTTTATCTGGAACGTAAAATCAATCCTCGCCGCCTTCGATGCGCATCTGGAGGAAATGTCGCAACAGTTTGTGAGTTGCGAATACAATACCGAAGATGAAGTGCGTTGTATTGAAATGATTTATCCCAAAGTAACCAAAATCTCCATCGACAACGGTATTCTTGAAAAAGCAAAGAATGTTTACGTAATTCCTGCAGATTTAGGCTGGAGCGATTTGGGAAGCTGGACTTCGGTTTACGAAAATTACGATAAAGACGAAAACGAAAATACCATGCATCCAAAACATGTACTTTTATATAATGCAAAAGGCAATATCGTTCAGTTCAAAAATAAAAACAAAGCAGCGGTTATCGATGGTTTACAGAATTATATTGTGGTAGATACCGATAAAGCACTTCTAATTTGTCCTCGGGAAAACGACCAGCTCATTAAAGACTACATCCAAGACCTGAAGAACGTTAGAAAAGGTGACAAATTTTTATAAGGTCGTACAAACAAAAAATTCTTTCATTAATGTGAAAGAATTTTTTGTTTTATCGCTATTCAATTTTATCGATAACCTGCTGAATATTAATTTCATGAAGGCAAGCCCAATCGCCACGGTAACATTTTTTGTCACCAAAGACTGAACACGGCCTGCAGGTAAGATCTTTTATATGAACCACATCATTTTCGCTCTGTCCGTAGCCAAGAAAACCCGCGTGAGGATGTGTAGATCCCCAAACTGAAATGCATCGCGTACCTACCAAACTTGCTAAATGCATATTTGCAGAATCCATCGAAATCATGATCTCAAGACGTGCGATTTTCGACAGTTCTTCCTTTAAACTGAGTTTACCGGCAACATTTTCAGCGTTTGGTATTTGTGAAACCCAGTTGTCGAGGGTTTCTACCTCATGTTTTCCTCCGCCAAAAAAGTATATTCTGTATTTTTCTGAAAGATGTTTTGCCAGTTCGAATGACTTTTCAAGGGGCAGCATTTTTCCTTCATGCTGTGCGAAAGGAGCGAAACCGATTCCATTTTTTTGTAATGAAACTGTCCTATATTGATGGGATAATTCAACTGAAAACCCTAAATCCCGAAAGACATCAGCATATCTTTCGGTAGTTTTTTTCAGCGGTTTTTTTTCCAAATTCCAGATATCAGTGAGATGCTCTTTTTCATCTTTTCCTTTACTGATGACGGCTACACGATATTTTTTGCGACTAAAAATTCGGTTGAGTATTTTTGTCCGAATAACATCGTGTAAATCAGCAATATAATGAGGATTAAATTCTATGATGAGTTCTTTGGCAAGTTTCCGCAAACCTAAAAATCCTTTGTAATCATCAATATTTACTCCTTTAAAAATAAGATTAGGAACACCTTCAAACAAATCGCTGAAGTTTTTCCGCGTTACAAAAACAATCTGCACGTCGGGATTCTGCTCCAGAAATTCAGTCACAACCGGCACTGTCATCGCTACATCGCCAAAAGCTGAAAAACGGTATGCTAAAATGGTAATCACTTCTTAAGTTGATAGGCAACGGCGTAAAACTTAATTTGCTTGGTCATGGCCATCAAGCCGTTGGCACGCGAAGGCGAAAGAAATTCCTGCAGCCCAATTTCCGAAATAAAGTCAAAATCGGAATCCAGTATTTCCTGGGTTGTATGCCCGCTGTAAATAGAAACCAGCAACGAAACAATTCCTTTAGGCAGAATACCGTCGGAATCGGCTTCGAAAAACAGTTTACCGTCCCGGAACTCAGCATCAATCCAGACTTTAGACTGGCAGCCCTTAATTAAGTTGGCATCCGTTTTCTTGTCCTCAGAAAGTCCTTTTAGTTCTTTTCCAAGGTCAATAATATATTCGTATTTCTGTTCCCAATCTTCAAGAAATGCAAATTCTTCGATTAATTCCTGCTGTTTTTCTTTGATGGTCATCTTAAAATTTCTGTTTGTGCAAAGATAAGAATTTAGCTTTTAGGAGTTCTGGATTCAATTTTACCGAAAAGCCCAAGTAATCTGTTTTCTTCATTTTCCCAGCAAAGTTGTGAGGCCGCATGATCTAAAGCGTCTTTATAAGAATGTTTCCCATTATTAAGAACCAACTGAATTTTTTGTGCAAGTTCGTTGTAATCCCGGATTTTTTCACCCGCTTTAAAATGGTCTGCAACTTTCCTCATCTCCGGAAAATCTGACACCACCACGGGAATCCTCGCCTGAATATAATCTGATATTTTATTGGGCATTGAGAAATAGTAACTCAACCCGTTATTTTCTTCGATACTTACTCCTAAATCTGCTTTTTGGGTGATTTCGCGGAGTTTTTCCGGCAGAATTTTACCAATAAATTTCACTTTATCATCCAAACCTAAATTTTTAGTCAATTCCTGAAATTCCTTCTTTTTAGGTCCGTCACCGGCAATCCAGAGTTCTGCATTTTCAATTTTATGCATTTCCGGAATCAACTTATCCAGGCCTCGGGATGGATTGATTACCCCTTGATAAATAATTACTTTTGGTGAATTAACTATAGAATAATCTTGTGGATTTCCGGATTTCAGGGGGAAATTTTGCACTACAACAGGTCTTTCAATTCCGTAGGTCTTATGAAACCAGTCTGCGTAACTTTCACTGGCCGTCATCATAAATTTCAGTTTGGGTGCAATAAAAGACTCCAATGATCGCCAGATATTTTGGGTAAAGCGGCCGTTGACCGAGGGCATTTCGGTAAAAATCTCGTGGCTGTCGTACACCAAAGGTAAATTCAGCTTTTTTGAAACCATATAATTGGGCAGTAAGGTATCCAAATCATTCGAAAGGAGAATAGTGTGCTGATCAGCTTTCTTCAGCAGTTCTTTATAAAGTTTCCATTGAAATTCCACATAAGCATACCGCAGAATTTTGGATTTTAATATAATTCTGGAAACCGGATAGTCGCGTTTCAGATCAGGCAAACCACCCCAGTTATTCCCGATAAGTTCGATAGAAAATCCATTTTCGGATAATGTTCTGCATACCTTTTCAACACGTTGGTCTGTAGATAAATTATTAAAAACGCTTACCAGAACTTTCATGAGAGAAATTTAGTCTTTTTTTACCAGATGATACCCCTGAATAATGCACAGAATGGCATTCGGAATAATAATAGGCCACAGATAATTACTGTAAATCCCATATATCACAAAGAAAATACATCCGATGAGATTTATGATTCTGATTTTCTTGATGTCTTTCAGCACAAAACTCAATACAACGAAGAAAGAAGCGGCGTAGCCGATATAGTTGGTAATTTCCGGACTCATAGTTAAAAAATTTAGGGAGACAAACGTAGTCATTTTCAGCCGAATGGTAAAATATATCCTGCCATAAAGTCATTATTTAATTTTGGTAAAGTATTTGTAACTTTGATATGGCATAAAAGATTCGTTGCAGTCTTCATGCTTAAATAATGAATCAAAAATATGGATCATAAATTTTCAAACGGTTTGGATCAGGTGTTCCAACAAAGTAAAAAAGAGGCAAGACGTCTGCAAAGTGAGTTTCTTAATACAGAACATTTCCTTTTGGGAATGATTAAGACAGAGAACTCTGCAAAGGATATCCTGCAAAATCTGGGTGCAGATTTAACGCAAATTAGAAGAAAAATCGAAACCATGTCGGTGTCGGGACTTAATCCGTTTTCGGCAGAAAGCGATAAGATTTCTTTTACAAAAATGGCCGATCAGGCAGTAAAACGGTCAGAACTCGAATGCAGACAGTATCAGGGTTCAGAAATTAATACCGTTCATCTGCTTTTAGGTATACTTTATAAGTCGGATGACCCTTCAACTAATATTTTAGGCTCTTATGACATTGATTATGAAAGAGTAACCAAAGAGTATCAGACCATGCTTAAAAACTCCGGACAGGATCCGAAAATGAGCGCTTACGACGATGACGAAGAGCGAGAAGAATTCGGGCAGATGCGTAAACCTACCGGAAACATCGGCACGGGGAAAAGCAAAACGCCGACCTTGGATAATTTCGGACGTGATTTAACTTCGCTTGCCAGAGACGGTAAACTCGACCCTGTGATCGGGCGTGAAAAAGAAATTGAAAGAGTTTCGCAAATCCTTTCAAGAAGAAAGAAAAATAATCCGCTTTTAATCGGCGAACCTGGTGTTGGTAAATCTGCCATCGCCGAAGGTTTGGCTTTAAGAATTCAACAGAAAAAAGTATCGCGTGTACTTTATGGCAAGAGAGTGATTACACTTGATCTGGCAAGTTTGGTTGCCGGAACAAAATACCGTGGACAGTTCGAAGAAAGAATGAAAGCCATCATGACTGAGCTTGAAAAAAACCGCGACGTCATTCTTTTCATCGACGAGCTGCATACCATCGTAGGCGCGGGAAGTTCCACCGGAAGTTTAGATGCCTCCAATATGTTTAAACCTGCTTTGGCAAGGGGAGAAATTCAATGCATCGGAGCAACGACTTTAGATGAATACCGACAGTATATCGAAAAAGACGGGGCTTTAGAACGCCGTTTCCAGAAAGTAATGGTAGAACCTACTACGGTAGAAGAAACCATTCAGATATTGAATCAGGTGAAAGACAAATACGAAGATCACCATAACGTTACCTATACAGACGAAGCAATTCTGGCGTGTGTAAACCTTACTTCACGATATATTACCGATCGTTTCCTTCCCGACAAAGCAATTGATGCGATGGACGAAGCCGGATCAAGAGTGTACATCAAAAACATGAAGGTTCCTACGGAAATCATTGAGTACGAGAAGAAAATCGAAGAGATTAAAGATCTGAAACAGAAAGCGGTAAAAGCTCAGGATTATCTAGAAGCAAGAAAACTTAAAGATGAGGAAGAACGCCTGCAGATTGAACTGAATATTGCTCAGGAAGCTTGGGACAAAGATGTGAAGGAGAAAAAAGAAGTCGTTACCGAAGAAAGCGTTGCCGAAGTGGTATCCATGATGAGTGGAATTCCTGTAACCAAAGTCGGTAAAAATGAACTCGACAAACTTTCTCATATGGATGAAATGATGAATGGCAAAGTGATTGGCCAGGAAGATGCAGTGAAAAAAGTGGTGAAAGCTATCCAAAGAAACCGCGCCGGACTGAAAGATCCTAACCGCCCGATTGGCACATTTATTTTCTTGGGAACAACAGGTGTGGGTAAAACCGAGCTTGCCAAAGTAATGGCCCGCGAACTTTTCGATTCTGATGAAGCCTTGATCCGTATCGATATGAGTGAGTATATGGAGAAATTCGCAGTTTCGAGACTGGTTGGTGCGCCTCCGGGATATGTAGGTTATGAAGAAGGCGGACAACTTACCGAAGCAGTTCGCAGAAAACCTTACGCAGTGGTACTTTTAGACGAAATTGAAAAAGCACACCCCGATGTATTCAACATTTTGCTGCAGATTCTGGATGAAGGTTTTGTGACCGATTCTTTAGGAAGAAAAATAGATTTCAGAAATACAATTATCATTCTGACTTCAAATATCGGAACCAGAGATCTTAAAGATTTCGGTGACGGCGTAGGATTCGGAACTTCTGCTAAAAAATCGACCAGCGATGCAAGAGCAAGAAGCACGATTGAAAATGCCCTGAAAAAGGCGTTTGCTCCGGAATTCCTGAACAGAATCGATGATATCGTAATCTTTAACTCTCTTGAAAAAGAACATATCAATAAGATTATTGATCTGGAACTGTCTAAACTTTACAAACGTCTGGAAAAACTGAACTATCATGTAGAGCTTTCTCAGGATGCAAAGGATTTCATCGCCGAAAAAGGTTGGGACAAAGATTTCGGTGCGAGACCACTGAAACGTGCCATCCAGAAATATATCGAAGACTTGTTGGCCGAAATGCTTGTCAACAAACAGCTTTCAGAAGGCGAAACCATCATGCTGAAGGTGAATGAAGAGAAAGACGGTTTGGTCGCAGAAACGCCAAAAAAGAAACAGAGCGCAAAGTAAAAGTGTTCAAATAAATAAACCCCTGTCAAATGATTGACAGGGGTTTATTAATCGGTTTATTTAAAGTTCAAATCCAATATAGCTGATGCTTTAAATTATTTCTTTTTCGTTTTTACTTTTTCAACTTCTTCTTTAATGAAAGGATATTTCAGTTTCATATCTTCGAGAAGATTGGGATCCAGATCTAAAGCTACATCCAGGGCTTTTCTGCCTTCTTTCTGGTTATTCATGTGGAAATAGCAGTTGCTCAACTGATAATAAATTTCAGCACGGTTGTGGAGCTTCGTAGCTTGATTTAAAACTGTAATTGCTTCTTCAAATTCACCGATGAGCATTAAAACTTCTGAATAAGCGTACCAGTTATAAAACCGGTTAGGCTCGAAATCTACCAACTTTTTCAAGCAAACCAAACTTTCCTCAAACCGTCCGGAGTCGATATATAAAAACGCCAGCCTTTTTTGATAATCCAGATTGTTATCATTCATCGAAACGGCTTCTTTGGCAAAGTGCAGCGCTTCTTTCATACTGCCCATTTCTTCGTAGATATACGATTGCTCCATCATCGAAAGATAGAACTGCGGATCATCTCTTAAAGATTTCTGGAAAGCATTCAATGCTAAAACCGGCTGCTTGTTTTCTTTATAACACAACCCTATTTTATAGTAAGTAAAGGATTTGGTGTATTCCAGTTCCAGCATTTCTTCATACACTTCCACCGCTTTCAGCCACTCGCCCATCGCTTCATAACACGCCGCTTTATTGGCATATACTCCGACAGCCTGTGGATTTATCGCGAGAAGATAATCGAACCCACGGATGGCTTCGTCATAATTTTTGCGGTTAAAATAAAACTGTCCGTATTCGTACCAGGCGGTTTCAGAAAAAGCAAACTCATTCAGATATCCGTTAAGAAACTCAATCGCTTCATCACTTCTGCTCAGCTGATTATAGCAAAACATTACATTTTCGAGCGAATATTCGTCCTGTTGGTCATACTTTAATGCCAGTTTGTAATGTTTCAGCGCGTTGAATGGATCTTCCAGATTTACATATTCATCCGCGATGAAGTTATGAAGGAAATTTTCTTCTTCCTCCAATTCCAGCGCCCTTTCACAAAAAGTGATTGCGCGTCTGGGGTTTCCCAGATTCGAATAGTATTTAGCACAGCACACCAGAAAATCGGTGCTTTCCATGGAAGCTTCCTGAAGCTCCTGCATCAGTTCCTTGGCCTGTGTATAATTTTCAAGTTCAAGTAAAACCTCAAACTTTTTAATTTTCAGTTCTAATGAGTTCGGATGAAGTTTCAGCGCATAATTGGTCGCCATCTCCGCAAAGGAAATATCGCCCATTTCAAGATAGTAAATGATGATGTCTTCGTACTCTTCGGTTTCGAAGTACAACTCATCATTGTTTTCTACCATTTCTTCGAACTTTCTAATGAGTTCGTTTTCAAAAAATTCTTCCAATTTATATTCTCAGTGTTATTTCCAAAAATTTGAAGCATGCTTACAAACTTCGGAAAAACGTTTTATTAAAAATCTAATTTAATAAAAAGATGATCTTAAATCAAACTTTTTATTTTTATAATCATTTGGTCTCCCAAACTGTCGGCTTCTTCCTGAGAAAAAGCTTCGGTGTAAATCCTGATAATGGGCTCTGTATTGGACTTTCTTAAATGCACCCAATTTTTCTCAAAATCAATTTTCACACCGTCAACGGTGGAAACCTCTTCATTTTGATATTCGTTTTCCATTTTAGTTAAAAGTGAATCCACATCAATATCCGGTGTAAGTTCAATTTTCTTTTTCCCCATGAAATAGCTCGGATATGTAGCTCGTAGTTCAGAAACTGTTTTGTTTTCTTTAGCCAGATGCGTTAAAAATAATGCCACCCCTACCAGTGAATCTCTTCCGTAATGAAGATCCGGATAAATGATTCCGCCGTTTCCTTCGCCGCCGATTACAGCGTTTTTTTCTTTCATTAAAGTTACCACATTAACCTCTCCCACTGCACTTGCGAAATACTCGGAATCATGCTTTAAAGCAACATCTCTCAATGCGCGGCTTGAAGAAAGGTTCGATATAGCTACTCCTTTTTTATTCTTCAGAAGGTAATCAGCCACCCCAACTAAGGTATATTCTTCGCCAAAAAGTTCGCCATTTTCGTCAACCAGCGCAAGTCGGTCCACATCCGGATCTACAACGATTCCTAAATCTGCTTTTTCTTTCTTCACCAGTTCGCAAATGTCGCCCAAATGCTCCTTCAAAGGTTCCGGATTGTGAGGAAAATGACCGTTAGGTTCGCAGTAAAGTTTGATAACTTCGCAGCCTAAATGCTCCAAAAGTTGTGGAATCGCAATTCCGCCGGTTGAATTTACCGCATCTACAACGATTTTATATTTTTTGGCTTTAATGGCTTCGGCGTCCACCATCGGTAAATCCAGAATCTTCTGAATATGAATCGCAAAACCATCGTCTCTGGTTTCATATTTTCCCAAATCATCTACCTCAGCATAATTGAATTCCTCACTTTCAGCTAAGGCCAAAACTTCAGCACCGTTTTCTCCGTTGATGAATTCGCCTTTTTCGTTCAACAATTTCAGTGCGTTCCACTGTTTTGGGTTGTGAGACGCGGTCAGGATAATTCCACCGTCGGCATTCAGTTCAGGAACCATCACCTCCACTGTTGGCGTTGTAGAAAGTCCCAGATCGATAACGTGGATCCCAAGTCCCTGCAAAGTTGCGGTAACCAAAGAATTTACCATTGCTCCGGAAAGACGGGCATCACGGCCAACAACAAGGGTTAAGTCTTTCTTATTTTTATTGTTTTGAAGCCAGGTTCCGAATGCGGAAGTGAATTTTACCACATCAAGCGGCGTAAGGTTTTCATCTACTTTTCCGCCGATTGTACCGCGGATTCCTGATATACTTTTGATTAATGCCATTGCATGATTGATTTTAAAACGGTTGATTTAAACTGAGGCAAAATTACGAATAAAAAATCTACATAAAGTGAATAGATTATGAACAGCAATCTGAATCGCAGCCAGGTTTCCCCTTTTTGAATTTGTTGGGTGAAAAGGTTTTTTTCAAAATCTTAAAGATGGAGTAAGCGGCAAAAATAACAATTACCGCGACGAGCAAATATTGCAGAATTAAAGCGTTTTCCATTATTTAAGTAACTGATAGGTTATAAATGAAGCAAGATAAGCAAACCCCGACATTCCGAAAAGCTGGATGAGGGTCCATTTCAATGATTTAGTTTCTCTGTAAACCACTGCCAAAGTCGAAGCACACTGCATCGCGAACGCATAAAATATCAAAATTGAAATTCCTGTAGCAAAACTGAAGACTTTTTCGCCGTTGGGTTTTGTATCATTCCGCATTTTATCGATAATTCTCTCTTCCGGGGCTTCTTCATCCAAACTGTAGAGTGTTGAAAGTGTTCCTACAAAAACTTCGCGGGCTACAAAACTCGTCAACACTCCAACGCCCATTTTCCAGTCATATCCTAACGGCGCAATAGCAGGCTCTATAAATTTACCCGCTTTCGCAAGATAAGAATGCTCCAGTTTCACATCGGTGGCAACCATATCATTTTCATTCTGTTTTGGACCAAGATAACTGAACGCCCAAATGATGATACTGAAGAAAAAGATAATTTTACCAGCTCCGGTTATAAAATCCCAGACTTTACCCAACATCAGTTTAAAATCGTATCCGAAAAGCGGCATTTTATACGAAGGCAGATCCATCACAAGGAACGATTTTGTTTTGTTTCTGATTACCGTTTTAAGTAAAAGTGCAGCAGAAAGCGCGGCAAAAAAACCAAGGAAATACATTCCCATCAGTACCAACGCTTTATAACTTATTCCGAGAAAATACTGATCCGGAATGACCAAAGAAATAATGATACTGTAAACCGGAAGTCTTGCCGAACACGTCATAAAAGGCGTAACAAGAATGGTGATGAGTCTTTCCTTAACATTCTCGATATTCCGGGTCGACATTACCGCCGGGATGGCACATGCAGTACCTGAAACCAAAGGCACAATACTTTTGCCGTTGAGTCCGAAAGGTTTCAGAAACCGGTCCATTAAGAAGATTACCCTTGCCATATAGCCTGAGTCTTCGAGTAGATACAGGAAATATAAAAGAATCCCGATTTGAGGGGCAAACATTGCAATTCCGCCGATTCCCGGGATAATTCCATTCGAAATCAGTGAATTGATTGGTCCCTGCGGAAGATGTTCTGCAGTGAAAGATGACAGCCAGAAGAACGCATCGGAAATCCAGTTCATCGGATATTCTGCCAGGAAAAATACACTCTGGAATATCAGCAGCAGAATCATTGCAAAAACCACATAACCCCAGAATTGATGAACCAGTATTTTATCTAATTTTTCGGTCAGCAGTTCTTTGAAGTTAGCTTTTTTCGACAAAACCTTAGTAATAATCTTGTCGATATTCTGGTAACGCCTGATGGTTTCCTGAGTCTGCAAACGTTTGGGAACCAGGCATTTTATTTCATCCTGATTGATCTGGTCATTTACAGATTCCAGTTTGCCAAGATAGGTATCGGATGCAAGCAGCGTCCATACTTTATACTGGTTGCTTTCTTTTGTTTCGGCTAATATTTTAAAGACAAGCCCTTTCTGCTCCAGCGGAATTTCGAAAGAAACAGTTTCAGATTTGGTGAAATTATTTCTGAAAATTGCTTCGCGTAGTTCGTCGATTCCCAGATTCTGTTTGGCATTGGTGCGCAAAACCTGCACATTCAGTTCTTTCGAAAGTTCTTCGAGATTGATGTTGATTCCTCTCCGTTCTGCCTGGTCGATTTGATTTACAACGAGTAAAACAGGAATTCCCAAATCCTGAATTTGCTGAAAAAGAAGCAAACCTCTTTTCATACTTAACGCTTCCAGAAGATAAACAACGCCCGAATAATTTTGCTGTTCCTCAACTAAAAATTTGGAAAAAATAGCCTCATCTTCAGAAGTTGGGTACACACTGTATGAACCCGGCAAGTCGATTACCTCTACCTCTTCGCCTTTGTACTCGTACTTTCCGGAATGGCTGGCTACAGTAACTCCGGCATAATTTCCTGTTTTCTGGTTCTTGTTGCAGAGCAGGTTAAATACGGTTGATTTACCTACGTTGGGATTTCCTACGAGGAGGATCTGTTTATTGTTTAAGATTTTCTGCATTTCTACTTCGCCTTAATTTCCGGAGAAAATGATTTGAAATTTAAGTTAACGGCTGCACGACAATGAACCGCGCTTCTTCTTCACGGAGGGCAATTCTGCTTTTTTCATCACCAAATTCCACGTAAAGCGGCCCGCTGAACGGTGCCTGATAAAGGATTTTAAAAGCGGTATCCGGCAGAAGACCCATTTCGATAATTTTATTTGGCATCTGAAGGTCATCATTTTCATAACCTACAATTTTTCCGAATTTGTTTTTCGGGAAACAGCATAATTTGTCTGAACGATCTCTTTTCAACACTAAAAATTTATACCGCAAAGATAGGTTATTTAAATTAAATCTAAATAAGGTTTTGTGAGGAAAATCGTAAAAAAAAACCCTGAAACACAATTATGTTCCAGGGTTGACAAAAATATAATTTAGCGTATGAATGAACTATTTTTTCCCTTTCGCAGGTGGAGCAGGAATTTCTATCGGGTTATTGTTGGCACCATAGAAATCTTTCAGCATTTTTTCCTGCTGTTTCACCATATCTCCTATTGTAGTGTCGCTTCCGGGCATTTTCTGCGATAACATTTCAGGTTTCAGCAACGGTCTTGTAGAAGCAAACGGATCTTTCTTAAAGTCATTAAAGGTTTTATCGAATTTTTCGCGGGATACTTCCTGAACTCTTCCACCGTTTCCGCCCGGAGAAATTGATTCCAGATAGGTAACTTCGTTAAAGTTTTCAACTTTTTTGTTCCCCTTAAGTTCCCAGGAATAATTTTGTCCTTCGTCTTCAATTTTTACGATAAGTCCCGGCAGACCATTAAATTTATAAGGCCCGTCCTGAAGTGGAATATCTGAACTGAACCACGCATTCCATTTTCTGCCGCCAAATTCAGTAGTTGCCTTCTGCGCATTGTAACTCCCGATTTTTGCTTTCTCGCTCAGGATTTTCCAGTTAAATTTTGTATCGTCATTATATCCGATATTCATCGGGGTAAAACCGCTGGAAATTCTTTCCACGTACTGCACTTTCATGTCGGGATAAAATTTATATACTTTCTCTGAAAATTTCGGCATCGTCACCATCTTCGAAAGATCTTTGAAAACACCTGATTTTTGCATCGCATCTACCTGGATTTTAAGAACCGAATCCTGGGCAATCATGGTATAGTCGCGGTAGATTGATTTTTCTTTTGTAATGTCCAGAACCATCATTACTTTTTCCGTTCTTGCAGAATCTTTCTTTGGCTTGTAATTCAGTTCATAGAAGAATCTGTTCGCAGTTTCCTGCGCATTCACGGCAAAAAAGAAGGTCAATAAAAAAAGGCTGGCAAATTTTTTCATATTTCGATTTTAATAATTAGTGTATGGAAGGTTTCATTTGTTACAAAATTTTAAGAATAAATTATATTTTTTTGTGACTGGTATTCAACGATTTCGGCTTAATTTTATTTCACAAAACAAATTATTATGGAAACTTTGCCGAATCTTAAAACTGAATTTCTGCAGGAATATGAAACCACCAAAAAGTTCATTGAAAACTTTCCCGAAGGTAAAAACGATTATGCGCCACACGAAAAAAGCATGAAAATGATGCCGCTCGCCACGCATATTGTGGAAATTGTAGGCTGGCCGGAAATTATGCTGAACACCGAAAAACTCGACTTCGCAGCAGGTGACTACAAACCGCTGCATTTTACAAGCCGCGAAGAGCTGAAAGCAAAACTGGACGAATTCTACGCTAAAAGCCAGAACGCACTGAGCCAACTTTCTGAAGATGGGCTGAACGGAAAATGGGCAATGTATATGGGCGACCAGTTATTGGCAGATTTTACAAAATACAGCGCCATTCGCCATGCACTGAACCAGCTTACGCACCACAGAGCGCAATTGGGTGTATATTACCGATTGAATGAAATTCCTGTTCCGGGAAGTTACGGCCCAAGCGCCGACGAACAGAACTTTTAGTTTTAATGTTTAAATAAATGAGGAATACCGTTCTGCTGGTGCAGAGCGGTATTTTTCTTTATGGAACCCTCTCGATTCTATTGTAATTTTTTGCCATTTCTTCCTTGGCATTTTGCTCCATCGCGCGCAGAATCTCTGCAGTATCCGAAATTTCTTTGCCGCCCACATTGATTTTTACCTTGGAATTGGCACGGGAAAAGAGTTCGCGCATGCCCTGAACGGGATCGTTCTCGAACTGTTTAAGCTGTTTTACATACTGCTGCCAGTTTACATCGATGGGTTTCTTTTTGGTGAACGGAATATCTTTTCCGTGGCGCAGAAAGCATCAAACCAACAAATAAAAATCAAGCTGCAAATTTTTAATGATTTAAATGGTACTATTTAAAGTTGAATTTCACCGTAAACATCACCTGGCTTGGGCGGATTCTGATGGAGTTTACCGTGGTTAACAGAAACTGCGGATCGTAAGTAATTCTTTCAAAAACGTTGGTATTGGCAATATTTAGCCATTTGATCTCGAAATCGATTTTCTTTTTTGCCCACGTGTACTGGTAAGAGAGGTCGTAAAAAGCATTGTTAAAACTCTGGTTTCTGGATTTGGTATTGATTTCGTCCCAGAAGAATCCAATTGTATGGTTTTCCAGCGGATAAATGTAGGCCGCCAGATTGTGATTCCAGCCCGAAGTTTTGTTCTCGGTATTCTGGCTTGCATTCTTTTGCGTTGCCCAGTTCAGCGTGGCAGTATAATCTAAGCTCAACCATGAAAAATAGGTGTTGTTGAATTTAACGCCCATATTCTGGCGGTTGATTTTATACTCCTGAAGTTGGTTGAAAAATGAAAACGATTTAGAATCAGCATTTGAAAAACTTACCGAAGCATTGGTTTTAAACTTCGGAAAATACTTTCCTATTTCTGCGCTTTCTGTTTGGGTCTCCGATGTATTTTCAAGCGCCAGCAAGGTCAAAGAAGAGTTGAATCCGTCACCTGAAAACTTCTCAATTAAATTCCTTTTGTTCACCGAATAACCGTAACGCACATTGAAAAACAGGTTATTCAGTGGGTTACGGTATTCCAGTCTTGACCCGAGGTTGCTGTTTCTGTATTCCGGCATAATCATCGGGCTTTCGTAACTGTATCTTTGGGTAATCCCTAAAGGGGAGGTAAGCATTTTACCTTCGTAAAGAAAACCGAAATTCCCGAAATCGTTGTTCTGGCTGGCAAAAGCCCATATCTTGAAGAACGAAGCAAAATCAAGACTGGCGAATAAACTTGGCTCCAGCACAGATTTAGTGGTATGAAGGCTGTTGTTGCGCAGATTGTCTCGGTACGTGATGTCGTAAAAATTAAAAGGAAGATTCAGGCTTAAATTAAAACTATTCGATTTGAAATTAACACCCAATTGCGTGTATGGCTGAATTTCGTTCCATTCGGTATCATTCTGAAAACTTTGCCCCAATCCGATATAATTCATCCCGTTAGAACCGGTTAAAAGTGATTCTAAGTTATTGAAATTCAAATTAAGACCCATTTCCGGCGTGAAAGTCCATTTTTTATAACTGAAACCTACCGACGCAGAATGATTAGCGGTAAAGGTCTCCGAAGAAGCATTTTGTCTCAACTTTTCAAACTGATTTGCTTCCGGAAAATTCCCGTTCGCATTCACATAACTTGCCGGTAAAATATCCATTGCCTGGCGGTCTTTTTGATAACTCACATAACTCATCACATTGAAAAGCTTTTCTTTCCATGGCAAAATGGTGCTGAGGGAATTCTGAAAAATCCCTGAAGGTGAATCCAGAAACTGGTTTCCGAATTTATTGATTGGGGTACTGCTTCCGCCTACAGGTGGAAGAAAGTTATTGATGGTGGCATTAGTATCATTCCACGAACCGTTCCAGGTAGTGGTATTTTTAAAGAATCCTTTTTTGGCATTCTTCGTGAAAATCAACTCACCTTTACTGGCATTGGTATAAAAATGATTGGCAGATTCTGAAACATAGGTGCCGCCTGAAGGAACAATTGACGAAGCGGGCTCATAAATTTCGGTTTTGCTGTCCGTTCTTTCGATGGCGTTATTGGTATAACTGGCACTGGCTTTCAGTTCCCAATCTTTACTTTTGAATGGTGTGGTTAAAACATTCGCCGAAAAGAAATGCACATTGTTCATTAAATATCTTTTCTCCGGCACATCAGGCACATTTGCGGTTTCCACACGCAGCCAGGATTTTGGTGAAGCCTGTCCCCGCCGTCCTTCCCAACGGTTCCCGAAACTCAAAAGATTCCCTTCATTTTCTACACTTTCTCCGTTGTTATTGGCTTTATAATTCACTACCCACTGGTTTTTCTGCCCGAAAAACATCGGCGTCAGTTTTACATTCCAAAGCAGCGGATCCATTCCTACGCCCACTTCTCCCCGGCCGGTCATCGTGACAGATTTCTTTAAAACTACGTTTAACCCCGCATTTTCAGAAGGAACTTTATCCTGAAGAATTTTCACAGGTTGGTGATTTTCCATCACTTCTACTTTCTGAACGGCATCTTTCGGTAGTGAATTATTCACGGTTCCGTAACCGCCTTCCATTAAATCTTTTCCGTTCACATAAAATTTATTGATCGGCTCGCCCTGATAAAGCACCGAACCATCACCATTGACTTCAATACCCGGAATTTTCTTTAAAACATCGGCTAATGTGCGGTCGGCTTTACTTTCAAACGCTTTCAGATCATAAGAAATGGTATCTCCTTTTTTGGTAATGAGTTTTGTTTTTAATTTTACCTCTTTAATTTCAGTTGCATCAGATTCGAGGCTGAAATTCAGGTTTTGGGTTGTATTTTTAATGGATTTAAGCACAGGCTTTTGGTTGAAAGCCTTGATTTTTAGATCCACATTCGGTTCGGGTGAAGTAAAAGTAACTTTATATTCCCCTTTCGAATTTGAAATGGAGAAAGCCATAATCGCATCTTTCCCCTGCTCTTCAATGGTTACACTTGCGCTGGGAACGGGTTGACCATCGGAATCTGTAATTCTTCCGGACACAGTGGTTTGAGCAAAACCTATAACAGAAAATAAAAAAGTAAGCAAAAGCGAAGCGTAAAATTTCATGGATTTTTTTTTTTGATTAGTGTACTTTACAATCAGATTGTTACATCCGAAGCAACGCTTACAGTATGTTTCGGGTTTTGAGTCTGTTTCAGGATTAGATAAAAACAATCAAAATTTGCAGATTTGCGCATTCTTTTTTCCTAATTTTGCTCATTAATATTTACTTAATATGGGATTACATTTAACGCCTATTGATGTTGTAGAGGATATTACACAGCAAGAATTCCGCAAAAAATATTTAATTCCCCGCAAGCCCGTTGTTATCCGGAATATGGCCAAAAACTGGCCGGCCTACCAGAAATGGACGATGGAATATATGAAGGAAACTGTTGGGGATGTGGAAGTTCCGCTCTATGATTCCTCAAAAGCTGATCCTGCAGCTCCAATCAACGCTTCTGCAGCGAAAATGAAATTTGGCGATTATATTGATCTGATCCAGCGCGAACCGACTGATTTAAGGATTTTCCTTTTCGATCCCATTAAATCTGCGCCCAAACTTCTGGAAGATTATCTTTCACCTAAAGAACTTATGGGCGGTTTTCTGGATAAATACCCGAATATGTTTTTCGGCGGTAAAGGTTCGGTAACTTTCCTGCATTATGATATTGATATGGCGCATATTTTCCACACGCATTTCAACGGCAGAAAACATATTCTGCTTTTTGATTACAAATGGAAAGACCGGCTTTATAAAATTCCGTATGCGACATATGCCCTTGAAGATTACGATATTTCAAACCCTGATTTTGAAAAATTCCCGGCTTTGGATGGTGTGGAAGGCATTGAGTGTTTCCTGGAACACGGCGACACCCTTTTTATGCCGACCGGGTGGTGGCATTGGATGAAATACCTCGACGGAAGTTTTTCGATCTCACTCAGAGCCTGGGATAAATCATGGGCAGTGAAAGCGCATTCGCTTTGGAATTTAACCGTTCAGCGGAATTTTGATAATTTTATGAAGGCGAAATTCAGAAAAAGATACATGGACTGGAAAGAGAAAAAAGCCGTTGAAAGAGCCAATTATGCCCTGAAAAAAGGATTACCAAGATAATTTTAAAAGATATTGTGAAGAAAAAACCCTTTCAACTTCAAATTTGAAAGGGTTTTTAATTTCGAAATCGTTTAGAGAATCCTATAAATTGGATATAGATTTACGCTGCCTTCATAATACTCTGAATGCCTGTAAATCCATTCCAGCTGGGCTTGTCCGTCTTTTGCAAAATCAGGATTTGAAATTTTTTCGAACTCAAAAGCTGTTTTTAGAACCTGATCATTTCTGAGCAGTTCGGCCGCTGTATCTTCAAAAACATAATCTGAAAAGTACTCTTTCTGCCCCAAAATGGCATCAAAGAAATTCCAGTTATAGAAAGAATCGGTCGCTTCCGGCTCCAGAGTTTCCAGTAGATATTTTACACCTGCCTGTTTCGTTGAAACCAACAGATCGCCTTTTCTGAAGTTCACGTTTTTAAATTCAGATTTGGTTGTGGTGTCGTAATGCAGATAATGTCCTTCGTACGGGTTTTTTACGGTTTTGAAATCTGTGATCCTGTAAACTTCAACACTTATTGTAGAATCCTTAGCGATTTCCTTCATTGCGATATTGTTTCTTTTCAGGTATTCGATTACTTTATTTTCAGATTTGGGAATCACATAATAATTGGGAACTCTGATTTCTTTGGTCGGTACATATTCATTAAAGAATTTTACTTTTCGCGTGAAAGGTTTGTTTCTGTCGTAAAAAAGTCTTGGCTTTCCGGAGACTTCGCTGGTTTTTTTTCCGGCTTCATATCCTTTAAAATCAATGAGTTGAAATTTCTTATCGTTGAGTTTCCACTGGATCGGATATTGTGTTCCTGGCTTCACACTGTTTAAGTTTTCAGCCATCAGTTTCTGAATTTCCCTTGTATTTTTTCTTGTGTAATTAATGGCGCTCACCATATATTCATAAGTGGCGCGAACCCTTTCCGGATAGGGCTTCAGCATATGGGTTTCGGCAACGGTTCCCAAAGTGTTAAAAAGCGTGGTATAACCAGTAGCGTAGCGAGGTGAATCCATAAATGATGGGAAACCTTCATCTGGAGAATCACCGTGGATATTCACGTAAGGCGTTGTGAGAATTCCCTTTTTTTCGATATTTTCCAGAATTTCAGGCTGCATTTTTTCATTGAAGTAGTTGCCCAGTTTACTGCCTAAACGTTCCTTGTTGGTAGAAATATAGGTGAAAAGATATTGGTAATCTGCTCCGTTACTCACATGATTGTCGATGAAAAAGATTGGCTTAAAATGCTGGAAAATCAGCTGAAAGGTCTTGGCATTTTCGGTATCATTTTTAATGAAATCGCGGTTCAGGTCATAGTTTCTGGCATTTCCGCGGAAGCCGTATTCTTCCGGTCCGTTTTGGTTGGCACGGCTGTATTTTCCTCTTCGCAACATTCCGGAAATATTATAGGATTGGATTGCGGCGATTTTAAGGTTTTTAGCAGAAACTTTTCCGGTGGCCAGATCGCGCATCAGCATCATTGTGGCGTCAATTCCATCGGGTTCTCCGGGATGAATTCCGTTGTTGATAAGGATTACTGGTGTATTTTTATTTTTAGAATCATCAAAAACCACTACTTTTATCGGTTCGCCGTTATCATCTTTCCCGAAATTCTCTACGGTTATACTTTCAAAATTTTGATCGAGATTCTCATAATATTTCACCATTTCTTCATAAGTGGTGGTTTGGTTTCCGTTGCCCTTTTCGTAAGGGGTTTTGAAATCTTGAGCGAAAAGCAGATTAGAAGAGAATAGAATGATGAGTAATTTGAACTTCATTATTAAAATTTTTAACGAAAGTAAATAAAAAATTCCTGAAAAAATCAGGAATACACAATCTACATTATCGGAATTAGTAAAGGGAATTAACCCACTCAACCTTTTCTTTCATCGTTCTTTGATTTATCTTCTTCAAATAAATAGTCTTATACTAAAAAAATTCCCGTCGAAACAGGAATTTTGTTGTTATAAAATATTGGATAATATGCGAAAAAACGCGCCCCGACTTGAACGAAGCTCTTTTTTCTTAAAAAGAAAAAAAGCGGGAGTGGAAGGCGGAAAAAGGCGCCCAAATCTTTTTAATCATTCAGTTTCAGTACCGCCATAAATGCCGATTGCGGAACCTCAACTCTACCAATCTGTTTCATCTTTTTCTTTCCTTCTTTCTGCTTTTCAAGAAGTTTACGCTTTCTGGAGATATCACCACCGTAACATTTCGCTGTAACGTCTTTTCTTAAAGCTTTGATGGTTTCCCTAGCGATTACTTTCGCTCCTAAAGCCGCCTGTACCGCGATATCAAACTGCTGTCTCGGAATCAGTTCCCGGAGTTTTTCACACATTCTTTTTCCGATGTAATACGCATTGGAATCGTGAATCAGGGAAGAAAGTGCATCGACCATATCACCGTTGATGAGAATATCCATCTTCACCAATTTCGATGGTCGGAAACCGATCGGATGATAATCGAAAGACGCATAACCTTTTGAAATAGATTTCAAACGGTCGTAAAAATCGAAAACCACCTCTGCCAACGGCATGTTGAAAACAAGTTCTACACGCTCTGAAGTCAAATAACTTTGGTTAACGATTTCGCCACGTTTTTCAATACATAAAGTCATCACAGGACCCACGAAATCTGATTTGGTAATGATTGAAGCTTTGATGTAAGGTTCTTCCACACGGTCCAGCAAAACCGGATCTGTCATTTCCGACGGGTTGTTGATGAGTATCATTTTGTCCGGATCCTTTTTGGAATAACCGTGGTAAGAAACGTTGGGAACCGTGGTGATCACGTCCATATTAAATTCCCTGTCGAGTCTTTCCTGTACGATTTCCATGTGAAGCATGCCGAGGAATCCGCAACGGAACCCAAAACCAAGCGCGGCAGAACTTTCCGGTTCGAAAACCAAAGAAGCGTCATTCAGTCTCAGTTTTTCCAGTGAAAATCTCAGTTCTTCGAAATCTTCAGCTTCAATTGGGTAAATACCGGCAAAAACCATAGGTTTTACTTCTTCGAAACCCTCAATCGGTGCCTCAGCTCCGTTTTCGAAAGTGGTGATGGTATCTCCCACTTTTACTTCGCGGGCATCTTTAATCCCGGAAATAATATAGCCTACATCGCCGGTAAGAATTTCTTTCTTTGGCTGCTGTTTCAATTTCAATGTTCCCACTTCATCGGCTTCGTACATTTTCCCGGTCGCCATGAATTTAATTCGCTGGCCTTTTTTAATGCTTCCATTTACGACTTTGAAATAGGCTTCAATTCCGCGGAACGGGTTGTACACAGAGTCGAAAACTAATGCCTGCAAAGGCGCTTCAGGATCCCCAACCGGAGCTGGAATTCTTTTGACAATCTGCTCCAGAAGATCGTGAACACCTTCGCCGGTTTTTCCTGAAACGCGTAAAACGTCTTCGTATTCGCAGCCGATCAGGTTCATAATCTCGTCGGTAACTTCTTCAGGATTTGCTGAAGGCAAGTCGATTTTATTAAGGATTGGAATGATGGTTAAATCGTTTTCCAAAGCCAGGTAAAGGTTGCTTATCGTTTGTGCCTGAACACTTTGCGCGGCATCTACAATTAGAAGCGCACCTTCGCAGGCAGCAATAGAGCGGGAAACTTCGTAAGAAAAATCTACGTGCCCCGGCGTGTCGATAAGATTCAGTACATATTTTTCACCGTTGAGTTCGTAATCCATCTGGATGGCGTGGGATTTAATGGTAATCCCGCGTTCTTTTTCCAGATCCATATCATCCAGGGTTTGGGACTGCAGTTCTCTTTGAGTTACCGTATTGGTATACTCCAAAAGCCTGTCTGCCAGCGTTGACTTACCATGGTCGATATGTGCAATAATGCAAAAGTTTCGTATGTTTTTCATTGATTATTCAGATAGTGGGCAAATTTAGTGTTTTTTCCCGGAATTTTTCTTACTATTTCGAGTTGGATTTCGCGATAGGGATAGCAGCGTAAACCCCGCAACAGCGTTGGGATTGCTGTGGCGTGAGGAGTTGCAGCGAATAGCCCGACCCGGGAACGGCTTCAGCGGCGGCGAGGGGATCGCCCAAAAAAAGAACGACCTCTGCAAAATAATTTGTAGAGGTCGCTCAAACATTAAAAAAATAAACTATTATGGTCGCCTGCTCTGCGGGCTGTTGGAGCGCCCGTCTTGTTTTTTGTCTAATATCTTGCTGCGCATTTTACCTTCTGTCTGGTACATTTGCAAAACCTGCTGTGGTTTAAGAACCTTCATGAATTTTTGCGCGTATATTTTTCTGTTGTCTAAAAGCTGCTGCCCAATATCGAAACTTTCATTGAGCTGTCTTTTTGCTTCTTCATCACTCATATTTTCGTAGTCTTCGCTGGGCTTAAACCTGCTTTTAATACTGTTCTGTTTTTCCTGATACTCCGCATACAGCGTTTTAAATTCCTGCTGATCAGTTTGCGGCACATCCAATTCTGAAACCATCATGTTTTCGCGGAACTGCTTCAAAAGCGACATTTTTTCCTGCGGACTCATTTTCTGGATGACCTCCTTTCGCTGTTCAGGCTTCATATTCTTCCAGTCGTATTTCTGTTCCTGTGCAAAACTGAGTTGTGAGCCAGAGAATACTGCGATGAGTAATAATAAAATCTTTTTCATAGTGGTTTCCTTTTTAATAATACAAATCCAGATAAATGTCCTGCTCGGTATTTTTTCCTAAATCTGCCAGTTCTGCCGACGTAAACCCAGCCAGAATTTGATCTACCTGAACTTCAGGATTTAGTGTCTTTGTCTTATTCTGAACTTCTGCGCTTGTTTCTGCTTTGGTAGAAACTGCAAATTGCTCTTTGTTTCCTTTTTGATTAACTGATGCAGCAGAAGTTAAATCGTTTTCTAAAATTTTATAGGCAACTGTCGCTTCATTTTGTACTTGAGTTTGTGGCGATGTATTGACAGCCGGCGCGTTCACTGCTAATACCTGATTTTCAGTTACTGCTGTGTTTTCTTCACCACCCTGATTCACAAAGAATGTAATCCCGAAAATCATCGCGACTGCCGCAGCTGCAGCGTAAGCCCAATTCATCTTAAAAACCCTGGCCGGCTTCTGATGAACAGTTTCCTGCAACACTTTGGCCTGAATATCCTCAAAAAAATGATCGGGTGCAGTGTAAATATTTTTACGTTCTAATTTCTCAATATCCAAATTTTTCATTCTCGAAAAAAATTTATTCTGTATAATTTGACTTTATATAATCTTCTACTTTCTGTTTCGCGTAATGGTAATTTGTTTTTAAAGTACCTACCGACATATCCAGAATTTTTGAGATTTCCTCGTAAGGTAAATCTTCATAATATCTCATATTGAATACGAGCTTCTGCTTTTCCGGCAGCGAATGGATTGCTTTCTGCAGTAAAACCTGAATCTCGTCGGCTTCTGCAGATACGTTATCTGCTACCAGATTCTGAAGAAGATATTCTGCATCTTCATCCAATTTCTGCATCTTTTTCATTTTGTTAAGCTGCTGCAGTGATTCGTTGGTAGCAATCCGGTAGAGCCAGGTGTAAAGTTGGCTGTCCTGCTTAAATTGGTGAAAATTTTGGTACGCTTTTATAAAAGTTTCCTGCAAAACATCCTGTGACAGATCATGATCTACAATAATTCTTCTGATATGCCAATACAACCTACTCTGATAAGCATCCATCATCAGGCGGACTCCTTTTTCACGGGATTTCTCGCCAGACATCAGCCGGATAATTTCTTCTTCCTTAATCTTCATTGAGATGCTTTCGGTGTTTTGATGGTAAATTTAGCTAAAAGTTAAATAAGTATTTCAATTTTCAGTCCAAAGCAAAATATTTATATTTGTTCATATTTAATTTCATGAGGATTGTAATTCTGGGCTCGGGAAATGTTGCTTTTCATTTAGCGCAAGCTTTTAGTGAAAATAAAATCGGTGTTTCGCAGATCTTTGGCCGAAACGGAAAGGCCCTGAAAGAAATTTCAGAACACTGCAATATTCCGTATTCTACAGATGAAATGATGGATGCCGACCTCTACATAATCGCAGTGAAAGATGATGTAACAGCAGAAATTTCGAGAAAGATCATCAAAGAAGACTGCCTTGTCGCCCATACTTCAGGTTCGCTGCCGAAGGAAATTCTGGAAGGCAATTACCGGAAGGCCAGTTTTTATCCGCTACAGACTTTCTCTAAATCCAAGAAACTTAATTATGCTGAGATTCCGTTTTTTGTGGAGGCAGAAAATCAGGAAGATCAGGAAGTGCTGAAAAATCTGGCTTCGCAGGTTTCAGAAAATGTAATGGATTCTGATTATGAAAAGAGAAAATATATTCACCTTACCGCCGTATTCGCCTGCAATTTTGTGAATCATCTTTTTGCCAGAGCCAAAGAGATTTCCGATGGTCAGCAGATTCCTTTCAGTTACTTTTTACCGCTTATTGACGAAACCGTTCAGAAAATCCATGAAATTGATCCTAAATCTGCCCAAACCGGACCGGCCGTGAGAAACGATGAACGCGTGCTGCAGCTTCATGAGGATTTAATCACCAGTAAAGAACACCTGAAAATCTATAAAACCGTGAACGATTCTATAAAAAAAATGTATGAGTTATAAAGCGAAACTTAAAAATATAAAAGCCTTCGTATTCGATGTTGACGGAGTTTTTACCGACGGAAGCGTTTACCTGATGCCCGATAAAAGCATGTGCCGCGTAATGAATGTACTCGACGGTTATGCCGTGGTAAAAGCCATAAAAAACAATTATAAAATCTGCGTAATCACCGGCGGCGACGATCCTGCTGTAAGAAACCGGATTCATTACCTCGGTATTGAAGAGTATTATGCAAAAGTATCCCACAAATTAGAAAAATATGAAGATTTCCGCAAAAAATATAGTCTGCAGAACGAAGAAATCCTTACCATGGGCGATGATCTTCCCGACATAGGAATCATGAAAGCTTCGGGTATCGCTACCTGTCCGAAAAATGCAGTTCCTGAAGTGAAAGCGGTTTCCGCATATATCTCAAACATCGAAGGCGGCAAAGGTGCAGTGCGCGATGTCATCGAGCAGGTGATGAAAGTTCAGGGCACCTGGATTCAGGATGATACCAAAAGCGTTTAATTCAGATTAAAGAATGAAAATATTATTAGCCTCCAATTCCCCGAGAAGAAAAGAACTTTTAAAAGCTTTAGGTTTTGATTTTGAGGTCGTTTCTGTAGATTGTGATGAAGTGTATCCTGAAAATTTGCCGGTCGAAAAAATCGCCGAATATCTTTCCGATTTAAAGTCAGATGCTTACCAAAATTTACAAAGCGGGGAAGTCTTGATTACCGCAGACACCATCGTAGCGCTGGAAAATGAAGTATTAGGGAAACCCAAAAATGTTGCAGAAGCAAAGGAAATGCTTCGAAAACTCTCAGGAAAAACCCATGAGGTTTATACCGGAATTACCATTAGAAATTCACAGAAAAGCATTTCCCAAACCGATGTTACCCACGTAGAAACAGATGATTTGACGGATCAAGAAATCGATTTCTATATTGAAAATTATAAACCTTTCGACAAAGCTGGCGCATACGGTGTTCAGGAATGGTTCGGAATGGCGAAAATCAAACGCATTACCGGCAGCTACTATACAGTGATGGGATTGCCAACCCATTTGGTATACGGCATTTTAAAAGATTTTGAATAAGCGGTCAGCAAAAATAAAATTTAATTATTTTTACAAAAATTAAGAGGCATTTTTCATAATAAAATGCTAATTTGGAAGTTATTATGAAATAATGAAAAAAACTATACTTTTCCTTTCTGCAATCGTTGTTTTCAATTCGTGTTCATCACGAAAGAAAACCGATGATTCTACCTTCATGAAGGGATTTTTCTCCTACTACAACACACTCTTCAACAGTAAAGATGCGTTACAGACCGAGTTGAAAAACCGCGACGAAGCACACGTTGATAATTTTTATGCACCCTATATTCAGCTTCTTACGTACGAGGAACAGCCCCTGGGCAGCGATCTGCAGTCCGCAGGGATGTTTGGCGATGATCCCACACCGCCGGGCAGCATGAATCCTGGTGGGCCCGGAGTTCCTGGTGGAAGAGGAGATTCCCAGAATTCATCAACTGCAGGTTTTAAAAGTGGGGCTTCAATTTTAGAAATATCGGAAGCAAAAGCATTGAAAGCCATTTCAAAATACTCGATGATGAAAGGTGGCGAAGAAAAAAACCGGAAAATTTTCGATGCGAATCTTCTGCTGGCTCAGGCACGGATTTACCGTAATAAACCGCTGGAAGCGCTGGACGGATTGAACTATGTTTTCGCAAATATGCGCAATGATAAAAGAATTCCGTTGGCAAGAATTTATCAGGGCCTGGCCTATTCTAAAATGGGTGATTACTACAGAGCTGAAGAAGTTTTTACCGATGTAAAGAAAGACGATAAACTTAAAAAAGATTATAAAAAATTACTGAGCATTTACTATTCTGAAATGCTGCTGCAGGCGGGCAAAAAAGAAGCGGCTGTTGACGAGCTCGAAGAGGCCTACGCGCTGAATAAAAACCGGAAAATGCGCAGCAGGATTGCATTTCTTCGTGGACAGATCCTGGCAAATCTCGACAGAAACGAAGAAGCCAGAGAAAGTTTCGTGACGGCCTATAAAAATGCCAATGACTTCGAATTTGAAGTAAAGTCGCAGATAGAAATTGCCAAAACCTTCAACGGAAAAGATGATGATTACGAAGGTGCGAAGGAATATCTTGAAAAAATCAGTAAAAAAGGAACTTATGGCTCCAGGAAAAACGAGTTTTATTACGCCCTGGGGCTTATGGCAAATAAAGCCGGAAAAAAGGAGGAAGCCAAAGAATATTTTTCAAAGTCACTGAAAGAAAAAATGTCGGATCCCCAGATTCGCGGCCTCAATTATTACGAAATCGGAAAAGGTTTTTTTGAGGAAAGTGATTATCTTTCTGCCGGTGCGTACTACGATTCTGCACTCGCGGTAATGACTTATGAACCATCGAAAGTTCTGTTGACGGAAAAATCGGGCAACATCAAGCAGGTTTCCGCAAATTATTATCTGATCAGGAAAAACGACAGTATTCTGGCCTTAACAAAAATGCCGGAATCGGAAAGGATCGCCTATTTCAACAAATACATTGAAGGCATTAAAGCCAAAGAAGCCAGAGAAGAACTGGAAAGAAAAAAGGCAGAAAGGAATAAAGGTTTCGATACAGGCGATTATTCTGCAAACTCTATTTTTGCAGGAAATACCGGTGGATTTCAGGATTTTGGGAATAACAAGGGCGGTTTCTATTTTGCCAACCAAAGTACCGTTGCCAAAGGAGAATCTACGTTCAAACAACTGTGGGGAAACCGGGCCCTTAGTGATAACTGGCGTACTTCTGCAAGGGGCAGTTCTATTGAGGATTTAAAAAATGAGGCGATGGGAATTGCATCGGCACCCGACCCAAGACGACTCGAACCTGCATTCTATATTGAAAAAATACCTACGGCGTCCGAAGATATTTTAGCGCTGAAAAAGGCCAGAGATACCGCAAGTTTAGGTTTGGGCAGAATGTACGAGGCATACTTTTCGGACACCCCGCTTGCCACCAAAACACTTTATGATTTGGTTGATTCCCAACCTGAAGAGGAAACCAAACTTCTTGCACTTTATCATATTTTCGCCTTTAATTACGAGAAAAATCCTGCGGCTGCAGAGCGGGCGAAACAGATGATTCTGACCGATTTTCCTTACACTTCTTACGCGGAATTTGTTAAAAACCCAAGAAACAATTCATTTTCGAAATCATCAGAAGAAGTGGAAAAAGCTTATGCGGAGGCGTTCGAACTTTATTCAACAGAAAAATATGAAGAAAGTAAGGCGCTGATCGAATCCTCTGTACAGAAATATCCGAAAGATGCGCTGGTGCCTAAATTTGCTTTGCTGAACGCCTTTAACACAGGAAAAACCGCCGGAAAAGAGATTATGATTTTGCAGCTGGAACAGATTGCCCTGAACTATTCGCGGACTTTAGAAGGTGCAAAAGCAGAAGAAATGCTGCGATACCTGAAAAGCGATCTCGAAATTGAAGCGACCGATGAATCGGGGAACAAAATAAACAACCAGCCGCCTGCAACTCCTGTACCGCCTGCAGATGCAGATTCGCCGCCGGTACCGGGGAAAAGGGACGACCAGCCTGCGCCGCTGAGACCGCGGCGTACGACCGACGAGCCGCAAAAGGTCGCCAGTCCTGCCCAAATGGAAATAAAAATATAAAGCGAAGATTACTCTTCGCTTTTTTTATCATAGAACCTGTGGAATTTATTCTGATTTCTTTTTCTTGACGCCCTGAAATTCCTTCAGGTAAAAGGGCTCGAAATAAGCGACATCCTCAAATTCTTTGTTATTGAATTTTCCAACTGCCTTTTTAACTAAATATTTTGCGGAAGGGTAGAACATTTCGCTGAATTCTGCATCCGGAAGCTGAAGAATTTCTTTTGCCTTAGTGGATCCGTCACCTACAAACATTACCTTTTTATCTTTAAAATCCTGAAAAGAGGTTTCGTCTAAGATTTTTGCTTCGGTTTCGGTGATCATGTTGCCGGAAATTCCGTCGAAAACAGCCGTATAAACCTCCATTCGCCTCGCATCGAGCAAAGGGATAATATAGTCGAAGTTCTGACTTAAAAACGGCTCAATCATCGTCTCCAGAGAATTTACAGCGATGAGCGGAATTTTTAACCCATAACAGAAGCCTTTTGCCGCAGAAGAACCAATCCTGAGTCCTGTATAAGAACCAGGACCCATGCCCAAACAAACGGCATCCAGATCTTTCAATGAGATTTCAGCACCTTCTAAAGCCCATTCAACAAAGGTGTGCAGACTTTCAGACTGTTTATAGTTTTCAGAGACTTCTTCACATACACATAGAAGTTCTTCAACATCAGAGATGGCGACAGAGCAGTTTTTGGATGAAGTTTCGATATGGAGAATTTTCATTCGGCAAATTTAATAAATCAAAAAACAATCTCCTGAGGCTTTCTTAATTTAAAGGTTCTTGTAAACTGTTCTCGGTTCGCTCTGTACGCTCGGATAAATGGTTAAATCTGAAATTGCCACATGCTTCGGCGCGTTAATACAGTAAGAAATGGCGTCGGCAATATCTTCAGGCTGCAAAGCTTTATAACCTTGATAGACTGCATTGGCACGTTCTTCGTCGCCTTTGAACCGGACTTTCGAAAAGTCGGTTTCTACCAAACCAGGCTGAATATTGGTGACCTTTATGCCAAATTCTGTAAGTTCGAGGCGCATTCCGTCGGAAATCACATCAACAGCTTTTTTGGAAGCACAGTAAACAACACCATTCGCATAAGTCTGTCTCGCCGCAACACTGGAAATATTTACAATATGACCGGAATTTCTCTCTTTCATCCCCGGAATTACACATTTTGAAACATAAAGCAGCCCTTTCACATTTCCGTCGATCATGGCATCCCAATCCTCCGTATTACCATCGGAAAGAGGTTCTAAACCGTGTGCATTGCCGGCATTGTTCACCAGCACATCAATATTTTTCCAGGAATCGGGTAGGGAAGAGAAGGCGTTTTCAACCTCATGTAGGTGTCTTTGGTCGAAGTTTAAGGTATAAACCTCGGTAACGGATGAAAGTTGTGTCTTGATTTGTTCTAAAACTTCAGTTCTTCTTCCGCAAAGGATCATTCTGAAACCTTTTTGTGAGAGTAATTCGGCGGTGGCTTTTCCAATTCCCGAAGTTGCTCCGGTGATGATTGCTGTTTTCATTTCAGTATGAGTATTTATCAGAATTATTTAATTTGCGTCGAAACTCTGGAACGCGTCCTCGATATGAGTGAGTTGCAGAACGCCCTTTTCATCAGGAAGAACCGTGATAATATCGAACCGAACTTCCTTATCAATCGTCTTGTCCTGCATGAAAAAATCGGTACACATCACGATCGATTTTATCTTTTTCTTCGTCACCGCTTCCTGAGGCTCGATTAAGGTGTTGTAACTTCTGGCTTTCACTTCAGTAACAACAATCAGGGCGTCAAATTCAGCAACAATATCGATTTCAGCTTTCTGATATCGGAAATTTCTGGCAATGATTCTGTAATTTTTCTTTTCCAGGTATTCCACAGCAAGATCTTCTGCAAGATTTCCGAAATCGTTGTGTTCTGCCATAATTTTAAAATTTTACTTCAACTTTATTACCGACTTTCATCGAAATTTCTGCTCCGATGATGATGGGGCGGTTATCATAAATATGTCCGTTCGGAAAGCCAAATATCACAGGAAAATTATATTTGGAAATCCGCTCGGCAATGATGCGGTAAGAAAATTCATCGAAGCTTTCTTCGTAGTTGATGTTTTCTTTTTCGTCTTCCATAAGCGTCATTCCGCCAACGATCATCCCTTTGATTTTGCTGAAAACGCCAGCAAGTTCCAGCGACATCAGCATCCTGTCCAACGCGTAAAATTTTTCGCCGATATCTTCAATAAAAAGGATCTTATCTTTGAAATCAAACGAATATTTTGTTCCCAGCAATGCGTAAATAAGTGCCAGGTTTCCGCCCACCAAGTCGCCTTGGGCAAATCCGGAGGTGTTGAGTTTATTATTTTTGATGGAATATTCCGGCATTTTTCCCTCCAGAATATCGAAAGTGAGATCATAACCTTCCGGCGTCACTCCAAACCCTGATGTTTTAACGGTTTGTGCGTGAATGGAAGCAAAACCTTTTTTCAGTAAATAGCTTTGGATCACGGTATTGTCGGAATATCCGATATACCATTTAGGATTTTTTCTGAACCCTGAAAGTTTTAAATGTTCAACTAAATGCTGGCATCCGTAACCGCCTCTGGAAGCCCAGACTGCTGAAATTTCAGGATCGTTCAGTGCCCAGTTCATATCGGAAATTCTTTCTTTCTCAGTCCCCGCGTAATTATAGCCGTTTGAAAATTTGGTATAAAGATGTTCACCCAAAGCCGGTTCGTAGCCTTTTGAACGGATGATATGTAAACCATCCTCCAGTTGCGGTTTCTCTACAGAGCCGGCTGGAGAGATTATTGCAATTTTATCGCCTTTCTTTAAGGATGCCGGTAAAATAGGTGCTTTCATTACTGCATTAGTTTTTGCTCGGTTTTTTCTGCTTCCTCCAGCTGCCTGTCGAACTGGTTAAATTTTTTGAAACTCTGCAGAAATATAAAAATACTGAATCCTACAAGAATAAATCCTACGCCTTTACGGATTTGGTTGGCGAGTTTTTCGGTAAGTTTGTCGTGAAACTGTTTGGCCAGATAGATTTTAAAGAAATCGATACCGAGATATGTTGCAACAACCAAAGCCATGTACAGCAGAAATTCGTTGAGATCCGGATAAGCATTCCGCACCGAAATTACGGTAACAAGCCAGAAAAGCACGACCCCGATATTCAGGATATTGAAGAAAAATCCGTTTAAAAAAGTCCTGAAGTAATTCTGTCCTATCATTTTTTCCTCACCGGCAAGATGCATTCGAGTTCGGGAAACAATCATGTAAATGGCGTAAATTAAAATGATAAAGGAGGTAATTCTGTAAAATCCTGGATGTTTATCAATAAGCTGTACCAGGTCGGCACTGGCGAAAAAAGCTGCTGCAATACACAGTATATCTGCTACAATTACACCTAAATCCAATGCCAGCGCATGTTTCGGACCGCGGGAAAAACTGGTTTCTATCAAAAGAAAGAAAATAGGTCCAATGAAGACCAGACTGAGCATAATTCCTAAACCAATGGCAGAAAGTATAAGTTCAAACATCAGTACTGAAATATATGATTCGTGCTGTCTTCAGAAAATTCATAATCCTTTACCACCCTAAAACCGAAGAAACCGTCTTCTATATCGTATGTAATCACGCTTTTATCCTTCATTTTTTCATAATTAAAAAACATTCTCGGCAAGGTATATTCTTTATAAACTCCGCCTTCCAAATAAATTGTTGTTGACCTGCCTTTTTGCGAAGAATATCTTCCTTTAATTCCCTGAATATCAGTTATTCCGTAAGCATAAAGGTAGGTCTCCTGCGTAGGACGTTTAGAAAAGACGTAACTAAACAGGAAGTTACAATTAAAAAGTAAAGGTAATAAAAATTAAAAAAAAGACATATCTGTTGATCTGAATCCGGAAAATCCGGAACAGAATAAACCCAATGGTCATCAACAATATAAAGCTGATAAAAAGATTTTTTACCGAAATAAACGTATAATGCTAAAAAAAAGAAAAGCGTTCAGAATAAATCCAAACACTTTTATTAGATCGGTGAGAAAAGCCTTGTAATGCTCCGTCATTATTCAACAATCTTGAAATCCAGCTGCTTCTGGATGAGATTGGCTTTCATTACTTTTATTTTTACTTCCTGGCCTAACTGGTATTGGTTTCCGGTTCTTGTACCGATTACCGCATGAATTTTGGCATCGTACTGATAAGAATCGTCCATCAGATCACGTAGTTTGATTAAACCTTCAGCGCCGTTTTCCGGAATCTGTACCCAGAATCCGAAATCGGCAACCCCGGAAATTACACCGGTGAAGACTTCGCCCAAATGTTTCTCCATGAATTTTACCTGCATGAATTTAATAGAATCTCTTTCAGCATCGGCGGCCAAACGTTCCATCGCACTGCAGTGTTTACTTTTTTCCTCAAAATCCTGCTTGTTCGGCGATTTTCCGCCATCCAGATAATGCTGAAGCAAACGGTGCGCAATTAAATCGGGATATCGGCGGATCGGGGATGTAAAGTGGGAATAATACTCAAATCCCAGACCATAATGACCAATCGGATTGGTGGAATAAATCGCTTTACTCATGGACCGCATCGCTAAAGTTTCAATCATATTTTCTTCGCCCTTGCCTTTCACATCTGTTAACAAACGGTTGAGGGATTCCGCAACTTTTTTCGTGTTTGCCAAATCCATTTTATAGCCGAAAGTGGAAACAAATTCTCTTAGTGCTTCGAGTTTTGTGGGATCCGGATCGTCGTGAATTCTGTATATAAAGGTGTTTCCTGTAGGATCTCCTTTTCGGTTAAGCGAAACAAATTCCGAAACTTTTCGGTTGGCCAGAAGCATAAATTCTTCAATCAGATGATTGGAATCTTTACTTATTTTGAAATAAACACCGATCGGTTCGCTGTTTTCATCCAGGTTAAAGCGTACTTCGCTTCGGTCGAAGGTAATCGCGCCGTTTTTAATTCTGTTTTTTCTTAGAATTTTCGCGAGCCTGTCGAGTACCAGAATCTCTTCTGCCATATCGCCTTCTTTGGTCTCGATTCTTTCCTGGGCTTCTTCGTAACTGAATCTTCTGTCGGAATGAATAACAGTTCTTCCAAACCATTCCTTTACAACATCTGCATTCTCATCAAGTTCGAAAACCGCAGAAAAGGTATATTTATCTTCATTGGGTCTTAAGGAACACACATCATTACTCAATACTTCTGGAAGCATCGGCACAACCCTGTCAACCAGATAAACCGAAGTCGCGCGGTCGTAAGCTTCGTCATCAAGTCTGGTTCCGGGAACCACGTAATGCGAAACATCGGCAATATGAACGCCGATTTCCCAGTTTCCGTTTTCTAATTTCTGTATCGATAAGGCGTCATCAAAATCTTTCGCATCTTTCGGATCGATGGTAAAAGTGCATATTCCGCGCATATCGCGGCGTTTTGCCACTTCACTGTCGAGAATACGCCGGTCGATTTCTCCCGCTTCCTTTTCGACTTCTTCAGGGAACGTATAAGGCAAACCGTATTCCGCTAAAATAGAATGAATCTCGGTTTCATGTTCGCCCGGTGCGCCTAATACTTTGATGATTTCGCCTTCTGGATTTTTCTCGCCGGATTTCCATTCGGTCATTTTTACAACGACTTTATCTCCGTCCTGTGCACCGGCAATTTTTCCTTTCGGAACAAAAATATCAGTATTGATTGTCTTTTTATCACATACAACAAACCCAAAATCCTTATGTTTAATAAGTTGGAACGTGCCTACAAACTCATCACGGTTTCTTTCGATAACCTCCAGCACAGAACCTTCAAGCTTTTTACCTTTAAAATGATAGGTGACGATGAGTACCTTGTCACCCTGAAGCGCATCTTTTACGTTTTTCGAATGAATGAAAACATCATCGTCAAGTTCTTCGACTTTAACATAAGCGTTTCCGGCCTGGTTGAAATCGATAATCCCGGTTAAGGTTCCTTCGATCCGGAGATTGATGATGTATTTTCCTTTTTCAGTTTCTTTAATCCGTTCCTCAGAAAGTAATTTGTGAAGTGCCTGGATGACCAGCTCTCGCTGTCGTGGATTTTTATAGTCAATACCATCTGCAATCTGTTTGTAATTATAGACTTTAGAGGATTTCTGGTTCATAAATTTCAATATCAAACGTCCAATTTCCTGGAGTTTGTGATTGTTTTTATGAGATATAAATTTGCTTTTTTTAGCCATGTAAATGGTTTATTAATTTTGGGGTAATGGTTAGCAGCAAGAGATTTTTGCTACCCTTTTTTCATGTCTACCTCCTTCAAAATCAGTGCCGAGGAATTTATCAACAATATCAACTGCTAATTCACTGGCGATAAATCTGGCCGGAAGCGCGATCATATTGGCATTGTTGTGCTTACGTGCAAGTTCGGCCAATTCTGGCATCCAGCATAATGCGCAACGGATCTGCTGATGCTTGTTCGCTGTAATTGCAACACCTTGGCCGCTTCCGCAAATCAGGATTCCGAAATCGCATTCGCCGCTCTCAACGGCATTAGCACTGGGATGAACGAAATCAGGGTAATCCACAGAATCTTTGGAAAACGTACCGAAATCTTTTACTTCATAGTGAGTTTCCAGATGTTTTTTTATAATTTCTTTGTAATCGAAACCGGCATGATCACAGGCGATGGCTATCTTTTTCATTTTTAAAGGATATTAGAAGGTAGATTTCCTACAAATTTAAGATTATATATAGAAAGAAGTGATTATATAAGCTTTAAATATCATGTTTTTAACGCTTTTTAGCTTGATTTTATTCTGAAATCTGATTCGCAAGCGGATTTGAAGACTATTCCACAAAACATGTGAGGATAACACGGAATTGGTGTGGATAACTCTTCAAAACATTAGGTTTTATTATCCGTTTTTATTTCCTATTGGAAAATGTTTTTGGAATTTGAAGCAGAATGTTCAGTAAAGTTTCAGTGATCAATTCTTACAGTTGTCCATACAAAGGTTTTCAGGAAAGCCGGAGTAGCAAAATTATTAACAAATGTTGATAAACGTTAATAAACGTTAAAAATCAAATACTTGCATTGTTAATCATTTATGAATTGAACTTCAACTAAATGTGTTGAACTAAAAGGCGTGTTTTTCTCCACAAATCCGTCTTCTACAACAACACTATTCATTTCTTTCTTTTAAAAAAAGAATATAATGTAGATAAAATGAGTCTTCGGGGATTGTGGAATTTTAGCGGGAAATAAATTTTTATTCAGGTGAATAAATCTTAAATTTGTGAAACTAAAAAACAAAGGATTTTTATGAAAACAGTGAACGATTTCAATTTTAAGGATAAAAAAGCATTGGTGCGTGTAGATTTCAATGTACCTCAAAGTGCTGATCTGAAAGTTACGGATAATACCAGGATTCAGGCAGTAAAACCTACCATTGATAAAATCCTGAATGATGGAGGTTCCGTGATTTTAATGACTCACCTCGGACGCCCAAAAGGCAAAGTAACTGAAGAATTTTCTTTAAAGAATATCGTGGGTGAAATAGAAACGGTTTTAGGAAGAACAGTTAAATTCTGTGCAGACTGTATCGGGCATGAAGCGACTGAAATGACTTCAGATCTTCAGCCTGGAGAAATTCTATTGTTGGAGAATTTGAGATTCTATAACGAGGAAGAAAAAGGAGATAAGGAATTTGCTGAAAAACTTGCGAAATATGCGGATGCTTATGTAAATGATGCATTCGGTACAGCGCACCGTGCGCATGCATCTACCGCCATAATTGCAGAATATTTCCCTGAAACTAAATTTTTCGGTTTACTGATGGCCAAAGAGCTTGAAGCGGTAGAAAAAGTTTTGGGAAATGGAGAAAAACCGGTTACTGCTATTCTTGGAGGATCCAAAGTTTCGACCAAAATTACCATTATAGAAAATATTTTACCGGCTATCGATAACTTAATTATCGGAGGCGGAATGTCCTTCACCTTTATTCGTGCGTTGGGTGGACATATCGGAAATTCTCTTTTAGAAGAAGATAAATTAACGCTGGCGTTAGAAATTCTGGAAAAAGCCAAAGCCAAGAATGTAAAGGTATTTTTACCGACAGATGCTGTAATTGCAGATGAATTTAGTAATGACGCAGACAGAAGAGAAGTAGATATTTATGATATTCCGGAAGGTTGGATGGGAATGGATGCGGGATCTAAATCAAGAGTTCTTTTCCATGATGTAATTATGAATTCCAGAACAATTTTATGGAACGGCCCGATCGGAGTTTTCGAAATGCCTAATTTTGCTGCTGGAACTATAGCTTTAGGTGACAGTATTGCAGAATCTACCGAACTCGGAGCTTTTTCACTTGTTGGTGGGGGCGACAGTGTTGCTTTTGTAAAACAGTTTGGTTATGATGACAAAGTAAGTTACGTATCCACCGGAGGAGGTGCGATGCTTGAAAGTTTGGAAGGAAAGGAATTGCCTGGCGTAAAAGCAATCAACAGTTAATTGATGATATTATTAATAAAAAAGTTTCCGGTAATTCCGGAAACTTTTTTTTGCTAAAGTTTGAAAGGTTTTTTAAAAATTGAATAAAAACAGTAAAAATCGACCTTCATAAATACCTTAAAAATCGAAAAACTATTTTTTTTCGATAATATATATCAAACTCGAAAATTCGTCGTTTTTTAATGCTTTAAAATTAGAAATCGCTCCGAAAACAAAACCTTTAAGCCAAAAAAGCGGTGAATTTTTATATTTTTCGCTCAACATCGAAATATAGAACGCATCGAGCAGGAGGGGCTTAATATATTTAATTTTCCACTTTTCGTTATTCATTAATTTGTGCATTCCGGTCTTCGAGAAATGATAAATATGACGGGGAACATCATAAGCTGCCCAAAATTCCCTGTATTTTTTCGCATCATAAGAGGTGTAATTGGGAACCGCTATAATCAGTAAACCATTGCTTTTCAGTTTTGAGTGAAATATATTTAATATATCTTCTTGATTTTCAATATGTTCGAAGACATGCCACAGGGTGATCGCATCAAGTGAATGGTTTTCAATACTGCTCAGGTCCTTTATAATTTTAGTTTTTGACAATTTCTTTAGAGCAAACTCAGCCGCTGACTGATTAGGTTCGTATCCAAAGGTTGTAAAATCATCTTCAATATATTTCAAAAACTCTCCGGCACCGAAACCATAATCCAATACATTAGCATTTTTATGAAGTTCCTTTGCAAGAATATTTCTTTTGAAATTCAGATTAAATCCCTGTAAAAATTTATACAGTTTATGTTTTAAATCTTTTTCATCCTGATAATGCGAAATATAATCGGTGCTTTCATAATACCGGCCTATATTCTCCGGAACGGGATGGGTTTTATAAATTCCCGTAATAGAAGTTTCTTTAATTTTAAAATCTTCTTTGGTCAAAAAGTGATCTTTAATTATCATAAAAGACTGTATTTAGAAGATCTTGATGTTTCACGTGAAACATCAAGATCATTATAAAATGATTTATCTGCCCAAATAGATAAGAAGCACGTTGATATCTGAAGGTGATACGCCGCTGATTCTTGCTGCCTGCGCAATGGTTTTGGGCTGAATTTTATTCAGTTTTTGTTTTGCTTCTGAAGAAAGTGAACCTATTTTAGTGTAGTCAAAATCATCCGGAATTCTGATGGTTTCCAAACGGTTTAGCTTGGCTACATTTTCTTTTTCTTTCTCAATGTAACCTTTGTATTTGATATTGATTTCAGCCTGCTCTTTAACTTCTTCTGTAAATTCCTTAGTTTTCTCACCAATAAAATCAATTTCACTAAGTTTTTCAAGCGTCATATTCGGTCTTGTAAGGATTTGCGACGCGCGGTATGCCTGATCCACAGGAGAGGATTCAATGGATGCGAGGATAGGATTGATAATCCCGGGTTTCAAAGAGGTAGATTTCAGATATTCTTCCAGCTCATTACTGGCCGCGATTTTATTTTCTACGTTTCTGAGCCGTGTTTCATCTGCAAGACCTATTTTATGTGACTTTTCAGTTAATCTGATGTCGGCATTATCCTGTCTTAAAAGCAGCCTGTATTCGGCCCTGGAAGTGAACATACGGTACGGTTCTTCGGTTCCTTTAGTAATTAAATCGTCGATAAGAACGCCGATGTAAGCTTCATCACGGTTGAGAATGAATTCTTCTTTCTCGTGAACTTTGTTGTGTGCATTGATTCCTGCAATTAATCCCTGTCCGGCAGCTTCTTCATAACCGGTTGTACCGTTGATTTGACCGGCGAAATAAAGGTTTTCAATGAGTTTTGTTTCAAGGGTGTGATGAAGTTGAGTAGGAGGGAAATAGTCATATTCAATAGCGTATCCGGGGCGGAAAACTTTTACATTTTGGAATCCTGGGATATGCCGCATCGCTTTAATCTGAATTTCTTCGGGTAAAGAAGAACTGAAGCCGTTAACGTAAATCTCTACCGTGCGCCAGCCTTCAGGTTCTACAAAAAGCTGGTGTCGTTCACGCTCTGCAAAACGGTTGATTTTGTCTTCAATACTTGGACAGTATCTTGGCCCAATACTCTGTATTGTTCCGTTAAACATAGGGCTTCTGTCGAATCCTTCTCTCAATATTTCGTGAACTGTTTCGTTGGTATAAACAATGTGACAGCTTAGCTGTTTTGTAAGTTTTGGCGTATCGGAATAGGAGAATTTCTGCGGATTTTCATCTCCTTTTTGTTCTTCCATTTTAGTGTAATCAAGGCTCCTGCCATCAACACGTGGCGGGGTACCTGTTTTCATTCTTCCTGCTTCAAAACCTAATGATACGAGCTGTTCTGTAATCCCGAAAGCTCTGGGTTCGCCCATTCTTCCTCCTCCCAGTTGTTTGTCACCAACATGAATTAAACCGTTTAGGAATGTTCCGTTGGTTAATACTACAGATTTAGCTTTAATTTTTATTCCTAGTGAAGTTACAACGCCCGTAACTTTATGGTTCTCGATGATGAGACTTTTCACCATATCCTGAAAGAAATCAAGATTTGGTGTGTTTTCGAGGGCAATACGCCATTCTTCCGCAAACAACATTCGGTCATTTTGGGTTCGTGGAGACCACATGGCAGGTCCTTTTGATAGATTCAGCATCTTGAACTGAATTGCTGATTTGTCCGCAATAATACCGGAATATCCGCCCATAGCGTCAATTTCGCGTACAATTTGTCCCTTCGCGATGCCGCCCATAGCAGGATTACAGGACATTTGGCCTATGGTCTGCATATTCATTGTAACCAAAAGGGTTTTAGATCCCATATTGGCTGCAGCAGCGGCGGCTTCGCAACCTGCGTGGCCGGCGCCGACTACGATTACGTCGTATGTCTCGTTGATCATGTATATTAAAATGATAATTAATGATTGAATGTTTCACGTGAAACATTTAATAAATTTTAATACCCGTTAATCGGATACTGCAATTCATCTTATATTTGATTGAGTAAACGGGGTGGGGTACCGAATGAATTATCTCTTGTTCAGATAATAATCTTCTTTACTGCGCATTTCTGCGATTTCTTCTTCTGTTTTGTCCTTATACCCACAAAGGTGAAGAAGTCCGTGTGCTAAAACCCTGAAAAATTCAGATTCAAAATCTTTAGACAAAGTTTGAGCGTTATCAAAAATGCGCGGCAAAGATACAAAAATATCTCCTGAAATGGTTTTGCCCTTTACATAGTCGAACGTGATGACATCGGTGTAATAATCATGTTTTAGATATTCTCTGTTAACCTGGAGTAAATACTCATCATCACAGAAAATATAATTGATTTCACCTGGCTTTTTGCCCTCAGAAAGGATAATATTTTCCAAACTGTTGCTAAGGTTGGCTTCGATTTCGATTTTATCGATATCTTCAAAGAAAAATTGTATCATATTAAAACCAGTGTCCAAGAATTACACTAAAAATATTATTATTACGGTTCAAAGATTTGCTGTAATTGAACTTTATCTGCCCAAAAGGTGATTTATAACCTGCAGTAATACCTGCCGATGACTCGGTAATATGTAAAATATCATCAACTTTAATATCATTAAAGAGATTTCCTATGCTTAAGTTGGCATCGAAAAAGTAATTTTTATAAAAATTAAATTGGAAGGTATTTGCTGCGATAAGCATGTTTTTGGAATATAGCTGCCCGAATTCATATCCTTCAAATTTAAATAGGTTTCCCATATTCTGCTCGAATATTCCACCGATCCTATAATGGTAGTAAGGAGAAAGCTCTTCCCCAACCGTAACTCCGCCGAATAATCCAAGCCGGTAAGTAAACCACGAATTCAAAGGAAAATTGATCTGTGACACGATTTTTAGCTGAACCGTTCTTCCTTCCTGCTCATCATTAAGAAGATCCAGTACCTTTCCTTCCGCATAAAGAAATAAACCTTTTGTAGGAAAACTGGTATTATCCTGGGTATCGGTTTTAATAAATACATAAGGATTGATGAAGTTATGGGCATTCGAGTAGTTAGACTCCGATATAAGCTTAGATTCGTAATAATCGTGGCTTATACCGCCACCAATGGCGTATTTATCCCGCCATACGGACTGGATAAAAGCTTCGTTTCGGAACCAGTTCCATTTTTCGTACACGTTAGCATCGATATCCATTAGATACAGCGTCATTCCGGAAGCATAAACACCAAAACCCGGAATATATCCGTTATCGATAAAATAGTTGAGATAGTACCGCGGTTTATCGCCCACCACCACATCCAGAGATACCGTAGAGTTTCGGAAAAGGAGTCTTTTTGCCGTGGCGTTAAGAAGAAGCCCGGTTTTGAATACTTCATCGTAATGAAGCCCGAATTTTAGGAAAAAACGCGTGTCCTCTTCGGTAACATTTAGTTTTAAATAATTCCGGTCTTCCTGTTGCGTGATATCGTAATTAATCAGCCTGTAATTATTGGTTGCATACAGCCTGTCAATCATTTTATTGATGCTCCCATAGGTCTGTAGTGAAGGTACACGGAGATTCATTTTCCCCTGTACATAGTTTTTACCGAAAATATGATTGTTTTCGAGAATCAAGCTGTCAATTTTATAGACATTGGAATATATCGAATTCAAAGGTACCCTCAGAAGATCAGTTTTTCTTTTTGGCAACAGCGAAAGCGTTTCTGTATATTTTTTGGCCTCTACATAACCTGAATCTAATATGGCAGCCTTAGCATCGTAACTTGTAGCGCTCATTCCCGTTAAATCCGGATGAATATTGATATCAGTATAGTGATACTGGTTTTTGGTTTCTTTCTGGATTCCAAAATCAATCACCTGATTCAGAATATCAATGGCACTCTGCAGATTTTGTCTGTTTGCTAAGCCCTGGCTCAGATCCACACCAATAACCACATCAATTCCTTTATCTTTAAGTGGTTTTGAAGGATAGTTGACGGTCATTGCTCCATCGATATATAAAGAATCATTGATTATCACCGGATCCATCAAAGAAGGAAACGCAGAACTGGCCATAATGGAACTCACCAGATCACCTTTCTCGAAAATCTCAATCTTTCCGCTTTCTAAATTGGTTGCAATACACATAAAGGGAATAGGAAGTTTCGAGAAATCATCAATTGTAGAAACGTTTTTAAACAGTTCTTTTAAAAGATAGATGTTTTTTTGACCGGTAGAGATTGCTTTTGGTAAAACGTTGATTTTACCGTTTTTAACTGGGATATTAAGAATATACTTATCAACGGATTTATCGAAAAAGGTGGTTTCTTTACGCGTTTTTTCGTTTGCGATGATGGTGTAAAAATCGGTTTCCATTACAATCTTTTCGATCTCTTTCCCTGTATAGCCGGAAGCGTAAAGACCGCCCACAATCGCTCCCATGCTTGTTCCCGAGATATAATCTACTTTTACGCCCAGCGAATCCAGGACTTTTAAAACGCCGATATGCGCAAAGCCTTTGGCTCCGCCGCCCGAAAGAGATAAACCGATCTTTGGATTTTGTGGTACAGTAAAACCTTCCTTTACCTGTGCATTAAGGTAGAAGTTTATAAATAAGGCTGAAAAAAGCACCAGTATTTTCTTCATTAATTTTTGATATAAATTCTCTTTACACGTCTTGAGATCGAAGTTAAAACTTCATAAGGTATTGTTTTACAGTAATTTGAAAATTCTTCGAGAGAAGGATTGGAATTGAATATAACCACTTCATCTCCCTCCTTTGCGGCAGCATCTCCGATATTGATCATCATCATGTCCATACACACATTTCCTACGATAGGAAAAAGCTTCTTCGCGATGCCTACCTTTCCAACTTCATTTCCAATAAGCCTTGGGATTCCGTCGGCATAACCCACCGGTATGGTTGCGATCTGCGTACTGTTTTTTGTTCTGTAATTCCTGTTGTAACCAATTGATTCTCCTGCATTAACCGTTGAGATCTGTGAAATTACGGTTTTAAAACTTACCGCACCCTGCAATTGTTTTTTTATTTTTTCACTGGAAGAAATTCCTACCATCCCGATACCAATTCGAACCATATCAAACTGATAATCAGAATAATGTACAATCCCGGAAGTGTTTAAAATATGTCGTATGGGTTTGTAATGTAATCCGGAAATGAGATTATCGGAATTTTTTTTGAAAATTTCAATCTGCTCTAAAGTATAATCTTTTCCTTCAGGAACATCAGCAATGGAGAGATGACTGAAGATGGAGGCAACTTTTACATTCAGATGCTTCAACTTTTCGGTAAGTTCATTGAGTTCACCTTCCTTAAAACCAAGCCGGTGCATACCGGTTTCAAGTTTGATGTGGATAGGATATTTCTCCTGAATTCCTTTTTGAGCGAGCTGTTGGGTGAACAGTTCAAGTACCCGGAAACTGTAAATCTCCGGTTCCAGATTATAATCAATGATAATGTTATAGCTGTGCTGCTCAGGATTCATCACCATAATGGGAGCGGTAATGCCGTTTTTTCTTAAATCTACCCCTTCATCTGCATAAGCAACGCCAAGATAATCAATGTGATGATGCTGGAGAAACTCGGCGATCTCGTAACCGCCAAGCCCGTAAGAATAAGCCTTTACCATTGCCATCATTTTCGTTTCAGGCTTTAATAAGGCTTTATGCACATTGATGTTGTGCAGAATGGCATTAAGGTTTACTTCAAGAACAGTATCGTGCTTCTGAAGTTCCAGGTGATTTTTAATTTTTTCAATTTCGAATTTCCTTGCACCTTTTAAGAGAATCAATTCGCTTTCGATCTGATTAAGAATATGACTATCAATAAGTTCATTAACGTTATTGAAAGTGTAAGTTTCAGCTTTAAAGTCGTTTTGGTAATTTATTATTTCATCGCCAATGAGAATTATTTTGCTAAAATCCTGCTGATTTGTGATTTTAACAACTTCACCATAGAGCTGTTCAGCGTTTTTTCCTTCGACAATATCGGTAAGAATAAGCGTATTTTTTGGTTTGTTATATTCCTTGATAAACTGGTAAGCAATTTTTAAAGAATCCAAATCCAGATTAAAGGAATCGTTGATGATAAGATTATTCCGAAGTCCGTTGACACTTTCCAGACGCATTTCTACAGATTTCAGGGTATTGATCTTATCAACAATCTGTTTGAAATTAAACCCAAATTCCTTCAGAACCGCCACAACACAGAGCGCATTTCTCAGTGTCGCTTCGTCTCTTTGCTGCGCCGGAAGCTGAAATTCATCATTGAAATAACGGATCTGTAATGGTTCAGACTTATCATTCGGATCATTCGTAATGGTAATATCATTCCGGTGTTTCAAACCATATGATATTAAATTTTTACATGAATAGATCTCGTTTATTTTATTGTATACCAAGTCATTGTCACCATTAAAAATAATAGTTTCAGAATGTTTGAAAAGTTTTATTTTTTCTTCTGTCAGTTCTTCTTCGTCCACAAAATTTGAGGAATGTGCAGAACCGATATGCGTAAGGACACCAATTTGAGGTGGGAAGATATCTTCCAGAATTTCCATCTCGCAGGGCTTGGAGATGCCCACTTCAAAAATGCCGACTTCATGGATTCCGTCAATTTTGAGGAGTGAAAGTGGAAGTCCAAGCTGCGAATTGAAACTTTTCGGGCTTTTCACCGTATTAAAATCCGTAAACAGACTCTGATACAGCCATTCTTTTACGATGGTCTTGCCGTTGCTTCCCGTAATCCCTACCGTCTTCAGATTAAAAAGTGAAAGATGATGCTTTGCCAGTTGCTGGATGAATTTTAATGAATTTTCTACAATAATCCAGGTAATATCTTGCAGACCAGCGACTTGATGTTCAGAAATAATGATTTTAATTCCTTTTTCAACGGCAGCCTGAATATATTTTTCTCCTGAATTTTTTTGGGTATTGATGGCAATAAATGCAGTATCTGCCGAGGAATAGAGGGTTCGGCTGTCGAACGAAATCGTGGTCACCTGCAGACCTCCATTCCCAATCAATTGGGATTTTGTGAGGTCTGCAAGTTGTTTGGTCGTGTAATTCATTTGTTTTTCCGCTTCAGAATTTCTTCGTTAAAAACCTTCCGGCTTACCGCTTCGTAACTCTCGGTCTCACCCAGTTGTACCAAATCTTCACTGGCTGAAGTCCGCATCGAGTAATGGGCAAGATTTCCGGTTCTTTTACAGATGGCGTGAACTTTTGTAACATATTCCGCTGTGGCCATCAGATTGGGGATCGGCCCGAACGGCCTGCCCATAAAATCCATGTCGAGACCCGCGATTACCACCCGCACTCCGTTATTGGCCAAAGTATTGGCAACTTCCACCACACTTTCATCGAAAAACTGCGCTTCATCAATCCCTACTACATCGCAGGTAGAACCCAGCAATAGTATTTCGCTCGTGCTTTCCACAGGCGTACTTCTGATCTTATTTTGGTTGTGCGAAACAACTTCTTCTTCGGCGTATCGGGTATCGAGTTTCGGCTTGAAAATTTCAACATTCTGGCCGGCCATTTCAGCACGCCGCAGCCGCCTGATGAGTTCTTCAGTTTTTCCCGAAAACATCGAGCCACAGATAACTTCCATCCAGCCGCTTTGTTTTGCGTGATTAATTGTATTTTCTAAAAACATTTGTTAATTTAGCCGTGATATTCAAAGCTCAAAAATACGGAAATTTAATAGACTTTATTATGCAAAATCTCCAGGACCTACAGGAAAAAATTTTTTTTGAATCCAAGACAATTCTCGAAACACTTTCACGGATCAATTCAAAAGAAGAACTTCTCACCAAGCAGGATTTATTTGCAGAAGTAACCGACAGAATTGCATTTCTCAGGATTTTGGAGAAAAATAAAGACAGTTTCATGAGCGATGATACCGTGGAAAAACCGGCCCAGGAAGAATCCAGAATTTTTTCCGGAAACGAAATCATGAGCCCCGAATTCAGCCATTTTGATGACGCTCCACTGGAAGAGGATATTATTGAAGAAGAGGTGATGTTTACAAATGAGCTTAATGAAATTGAAAACGAAGAACCTGATGTATCTACAGAAATATCTGTTGAAAAACATTTGGAAATTGAAGAAGAAGCGGTAGAAGAGGAACTGCTGGCAGCTATTGAAACTGAATACAGCTATGAAGAACGCATTGCGCAGAAAGAAAAAGAATTTCAGGAACTTGAAGAACGCCGGAGAAAAATCGTAGAATTCAACAAAGAAGATGTAATTCATCCTCAGAAACCGGAAATTTTTCATGAGGAAAAAAAACCTGAACATCATTCCGTCGAGAAAAAAATTAAACTGGCCCATATAAAAGGCTTAAAGGTTGTGCAGAATCTTTTCGATGAAGATCCGCTGGAACGGCTTGAAGAAGAAAAAACGCACATGGCTGAACCTAAAACAGAATCCGGAAGTATTTTAAAAACAAATATTCCTACGGATTTTATGGAGGCGGAGAAAAAGAAAAACGAATTCAGACTCGATTTGAATGATAAGGTAGCTTTTACAAAACTTCTTTTTAATGGCGACGGAGACGAACTTAAAACGACTGTAGATAAACTGAATTCCTTTGATAATCTTGAAGATGCGAAACAGTATTTAAGCGAAGTGTATTATCAGAAAGATTGGGGAAAAGTGGATGAATATGCACAGAGACTTTGGAACCTCGTAGAAAATAAATTCTTGTAACGGATACAGATGAAAGGAATGATAACTAATATGGAGGATTTTCAGAATGTATTCTTCATAGGCGTCGCCGGTGTCGGCATGAGCGCTATTGCACAATATCTTAAAGGAATCGGTAAAGAAGTCTCGGGAAGCGACCGCTATTTTCATCCCGGCGAATATAACCGCACAAAAGAGCAGCTGGAAGCAGAGGGCATCCACTGTTTTTTACAGGACGGAAGTGGGATTTCAGAGAAGACAGATTTAGTTGTAGTATCCACAGCGATTGAAGACACCGTTTTTGAAGTTCAGAAAGCTAAGGAACTCGGAATTCCCATCATCAAAAGAAGTGAACTTTTATCCATCATCGCCAAAAGCAAGAAAACCATTGCTGTTGCCGGAACTTCCGGTAAATCAACTACATCAGCGATGTTATATCAGATTTTACTTGATGCCAAATATGAGCCCAGCATTATTTCCGGAGCAGGTTTAACTTCCATCATTAAAGAAGGTAAAATTGGCAACGCCGCCGTTGGAAAAGGTGACTGGCTCATCATCGAAGCTGATGAAAGCGACGGTTCTGTCGTTCAGTATAAGCCGGAAATTGGCTTGCTGCTGAACATCGATAAAGACCATCAGGAAATTGATGAACTCATAGAATTGTTTACCGTTTTTAAAAATAATACCAAAGGTTTATTCATTGTTAATCAGTCGAATACATTAGCGAAAAGTCTCTCTGCAGGTTCAAGTAATGATTTTGGTTTCGAAAATGATAATGCTGGCTACTCAGCGGAGAATTTTCATCAGGAGGGACTCTCATTAACATTTGATCTTAATAATCAGAAGTTTCAGATGACTTCACTGGGCAGACACAGTGTTGAAAATGCAGCCGCAGCCATCGCAGTGGCCCATCAAATCGGAGTGCCTTTGGAAACCTGCGCGGCAAGCCTGTCAAAATATGAAGGGATTTACCGCCGTCACCAGATTTTAGGTCAGAAAAACGGCGTGTGGGTCATCGATGATTATGCGCACAATCCCGCAAAATGTGCGGCCAGCATCAGGGCATGTCAGCCTTTGGCAGAAAAAGTAATTGCCTGGTTTCAGCCTCATGGCTATGGACCTACAAGATTTCTGCGCCACGATTTTGTAGACGAAATCTCAAACGCGCTAAGACCTCAGGACGAAATATGGATGAGCGAAATATTCTATGCCGGCGGAACTGCTGTGAAAGATATCTCCGCAGATGACCTGATTCAGGATATCAAAAACAAAGGTAAAAACGCACATTTTGTTGAAGACCGCAATAACCTCCTTGAAGCCTTGAGACCCGAACTCAAAGAAGGAACGGTGCTCCTCTTAATGGGAGCTAGAGATCCTGGATTGGAAGATTTCTGTAAAAACCTATATAACGGAATTTAGTTTCCTGTACTCACATCAATAGGGACGGGCTTTAGCCCGTTTAAAATATAACAGATTTAAATTAGGCATTAGCCAAAATTTATAGATTAGAAATAAGATTTAAAATCTTAAATCTCAATAGGGACGGGCTTTAGCCCATCTTGAACGGACAGATGATTTCCTGGCTTCAGCCCAAGTTTACAACCGGCAGAAAAGATATCGTCCATACAAAATTTAAAAAAGCTTGAGGCTTTATAAACCCTCAAAGAATGAAACATAAATAATATGTCAGGAACGCTGTATTTTGTTCCAACACCCGTTGGAAATTTGGATGATATGACTTTCAGGGCAGTTAAAGTCCTGAAGCACGTTGATTATATCCTGTGTGAAGACACACGCACTTCAGGCGTTTTGCTTAAGCATTTCGAAATAGCTAAACCGTTGAAATCCTATCATTTGCACAACGAGCATCAGATGACGCAAAAGGTAATGGAAGACCTGAAAAGCGGCCAGAATATCGCCATCATTACCGATGCGGGAACGCCAGGAATTTCAGATCCCGGTTATCTGTTGGCAAAAGCTGGTTCTGATGAGGATATTGAAATGATTTGTCTTCCGGGAGCAACAGCTTTTGTGCCGGCTTTGGTGGTTTCCGGTTTACCGAATAATGAGTTTATATTTGCAGGATTCTTACCCCAGAAAAAAGGCAGACAGACAAAACTTAAACAACTCGCGGAAGAAAAGAAAACCATCGTTTTATACGAAAGCCCGCACAAAATAAATACGACTTTAGAGCAGATCAAAGAGTTCTTTGGTGAAGAGACTAAAGTAAGTTTAAGCCGCGAGATTTCAAAGAAATTCGAAGAAACCAAACGCGGGAATATCAATGACTTAATTGAGTTTTCCAAAAGTAAAACTTTAAAAGGAGAAATAGTCCTCATTATCAATAATGCAGTAAGCGAAGAACAGGATCAGGATAAAACTTTATCAAAAAATAAATACAAAAATTTAAACAATAACTAATATGGGATTATTAGAAGGAAAAGTGGCTTTAATTACAGGCGCGACACGCGGTATCGGAAAAGGAATCGCCGAGGTTTTCGCTAAGGAAGGCGCTAAAGTGGCCTTTACTTACGCAGGTTCTGTTGATAAAGCAAAAGCGTTGGAAGAAGAACTTTCAAAAATTACAACAGCAAAAGGTTACCAGTCGGACGCGTCGGATTACGATGCTGCGCAGAAGCTTGTAGAAGATGTAATGGCAGAATTCGGCAAGATCGATATTTTAATCAACAATGCCGGTATTACGCGCGATAACCTGATGCTCAGAATGTCCAAAGACGATTGGGACACCATCATCAAAGTAAACCTGGATTCCGTATTCAACCTTACGAAAGCGGTAATTAAACCGATGATGAAAGCAAAATCTGGCTCTATCATCAACATGACTTCCGTGGTTGGGGTTAAAGGAAATGCCGGGCAGGCAAATTACGCGGCTTCCAAAGCTGGTGTAATCGGCTTCTCAAAATCGATCGCGCTGGAATTGGGTTCCAGAAACATCCGTTGTAACGCCATCGCTCCTGGTTTCATTGAAACGGAAATGACGGCCGCTTTGGACGAAAAAACAGTGCAGGGCTGGAGAGAAGGTATTCCGTTGAAACGCGGCGGACAGCCCGAAGATGTAGCCAACGCCTGTGTGTTCCTGGGTTCTGATATGTCGGCATACATCACCGGCCAGGTGCTGAATGTGGACGGTGGAATGCTGACTTAGGAGCAACAAAGGTCGGTTGTGCTCACAAAGAAACACCCGCTTTCCACTGCAATCTTTTTTTTCAAAAAAGGATTTCCGTTGCAATCGGGGCTAGAATAAAATTTAGTTCTTCTTTTGAAGATAAACAAAATCCCTTCAGTTCTGCTGAAGGGATTTTTATGTTAAGGTGACCCGGTTCCTTTTTTTTGTAAAGACGTAGGAGATTTTTGCGTTAAGAAAAACTTCGAAGAAGTTTGCCGATTCCATTAAAAAAATAAACAAGGATGAGGCACAAAGATCCAGTCTTGAACTTTCGGTTATTTTGTCTCAAAACAAAAGCACTAAAATCAGGTAGTTAGCGATGATTGCTTTTGCTTTTTACTCCAACTCCTTACCAAAGCACACTGAAGTTTCCACCCCTTTATACTGTCCGTAATTTTCAATTTGCAGATAAGTCTTTCTGTAAAGCTTTATTGCCTCTTTTTGGCCGGTTCCGGTCTCCAGGATAATCTTTTTAAACTGAAGCTCCTTTGCCCACTTCTCAAGTTCAGTGAGAATTGCTGTAGCATAACCTTTACCACGAAATTCCGGTATAACGAACATCCGCTTGATTTCCGCAGTTTCTCCGTCGTAACCTTTAAGCGCGCCACAACCTACCGCGTTTTCTTCTTCGTACAGCACAACGCAGTGATTCAACAAGTCAATTTTATTGAATTGATCATAGAAAGCGTGATCGTCGCCATCCATATAAGCAAGATACTCATCCAGCATTTTAACAAGCTGTATAAAATCCTGGTTTTCGGAGTGGGTTCTTAGGAGTTTCACGATTGTTTTTTTTAACTTTAATAGGGAAAATATTACAATTTATTTCCATGGAAAGGGCAGAAATTCCAGTTTCCACTCATCTTTTGTTGATCTACAGGACAGGTTTTTTCATCCATTAAAGAAACCAAAGGAAGTTTCCACTGAAAGATTTCTCCGTTAAGATCAACTTTAAAATTTCCAGTTTGATTAGGATCGATAATCCTATTTCCATGTTCCAAATTGTTATAAATGAAAAAATTAACGCCGGATCCCATTTTTCCGAGCATCTGAGCAAAGAGTGGTTTTAAGGTTTGGTTCACGATAATGAGCACTTTATCATCGATTTCCGATTCCTTCAAAGGCGTTACTTTTTGACCTTGAAGTCCGTAAAAAACCACCTTTTTACTCGAATCAATCACAGTGAAATTAAGTCCTCCGCTGTCGGAATCTAATTTATAATTTCCCGCTGCAATAATGGTATAGTCATTCAAAAGTTCCTTCAAATAATTGAGTTGTTCTGCCGTAACGCTGCCGTTGTCCTGCAAAGCGACTTCCCAGTATTCCGTTGGAATCCACCAGACGAGTTTCATTTCGGTTTGGTTTTGCTTGATTTGTTGAATTTCTTCAATCATTCGGTCGGTCTGGGTTTTCTCTTGTGAAAAACTCATTATCCCGTAGAACAGGAGAAGAATTAATGCGTATTTTTTCATTTGAAATATTTATGAATTACCAAAAACTTCGTTGTGCTGCTCCGCAACACGGATAAAAGTGGTTCTTTTCGACAGCTCGCGCAACTCGGACGCTCCTACATAAGTGCAGGTGGAACGAACGCCGCCTAAAATGTCTTTCACGGTTTCGGCAACAGGACCTTTGTAGGGCACTTTCACCGTTTTTCCTTCGGAAGCACGGTATTCTGCCACACCGCCCGCGTGTTTATCCATTGCGGTTTGCGAACTCATGCCATAAAAAAGCCTGAATTTTTTGCCGTCTTCTTCTACAATATCGCCGCCACTTTCATCATGCCCCGCGAACATCCCGCCCAGCATCACAAAGTCTGCGCCACCGCCAAATGCTTTAGCCACATCTCCCGGAATTTTGCACCCACCATCTGAAATAATATGTCCTCGAAGCCCGTGCGCTGCATCAGCACATTCAATAATCGCTGAAAGTTGCGGATAACCTACGCCGGTTTTAATCCTTGTGGTACACACAGACCCCGGCCCGATTCCCACTTTGATAACATCGGCTCCCGCCAGAATAAGCTCTTCCACCATTTCTCCGGTCACCACGTTTCCTGCGATAATCGTTTTCGTAGGAAATTGTGCCCGTGCTCTTTTTACAAAGCCAACAAAATGCTCGGAATAACCGTTGGCAACATCAATGCACAGAAATTCTATCTGAGGATGCTCCTCCATAATCTGTTTGATCTTTTCCTCATCAGCTTTCCCTGTTCCGGTGCTTAACGCGATGTATTCGTAAATCGAGTCAGGCTGATTTTTCAGAAAAGCACTCCATTCCTCCGGAGTATAATGTTTGTGCACGGCGGTAATGATCTTCTCTTTCGCCAGCGCTTCCGCCATTTCGAAAGTTCCTACCGTATCCATATTGGCGGCGATAATCGGGACGCCGCTCCATTTTTTCTTCGAATTGACAAACGTGAAATTCCGTTCTAAACTTACCTGCGATCTCGATTTTAAAGTAGATCTTTTCGGGCGGATCATTACATCCTTAAAACCCAGTTTTATTTCGTATTCTATGCGCATTCTGTAATTTTTAAAGATTTTGATCCTGAAGAAACAAATAAGATGCTATTCCAGGATTCCTTTAAGATCCTGCATATATTCATAAGCAGTTAAATCAAATTTTACCGGAACTACCGAAATATAACCTTCCGACAGTGCCACTTCATCAGCATCGGAACTCGTATCCATATTGTTGAAGTATCCCGAAAGCCAGAAATAGGTTTTCCCGTGCGGGTTCACCCGCTGGTCGAAGCTTTCTTCCCATTTCGCATCGGCCTGTTTACAGACCCTGATGCCTTTTATTTCGTCCTTCGCAAGTTTCGGAATATTTACGTTCAGCACGACACCTTTAGGCATAGGATTTTTCAGAACTTTCTTCACAATTTCCTGAATATGGCTTTTTGCCTGAGTGAAATCGGCATCCCACGAAAAGTCAAGCAGCGAAAAACCAATCGACTGAAGGCCTTCTACACCGGCCTCCACTGCCGCCGACATCGTCCCTGAATAAATAACGTTGATGGAAGAATTTGCGCCGTGGTTAATTCCCGAAACCACAAGATCCGGTTTGCGGGTAAGGATTTTATCGAGCGCAAATTTTACGCAGTCCACCGGTGTTCCGCTTAAGGAGTAATCTTTCTGCGGACCTTCCAGGTTTATTTCTTCAAACGTAAGGGTGGAGTTGATGGTGATGGCGTGACCTTTTCCGCTTTGGGGTGAGTTTGGTGCTACCACCACCACTTCACCGATTTCATTCATAAAATTTACTAAATTCCGTACGCCGGGTGCGGTAATTCCGTCGTCATTGGTCACTAATATCAAAGGTCTCTGCATATAAATAAGGGTTTTCAACAAAATTACTTAAAAATATAGTGTTTAAATATAAATAAGGTATTAATTTTGATACTTTGTACGATGCTGTAACAAAATATCATAAACCTTAACAAATCAGCTATTAGTAATTAATTATATGTTCAAGAAATTTAAATTCAATACATTATTGCTCTTCATTCCGCTTACAAGCTTGGTGTTCTGCTTTAATTCCCCTAAAAATGATGACGATAAAATGTCGACCATAATGGTGAGTGTAAAAAATACGCTCAGCTATCTTCATTATTCTCCTAAACCTATTAATGATGCCTACTCGCAGGAGGTGTACAAACATTATTTCGAGATGGTGGATGCCTCGAAAAGATATTTCCTACAGTCGGATATGGACGAGTTTGCAAAGCACAGAACAAAACTCGATGATTACCTGAACCAGGGCGATCTTACCTTCTATAAACTCACCATCGACCGACTGTACCAAAGGGTGGACGAAATCGACAAGATTACCCAGGATATCTTGAGTAAACCAATTAATTTGGACGAAGATGAAACCCTGATTCTGGAGCCAAAGCTCAAGAAAAACGCAACCAACGCGAAGGAACTTTCCGCCGAGTGGAAAAAGTATATCAAATACAATATCCTCCAGGAAATGGAGTCTCTTACAGCAAAGGAAGAAATTCAGAAAGAGAAAAAAGATTCGGTACAAAAGTTTAATCTGAAGGATACCATCAAGCTCGAAATCCTTACGCCGGAACAGAAAAGACTTAAAGCAACGGAAGAAGTGAAAGACCTTATTACCGACACTTTCAGAAGGTTCAAGAAAAGAAATAAAATGGATTGGTTTACCGTGTACATGAATTCCTACACCGAAGTATTCGATCCGCACACCAATTATTATTCACCTAAGAATAAGGAAGATTTTGATACCCAGTTTACCGGAAAAGTAATCGGAATTGGCGCCATCATTCAGGAAAAAAGAGGTTATCTGTATCTTGGGGCACTCACCATTGGAGCGCCAGCCTGGAAATCGAAACAGCTTTCAGAAGGTGATAAAATCTTAAAAGTTCGTTCTAAACCCAACGAAGATCCTGTAAATGTAGTAGGGATGCTTTCTGACGAAGCGGTGCGCCTGATCCGCGGCGAAAAGGGAACGAAAGTAACTTTAACGGTTGAGAAAAAAGATAAAACCATCAAAGAAGTGACCATGATCCGCGAGGAAGTGGCCATTGAAGATACTTTTGCCCGAAGCATCATCGTAAGTTCAAAAGACGGTAAAAAATATGGCTTCATCAATTTGCCGAGTTTTAATGCAGATTTTGAAGACGAAAAGGGAAGAAATGCTTCCGATGATATTAAAAATGAGTTGGTTAAACTTAAAGCCCAAAACGTTCAGGGAATCATTCTTGACCTTAGAAATAACGGCGGCGGTAGTTTAACAGAAGTGGGTGATATCCTGGGACTGTTCATGAATACCGGACCTTACGTTCAGGTAAAAGACGGAAACGGTAAAATCCAGACGCTTAAAAATAAAACAAGTGCACCGCTTTGGACTGGCCCTTTGGTCATCATGCAGAACGAGCTTTCTGCTTCAGCATCTGAGATTCTTGCCGGTGCGGTTCAGGATTACGGTAGAGGTGTGGTAATAGGCTCTCCACAGTCTTTCGGTAAAGGTACTGTACAGACTTTTGTTGACTTAAACAGATTCCTTAATACCAATGATGATTTCGGTTCACTTAAACTGACCATTCAGAAATTCTACAGAGTTACAGGAGAATCCACCCAGAGAAAGGGTATTGAATCCGACTTTAAAATGAAAGATTTCTTTACCTATGCCGAAATTGGCGAAAGATATGATGATTACGCACTCGCGTGGGACAAAATTCCGGCGGTTCCTTACCAGCCAATGAACTATTTCACCGCGCAGGCGCTTCAGAAAGATATGGAAGAACGCCTGATGAATAACAAAACCTACCAGTTGGTTCAGGAATCAGCACAATGGAAAGAAAATCTGGATAAGGAAGAAAGCATTTCACTTAATCTTACAAAATTTAATGAAGTGATGAAAACCAGAAAAGCCCAGATCGAGAAATTCAAAGTTCTGGATAAATTCAATAACGGACTGGTATTTACCCTGAATCCTGATGAAATCCTTCGCGAAAAGAAGGATGAGGTATTTGCTAAAAAATCCCAGAACTGGAAGAAAAATCTCCAGCGCGACCTCTACCTTCAGGAAGCGGTGATCATCGCTTCACAGTTAAAATAAACTGAAATTTTAAGATAATTCGATAAAATTAAACCACCCTTTGCGGTGGTTTTTTCTGTTCAGTACCGAAAACCTGCCCTTCAGCGAATAATTTTTTTTTCTACCTTTAATAAAAGATACCTTTGAAACAGAATTTAACTCCATGAACCGCAAAAGTTTCATCATTGTCCTTTGGATTTCATTTTTTATCGGGACCTTTACTTTTATCTTTTTTACAGGCGATAAAACGGTTTCCGTGTATTTTATAAACCTCTTTATTGCGGTTTTATATGCGCTCACGATTTCCGCAGGCAACGGCATGATCAATGATTATCTATCGCGTCACTATTCCTGGGTCGAAGAAACAAGAACGCGTGCCATATTGGGAATCGTTGCAACTGTTTTGGTTAACGTTGTACTGATACTTTTCTGTAATTACACCAATTTGGTGCTGTTTCAAAAAATGGAATTTACCGGTTTTTTCTCAGGAACAATGGGCTTTGCAAATTGGTTTGGAATTAATATTGCGCTTCTTATTTCAGCTGTTTTACATGCCAAAGGTTTTATTGAAGAATGGAAGAAATCTACCCGAAAAGAAATCGTAGAGCAGAAACTCATCGCCAAATCAGCCAACGCACAGTTCGAAAGTTTAAAAAACCAGCTCGATCCTCATTTCCTTTTTAATTCACTGAATGTTTTAAGTGCTTTGATTGACGAAAACCCCAGTCAGGCACAACATTTCACGGCAGCAATGTCGAAGATTTACCGCTATGTTCTCGAGCAGAAAGACAAAGAACTCGTTACCATTGAAGAAGAACTGGATTTTGCAAAAACCTATTGCGAACTCCTGAAAACAAGATTCGAAGACAGCGTAAATTTTGAATTCAGCATAAATGAAGACAACAGGAAGTTATTTGTTGTGCCGCTTTCCCTGCAATTGCTTTTGGAAAACTGCATAAAACATAATTTCGCGACCGCACAGAAACCTTTAAACATAAAGATTTATGCCAACAATGGATTTCTGTTTATTGAAAACAATCTTCAGCAAAGAGAGCAGATGAAAGAAAGTGCCGGAATCGGCCTTGCGAATATCGTTCAGCGTTATTCATTACTGACAAAACAGAACGTTTTCATCGAAAAATCAACTGATTTTTTCCGGGTGAAAATCCCAATATTAACTCAAAAAATTACAGCGATGACACCACAACCCTCCGAAGAATCACTGGCTTACGACAGAGCCTTTAAACGTGTAAAAGAACTGAAAGGTTTTTACGGAAACCTGATCTCCTACTGCCTGGTAATTCCGTTTTTAATTTTCATCAACCTAAAGACCGTACCCGAATATCAATGGTTTTGGTGGCCCATGCTTGGTTGGGGCATAGGCGTCGCTTCCCACGCACTGCAGGTCTTCGGAATCGGAAGAGACTGGGAAGAAAAACAGATTCGCAAAATAATGGAAAAAGAAAAACAGTCAAATAACTAAAATCATGGAAACAAATCATCCCGATAACCACATCTACACGGAAGCCAAAAGAAAAGTAAAAGAACTTAAAGGGTTCTACATCCACTTTTTCGTCTACATTATTGTTAACCTGTTTCTTATCGCCAGAAATGTTCAGCGCGGCGACAGTTTGTACGACATGGATAATTATTGGACGGCAATTTTATGGGGAATCGGCGTTTTAGCGCATGCCCTGAGTGTTTTTGTTCCCAATTTTATTTTTGGAACCGACTGGGAAAAGAAGAAAATCCGTGAGTTAATGGATAAATACAAATAATTTTAAGTTTCGATATGATTAAAACCGTAATTATAGAAGACGAAAAACCTGCTGCCAGAAAACTGGAAAGATTATTGACTTTATTTCCTGATTTAGAATTAGTTGCAACTATAAATTCTGTAGAAGAAGGTGCACAGTGGTTTTCAGAAAACCAGCATCCGGATCTTATATTTTCTGATATCGTTTTGGGTGATGGGCTGTCATTCGATATTTTCGAAAAAATACCGACCAAAAGTTTCATCATCTACACCACGGCTTTTGATCAGTATACTTTGAAGGCTTTTAAACTCAATTCAATCGACTATCTTTTGAAACCGATTATGGAAGAAGATTTGCGACAGGCGATCGAAAAATACAGAAGTTTCCTTCCAACGGAAACCAGTCATAACTTAAAGCAGATCAAATCTTTAATTAAAGAAGAGAAGCAGAAGCTTTCAAGAATTTTGGTTAAAATTGGTTACAATCTGAAAATTGTTCAGACCGAAGAAGTTTCCTGTTTTTTCAGCGAAAATAAGATTGTTTACCTCCAGACCAAAGAACGTACTTATCCCACCGATTTCACCTTAGACGAGCTTCAGGAAGTCCTTGATAAGAAATGTTTCTTCCGGGTAAACCGGCAGTTTATCATCAACTCAAATTACATCAAAAACATCCATACCTCGCCTTATTACAAAGTGGAAATGGATTTCCAGCCCGATGAAGAAATTACGGTAAGCCGCGACCGGGTGAAAGATTTTAAGGACTGGCTTTCGAAATAAAGCAAATAAAAGGCGGAATTTTTAGTTCCGCCTTTTATCTAATTTAAATGCTGCGTTTAGCTGATCACGCCGCTCCCAATAAGTTCATCCTCCAGATACCACGCTGCAAACTGGCCTTCAGCTACTGCAGACTGCGGATTTTCGAACTCGATATATAGTCCGTCTTCAAACTGATATAAAGTGGCATCTTCCAAAGCCTGGCGATAGCGGATTCTGGCTTTTACTTTCATCGAGTCGCCTTCTTTTAAACGCAGATCTTCGCGAACCCAATGGATTTCCGGAGTAGCAATCTTTAAAGCAGATTGGAAAAGTCCCGGGAAATTTCTTCCTTCACCGACGAAAATTGTATTCGTTTCCATATCACGGGAAATGATGAAGCACGATTCTTTATGCCCACCAATTCCCAAACCTTTGCTTTGACCAATCGTGAAATAATGTGCACCCTGATGTTTGCCGATGACTTTTCCGTCAGATTTACGGTATTTAATTTTTCTGGAAAGAAACTGTAATTCCTCTAATTTTGATGCAAAACGAGGTTTTTCTGTGTGATATTCAGCTAAATCGTTGAATATTTCAACAATTTCACCTTCTTTTGGTTGGAGTTGCTGCTGCAGAAAAGTTGGCAGGCTCACTTTACCGATGAAACACAATCCCTGAGAATCTTTTTTATCAGCAGTTACCAATCCCATTTCCCTGGCGATTTCACGAACCTCAGGTTTCGTCAGCTCACCAATCGGAAACAGCGATTTCGAAAGCTGATCCTGGTTCAGCTGGCATAAGAAATAAGACTGGTCTTTATTCTGATCTTTCCCCGCCAAAAGGTGGAAAATTTCTTTTCCGCTTTCATCAAAATCCGAACTCACGCGTGCGTAATGCCCGGTTGCAACTTTCTCAGCACCAAGGGATAAAGCTGTTTTCATGAAGACATCAAATTTCACTTCGCGGTTGCATAAAACATCAGGATTTGGCGTTCTGCCGTTTTCGTATTCCGCGAACATATAATCAACGATTTTTTCCTTGTAAAGTTCGCTCATGTCGATCACCTGGAAGGGGATTCCAAGCTTCTGGGCGACCATCAGCGCATCGTTGCTGTCTTCAATCCACGGACATTCGTCCTCAAGAGTTACCGATGCATCATTCCAGTTCCGCATAAATAGCGCCACCACATCGTGACCCTGTTTTTGCAGCAAATAGGCGGCAACACTGGAATCTACACCGCCCGATAAACCTACTACTATTTTCATATTTTAGTTACACTTTCGTCAAGGGAAAGTTTCACGGTGCAAATTTACGGTTTTAAATGCATATTTTTCAGGAGCAACAAACTCCGGATGTCTTTTGGAAAACCCGACCCGCTGTACGCTGTATCTTTATCTTTTCTGCCAAAAAGATAAAGGATGCCGCTTCCATCGGGGCTAAAACCTCTTTTAGCTTCTCTTCCGAACATTCAGAAATACTCAAAAACAAAATATTTTGCGGTTATTGAAAATATCGATTTCAAAAAAAGGTTTAATTTTATCTATTATTTCAACATCTATGAAAAAAATTATTCTTCTCCTGACGTTCATTGCAGCAGTGGGTGTAAGTGCCCAGATCGGAACTGCAACCACGGTCAGTAATCCTGATTCGAAATGGACATTCGGCGGATATGCCGGACTTGGCGGTGCTTTTGGAGATGGTGGCGGAGTGTCCGTTTACCTTTCACCAAGAGTAGGTTATAAGGTTACCGAAAATCTGGAAACCGGCCTTGCCAGCAACGTTAACTGGTCAAACTCAAAATACTATTCATCAACCATGGTGGGTGTAGGACCTTTTGTGAATTATTACTTTTCGCGCAGTTTCTTCCTGAGCGGAATGTTTCAGGAATATTTTATCAACCAAAAAAATAAAGTGGATAACTTGAAATACTCCGGTGATGAGGCAGCCCTGTATCTTGGCGGCGGTTATATGCAGCGGCTGGGGGAACGGACTTATATGCAGATTGGCGGGATGTATAATGTGCTTTATAGTAAGCAAAAATCGTTTCTCGGCGGTGCTTTTATCCCAAGTATTGGTATTGTTTACGGACTTTAATTACAGCAAAATCTCCTGAACATTCAGGAGATTTTTTTAATATGTTACGGTTTATTGGCGATAAAATATTCTGCCTCGCCTTTTCCCCAGTTTGGGTCCAAAGCAGATTTTGTCTTATATACTTTGAACTGATCCAGTGATTTCTGAAAAAGTTCCAGTCCTCTGGCTCTGCTTCCGCCGAACTGTTCGGGCGTGAAATAGGTGTCTTCAGCCTTCATAAGGGTTAGTCGCGGGTTTTCGGCATCAATTTTTTCAGCTTTAGATAAGGCGTCGGCGGCCAGCATCCCTTCACTCATAAAACGTTCCTGTGGATTTACCATCATTTTCAGCCCGTGAATCATTTTTTGAAGGATGAGGTTTTCTGCATTGTCTTTGCTCAAATCCATGGCGAAATCCAAGAATTTCTGTGCTTCAGTGGCAATGGGATCCAGGTCGCTAAGTTTTCCTTCACGCATCGCCATTCTTCCTTTCTGGATCGTGGAAAAAGCAGCATAATAATACGGAAGCCACTGTGTTTTTTCTTTATCACCAATCCTTTTAAAATCATTTGCCAAAGCAGTGAAATCGTCTGCGGTTTTATGGTTTTCAACAAGCGCAATTTTTTCTGACATTGCTTTTTCGTAAGCGGTTTGAGAAAATGCATTCATTCCGATAAAGAGGCAGATTCCGAAGACTAATTTTTTCATATTTACATATTTTAGTGGTTATTTTTTGATGGGATAAAGGTATCTGTTAAAGGTACTTTTCAAAGAAAGTTTTTACCCGAAAGGCCGGTTTTCTTTCCTGAACCGTTAAAGATTCTTGTCGATCGCTTCCTGCGTCCTGTCGATCCCGAAACTGATGAATGCGCCGATAAATACAAAGGTATTTGCAGAAGGTAAAATTGGTTTACGCCGCATCCCGTCATTCGAGAAGTTGTATCCGTAAATATTCTTCTGGCCCAAGATATTGTTTACGGAAAGCACCAGAATAGTGAATGCTTTCGCTTCTTTTTTACCTAAATTCGGCAGATAATTAAGGCTGAAATTCAATGAGTTAAAGTCTTTCAGTTTCCCTTGGGTGTTTAGATAATAATCCCCGCTGTCATTGGTAAGGAAATGATAATATGGTCTTCCTGAAGCATAAGTGTAAGAGAAGTTGAAACCGGTTTTCCAGTCGGTCACGAATTTTTTTGCGACCACCGAAAGCGTATGTTTTGCAGCAAAATTTGGGAATAAACTTCGGTCATAATTCTGAAAATTTCTTTTGGAGTCCAGAAACGAATACGTAATCCAGTAGTCTATATTTTTAAGAGATTTTTTGTCGCGCCAGAACAACTCAATGCCCTTCGCAAAACCGTCTCCATTGTTGTTGATTGCTGCAGGAAGGTAATTTTCGACTTTTGTTTTGATCAGATTCGTGTAGTTTTTGAAAAAGGCCTCCACCCGCAGGCTTCTGCCTTCTTCAGCTTTCTGAACCTGCAGAACATAATGTTCCGCTTTCTGAAAATTTAGGTCATAAGTTCCAAAGTATTTGTTTTCGGGGTTTTGATAAAATATTCCATAAGCGAGCGAACTGGTCCAGTTTTTTGAAATCCTGTAAGCAAAAGCAAGTCGGGGCGCGAGATTCCACTGATCAACAGCGGATGAATATTCGGATCTTAACCCAACTTTTGCAGAAAAATGATTGCTGAAACCCAGATCAGTCTCCGCAAAAACCGAGGTAATTTGATCCTGAAAAGGATAGGAAATAGGGGAAATAGCAACAGACGTATTTTCCCGCGTTTGGTTAAATTCTACTCCGCCTCTTATGGCTGAGATTTTATTGATTTTTCTCTCTAAAGTTCCTTTTGCATTAAAATAATTTCCTGTACTATTGATCGAATTTAGGTTGGATTCCGAGTTTTGAACTGTGGTGCTTAAATCGATAATATTTTGGTTATACGAATAAGAACTGCCGAGATTCACCAGATATTTCCCGAATTTCTGCCGGTAAGAAAAATTGTGAAAAGTATTTTTACCTTTCAATGCAGTATTGTCGGAATCGGTTTCAGGTTCCAGACTTTCTTCCTGAAGTGCGAAGGTATTGGTGTCGAAACTTCCGTAATATTTAAAGATTCCACCGTTTTTATTTTTAAGCCTGAAATTAAAATTGGTGCCAAAGCTTTCAGGAGCTTTCGTGAAATTATTGTTGAATTTCATTATTTTATTCATTAAACCCAAATGGCTGTACGCTGCAGATACACCGAAAGATTTAGTTTTCGCCTGATCTACATTCTGGAAACCGCCGCTCAAAAATATCGGCGAAATACCGATATCCACAGCGTTTGTTTCAGGAAAATCGATGCTTTCCAGAATAAGAACCGAAGACAGCGCCTGCCCGTATATCGCAGAATATCCGCCGCTGGAAAAAACATTTCCTTTAAAAAGTGAAGTATTCAGCCGGTCCATCGCCTTGATCCCCGGTACTGAATTACCGAAGAAATTGTTGACAAGATTGCCATCCATAAAGAATTTCGTTTCAGCACCGGTGCCGCCACGCACAAAAAGACCTTCGGTTTCCCCGATTTTCTGTACTCCGGGAAGTGTTTCCAGCGCTGTGGTAACCTGGCCATTGGCTCCTGCAGTAGTATAAATATCGATGGGCGTCAGAAGCACGGTCGCTCTTTTCCGGTCGCTGGCTTCAATTGATCCTGCGGAAATAACCACAGCGTCGATATCTGAAATCTGCTCTTTCAAATCCGCATTAATGATTAGCGGTAGGTTTTCGATGATGACCGATTTTTCAACTTCAACAAATTTAGGATGCGAAAATACAAGGATATGATGTCCTTTCTCCGAGGTGTGGAATGAAAACGTTCCGTTTTCATCAGTGGTGGAACCATCATAAGTGTTTTTAAGCGTTACGGAGACATCTTTAATTCCTTTGTTTTTAAAGTTTACTTTTCCCGAAATCGATATTTGGGCATTCATGAAAAATCCCATAATGAGTAATACAATTGCGAGAATTTTGGAGAGGATAAAGGTTGACATGATTTGCAGTTTTATGAAGCAAATTTATTGCGGAACGAATTTTGCTGAAAATTTTTATACCCGAAAGGTCAAATTATGCAGCTGAAAGGCACCTTATCTTCTACCTGAAATTATGCTTACCTTTATGAATCTTAACACTAAAATAAAAAGTTATGAAAATCGCTAAATTCTCGATCCTCGCCTGCAGCGCAGTTTTGGCTGTATCGTGCTCAACCACAAAAAATTACGTAATAAATTCCAAAAGCGGAACAGAAACACAGGGAACGGCAAAATTTACCCAAACCGGCAAAAATGTTGCACTGGATTTGAATGTTTACAAGCTGACACCGGGGATTCACGCAGTTCACCTTCATGAAAAAGGAGACTGTTCTGCAACCGATGCCAGTTCTGCCGGCGGACACTGGAATCCCACTACCGAATCTCACGGAAAATGGGGGCATGATGAGTATCACAAAGGCGATATCGGAAACCTGAATGCCGATAAAGACGGAACAGCAAGATTACAGTTCAGCACAGATAAGTGGTGTATTGGCTGTACTGATGAAACCAAAAACATAGTGGGTAAAACACTGATCATTCACGCAGGACCTGATGATTTTAAAACCCAGCCAACAGGAAATGCGGGCGGTAGAGTAGGTTGCGTAGAAATTAAATAGCAGCTATTTCCTGATACAGACACGGAACGCATCCTTTGGAATGCGTTCTTTTTATTGGTAATATGCATTAAGGAAATCGAAGAATTCCTGCATTCTCAACGTATTGTTCAGTATTAAATAGGAAAATAAAAACCAGACCGAAGCGTAAATAAACGACAGTATTTTTGGCGAATTCCGGTAGGAATAAAAAAGCCAGCCGATGAGCAACGGAACTACAAAAACGAAATGGCCGCCATAAATGTAAGAAGTGTGGAGGCCGAATTTCAGGATGCAGTGAATGATAATATCCACCAAAAACGAAATCATCAGCATCTGAACAAATTTATTTCTGAAGTTTTTCACATAACTCCATAAAATCAAAAGCAGTACTGCAGCGACAAAAATATAAGGAATCCATGACGCATAAACATTCATGAAAAGCGCTTTGTATTCAAATCCTTTTTTATTGTGATAATCGCGCAGCACGAATCCCGGAAAAAGCATGTTCCCACCAAAAAACCACGATGATATCATATCCCAGATGGGTGTAACTTTGGGTTTTGAAAATTTTTCTAACTGCTCACCGGATTTATTGAAGAAATTCATATAATTGAAATTCAACCGGTTGAGAAATAAAAGGGCAAAAACAGCAACGGAAATGAGAACGCGCAGAAATGCCTGCCCTAATTTTTTCCAGCTCCTAAATATTCTTTTTTCGAAAAGCAGAGGAATATAAATCTTCACCGCATTGGTCACCGTTAAACCGCCCACCGATACGACCGCCAAAGTAAGCGCCGCCGCAGGTATTTTTTGCTCTTTTTTTAGTTTTAAGGCCGCATAGTAATTAAAAAGTACCAGGAAAAACAAAGTGTAAGTGTAGGTTTCCGGGGTGAACGAAAGTAAAATATTGGTCGTAAAAAAGGCAAAGAAGAAGACAATCAGCACACTGATTTTTTTTGGTAACGCAATGATATTTTTTAAATATTTGTAAATCTGGATTAAACTTAAACTTATCGCAAAGTTGCTGCACCAGGCCAAAACCAGACGGAAAGTTTCATCTTTTTTTCCACCGGAAAAAAGATAGGCAAACTCGCGAAGCCAGTCAAAATAATAATTGGCAAGCGGATGCCTCTCAAAGCCGCCGCCGGTCATTACAATAGCTCGGTTATCAAAGCTGAAATAGGCATCCCACGGAATTCTGTCATCAAAAATTATTCGGTAATTAATGGCGATAAATGACCCCAAAATCCCATAAACGGTAAGAAAAATCAGAAATAATAAAATTTCATATTTTGTTGCAGGGAAAACAGTTTTAAGAAAATCTGTAAATTTTTGTTTAAATACCAAGGTGAAAAATTTCGGCAAAAGTAATAAAATTTAAGAACTGCACGAAAGCGTGGAACTTCCTGTCTGTCCGTCATACAGTGAAGGCCGTTTTTGCGAAAATTCAGGATAAATTTCTGTATAAGGATTTTCGAGCGCCGTAAGAAGTTTATTCAGCAAATCTCTTTTACCGCTGTTAATTTCATTGATACATTCAAACAGAAGATAGTTTCTGAGAACAAATTTCGGGTTGTTCTGCTGCATTAGTTGCTTTGATTCGGTTTCTGAAATGGTATTTAATTTTAACCTTTCAAAATAAGATTCGGTGAATTTCTCAAATGCTGAAAACTGCTTATCGGTTGGGTTGTGGTAGAAAATATTACAGAAATGAGATTTCAAGTCTGTGTCTTCTTTTAAGGTTTCTATTTTATTGAAAAACAGTGTATAATCTATTTTTAGATCTTCCATGATTTTCTGCGCATCGGTAAAGAACTGATCATCATTTTTCAGTACTTCATTGAAGCCAAATTTTAAGGCCATCATTTTATCATGTTTTCGCCAGAAATCTGTACTGAAATCATTCAGAATTTTCTCCAGAATTTTTTCATCTTTAATCAACGGAAAAAGCGCATTTGCGAGTTGCCAGAGGTTCCACTGGGCAATTTTAGCCTGATTTCCGAAAGCATATCTGCGACCCGGCAAATCGGTGGTGTTTGAAGTGAAATTTAAGCTGTATTCATCCAGAAAAGAAAAGGGTCCGTAATCGATTGTTAAACCTAATACCGACATATTATCGGTATTCATCACCCCGTGAACAAATCCCACGCGATACCATTCCACGATAAGGTCCGCAGTTCTGTCTGAAACTTCTGCAAAGAACTCCGCGTATTTTGCGGGACTTTTAGAATCAATTTCAGGAAAATAATTTTCTATGGTAAAATCGGTTAGTTTTTTCAGCGTTTCAATTTCTTGTTGAGCAGAAAGCAGTTCGAAATGGCCAAAACGAAGAAAACTTTCGGCGGTTCTCATCATCACTGCGCCTTTCTCGTATGCTGGATTTCCGTCGTACATCATGTCACGAAGGACATTTTCGCCGGAAAAAGACAGCGACAAAGCTCTTGTCGTAGGAATGCCGAGATGGTGCATGGCCTCACTCATCAGATATTCGCGAACTGAGGACCGAAGCACCGCACGGCCGTCCGCATGTCGGGAGTAGGGAGTAGCGCCTGCGCCTTTCCATTGGAGTTCTGTTTTTTTGCCGTTTTTATTTGCGATTTCACCTGCAAAAATTGCTCTGCCATCACCGAGTTGCCCGGCCCAATTGCCGAACTGATGGCCGGCATAAGCGGTGGCGTAAGTTTGAAGGTGTTGAGGAACATCTGCTGCACTCAGAAACATGGCATCCTGTTCATCTAGAAGTTTTCCCAACCCGATTTCTTCTGCGAGCTTTTCATTAAAAATAATAAGTTCCGGAGTTTGAAATTTTTCGATTTCCACTGCTGCCAGAAGTACTCCCGGTGTTTGTCGCTGCATGGTGTTGCCCGATAAATCTGCGGGGAAAAGGGAGTAATATTGTTGGGTAATTTTATTTAAATTCATCTTTCAAAGTTCGCTAAAAAAAACATCCTTCCAAATTTTGAAAGGATGCTTTATTATTTTTCCTGCATGTTATTTATTAAAGTCGATCTCGTCGCCGGTATTGATGGTCTCGTTGACATTTTCTTCTTTCCTGCCACTTGATTTCTTCGGTGCGGCGACAGGACTTTCAGGTTTAGGGTTTTTAAGTTCATCCATGGTCTGAAGCCCGCCTTCATCACCATATCCGCCTAAACCCTGAAGATCAGAGCAACTGCCGGTCCAGTTTGAAGGTTTAATGAATTTATCTTCTACCGTAACGCCAAGATCTTTATCAGCCCAAACTTTTTTCATGAATATTGCCCAGATCGGGAGGGCCATCTTAGCACCCTGACCTTCGCCGGTTCCGCGGAAGTGCGTTGCACGGTCTTCCCAGCCAACCCAAACTCCGGTGGCGAGATTTGGCGTAATTCCCATAAACCAACCGTCGGAATTGTTTTGGGTGGTTCCGGTTTTTGCAGCAATTTCAATTCCTTTCTGCACGCCTCTTCTTCCAAGTTCGCCGGATGCGGTACCATATTCAGCAACCCCTTTCATCAGATCGATCATGGTATAGGCATAGAGTTCGTTCATTACTTCCTTCAGAAGGGGTTTTACTTCCTTAATTACCCTGCCGTTTGCGTCTTCTATACGCCAGATCATTTCAGGTTTTATGTAATTTCCGTAGTTGGCAAAAGTACTGTAGGCACCAAGCATTTCATAAATGGTAATGTCGGAAGATCCCAGCGCTACTGCGTATTCGTTCGGGATTTCTTCGGTAACTCCTAAATCTCTTGCGGTTTGAATTACGCTTTTAGGGCTCGTCATTTCAATAAGTCTTACTGCAACTGGGTTTTTCGAGTGGGCAAGTGCGTCTTTCAGAGTGAGCATTCCGCCGGATCCTTCCACTGTCCAGGTTCCTTTTGTATAGGTTGCGTTGGAAACGGTAGAACAGGGCGTCATACCCAATTTCATAATCGCAGTGGCGTAAACGAAGGGTTTGAAGGTTGAGCCAACCTGACGTTTCCCCTGCTTAATATGATCGTATTGGAAGTGCTGCCAGTTGATCCCTCCAACCCAGGCTTTAATTTCCCCGGTTCCGGGAACCATAGACATTAATCCTGCCTGAGCAATTTGTTTGTGATAACGGATGGAATCCCAAGGCGACATTTCAACTTCTTCTTCACCATTCCAGGTAAATCTTGAAGTCTTGATTGGTTTTTTGAAATCCATCATGATAGAATCTTCCGGAACACCAGCGTTTTTCAGCTGTTTATATCTGCCGGTTCTCTTCATGGCCTGCACCATGATTGCTTCAATCTGCTTATCATCAAGGAAATAGAATGGTCTCTGTTTACGCCCGCGCTGTTCTGCATCAAATCTCTGTTGAAGATCGGTAAGGTGTTCTTTAATCGCCTCTTCTGCATAAATCTGCATTTTAGAATCCAGAGTGACATAAATTTTCAATCCGTCTTTGAAAAGGTTTAATGTTTTTCCGGTTTGCTTTTCGTAGTCTTTTAAGTAACCTTCAATTTCTTTTCTAAGATAGAATTTGTAATAGGCGGAATATCCTTCGTCGATAGATTTTACCGGATGGTAATCTAAAACGATTGGAGTATCTACCGCTTTCTGGTAAGTTTGCTGATCGATGTAGCCGGTTTTCACCATCTGATCCAGAACGACATCTCTTCTGGCTTTTGCCCGCTTCTCATTTCGCATCGGATTATTTTTCACCGGATTCTCGAGCATGGCGACGAACATTGCTGCTTCAGGAAGCGTAAGTTTGGAAGTAGGTTTGTTGAAATAAATTCTTGAAGCCATCTCGATTCCGTTGGCATTATAAAGGAAGTCGAACTTGTTGAAATACAGCGTAATGATTTCCTCTTTTGTGTATCTTTTCTCCAGACTTACCGCAACAACCCACTCTTTAAGCTTTTGAAATGCTCTCTGAATTTTATTTTGCGAAACCCTGTCGGTAAAAAGCAGTTTTGCCAGCTGCTGGGTGATTGTAGACCCACCACCACGCTGTCCGCCGTATACAACAGCCCTTGCAACAGACTGTAAATCAATACCTGAGTGTTCTTTGAATCGTTCGTCCTCTTTAGCCTGAAGTGCATAAATAAGATGAGGCGGAAGATCTTTATAAGTTACGGGCTGGGTTTTTTCTTTTTCGAATTTGCCCAGTAATTTACCATCGGAGGAATAAATTTCGGAAGCTACATAGATGTCAGGATTTTCGAGTTCCTTTACATCCGGCATGCTGCCCAGAAATCCCTGTGAGGTTGCAAAAAATACCGCTGCAATTCCTAAAATTACAGCAATTAGTGCCATCCAAACGAATTTCACCCACTTTTTCCAGCCAGTGTCCCTTTGTTTTTTTGGAGGAAGCGGAAAAGTCTGCTTTGGTTTGCTTCCCTGGTTTTTTTTGTTTTCCATAAATGATGTTACGGTTTTGCCGTTTCTATTTTTACACCAATATCCTCAATGCCCTTCAAACTGTCGGTTCTCATTGCCTGGACAATACCGATGGAATAACCGCCGTTTTTCGGAAATTTATAATTTACTTTATACTGAAACAGTGTTTCTTTGGTATCACCAAATCCTTTCCCCAGCCACTCGCCATTGGGTTTAGCCAAAACATAATTCAGTGTGTCTGTAGTTTTGTTTTTGGCACCAGCCTCCATGAAATTTACGATAAATCGAATGTTGCTGTAGGGATAATCATTATTGTTCCTTACAACAAATATAATATTTTTTGGAGCTTCTGCATCCGCAATTACAAAATCGAATTTCTGTTCGGCTTTTTTAGGCCAGATTCCGTTGAGGTTTTTCATATCCACCGTTTCGGAATTATCTGAACATCCTGTAAACATTAGCAAAACGGAAAAAACACCCAATATCTTATGCATTGTCATCACGTTTAGGCTGAGGTTTCTTTTTAAATTTTTTCGCCTGCTGGTTTTGTGGTTTCGCATTTTGCGGTTGAGCCTGGGACTTTGCATTCTGAGGTTTCTTCTCAGGTGTGTTTTTGCGTTGAGGAGTGCCAGCGGCCTTCTGCTCAGATTTTTGATTAGGATTATTTTTCGGACCGTTCGGTTTTTTCCTGTTTTGGTTTTTACCGGAGTTTCGATTTTTCTTCTCGAAACGGTCCATATTATTTTCCTGAATCAGATCGACTGATTTTACCGGAATATCGTGCTGGTTGCGAAGTTCTTCCAGTGGCGGTGCTTTCTCGCCTTTTTTATTTTGCGAAATAAGTTTCTTTACGTCCTGTACATCCAGATCATACCACGCCATAGACCGGTCTACATAAGCAAACCACATTCTTTTTTTGAAGACGTCGATTTTAATACAAAAGGCTTTTCCGTTCACCGTATCAATCGTTGTTGAAGACGAAGGGAAGTCGCTGAGCGCATCCAGATAACTGTCGAGCTCATAATTGAGGCAACATTTCAGTTTACCACATTGACCCGCTAATTTTTGAGGATTGATGCTTAACTGCTGATAACGTGCAGCATTCGTGTTCACCGAACGGAAATCTGTAAGCCAGGTCGAGCAGCATAATTCGCGCCCACAAGAGCCGATACCACCAACTTTTGCAGCTTCCTGACGGAACCCAATTTGTTTCATGTCGATCTTCGTACGGAAAGCAGAGGCGTATTCCTTGATCAGCTGCCGGAAATCGACACGGCTGTCTGAAGTATAGTAAAAAGTTACTTTTGCACCATCGCCCTGAAATTCTACATCGGTAATCTTCATATCAAGGTTTAAAGCGTAAGAAATCTTTCTGGCCTGAATTTTCACGGCTTCTTCTTTACCTCTGGATTCGTGCCAAACCTCAATGTCTTTTTGGTTGGACAAACGGTAGATTTTCAGTGGGTTATCTTCAGAAACATGTTTCTTTTTCATCTGAATTTTTACCAACTCACCGGTAAGGCTCACTACACCTATATCGTGACCCGGACTTGATTCTACTGTGACAACGCTTCCTATATGAAGCGGTAAATGATGTACGTTTTTATAAAAAAATTTACGGTCGTTCTTGAATCTTACTTCCACAAAATCGGTTTGGGATTTTGATGGATTGTTAACATTCGAGAGCCAATCGAAAACACTAAGTTTATAACTATTACCGCAGGTATCTACACTTCCACAGCCATTCGCAGATTTTGTTCCGCATGAATGGGACGAATCGCCGGATGTTTTACATCCACAACTCATATTGTTTTTTTTGATTAAATTCATGCAAATTTAGTATAAATTTATTTGTGCAAACCATGCCTTTGAGAATTTCATGGGAGGATTAGTATTTTTCATATAAATTCAACATCTGTTATGAATAATGCATTAATTTTAATATTATTATGCAAATCATATAATTCAAAAAAGGTGTAATTGTTATAGTTTCCATGGTAATATTTAATTTAAATAAATGCTGTAAACAAAGATCAATTCTCTGCAGAAAAGTCTGTTTTTACAGGCATTTTTAATAAAATATTGTAAAAGTAAAATTAAACAGATGTCATAAGCCCGAAGTTGTTTAAAATAATTTATGATAAATTAACATTTGTTTAAAAAATAATTTTATATTTGGAACATTAATAATGAATTTATGAAAAAAATCGTTGTAACAACAGCACTTTTAGCCGGGATTCTTGCGCAGGCGGGCGGTTTTAGAGTGGCATTACAGGGCGTGAAACAACTCGCTATGGCACATACAAGTGCCCACGCAGAAGATGCGAGTGTAGGGTTTTTCAACCCCGCAGGTATTTCCTTTATTCCCAACAAGCTGAGTGTTGCTGCGGGAGGATTTGGAATTAACGCAGACATTTCTTATCAAAATCCCTCTACTCTTGAATCTTACACTACCGAAAATCCTATGGGGACACCAATTTATGCGGCAGTGGCTTATAAGATTGTAGATGAGGTTTCGGTTGGTTTCAGCTTTGCGACACCTTTCGGAAGTACGGTTGAATGGCCGAGCGATTGGGCAGGACGCGAAATTGTGCAGAAAATTGAACTGAAAGCATTTTATTTTCAGCCAATGGTATCTTTCAAACTCGCACCATGGGTTTCTTTAGGGGGTAGTTTTATCTATGCAAAAGGATCCGTGGATTGGACTAAAACCGTTTCACAGTTGGGAGGAACTTTAAACATTAAAGATGATCAGGCCACAGGAAAAGGATTTGGCTTAGGTTTCTATTTTAAACCAAGCGAAAAACTGGATGTGAGTATTGCCTACCGATCACCTGTTGATATGAAAGCAGATGAAGGTGTTGCTAGTTTTAATGTGTCGTCGAGCCTTTACCCTCTGTTGGGATTAGATGCCAACGGACAGGATAAATTTAAAGCTATTTTACCCCTGGTTGATGAGTACACGCTTGGGGTTACCTATAAAATTACTCCGAAATGGCAGATTTCAGGGGATTTCAACTACAGTGGTTGGGATAGATACCAACAGCTAACATTAGACTTCGAGAATGCACCGGTGGGGAATCAGCCTGATGATCCAACAAAATTGGTATCGCCTAAAAATTTCCACAGCACACAAAGCTGGAGAGTGGGAACACAATATATGGTTACCGATAATTTTGCTGCAAGATTAGGTTATTATTATGATGAGTCTCCTTACAGCGATGAAAACTTCATCCCGGAAACACCATCTTTCAATGCCAATGTTATTACAGGAGGTATTGGCTACAAATGGAAAGGTTTGGGCATCGATTTATCCGGAGCATACAACTTCCAAACTCCAAGGACTGTAAACAACAGTTATCTGGATTTCTACGGACAGGCAAAAGCTAAAGCTTATTACTTTGGTTTAGGTTTATCTTATAACGCATTTTAAGTATTATTTTAATTATGAAAAGAATATTAATTTCAACAATAGCAGTCTCAGCATTATTATTTAATATCAGCTGCGACACAGATTTTGATCAGGACGTAAGCAGTATTGTGGTTTCTAAAGGAGATGCAGACTTTACCAAATATGTAGCTTTAGGGAACTCCCTTACATCCGGTTACCGTGACAATGCGTTATACATTGACGGGCAAAACGAATCTTACCCTTCCATGATCGCACAACAGATGCAGCTTGCGGGTGGAGGAGCGTTTAAGCAGCCTATGATGCCAAATAACACTGGTGGTTTTACTAATCTACCAGGTTTTGCAGGCAAACTGAATCTTCAGGTGGTAAATGGAGCGTTGTCGCCAGTGCCATCAGCGCCAGCGGCAGCTTTGGATAATGTTACTCCTGGAGGACCGTATCAAAACCTTGGGGTTCCTGGTGCGAAATCCTTTCACTTAGGAGCCGCAGGTTATGGTAACATGGCAGGATTGGCTACGGGACAGGCAAACCCTTATTATGTAAGATTTGCTACAAGCGGAACTTCTTCAGTAATTGGCGATGCAGTAGCTCAGGCACCTACATTTTTCTCTCTCTGGATCGGAAATAACGATGTGCTTTCTTATGCAACCAGTGGAGGCACGGGTGTAGACCAGACAGGGAATACAAACCCAGCGACTTACGGTTCCAATGATATTACAGATCCAAATGTTTTTGCTTCAGTAATCAGCGGATATGTAAATGCGCTTACCGCGAACGGTGCGAAAGGAGTAATGGCAAATATTCCTAATGTAACATCCATTCCATTTTTTACAAGAGTTCCTTACAATCCGCTGACTCCGGCTTTACTAGGATCAAATATTACTGCACTTAACAGCGGATTATATGGTCCATTAAAACAGGCACTTACTGCGTTCGGAGCTGGGGACCGTATCAATTTGCTTTCAGCTACCTCTGCAAACCCACTTTTAATTGTAGATAATTCTTTAACCAATCTTTCTGCACAACTAACTTTAGCACTTACTCCTTCTTTGGGGGTTCAAACTGCAACAGCTTTTGGCCAGATTTACGGGCAGGCAAGACAGGCTACTTCTGAAGATTTGGTGCTTTTGTCTACAAGTTCAGTAATCGGAACTCCGGTTGCCGGTGCGCCAGCAAGTATTAATTTAAATGGAATTTCTTATCCATTGGCTAATCAGTATATCCTGACAAATACAGAAAAAAATAAAGTTTTAACTGCAACAGCTGCGTATAATGCTTCTCTGAAAGCGATCGCTACTTCTAAAGGTTTAGCTTTCGTAGATGCCAATGCTAAAATGATAGAGTTATCCAAGGCATCAGGAATCCAGTTTGATGGAGTGAAATATACAGCAACTTTCGTTACGGGAGGAACGTTCTCTCTGGATGGGGTACACCTTACAGGAAGAGGGTATGCATTAATTGCCAATGAATTTATCAAGGCGATAAACACGACTTATAAGTCTACATTGCCGATGGTGAATGTAAACAGCTATTCAGGAGTTAAATTCCCATGATCGCTAAAATAAAATAATCGAACTTTAAAACCACTTGAACTGTTTCAGGTGGTTTTATTTTTTTAAATTTGCACCATCTAAAAAAGTAAAAATGGCTGATCAGGCAAGTTATCTGTTTTCTACAAGAACCAGCAAGGTTTTGGCAGGAAAAATCGCTCAACATTATGGGCAGGATTTAGGAAAAATTAAGTTTCAGGACTTTAGCGACGGAGAGTTTGAGCCGGTTTTGGATCAATCCGTAAGAGGTGGACGGGTATTTTTAATAGGTTCAACATTTCCGCCGGCAGACAATCTTCTAGAACTTTTATTAATGATTGATGCTGCGAAAAGAGCTTCTGCGAAAAGCATTACTGTGGTTCTTCCGTATTACGGTCTGGCGAGACAGGACCGAAAAGACCAGCCCAGAGCACCCATCGGGGCGAAATTAGTGGCAAACCTTCTTACGGCAGCCGGTGCCACCAGAATAATGACCATGGATCTTCACGCAGATCAGATTCAGGGGTTTTTCGAAATTCCTGTGGATCATTTGTACGCATCCACTATTTTCATCGATTATATACAGAAACTGAATTTAGACAATCTAACCATCGCTTCACCGGATATGGGTGGCGCAAAAAGAGCCAAAAATTACGCAAGTCACTTAGGTGCCGAAGTAGTAATTGCTTACAAGGAAAGAAAAAAAGCAAACGTAATCGAAGAGATGTTCCTTATCGGTGATGTAGTAGGAAAGAACGTAATCCTTATTGATGATATGATCGACACCGCCGGAACACTTTGCAAAGCAGCAGATATCCTTATAGAAAAAGGAGCAAAAAGTGTTCGTGCCATGGCAACCCACGCTGTTCTTTCAGGAAAAGCTTACAAAAATATCGAAAATTCCAAGATTTCTGAAGTGATCGTAACCGATACAATCCCTGTAAAAGCTGAACTTTCATCAAAAATTAAAGTGCTTTCTTGTGCCGAATTGTTTGCAGATGTCATGAAAATGGTTCACGAGCATAAATCGATTAGCGATAAATTTATTATTTAAAAAATAATTACATATCTTTGCACCCTTAAAATTTTTTAATACATTATAATGAAATCAATTACAATTCAAGGTACAAAAAGAGAAAGCGTGGGCAAAAAGTCTACTAAAGCTTTACGTGATGCTGAATTAGTTCCTTGTGTTGTTTACGGAGGAGCCGAAACTTTAAATTTTTCTGCAGAAGAAAGAGCTTTTAAAGGTTTGGTATATACTCCTGAAGCACACACGGTATCTATTGAGGTTGACGGACAAACAATTCCTGCCGTACTTCAGGACATCCAGTTTCACCCAATCACCGACAAAATCCTTCACGCAGATTTCTATCAGTTAGCTGATGACAAACCTGTAGTGATGGAAGTTCCTGTAAGAATTACAGGTCGTGCAAAAGGTGTTGTTTCCGGGGGTGCAATGAGACAAACTTACAGAAAGCTTAAATTAAAAGCATTACCAGCAAACTTACCAGACGAAATCGTAGTAGATGTTACTCCGCTTAAAATTGGTAACAAACTGTATGTAGGTGATATCAAGACCAACAATTTCACATTCATGCATCCTGACAACGCAGTAGTAGTAGCTGTGAAGATGTCTAGAACGGCAATGAAAGGTGGAGCAGCAGTTGAAGACGATGAAGAAGAAACTGCAGCAGAAGGAGAAGCTCCGGCAGCAGAAGCTACAAGTGCAGAATAATATTCTCTCGAAATATAACAGAAATCCCGTCATTAATGGCGGGATTTTTTTGTATGAAAAAAGCCCTGCCAATGGGCAGGACTTCCTTCTTTCACTTTTACCTTTACATTTTTTACATGGGTTCCGGTTTTTTCGCGGCTGGTTTTTCAGTGGTTTCTTCCTGTTTTAGTTCTGCGGCAGTTTCGGTTTTTACTGCGGCCTGTTCTGTAGCTTTCATTTCTGTGGGTTCTGCAGGAAGCACGGCTGCGGCGGCCTCAGCATTCACTACTGTTTGCACCTCAGTTTTTACTGCTTTCTCTCCTTTCAGTTTTTTTGCTTTTTCTGTACTCTGCGCGTTGGCAAAACTCACACCTGCAGCAAGTAAAACTACTGCGAATAACGACTTTCTCATAATAATTCAATTTTTTAATTATTGGTGTGTTAATAACGCAGGTTCGGAAAGGGAATTATTCAAGATTCTTAAATTTAACACAATTTATTAAAGTTTGTGATTTGTTTAGAAGCTGAATTATTTTTCCAGATTTTTCCTCAAAAGTTCTACAAATTCGAATGCAGCCGGGCATATCGCTGTATTTTTGATGGTAAGATGATTAATCTGATAAATTTTTTTCCGGTCGGTGTGGGGAAATTCACGACAGGCTTTAGGACGCACTTCATAAATCGAGCAGGTATTGTCTGCATTCAGAAACCAACAGGGAAGATTTTGAAGGACTTTATCATTGTCTTCGTCGGTTCTCAGGAATTTGGCTTCGAAATCGGCCTGTTTCATGCGCAGATGTTTAGAAATTCTCTCAATATCCTTCTCGGTGAAAAGCGGTCCTGTGGTTTTGCAGCAGTTCGCACACTGCAGACAGTCGATTTTACTGAAAACTTCGTCGTGGGTTTCCTGAACTTTGTAATCGAGGTTTTTAGGCGGTTTTTTCTTAAGCTGATCCAGAAATTTTTTGTGATCTTTCTGTTTTAGAGCGGCCTGATTTTTATAGAATTCCAGATTCATGGTGCAAAAATAACTGATATTTTCAAAATCAAGGCTTTCTGCTGCGACTTATCTGCGGCCGCGATAGCAGCGGTTACCCCACAGCGAAGCGGCGGAACGCAGTGGAGCTGCTGAGCGAGGAGTAGGAGCGGATAGCGCGAATTGTCCGCCCGCAAAATAACAATTAACGACTGTGGTCATAAACCAATCGTTTTAAAAATCTTAATTTTGCAACATGAAATTATTAGAATCCAGAGAAGATATAGAGTTTTTGGTAAATTCCTTTTATAAAAAGGTCGCAAAAGACAAAACGATCGGGTTTTTCTTCACTGATGTTGCGAAGGTAAACTGGGATCACCATTTGCCTAAAATGTATTCGTTTTGGGAGTCTTTACTGTTCGGACAGGCTTCGTATAAAGGAAATCCTATGGCGATGCATTTTCCGGTAAATGAAAAAGTGGCGATAGAAAAACCTCATTTTGCTCACTGGATAAAGTTATGGACTGAAACCGTGGAAGAAAATTTTGAAGGCGAAACCGCCGAAGCTGCGATTTACAAAGCCTCCAACATTGCCAATCTCATGGCATATAAAATGGAAATCGCCAGGAAATTGAAGTAAAAAGAATAAAAAAAGAGAATTTTCTAAGTCTGAAAATTCTCTTTTAATTTTTAAGGTACGATTACAGTGAAGATATAGGCCGCCAAATTCACGATGAGTACGGCGCCGTACATAATGTTCGTTTTTCCACGACTTAAAGAAAGCATCACTATAAATACCGAAAGTGCAAGCAGAATAATCGATTTCATATCCAAACCAAGGACAAACGGAATATCAAACCAGATACAAACCATAGAAACTGCCGGAATGGTAAGCCCTACACTCGCCAACGCAGAGCCAAGTCCAAGATTGATAGAAGTCTGGATTTGATTGTTCTTTGCTGCACGTATCGCCGCAAAACCTTCGGGAAGCAATACCACTGTTGCAATTATTACCCCCACCAAAGCTCTTGGAGATCCAATATTTTCCACAAAATCTTCGATCACCGGCGAAAGTCCTTTTGCCATGAAGATTACAACGGCCAGACTTACAATCAAAAGCGCGAGACTTAGAAAAGTTTTGGGTAAGCTCGGCGGATCAGCTTCATGGGTTGTATGGTCTTCTTCTTCAATCACAAAGAAATTCCGGTGACGTACCGTTTGCACCCTGAGAAACGTGCCATAAATTACTAAACACGCAAGGGAAACAAAAATTAACTGTGCCTCAGTATAAAATGGACCCCGCACACTCGAGGTATAGTTAGGTAATATTAGCGTAAGCACCAGAATCGCAACAAGACTTACAAGATATGTAGTGCCGGAACTGCGCATGAAAAACTGTTCTTTGTATTTAGCTGCACCAATCCATATACAAGCTCCCAAAATACCATTCAGAATAAGCATTACCGCGGCAAAAACAGTATCACGGGCATAGGTTATTGCGCCCTCCCCGCCCGAAAGCATAAAAGAGATAATAAGCCCAACCTCCAGAATTGTGATACAGATTGCCAGAATAATGGTACCGTAAGGTTCTCCCACTTTATGTGCGATAACTTCTGCATGATGTACTGCGGCCAGTACGCTGCCGAAAAGCAGTAAACCTCCGAGAATATTAGAAATAACACTGTCTACTAAAAATCCGCCCAAATAAAAAAGACCGGAGATGACAGGGACCAGAACAGTCCAGTGAAGAAAGTTTTTTAATTTCATAAAAAATTTTCGACAAAATACAAAAAAACTATCAAAAACAGAATAATTATTTAAAAAACCAATCAGAAATTAAAATTTAATCGCCAGAAATAATAATCCTGAAAGTCTGTGAACATATGAAAAAGTAAGCCTACAGCGGCTATTTTGTAATTTCCTTTGAGAAAAACAGTACCTAAAAAATAAACAGCGATTGCAGGATAAGTGTGAAGCGGATGAAAACCTATACTTGCACGGTTTGGATCAAAAATCGGATCAGCAAAGACATGATCAATATCCACCGCCATGGTCGCCAACATGATAAAGTAGGCTTTTCTCCAATTGGATTTAAAAAAAACTCTCGCAATTACAACAGGGAAAATAAAGTGCAGAAAATAATGAAAGATTTCGCGCAGATAAAATAATTCTGTCATTCGTAGTAGTTTTTAAATTCTGCCTTTTAAAAAATCCTGTCTTAAGTCTTCATCAAACTTTTCGATGGCGTAACGCAGTGTTGTGCGCGGCATATTTTGGTAATTTTTAACAAGAAAATGCTGAAGTTCGGCTACATTTTTATTACCCATTTCCCGTAGAAGCCAACCGTTAGCTTTGTGCATTAAATCATGCGGATGTTGCAGATTATACAGTGCTAGTTCCTTAAGCAACGAAAATTCTCCGCGTTTTACATGAAACATTGTCGCTACAATGGCCATCCTTTTGCTCCACATATTTTCTTCCCGAGAAAGTGTTCTTAACAGGTCATCATCCTTTGTTTCGTATGTATGTCTGCCAAGTATTTTATAAGCAGAATTATCGACCAAATCCCAATTGTTGATAAATTTTTTATGTTTCAGATAAAAGTTGACAATTTCTTTTTTCTCCTTTTCAGTATTTGCTTTTTCGAATTTATTCACCAGCATGAGCAAAGCGCAGTGACGGTGTTCATGGATTGTTGAAGATAAAAGTTCAGCAATTTCCTCTAATGAAATACGGTTCCAGTATTCTTTAACAACTTTTCGCTGATCGGGAACGATAACGCCAAGAAATTCGTCGCCTTCAGCATATTCGCCTTTTCCGGCTTTGAAAAACCGTGGAAAAAAAGCGGCCTTTTCGGGCATAGCTAAATCCTGAAGTGCAGCTTTTATTTCCTGAACTGTATTCATTATTTAAACATGTCTTTATGATGCACGGTTTTTATGAAATATAAGTCAAGACCGTTTTTAAAAATGTCTAACCATGATCCGTCTTCGAGTTGTTTAGTTTTAAAACTTATTCCCTTGGCAAGAACTTTCGAAAACTGCTCTAATGCAAGAAATTTGTCATGGAAACTTGTAACCACAATTGGCGTTTCTTCTAAAAGACCTGTTCCGCTTTTGCCGATAGTTTCTACCAACAATTGATACTGTAGCAAATGGAAATCCCTTTTTTCATGATCGCCGGAGTACCCGTACAGGAGTGCCAAGTCATTAAGTAATGTTTTGTTGAGCGGATTAAGTTGATAAAGAGATAAAGCTTTAGTTAAAACTTCACCCGAAAGCTTTTTTGAAAGTTTTCTTCCTGCAAATTTTGAGACTTCACTCAGTTTTTTATTAAAATCACCTCTGTCGAAACCGTAATCCACATAATTATTCCCATAATAAATATAGTTCAACTCTTCATCTGAAAGGGTTGACGGATTTGTTCTAAACGTTTCGAGATTTTGGTAATAAAATTTCTGAGGGTTTTCGGTAACGTTTTTTTTAATTTCGTCGATATTTACCTGGCCGAAAACAACAGAAACACAGAAAATCATTAAAACACCATACAATTCTTTCATTCTAAAGCCTTGATTTAAGTTGTTTCTTCCTCAAAATATTCGAAAAGGAAATCGTTGTAGGGGAATCTGGAAATATGAATTTTAAGCACTTCATCGTAGATCAACTTCTTCATCTGCTCAAAATTCTGCTTGGTTAATGCTGAGATAAATACAGTGGGATATTTTGATTTCGACATCCAGGTTTTTTCCCATTCTTCCAGCGAAATATTTTTGCGGGATTCCGGTGTCAGGTCATCTTCTTCCTTTTTCTCGTAGCTGAAATCATCAATTTTATTGAAAATCATGATCATCGGTTTCTGATGGGCGTTTATTTCCATCAGAATCTGGTTCACGGATGCAATATGGTCTTCAAAACTTTCATGAGAAATATCCACCACATGAATCAGCAGATCGGCTTCCCGAACCTCGTCCAACGTCGATTTAAAACTTTCGACAAGTTGGGTAGGAAGCTTTCTGATAAAACCTACCGTATCGGTGAGCAGAAACGGTAAATTTCCGATAACAACTTTTCTTACTGTGGTATCCAGCGTCGCAAATAGTTTATTTTCAGCAAACACATCAGATTTTGCGAGTGCGTTCATTAAAGTAGATTTGCCCACGTTGGTATAACCTACCAAGGCTGCACGCACTACTTTTCCGCGGTTGGTGCGCTGGGTAGCCATTTGGCGGTCGATGGTTTTCAGTTTTTCTTTGAGCAATGAGATTCTATCGCGGATAATCCTTCTGTCGGTCTCGATTTCTGTTTCCCCAGGACCTCTCATCCCGATTCCTCCTTTTTGTCTTTCAAGGTGAGTCCACATTCTTGTAAGTCTTGGGAGAAGATACTGATACTGAGCTAATTCTACCTGAGTTCTTGCATAAGAAGTTTGTGCACGTTGGGCAAAAATATCTAAAATAAGGTTGGTTCTGTCCAGGATTTTAACTTCGATTTCACGTTCGAGGTTCTTGAGTTGCGAAGGCGAAAGTTCGTCATCAAAAATTACGGTTCCGATTTCATTTTCTTTTACAAAATCGCGTACTTCCTGGGCTTTTCCGCTTCCGATAAAGGTTTTAGGATCGGGTTGGGTAAGTTTTTGGGTAAAGCGTTTTACTACGGTGGCGCCCGCGGTTAAAGCAAGAAACTCCAACTCATCCATATATTCTGTAAGTTTATCTTCGTCCTGATTCTGAGTGATTAAGCCTACTAAAACGGCTTTTTCGTATAAATGTTCTTTATTGTCGAGCATAATTAGTTTTTTGTGATGAGTACAAAATTAGTTTTTTTCTTCGGTATAAATGATTTTTAGCACAATCAACACGCTTGTGGCGACAATAGAAATGCTGTTTGTGATGATCATGGAAATGTGTTCTCTCATCACGCCGTACCACAGCCATAGCCCGGAACTTATAATTCCGATGATACACGTGAGTAATGCAATTTCTTCTGCAGATTTTTCTTTTAAAATCTTTACAATTTGTGGGATAAAAAGTGCGGATGACAGTCCGCCGGCGATAAAACCTATAATTTCGGGATTAATATTCATTTATAATTTTTTGGTGGAAGAGTGATTGTGGGTTTTAACTCAGTAATATTCCATTTTTATGCCGCGATTTTTATATTTTTGAATAATATAAAACCTAAAATCTTAATCTGATGACCGAAAACATAGTAACCGAACGTCTTATTCTGAAGCCTGTTTCGGTCGTAGATGCTGAATTTATATATCAGCTGTATAACAGCCCGAGGTTCATCGAGTTTATTGGAGATAAAAACATACGCTCGGTGGCTGATGCGGAAGAATACATCAAGAACCGATTTTTGCCGCAGATTGAGAAATTAGGATACGGTAATTATGTAATCACCCAAAAAGACGACGGAAAGAAATTCGGAAGTGTGGGTGTTTTCGAACGAGAAGGACTAGATGTTCCCGATATTGGATTCTCGTTGCTGCCGGATTATGAAGGTAAAGGTTATGGATTTGAAGCCGCTTCGGCGTTGCTTGATAAGGCTTTCAAAGAATTTGGTTTGAAAAAAATATCGGCCATTACCAGTGATCCCAACCTATCTTCCCGAAAACTGATCGAAAAACTGGGTTTAACTTATAAAAAGAAAGTTCAGTTACCGAATGATCATGAGGAATTGAGGTACTATGAAATATAATTAAAAAAGGAAACACCGTAAGCGTTTCCTTTTTTTTTATAATGAAACTTTTTGACGCTCGCTTCGCTCGCGCCTTTCATTTTTAATTCGGCTTCCAGTCAACAACTGCGCGGATAAACGCTTCGGCGTTTTCTAATGGAATATTGGGTAAAATTCCGTGACCAAGATTTACAATATAACGGTCTTTTCCGAAACGGTTAATCATTTCGTGCACCATTTTGCGGATGGTTTCCGGAGAGGAATGGAGTCTTGTAGGATCGAAATTTCCCTGCAACGTCATCGTATGATTCGTTAAAACTCTGGCGAATTCAGGTTTTATTGTCCAGTCAACACCCAATGCCGAAACTTTAGACATCGTCATTTCTTCCAGTGCAAACCAACAGCCTTTACCGAAAACCACAACGTGACTCAGCGGGCTCAAAGCTTCAACAATCTGGTTGATATATTTCCAGGAGAATTCCTGATAATCTTCGGGAGACAGCATACCGCCCCAGGAATCGAAGACCTGTACGGCAGAAACACCTTTTTCTACTTTTCTTTTAAGATAAGCAATCGTAGTATCGGTAATCTTCTGTAATAATAAATGGGCAGTTTCCGGATTTTGGAAGCAGAACGTTTTAGCGATTTCAAAAGCTTTAGAGCCTTTACCTTCAACGCAATAACATAAAATCGTCCACGGTGAACCGGCAAAACCAATCAGCGGAATATTGTTATCCAACTTCTGCAGCGTCAGTTCGATGGCATCAAAAACGTAGCCTAAAGTGTCGTTTACATCAGGAACCACCACATTCTGCACTTCTTCTAACGTACGGATCGGATGGTCGAGCCAGGGACCAACGCCTTCCTTCATTTTAAAATCGATTCCCATCGCCTGTGGAACTACTAAAATATCAGAAAAAAGAATCGCTGCATCCAAAGGATATCTGCGGATCGGCATCATGGTGATTTCTGCGGCCAGCTCGGGTGTACGGCATCTGGTAAAGAAATCGTACTCATCTCGAAGTGCACGGAATTCGGGCAGAAATCTTCCGGCCTGTCTCATCATCCAAACCGGTGGTCTTTCAACGGTTTCGCCTCTTAATGCTTTTAAATAAAGGTCATTTTTAATCATAATATTTTTTTTGATCCTGATGGTTTGGCCTCACTGCTGTGTTCGGCAATTAAATTCAGCAAATCATCGAGATTACTTTCTTTACTGGTAAATATTGGGCTTTTAGTGAATTTTCTGATCTCTTTTTCCGTCGTTTCGCCGATGGAGAAAATCTTCACATTCTCCAGAGCATTAAACTTTGCAAAACTACGCACTCCGCTCGGACTAAAAAAACACACCGCATCATAAGCTCCGGAAAACTTCGGGTAAAGCAGTTGTGTCTCGTAAACGGGAATTTTTTTATAAGATATATTCTGCAGCGGCAGCGTTTTGTTCAGTACATCGAGTGCAAGATTCCCACAGAAATGAAGAAATTTTTCTTTGCTGCTGTTTTCAATAATAAATTCTGACAGCTCTTTGGCATGTTTGGTCACTTTGAATGTTCCGTAACCGTATTTCCGTAATTCTCTTTTGGTCGTGATTCCTACGGTATAAATCTTATTGTATTTCTTACTGGTAAAGTCTTCGTCAGCCTTAAAACCATTTTGGAAAAAGCTTTGTACGGCATTTACGCTGGTGAAAATCAACGATTTGTTTTTCAGGTCAAAAGATTCCACGGTCATGGGATTTATCTTGATGACATCCACAAAATCATAAGAAAAATGACTTCCTAACTTTTTGGAAATCATTATTTTACTGATTTTCTTGGTGAAAATAATCTTCATGTTTATATCGTCAGAAACTTAAATCTCACTTTTAATTTGATGCATCAACTCGCGTCCGCCGTTTTCCAGAACTTTTTGGGCTAAAGTTTTCCCAAAATTTTCATGTTCGTTCCACTCGAAGATTTCATCGGTTTCGATACAGTTTTTTCCGTCCAGTGAACATAATCTTCCAATAAAACGTACTTCGTTGCGCTCGTTAATTTCTGCAAAAGCACCAATTGGCGCGGTACATCCACCTTCAAGGGTGTTGAGGAAATTTCTTTCGATTTCAACACATATTTGGGTGGGTTTGTGATTGATGTGGCTGAAAATTTCTTTCATTTCTGCATTATCGCTTCGTCCGCAAATCGCTACAACTCCCTGTGCAGGTGCCGAAATCATGATCGGAAGATGCTCATAATGAACATCTAAACCCATTCGCTCAATGGCAGCGAGGGAAAACATGGTAGCGTCGAAATCGTTTTCTTCAAGTTTATTCAAACGGGTCTGTACATTCCCGCGAATATCTGAAAATTGGGTGTCGGGAAATTCTTTGCACCAAAAAGCACGTCGGCGTAGGCTGCTGGTTGCAATTTTCAGATCGTGGAGCTCCAGATTTTGTGCGTCTTTTTTTCTTACCAAGACATCCTGTGGATAATCGCGCTCTAAAACAGCGATGATTTCAATGTTTTCCGGAAGTTCAGTAGGAATGTCTTTTAAAGAATGTACCGCGATATCAATTTCGTTATTAAGGAGCGCTAAATCTAAATCTTTTGTAAAAATGCCGGTTATCCCTAATTTGTACAGCGGCTGGGTAAGATTTTTGTCACCCGTTGCAAGTACTGGAACGATATCGGTGGTATAGTTAAGATTCTGTAAGTTACGCGCCACTTCACGGGCCTGCCACATGGCCAGAGGTGAATTTCTGGTTCCTATTTTAATGCTTCTCATTGAATTCGTTATTAGGCTGTTCGACTAAAATTTCGTGCATTAACTTGCTGATTTCCTCGGCTTTCCAGGGATTATCAATGATATATTTTGCAAATCTGTTGGTGATTTTCTGAATCATTTTATTCGAAAGCTGCATATCTGTTACCTCAACATATTTATGTTTTTTGTGGATATTGTGCATTTCGTTGCGTTCCATATTTTTCAGAACCGCTTTAAAATGATGGATGTTAGGGGCCAGTTTTCTTTTCTTTTCCCATTCCAGAAAATCCTTGGTCATTTCCTTAATAATGCCTTCTGCTTTCGGGATTTCCTTTTGACGCTGAACCATTGTTTCGCTAATGTGCAGGGAAAGTTGGTCAACATCTACCAAACTTATATTTGTATTTTCGGTAATATTTTTTTCCACATTATTGGGAATTGAAAGGTCGATGACCAGCGTTTCTTTTCCTTTGGGGAAGTGGGTTTTGTTTATAATTGGGTGCTGCGCACCGGTAGCCACAATAAGAATATCGGTTTGGGCCAGTTCTTCCTGAAAATTCTCGAATTCGATATGTGGAATTTTATATTTTTCAGCAATTTTTTCAGCTTTGTCTGATGTTCTGTTGGCGATTTTTACTTTGGGTTTGTAAACGTGTTTCACGAGGTTTTCAACCGTGTTCTGGCCAATTTCTCCTACTCCTAAAAGCAGAATGTTCTTTTCAGAAATCTGAGGCTGATTTTTCAGAATATAGTGAACTGCTGCATAAGACACAGAAGCAGCACCGTTTGAAATTCCCGTTTCGTTTTTAATTCTTTTGGAAATCTGGATCGCTGAGTTAATCGCACGTTCTAAAAACGGATTGGAGTTTTTCTTTTCTTTTTTGAAACGGTGGTACGCGTTTTTTATCTGCCCGATGATTTCGAAATCGCCGATGATCTGGCTTTCGAGACCTGCAGCAACACGAAAAAGATGATTCAGTGCATCTTCATGTTTCAGGATGTTTACATACTGCATAAATTCCGTAAGGCTTACGCCGATTGTTTTGCAGTATAATTCGGCAATGAGAAGATAATTTTGTGATGTGGTATAAATCTCTGTACGGTTACAGGTAGAAACCACGAATGCGTCACCAAGATTTTCGTTGTGAATTTCGCCGACAAAATTTTTAATATTCTCATCAAAAAACGCAAATTTCCCCCGAGTTTCGGCATCAGCTTTTTCAAAACTGACACTTAGAACGGCAAAATTAGCGGTTTTGTGAATGTTGGTATCCTGATTCATAAAGCAACCGCAAATTTAAGACTTTAAATTGAATTGGCGAAGATTCTACAAGATGAACATTATCAGTAAAATATATGGTATGGAGATCAATTATTTCCGAATTTTCATTTAAAAATGAAATAATTAAGAAATAAAAAAGTTATTGTAGAATAGCTTTTAACTTTAATAAAATTTTAACCTAATTTAGTCTGAATCTAATTTTTAGAACGGTTCTAAATTTATATCTTTGTACACTTAAAAAAATCACGAAAAAAAATGGGTTTATTTGATATGTTCACGCAGGATATTGCGATTGACTTGGGAACTGCAAACACACTAATTATACATAACAATAAAATAGTTATAGATCAGCCTTCGATTGTAGCCATCGAACGTTCCAGCGGAAAACCAATCGCTGTTGGTGAAAAGGCAAAACATATGCAGGGTAAAACCCACGAAGACATAAAAACCATCAGACCACTGAAAGACGGCGTAATTGCTGATTTTCATGCATCTGAGCACATGATTAAGGAATTCATCAAACAAATTCCAGGTATCAAAGGAAAGCTTTTTCAGCCCACCTTAAAAATTGTAATCTGTATCCCTTCCGGCATTACCGAAGTTGAAAAAAGAGCCGTAAGAGATTCTGCACAAAAAGTAAATGCGAAAGAAGTACGTTTAATTTACGAGCCAATGGCAGCAGCGATTGGGGTAGGAATTGATGTGCAAAAACCCGAAGGTAACATGATTATCGATATAGGAGGTGGAACCACCGAAATTGCTGTAGTTGCTTTAGGAGGAATCGTTTGTGATAAATCAGTAAAAATTGCCGGCGATGTTTTCACCAATGATATTGCGTATTATTTAAGAACGCACCATAATTTATATATCGGAGAAAGAACTGCAGAAAGAGTAAAAATCGAAGTTGGTTCAGCGGTTGAAGATCTTGATGTTGAGATTGAAGATATTCCGGTTCAGGGACGTGATTTAATTACCGGTAAGCCAAAAGAAATTATGGTAAACTATAAAGAAATCGCAAGAGCTCTAGACAAATCTATCATCAGGATTGAAGATGCGGTAATGGAAACACTTTCGCTTACTCCGCCGGAACTTGCTGCTGATATCTATAAAACGGGAATTTATCTTGCAGGTGGTGGCGCTTTGCTGAGAGGACTTGCAGACAGACTTCACAAGAAAACAGGTTTGCCGGTTTTTGTGGCTGAAGATCCTTTGAGAGCTGTAGTTCGCGGAACAGGTATCGCCCTTAAAAATATGGATAAGTTCAACTTTCTGATTAAATAATTTATAACTTTTACGACATTAACAGATGGGATTTTTGCTGCGATTATTTTCGAAGAACGGTTTATTCGTCTTCTTTATATTTCTGCAGCTTATCGCTTTGGTATTGATTTTCAGTAGAAACTCCATGCAGCAGTCGTGGCTTGCGGGCCAAACTGCGGCGTTAAATTCCTGGGTTTCGGGATATATCGATGAAGGCACCTCTTATTTAAAGCTTAAGCAGATTAATGACCAGCTGGTAGCGCAAAATAAGTTGCTCATGGAGCAGGTTTATGGGAAAAATTCTGGTGTTCCAGTTTTTAGAAAAGTTCATGATACCATTGGTGGCGGGCAAATCTATACTTTTGTAGACGGAGAGATCGTGTTCAACAGTATTAACCGCAAGGATAATTACTTCACCATCAACCGCGGGAAACGTGATGGTGTTTTTCCTCAGATGGGCGTAATGGCTCCAAAAGGGATCGCCGGAATCGTGATTAATTCCACGGATTCTTATGCTTTAGTGCAGTCTGTGCTGAGTTTAAATAAAATCAAGATTAATGCGTCGCTTAAAAAATCCGGATATTTCGGGACTTTAACCTGGAAGGGCGAAGATTCGAGGATCATGCACCTCTCTGATGTTCCGAAATATGTACCGTTGCAAATTGGCGACACGGTGGTAACCGACGGGAAATCAGCAATATTCCCACAAGGAATTACCATTGGAAAAGTTTCTGGCTACGAAGTTGACAGCAAAACAGGGTTTTGGGATATTTCTGTAGAACTGACTGAGAAAATGGGAAATCTCAGCAAAATATATGTGGTGAAAAACCTGAAGAAAGCTGAGGTTCAGAGAATTCAGGATACTTTGCAGGCTACCATAAAGAGAGAAAAATGATAAGCAGAACACTTTTTACAGATATCCTGATAATTGTTTTCCTGGTGGCATTACAGATTTTTGTGCTGAACCGGATTGCACTTTTCGGAAAATATACACCGGTGCTTTATCCTGTGTTCATCATGTTTTATCCGTTTTTCAGAAATAAATTTCAGTTTCTGGCCCTGAGTTTCATCTTGGGACTCAGCATTGATGCATTTCTATATACGTGGGGAATTAATGCTTTTGCTACCACGCTTATTGCCTATTTCCGCACCTTAATTTTCCGGACTTCTACGGATACTTCCACAGACTTCTTTTCTTTCCAGTCTTTGCAGTGGTCGCAATATTTTTTCTTTATCCTATCGAGTATTTTCCTGCACCAGCTGTTGGTTCAGTATATTGAATTTTTTAAATTCAGTAGATTTTTCGAAATCTTCATGAATGTTTTGGCAACAAGCGCCATTTCCTTTATATTTATACTGATGTACGCGCTGGCCTTTAGAATCAAACAGAAAGTTTAACGTTATTATTGCATAAAGAAACCTTGCCTAAAGGTTATTCACAGACACATGAAATCGCAGTATCTGAAAATCACCGTATTATTAACCTTCCTGGCCATTATATTTATTGCCAGGCTTGCATACCTGCAGCTTTTTACGGACCGTTATGCATTAAACGCAGCCAACACTTCAATTAAAACAGAATATATTATTCCGCAGAGAGGTGTTATTTTCGACAGAAACGGAAAAATAATGGTGGGTAATCAGCCTTCCTACGAAATTTCGTTTACCGAAGCTTTAATAAAACCCGATTTCGATACACTTGATTTCTGTAATCTTATGAGAATAAGCAAGCAGGATTTTATTAAAAGAGTTAACGCGATTAAGGCCGAAAAATATTATTCGAAGCTTACTCCCATGACTTTTATGAAGAATTTGAGCAGGGAAGAAATCGCAAGAATTCAGGAAATCATTTTTAAATATCCTGCCTTCAGCATCGTTTCAAGACCTCAGCGACAGTACGAGGTTTCTACTTCGGGCAACCTTTTGGGTTATACCAATGAGGTAAACGAGCGTGATATTAAGAAAGATTCGCTTTATTATCTTCCGGGAGACTTTATAGGAAAAACTGGTGTCGAAAAATCCTATGAAAAGGAATTGCGCGGTGAAAAAGGCGTGCAGTATATCCAGAAAGACATCCGTTTGCGAAGTATTGGTTCCTATAAAAACGGTGCTTTAGATAAAGAAGTAATTACCGGAAAAGACATCACCCTCACCATCGACTACGATTTGCAGAAAATGGCCGAAGAAATGCTTGTGAACAAGCAGGGCGCTATTGTTGCACTGGATCCTACAAATGGTGAAATCTTGGTTATGGCTACCGGCCCCGATATTGACCCCAATTTATTTACCGGTCCCGATAAAACGAAAAACCTTTACCGTCTTCAGATGGATACCATCTATAATAACCGGCCAACGTTTGACAGGTCGGTTCAGGCCGCGTATCCGCCGGGTTCAACTTTCAAACTTCTTACAGCCGCGGCGGCAATGCAAATGGGCGTTATGGATGAAAATACCATCTTCCCCTGTGGCGGAGGATTTAATTACCGGGGCTTAAGAGTGAAGGGGCATGGTGGTGCTGATCCTTTAGTGCCAGCGATTCAGGTTTCCAGTAACTGTTATTTTTCTTATGCCTTTATTGCAATCATGAATAAATATCCCGGCAACCCAAGTAAAGGAGTTGATGAATGGAAAAAAATAATGAGCAGTTTCGGGTTAGGTGAATACCTGAATAATGATATTGCCGTTGGCTCCAAAGGGAGAATCCCAAGCGGGGCATTTTACGAAAAAAGAAGTGGTGGTAAAAAAGACTGGAGTTCTGCTTACACCATGAACGGCTCCATCTTCAACGGAATGGGACAGGGCGATGTACTTCTTACCCCATTACAAATGGCGAATGCTACGGCTGCTATTGTGAATAAAGGCTGGTACTATACGCCCCATATTGTAAAATCAATCGACGGAAAACCAAATCCTGATCCAAGATTTAAAGTAAAACACAAAACCCTGGTAGATCCGAAACATTTTGGACCGATCATGAAGGGAATGGAAGCTGTAGTAACCGGCGGAACCGCAAGAAGTTTAAAGTCAAATGAATTCACCATGCTCGCTAAAACCGGTACAGCACAGGTTCCGCAGGGAAAAGATAACTCAATATTTGTTCTTGCAGCACCAGCCGAAAACCCGAAAATTGTTATTGCAGCGGTGATGGAACACGCAGGTTTTGGCGCAACATGGGCCGGGCCGGCAGCTACAGCAATTGCAGAGAAGTATTTAACCGGAGAGCTTAAGCGGGAACACCTTTATAATAAACTTATAAACGCGAGTTTTATGCCTGAATATAAAAGACAATGGGTTGTTGATCTGAAAAGAAAAGGTCTTTATAAAGAGCCCAATAAAGATTCTCTGAAAATAGAATCTATTGAAGACAGCCTGAAATTCATCAAAAATGACCAAATCAGAGCAAGACTGATTTACAAAAGAGATTCTCTTCGCACAAGATTAAAAACACAAAGCTCTAAAAAATGAAGTGGACAGAAGGATTAGATAAACTCAGCCTGTTTCTGTATCTCGCAATCTCGCTTTTTGCAGTTGCGAACATTTACAGTGTTGATGAAGGTTTAGGAAAGAAACAGTTTATTTTCTTGTGCTTATCACTCGTGGTGGGACTCATTATTTTTGTTATGAGGACTAAATTTTTCGAGAATTTTGCCAGTATCATCTACGTATTTGGAGTTTTGCTTTTGATAGGTCTTTTTCCTTTCGGAACTGAAATTTTGGGACAGAAAAACTGGTATAAATTCGGCGGTTTTACCATGCAGCCCGTTGAATTTGCCAAAATTGGCGTTGCTTTAATGCTCGCAAATTATGTTTCAGGACCAGATTTTAACATTTCAACACGCAAGTCGCTTCTCACAGCACTTGTTATTATTGGGATCCCGGCGCTGGTGGTTTTAATGATTCCGGATGTTGGCTCGCTGCTTGTATTTACTGCTTTTTTTATTGCCCTTTTCCGGGAAGGATTAAACGGATGGCTTTTCGGAGTTGGCGGTATTCTCGCAGGTGTTTTCCTTTTGGCTCTGGCTGTTGATCCGCTTTATCTGATTATTGGGATTGCGGTAATTTATGGATTGATAATTTTCGCCAACTATTACAAAATTCACTGGAATGTATTTTCCATGGCTGGAATCCTTGGCTCGTTACTGCTCTTATGCGGAATTGCTTACGGATCACCTAAGATACTTGAAAAAATGCCCAAACACCAGCGCGAAAGAATTGAAGTTCTTTATAAAGGTGAAAAAGCGTTCCGAGACACGTCGGGTTATAATTTACTTTATTCAAAAACTGCGATCGGTTCCGGAGGGTTTTTCGGTAAAGGTTATAAAGAAGGTTCTGTTACCCAAGGGAAATTCGTTCCGGAACAGGAAACCGATTATATTTTCTGTACAGTGGGAGAAGAGTGGGGGTTCTTCGGAGCTTCGCTTTTGGTTATTTTCTACGCGGTTTTTATCGGCAGAATCTATTATCTGTCAGAGAAACAGAAGTCGGCTTTTAACCGCGTTTTCGGGTATTCCTTTGCATCAATTTTATTAATGCACTTTGCCATAAATCTCGGGATGGTGATGGGGCTTTTCCCTACAGTTGGGATTCCGCTGCCGTATTTCAGTTACGGTGGAAGTTCACTGTTGGCATTTTCTATCATGACATTCATCTTCTTTAAACTGAATTACGCAGACCGAAACAGTTTGGTATAATCTCTTGTTGACCACAGTCCTAATCAATGCATTTCTTTCTAAATAACGCGCAAGGAAGGTATTATTTCAGTTTTAAATATCAATAATTAAAGTTTGAGTTTCAGACATAAAAAAAACTGCCTAAAATTGGCAGTTTTTTATGATCAATTATTTATTTTTAATTATTTGCAAGGTTGTTATTGAAGGTTTCCGGAGAAATTATTCTTTTTGCAAACCTGTATTTTGGTCCCCAATACGAATCATTAAGTGAAGAAATCATTACCCCTCTTGAAGTTGCGGCATGAATAAATTTAACATCTCCCTCTTCAGTTACATTTTCTACGATTCCCACATGAGAGATTCTTCCTCTACCCTGCGAAAAGAAAACAAGATCACCTTTCTGAAGATTGCTTTTCTCAACTTTTTCACCTTCCTGGGCCTGTGATGCAGCAACTCTTGGTAAAGTCATGCCTGTAGCAGCGCCGAAAACTGAAAGTACGAATGCTGAACAGTCGATTCCTCTTCTGGTCATCCCTCCATATTTATAAGGTGTACCTAAGTAAGATTCAGCTTCAGTTAAGAGATCATCAATTTTTTTGGTGAATCTTACTGTTTTTGCAATCTCATCATTCTTTAATGTAGCCTCCATTGATCTTGCTGCTGCAAGTTTTTCATCACTAAAGCTGCTAAGTAATTGAGCTTTTGCCGTTTCTAATTTTTTGTTATCGATTGATGCAAGTTTGGCATCTGATTTGTATTCATTTGTGTAGGTTGTTGGGGTTGATACAACGTAATTCGTAACGCATGATTGTAATGAAAATGTAGCCGATACAGCAACTAAATAATACAGAACTCTTTTCTTCATATATATTTGATTATCTGTGTTAAATTGAGATACTTCGTTTTAAATGCAAAGCAAAATTAGGTATTCGAGTTAGATAGGGGGTGAAAACACCCTTTTTGAAAACCCAGTTTAACACTTTTTAACACTTTTCTTTGCTATGTTAAAGAAAAATAAACCGCAATCCCTTTATTTTAGAGATTGCGGTTTTATTTTTTTTAAGATTTGTTAACATTTATACAAAGCATCTATAATCTACATTAGATTTCTCTATAATCAGAAATAAGAAAGACCTGAAACAAACAGGTCTTTTTTTGAAAATTTTATCTTGTAAAAAGCAGTTCTCTGTACTTGGTCATTGGCCATAATTCATCATCTACAACCATCTCCAGGGCATCCGAAGAATCTCTTATTTTTTCGAATCTTGGCTTCACATCATTACAGAATTGGGTTGCGCTTGCTTGCGGGTCCTCTACTGACTTGGCATTTTTAATAGCTGCAAGAAGCGCATCAGCCTCAACTTTAATAATCGACACATGCTGAGAAATTTCTGCAATCATATTCATCTGTTCTTTTGCGAGATCCTTGAATTCTTTATCACCGAAAATTTCTTTAATGCCCTTTACGTTTTCGATAAGTCTGTTCTGGTACTTAAGTGCGCACGGAATAATGTGGTTGCGTGCAATATCAGCCAAAACTGTTCCTTCAATTGCAATTACCGTTGAATATTTTTCGAGTTTAATTTCGTTACGAGCTTCAATCTCGCGATGGGTATAAATGCCCAGTCCTTCGTACAAATCAATAAACTTTTGGTCGAGTTCTTTTGTTAGTGCTTCAGGTGTGGTTTTCAGATTATTTAAGCCTCTTTTTGCGGCTTCTTCGGCCCATTCTTCAGAATAGCCGTCACCTTCAAACATAATATTCTTCGATACCTTAATATACTCTCTTAAAATATTGAAGATTGCTTCATCTTTTTTCAGCCCATCTTCGGTAATGAGTTTATCAACTTCAATTTTAAACGATTGCAGCTGTTTTGCGACGATGGAGTTCATCACCGTCATTACTTCCGCACAGTTTGCAGAAGAACCCACTGCCCGGATCTCAAATTTGTTTCCGGTGAATGCGAAGGGTGAAGTTCTGTTTCTGTCAGTATTATCAAGTAAAATTTCAGGAATTTTACCTACAACATTTAGTTTAAGTTCGGTTTTTTCTTCCGGCGAAAGTTTTCCGTCGGTTACTTTTTCAAGTTCTTCCAAAACACCGAAAAGTTGGGTTCCGATAAACGCTGAGATAATCGCAGGAGGTGCTTCGTTTGCCCCCAAACGGTGATCGTTGCTGGCCGAAGCAATACTTGCCCTTAAAAGATCTGCATAATCGTGTACAGCCTTCAAAGTATTCACAAAGAAAGTGAGGAACTGCAGATTCTTTTTTGGGTTTTTTCCCGGCATCAAAAGGTTCTCTCCTGTGTCTGTTGCCAAACTCCAGTTGTTGTGCTTCCCGCTTCCGTTAACTCCGGCGAATGGTTTTTCATGAAAAAGAATATGGAAGTGATGCTTGTGTGCTACTCTTGCCATAATATCCATTAATAAGGAGTTGTGATCTACTGCAACGTTTACTTCCTCAAACATTGGCGCAAGTTCAAACTGGTTTGGCGCAACTTCATTGTGTCTTGTGGTCACAGGAATTCCTAACTTCATACATTCAATTTCCAGCTCCTTCATGAAATTCATCACACGGGTAGGTATGGAGCCGAAATAATGGTCATCAAGCTGCTGCCCTTTTGCCGGCGAATGTCCCAATAAAGTTTTTCCTGTGATCACTAAATCCGGACGTGACTGATAAAGAGCGGAATCTACCAGGAAATACTCCTGCTCCCAACCCAGAGTTGGAATCACCTTTGTAACATTTTTATCGAAATAAGACTTACAAATATCCGTAGCAGCCTCGTCAAGCGCATGAAGTGCTCGTAACAAAGGAGCCTTGTAATCCAAAGTTTCGCCGGTATACGAAATAAAAATTGATGGTATACAAAGTGTTGTCCCCATAATAAATGCCGGTGAAGTAGGATCCCAAGCGGTGTAACCTCTTGCTTCAAAAGTATTTCTGATTCCCCCGTTCGGGAAAGAAGAAGCATCGGGTTCCTGTTGAATGAGCATTCCGCCGGAGAATCTTTCAATAGCCCTGTCGCTTTCAAAGGGAGTAAAAAACGAGTCGTGTTTTTCCGCGGTGGAACCGGTTAGTGGCTGAAACCAGTGGGTGTAGTGCGTTACTCCTTTGCTCAGCGCCCAGTCTTTCATGGCAACGGCAATCTGGTCGGCAACATCACGCTGAATTTTCGTTCCTCTCTTTATTGCATTCTGAATTGAAGTAAATGCTTCCTTGGTCAAATATTCCCTCATGGTTTCCTCTGAAAACACATTCTGGCAGAAAAGTTCTGATAATTTTGCAGGAACTGTAACTGCATTATCTCTTCTGAAATCTGTAAAAGATAACATTTCTAAAGCCTTAAATCGTAATGATGACATAATTGGGTTGTTTTTGATGGGGGTAAAATTACAAAAAAATAGAAAACTAAGAGAAAAAATGTAAAAATTATAGGGGTCATTTATAAAAAAAGATTAATTCAATGAGTTTTGATTGATTAATTAAAAAACAGTTAATCTTATCATAATCCTATAAATGCAGCAAATTTGAGAGATATGTGCTATATTTGCCAAAAGATACACTATGGTAAATTCACGTGCACGGGAAACTACAGAAGCTATTGAAAGGCTTTATGTTTCAATGCGACACTTATTCTATCGCGGTTTTTTCAAACCATCCGGGATCTCCGGCGAAAGTCTCCGATCTTTGTTAATGACCATCAACCCTGAAATTTATGGAACCATGGGTGTTCCCAATAAAATAGAGTTGGATGGATTGCTGTATGTTCTGGACCGTTTGCCCGAAGGAATCGAAGAATGTTCATTTATTCACTTAACTTCAGATGAAGGCTTTGAAAAAGGCAGCTTTGAGGTAATTGTTCCGAAGAAAAGACGGAGAAACTGTTACCGTATCGATCAGCACCAAATGAACATTGAGGTGCTTCTGGGTCGTTCGGAAATTTACGATATCCTTACCCACCTTACCTTCTTGTATATAGAAGCTGATAAAATCATGAACCTTGCGTTTGTTTCTGATGAAAACGACAGGCCGACACGCGCCTGGAGAATCATCGAAGAAGTGGCAAAAGGTGAGAAAAAATTCAGCCGTAAAGAAAAAGAGGTAGCGCTGATTCATCTTTCTTCTCTCTTAGGAAGAACTTTCGACGAAACACTTAACGCTTATAATAATTTTGGCGACGATGCCAACCCAGACAGACTTTTCAAAATTATTTATCACCTTGGAAACGAAAGTTTCAATGACAATAAAAAGATTAGAGAGCGAGAAGTGCATTTCTCTGCAATCCTCCGCGAAAGGGTTGGGCATCATTTCTTTGGTGAAAAATGGGCCAATAAAGTAAAAGAAGTTCTGGCAGAAAATAATCTGCAGATGAGACCTTTGCACATTATCTCCGCAAATATGCACTCGGTAAAGAATATGCTTTACGCCAATGATGCATTAGGGAAAAAGTCGACGAAAGATGTCGATTTTAAACTTTACGAAGAAATTTCCAACAAAAAATCGCTTCAGGAAAAAGTTCTTACCCATTCCCAAAAAGCCGGATTAATCTACATCGACGATCAAAGCGGAAGTAATATTGATGTACAGATCATCGATTTGGCAAAAACCAACTTAGAAAACACGCCGTTCGGAGGGATTAAATTTTCCGGTGACGATGTGGTGATGGTTTTCGATTATGCTTTTGGTGAACAGGCTTACGAAGTGATGGATGAACTTCTTCGTCCGTACGACTACAACGGCGAAATTTACACCATGAAAGTGAAATCCATCTCCATCATGGGTAAAGCCGGCATTCTGATGGGCGGAAAAGGCGATATTATGATACCGACTTCACATGTTTTCGAAGGAACCGCAGATAATTATCCGTTCGAAAATGCATTGACGCTTGCTGATTTCGAAGACGATGAATTACAGGCTTTTGAAGGCGGAATGGTTACCGTTCTGGGAACTTCGCTTCAGAATAAAGATATTTTAAGGTATTTCATGGATACGTCCTGGAAAGCCATCGGTCTCGAAATGGAAGGAGCGCATTACCAGAAAGCCATTCAGGTGGCCTCGAAAATCCGTCATCACATCTCCGAAGATCTTTTTGTAATGTACGCTTATTATGCTTCCGATAATCCTCTGGAAACCGGTTCTACGCTTTCTTCCGGCGGACTTGGACTTACAGGTGTGAAACCCACGTATTTAATTACACTGAGGATTTTAGAGAAAATCCTAAACAGCGGAAAAGTTGCCGATAAAAAATAAAATTCTAAACCCATTTATACCCTTTCAGAATCCCTGAAAGGGTTTTTTATTTCGGTTATGTAATGAATTCGTTTCCATGTTTTTTAAAATTCATATCTTTCCCCTTCAAAAATTTATTTAAAGATGAACAAAGGATTTCTTGTTATTCTCACTTTCGTTTTCGGAATACTTTCAGCACAGCAAAACGCCTACTACCAGCAATTTGCCAAATACAAAATGGATATTGATGTAGATGCGCCAAATTTCACCTACAAAGGTGCGCAAACTTTAACCTACACCAATAATTCACCCGACGAACTGAACGTAGTTTATTTTCACCTTTATTGGAATGCCTTTAAACCCGGCTCGATGATGGATCAGCGTGTACAGAATCAGGGAAAAAACGGAGACTCGAGATTGCAGATTAACGGGATTTCGCGACTTGCTTCAATACCGAAAGGCGAAGAAGGCGCCCAGAATATTCACTGGATTAAGCAGAACGGAAAAAATCTGAAGTTCGAAGTTCAGGAAACGATTATGAAAGTGGAACTTAACACGCCGCTGAAGCCTAATTCAACCACAACATTTACGATGGAATGGGATGCGGTGATTCCTCATCAGATTCGCCGTGCCGGAAGAAACAACCGCGAAGGAATTGATATGACAATGACGCAGTGGTATCCAAAAATTGCTGAGTACGATTACGATGGATGGGCGACATTTGATTATATCGGCCGCGAATTTCATGCACCGTTTTCTGATTTTGATGTTTCGATTAAAATTGACAAAGATTATGTAATTGGTGCCGGCGGAACTTTGGAAAACCCACTTGACGTGAAAGGTTACGATCCAAAAGCAAATATAAAAGCCGACAATAAAAACAAAGCAACCTGGCGCTGGACAGCCAAAAACCTCCTCGATTTTGCGTGGGCTGCCGACAGAGATTATACCGTGGAGGAATTCACGATTTTAGATGGACCGAAAGTGTATTACGTGTACCAGAAATCGGAAAAAACCAAACTCTGGGAAGAATCAAAACCTTATGTGACTAAATTTTTCCAGCTGATGAATGCAGCTTTTGGGCAGTATGTTTATCCGTCGTACTCTTTCATCCAGGGCGGTGACGGCGGAATGGAATACGGAATGTGTACCATGATTTTAGGAGAAGGAAGATCGCTTGAAGGATTAGTGGGATTAATGGTTCATGAAGGCGGCCATTCTTACAACCAGCAGATTTTAGCATATAACGAAAGCGTGAGACCATGGATGGATGAAGGTTTTACCAGTTATTATGACGATTATGTAATGCACCAGTTATTTCCGCCGAAAGAACCGGTTGCGAATCCGTTTGTGGGATCCATCAAATCGTATGTAAACTTTACCAAAACCGGCAAAGAGGAACCTGCGGTTTGGCTGGCAGACCATCACGACGACGGGCGGGCTTATTCTATCGCATCTTATGTAAAAGGCGATTTGTTTTTGGTACAGTTGGGCTATATCATGGGCGAACAGAACCTGTCTTTAGTAATGAAAGAATTCTACAGCCAATGGAAACTTAAGCATCCTACAGACCGGGATTTTATGCACATCGCACAGAAAATTTCGGGGATGGATCTGAAGTGGTTTCACCATTATTGGATTAATACCACCAATACCATCGACTATGCCGTGAAAAATATTGAGTATGGTACAGCTTCCACTACCATTACCTTAGAAAATAAAGGAAAAATCCCAATGCCGGTAGATTTCTCGGTCATGACTAAAGACAAAAAGGTGATTAACTATCATGTTCCGCTGAATATGACCCATACCTGGAAGAGTAAAGATATCTACGGTAATTTTACCACACTTAATTACTGGCCTTGGACGCAGAAAGAATACACGGTTACCGTTCCGTACACCAAAGACCAGCTTTCGGTAGTGGGAATCGATTTCTCACAACGTATGGCTGATGTGAATCCTGAAGATAATTTCGTTGAGGTGAAGTAATATTTAAAACTGTTTTCCAATGACTTCAATTGTAATTAATATTGGGAATACCAATATCAGGTTTGGGCTTTTTGATGATGAAAACTGCGATGTTTCCTGGATTCTTAATACAAAACCATACCGCACGAGCGACGAACTGCAGATGCAGTTTATGATGATGTATCAGACTCATAAGATCAATGCCGGGAATATCGACAAAATCATCATCGGGTCTGTAGTTCCTCAGCTCACGTATGATATTACCCGTGCAATTCAGAAAATTCATGGGAAAAAACCTGTAATTGTAGACCGTAACACCCATTCTGGTGTTCAGCCGAAGTCCAAACAAATGGGTACAGATATTTATGCCAACCTCGTTTCCGCACACCATCTTTATCCGGAAGGGAAAAAAATTATTTTTGATTTTGGTACCGCTTTAACCGCAAGCTGCATTGATGAAACAGGCGAAACTTTAGGCGTAATCATCGCGCCGGGAATTATCACATCACTCAATTCACTGATTCATGACACCGCACAACTGCCTGAAATTGAACTCGTAAAACCTAAAAAAGTATTGGGGCTAGATACCGTTTCCTGTATGCAGAGTGGTATGGTTTACGGATTTCTGGGAATGGTAGAAGGTTTTATCGACCGTATAAACGAAGAAGTTGAAGAAGACTGTTTCGTGGTCGCTACCGGCGGTGTTTCGCATGTTTACAAGCCGCTTACCGAAAAGATTCATGTGGCAGACCGCCTGCACACGCTGAAAGGTTTATTTTATTTAGGAAGGGATCTGTAAAGTTTCGGAGAGATTATCTTTTATTCTGAAAGAAATCTTTTACAATCTGCGAGCATTTGGCTTCCAGCACATCCAGCACAATTTCTGTTTTGGGATGGAGGGAAAGATTCTTATTGATAAAGCCGCGCTGTTCGTCGCGCGCACCGATGACCACCTTGGAAATCTGCGACCAGTTCAATGCGCCGCAACACATTATGCAAGGCTCCAGTGTGACGTACATGGTGCAGTTTCTCAGATATTTACCGCCCATAAAATTAGCAGCCGAAGTGATGGCCTGCATTTCTGCGTGCGCCGTAACATCATTCAGTGTTTCGGTAAGGTTGTGCGCTTTTGCAATAACCCGATTATTCGAAACAATAACGCAGCCGACAGGAACCTCGTCTTTTTCCAAAGCAACTTGAGCTTCCTGCAGGGCCATTTTCATGTAATATTCGTCAGTAAACATCTGGCAATTTTTTAAACTAAAAAAGGTTCAGTACAAAACTAAACCTTTTTCACTATATAATTTTATTTGTCTAAAAACGGTAACCAATTCCGAGCATTCCTTTTCCGGTTATCGCGGTATCATATTTTTCATCCATTCCAAATCTTCTGGCGATTCCCATACTTGCCTCAAACAAAATATTTTTACGGGCTACCCATTTTCCACCGAAACCCACTCCAATGCCTACCGTGGTATTATTGTCTTCCTTTTGGGTGGAAGAGTTGTAGCCAGGGCCTACATAATAATCGTAGTAGGTGTCTTTCGTCATAGTAACGGGTACAAAGCCTTCAACAAAGAATCCCGACGCGTATTTCTTCCCGAAATACATTCTGTAATAGGGCGAAATTTGCGTCATGCTGTAGTCGTCGTCGCTGTTATTTCCCAGATAGAACATTCCGTTGATACCGATTCCTGAGTTTTCGTTAAGCAGCCGCTCATAAGATACATTCAGCATGGGAGCAGCGATAAGTTCGATCGGGCTGATCATAATATCATTCATCCGGACACTTTCCGTTGCTGTTTCCTGTGACTGTAAAGTAATGACGCTGCAAGAAAACGCAACCGTGAGTAATAATTTCTTCATTTTATATTTTTTCTAAAGATAGGATAATTATCAATCCAAGAGGCAGAATCTGGAAGTTCCTTTAGTCAAAACTCATGGATAAGGGAAGTCGGAACCGATAGCGGACAGGAGTTCCGTTGATAATGGCCGGGGAAAACTTTTCGGGCAGAAGATACATGGCGATTTCCGCCTGGCGGTTGAAGGTGAAATTTTCGCCCTGAGCCTGCACATTTGCAATGCTCCCGTCCTTTTCTACAACGAAAACAACATTTGTTTTTAACAATTTCTGATCAGGAAGAACCGAATCGGTATAGAATAAATCAGCGATCTGTTTTCTTAAAGTTTCGAAACCTCCGGGATACTGGGCTTCCTTATTCAGGTCCTCTTTTTTCGGATTTAAACGAAGTTCCGGCAGATTTTTAACGTTAATTTTTTCTAAATCCTCGCGGTTTTTTACTTTGATTAAAGTTCCTATGAAAGCGGTGTTCTGAATACTGTCGAGCTTTACCATAAACTCCGAAAAGTCTTTTTTGATCGCTATTTTTTGCGTGATATCTTTTTCGTTATCAAATTTTCTCTTGAATTCACTATTCAGCATAAATCTTTGATAATCGAAATAGTCTTTCGCACTTTTGAATTCATCATTTTGTTGCGCGAAAGAAAGATTCATGCAGAAAAATAAAATCAGATAAAATAATTTTCGAGTCACTATTTTGCTTAATATGAGTGTAAAAATAGTTAAAATATCCGATACGTTTGAAGAGGAATTTTCGCGGGAGATTCCCCAATATGAAGTCCGTTCCTGTTATGATTTGAAATTAGAGACTTTATCATCCAATTCTTTAATATCTTTTTTAATTTCCAAGAACATGCTTTTTATTCCTGTATCATAAGACTGGTTGGGTTTGTAATCCTGTGGCAAAATTCCGCGCACATAACGCCAGATTTCCACAAGATCCTCGAGAGCGATTTCGTACGGCGGATAAAAGGGGTTGTCAGCAGATACGGTGACAGAAGAGGAATTTACCGCCACTAAAGTTTTATAAGTGATTCCCTGTGGGGTTACAAAAATGTATTCCTTCTCGGGTTTCAGGTCTGCAATATTTTCTACATACTCGCCAATCACATAAGATCCGTCAGCAAATGGCGGCATGGAGTCTCCATCAGCCAGAAATCCGCGGAACTTTCCATGTTTCAGAAACGGAAGATTCATGCGCTGCAGACTTTCCATATATTCCGGATCGCTGTACCCATTTAGATAGCCCATGGAAGCTTTCTGCGGTACAATTTCAATAAAATTATTGCCGTGCTGATCGACTACTACCGGCAAAACAATCCGGTTATCGGGCAGCTTCATCATTCCTTCCAAAGGATATTTCCGGATGTCCACCGTTAGGAGCAAATCAATACTGATGTGGAAAAACTTGGATATCTTAATGAGGATTTCATACGGTGGCTCCGAGCGGCCACTTTCATATTTCGAATAGCGATCGCGACTAATTCCGAGCTTATCTGCGAACCCTTGTTGAGCTAAATCCTTCTTACCTCTTAAAAACCTGATGTTATCTGAAAAAACTGACATTGGGACAAATTGTATCCACAAATATAATGATTTTGGGACAAATAGTGTATAATTTTGCGTCATGAATCATGCAATTGCACATATGGATTTGGATGCGTTCTTCGTTTCCTGCGCGAGGCTTCAGAACAGCGATCTGAAAGGTATTCCCCTGATCATAGGTGGTGGCGAGCGAGGTGTAGTGGCATCATGTTCATATGAAGCCCGATATTTTGGTGTGCGCTCGGCGATGCCGATCCAGATGGCGCTGAAACTTTGTCCCGATGCAAAAGTGGTGAAAGGTGATTATGAAATGTTCTCGAAATTATCACATGATGTCACCGAAATTATTCAGCAGCGCGTTCCCGTGATGGAGAAAGCAAGTATTGATGAATTTTATCTGGATCTTACCGGAATGGATAAATTTTTCGGCTGTTACCAGTGGACTCAGGAAATTGCATCACAGGTAACTAAGGAAACCGGATTGCCGATCAGTTTTGCACTTTCTGTGAATAAAACCGTTTCGAAAATCGGAACCGGAGAATCCAAACCTTCCGGTAAGCTTGAAATTAATGAATCCCAGATTAAGCCATTCCTTAATCCACTTTCCATCCGGAAAATCCCAATGGTTGGCGAAGCGACCTTTCGCTTGCTCTCAAGAATCGGCATCCGGACCATTAAAACCCTTTCCGAAATGCCGGTATTAGCCCTTCAGCAGATGATCGGAAAAAATGGAACCGAGCTCTGGAGAAAAGCCAACGGAATCGATGAAACCCCTGTAATTCCTTATTCAGAAAGAAAATCAATTTCAAAAGAACATACTTTTTCCAATGATACTATTGATGTGTTTGCCATAAGAAGTCTGATTTCGGGAATGGCGGAAGAACTCGCTTACCAGTTGCGCAAAGAAAAATGGCTCACTTCCACCGTGGTCATCAAAATCCGTTATGCCAATTTCGATACGGAGACCAAACAATGCAAAGTGGCTTATACTGCAGCAGATCATACCCTTTCGCGGATTGCTAAGGATTTGTTTAATAAAATCTATACCCGCAGAATGCGCCTGCGTTTGGTTGGTTTACGGTTTACCGGCTTGGTACACGGCAGTCACCAGATGAATCTTTTTGAAGATACCGAAGAACTGATGAACCTTTACCAAACCATGGACCGTATTAAGAACCGCTTTGGCGCTGATGCCGTGAGACGGGCTTCAGGGTTTGATTTCTCGGACGGAACTGCAGATGCCCCAAAAATATATAAATAATGTTCCTGAACTGTCATTCATATCACAGTTTGCGCTACGGCACACTCTCCGTTGAGGCACTGGTACAGCAGGCGTACAAATCAGGAACTAAAGAATTAGTTTTAACGGATATTAATACCGTTACCGGAATTTATGAATTCAAAAAAGAGTGCGAAAACTATGGCATCAAACCCATCGCAGGTGTTGAAGTAAGAAAAGAAAACAAACTGTTATACATTGCTGTGGCAAAAGAGTTCAGCGGGATTGGAGAAATCAACCGCGTACTGACCGCACACAATTGTGATGGCGAGGAACTCACGGAAAAAGCGCCCCCGTTTGAACAGGTTTTTGTGATCTATCCAATCAATAACATTCCGGAAACGCTTCAGGAACATGAATTTATCGGTTTACGCGAGGAAGAATTAAACTTAATGATCCGTCCGGAGTTGATGAGCCGAACCTACAAAATGGTAATTCTGCATCCAGTAACGTTCAGTACCAAAAAAGAATATCATTTACATCGGGTTTTAAGGGCGATTGAAAATAACACTTTGCTTTCTAAACTTTCTGACGAAGACATCTGTAGCAAAACAGAATATCTGAAATCTGAAGCAAGTATCATTCAATCATTCGAGCGGTATCTCGAAATCATCAGAAATACAAAGAAAATTCTCTCCGAATGCAGTTTTGAATTTGCCTACAAGGAACGCGGAAGCACTGAAAACAAAAATAAAAAATACTTTACCAGTTCTCAGGAAGAAGACATGAAACTTCTGACAAGACTGGCTTATGAAGGTTTGCAGAAAAGATATGGCAATAACGAAGCGGCTCAGAAAAGAGTTGAAAAAGAACTTAAAGTAATTGGTGACCTCAAATTTTCCGCCTACTTTCTCATCACCTGGGATATCGTTCAATACAGCAACAGCATGGGATTTATGCATGTCGGACGGGGAAGTGGAGCCAATTCTATCGTAAGTTACTGTTTGGGAATCACCGATATCTGCCCGATAGAACTGGATCTTTATTTTGAACGTTTTCTGAATCTTAACCGAACCTCGCCGCCGGATTTTGATATCGACTGGAGCTGGCAAAACAGAGACACCATCCTGGAATATATTTTTAATAAATACGGAAAAGATCACGTTGCGTTTTGCGGAACAAATGTCGAATTCAAATACCGTTCGATATTCCGGGAAGTGGGGAAAGCCTTTGGTCTGCCCAAAGAAGAGCTTGATGATCTTGCGACAAAACCGATGGAAACCCATGATGGCAACAAAGTCGTAAAACTCGTTCACAAATATGGTAAACTTCTGGAAAAATTCCCCAACCAGAGAAGTATGCATGCCTGCGGAATTCTGATTTCCGAAGAGCCTATTACGAATTACTCTGCCTTGGAAATGCCTCCAAAAGGATTTCCGATCGTTCAGTTTGATATGCATGTGGCTGAAGACATAGGGCTCGAAAAGTTTGATATTCTTTCTCAGCGGGGCTTGGGAACCATCAGCGACACGGTGGAACTCATTAAAAAAAACCGTGGAATTGAGGTGAATATCCGGGATACTTCTATTTCTAAAGATGAAGCGGTGTGTAATGAGTATTTGGCAACAGGAAAAACAATAGGATGTTTTTATATAGAAAGCCCGGCAATGCGCGGACTTTTAAGGCGTTTAAAATGCAGTGATTACAGAACTTTAGTGGCTGCCTCTTCCATCATCCGGCCGGGTGTCGCGCAAAGCGGAATGATGAAGGAATATATTTTCCGTCACAACAATCCCGATCAGTTTGAATATTTTCATCCTGTATTTGAAGAAAATCTGAAAGAAACCTACGGAATCATGGTTTATCAGGAAGATGTGATTAAAATTGCGCAGTATTTTGGCGGACTCAGCCATGCTGATGGTGATATTCTGAGGCGTGCCATGAGCGGAAAAGAAAGATCGATTCAGAAACTGAATGAAGTGAAAAACAACTTTTTTGAATCGTGCAAAAATCAGGGACATTCGGAACAGATGACTACGGAAGCTTTCCGACAGATTCAGTCTTTTGCGGGATATTCGTTCTGCAAGGCGCACTCGGCGTCTTATGCGGTAGAAAGTTACCAGAGTTTATATCTAAAGGTTTATTATCCGCTGGAATTTATGGTTTCGGTCATTAACAATCAGGGTGGTTTTTACCGGACCGAAGTTTATGTTCACGAAGCGAAAATGTCGGGCGGAATCATTCAGAATCCCTGTGTTAATTCCAGTGAATTTCAGACTTCACTGCAGGGAAAAAATATTTTTCTCGGATTCATGCACCTTCAGTCACTTGATACCAAAATTGCGCAGCTTATCTCTGAAGAACGGGAGAGAAACGGAAATTATCAATCATTGGAAGATTTTATCCGACGCATTCCGATTGGGATTGAAGGAGTACAGATTCTGATTTTTATCGGCGCTTTCCGGTTTACCGGTAAACAGAAAAACGAACTTCTCATTGAAGCAAGATTGCTGCTCATTAACTTCAAGCCCGAAAACAGAGGTAGAATGCTTTTTGAAGAACCTGTTCAGGACTATCATCTACCGGAGTTGAAAAGGGATTTTTTTGAAGATGCTTTTGATGAGATCGAAATCCTGGGATTTCCGGTTTCCTACACACCGTTTGACCTTCTGGAAACCAAATACAGAGGTTCTGTTTTTGTGAAAGATCTTTTGAAAAATCATAAAAAACAGGTAAAAATGTTGGCGTATCTGATTTCCCGAAAACACGTGCCAACCAAAAAAGGAAATATGTTTTTCGGCACCTGGATCGACGTGAACGGCGATTATTTCGACACGGCGCATTTTCCGGATTCTCTGAAGCAGTACGATTTTATGGGTGGCGGCTGTTATCTGCTGTTGGGAACGGTTGAGGTAGATTATCATTTCCCGACCATAACCGTCATTAAAATGGCTAAAATGCCGATGATTCCCGATCCGCGTTACGCTTACCACAAAGAGAAGCAGTACGATATTCACCGCCAGATCAAAGAAGATGTGAGCATGACGTTCCGGAAGCCTTATCCTCAGGAACATGAAATCGGTTTACCGCGGCATAAAATCAGTTAAATTAGAAAATCAGCGTTTCTCATATTTCCAGTTGCGGCCTTTTCCTTCGGAAATCCACTCTAGCGCCTGTTGCATTCTTTTGTTTCTGGTAGTTTCGGTTTTTGCATCGGTGATCCACATGATGTATTCTTTCCTGAAGGAAGGTGATGCGTTTTCGAAGACTTTTTTAGCACCAGAATTTTGATTAAGCGCCTCAGAAAAATAGGCGGGAACTTCGGTTTCTTTCTTTTCGGGAGCTGCTTTCTTCAGCGTAACGCCCATGTCGGTAAGGTCCATGGCTTCTTTAATCCCTGCTTGTAGCAGAACTTTCGATGGAAGGTCGTCGATGCTTGTAATTTTTCCTAACGTAAACATTCCGGTTCTTTCGGCATCTTTGGTGATTTCGCTGATGGTTTTCATTTCCTTTTCAAGCCAGAACCCGAAGCCGCAGTGTTGCTTAAATGCAGTGAACGCGCAGAGGATTTTCCCCTTGTACATGAAATGCGGAAAACTCCACTTCCAGGTTTCTTCCACCTCCGGACAGGTTTCGTGAATGATTTCGCGGAGATGAATAAGAATGGGTTTTGCGAAGGGCTGGGCATTCTCAATATAGGCGTCAATCCTTGGTTCTGAAGTTGGCATGTTCATAAAGATTTAAGTAAAATTAGTAATTTTCGGAATACAGTATCTGCGGCTTCTTTAAAAGTTCGGGGTGAAAATAATTTCTTCTGTTTTCACCAAAATAAAAAGCACTGAAAAATCAATGCTCTTTATCCTTTCATTTTACTTTTTTTCCCATTATCCCGGGACAGGCTTTATGAAAAAAGCCGGAGAGAATCCGGCTTTATTTTTTATACGACACCTTGTGCAAGCATTGCTTCTGCAACTTTTACGAAACCTGCGATATTTGCACCTTTCACATAGTTTACATAGCCATCTTCTTCTTTGCCGTAATCTCTACAAGCTTTGTGAATACCGATCATAATTTCCTTAAGTCTTGCATCAACTTCCTCGGAAGACCAGTTCAAACGGATGGAGTTCTGGGTCATTTCCAGACCGGAAGTGGCTACACCACCAGCGTTGGAAGCTTTCCCCGGAGAGAAAAGAACTTTGTTTCCTAAGAAATGATTAATTGCATCTAAAGTTGAAGGCATATTTGCAGCTTCGGTAACGCAAATTACTCCGTTTGCTACAAGATTCTTCGCATCCTCCAGGTGAAGTTCGTTTTGTGTTGCTGCAGGAATGGCAACATCACATTTAACTTCCCATGGACGTTTGCCTGCGTGGAATTCAGCACTTGGGAATTTCTTCGCATAATCTTCGGCTCTGTTGTTTCCTGATGCTCTTAATTCTAAAAGATAATCGATTTTCTCGCCACTGATACCGTCTTTATCATAGATGTAACCGTCTGGACCGGAAATAGTTACAACTTTTCCGCCAAGTTCGGTAACTTTTTTCACAACACCCCATGCAACATTTCCGAAACCTGAAACACAAACCGTTTTTCCCTTGAAATCCTGTCCAATGGTTTTCAGCATCTGCTCTGCGAAATATACAACCCCGTAACCTGTAGCTTCAGGGCGAATAAGTGAACCTCCGTAGGCTAAACCTTTTCCCGTAAGTACCCCTGTAAATTCGTTTCTGATTTTTTTATACTGACCGAATAAATATCCGATTTCTCTTGCACCAACACCAATATCTCCTGCTGGAACATCGGTTTCAGGACCAATATGTTTGCACATTTCCGTCATGAAAGCCTGGCAGAAACGCATGATTTCATTATCAGATTTTCCTTGTGGATCGAAATCTGCACCTCCTTTTCCACCACCCATTGGTAATGTAGTTAAAGAGTTTTTGAAAGTCTGTTCGAAAGCCAAAAATTTCAGAACTGATAAATTTACTGTAGGATGAAAACGGATACCGCCTTTGTATGGGCCAATCGCAGAGTTCATCTGAATTCTGAAACCTCTGTTTACCTGAATTTCACCTTTGTCATCAACCCACGGAACACGGAAGATTATTGTTCTTTCCGGCTCAGCCATTCTTTCCAAAAGTTTTTTTCCGGTGTACTGTTTTCTAGTTGAAATAAAAGGAATTACAGTAACTGCAACTTCTTTCACGGCCTGAAGAAATTCCGGTTCATTCGGATTTTTAGCTTCAATTCTGGCCATAAATTCCTGAATTTTCTGGTCTACGTTATAGTGCTCCATAAGGGGTTAATTATTATTGTCAACAAATTTAATTTTTTTTTCAAAACTTGCAACAAAAATTTTAATAATTGATTAAATATTAATAATATTGGAGTTTATTTTTGTTAAATTCATAATTTTAACATTTATAATATCAATTATTGAATGTTAACTTAAGATTAATAAATTTTTAAAAACCTGCATATCTTAATTCGCCAGATATTGTCTTCCCGAAAGTGCTTTGATGTACCCCGAAATTTCAAGTTGAAGCAAATCGGGCAATATTTTATAGGATGGAATCTGCATTTTTATCGAAATCTCATCCAGTGAAAGCGGGGTGTTTTTATCTAAGGCCTTTAAAAGGGTTTGCTGAATTTCAGGCAGTTGAATCCTGATTTCTGAACTTGGGAAGAGTTCGCCCGTTTTCTCACTTTCTTTATGAAATCCCAACTGTTCTGCCAGAGAAGAAAGGGTGGAAATGGCCGCCGCTTTATTCTGAAAGATGAGCTGGTTGCAGCCTTGGCTGTATTTATCAGTGATTTTTCCGGGCAAAGCATACACTTCGCGGTTGTAATTGTTGGCAAACGTCGCAGTACTGATGGAGCCGCCGCCGAAGGCGGTCTCTACCACAATAGTGGCATTTGAGAGTCCTGCAATTACACGGTTTCTTTGGATAAAATTTTCACGGTCGGGTTTCTGCCTGGAATTGAATTCCGTAAAAAGAACGCCGTTTTGCTCTAAAATTCTTTCGGAAAGTTTTTTGTTTTTGCTCGGATATAGCGTGTGGAACCCATGTGCTAAAACCGCTGCAGTCGGAATGTTTTTTTGAACCGAAACTTCATGAACTTCAGTATCAACGCCTAAAGCCAAACCACTTACTGTAATGACTTTTTTGGTTTTAATCTCTTCCAGAAAATCCTGTACAAACATTTTTCCGTATGGTGTAATATTGCGGGTACCAACAATACTAAGCGGTTGCCGGGCGGGATCGTAACTGCCTTTTTGGTAAAGGATGGCGGGAGCATCTTCACATTCGTTAAGATGATAGGGTAGGTCGCCGAGATGACGGAGGTTGATTTTAATATTATTTTTTTCGCAGAAATCGAGTTCTTCTTCCGCAAATTTCAGATGGTTCGGATTGCCAATTTCGAGGGATATTTTCCGACCGATCCCATAGATGTTTTTCAATCCAGATTTTGAAATTTCCCAAACTTCTTTTGCAGAGCCAATTTCACTCACCAGCTTTCTGAAGACCATGTCGCCGATGAGCGGGCAGTGGCGAAGTGCAACAGAATATAGGGTTTCTTCGGAAAACATGGGTTATTTTTCTCAAAATTATTAAAAATTATTCGTTTTTCCGGATTTTGTCTAAATGATCCCAGGGATCTTCTTTTTTAAGATAAGGAAGCTCCATAAAATCATCGGGATGATTTTCTTTGTATTCCTGCCAAAGTTTATCGTCTTTCTCGCTGTAATAATTCGGGAACTGCCAGATAAAACGTTTGTTCTTTTCACCTGTTTTTCTGAAAACAAATGCCATGATCATCCCTACTACCGCCCCTGAAAGATGCGATTGCCACGAAATTCTGCTGGGCTCTTCAAGATTCGTAAACAGTTCTTCGGGCATCACACCCCAAACCAAACTTCCGTAATATAACGCCACAATGAGTGAAACGGTGAGCAGCTTCATATTCCACCGGAAAACGCCGCTGAAAAAAAGGAAAAAAGCCAATACATATACGATTCCGCTGGCACCGATAATACACACAAAATTGAAATTACCGGTAAAAATATCAATCGGTGGCAGGAGCCAGACCAAAAATGCTGATACAAACCAGCCAAGAAAGAACACTTTTTTTGCGATAAAAGGGTAAAACTGAAACAGCAAAAAAATCAAGACAAAAATAGGGACTGAATTGCCGAAAATATGCTCGATATTGCCGTGCAGGAAAGGGGAGAAAAAAATTCCCTTCAGGCCTTCCGGATTCAGCGGAATAATGGCGCCACTACAACCGTCGAACAGCCCGAGATATTGCAGGAAAAACCCCAGCCACATTGCTGAAACCATTATGGTTGCGTAGATTACCGCTCTGTAATTCAGGGATTCTTTTAGCATACCTATTTTTTTGTCAAAACTTTTACCAAAATAAATTTTAAGTAAATATGGCTAATCTTTTACAATCCTAAAAACTTATATAAGACAAAAAGTAATAAAAACATCTGCAGGGAATTGTAAGGTTTTATTTGTTTACATTAAATTTGCAGTCTATGAGACAGTTTATTATCGTTTTTCTTACATTGCTGGCGTTGCCCGCCTATTCCCAAAATGGCAGAAATATTTTAAAAGAGATTGATTCTATTTCTCAGCAAAGATGGGATTCCGTAGCTTTAGATCTGGACAGTCTGGCGAATCCTAAGCTCATCAACTTTAATGTCCGTTTTAAAGACACCCTTGTAATCCGCGATAAAGTAGTGATATCAAACATAACGGAAGATATTCCGATTACGCCTTATAACCTTCTGAAACTTAAAGAACCGGTAAGATGGTTTTATTTTGGGCAGAATAACCTGGTATTTAACCAATCGTCTTTTTCTAACTGGAATTCGGGTGGAAATAACAACATTGGCATCATTGGGAAAATTAATTATAATTTAAGTTACAAAAACAGAAAGCATTTCCTTGATAACAACCTGCAGCTGGGTTACGGGTTTGTTACGTCTCAGGGTGAATCTTCAAGAAAAACTGAAGATTACATTAACCTTATGACCAATTATGGATATGATGTTGGTAAAAACTTCTATCTATCTACCGGTTTTCAGTTTTTATCGCAGTTTTCTCCCGGTTACAATTACAGCGTAACGCCAGATCCGGAATTCGCCGACCGCGTTTCAAGATTTATGGCTCCCGGTTATTTAAACGCCGGTTTAGGTATTTCATACAACCCGAATGAGAATTTCCAGGTGATATTCCGGCCTGTGAACGGTAAATTCACTTTTGTTACGGATCCTTTTCTGCAGAAAGCAGGCAAATATGGTTTGGAACGTGATGGGCAAAGTGTGCGTTCGGAGTTAGGTGCGCTCGTAAATATTCTTTACCGAATGAAAATTTATAAAGACATTAATCTGGTCAATCAAATCAACTTCTTCAGTAATTACGTCTTTCATCCGGAACGTGTAGATATCGCTTATAACGGAACTTTAAACATCAGGTTCAACAAATTTATTTCCACCGTGGTAAGTCTGGATCTGCTTTACGATCATGATCAGCTGCAGAAACTTCAGATGAAACAGACCCTGGGAGTTGGTTTCTCCTATAATTTAGGTTTTGAAAACAAAGAAAAAAACAAGAAGCTTATAAAACCTTTTGTTAATTAAATTTTGTGTGTGTTATACATTCCAAAATTCCCGGTCGAGGCTTCTGTACTGAATGGCTTCTGCGATGTGACTTGAATTGAGCGTCTCTTCGAGTTCTAAATCTGCTATGGTTCTGGCTACTTTCAGGATTCTGTCATAGGCTCTTGCCGAAAGATTTAGTTTTTCCATGGCAGTTTTGATGAGATTTTGTGAGGTTTCATCGAGTTCACAGTATTTTTCAATTTCCCTGGGACCCATTTGGGCGTTGTAATGAATTTCGGAGTTATGGTATCTTTTGGACTGAATCTCGCGGGCTTTTAAAACGCGGCTCCGGATTTCATCACTCTTTTCACCTTTTCTCTTGTCAGAAAGCTGGTCGAATTCCACTTTCTGGACTTCAATATGAATATCAATCCTGTCGAGCAACGGTCCGGAAAGTTTGTTCATGTACCGCTGCATTTCAAACTGTGACGAAGTGTTGTTGGGGTCATCTGGGAAATAACCGCTCGGGCTGGGGTTCATACTTGCTACCAGCATAAAGCTTGCGGGATAATTTACGGTAAATTTGGCGCGTGAAATGGTGACTTCGCGGTCTTCCAAGGGCTGGCGCATGACTTCGAGGACGGTTCTTTTAAATTCGGGCATTTCATCCAGAAATAAAACGCCGTTGTGCGCCAGGGAAATTTCTCCCGGTTGCGGATAGCTTCCGCCACCAACTAAAGCCACATCCGAGATGGTATGGTGCGGACTTCTGAAGGGTCTAACGGTCATCAAAGAAGTCTCTGTTCCTATTTTTCCTGCTACCGAATGTATTTTGGTGGTCTCTAAGGCTTCTTTCAGGGTTAAAGGCGGAAGAATACTCGGAACTCTTTTTGCGAGCATCGTTTTCCCGCTTCCTGGCGGACCGATTAAGATAATGTTGTGCCCGCCTGCCGCCGCAACTTCCATGGCGCGTTTGGCGGTTTCCTGGCCTTTCACTTCAGAAAAATCGGTGGAAAAGAAGTTGATTTTATCCTGAAACTCTTTGCGGGTATCGATGGTTGTTCTTTCCAGTGGAATTCCTTCATTAAAAAAACCGATGACTTCCCTGATGTTTTCAATCCCGTAAACCTCCAGCTGATCTACAATAGCTGCCTCACGGATATTCTGTTTAGGTAAAATAATTCCTTTGAAACCTTCTTCGCGGGCTTTTATGGCGATGGGTAAAACACCTTTAATTGGCAACAGTCCACCGTCCAGCGAAAGTTCTCCCATGATGATGTAATCGCCGATGTCTTCAGCTCTGATTTGTTCTGAAGCGGCCAGAATGCCTAAAGCGATACTGAGATCGTATGCCGAGCCTTCTTTCCGCAGGTCTGCGGGCGCCATGTTGATGGTAATCTTCTTGCCCGGAATTTTATAACCGACGTTCTTTAAAGCCGCAGAAATGCGGTAGCTGCTTTCTTTAATTGCATTATCGGGCAGGCCCACCAAATGATATCCCACTCCCGAAGTATCTACATTCACTTCGATCGTAATCGTTTGTGCAGAGACTCCAAAAATGGCACTTCCGTAAATTTTTACCAACATATCTGTGTTTTGAGATAAAATTAATAATTTTTTTTGTGATTAGTCAGCAACCGGTTTTCTGTTTTTTTGGACCGTTAAAAAGCATGAGAACTTATCCTTTTGATATACTGTTGACCTGAAGTATTTATGGGGAGGATATGAAGGGGACGTTAAGAAGAATACCGGATGTTACGGCGCGACTACGGGGCAACTACGGCTCAACCTTTCTAAAATGTTTATTAAAAGTGGTTCCGGAGGTTTTATTTGATAAGAAATGACGGTTTCCTGTCGCAGCCAACTCTATAAACACCTGTATTTTAGCATTTTCCAAATAAATTTTCAATACTGCGATTTGTGAACATTTTATAACCTTTTACATTGATTATATATTTCTTATAAGGAATAGTGTTGAGGTTTTCATTTATTTAATGGGTATTTGATATTGTAACCTGAGAAATTTTTGTGTAACCTGGAGGGTACCTAAAATGGAATAATTTAAGGAAAAAAGTGAAATATAGAAAGGAGCAAGAAATCCATTAAACCTAATGTTAGATTCTAAGCACAAAAAAAACTCCTCAATTTCTTGAGGAGTTTGTGGGTCCTGAGGGATTCGAACCCTTCTTACAAAATCTCTCTATTTATCACGGTTTATAAAATTACTACAATAATGGTATGCCGAAAAGTATGCCTTTTAAAGTAAAAAACTGAATAGTTTTTTCATTGCTGTAGGTTTTCCATAGGTAAGGAAAATCTCATCTTCCTTATCTTCTAATACAAACCAGAGATAAGTGTTTTCTGTACATAAATATAAGACTTGATTGTCTCTCGTGCAAGATAAAGTAATAATATTCTTGTTGCTTTTCAGTAGTTTTTCTTTTAATGCTCTGCTACAAAGAATCCTTATGACAGCTAAAATATCCATTTCGAAAGTTAATTCTATCTGAGATATTGAATCGCTACAATAGAAGTCCTTGCTGACAGTATATGTATCATATCCTGCAATTATATCCATTGTGATGTCTAAATTGAATTCCCATTTTTCATACTGTTCCCCAATTTTAAATGGTAGTGTAATCATGAATAAACGGTATTAAAAAAACCACTCATTGGAGAGTGGCTTTCATTAATTAATTACTTTCTTGAAGACTTAAGTATTTTTCGACTTTCTTTTACAAGAAAGAAAACAAAGCACCCCAAGAAAAGTACTATTGAAATACGGAATACGCTATGATGTGAATAGTAATCCCCGTTTTCATCATAACTTCCCATTTCGTAATAACTTTTCATGTCATTAGTAAATAAGTAATAAAGCGCCGGCGCAGCGGTAATTATCATAAAAAGGAAGGAACCCCATATATATTGATACTTACCATCTTTATACGTCAATACTCTTAATATATCTTCAAATAAAGCGATAATAACATTACCTACTGCTCCTGCAATATTTTCAAAGCGTTCCAATTTCGTTTCTTTTCCCATATAAATTGATTATTTCAGCAAATTTGATCAGATCTTCAAAATCTTTTTTTTCATCAGGATTTTCCATATTGTAATTACACGGATTGATAGTGACCTTTGGTTTGGAAAAATTTCACTACCAATATAATCATTTTTAGTAAAAATGTTTTCATAATAATGGCATTGCCATATATGGCATTTCGTTAGACGTATTTATTATTCATTTTTAACCTGTCAAAAATGGCAGGTGGATAAAGCGGAAATTTTAAAAGATATTGGTAAAAAGATCAGAAAAGTAAGACTTGAAAAAGGTCTTACTCAACTGGACTTAGTGGCTAGGATGCATGTGATATTGATGTAACCAATATTTCAAGAATTGAAGCTGGTAGAACCAATCCCACCATCTTCACTCTTTACAGGTTAGCTGATGCTTTGGAGGTATCCATATTAGACCTACTTAAGGACTAAGGGTATTACTCTACTCTGTGAATGACTTCCTACTGTATGGAGGTGTTTTCCTTACGTTGACTTAGCGTTGCACTCCTTTATTCTTCTGGATAAATAAGCAGCTGTCTCAAGTGCTACCATACTATCTCCATTATATCTTTCTAAAAGGTTCAAGGCCTTTGTGTAAGAACTGGAAGCCAGGGCAAAGTCCCCATTTCTGAAATGCACATCTCCTAATGAAATAGCTGCTGAATCAAGATAGTGAATATAATCTTCCATAAATTAATTGTTTAAAGTTTAAAAAAAAGCTATAATATAATATCTGCCATAAATCGCAACGTTGTAAATTTAGTAAAAAACCTATTCGTTTATATCATACATTCATCCATAAAGCTAAAATATCCTGAGCTGCTGATTATTAAATGGTCTAAAAGTACTAAGTTCATGATTTTACAGCAATCATGAATCTGTTTTGTAATCTTTTTATCTGCTGCACTGGGCATTAGTTTTCCACTGGGGTGGTTATGAACTATTATAAAACCAGTTGAATTGGTTGTAAGAGCTACTGATAAAAGAAGTCTTACATCTACTGAACAGAAATCTATACCTCCTTTTCCCAGAGAATAATATCCAATTACCATATTACTCTTGTTTAAATAGAGTACCTTGAACTCTTCAAACAGGTCAATAGTATCTCTATTCCAGATTTTAATGGCATAACGAAATGCTTCGTTACTTGTGGATATTGGGTGAGGAGAAAGGAATTTTGAAGTGTAACTTACCTGAATTTCATTGATTGTGGTTTCCATAAAATATTAGTTTAGTTCATCCCACTTTTTTTGTAATGCTAATATTGAATAATAAAAAAATGTAGGATAAAAGGCTCCCCTTTACGAGGAGCCAAGGTTTTACAATGTTTCAACTGTTTCCAATTCTGCTTCAGAAGCAGATACTTTGGAGTCTACATCCACCACTTTGAGATTACCCACATAATCTGAAGACTGAAGAATCTCAATAGGATTCAGTTTTTGGGATAGTCTTACATATCTGAAGTTTCTCCCATACATTGGGCTGTACTCTGTTTCTGTTGCATTGAACAGATACACTCCTCCATATTCCAGTTCCATGTTTTCAGCAAGAGTTCCACTAAGGACACATTTGCTGGGCATTTCTCCTGCAATACCTATAAGGATAACAGGGTTTAGACCATTTTTGTCTGGTGAAGCCATGGCTGATTTTAGCAATTCTACTTTTGCTACAAATCCTTTGAAATGTTTTTTCATTTTGATAAAGTTTTTGAGTTAATACTTTATCCTGGTGGAAGTTAGCCAAGGGGTTTGTGGTTTTCAGTCTATTAAGGGAAACAACATCCCAAGACAGGGTGTTGATAAGAATTTGAAAGGGAAACTGTGGTAGGGAATGTCAAGTGGGTGTAGGAAACTCCTGAATCTTTAAGAGAGAAAACTAAAGTATACTTTCTTTCTATGAGAGATTACGAATGCCCTAAAAATCAACAAGAAAAAGAAAATATCTCCCCACAATAAACACAGCTGTTTGATAATTCGGGCGGGGGAGATTTCTTTTTTAAAAGAGGGTGGGGGTATTTGTAGATACAGTTTATGTAAATATTTAGTCAGGTTAAAAAAAATTTTAAAAAAAATTAACTTTGAGATATCCCATCTTCTTCATTGTCTTTAATCTCCGTTAAAGGCAAAACTTCTAAAATTTCAAAGTCCTTATTATATGCTACATAAATTTTTGTTTTTCTATCAAAAAAGATATTTTCGATATCAGGATTTAAAGGGATAATTGTAATATTTAGGAGTCCATTTATTAACCCTGTTTTACCATTTTTACGAACTTCTATATAGATATCCTCATCGTAAAAGTTTATCACTTCGCAAGAATCGTAGGGCAGACTAAAAGGTAAGATTGGAGCCAAGTTTTGATCAAATAAACCCCATTTTCCATTTTTTTTCAGCCAAATGTATTCTGGGTCAGCACCAAATGGATTAAAATTATTACCGACTTTTTCAAGATCTCCCATTACCTCTTTACCCTCTAAATCATAAATGAAGTATTTATTGTTTTTTAATGCTGCAAAATACCCTTCAATAGCTGTATAAACTTTGTCATAATTAAGGGGCAGAATAACATCCTGTTGTTGATTTAATATACCATGTTTTCCTGAGTCTACCACATGTATAAAATTATTTGACAGAACTTTGATTTTATCGAAGAGTTGAGGGTTATCTTCTGAAATATCCAGCACAAACTTATCATCGACAGATGTTATACTCAATTTAGTATAGTGATTATAGTTTTCACGAGATTCATAAATTTTTTCTCGTACAGTTTTACAAAGAATCTCAAATTTTTCAAGCAGTGTTAAACTTACCCTAGGCTGACTATAGTTAGAGTAATAATCATCTGCAATATGTTCCGCTAAAACATCAAAAACTTTTTCCTCTGGAGAGAAATTATCACTAATATTAACCTCAGTATAATGGGGTTCAGAATAAAGTTCAATTGATAGTTTTTGTCCTTTTTCCATAATCTAATATTGTTTTTGGTAGAATTCTGCTCTGCTTCCAAATGTACAAAATGTGCATATATGGCGAGTTGTTTTACAAATTCAGATTTTTCATCAGCATATTCTCTTACTTTTTTTTCAAAGAATTTCCAGTATTTCTAAGGTTGTTAAATGTACTGTGGAGATTTCTTTTAAAGTGTGATGATCTATAGCCCCCACATAGTAGGCTAATTCATCAAAAATTGGCTGATCAGTTTTGAAATTACCTGATACCTTCAGATCTGTGTAGAATTTTCTTGAAAAAACTCAAACTGTAGCCTTTTTTTATTCTGCACTTTGGGGAACTACTCTGTATTTATGTTTAAGGTTTTTATTATAAAAACTCCCAAATGATTCAGCATTTTTAAATTCTTCCCAAACCTCCACTGGAACTTCCTGATGGATATATTCTTTTTTATCAGTTTGATAAACCAAATAGCCTGTTTCACCATTACAGCTGTAGTACTGAGCCCCTCTAATCCACGAGCTTTTAGAAGTATCTACCTCATCGGTATATTTAAAATCTACTGACTCTACAGTATTTTTAGCCTCATTATAGGTTGTAAAAGGTGTAGTTATTTGAGAGCATTCTGAAATATTCTGTTTTTCCTTGCTACAACTAAAAGTTAGTAAAAGAATAATTATAGTATAAAATTTTATCACGAATTTTGGTGTTTATATGCGAAATTATTTGCTCAAATTCTTCATTCTTTTTTCAATTATATCTGAACATAAATAGCCTACTCCAATTCCTCCTATTAGGCTGACAAGTATTAATGTTGAATTATAGCTAGTTTGCTGATTATTGGGATATTCACTTTGAAGAACTTCTTTTTTCGTTCCATCGGATATATCATAATATTTAGTTTGTTTCGTTAGGACACCTGTAATTATAGCGAAAATACTACCTACTATTAAACTTATAGCAATTGATCTATTCATATTTTGTTATTTTTTAATTGTTTGCAGCAGTTCTAATTTCTTCAATAGCACTTGCCACATTGCTAGTCTCTCTCTCAACATCAGGAACATTATACTCCCATTCTTCAATACCAAAATCATTAACTTCGCTTTCAAGTGTTGAAACCGCTGCTTCTGCATTATCTATGTTTGAATTAATTTCCTCTAATTGGATTTCGTATTCAGTAATTTTTTTCTCTGCTGCATCTAGTTTAGCTTGAGTCTCTTCTAATTCATTTTCAAGCCTGCTAATTTCTTCACCACAACTTAGAACAGAGAGGAGAAGTAGTGAAATAATAATAATTTTTAGATGTCTCATATAATTTTATTTAAACAGTTAAGCCACAACACAATTTGAATTTATCTCCTTGACAGTATCTGCAATCTTTAGGGCTACTTCATTGTCAAAAAGTTTGATCATTCCACCAGCATAGATGTCAGAAAAAGGAGGGTTGAAGAGTTGTTTTACATCCATTACTCCATTAACAGAAAAGTAATCTATGATGAGGTCCATGAACTGGATTTGGTGGGTGTTAAGACTGGCAAAATTTACCAATCTGGAGAAAGCATTTTTAGCTTCTACTTTATCTAATCCAACTACTGATCTAATAAACTCCCCAAGAGGTTTTTCTCCGTATACTTCTTTGAATACTTCTTTGGAACCCATTGATCCCTGCTCAAACAGGAATTTTTCTATGTAGTCCAAATCATCTTTTGTTACTTTGATGTTTTTCCTGATTTTATCTATGGTAAGGTCATACTGGTTTTCTTTAATGAACTGCTCCATCTTCACCTTGTATGCCTCCTTGTCAAAACTCCTGCTTTCATAAATTTCAGGGGATTCTGATACAGCAGTAATACTATCTTCTAAACTGGTGTAGACTGTTCCTCTTGTTTCTTCACTAAGGAACTTTATCAAGCTTCTTAATTCTACTCTTAAATGCTCCAGCTGTAAGGCATCAATATCTTTCCAGTAAGATTCATCTGAGATGGCTTTAATGGTGGTTATCTTGGAATTAACCTGAGGTATATTGGACTGCTTCTTAAGCTTGTTTGAAATATTAACCATTCGGGTAATAAAGAACATCTGCTTCTTATCTCCATTAAGGTGAGACAGCATAAAATCCAGCATCATTAAGTCAAAAGACAATGCAGAATTGTCTGGATCTTTGTCATAAACCAAGTGTGCTATATTGTCTATGATGTCCTGATATTCAACACTGGTTATATTCAACCATTTGTTTTTATCCTGGTATTTTTCTATTATTTTCAGATGAGGTCTTACAATGAAACTTGTCCTTTTCTCCTGATATAGATTGGTAACCTGTTGGTGCAGATAAGATATCATATCATTACCAAGTTTCTTCAACTCATCATCCTGCTCCATAAGGATCTGGCTTACCTGCAATCTTAAAGAAAATAATTTCTCCGCTAAAGACTTTTGTTTTAGAGCTGTTACTCCCCTTGGATTTTCTAAGAAGAACTCAAAATTCTGACAGAAATCCAGGATTAGAAAATCCTTTTTGTGGTCTTCATGTCCAAAGAGGTTATGGCACAATCTTGTACCTCTCCCTATCATTTGCCAGAATTTCACTCTACTTTTTACAGGTTTTAGAAATACCAGATTCACCACTTCAGGAACATCTATCCCTGTATCTAACATATCTACTGAACAGGCTATTTGTGGACTTTTATGTTTGATCTTGAAGTCACTAAGCAAATCATGTCTGTATTCTGTCTGGTAATCAATAACCTTTAAAAACTGATCATTCAATTCAGGGTAATTGGCATTGAACCTTTTTCTCAGGAATTCAGCATGCTCATGCTTTTTAGCAAAGATGATGGTTTTACCCAGTTTGCTGTTGTTTTCAACCTTAATCCCATTTTCCATCAGATATTCCAAAATGGCATCTGCAGTATTGGTATTATAAATCCATTGATCTAAGGCAGTAGATTCTATTTCATCTGGATATTCTCCTGTAATAGGATCTCCGAACTTTTCTTCATATTCAAGCTTTTCTTCTTCAGTAAGATCAGCATATTTGATCCCATCTCTCTGAAATTTAGTCTGAACAGAGAATGATTTATAAGGCACCAAATATCCATCATCTACTGCTTTAGTTAAGTCATAATTGTAGGTAGGGTTACCCGTAGTTAAACCAAAGAGTTCATAAGTGTTTTTCTCTGAAAAATCTACTGGTGTGGCTGTAAGTCCAATCTTTAACCCGTCGAAGTAGTTAAAAATTGCTTTGTATTTATTATAAACTGATCTATGGATTTCATCAAAGATTATCACATCAAAATGACCAACCCCATAAGCTTTAGAACTATCTAATTTCTCATTGTCTATCAGATTTATTAAGGTCTGGTAAGTAGAAAAAATTACCCTGCTTCCTGTATCTTCTTTTTCATTAACCAGATTAACTGAAGGCAGATTTGAAAGATAATCATTGAGGTTATTTTTAGCCTGAGTTACCAAAGCTGTTCTATCAGCTAAAAACAGAACTCTTTTAGCCCAGTTCGCTTTAGATAAAATATCTATCAGTGCAGCAGCAGTTCTTGTCTTACCTGTACCTGTAGCCATCACTAATAAAGCTCCTCTGTGTCTGGCTTCAAATCTTTCAGCTACAGATTTAATTGCTTCTATCTGATAATACCTGTTGGTAATATCTTCATCTATTGTAATGTCATTAAGATGATGCTTTGAAGTTCTTCTCTGTATGTTTAAGATCAGTTCATCTTTAGTATAATATCCATTTACAGGTCTTATGGGATAATTCCAGTCATAATAAGAAATTTCATATCCGTTGGTAAGGAAGATATTGGGAAGCTGTCCAAATTCATTTTCCAGGCATTTTGCATACAGTTCAGCCTGGTGTCTTCCTGAATTATAATCTCTGGAAGTTCTTTTAGCTTCTACTACAGCCAAAGGTTTCCCATCATTGCCCCAAAGTACATAATCAGCATATCCTTCTTCCAAATTATTGGGCATTCCTTTAACCTTAAATTCCTGTACATTAGCTAAGGATAAATCCCATCCTGCTTCTTCCAGCATATAATCAATAAGAAGTTCCCTTGTTTTAGCTTCATTGGGATCTACAGGTGGAAGAATGGTTTTCTGGGTGTCTTTTCTGTTGGATTCCCTTTCTTTCTGAACCTCAACAAGCTGTTTTTCCAGTTCTGCTTTATCCTGAAGTTCTTTCTGCAGTTTTAAGATGAGTTCTTCCTGTTTTTTGTTCTGTAAACTTACAGGTAATGGAATAAGATCTTCCTCAAATTTAGGTTTTACAACATGCTCTTCATTGTAGAGAGACATCAGGTAATAACTTACGTTTTGAAGAAGATTAAGGGTATGAATTGCCTGAGATTCTGTAATCTTTGTTTTCCCTGTATTATGTACTGCCTTGTTGCCTAACTGCCTGATGGCATGCATCATATTAAGCAAAGTGGGATTATCTAATACATCTACAAATGAAGTATCTTTCATTAAAGAATTAATACTTGTATCGTAGGGAAGCTTAAGACTGGGCTCATTTTCATAGATGAAATGCACCCATTGCTCCAGGGTTTTTCTAAGATATAAACCTGTAACTTCTAAATTTTCATGCAGATATTTCTCTGCTTCTTTAGCAGAAGAAATAATGGTTTCAAACTGTGCAGGATAGTTGTAGAAATTACTCACTAGTTTTTAGTTTATGATAAAAATAGGAAATTAAATTTAATCCCTTGGTTTGCAAATGTTTATTCTCCAAAAATAAACATTATTTGATTTGCCCCAACTTCATTATAATTTTCTTTAATCAGATATGAAGTATTGTCTTTATTATAAATTAAAAACCCCATCTTATTACCATTATATACAAAACCATCACTTAAGATTTCTCTTTTGATTGCACTGATATTTGTGTTTCTCCCAGTAAGTATCTCCAATCCATTGTAGGGAAATTTAGGACTTGAAATTATCTTTAGAAAAACTAAATTACCAATGTCTTTATCACTTCTTCCGTAAGATATTGTTTTCCCATTATTTTCTTCTTTAATTTTTCTGAAGCCATTGGCATTGATCATATATTCATCTACGGATACAAAAGAAATATTTGTCAATGTTTTAAGGACATTATAATTTAGTTCTTGAGCAGAAAAAGAGTGAAGAAATAATAAGAAGAAAAAGGCAAAAATTTTAGTTTTCATAATGTGTTTTTTTATATTTCGATTGTTAATTAAAAATTAAAACTCTCCTGCAATAAAGCCTGGAATAAATCTTCAGACTGTTGTGCCTGTTGTTTAACTATAGATTTTTGAGTTTCAATATTATGGGTTATTTCTACAAAGTGATTCTGTAATTCCATAGGAGGAACAGCTATTTCAAAATTCTTCATAATTGAAGTGTTTAAATTAGGCTGTGTCCCATCGGGTGCAGTCCTTCTAAAATAATCTGTTAGAAAATTAATTCCTTTCAACAGATAAAATTTATTAATCACATTTTCATCAATTTCTTCAAATGACAGCCAGCCATCATGAATACATCCTTCAATATTTAAAATTCTGCAAAAGCCTAAACTTACCCCACAATTGGCAAATACCATACTGCCTTTTTTCAAGAAAACACTCTTTTTTGCACCTTCCTCTGTTATCCTAACCTTAGTTGAATTTAAGTATATATTATCACCATCAGTAGCATCTCCAATTTTTATCCAACTAACATCATCTCCAATAAATTTTTCAATAGGTCTGGGTGACGCACCTCTTCTTATCTTCATTAATTTCTCCAACTTCAGTTTCTGCCATCCTTTTTCATTTAGGGTGGGATCACCAAACATATCAATAAAAATACTTTGGGCTAAGTCATCATATTGAGCAAGAAGTTCTTTGTCTTTTTTTCTTAAGGCATCAGCTTTATCTAGTTTTTCTGCAATTGCTTTTTGGGTGGATAAAGGTGGAAGAGGAATTATCATTGCCTTTAGGTCAACTCCATTTACGTGAGGAATTGTTGCTCCAGTTCTCTTAGATTTAATTAATTCAAAATTAGAGTCTAGATACCTATAAACATAATATGTGTCAACCGTATCTTTAAAATGTTCTTCAAGCTTTAACTGTGCTAAAGTGCTTCCTATAATACCTTCTAAGCTCGTTCCAACTAGCCCGGCATTTGCACCATCCCAAGCAATGAGAATGTCCTCTTTTTGAACAAAAACACCATTAGAGCTTGTTCTATGGTTATATCTCCTTGAGTGTAGATTTTCAATGGTTATGTAATTAAAACTCCCATCTGCTTTTTCTTCAGCTTTTTTGCCCTTTCTTATCTTAAAAAGCTCTCCTATTGTATAATTCATGCCCGTAGCTTAAATTAAAGTTTTTAGATCATTTAAAAGATTTAACCTTTCGCTATCTAACTTTTGAATTTTAGAAATAATCTCTACAGGCTTGGCATAAATTTTCTGCTCATATTCCACTTCTTTGTATTTATTAATGCTCAAATCATACCCATTGGCTGCAATTTCTTTTTTAGGCACTACAAAGCTTGGTTCTGTTCTGGCTCTGTCCTCTTTAGCTCTGTTTAAGAACCTTTCTATTACATCTGGGATGTCATTAGCTGTAGTAGGCGTTCTTTTATCATCCAAAGAATATCCATCAGCTTTCATGTCATAAAACCAAACCTTATCTGTACCTCCTGCATTGGTTTTTGTAAAAATTAAAATAGCTGTAGAAACTCCTGCATAAGGTTTAAAAACCCCACTTGGCATAGAAATTATAGCTTCTAAGGTTTGGTTCTCCACCAACTCCTTTCTAATCTTTTTATGAGCTCCAGAAGAGCCAAATAAGACCCCATCTGGTACAATTACTGCACATCTTCCACCTATCTTCAAGCCTTTCAGCATCAGTCCTAAAAAGAGCAGTTCAGTCTTTTTAGAATCTACCATGGCTATTACTTTTTCATCTACAGCATCTTTATCCAAACTTCCTTTAAATGGAGGATTTGCCAGAATTAGAGAAGCTTTTTCCTCAAAATCAGCGTTGCTTTGGGATAAAGAATCTACATCTTTCAACTGAGGGTTTTCAATACCATGCAGAATAAGGTTCATCGCACCAATTCTAATCATGGTAGGATCAAACTCCATCCCTAAAAACATTTCATTCAGAAAATGGTTTTGTACGGCAGGTTTAAGGATCTCCTGTTTGTAATTGCTCTGGATATATTCTGCAGCTCCTACCAGAAAACCACAACTTCCTGCTGAAGGATCACAAATGATATCATCCAGAGTAGGCTGCATCATTTCCACCATCATTTTGATGATGTGTCTGGGAGTTCTGAACTGTCCGTTACTACCTGCAGTAGCTATTTTACTTAACATGTACTCATACACATCACCTTTGGTGTCTTTATCCTGCATGTCAATTTTATCCAGCATTTCTACTACCTGAGCAAGTAGTCTTGCTGTAGGTATAATGAAATTTGCATTTTTCATGAACTTGGAGAAAGACGAACTTTTCCCACCATAAGCTTTCATAAAATCAAACACCCCATTTTCTTTTTGGAAAGATTTATACATTTCCTCGGGAGAAAGATTTTTGAAGTAGCTCCATCTTAGTTCTTTATCAAACTCAGAGTAAATTGGATTAATGAGTTCCCCTGTAATAGAAGCTTCCTGTTCAACTCTGTTCTGGAGTTCATCAAGCTGCTTTATGAAAAGTAAAAATGTAATTTGCTCTATTACAGAAAGAGGATTAGATAACCCCCCACTGTGAAAAGCTAACCATACCTGGTCTATTTTGGATTGTAATTCTTGTGTGAACATAATGGGTTTTAGAAGGTGCAATTTAGGGAAAAATCAACAAGACCATGAATAATGAAATTTTATAGATAGGTTGCACCATTAAATTTTTTTTCGCACTATTGTATGTTATTATAAAGGTTCTATTTTATGTAGAATTTTTCAAAAATCATTGAAAAAAATAAACCTGTAGGTTGATTTGTGGATAATTTGACTATCTTTGAGCATGTAAAAGAACGTCTTCTGGCTTTTAGTTACGAAGGTGAAAGCTGTGATTGCTTTCAGTTATGCTTTAAAAGATGGGGTGATGTAGAGTATTTAGAAGAATTTTTTGAAGAAAATCAATCTGATCTAGCCGGTGATTTTTGGAGTATAAGTGTTGAGGATGCAGTTTTAAAGACACTAGAGGAATCAAGAAAGTTTAAAAAAATTATTTTAAATACAGCAAATAACAAGTCACCTAAAACACTAGATGAACTTTTCCAACCACTCACTAATAAAGAAAAGAGAACTCTTGAAAGAAATAAAAGCTATGGACCAAACAGAAAATCTTGGCTTAGGATTTATGCTATAAGATTTGGCAGGAACTGTTTCATCATTACTGGTGGTGCAATTAAACTAACTGCTAGTATGGGGGAGAGAGATCATACAGAAACTCAACTTGATAAACTTAATATTGCGCGAGATTACCTCAAGTCACTTGGCATAGAAGATGATACTGATTTAGGATATCTAGAGATAAAAAACTGATACAATTATATAAATGACTAATTACGAAAAATTAAAAAAAGCACACGGACCATTCATTAAAAGTGATTGGTTGGAGAATGCTTCTGTAGAGATTGCAGAAGATTGGAGGGATGACTCTCAAAAGATTGCTTTAAAAATTTTGAGAAAAATTAGATTGGAAGGAATAAGCCAAGCTGAATTAGCTTCAAGAATGAAGGTTTCATCCCAGCAAATTAGCAAATGGGTTAAAGGACAGGAAAATTTTAAACTGGACACTATTAATAAACTTGAGAAAGTATTAGGTATTAAACTAATACAAATAAATCAAATTATAGAAAAACCAGATTTGCCGGAAATATCGTTTAGAGTTTCTAAAGAATTTGGTTCATGTTTATTTGATCCTAAAACATTTAATAAGGATAGCTTAAAAAGCACTCAAAGTAGAGCAACTCATGGAAAAAAATACAACAAATATTCTTTTTAGAATAATTGATATTGATACACTTCAATTTGCTACTTTCGATGTAGGTGAAGTCCTTGAAGAAGATATTACAATAAATGCAGATTATGGATTTGGCTTTGATAACGAAACTTCAGTATTAGGTTGTCAATATAAAGTTCAACTATTCTCTAAGAAGAAATTATTTATAATTATTGAAGTTATTTGTCTTTTCAGTATTAAAGAGACTAGCTTAAAAAAACTTAAAGTAAAAAGTAAAAAGCAATACAGTTTTCCCGCTAATTTCATGAAATCTCTTGTTGAAATTACAATTTCTACTACCAGAGGGATTTTATATGAAAAGACAGACGGAAATAAATATCAGAAATTCATTATTCCACTAAATGAATTAAAGGATATTTTCAAAGAGGATATAATTCTAGATTATTAAAAATAACCTGAGTAAGTAAAAGCCCCGCTACGAAGCAGGGCTTACTGTTAACTCAAAAACCAATGATAATCTGAATCACCATTGAGAGTTTTCTGAAGGCCTCTGGTAAAGTCAAAAGCATTCAGATTCCTATCCAGGAAAGTGTCAATATAGGATGATTTATTAGCTTGTGTAAAGAGGTTAAATACATCCCACAGTTTTATACTGCCATCAGAACTCCTACAGAAGTTTTGATCCTCATAGTAATCTTTAGCCATCGTGTTAACATGGCTGTCAGTAAACATAAGTTCTGGGATTATCTTCTTATCAGCCTTAGGTAAATACTGGTATAGCCTGGACTTACCAATAAGCTGTGCAAACTGATGTTCTGTAAGATGATCATGGGTTAACTCCTTCATCTCTCTTAAATGTAATTCAGCATTGTAGTTCTGCATTACCTGCAGCACTTTATTCTGAATTTCGAAAGTATTGGAGGCTCTTAAATCTTCTACATATCCATCACTGCAAACACATAGGTTCATGCAGACCTTGTTTTGAAAACCTATGAAGAACTTAAATTTCTCAAGAGATTTCGTACTGTAAAGATTCTGTTGGTTGTAACTTCTTACTCCTCCTAAACACAAAGAGAGTTCATTCCCATTGATGTTACTGGTTATTCCAGGTATCTTGATCAGAAAGGCCATTCTCTCATAATAGATGGTTTTCTGGTGTTCAAGTAAATCCTTCACATTTAAATGGATTGCATCTGGTGTCCTGCCTTTGATCTGATGGGAAACTCTAATTTCAGGCATTGAAATACTCTGATAATAAAATTCCTTACTAATAGCATTCATAACTGTTTCAATGAATTCCTGATGTGCTATGGTCTTTTCATTGTCCTTACTGAATACTGGAATTATGCATTCATTCTGCAGATGAGGTAAAGTAACATCTACTGTATTAGCGATAATAAAAGGGTTGTCTGTTGATAATGATACTTTATTAGAGTTGATGGGTTCAATTTCCTTCTCTCTAGTAAATGAAAAAGGTATCATATCTTTAGTAATTACCGCTTTTTCCGGATCATTATCATCTCTAATAGAAGTGATGATAGAGTCATCATCTTTATCCTCCAGAAAAATGTCCCGCACTGATCTTAACCTTGGGAAAGATTGAATTTCAGAGATTTCAGACTCTCTTAAAGGACTAATATTACTGAATTTTTGATCTTCCATTCTGTAAATGTGTATTAGGGTTATTATTTATTAAGAGAGACTTTTTAGCCTCATAATCCAGTCTCAGGCTTTCCTGATACTCTGGAAATTGCTTATAAATGGAAAGTAATTCTTGAATGGTTCTGCAGGCTTGAATTGATTCATACACTACCTTCTCTGATACATTCAGATTTGTAGTAAACTGTCTTTCCAATCTTTCATCTGGAGTGTCTCTAAAAGCTTCCTCCGCACTGATCCTTGGAATACCATCCTTAGTTCTAGGAGAGTCAATAGGTTTTCCCTCCATACACCAGTCTAAAATCTCTCTACCAGTTTTCTCACTGATTACGAATTCAGGCTTACCCATAAAGAGACCAGTTCTGTCCTTTGATGCAGTAGCAAAATGCTTGATATCCACATCAAAAACGAGGGTGAACTCATAGTCCATACCATCTCTCTGAACAGACTTAAGACCAACCTTCTCAGGTATCATCTTACCATCTTTCTGATTCAGGACATAATCCTGTTTGGTTCTCATGGTGGCAATGACATGGCTCTTACAATGTAGAATTCTATCAACAAAAGCCTTTTGCCTTGGGGTAACTTTAGCCCAATTGGTAAAGCTGTTACCTGCTAATTTGGAGTGGAAATCTAACAGCTCATCCCATTCATGTGAAATAGAGTCAATGATGATCACTTCCATACCTGCATTTTCGCAGATATCTAAAGCCTTAATGTAGTTTTCTGGTGTAAAAGGTGGTGTAAGAGAGATTACATTGTACTCTCCTAAATGTGCATACAGATCTGCACTGCCATTTTCTGTGTCAATGATGGCTACTTTAGATAAATCTCCACCTGATAGCCCTTTAGCCATTAGCAGAGAACTCATTGTCTTTCCAGATCCTGAAGGACCTTGCAGTGCCATTTTTATTCTGGCCTGTTTTCTTTCTGATTTTCTTAGATTCATAAAATTTGTTTTTGGGGTTAGGGTATAAAAAAAGCACCCTTAGTAAGAGTGCTGAGTGCTATTTTGTGTCATTATATATATAGTCCGTTACAAATTTGTGCTCAAAAATGATTGGACTATCTTTTTAAAATTTTGTTGTCTGCAATTAACTCGTGGTCTGTATTCCTCTGTTTGAAAACCAGCTTCTATGATGTATTCATAAAACTTCTTACCAATGTTATCTCGGGTTGCAGTTCTAAAGAAGTTCATTAGGTTTAGCTTCAATGCAGGATTTTGCTGTTTTATATCCTCTATGAATAGCCATAATTCTTCTTTTTCTCCTTCAAATAATTCTATAGTGCGGTATGATTTGAAATATTGAATGTCTCCTCTTGCCGATGTTTCGATGGTATTAAGTACTTTCCTTACGTAGTAACTTAGTTTAGCTTCGATTTGACCGTTGCCTTGACCATTATTGTACTGCAAATTCAAATATTTTAGAGAAGGTTTTACGGTTTCACTAAATCTATTGTCATATCTTAAAAGTAAGAATTCAATAATTTTATATCTAATTGCAGATTTCTGATAATCATTTACAGAAGCTGAAAGATTCTGCATTACCAGATTTCTCATTCTTGAATATTTATCTTTAATAGATGAATCTACCCATGACTCATCTGTTAAGAGGAGGCTCAGCTTTTCTTCAAAAAAACTTTGTAATTCTTCATCATCTATTCCTGTATCAGCAATACCAAAAGGAATATTAAATCCGGCTAACCTTGCATTATAGAACTGATTTGTAAAAGCACTGTAGGTAACAAAGCTCGCAATGTTTTTTCCTAAAAAGTACTGAATCGTAAGAATTTTCTCAGATTCAGTCATTATGTAGTTATCCAGCGCAGGAAGTTCCAAATTCATGTTGTAACTGTATGGGATAAGCAGCCTTCTAATTTGAGTGCTCCACTTCTCTTTTACCAGAGTGATGTGTTGAGAAAAGGGAATGTACTGAACTCTTGGAATAGTGATATTATTCCTTACTTCAATTAAAGCAGGGTTTTTACCTACACCCTCTATTGTACTATTTAGAACTGCTTTTTGCTCCTGGGTCATACCTATAAAGTAATCAGCGTTCATCCAAAGGGGAGGTCTAAGGAAAATGTGAATTTCTCCAGGATTCCTCTGCCTTGCAACAGCTTGAATTACTGAATTTACTCCATCAGAAAAAATTCCATTCAGTGCACCATATGGTGTGCCAGAATCTGTAGGAAGAATGATAATAAAGGCATGGTTTTCTTTTTCAATGCTCACCCCGGATTTAAAGTTTGTTCCAATATTGCAGTATTCATTATCATACCTGTTGACACTTGGATCTTCATCATCAGTAACCTGGTTGGCTTCAAGATTTGACGTACAGTCTCTAAGGTCTCCAAATCTTTCTCTTAAAATATTACCTAATGGGTTATCGTTTTCCTGAATTTTCTTACATAATTTTTTACTGTAAGAGAGAATGTCAATATTTTTACCATCTTCTACAAGCCTTCTTACAACCTCTGTCATTGAACCAAGATTTCTAGAACTATAAATAGTATCAAAATGGAGATATAGCTGGCTTTGTTGTCTGCACACTCTTCTCTCGGATTCAAGAATCTGTAACTTGTTGTCCGTGAGTTTAATTAGCATTTTAATAACCTCAATAGACTGCACATTATAAGTTGCACTTAATATCACATTCTTTCTAATAGAGCGGGCAAAATACCATAAATGAGCTTCCCCAATCTTGCTGAAATTTTTTATGCCATCATGAATCTCATCATAAATAAATATTGATTTCTTATTGTTTACTTCAAGTAACTGAGAGAAATCTTTGATATAGTTATGTTTTGCTTCAGATTGTAGGGGAGCAGTTTCACCTGGATTACCTAATAAGGTGTTAATCGTAACAATGTGAAATCTTTTTCTAGAATTCATATAGTCTAAACCGCCTTCTTCATCGCTCTTTCCAATTTTTTCATAGTTAAATATTTCACTTTCATCAACTCCCAGTCTTATAAGATCTCTTTCATACTGTGAAATAAGACTTACAAAAGGTACTGCAAATACAAAATATACATCCTGATGCTGCTGAGAATAATCCTTAATAATTCTTAATAGAGATGATGTTTTACCTTGTCCAACAGCACAGTTTACCACTGTTGTATTTAATTCTTCAAGGTTTAATTGCTGCTCTAATGAATCTCTGATGTAACCATCATCATCCAGTGTAAGAATATCCTTAGTTTTTAAGGTGAGTTCCCTTGCAGTATAAGCATTCGCAAGTTCAGGATTTTCAAAACCTAAAGGTTCAATAAAGTCAACTGGTTCAAGTTTAAAGTAGTCAATGGGAAACCCATTAAAATTTTCATTTATAAGCATAACAAGCAGTATTAAATCTGTAAAAGATACTTCAATACTGCTTTCTGCTATATGCCATATATGGAATTATTTTAATAATTTCTCCACTTTGGTCATGCTTTCAGATAGCTTTGCTTTAACCACCTTGGCATAATGATTCTGTGTAATGCTCATTTCAGAATGTCCTAAAAGTTCAGATACAATTTCCATGGGGACATCATTATACAGCAGTATGGTTGATGCAAAAGTTTTTCTGGCTATGTGATGGGTGAGGTTTTTCTGAATCCCTACAATCTCAGCAATCTCCTTTAAGTAAGAGTTAAAACGTTGATTGGAAATTTTTGGTAAGAGTTTTTCTCCGCCTTCATATTTCTGTAAGATCATTTCAGCTTTCTTTAGGAGAGGGATTTCATATTTCTTATTGGTCTTTTGCCTCGTAATACTGATCCATTTCTTTTTATCAGAGCCAATAATTATATGTTTCCTTTCTAAAGTAGACATTTCCAAAAATGCCAGACCAGTATAACAACAGAAAATAAACATGTCTGCTACCTGTTGAAGTCTCTGGGATGCAAACTCATGCTGGTCAATCTTTGCAAGTTCTTCCTCACTTAAGAAAACCACCTGTTTCTTAGGTCTTTTGTTCTTATGGAGTAGGAAAGGGTCTTTTGCAAGAAAATCTAATCCTACAGCTAATTTAACCATCTGTTTAAGCCTCTGAAGGGTTTTATGGATGGTGTTCTGCTCAAACTGTTTTTCTGCTTTTAGATAGTATTCAAATTCTGTAATAAAAGACATTTTCATTTTATTTAACATGTAATCATGTTTCTTAAATTTCCAGAAGATATAATTTTTCACATGAGTTTTGGTCTGATAGAATTTAGCTACAGATCCTTTGGTGGTAGAGATGCCAATCAGCTTTTCCTGCTTTGCAATATGCAGATTGAATATTTCCATTATTGATTTATCATCTTTAATGTTTTCACCTTTATAATGCATGTAAATATCTTCTGCATTAAATTCCCTGCCTTGTACCTGCAGGAATAAAAAAGCCTGATTAATTTCTTGTTTAATCAAGCTCAGTTGAGTACTTATTTGGGAATTATCTCTAGTAGAGGGAATGGCTTTCTGTTTTTTAGCATTCCAATGATCAGGATTTATAAATAATCCTGTAGCAAAAGGTTTTCTTTGTTTATCTAGTGTTATTCTACACTCTATAGGACATATGCCTTTTGCGTTAATACTGTTCCTTCTTAGGAGGAATAAAATAGATAGTTTCATAGGTTTAATAGGGGTTTGAGTGTGTAACCTGGAAAAAAAGTATGTAACCTAAAAAGTAACCTAAAAAGGTATACTTTTTTAAGATTAATAGGAGAGTCAATATATTTTAAAGAATTGGCTATTCCCACCAGCCCCTATAAACACTAAGTTTATAGTACAAAAAAAGCTTCACATTTCTGTGAAGCTTTTACAAGTGTGGGTCCTGAGGGATTCGAACCCCCGACCCTCTGGGTGTAAACCAGATGCTCTGAACCAACTGAGCTAAGAACCCTTGTTTTTGGTGTTGCAAATATACAAGCTTTTTTTATTTCTGCAAATTTTTTTCAAGAAATTCTCCCACTACAAAGTTACTTCCGCCGATAAAAATCATTTCTCCGTTTTTAATATTCTGTTTTGCAGAAAGATATGCATCGTTGACGTGATCAAAAATTTTATAAAAAATTTTCGCTTTTTTCAGTTCATCTTCATAAAAACTGGGATGAAGACCCCGGTTGAGGTAAGGTTTGACAAAATAGAAGGAGGCATTCTCCGGAAGAATCTTTAAAACTTCATCAATTTTTTTGTCTTTTACGAAACCAAGAACAATATGTTTGAACTTCGGGATGGAATTGAGCTGAGCAAAAACCTCTTCCAAACCTGCCTGGTTATGGGCGGTGTCGCAAATTATCTGTGGATCGTTGGAGAACTCGAACCAGCGGCCGATAAAACCGGTGTTTTTCTGAACATTCAACAAGCCTTTTTCTACCTTTTCCTGTGGAATTATCAGCCCTAAATTCCTCAATGCTTCAACAAGTGCAACCATCACCTTAGTATTCTTCTGCTGATAATTTCCCTTTAAATCTGAAGGTAAAGATGCTTCGATTAAAGTGGCATCAATCCATTCCGAGCTGTTTTCTTCTGCTCTTTTTCTGATGATTGATTTTACAGTTTCCTCGTCGTCACCACTGATGATTGGCGTGTTTTGTTTGATAATTCCTGCTTTTTCTGTCGCGATTTCTTCCACCGTGTTTCCCAGGATATTCTGATGGTCCAGCGCAACATTGGTGATGGCTGAAACCAAAGGATGTATGATATTGGTAGAATCTAATCTGCCGCCGAGACCTACTTCAATAATGGCGAAATCTACGTTTTGCTGTGCAAAATATTCGAAAGCCATGATGGTGGTGAATTCGAAAAAGGAAGGGCGGATGTCTGCGGGCAGGTTTTTTAGCTTTTGTATGAAATTATAAACAAATTCCCTGTCGCAGTTTTGGCCGTTTACCTTAATTCTTTCGGTGAAATCGATGAGGTGGGGCGAATTGTAAATTCCTACTTTATAACCCGACTCCTGAAGGACTGAAGCGAGCATGTTGCTGGAAGAGCCCTTGCCGTTGGTTCCGCCAATGTGGATGGTTTTTATTTTGTCCTGTGGGTTTCCGAAGAATGCGCAGAGTTTTGTGATGTTTCCGAGGCCCGGTTTATAGGCTTTTTTTCCATCGATCTGGTAATTCGGGGCCTGTACAAAAAGCCATTCAACGGCTTCCTGATATGCTTGGTTTGTCATGGTGCAAATTTGATTAAAGTTTTTGGAATTCAGGAAATTTTGAGGTTAAATTTCGGTGTTCAACATGCCGGGTTTCGTTGCTATTATCTGCCCGCGCTCCCGATTGAACGGCATGTCTGAGCTCTCCGCGACAGCGGAAGCGAGTAGTGAAAGCGGGAAATATGCGCCCAATAAAAATTAAAAAGTTATGCGGTAAGTGCCTGTAGATGAGGTGGAGGCTTTTTCTGCCTTTACATATTTTTTCACCCACGACACGGATGTAGAGGAAATACAGGGATCGGAAATACCGCCGGATCTGCGGGCAGAAATTACATTTCCGGCTTTATCGACGGTGTAGGCAATACTAATGGTGCCGCTTGCGGAGCAGTTGTGCGAAGGTTGCGCACCGCCACGACCCATGGTTCCGGGAATAAAACCGATAAGGTTTCTGTCGACGCCTATTTTACTGTCGCCCTCTCCGTCGCCGCCCAATGGATCGCCTTGGTTTCCTGCAGTTCCGTTGGTGCCTTGTGTGCCGGTCTTTGTTCCACGGCCTTTAATCAGATTTCCGATGGCAGCTGTACCTTTTCCGTCGCCGGCTCCTGTGGTGGAATTGGGTGTCGAAGCCTTGGTGGCAGAGGTTTTTGCCGGTGCCGGTTTTGTCGCTTTTTCAGTTTTCGGGACAGAGACTTTGGTGTTGCTTCCGGTAAGAATTTTTTCTTTTATTACAGGTTTTGTAACGGCTGGTTTGGGCTCGGGTTTGGTTTCAGCAATTACTTCCTTTACAGGTTCGGGGTTTGCGATTTCTGTATTTGCGGCTAAGCTTCCGTCCTGATTTGCGGGTTCTTCGGCCTCAGCACCGTTTTGGTTATCGCCGAAATTAATGAGCATTGTGGTGATTTCCTCAGGTTTTTCGGTGATTTTGGTAAATTTATAAAAGAATATTCCAAGAAAAACCAACAATGAGATGATGAAGGTAATCACTGCACTGTTCCTTCTGTCTCTTTCTTCGGCTTTCTTATGTTGTAAGGTGTAATTCATTAATTTTCCTGAGTGGTGGCAATCGCTAAATTAAACTTGTGCGTTTCTGCAATTCCCATTACAAAAACCACATCTTTGTGTTTGGTGTTTTCGTCGGCCCGAATGGTGAATGATGGATTGGGAACGTCTTTCAGGGCAGTTACCAAAACATTTTCCAGCTCTTCTTTCGGGATTTCCCTATCGTTTACAAAATATTTGCCATCTTCCTTAATAGTTACGGTTGAAGGATCCTGAACGCTGGGATTTGTAGCATCCGCTTTCGGAAGTTTCACATCGATGGCGCTTTGGCTGATGGCGGAACTGGTGATCATGAAAAATATCAACAACAGAAAAATTATATCTGTCATCGACGCCATGCTGAATTCGGCATTTACTCTGTTTCTGCGTTTCAGTTCCATTAAAGCGGTTTATTTAGGGCATCAAGAAACTCGTTCACATGGGTCTGGATTTTTAACACAAGTCTGTCAACGTTGGTTACCAAAATATTATAGAAGAAATAAGCAGGAATTCCCACAAATAACCCAACTGCGGTAGTTGCCATTGCGGTATAAATTCCGGATGCTAAAAGTTTTGGACTCACCGCACCGGTAACATTTGAAATTTCGAAAAATGCCATGATCATCCCGACAACGGTTCCCAAAAACCCAAGCATTGGTGCTGCTCCGGAAGCGGAAGCCAGGATATTCAGGTTTTTCTCGAGTTTTGAAACCTCCAGTTGACCCTGGTTCTGCATCGCATTCGAAATGTCTGAAATGGGTCTTCCGATTCTTGCCAGACCCTTTTCGATCATCCTTGCTTCAGGCGAGTCGATGGTTCTGCAGTAATCTACCGCAGTCTGTATTTTACCGTCCTGTACGAAATCTTTAATGTTTTCCAGGAAATTCGGAGTTTCCTTTGATGCTCTTTTAATAAAAAAATATCTTTCGAGAAATATATAAAGCGCGAGAATCCCCAGCAGGAATATTAAAACCATAATGATGTTGCCGAGCAGTCCGCCGCTGAAAAGGATTTCCCAAAGCGAGAAGACATGTTTTTCGGTCGTGGTATTAATAACTTGGGTAGGAGTTTGTAAAAACATTTTTTAATTCTTGATTATAGAGTTGAACGGCAATTTTAAAATAATATTGTAAAAAAGCCGATGAATAGAAGATTAAATTAAAAAAGACTGCGGTAAAGTTTAGTCTTCTTCTACGATAATTTCATCTTCCTTGAAATGACATTTGAGTTTGAAAGGGATCGGTTCATCGGATCCGGTATAGAAATCATCGATGTTTCCCTTCCAGTACAACTGCAGTTCGCCGTTTGCGTCGGTGTCGAACTTCAATTCGTTATCGTAAAGATAGGCATCCTCATCGTCGAAAAGATCTACTTCGGTATAAGTTTCGTCTTCAGTATCATTTATCACAAAGGTTTTCCCGTTAAGTTCGTCTTCATCGATAAGAAAATCGAAAATTTTCAGAGACATCTGTGGAAACGGATATTGCAGGGAATCATCATCTACATGATCCAAAGAATCATCTGTAATGATCTCAATTTCCAGAAAATGTTGTTTGTTGCTGTAAACCGCTTTGCAGTAAGTGCTTTTGAGGTGGTATTTAAGGGTTTCTTCAGGATGGTAGATTTTTAAAATCCCTTTCATTTCTTTAAGAAAATAGTGTTAATTAATTGTTTGTGATCCAACCCAACAAAGATAAAAAATTGATTGATTGCGCAAAATTATTTGTTTCTTTTTTGAATTTACCTTTGAAATGGTTTTTTGAATAGAAATTTTTAAACAAAATACTATAATTTAGCAATTCTTAAAAGATTAGAAATGAACAAAATTTTTCGCCGCATACTTCTCATCATTGGTCTGTCGGCAGGTTTAGCTTCCTGCAAGAAATCGGATTCTCCGCTAACCAAAGAAACTCCGCTGGAAATAGATTCTATTGCCGCCAATTATTATGAGCAGTATCTGAAGCTTTATCCGCTAGAAGCCACCGCGCAGGGAGACTTAAGGTACAATGACCAGTTGCCGGTGAATATCGATAAAGATTTTATTTCCGGTGAAATATCGTTTTACAATACCGTACAGAACCAGATGAAAAAGGTAGATTATGAAGCCTTAAGCGACGAAGATAAAACGACTTATGATGTGCTGGATTATACGCTGAAAGATAAAATTGAGCGCTATGCTTATCACCCGGAATATATTCCTTTCAGCCAGTTTTCCGGACTTCCGCTGGATTTTCCTTTACTGGGCAGCGGGCAGGGAAGTCAGCCTTTTAAAACTGAAAAAGATTACGAAGACTGGCTGAAGAGAGCCGAAAAATTTCCGGTTTGGATGGATACCGCGATCGAAAACTTCCGCGAAGGAACGGCCAACAATTATGTGCTGCCAAAGAAACTGGTCGTAAAAATGATTCCGCAGATGCGTGCCGAAGAAATTGTAACGCCCGATTTCGAAAAAAATATCTTTTACGGTCCGGTTAAAAATTTCCCGAAAAACTTTACCGATGCTCAGAAAGAAAAATTTACCGTGTTATTTAAGGAGTTGATATCAAAGAAAATCATTCCGGCCTACACGAAAATGGGAGATTATCTGGAAAAAGAGTATTTGCCTAAAGCCAGAAATTCAGACGGAATCAACGCGTTGCCAAAAGGAAAAGAAATTTATTCGTACTATGTAAAAAGCTGGACGACTACCGGGAAAACACCTGAAGAAATCAATAAAATCGGATTAGAGCAGGTGGCAGGTATCCGCGCTGAGATGGAAAAAGTAAAACAGCAGGTAAAGTTCAGCGGCAGTTTGGATGAATTTATCGCTCATGTAAAAACTGACCCGAAGGCTTTTCCTTATAAAACAAGTCAGGAAGTTTTAGACGGATTCAACGCTATTTTGAAGAAAATTACACCGAAACTGAAAACCATGTTTACCGTGACACCAAAAACTGCTTTCGAAATCCGGCAAACCGAAAAATTTCGGGAAGCGAGTGCAAGTGCAGAATACGTTGTGGGAACTCCGGACGGAAAAAGACCAGGAATTTTTTATATTCCCATTCCTGATCCGGCGAAGTTTAATGTGACTTCAGGAATGGAATCCCTTTTCCTGCACGAAGCAATCCCGGGTCACCATTACCAGATTTCGCTGCAGCAGGAAAACACGACGCTGCCGAAATTCATGCGTTTTGGCTGGTTTGGTGCTTATGGTGAAGGCTGGGCGCTGTATTGTGAGTCGCTTGGGAAAGAATTTGGGCTTTATACAGATCCTTACCAGAAAATGGGTTCACTGAGCGATGAAATGCTTCGCGCAGTACGGCTTGTGGTAGATACCGGACTACACACCGGAACCATGAACCGGGAAGAAGCCATCAAATATTTCCTGAGCAACATTTCGTATGATGAAGCTGCGGCAACTGCCGAAATAGAGCGATATATGGCAATGCCGGGACAGGCGCTGAGCTATAAAATCGGCGCACTCAAGATCCGCGAACTTCGCGATCAGTATCAGCAGGAACTTGGCAGTAAATTCAGTTTAGCGAAATTTCATGATGAAGTGCTCAATCAGGGCTGTCTGCCACTGGATGTTCTGGACCGAAAAATGCAACTCTGGGCAAAAAAACAGTAATTAATATTAAAATATTTTCAAATAAACGATCCTATTTAAGTAAAATAATTTAGGTTATCGTTTATGATTAATTAGTTGCCCATTACTATAGGAATGTGTCGAGACGATACGATGCGGAAAAAGAAATCATTGGCGTAGATAATTTTCTTACCAAATTTTTTGAATTGATGATCTGGTAACCAAAGTGAAGCATCTTTTGAAAAACTAACCTTTATTTTTCGAGCAACATTTTCGTTAAAAAATCTTTATCCTGATTTCCTCTGGCCGGCGAATATTCGCGGCCGTAAAAAATGATCTGAAGGTGAAGGCGGTTCCAGACTTCTTTTGGGAAAAGCTTTTTGGCATCATGCTCTGTTTCCACCACATTTTTACCTGAGGTCAGTTTCCACTGTTTCATCAACCTGTGAATATGCGTATCCACCGGAAAAGCAGGTATGCCGAAAGCTTGGCTCATCACCACCGACGCAGTTTTGTGGCCAACTCCGGGAAGCGCTTCCAATTCCTCAAAAGTTTTCGGAACTTCTCCGTTATGTCTTTCTACCAGGAGTTCTGCCATTTTTTTAAGGTTTTTCGCCTTGTTATTTGCCAGTCCTATTTCTTTAATTAAATATTTAATCTCGTCAACTTCTAAATCCTTCATTCTAAAGGGATCTCCGGCAACTTCAAATAATTTTGGAGTAATTTGGTTTACCTTTTTATCAGTTGTTTGGGCCGAAAGAGCTACCGCGACTAAAAGCGTGTAAGGATCGCTATGATCCAAAGGAATCGGAACTTCCGGATATAATTTTTCGAGTTCCGTCAACACGGTTTCGGCTCTTTGCTTTTTTGTCATTTTAGCTTTAAATTTGAGCAAAATTAAACATTATGTTGAAAGTTGGTGATCAACTGCCCGAATTTGTAAGTGTAAATCAAGATGGTGAAACCGTAAAATCCCAGGATTTCTCAGGAAAGAAACTTGTGATATTCTTTTATCCAAAAGCCAATACACCGGGTTGCACCGCGGAAGCCTGCGATCTAAATAATCATTTTTCAAAACTGAAAAAAGAAGGTTTTCAATTATTAGGCGTTTCGGCAGATCCTGTGAAAAATCAGAAAAAATTTCATGAAAAATTTGGCTTCCAATATCCGCTACTTGCCGATGAAAACCGGGATGTCATAGAAAAATTTGGCGTTTGGCAACTCAAAAAATTCATGGGTAGAGAATTCATGGGAATTGTTCGTACCACTTTTATTTTCGATGAAAACGGAATATGCGTTCGCGTTATTGAAAAAGTAAAAACAAAAGAAGCGGCAAAACAAATCTTGGAAAACTAAGATTTAACCCAACATTTTTTGCGCTTTTTTCACCCCTTCAAAAAGAATATCAATTTCTTCAAATGTGTTGTAAACCGCAAAACTCGCACGCACTGTTCCTGCGATATTGAAGAAATTCATAATCGGTTGCGTACAATGATGGCCGGTTCTCACCGCAATTCCCAACTTGTCGAGAATCATTCCAACATCCGAAGAAATGCCAATTCCTTCCAGATTGAAAGAAACAACGCCGGTTCTGTGGGCCTTTTCGCCATAAATTTTTAAACCTTCAATTTCCAGAAGCTTCGTCTGAGCGTACTCGAGCAAGGCGTTTTCATGGTTCTGAAGTTGTTCATGGCCAATATTTTCAATGAAATCTACGGCCGCTCCCAACGCAATATTTCCGCCAACATTCGGGGTTCCGGCTTCAAAACGGAAAGGCAGATCGGCATAGGTTGTTTTCTCGAATGAACACGTTGCAATCATTTCTCCACCACCGTGGAAAGGTTGAATTTTCCTCAGAATTTCTTCTTTTCCGTACAAAATGCCGGTCCCCATCGGGGCGTACATTTTATGCCCCGAAAAAACGAAAAAATCGCAATCCATTTTCTGAACATCTATATTGAAATGTGGTGCAGATTGTGCTCCATCGATTACAATAATAGCGTCAGAATTTTCGCGTGTTTTTGCAATAATCTCTTCAATGGGATTTACAATTCCCAACGCGTTGGAAACCTGATTTACAGAGACAATTTTTGTTCTTTCGCTGAGGTTTTCATCTAAGAAATCCAGTTGCAGAATCCCGTTTTCATCAATCGGAATTACTTTCAATTTTGCGCCCGTTCTTTCGCAGAGCATTTGCCATGGAACGATATTCGAGTGGTGCTCCAAATAAGAAATGATGATTTCGTCGTTTTCTTTAATTAAATTCGTCAAAGAATAGGCGATGAGGTTGATTCCTTCCGTCGTTCCTTTGGTGAAAATGACTTCGAAATCGTTTTTTGCATTGATGAATTTTTGGACTTTTCTCCTAGAAAGCTCCATTTCCTCGGTCGCCAATTGACTTAAAGTGTGAATTCCGCGATGAACATTCGCATTGATCTCCTGATAATATTTTTCCCAAGAATTCAGTACCGATAACGGTTTCTGCGAAGTGGCAGCATTGTCGAGATAAACCAAGGGTTTTCCGTTAACTTGTTGGGAAAGGACAGGAAACTGGCTGCGAATATTTTGTAAATCGAACATTTTACTTATTTAGAATGCTTCAAATTTACGGAAATTATATTTGAAAACTATGTATTCTGATTGATTGTGTTAATAATGAGTGGCCACTTGATTTACTAAGAATGCTGCCTGTTCGGGTCTTCCTTTGGCGTCTTTTGGTTGGTCTTTATACATTCCTGTTCTTACGATGACCATGTTTTTTTCCGGAACGATGATGATGTATTGCCCGTATAATCCCCAAAAATAATAATGTTTTAAATCACTGTCATTATTTATCCAAAGTCCCATTCCGTAAGCTTCTTTCGAAAGTTTCGTGGGCGTTTTCATCTCATTTAAAAATTGCGAACTGATGATCTGGTGATTGCCTGTTTTTCCATCATTCAGGAACAGCTGTCCGAGTTTTGCAAAATCCCGCGAAGTAGAGTGAATGCAGCAAAAAGTTTTTTCCATCCCGAATTCATCGGTGCTCCAATCTGCGTTTTCTTCCATTCCCAAAGGTCTCCAAAGTTTTTCAGAGGCGTATTGGGCGAGAGGTTGGTTGAGGGATTTTCTCAGAGCAAAACCAAGAAGCTGCGTTGCGCCGCTTTGGTATTCGAATTCTGTTCCTGGCTGTTTTCTAAAGCTGCGCAGCAGCACAGTTTCTTCCAGAGATTTTCCGTAATAGGCTTTTGCGTTCTGAAGGAAAGGATTGCCGTAATCTTCAGTCCAGTTCAGTCCGGCCTCCATTTTTGCAAGATCACCGACCGTTAAATCTTTCCCGAATTCTACATTTTTATAGTTTTCATAAAAATCTGAATAACGCTGGTGTAAACTGCTGATTTTTTTTTCTTCCAAGGCTTTGCCCAGCAGCAACACCGTTACGGCTTTCGCCATGGAAAAAGAATTGCTTTTGGAATTTGCGGAGTAGCCATCCCAATATTCTTCGTGAAGAAGTTTTCCGTCTTTAATGATTAAAAAAGATGCGGTTTCAGTGTTTTTAAGATCTTCCACTAAAGCTTTAGATAAAGGCTTTTTATTGTAAAGCACATCTTTTTCCCAGAGCGATGTGTTTCCCTTGGCGATGGTATGTGACGGAAAATATTTCCCGTCGTGAATTGTAGCACCTGATTCTCCGCGAAAATAAGTCTGGCGGATTCCGTTGAAAAGATAGTCGTAGCCAAATGAATAGGAAAGTGCGATCAGCAAAGCGAAAAACACCAGGATTCCTTTTATAATTTTCCAAAACATTATTTAAACTTTAATTACAAATTTAAGATTAAATAACAAAAAAGTTCCGGAGCGCATCCGGAACTTCAATTTAATATGTTTTTTAAACTTAAATCTTAGAAAGCAAGTTTCTGAAATTAGTTTTCTCATCGATGATTCTTCGTAAATCTGCCACCGGAACTCTTTCCTGCTTCATGGTATCGCGGTCTCTTAAAGTGACTGTATGATCCACCAAAGAATCGTGATCAACTGTGATACAGAACGGCGTACCGATCGCATCCTGACGTCTGTAACGTTTTCCGATACTGTCTTTGTCTTCATAAATAACGTTAAAATCGTATTTCAGATCGTTGAAGATTTTCTCACCATATTCGCCGAGTCCGTCTTTTTTCATCAATGGAAGAATTGCTGCTTTTACCGGAGCCAAAGCTGGCGGAAGCGAAAGCACTGTTCTTTCCGAACCATCTTCCAGAACTTCCTCTTTCAGTGAATTGGAGAAAATCGCTAAAAATAATCGGTCTAAACCAACAGAAGTTTCTACCACATAAGGAATGTAATTCTCGTTTCTTTCCGAATCGAAATACTGCAGTTTTCTGCCTGAGAATTTTTCGTGGGCTTTCAGATCAAAATCGGTTCTGGAGTGAATCCCTTCCAGCTCTTTAAATCCAAACGGGAATTTGAATTCAATATCTGCAGCTGCATTCGCATAGTGAGCCAGTTTTTCGTGATCATGGAATTTATAATTTTCTGCGCCTAAACCTAAAGCCAAATGCCAGTTGAGCCGTTTCTGTTTCCATTCTTCGTAGAAACCAAGTTCGGTACCCGGTGGAACAAAAAACTGCATTTCCATCTGTTCGAATTCACGCATTCTGAAAATAAACTGTCTTGCAACGATTTCATTTCTGAAGGCTTTACCAATCTGGGCAATCCCGAAAGGCAATTTGTGGCGGGAAGTTTTTTGCACATTCAGGAAATTCACAAAAATTCCTTGTGCAGTTTCAGGTCTCAGGTATAAATCGGTTGCTGAATCTGCGGAAGCACCCAGTTTGGTTCCGAACATCAAGTTGAACTGACGAACATCGGTCCAATTTTTTGAACCGGTGTCAGGATCGGCAATTTCGAGTTCCTCGATCAAAGCTTTTACATCGGCAAGATCATTATTATCAAGAGATTTTGCCATTCTGGAAAGAATGGTTTTCTGCTTTTCTCGGTATTCTAAAACACGTGCATTCGTGGTTTCAAACTCATTTTTATCGAAAGCGTCACCGAATCTTTTGGCTGCTTTGTCGATTTCTTTCTGAGCTTTTTCTTCGAGTTTCGCACAGTAGTCTTCCAGCAAAACATCGGCTCTGAAACGTTTTTTCGAGTCTTTATTGTCGATCAAAGGATCATTGAAGGCGTCAACGTGCCCGGAAGCTTTCCAGATTGTGGGATGCATGAAAATTGCAGAATCAATTCCCACAATATTTTCATTCATCTGCACCATTGCTTTCCACCAATATTGTTTGATGTTGTTTTTCAGTTCCGCACCGTTCTGTCCGTAATCGTAAATCGCTGAAAGTCCGTCGTAGATCTCACTCGAAGGAAAAATAAAACCATATTCTTTCGCATGTGAAATCAGTTTTTTGAAAACATCTTCCTGTTTAGCCATCGTTTTTAAGTATTTGTGCAAAAATAGGGAATTTTATTCTAATTTTCAGAAGCCGGGAACCTGCTCTCCGCTATATCTTTTGCTGCGCTTCGCTCCGCAAAAGGATGCCGCTGCGATCAGGGCTATGGAGATCCGGATTAAAAACAAAAAGACGGAAGAAAATTCCGCCTATTTTTAAGGATAATATTTTTTTTAAATTGTAGCTTAAAGCCATTCCGGTTCCGGCAGTTTCTACTCTGAAATAAGGTTTGAAAGCGGTTGCTCCTCCGTTTTCAATTTCCAACGCTTTTTTGGCATTTTTGTTAGCCGCAATAGCGAATGGGATTCCGATTCCAATAAGAACTACTCCAATTCCCGTCACTAACCAAGCAACACTTTTTATCTGCTTTCACTTCATATGACTGTCATAGCTGCCATAAACTTGTTTTTTAGGACCAAATAAAACTGCAGACAATCCGAATCCTAAACTGAAACCTCCAGTGTAAGCAAAAATACTTCCGACCGTATTGTTAGTCCTTGCATTCTTGAAATAAGAAGCTGCCTCGGGTTTTCTAAATACGTCCTGATATTGCAACATCTTGTAGGTTTGCCCGTCTTTTTCAAGTTTGTTTCCGGTCATTGTCACTTGAGAAAAGGCGGTCTGAAAGCAGATTAGGGAACTCAATAATAGAATTTTCTTAATGTAAAATTTTTTCTTGCTAAAATAAAATTATTTTTCTGTTTAGCACGAATGCTTCCAAATTTGTTCATTAACTGATGTCAAATAGACCTAAAGAATGATATTATTCTTCGCTGCTACTTTCTCTAATGAAAGTTTTAATATCATCATTGTCTCCGTATAACACCAGAATATCTCCTTTTTCAAGCGGCGTTTCGTTGTTCACAACACCTTGTACCTCATTGACCCGTTTCACTTTCCCGAAGATGCTTTTCTCGGCCAGAATTTTGATGACTGTTACCAGAACCAGATTATATTTTGCCCGGAATTCGATCTCTACCGGAGATTTCCCAACAAATTTCTGCGGGAGGCGGATTTCCACAATACTGTATTTACCGCTGAGTTCGAAAGATTCAACCAACCCCTTCAGGGAAAGTTTTTTCGCCCATTTCTCTGCGGTTTCCTCTTCGGGATGAATAATTGTGTGAATGTCCATGGCTTCCAGAATCGTTTCGTGGAGCGGATCGATGGCGCGGCTGATGATTCGGTTTGGGTGTAGCTTTTTGATGATGGCGGTTGCCATGATATTTGCACCGGTATTCTCTCCGATTGCGATTACGACCACATCAGTGTCTTTGTACGGAAGTCCGCCCATCGTATATTCATCGGTCGCATCAAGACAAATGGCGTGCGAAATTTTTTCTTTCACCGATTCTACTTTAGTCATTGAGCTGTCGACACCGATCACTTCGTTGCCGAGTTTTGTAAGTTTTTCGGCCAGCGCAAGTCCGAAATTTCCTAATCCTATGACGATATATTTCATGTTGATGTCTTTTTAATTGATCATAATTTCCTCTTTCGGATATCGGTAATTGAAATACCTTTCCCTTTTTACAAGAGCGATGAGCAGCGATAACATACTTACTCTCCCGATAAACATTACCACTATGATGATGATTTTGCCTGCCGGCGTAAGGGTGGGCGTTAAATTCAAACTTAACCCAACGGTTGAATAGGCTGAAAATACTTCGAAAGCCAGACTCATCAGGTCTTTATCTTTTTCTGTGAGGACGAGAAGAAAAATGGCAATCCCAATAATCATCAAAGAAAGCGCAATTATCGCAAAAGCGCGTTTTACTGAATTATCACTGATTTCTCTGCGGTACACTTCTGTTCTGTTTTTGCCTCTGGCAAATGCGATGATGTTAAGGATGGCGATCGCAAATGTTGTTGTTTTAATACCACCACCGGTAGATGCAGGCGAGGCTCCGATCCACATCAGCAGTAAGCAGATCATCATCGTGGGGCCGCTTAAACTCACCATATTTACAGTGTTGAAGCCTGCGGTCCGGTTAGATGCTGAGATGAAAAAGGCTTCTACAACAGTCCCGAAATACGTGTGGTTTTTCAGAGAACCATCCTTTTCAAACAAATAAATTAAAACAGTTCCCACAACTAAGAGAATCGCAGTGGTGATCAAAATAATTCTGCTATTGATGTTGATGACCCATGGCGTGTACCGGTATTTTTCTTTTGTTATTTTAGACAGCAGTATATTCTGGAACAGATGGCGGATGTATTTGTAGACATTATACACAATCGGAAAACCAAGTCCGCCGAATATAAAAAGGAATGCGATAACGACATGTAACGCGTAGTTAAGTTCGTAGCCGGGTTCGCTTAAACCGCCTGAAAGTGTTGAAAATCCAGCATTACAGAAGGCAGATATAGCATGAAAAACCGAAAACATAATTCCATTGTTAATGGAGTTGCCCAGAAGGCTCAGGTCCAGAGAGAGGTAAATAAGTGCAGCTCCCACCAGTTCTACGGTTACGGTGATCACCAAAACCCGTTTTAAAGTATTGAAAACATCGCCCAGTTTATCTGAACTTGTCATTTCGCTGATGCTGATCTGGTTTTCAAACGACGAATCGCCCCGGAAAAAATAGCTGAAATAACTCGCAAAAGTCATAATTCCCAACCCGCCGGTCTGTATCAGAGCAAGGATGATAATCTTCCCGAACACGGTAAAATCTTTGGCGGTATCAAGCGTCACCAAACCTGTTACACATACAGCGCTGGTAGAAGTGAAGAGCGCATCGAGCACTGTTATTCCCTTTGTAGTTGCATTCGGCATGAGGAGCATTGCGGTTCCCAGGAAAATAATTCCAATAAAACTCGAAATAAACAGCTGCGCAGGATTGATAAATGTTCTTTTAAAATTGATATGCAAACACGAAAAATCTCTGATAAAACAAAGCGTAATCAACAGATACAGCAGTCTTTGGTTCACCAACCGCAGATTTCGGGAATCGAAGAAATTATATTCCAGCCGCGCAGCGTAATATAGAATGACCAGCAGAATGATTAGGATTTCCAGCGGCCAAAGTTTCCGGGTGGCTGCATTTTTCTTATACATGTTATAATACAAGATGTTGAAGATGGTAAGCAGAAAACTTACATCATAAAAGAAAATTACTTGCGACCGGTACAGGAGTTCTGTATAAAATCCAGCTTCTACAATCATCAGACCGAAGGCAATGAAACTTGTATAAAATGAAATGGTATTGAGTCTGTTGTTCCACATTTTCTCCAAATAGAAAAGCAAATGTATTCAAAATATTGTGAGAGTAATAAAATTCGCCAGAAAATTGTAAATTTGTGAAACCCCATTTTACAAATGTATAAAAGCCTCATCCGCCCTATTCTTTTTAAATTCGATCCTGAAGAAGTACATTATTTCACTTTTAATCTTCTTAAAAATTTCGGATTCCTCACCAAATTGTTTTTTCCGAAACCTATTGAAGACAAAAGATTGGAACGTGAAGTTTTCGGCCTCAAATTTAAAAATCCGGTTGGGTTGGCTGCAGGTTTTGATAAAGATGCGAAAATGTTCAGCGAACTGTCAGATCTTGGATTTGGTTTTATTGAAATCGGAACTTTAACCCCAAAACCGCAGGATGGAAATCCTAAAAAAAGATTGTTCCGCCTAAAAGAAGATTCTGCCATCATCAACCGCATGGGTTTCAATAATGGCGGATTAGACGCGGCGGTAGAAAGATTAAAGAAAAATAAAAACGTACTGATTGGCGGAAATATCGGTAAAAATAAGGTGACGCCGAACGAAGAAGCGGTGAACGATTATATCATCTGTTTCGAAAAACTTTTCCCGTACGTTGATTATTTCGTGGTAAATGTGAGTTCGCCTAATACACCAAATCTCCGTGCTTTACAGGAAAAAGAACCTTTAACGAAACTTTTAAGTCAACTTCAGGAACTCAATTCCAAAAAAGAAAAACAAAAACCGATTCTACTGAAAATCGCTCCTGATCTTACAGACGAACAACTTTTGGATATCATCGACATTGTAAAAGACACGAAAATCGCAGGCGTTATTGCCACAAACACTACGCTTTCAAGAGAACATCTGATTTCAGAAAATCAAAAAGAAACGGGAGGACTTTCAGGAAAACCTTTAGCAAAACGTTCCACGGAAATCATCCGTTTTCTTTCCGAAAAAAGCGGAAAGGCTTTTCCCATAATCGGTGTTGGCGGAATTCATTCTGCGGAAGATGCACTCGAAAAACTGGCAGCGGGCGCAAGTTTAATCCAGCTCTACACCGGATTTATCTATGAAGGACCTGAACTGATTCGGGATATCAACAAAAAACTCCTGCAAAAAGGTGTTTGAAAGCGGTTAAAACGCTCACCGATTATAAGAAAAAATTCGCGACGGTATAAATAATCAAACCCACCAAACCACCGACCAAAGTGCCATTCACGCGGATAAACTGCAGGTCTTTCCCTACTTCAAGTTCCAGTTTTCTGCTGAGGTCACGGCCTTGCCAGTTTCCAACCGTTGAACTGATGAGATTGGCCGCCTGGTGCGTGTTTTTCAGGATGTACTTATATGAGGTGACGCGTACCCAGTGATCGATTTTATTCTGGAAATTTTCATCATCTTTTAAATTCTGAGAAAGTTCCGTCAGATTTTTTTTGATATAATTCTTAAGGGCTGAATGTTCTTCTTCCAGTTCTTTTGACAGTGATTTTTTAATGGAATCCCAGATGTCTTTTGAGTATTGTTGTAGTTTTTCTTCGTTCAGGAAATCATCTTTAATCCCGCGAAATTCTTCGGCCCATTTTTCTTCGGTTTGTATTTCATGCGAAAAAGCGTACAGTTTCTGGGTAATTTCACTTCGTAAAGAGTGGTTTTGATCGTTTTCTACTTCCTCAAAGAAAGACGAAAGTCCGTTAGTGATTTTTTCGGCAATGGTGTCGTCTACAAATTTAGGAATCAGGAAGAAACTTTCCTTCTTTACACGGTTTTTCACAATTTCCTGATTTTGCAGCACGTAATCTTTTATCTGTTTTGAAAGACCGGTAATCATCCTTTGATGATCGTTTTTATCGAGAACATACTCAATTCCGCTGCCTAAAATGTGATTAATTTTTATGTCGTTGGACATTTCCTTGGCCTTGTTTCCAATAAATTTTACCACCGCTGTATCGTCTAGTTTATGAAGGATATCCAAAACGATATTCGAAAGTTCCTTCACCAGATTTTCCTGGTTGCGCTGCTTCGAAAGCCATTCGCCGGCAAAGTGAGAAATTTTGAGCTTCTGAATATACGGACGGATATTTTGGGGAGAAAGAAAGTTAGAAACCACGAAATTCCCAAGATTATCCCCAATACGTTCCTTGCTGTTTTCAATTAAATTCGTGTGCGGAATCTTAAGGCCTAAAGGATAATTAAAAAGTGCGGTAACGGCGAACCAGTCGGCCAAAGCCCCAACCATTGCTGCTTCGGAAAAAGCGCGGATGTAGCCGATCCAGTGAGCTGGATTTTTCTTTTCGAGAATCGTCATCACCACAAAAATTACCGCCATCAAAACAAAAAGTCCGGTAGCAAAGGTCTTGTATTTTCGGAGCTGTATTTTTTTTTCTTCGTCGTTCATTGTTTCAAATTTACTAATTTTGAAGTCTAAATTCGTTTTAAATACTAAATAATTTAAAAATGAGTTTTTAAAAAATGAAAATTATAATTTCGATGCTGATGCTCATTTCCCTGCAAATGTGTTCTCAGGTAAAACAACCTCAAAATAAAGAAGTAATGGAAAATTCTGCTACAAAAAACAATCCATATTATTCCCGTACCGACCGTACGAAACTGAATGTTCCCAATTCTGAATGGAGAAAAATCCTTTCGCCGGATTTGTACGCTATCGCCCGCGAAGCCGATACTGAAAGACCCTTCACCGGAAAATATAACGAATTTGATGAGTTGGGCGACTATTACTGCGCGGTTTGTGGTAACCATCTCTTCCGTTCAGATGCTAAATTTTCTTCTACCTGTGGGTGGCCAAGCTTTTTTGAAGCCGATAAAGAAGGTACCGCTTACAAACGGGACTCCTCTCATGGGATGGAAAGAATAGAAGTGGTTTGCAAACGCTGCGATTCGCATTTGGGCCATGTTTTTAATGACGGGCCGCCGCCAACCGGAACGAGATATTGTATGAATTCTGTAAGTTTAGAATTTGTAGGAGATTCAGAGAAAAAATAAAAAAATTGCGGAATCATAAATTCCGCAATTTCTATTTTAATAATGGTAATGTACTGAAAAATAGTTGGTGGATTTTAGAAAATTAATGTTTAAATTCCGCCTGTTAATCCGAAGAGGAAAAAGGCAATGGTGGAGACCAACCTTTCAGCAATAGGATTAATGTTCAAAACGATAGTTTGAGGGTGAGATTTTCTCGCCCTTTTTAAATTATCGGATGAACTTTATTGCTAAAAAAACTCTATTTTTCGTTAGAAAAATAAATGTACCATTTGATGAAGTTAATTCTGTTTTTCAGCGTTAATCCTCTGTGTAGATCCAGGTGGTTTTTCAGATGACTGAAGTACCCTTCGATTCCGTTGGTTGTTTTTGGAATGTTTGGATTATCCAAATAATGAAACATATTGGGAAGCGCCCTTTTTATAGTAAAATATGTTCTTCTCAATAGTTTGTGGGTGTACCAATACCGTTCTGTTTCTGTGTTAATAGTTTTTTCATTGATATAGTCTTTATGCCGCTCATACCACTCCTTCAACTCCTGTGTCCACCAGATTCGATCGTTATGCGTTTTGATTTTCAGCAATAAAAGAACGTGTTTTCTCAACTCTTGACCTGCAATATGTTTAGGGAATTTGGTTAGCCAAATCAGGCACATTCTCTGGATATGGACCAAACATCTTTGGATGATGATGTTCCTGTCGGTTTTTTTGATCGCCTTCAAAATACTTTTATCACCATCAGAAGTGATGCTTTCAAGCCTCACTCCCAACAACAAAAGATTGGCCAGGTCTTCTTTGATCTCCTCGTAATGTTCTCCGTCTGTGAAGCGGATTAATTGAGTGTAACCGTCGAGATCGTCCTGATAAGCCACCAAACAAAACTGTGCAAAGTAAGTGGCATCCATTCTTAAGTTGACTTTTTCCCGTTTGATGATTTTTAATACTGGAGAGCTTTCCAGAATTTGATAAAAAGTCCTTTGCAGCGTATCCTTGGAGTATCCACTGTCTCGGCAAAGAGTCTTATAAGTCTGTCTTTCCAGCACCCATTTCCTAAACCACACAAACCTGTTTCTTAATCTTTGTTCTGGACGATTATTTGTGAAAAAAATTCCGCAGCTTTTGCATTTAAACCTCTGTTTTCCCGCTTGACTTCCCCAACGGATAACATCCAAACTTTTGCAAGCCCAGCATCGCTTTTTTAGTCATTTTTCACACAAAGAAAAAGTTTTATGAAACACGTTTCATAAAACTTTCTTCTATGCCTTTATCCATCGTTGATATAATGAATTTTACCAACTAGTTTTCAGTATTAAGCCTTAATAATTAAATTCTTAAGTCAAAGGCGCGCCTACCTGCAGGTCGCAACGGTGGTGCGGCTCGCCATGTGGTGGATTCAGCGCTGGTTTAGGTCCTAATGATGAAGTTGAAGACACCGATGGTGCCGGTGCCGCTGAAGGTGCAATAGGATTGGTATTGAAATTATTACTTACCGGCGCCTGTTGAGGAATAACCTGTGGGGCGGGAGCCTGAACCGGAGCTGGGCTGTCAAGTGGTGCACCTACCTGAATATCGCATCGGTGATATGGTTCGCCATGAGCGGGATTCAACGCTGGTCTGTTGGGATCTGCTGTAGTAGTTGCTGTTGCTGTACTCTGGGGATTTTCGCCAGTAGCTGCAGCACTGGTTGCTGTTTCTGAACCATCTTTTGCTTGAGATTCCGTTGTTTTGGTATTTTTGCACGAAACCGTAAAAGCTGCGGCTGCAAAAAGTACGATTGATATTTTTTTCATAAGGATTAATTTAAGTTTTTAACTAAAACGAAACATCCAGACCAAGATACACATTTGCGGGCATAATTGGCGCATACACCATTCCGCCGTCGAAATAATTGCCGAAAGGATTCTTAGAATCAATAATCGGCTGATCCTGGGTGTAACCGGTTAGGTTTTCTCCACCCAAATATACACGAATATTTTTATTGAAGTTTCTCGAAACCTGTGCATTCAAAGTAGCGAACGACGCGGAATATTCAGGAAGTCTAAATTCTGCAGGGTTTGCATTTAAATTGGGGAGTTTTTGTTTGCCGACAAGCTGTAGGGTCGTATCAAAACTCCAGAAGCTGCCTTTATCATTTTTATCAGTAGCATACGAGGCATTAAAGAATCCTCTGTTTTTCGCCATAAACGGTATCTCTCTTTTTCCGCCTAAATAATCTGCCTGAACATCATAATATTTGTAAGCCAAACGCAGTTCAAGATTTTTTGCCGGTACGAAATCAAGTTGTGTCTGGAAACTGTTGGCATAAGAATTTCCGTCAAGATTATAGAATACGATTTTGTTTGGAGAAATGTCCAAATCTGCCAAAACCTGATCCTGGAAATCGGTTCGGAAAAAATCAGCAACCAATGTGGCTTTTCTGTTGAAAAGCTTGAATTCCTGCTGAAGGCTTGCGCCGTAATTCCAAGCAATTTCCGGTTTGAGGTCATAAATATTTCCGCCGTTTCCTAAAATTTCGATCTGGCGGTTAGACGCGAAATACTGTTGGTTTTCCGCGAAAATATTGGCTGTTCTGAAACCTTTTCCTGCGGAAAGTCTCAGGATTGTTTTAGGGGAAATATCGTATTTAAAGTTCAGCCTTGGCGTAAACTGGGTTTCGGCCAGGTTGTGGAAATCGGTTCTGGCGCCTGCAACCAAGGTGTATTTAAGACCGGTCAGCGTATATTCGAAGAAGAGTCCGGGAACTGTCTCAGTTCTTTTAAAATTCTGCGTCAGATAATTTTCATCGAAATCATCATACAAAAAACTTGCTCCTGTTTTGTATTTATGATTGGTATTCCCGAAAATACTTTCGAAAATTAAGTTTGAGTAAAAGGTTTTCTGATTACCGAGGTAATTTCTCTGTCCGAAAAAGCTGTCCTGCTGATGATAGGTATACTGATTCATCCAGCCGATACTTTGATAAGGTTTTCCCTTAAAAACGTATCCTGTTTTATTCCAAATGTCGAATTTAGAAATATCAATTCCCACTCCGTAAAAGCTTTGCTGTGAACGGTCTGTATTTTTATCGAAATCTGTCTGACCGCCGAACCGCTCGTCTTTTACAAAACTGATTCCGAAATGCGAGCCTAAACCAGATTTTTCCAAATCATTGTAATCCAGCAAATATGCAGCATTGATTTGATTTCCGGTTGGCTGATCCAGGAACCCATCATCATTGGTATCCATTTTCGCTAAAGTCGCGTTCCCATGAAGCAGTACCGATTGGTTCCATTTATCAGAAATTTTGCTGGTGGAAGTGATATTGGATTCAAATCTTCCATTGATGTCACCAAAAAAATTTACAGCAGTTTCCGGTTTGTCCTGAAATTTTAAAAGTTCGGTATTAATCTGTCCGGTGATGCTTTCATATCCGTTAGTCACAGTGCTGCCGCCTTTCGTAAGCTGAATTCCGCCAATCCATCTGCCGGGAATTAAATTCATTCCGTAAGGAGACGCCAAACCACGGATGGAAGGCAGAAGTTCTTTTGTTAAAGAGGTGTATTTCTGGTCTAAACCTAACATCTTCAGCTGCTTGGTTCCGGTAACCGCATTGCTGAATGCCACATCAACGGTTGCGTTGGTTTCGAAACTTTCAGAAAGATTACAGCAAGCGGCTTTCAATAATTCTTTAGAACTGATGTTGAACGTAAGGCCGGTTTCCTTTTTGCTGAGCGCTGTAGCTTCCCCCATTTTTATGAGTTTTACCTCTTCAATACTCTTGTCGACATGATCTGCATGTTGGGTGAAATCTTTTTTTGGAGCTGGGCTTTCTTCCATGTGAACCAAATCACTCTTTACGCCCAAAGGCAATGTGCGGTCGTAAAGACAACAGTCGGGAAGGTTTTTATAAACGGAATCGCTCGCGGTATATTTTTCATTATCATGACCCACATCGGCAATCATTTTCAAAATTGCATCAGCTGAAGTTTTTGCGGGATTAAAATCCAGCGTTACGGTTTGGGTTTCAGGATTCCAGTCTGCCGCATCGGCGCCGGCAGTTTTTGCAGCTTTTTCGATTCTTGTTTTACACGAAACACAATTTCCTCTCACAAAAAACTGATTGTCCGATTTTACTGGTTTTGTACTTTCTGCAGTCGTTACAGTTAAAAAAGAAGGCTCTCTTTCGTAATGACAGCAACCCGGAAGATTTTCGTAAACGCTGTCCGGCGCTTTGAATTTTTCGTTATCGTGACCGGCTTCGGCGATTTTTTTAAGTAATTCTTCGGGATTTACTTTCGCTGCATCATATTCTACAGTAAGTTGTTGGGATTCTGCGTTCCAGTTAGCAGATGTTGCACCTGTTTTTTTTGCGGTGGTTTCTATTCGGTCCTTGCACATGCCGCATTCGCCCTTTACTTTAAAGGTGGCTTTGGTAATGGTTTGTGCAAAAAGGAAATTCGTGAATAAGAGTGAAAAAATCAAAAGACTTTTCAGTAAAATTTTCATTTTATTTGAATTTGTTAATTTAAAATAAGTGTTGCCAAAAGAACATTCTTCTGGCTGACGGTCAATAAATTAACAAAGTTTTGGCGGTTGCCAAATGTTTTGAATACTTGAGGAAAAAAAAGAAATTTCGTAATTATAACTGATCTTTTTAATGAACAGTTGCTTCTGCGAGGTGTATGATTCGGGAGAAATATAGTTCAGCGCAATATTTACCGAGCACGAGTGGCAATTGGCACAGTCATTTCCGCAACCATTTTTCTCAGAACCTTTTTTCGGATTGCTTTCGTGGCAGGGTTTGGTTTTTTCTGTGTTGCAGCATTCGTCTTTTTTAGATTTCTGCTCACAACAATTTTCAACCTTCTGCGCAAACACGGTTTGTTTGGGTAGAATAAAAATTCCTAACCCTAGAATAATTAAAAATATTTTTAATGATTTCGCCATGCGTCCGCAAAATTAATAAAATAAATCCGAATGCAGCCAAATCAGTTAAAGTTTCATAAAAAACAGTTAAAAAAAATTGATTCAACCACTTGATATTTAATTATTTGTAGTTTTGCGGTCCTAAAATCAATTTAACATAATGTTTTATGAAGAAAGTTCTTTTAACACTGTTTTTGGTATTTATTGTCGCAACCTCTTTCTATAAAAGTGATGTAGCGACAGTTTCAGACACCAAAACTTCACTTAAAGCTCACGCCAAAATTTTATCAGCCGGAAATATGGCCAATTCAATAAAAATAACGGGCGAAGAAATTTTTTCCTCCCTCAGTTTTGAAGGAATAAACGCCTTAAATCCTGATGTTTTTTCAAAAGCTTATTTAGGATTCACTAATCTGAAAAAAGCCGGCAAACTTCCAGAAGATTCCCATTTGCTTACCGTCTGCGATTTTTCGCTTTCCTCTACCGAGAAAAGACTTTGGGTTATTGATCTTGAAGAGAAAAAAGTACTTTTTAATTCGCTGGTTGCTCACGGAAAAAATACGGGAGAAGAATTTGCAGCGAAGTTTTCCAATACCGAAAGTTCTTACCAGAGCAGCCTTGGATTTTATATTACCGAAAATACATATAATGGCAGCAACGGTTATTCGCTGAAACTTCTGGGGCTGGATCCGGGCTATAATGACGCCGCTTTGCAACGAGCTATCGTGATGCACGGTGCCGATTATGTGAGTGAAAATTTCATTAAAAGCCAGAACAGAATTGGCAGAAGCTGGGGTTGTCCGTCGGTGCCAAGAGCGCTGGCAGAACCGATCATCAATACGATAAAAGGCCAGAACTGCCTCTTTATTTATTATCCCGATGAAAGGTATCTTTCAAAAACGGAATGGCTGAAAAATCCCGAAAACATTTAGTTTTTTCAATAGTTGATATGAAAATCCCGGTTCGATGTGAACCGGGATTTTCTTTTATTTTAATTCGATCGGGTTGTTGTTTTTCTTCAGCTCTTCAGCCATTCTTGTTTCCATCTGCCTGCGCTGGTTTGGGTCGGGAGTTCTCATTGAACCTCTGCTCTGGGGAGCACTGATTCCGGATCCTCCTCTTGCCGAAACCATTGATGCCTGCATGAAAGATGCCGGATCTTTGCGGAAAAGCGTTTCCTGTTTTTCAAAGTCTTTTCTTTTTATTTTAACAGGATTTCCGGATTGGCTAAAAGCCTGAATTGCTGCGATTTTTTTACTCTCTTTCAGGTCGAAAGAATAGTCGCCTTTGGAATCCTCAACTTTTACGATAAGCCCTGGAAGTCCGGAAAATTTATACGGCCCATCCTGAAAAGGAATATCGGTGGTAAACCATGCGAACCATGATCTTCCGGCAAACTGAGTTTCAGCTTTCTGGGTTTTGTAATCTCCAATTTTTGCAGTTTCCGTTAGAATTTTCCATTCCATTGGCCGGTCTTCTTCATAAGCATACTGGTCTCTGGCAATTCGGGACGTAAAAGTTTTGGTGTTTGTTTTAAAATCTTTATCCACTGTAAAATCGATGTTCGAACGGAGATTCTGCATTTGGCTCCGGTCGAAATTGAAACTTCCTGTTTGTCTCACTTTTGTAAATAGAGAATCGCGCTGAAGCCTTTTTTCTCCGTAGAATATCGATTTTTCGGGCGTAGCGTCAAGATAGGCGAGTTCAGTTTTGATATCGTTTCTGTTGGTAGAGTCGGGTTTCATTGTTACCTGATAGATGAAACGGTTCGCCTGCGCAAAACTCAATTGGGAACATAATCCCAGAATAATAAGACCGATTTTTTTCATTGAATAGCTGTTTGGTTTTTTGATCCGGATCGTTCCGGAAAGTTAAATTCTTTCTTCTATAAGTCGGATAGACAAATATACCGCCACAAATTTGATATTCATTATATTATTAGTAATTTTGCAATCTAAAATCAGTCTAAATAAAAACAATGATAAAAGTTAGCGATCATGCGAAAGAAAAAGCCATTCAGTTGATGACTGAAGACGGTTTTAAGCCTTTTGAAGATTATATAAGAGTCGGCGTTAAAAGCGGTGGCTGTTCGGGTCTTGAATATGTTTTGAAGTTCGATAACGAAAAAACTGATGCAGATCAGGTTTTCGAGGATAACGGGATTAAAATTATCATCGATAAGAAATCGATCCTGTATCTTGCAGGCACAACGCTGGAATATTCGGGAGGTTTGAATGGGAAAGGTTTTATTTTTAATAATCCCAATGCAAACAGAACTTGCGGATGCGGTGAATCTTTTAGTTTATAAAAAATTATGTCAAAATATACAGAAGACGACTTAAGGGTCGATCTTGAAAACCAAAAATACGAATTCGGCTTCGAGACAGATATTGAGTATGAAGATTTTCCTACCGGTCTGAACGAAGAAGTGGTAAGAATGATTTCGGCAAAGAAAAATGAGCCGGAATGGATGACCGAATGGAGGCTGGAATCTTACAGAATCTGGCTGAAAATGGAGGAGCCAAACTGGGCCAATGTACAATATGAAAAACCAGATTTTCAGGCGATTAAATATTACGCCGCGCCCAAGAAAAAACCGGAATTGGCAAGTTTAGATGAAGTAGATCCGGAACTTTTAAAAACATTCGAAAAATTAGGAATCAACATCGAAGAGCAGAAAAGACTTTCCGGTGTGGCGGTAGATATCGTGATGGATTCCGTGTCGGTGAAAACGACCTTTCAGGATACTTTGATGGAAAAAGGAATTATTTTCTGCCCGATTTCGGAAGCCATCCAGAATTATCCTGATCTTGTAAAGAAATACATCGGTAAAGTTGTTCCGCGAGGCGATAACTTCTATGCCGCGTTAAATTCTGCCGTATTTTCCGACGGAAGTTTCTGTTATATCCCTAAAGGTGTGAAGTGTCCCATGGAACTTTCTACCTATTTCAGAATCAACCAGTCCGGAAGCGGGCAATTCGAAAGAACTTTAGTGATTGCTGATGAAGGAAGTTATGTTTCTTATCTCGAAGGCTGCACCGCACCGGCAAGAGACGAAAACCAACTCCATGCGGCAGTTGTAGAACTTATTGCGATGGATGATGCGGAAATTAAATATTCTACCGTCCAAAACTGGTTCCCAGGTGATGCAGAAGGAAAAGGCGGTGTTTTCAATTTTGTAACGAAAAGAGGAATTTGCGAAAGAAATGCAAAAATTTCGTGGACGCAGGTAGAAACCGGTTCTGCCGTTACGTGGAAATATCCGAGCTGTATTCTGAAAGGCGACAATTCTATTGGCGAATTTTATTCCATTGCCGTGACGAATAATCATCAGTATGCCGATACCGGAACCAAGATGATTCACATCGGTAAAAACACGCGCTCCACCATTATTTCGAAAGGTATTTCCGCAGGAAAATCCAATAACTCTTACCGGGGATTAGTAAAAGTGATGCCTTCAGCGAAAGGAGCAAGAAACTTTTCACAGTGCGATTCGCTTTTGATGGGTAACGAATGTGGCGCACATACTTTCCCATATATCGAAATCAAAGATCCCACGGCACAGTTAGAACACGAAGCTACCACTTCAAAGATCGGCGAAGACCAGATTTTCTACTGTAACCAGAGAGGAATCAATACCGAAAAAGCTATTGCATTGATTGTGAACGGTTTCGGTAAAGAAGTTTTAAACAAACTTCCAATGGAATTTGCAATCGAAGCCCAGAAATTGCTTGAAATTTCCCTTGAAGGATCAGTTGGATAAAAACAGTTTAAAGTAAGATTCAGAACCGATTGTTACATTTGAACAAAATACAAAACAGAACTACATTATGCTAAATATCAATAACTTACACGCTAAAATAGAAGACGGCGTAGAAATTTTAAAAGGAATCAATTTACAGATCAACCCGGGCGAAGTTCACGCCATCATGGGACCAAACGGTGCCGGAAAATCTACCCTTTCATCGGTTATTTCCGGGAAAGAAGATTACGAAGTTACCGCCGGAGAAATTCTTTTTGAAGGTGAAAATATTATTGAAGATGCTCCTGAAGACCGCGCACACAAAGGAATCTTCATGTCATTTCAGTATCCTGTAGAAATTCCCGGGGTTTCGGTGACGAACTTTATTAAAGCTGCTCTTAATGAAACCAGAAAAGCGAAAGGTTTGGAAGAAATGCCCGCAAAGGAAATGTTGGCACTGATTCGTGAGAACTCAGAAAAATTGGGAATCAAGAGAGATTTTCTCTCAAGATCTTTAAATGAAGGTTTTTCAGGAGGCGAAAAGAAAAGGAACGAAATTTTCCAGATGATGATGCTGAATCCGAAATTAGCTATTCTGGACGAGACCGATTCCGGTTTGGATATTGATGCGCTAAGAATTGTTGCCGATGGCGTAAATTCATTCAGAAATGAAGGCAATGCAGTTTTGGTGATTACTCACTACCAAAGACTTTTAGATTATATTCAGCCCGATTTTGTGCACGTTTTAGCTGATGGAAAAATCATCAGAACCGGTGATAAAAATCTGGCACTGGAACTGGAAGAAAAAGGCTACGACTGGCTATTGAATTAGTTTGAAATGGTTTGAAAATTTAATGGGTTCTGAACCCGGGAAACATTAAAAAAAACAACCACAAATCAAACATCATCAAACAAATTAATATGGCACTTTTAGAAAATATACAGAATAACCACGCCGCTTTTTTAGAAACCCTGAAACACCGTTTTCTGGATGACCAGAGGAAATCGGCTTTACATAAATTCTTTGAACTGGGCATCCCCACTAAAAAAGACGAGGAATATAAATACACCAACCTGAAGGAGATTTCGGAGAAAAATTATAACTTTTTTCCGAAAGAGTCCCACAATATTACCAAAGAACAGATTGATGCACTTCATTTAGGTGAAGAAAACTTCGACTGGATTGTCTTTATTAACGGGCAACTGCACAAAGAACTTTCAAAAATTTCCATCGAAAATGTGGAATTTCTTTCCTTTAATTTTGCTTTGAATGACGCAAAACACAAAGAAGTTTTCGAGAAATATTTCAATACGATTGCTTCCAAAGAGCTGGCTTTTACCAACCTGAATCTGGCTTACTGCAAACAGGGATTTTTCCTGAAAGTTCCGAAAAATATGGTGATTGAAAAACCGATTCATGTCTTCTATATTTCTCAGAATCAGGATGAAAACGCCGTTTACAATACCAGGAATCTGTTAATCGCTGAAGAAGGTTCCAAAGTAGAAATTATTGAAAGTCATCATAATTTTGACGATACTTTTGTTTTCACCAATTCGGTGACCGAAATTTTCACGTACCAGAACGCAAAAGCAGACTGGCATAAAGTGCAGAACGACAGCGATACTTCGTACCTGATGGATCACACTTTTGCAAAGCAGGAACGCGACAGTTTAACCACGGTGAACACTTTCACTTTTGGTGGAAAACTCGTAAGAAACAACCTCGATTTTATTCATAACGGGGAGAATATCAACTCTTTCATGAACGGAATTACGATTATCGGAGGCGAGCAGACGGTAGATCATCACACCGCCGTTCACCACAAAAAACCGAACTGCGAGAGTTACCAGAATTACAAAGGAATTTACAAAGATAAATCTCACGGTGTTTTCAACGGGAAGGTTTTTGTAGATAAAATTGCACAGAAAACCAACGCCTATCAGCAAAACAACAACATTTTGCTCAACGAAGGTGCGATGATTGATACCAAACCGCAGCTTGAAATTTTTGCTGATGACGTGAAATGTTCGCACGGCTGTACCGTTGGTCAGCTCAATGAAGATGCGCTTTTCTACCTGCGTGCCCGCGGAATTTCTAAAAAAGAAGCCCAGGCTTTGTTGTTATATGCTTTTGCAAATGATGCGATGCAGAATATTGATATCGAGCCGCTTAAGGTGAAAATTTCGAAACTGCTCGCCGAGAAGCTGGAAGTGGATATCGAATTCTAAAAAATTAAAACGTGTTTCTGACACGTTTTTTTTATTATTTTTAGGGCGGACAATTCGCGCTCTCCGCTCATACTCCTCAGTCGGCGGCTCCACTTCGTTCCGCCGCCTCCTTGTGGGGTAACCGCTGCGATCACGGCCGCAGAGTGAGTTTCCAAACAAAATCAGTAATCAAATGAATTTAGAAAACATTACGGATCATCTTAAAGCTTACAAACAGCACGACCAGATTATTGATGCGGCCAATTTCGTTATCAGCAGTTTCGGTTTGGAACATGAAAATTTTGCAGGTTTCGGTTTCCGGCCCGAACTGGAACCCAACAAAATGTTGCTCACCGCAGAAGGCGAAATCGGCGGAATGCAGATGGTGATGATTCCTAGAAACCTCTTCGATTTTGACTTGAACTTAGTCGTCAATATGCTGGCTCACGAAATGCTGCACGTCCGGCAGAAAGCACCGGAAAATTTAGTTGAAGACAAAAACGAGCGCGAGTTTCAGGCGTATTACGAAATGCTTTTTCATAAAATTTTCCCGAATGTTCCAGAAGTTTCAGATTTCCACAAAAAATTCTTTGGTGAAAAAGCGTTGGAATATTACAGAAGAATGGGAGAGCATTCGGAATTGCAGCAAAAATATGTACAAGAAAAACTGGAGATTGAAGAGTTAATTTCCTCAGTCACTCAATAAAAAAAGGAGACTTATTTCGTCTCCTTCACTTTTTTAGATTTCTTCGGCATTTTTGATTTTATGAATTTCTTTCGCTCTTTCACTGATTCCAAACTTTGTGAATTGAAGCAATATTTTTCCGTTTCTTTCAAAAAATGTAATGCATTTGTGAAACTTCCTCTCATCTCGGAAAGTAAGGCTCTGTAATACAAGATCGAGTACTTATCAATTCCTTTTATTTTTAAAGAATAATTAATGAGTTTTTCGGCTTCCTGAAAATCTTCATTATCTAGAAGACATTTAATGTAATATTTTGGAGTATTTAAATTGGTCACATCGCATTGCATCGCTTCTTCAAAATAGAGTTTTGCTTTTTCATAATCCAGAAGCATTTCGCTGTAGATTCTTCCCATCAGACAAAGCGAATCCGCGTCTTCCGGGTCGTAGGAAAGCGCATAATTCAAGGCTTCCAGGCAATCCGGCAAGCTGTACGGATAATTATCCAACGCTTCGAAGTAATATTTGTTTTTAGTTAAGTTCATTTCTGTAATTTTTTAATTCGTTTTTCAGGCGATTTCTATCTTTTTTGAAAGATCTGTCCTGATGATTCTTTTTAAAATCGGTTCCGGAAAATGTCCGAATCGGATTTCCTCTCTGAACATTTAAATGATTGTTCCACGTTTCCTGCACTCTCCTTTCCAACTGCTGAAAATGAAGTGCCATTACTTTTTCTTTCAATCGGATAACAGAAAGCTTCTTATTCTCCAATTGTGAACGGGAATCCTGCACGAAAACGCTTTGTCCGGTTTTCAGATCCGTTGCCCGAACTGCAGTTTCCACTTTATTCACGTTTTGTCCGCCACTTCCCTGGCTTCTCGCGGTTTGAAACTGAATTTGTTTTTCACTAAATTCAGTTTTCTCCAAACCTTCGAGTTCAAAAATTCCGATAAACCAATTGCTTCGTTTATGTAGTTTTCTGAAAGTGCTTTTGCCAACCCAAAGAATGCTTCCGATCCAGGTTTCCAAAAACCCGTTCACTTCTTTTCCTTTTAAAAGTAAGGTTGCGGATTTCAACGTCAGGTTTTCATCGCCATTTTCACGGTGAATGATCTCGTAATCGATTTTATTATTTTTTGCTTCCTCAAGAAAGACCTTCAGAACTTTGGCAAATACCCACTGACATTCCAAAGGTCCTCTTCCCGAGGTTATTTGTATTATTTTGTCCATTGTTTTTAATTTATTAACTGTTATTCTGACGAAGGAGGAATCACAACTGAATTTTTGAGATTCTTCACTTCGTTCAGAATGACAAACTGTAAAGTTTACTTATCCATTCTCACAATTCGGGGTTGAAAAGTTCCCAGAATATCGACCAGTTCGCTTTGCGCATTCATCACTTCATTGATGTCTTTGTAAGCCAGCGGTGCTTCTTCCGCGTTTCCGCCTATTAAGGTGACATTTTTAAGTTTTAATTCTTTTTTAATGTCATTTTGGCTGAAACGGTTTCTGCATTCTCCTCTAGAAAAAGCCCGTCCTGCGCCGTGCGAAGCTGAGTTCAGAGAATCCGGATTTCCTTTTCCACGAACGATAAATCCTTTTGCTGTCATCGAACCGGGAATCATTCCCAACTCATTTTCGTTGGCGGGAGTTGCACCTTTTCTGTGAACAATCACTTCTTTTCCGTTATGGATTTCTTTCCACGCGAAATTGTGATGGTTTTCGATTCTGGCTCTCACTCTTCCACCAACTGCTTTTACCAATCTTCTGTGAATATCGTCGTGGCAGGCCGATGCGTAATCTCCCGCGAGATTCATCGCTGTCCAGTATTCTATTCCAAGATGCGTGTTCAAATCCAGCCAGGCGAAGTTTTGCGCTTCTTTTGGCAACGGACACTGATCTGTCGCTACTCGTGAATAATACTGGGCGATTTCGGCTCCCAAGCCACGGGAACCGCTGTGTGAAAGAATTCCGAGGTATTTTCCTTTTGGAAGATTGATTTGTTCGTTCTCTTCCGTAATCTCCACTTCTCCAAATTCCACAAAGTGGTTTCCGCCGCCGGAACTTCCCATTTGCTTGATGGCTTTTCCTTTTAATCTTCTCAAAACCGGAATTAAATTAAACGTATCTCTTTCGAAAATTTCGTGATCGACATGAGATTTGTGCGTTTCGTACATTCCGAATTTGGTGTGTTCGGCAAGCGCTTTTTCGTATTTGTCTCTTGCTCCGTCGAGATATGAAATCGGGGTATCCAAAATACTGAGCGACATTCTGCAGCCAATATCCATGCCGACTCCGTAAGGAATTACCGCATTTTCAACCGCCAAAACTCCACCGATTGGAAGTCCGTAACCGCTGTGAGCATCGGGCATTAAAGCACCTTGCGTTGCAATTGGTAGTTTCAAAGCAGTGTACAATTGGTTTTTTGCTTCATCCGAAATGTTATTTCCGAAAATTTGGAAAGTTGCTCTATTGGTGTTGAGCATTCTTTTTTCTGTTTTCTTTGATGAAAGCAAAGCTTCTGCGATTTGTCCGAATGTTAAATCTTTCTCGAAGTTCTCCGGATTCTGCTGGATTTCTTTTAATAAAGATTTCACGTGGTGAATATTTTTGGTTGCGAAGTTTCTTTTCATAACTTCTAAAGCGATGTTAACGCTCTGATTATTTGGATAACCTAATTTTAGTATATCTTTTCCTTTAAGTTTTAAATTTCCCATCTTTTTAGATTTTAGATAATAGATGTGAGATGTTAGACACTCTCGCATCAAATATTTGTACCAACTAGATTTTTTGTTGATTGTTTTTTTTGTCAAAGTTTTCAATTTTCTGACAAAGTTTGTTTGGAGTTGTAATCCTTAGCCCCGATTGCAGTGGAAATCCTTTTTTTTTGCGTAGGCTTGAAAAAAGCGAGGGCAAAAAAAGATTGCAACGGAAAGCGGGATTAAGCTCCTGATAAAAATCTGATTTCGGGGAAAGTTATTTTGAGTTTGAAATATTGCGCAATAAAAAACCCGAAATCTTACGACTTCGGGTTTTGATATTTCATTATACTGTTGTTCTAAGAATGTACCAAACCGCGAAGCCCTGCCTTTGCAAAAGGCAATCCTACTGATGAATGTTGATTAAATTTGAACATTGCTTCGTTGTTTTTTTGTTGGTTGAACTTGATTTTCAGGTGCAAATATAGAATAAATTCTGGAACTGCGAATTTTAGCTTAACATTTTCTCCAAAATCTCGCACGCCGATTTCGGTAAATTGGTTCCCGGACCGAAAATATGATCGGCTCCGTTTTGGTAAAGGAAATCGTAATCCTGTTGCGGAATTACCCCGCCAACCACGATGGTAATATCATCTGCGCCCAGTTTTTTCAGTTCTTCCACTACTTGCGGAACGAGCGTTTTATGTCCGGCAGCCAAAGAAGAAACTCCCAAAATGTGAATATCGTTTTCCACCGCCTGTCTGGCAACTTCTTCCGGTGTCTGGAATAAAGGTGCAACATCCACATCAAATCCCATGTCCGCGAAAGCGGTAGCAACAACTTTTGCACCGCGGTCGTGGCCGTCCTGACCCATTTTCACGACCATGATTCTTGGTCTTCTGCCTTCCTCATCCTCAAATTTCTGTGCTAAGGAAATGGCTTTTTCAAAATATTCGTTTTTGCTGGCATTCATGGCGTAAACTCCCTGTATGGTTCTGATATTGGCTTTGTATCTTCCGAAACTTTCTTCCATCGCATCGCTCATTTCACCTAAAGTTACTCTTCTTCTTGCGGCTTCGATGCAGATTTCAAGAAGATTTCCGTTTCCTGTTCTGGCGGCTTCTTTAAGTTTGATGATAATTTCTGAAACATTTTCAGCATCTCTCGTTGTTTTTATCTGTTGGAGTCTTTCGATCTGTTTTCTCCGAACTTCAGAATTATCGATATCCAGAATCTCGAGTTCCATCTGTTTTTGGGTGGATTTAAATGAATTTACACCAATGATAAATTCTTCTCCGCTGTCGATCTTTGCCTGTTTTTTGGCTGCGGCTTCTTCAATTCGCATTTTCGGAATTCCTGCTTCGATGGCTTTGGTCATTCCGCCTTCTTTTTCCACTTCATCAATGAATTTCATTGCCTCATCAATCATTTGCTGCGTTAAGCTTTCAACCAAGTGACTTCCACCCATCGGATCCACTACATCGCAGATTCCGCTTTCCTGCTGAAGAATGATTTGGGTGTTTCTTGCGATTTTCGCGGAATAATCAGTGGGCAAAGCGATAGCTTCATCAAGGGCATTCGTATGCAAAGACTGGGTTCCTCCCAAAGCAGATGACAAGGCTTCAATGGCGGTTCTGGTGATATTGTTGAATGGTTCCTGTTCAGTTAAGCTCCATCCTGAAGTCTGCGAATGCGTTCTTAAAGCTAAAGATTTCTGATTTTGTGGATTGAACTGGGTTAAAAGATTTGCCCAAATATATCTTGCAGCGCGCATTTTTGCGATCTCCATGAAATGGTTCATGCCGATGGCCCAGAAAAATGATAATCTCGGCGCGAAATCGTCGATTTTCATGCCTGCTTTAATTCCTGTTCTCACGTATTCTAAACCGTCGGCTAAAGTATAGGCCATTTCCAGCACGGGTGTAGCGCCAGCCTCCTGCATATGATAGCCTGAAATGGAAATCGAATTGAACTTCGGAATATGTTTAGAAGTATATTCAAAAATATCTGCGATAATTTTCATGGAAGGTGTTGGCGGATAAATGTAGGTATTCCGAACCATGAATTCTTTCAGGATATCATTCTGAATCGTTCCTGAAAGTTTGTCCTGTGAAACGCCTTGTTCTTCTGCCGCAACAATATAAAATGCCAGGATTGGAAGCACCGCACCATTCATCGTCATTGAGACTGAAATTTCATCCAAAGGAATTTCGTTGAAGAGAATCTTCATATCTTCAATGGAATCAATGGCAACACCGGCTTTCCCGACATCGCCAACCACTCTTGGGTGGTCGGAATCATACCCACGGTGCGTTGCCAAATCGAACGCAACCGACAATCCTTTTTGTCCGGCAGCAAGATTTCTTCTGTAAAAAGCATTGGATTCTTCAGCGGTTGAAAATCCCGCATACTGTCTGATCGTCCAGGGTTTCTGAACATACATTGTGGAGTATGGACCTCTCAAAAAAGGCGCAATTCCCGCAGAATATCCTTTTTCAGTTAACTGTTCCGAATCTTTTTCGGTGTAGGAAGATTTCATTTCCAGACCGTCTTTTTCAAAAAAATAAGGCAGTTTATTATTGGAATTTGTATTGAAGTCCGGAGTTTGATTTTTAATCGGGTGGCGCATTCTCATTGAATTTACAGATGGGTAAAGTTAAGAATTTTTCATCGAAAGTTTTTTGAATCTGTCACTAAACAAAAAACTCACGGAAAGACCGTGAGTTTAATTTTTTTTACAAAAGGTTTATTTGGTGATATCTCCGTCGCCATCAGTAGCATCTTTTGCAGCATCTTTTACTGCGTTAGCGCCGTCTTTTACGGCATCTCCAGTCGCCTTCGCTGCACCTTCCACTGCGTTTGCAGCTGAATCAATAACCGGCATTGCATCGTCATCAACAATAACTGCAGCAGAGTCTCCAACAATAACTGCTGAGGAATCTACAGTGGTAGCATCAGAAACTGTAGCTTCTGTTTTTTTACATGATACTAAAGCGATCGTGGCGAAAACGCCTGCTAACAAAATTGATTTTTTCATATGATAATATTTTAAGTGTGCGCTAATATATAAAAAATCAGTTTAATGCTTAATAATTTTCTTCCTCGCCTTTCATTTTTTCAGCATTCTCTGCCATAATTACGGCATCGATCATTTCCTGCAGGTCACCGTTCATATAAGCATCCAGATTGTACATTGACTTATTGATTCTGTGATCGGTTACCCTGCCCTGTGGATAATTATAGGTTTTAATTTTCGCAGAACGGTCTCCCGTGGAAACCATCGTTTTTCTCTGGGCCGCAATATCTCCCTGTACCTTCTGAAGTTCGATATCGTAGAGTTTTGTACGGAGCATTTCCATCGCCAATTCGCGGTTAGCCAACTGCGATCTTGCCTGCTGACAAACCACGACCAAACCTGAAGGTTTGTGCGTAAGCTGTACTTTGGTCTCAACTTTATTTACGTTTTGTCCGCCGGCTCCACCAGAACGCGATGTCTGCATTTCGATGTCTGCAGGATTCAGTTCGAAATCCACTTCTTCTGCTTCCGGAAGTACGGCTATTGTGATGGCAGAAGTATGAACTCTTCCCTGAGATTCTGTTTCAGGAACGCGCTGAACACGGTGAACACCGGATTCGAATTTCATAATTCCGTAGACGCCGTCGCCTTCTACTTTTAAAATTAATTCTTTATAACCTTTGGAAGCTTCGCTGGAATCGGTTATTTCGTGTTTCCAGCCTTTTGTTTTAAAATACATCGCATAAGCTCTGTACACGTCTTCTACAAATATCGCTGCTTCGTCGCCACCGGTACCTGCGCGCAATTCGATGATGACGTTTTTATCATCGGCTGGGTCTTTTGGAATTAAAAGAACTTTCAGCTGTTCTTCGAGAGCCGGAATTTTCTGGATGGCTTCATTTTTTTCCATTTTGGCCATTTCTACAAACTCTTTATCTGATCCGTCTGCAATAATTTCGTCGGATTCGTCAATAGTATTCAAAGTCTGTTTGTACTGATCGAAAACCGCCACGATTTTTCCGAGGTCGCTGTATTCTTTGTTCAGCGAGGAGTATTTTTTCTGGTCGGAAATTACATCGGGCTGAATAATGAGGTCGGCAACTTCATTATAACGCTGTTTAATGGCTTCGAGTTTTGGGATAAGAGACTTTGACATTTGTAGAAATTTGTGGGTGCAAAGATAGGAAAAAAGCAGAAAACAATATTTCTTACCTTAGAACAACCATCCTGTTTTATAGCCCGGATTGAAACGGCATCCTTTTGCGGAGGGTGGCGGAGCAAAAGATAGAGTGGAAAGCCGGTATTTGTATGGAAAGAAAAACGTAAAAAGTTGCTCCAAAAAAAAATCAGTCCCTAAAAAAATTAGAGACTGACTGTATATATGATTTTGCTTTGTGACTGCTATTCCCGGAAATTAAAGTGGGAGAGCAGTGACATCAACTAGTGATGACCGTGGCTGTCGTGACTGTGTAGGAACGGGCCGTGACCTTTTGGGTTGCTGTAAACGAGTTCTACACCTTCCTGTTCTGTCAGCGTTTTTCTTCTGATGTCTTCAGGATCGAAAGGTTTTGTTTTTCCAAAATATTCCATTAATCCGGAAGTCAACCAAATCGGGATTACGTAACCGAAAAACATAAAGATACACCAGAAACCGATAAGGAACATGCATAGGAAATATACGGTCCAAAGGAACTGGTAGAACGGGAAAAATGCTGATAACATCATCATTGGAATAGATTTTAGGCAAAAGTAGGATAATTTTTGTTTTCAGACAAAAGATTTCCGGTGATTTTTCGCTATTTAAAATGATTAAAAAATATTAATGCGCGATGGATTCGAAGAAATCGTTCCCTTTATCATCGGAGATGATGAATGCCGGGAAATTTTCGATTTCGATTTTACGTACGGCTTCCATTCCAAGTTCTTCAAAATCAACAACCTCTACGGACTTGATGTTTTCTTTGGCTAAAATTGCCGCAGGTCCACCTATAGAGCCGAGGTAAAAACCGCCATATTTTGCGCAGGCGTTGGTGACATCCTTGCTTCGGTTTCCTTTGGCCAACATAATCATACTTCCGCCGTGTGACTGGAATTCGTCTACATAAACATCCATTCTGCCGGCAGTTGTTGGGCCGAAACTTCCGGAAGCCATTCCGTCCGGCGTTTTTGCGGGACCGGCGTAATAAATTGGGTGATTTTTGAAATATTCGGGCATAGGTTTTCCGCTGTCGAGAAGTTCTTTAATCTTTGCGTGGGCGATATCGCGCGCTACAATTAAAGTTCCGTTCAGACTTAAGCGGGTTTTAATCGGATATTTGGAAAGTTCTGCCAGAATATCCGGCATTGGCTGATTCAGGTCGATAGAAACTGCTTCTTCCAAATGCGGAGGAATTTCCGGCAGGTATTTTTTTGGATTGGTCTCTAACTGCTCGAGGAAAATTCCTTCACGGTTGATGAAACCTTTAATGTTTCTGTCGGCAGAACAGGAAACACCCATTCCCACAGGACAGGAAGCTGCGTGACGCGGCAAACGGATTACCCGAACATCGTGTGTGAGATATTTACCGCCAAATTGGGCTCCTATGGAGGATTCTTGGCAGATCTGCTGAACTCTTTTCTCCCATTCCAAATCACGGAATGCCTGGCCGCCCATGTTTCCTTCGGTAGGGAGGTGATCGTAATATCCGGCGCTGGCTTTTTTCACGGCTGCTAAATTGGCTTCCGCGGAAGTTCCGCCAATTACGAGCGCGAGGTGATAAGGCGGGCAAGCTGCAGTTCCCAAATCCATAATTCTTTCGCGAATGAAAGCTTCAAGTGAGGCATCATTCAAGAGGGATTTTGTTTTTTGGTAGAGGAAGGTTTTGTTTGCAGAGCCACCACCTTTCGCGAGGAAAAGAAATTTGTATTCTTCGCCTTTTGTAGCATAAATATCAATCTGTGCCGGAAGGTTCGAGCCGGAATTTTTCTCCTCAAACATCGTTAAAGGCACGATTTGCGAATATCTGAGATTGCGGGTTTGGTAGGTATTATAAATTCCTCTGGAAATCCATTCTGCATCATTTGCTCCAGTGTATACGTTTTCGCCCTTTTTAGCAACGCAAATTGCTGTTCCGGTATCCTGGCAGGAAGGAAGTGCGCCTTCCACTGCAACTGCAGCGTTCTGCAGGAGATTATAAGCTACGAAACGGTCGTTGTCGGTCGCTTCCGGATCATCTATAATATTACGGAGTTTCTGAAGATGCGAAGGCCGAAGCATGAAAGACACATCTGCCAAAGCCTGTTCAGCAAGAAGTTCCAGGGCACGGGGATCGATGGTTAAGATTTCTCTGCCGCCGAGGTATTCTACTTTTAAATATTCTGAACTCAGTTTTCTGTATTGGGTGTCGTCTTTAAGAATAGGAAAGGGATCCTGATAGTGAAATTCCATAATTAATTTTTACGGTGCAAAAATAATGAAATTAAAGGGATAATAAAGAAAAGGCGGGAAGGACTTTTGTCACAAAAAAAGGCAAAGGAAGTATTACTTCGTATGCCTTTTTCATCATTTGTGATTTGATGCTTCAAAGATAAACCTTGATTATGTCAATTTTTGTCAAGCGCTTCAGTATTCATAAAAGAATTATTTGAAGAAAGCGGCATATCGGATTCGTAATTATCTAATATTTCGAGGTGTTTTTCTTTCACGAGGCTTTGCAGGATTTGCAGTTTGATCACTCTGGCGTTACTCATCCACTGGAAAATCCAGCCTACCAGTTCGCGGTTAATACCGCAGCGCAGAGTCATAACATAATTTCCGTTGCTGAGTTTTGAAAAATTCTGCGAATGGTGCCAAAAATGATGTTTAACAAATTCGCCAGTCAGTTCAGAAAATTCTATTTCGATATCGTAAATTTCATTGTTCATATTATCGGTAATCCCAAACCGGTTATCCATTTCGCGGCGCAGGGCGGCTAAAAGATCCCGGTTATCAAACATATTGTTGGTAAGGGAATATTTTTTAAGCTGATTCAGAGCGATTGCCAGGATTTTATTCTTCCCTTTTACGATTCCGGAAAGGTGAATAACGCCCCGGTGATAAAGGATCTGCAGCGGGAGGAAGTCTATCGGGTAAGCGACAGTCTGTGGAATACAAGTGTAATCGTAACCAACTTCTACAAGTCTCATTTCCCGTTTATTCTGAATGCTCCATATGGCATCATTCAGGATCTTCTGGTAGCCGTCCAAGGAAAGAAGTTCATAGAAATAACTGTTAGATATCTGCCTGTCGGCGAAAATCGAAAAGTCTTCGAAATTACTCTTGCTATAACTTTTATAGAATAGATTTTCGATACGGACGAAGGTTTCTTTGCGGGATTTTACCAATGGCAGTGGCATGAGGTTTTTGAAAAGCAGATAGCTTTGAATGTCGAACTCATTAAGCTTAGCTGAACTTTCATCATATTCAATCTTCCAGGTTTTTTTGTTTTTTTCACCCTCTGTAATGATGAGTTTTTCATTGTGCTGCACAATATCTTCAAGTTCGTCCAGATAACGGTATAATGTTCTTTCAGAGATATTGAGGTCGTGAGACTTAGCCCGCTGCTTAATAACTTCGATGTTTACAGGACCCCGTTTCAGGCGATTGTAAATCCTCAGCAAATTTTTAGATTTCTTTGACATAAATTTTCTTCTTCTTACCAAATTTAGTTAATAAAATGTATAATCTGTAATTAATCTCTTAATTTTTAATTCTGCATCAAATAGGAAAATTGTAACTTTAATTTTTATAAATTTACTTACGATGAATTACAGAACAGAACATGATACGATGGGCGAAGTGCAGGTTCCTGCTGATAAATTCTGGGGTGCACAAACCGAACGTTCCCGGAATAATTTCAAAATAGGGCCCGAAGCCAGTATGCCGCACGAAATTATTGAAGCTTTTGCTATTCTGAAAAAAGCCGCAGCCTTTACCAATGCCGAATTAGGCGTGCTTTCCGAACAAAAAAGAGATATGATTGCGTCGGTTTGTGATGAGATTCTGGCAGGAAAACTTTACGATCAGTTTCCCCTTGTTATCTGGCAAACGGGTTCGGGAACCCAAAGCAATATGAATGTGAATGAAGTGATTTCTAATAAAGCACACGTAAATAACGGCGGAACTTTAGGCGAAAAGTCTGAAATCCACCCGAATGATGACGTCAACAAATCACAAAGCTCGAACGATACCTATCCTACAGCAATGCATATTGCTGCTTATAAAAAAGTGGTAGAACATACACTGCCGGCTGTTGAAAAACTCAGAAATACACTCCAGGAAAAAGCCGAAGCTTTCAAAAACATTGTGAAAATCGGGCGAACACATCTCATGGACGCCACACCGTTAACCCTCGGGCAGGAATTTTCTGGATATGTTGCCCAAATCGATTATGCGATGAAAGCCATTGCAAATACTTTAGATCATCTGCAAGAAATCGCTCTCGGCGGAACAGCGGTAGGGACCGGACTCAATACTCCGAAAGGTTATGATGTTCTGGTTGCGAAATATATTTCAGAATTCACAGGGCTTCCCTTCGAAACCGCACCCAATAAATTTGAAGCTTTGGCAGCACACGATGCGATCGTGGAAAGTCATGGTGCGCTGAAACAATTGGCCGTTGCACTATACAAAATCGCACAGGATATCCGTTTTCTGGCTTCGGGGCCGCGTTCCGGTATCGGGGAAATTTTAATTCCTGAAAACGAACCCGGATCATCCATCATGCCCGGAAAAGTAAATCCTACACAAAATGAAGCATTGACCATGGTTTGCGCACAGGTTTTAGGGAACGATACGACCATTTCATTTGCCGGAACTCAGGGGAATTATGAACTGAATGTTTTCAAACCGGTAATTGCCTATAATTTTCTGCAGTCTGCACAGCTTTTAGGCGATGCCTGTATTTCTTTTAATGATCACTGCGCAATAGGTATTGAAGCTAACGAGCCTAGAATTAAAGAGCTCGTAGATAAATCGTTAATGTTGGTAACCGCTCTGAACACTCATATAGGTTACGAAAATGCCGCGAAAATTGCAAAATCTGCCCATAAAAACGGAACCACTTTAAAGGAAGAAGCAGTTAATCTGGGGCTTTTAACTTCCGAAGAATTTGATGAATGGGTAAAACCGGAAGATATGGTTGGAGGTTTAGCGTAAATCAACTCATCGTAAATTAAAAATTCCCGAAAATTTTCCAGGGATTTTGTTTATTAATCTACAGTGACGGAACTGGCGAAAAAATCTTCGAGTTCGCGCAAGGTTTCGGGATTTGTTCTGATGTCTTTCACGAGTTCCCCTTTGTTTAAGACAACAATTCGGTCGCTCACTTCCGTAGTATGAGCAAGGTCGTGACTGGAAATAAGAAAAGTAACTGACTCATTCTGAGACCATGTTCTGATGAGTTTTTTAAGCTTTATCTGTGTAGAGGGATCCAGATTTGCAAATGGTTCATCGAGAATAATGATTGCCGGAGTGCCGATAAGCGCTCCAACAATTCCTACTTTTTTTTGGTTGCCTTTCGATAGGTCTCGTACATATTTTTTAGCATTCAGAATTTCATCGTTGAAGAAATCGTCAAACTGTTTCAGGAACTCATTAACCGTCGTCTTATCCTGCCCGCGTAGCTCGCCGATAAAATAAAAATACTCTTCGGGCGTCAGATAACCAATTAGAAATGATTCATCAATAAAGGCGGAAACTTTGTTTTTCCAGTTTTCGTTCTCATTTACTTTATCGCCGCCAATTTCAACAAAGCCGGATGACGGCTCTATTAAATCCAGCAAAAGCGAAAAAAGGGTTGTTTTACCGGCGCCGTTATTCCCTACCAATCCGAAACTTTCACCTTTAGGGATTTTGAGAGATTCAATATGAAGAACTTTTTTGCTGCCGTAAATTTTAGAAATATTTTGAATGTTTATCATGTTTATAGCTTAAATTATGCTGTTTTTTTGAAGGCTTCTATTGTTGAATATTTTTCGGATCTGTAAATTTTCACGATATAATCGAAAATTTTATCACGCAGTAAAAATCCGACAAGGCCTAAAGCTCCCAAACTTGCAACCGCAATTTCGATTCCCGCGAAAAATTTCACGAGTGCAAAAACGCCCATTGGGAGAACCATTTGCGGAATCATAATCAGCATTACTTTCATGTTAAAATTATTTCCTCCGCCGCCAAATGATTTGGAGCTGGAATTAAGGTCAATAGGTTTTTTGTTAAACGCTCCAGCCAAAAGCGTGAGGTAAGAATTCACCCCCAGATTATAAAGTCCGGCGGCAAAAATGGTAAGATAAAATTCCCAGCTGATGAGCAGGTAACCCAGCGCCAAAACCATAGAAACAGCGGTGGCAAGAACAACAAGCGCCCATTTCGCTTGCAGATAGTCTTTATATGGAACTTTCTGCGTCATCATCAACGGATAATAGGAACTGTCCCATGAAGGAACCCGCTGGCCGAACATAAACATAAATCCGCCGGTCACAAAGATTCCGAGAAAGACACGCATAAAATCTGTAGCATAAGCTTTTCCGGAAAAATAAAGAAGTCCGTAAAATAAAAACATAATCCCCGCAAATAACGCAGACTTTGCGGCTTTGCTTCTTTTCAGAAGTCGGATATCATTGTTGATGAAAGTGCCAAGTGTCCCGAAACGGTTAAGGAAATCAATATTTTCGGTTTTTCCTACTGCCTGTTCGAGTTCCAGTCCTTTGTCGAGATAAAAATTGCTGTAAATATTGCGGTAAGACCAGTATCCGGCAGCAACAGCGAGCAGTACAGGAATTAAAAAAACACCAGGAACTCCATAAAAAGCCTTAAAAATTTTTTCGGAAAAAGCAGAAAGATGTACGTAGCCGTAATATTCCAAAAAACCGAAAATAATCATTATTGCCGCTACAGTATATAGAACCAGATTCTGTTTATTCAATACAATATTTACGAAATTACTGAAATAGAACACTGCCATTATTCCTGTGAGAAACATCAAAACCCCGGCGATAGAATAACTCCCGTGGAAAATAAGCAAACCGCAAAACGGCAACAGAAAAAGCAGATAACCCCAATTAAAAAAATTAAAAATAATTTTCAGGATGGCATAGTTCACCAGTTTTTTCTTGGTGATATTTTGCGTGAGAAATGGTTTGATGTTTTGCGTTGGCATTTGCTGAATAAAATACCTTAGAACCAAATCCAGTGCTGCATAGTAAAGGAAATACCGAGAAAAAAGTGCTATAGGATCAGTCTTTAACTCTTCGACTGAAATAAAATAAAGACCCACCGCCATCATAACAAAAGTAAAACTCATTCCGGCATACGCGAAAGCCATCAGGATTTTCATGGCAAGCTGTGCCCCGAATTGTGGATTCCTGATAAAACTCTTGAATTCTAACTTCAGTAATTTTGTATACATTTCATGGTTTTAAACATTAGTTAAGAACCAACAAGATTTGTTACAAAATAGATGAGATTAAAGCCCTTTTATTATGTTAAGAGATTTGTTTTGAAGCAGAAAAATGATTATTTCATCAATTCCTGCGCTTGAGAAATGGCAGCATCTGTAATTTTACTGCCGGAAAGAAGCTGTGCAATTTCCTGCAGTTTTTCGTCATGATTTAGAGGAATGATGTTCGACTGTGTTTTGCCCGAAACATCTTCTTTCACTACTTTATAATTATTGTTACCTTTTGCAGCGACCTGCGCAAGATGCGTAATAACGATCAGCTGCATATTTTCGGCCATTTCTTTCATTACGTTACCCATTTCTTCCGCGACTTTGCCTGAAACTCCGGTATCGATTTCATCGAGGATTAAGGTCGGCAGTTCTGCGTTCTCGGCCATCAGTTTTTTAATGGAAAGCATAACCCGGGAGCGTTCACCACCGGAAATTGCGGACTGAATTGGCTTTAAAGGAAAGCCCGAATTCGCCTGAAATAAGATCTGTATACTTTCTTTCCCGAAACTATTATAACTCGCACTTTCGCTTAGTTCTACGGCAATCTTCGCTTTTTCCAGACCCAACTTTCGGAGCAATATTTCAATTTTATTGGTAAAAATTGGAATGTTCTTCCGGCGGTGGGCCGATAAGTCGGCGGCCATTTTTGCGAGTCGGTTCTCAGAATCGGTTTTTTCCTTTTCGAGTTGGATGATGAGGTTTTCCAGATCGGCAAAACTGTTTTGTTCGCTCAGTAGATTGTCACGGATTTCTATCAATTCAGAAACACTGAGAACACTATGCTTTAACAGCAAAGCATTTACGATATTTAATTTTTGGTTCAGTGCGAGCAGGATTTCGGGACTGGTTTCCATTTTTTCAGCCTCGTCCTGAAGTTCGAAAATGATGTCTTTAAATTCAATAAAATTTTCCTGAAGTCTTTGGTTAAGCAACGTGAATTCGTGTGAAAGATCGGCTACTTTCCCCAGTTTGCCTTTGATGTCGGTCATCGAATCGAGAACGCCGATTTCTTCTGCATCAAGTTTTGCAAAAATCTGTGAAAGATTATCGGTAATTGCTTCAGCGTTTTCCTGTTTTTTTACCTGGTTCTGAAGTTCTTCCAGATCGAGATCATCAAGATTTACATGCTGAAGTTCTTCCAGAATAAAATTTTTGTAATCGCTTTCTTTATTGCTTTCTGCCAGCTTATTTTTGAGATTTTCTAATTCCTTCAGCAGTTTTTTGTATTCTGAAAACTCCGTTTGGTATTTTAAAATCAGGATTTTATTTTTCGAAAGACCGTCGATGATCTGGAACTGATATTCTTCATCGAAAAGGTTTGAAGTCTCGAACTGCGAATGAATATCAATAAGTTTTTTTGACAGCATTTTCAGTAAATCCAATGTTACAGGAACATCGTTTACAAAAGCCCGGGATTTCCCGTTGGGAAGAATTTCGCGGCGGATGACCGTTTGAGATTCAAAATCCAAATCGTTTTCCTCAAAAAAAAACTGAAGATTTTCGTTGATGGCAAATTCGGCTTCTACAATACTTTTAGTTTCCGAATTCTGTATGGATTTCGCGTCTGCTCTTTCGCCCAAAATTAAACGCAAAGCTCCCAGAATAATCGATTTTCCTGCACCGGTTTCACCCGTAATTACCTGTAACCCTTTGTTTAAAGTAATTTCGAGCGTATCGATAAGAGCAAAATTCTGGATGAAAATTCTTGAAAGCATGTTTTAAATGGCGAATTACAATGTTTTTTGGAAACTCAATTAAACGCAAATTTAATGTTTTGCTTTTTAAGTCGGAAATTAAATGATTGTCAATAATTTCCCCGTCATCCGGTTTATTTCCACTTATTCCACTTGCTGTCGATATCTTTTGGTGAAAGCGTAACGAATAATGACTTTAGGTCGGCCATATTAATATTTGTATTGCTTCCATTACTGAAAATATCAAAGATTTCCTGCTTTTTTGTGTCGATAAAAATATTGATAGGATAATTCATCTGAAAATTATTTTCATAAGTTTTCAGTTGCATCAGCGCATCAGCGATGATTTTTTTACCTGAAGTCTGGTCCTGTTTTCCCAGATTGTCTAAACCGGCGCGGTGATAGGTGTAGAAAATGTTGCGCAGCGTATTTTGCTCCGGTTTCATGATGTTGTCAATCAGTGCAGCTCTGGTTCGGGTTCCCTCGATGAGCGACCAGCCGGCATAATTCTGATTCTGTGAGTTGTTGGAGATTTTCTGCGCTTTTTCAAACCACGGCTGGCCGCCACGCACTTTGAAGCTGTCGCCATCATACCCTAAAATCGTGTACACATAAAAACTTACCACATCGATTAAGTTTTTCCCGGAAAACTGTCTTTCGTTAAAAACAAGATTTTCATTCTCCGTATAATCGAAACCGAAATTGGTGTCATTAATATTGACTAAAGGAGTTTCGTAAGTCGTGTTGAAAACCGGGCGAACGGCCTGTACCACAATACTTCCTTTGAAATTGCTGCTTCCCGCGCGTTCGGTAATTACAATCGCAAAATTACATTTTATCTTTTCGAAGTTCTGAAGTTTTTTTCCTGTCCAACTCGTGTTGTTGATGAAATCGCGAAGATTTTTTTCTAAAGTTTTGTACACCTGGTTGTTGCTGCCACCCAGTTGCTGCGCATTGACCTGAACTGTGGCCAGCAATTCCTGTGAAAAACTGTAATTAAAACTGAAAATAAGGATGAATATGGTAAAAAGTTTCTTCATGTTGGTGATAAAAGTTGAAAACGGAAATTTAGTTATATTATTTCAGAATTTCCTGTTCTACGACATTTAAAATATCTTTTGCTACTTCATTTTTAGCTTTCAGAGCAAATTCCTTTCTGTCGTTTTCAGTGAAAATCTTGATTTTATTGGTGTCATTTTTAAATCCGGCGCCATCATCACGAAGCGAATTCAGAACAATCATGTCGAGATTTTTTTTCTGGAGTTTTCCCAACGCATTTTCTTCCTCGTTTTGGGTTTCGAGCGCAAAACCTACTAAAAACTGTTTCGATTTTCTTTCGCCCATTGTTTTAAGGATGTCAGGATTTTTAACGAGTTCAATGGTTAAAGAATCATCATTTTTCTTGATTTTTTCGCTGGCGATTTCCTTTGGAGCGTAATCGGCTACCGCAGCACTTGCGATGGCAATGTCCGAAATTTCATAGTATTTAAAAACTTCATTAAACATTTCTTTCGCGGAGGTTACGCGGTGAATTTCGATATTAGGATGAGAAATATCCAAAGAGCTTGGTCCTGAAATCAAAATTACTTTTGCGCCGCGTCTTGCCGCTTCTTCCGCCAAAGAAAATCCCATTTTGCCTGAAGAATGATTTCCGATAAAACGTACAGGATCGATGGATTCATAAGTGGGGCCCGCCGTAATGAGCACTGTTTTCCCATCTAAGCTTTTCGAAATTGTATTTGATGTGAAAAAATCTTCAATGGTTTTAGAGATTTTTTCCGGTTCGGCCATTCTTCCCTGCCCAACCAGTCCGCTCGCCAGTTCACCCGTTTCAGCAGGAATAATGATGTGCCCGAAATCTTCAGCCAGTTCTAAATTCTGTTTGGTTGAGGGATGTTCATACATATCGAGATCCATCGCCGGCGCGATCATCACCGGACATTTTGCTGACATATACGTTGCGATCACCAAATTATCGCAAATGCCATGAACCATTTTAGCCAAAGTATTGGCGGTGCAGGGCGCAATTAAAATTAAGTCTGCCCAAAGTGCAAATTCCACGTGATTGTTCCAGGTGCCGTTTTCTGAATAGAAATCTGAAAAAACCGGTTTCTTAGAAAGTGTGGAAAGCGTGAGTTTAGAAACAAATTTTTCCGCTGAAGGTGTCATTAAAACCTGCAGTTCCGCTCCTTTTTTTACAAGGTCGCGAATGAGGTAATTGATTTTGTATGCGGCAATTCCGCCGGTAACACAGATGAGGATTTTTTTTTCCTGAATTGCCATTTCGAGTGTTTTAAAGTCGAACGAATTTACTTAAATTTTTAGATATACCATTTCTAATGATTCAGTATAAGTTTTGCAAAAAAAGAAAATCGCAGAAGCAATAGTGCTAGTGCGATTTTTTATATTGTCTGTAAAACGCTGCGATTAGTTTCTATCGTCCGTATGTCTGAAATAAATTTCATCATCAAGCCATTCCTGGATTGCGATAGAAGTAGGTTTCGGAAGTTTTTCGTAGTGTTTTGAGATTTCGATCTGTTCTCTGTTTTCGAATACTTCTTCCAGAGTAGAATTATGAACAGCGAATTCATCTAATTTATTATGAAGTTCTGAGCGGATTTCAGCATTAATCTGCTCTGCTCTTTTCCCCATAATTACAATGGCTTCGTAGATAGAACCCACTTTTTCTTCAATTTTATCTTTGTCGTAAGTTATAGTACTTAATTCGGCTTTAGAATCTTTAACGCTCATTTTCAGTGAATTATTTTATTTAGAGTCTGCAAATATACAGCTTATTTTTGAATATTGAAAGTTGCTGCAGGAGCAGGGGTATTAAGCGCCGCGCTGTCTCTTTTGATCTGTCTGGCTTTCTTCTCGGCTTCTCTCTGGTCTTTTTCCAGGTTCAGTCTGGCTTCTTCCTCTTTCTGTTTATCCTGAAGTTCCTTTTTTCTAAGTTCTACTTTCTTCTCCAATTCCAGGAAGCTCTCTTTTTCTTTCTGAAGTTTAGCTCTTAGATCAACTGCGGTTTTCGCATTTTCGGTGTTCGGCATATCGCGTTCTACCTGTTTTGTGAAGGCCAAAGCATTTTCAATACGGTCTTTTTTAAGATCATAAACTGAATTTACAGCAAGTTCGTATTTCGATTTTAAAATGTATTCGTAGATTTTCGGAGCCAGTTTGGTACTTGGGAAATCATTCAGAACATTTTCAAAAGCGACATTCGCTGCTTTATAATCTGCCATTTTATAATACTGTCTGGCGTTTTCGTAAGCCTTGAATTCCAGTTTATAACTCAACTCATCGATGAGTTCGTTAATGTTTTTAGATTTCTCTGTATTCGGATAATTGTTCAGGAAGTTCTGGAGTTCATTAATTGCCAGTTCAGTACTCGTCTGATCAAGATTATAATCCATTGATCCTTCGTAATAACAAAGTGCCGACATGTAAGCCGCGTCTTCAGCGCGTGGATCCTGCGGGAAAGTCACCGAGAAATTTTTGAACTGGTGGCCTGCGAGTTTGTAATTTTTATCGTAATAGTTGGCGTAGGCTGAGTTGTAAACAACATTTGGCGCATCGTCGGTACCGGCAACAAGGTTCGAAAGTCTTTCGTAAAGCGCAAGCGCGTCGGTCCATTTTTTCTTTTCGAAGTTCTCGTTGGCAACTTTCAGGATATAATCTTTGTCTGCGCTTTTCATCGCCATTTCCTGCTGTTTGTTACAGGCCGATAAAGCAAAAAAAGCAAGCAGTACTATCAAATATTTTTTCATAAATCTATTAAAGCGAAAATGATGGATTTTCATCTTCTGCGGTTCAGTCTGCAAAAATATAATTTTTTTATCAATAGATTTTTTTTTATGATAATTTAACTAATAATTTATCAGCATTTGATGTTTTACTAGAAAATTGCGGTGAAATCAGTACGCGTTATAACCCAAAACGGAAAAAACAGTCACCAAAAGATTAGCCAGGACTTTCTGTTCAGCATCACGCAGATAATTTTCTTCTTTTCCTGCGACATATAATTCGTAGAAATTTTTGTTTCTGATGACGAAAAGCGATGAGCCCAAAATCAAGGTCAGAATATCTTCAGGTTTTGGTGCGTGGTGAAATACACCCGAAGCCACTCCTTTTTTTATAACATCATCAAGTTTCGACGTAAAAGTGGTGTAAAATTCGAGTAAATCATCTTTAAGATGCTCGGTATGGCGAAGTTCCTGGGTCACAAAACCATGGAAATAATTGAATTTAAAAAGCTGGTTAACTACATATTTCACCAGTTCCTTCATCTGCATTTCGGGTTTACCGTCTTTAATAACTTCCGCAAATTCGGCAAAACTCTCTCTGGTTTTCATCACGCGGTATCGGTAGAGATACGACATCATTTTCTCCTTCGATCCAAAATAGTAAGAAATCATGGCTACGTTAATATTCGCGTGAGAAGAAATATCGCGGATCGAGGTTCCTTCAAATCCTTTTTTGGCGATTAATTTTTCGGCAACATCCAAAATATGAATCTGCTTTTCGGTAAATTTCTTCTTCATTTTTGTTATTTTACGTAAAGTTAAGAAATTATAAAGAAATTTCAAACGAATGTTTAATGTTTTAAGGCCTTTTTTTTAATAATTTTGAGGATGGGTTTTTTCGATTTCCATCACCACGATGCAGGTAAAAATTTGGGGATTTATAATTTGAAATTCAATGAAATTCCGCCAGAAAATTACTTTTCTGCGGGCATTCATCCTGATGCTGTTGCTGATGATTTTGAAGAAAAGTTAAATTGGTTGCTGAAGATTTCTGCCCATAAAAACTGTGTAGCAATCGGCGAGTGCGGACTTGATGGCTTAATTGATGTTGAAGAAAAACTTCAGCAAAAAGCTTTTTTAGCCCAGATCGAGATCGCCAATTCGCTTCAGAAACCTTTAATTATTCACTGTGTGAAAAGATTTTCGCAACTTCTTCAGTTCCGAAAAATGGCTAAAGTTCCCATGATTGTCCACGGTTTCAATAAAAGGAAAACGATTGGTGACGATCTCCTGAAAAACGGTTTCTGTTTAAGTTTTGGAAAATCAGTTTTGTATAATGTAAATTTGCAGGAATTTTTAAAAGACTTTCCGACCGAAAAATTATTTCTGGAAACCGATTCTTCAAATTTTGAAATCAAGGAGCTCTATCAAAAAGTTGCAGACCTCAAAAAGATCAGTTTAGAAGATTTAACACAGAAAATCAAAGAAAATCTCAAAAATTTACAAATTCCGATATAAAAATGCAGAAAAAATGGCTGGAGCGAACAGAGCTTCTTATCAAAGAACAGGGAATTGAAAAACTTCAGAACGCCAATCTCCTCGTGGTAGGTTTGGGAGGGGTAGGTTCTTTTGCTGCTGAATTTCTGGCACGTTCGGGAATCGGTAAAATGACCATAGTTGACGGTGACACTGTAGATATTACGAATATTAATCGTCAGCTGCCCGCGCTTCATTCAACTGTTGGGAAATCTAAAGTTGAGGTGGTTTCAGAAAGACTTCTCGATATTAACCCTGAACTTCAGCTGACTAAAATTAACGAATTCCTGAATCCAGAAAGAATGGAGGAGGTGATTGGCAGTGAAAAATTCGACTATATTCTCGACTGTATCGACAGTGTGACGCCAAAACTTGCACTTATCATCACCGCGAAACGAAAAAAAATAAAGATTGTTAGCTGTATGGGAGCCGGCGGAAAAATGGATCCTTCGAAGGTTATGGTTCGCGATATCAGCAAAACTTATAATTGTTTTTTGGCTAAAAATGTTCGCAAACGCCTGAAAAAAGAACAGATAAACAAAGGGATCCGCTGTGTTTTTTCCAACGAAATTCAGAATGAAGAAAGTTTGAAAATGACCGACGGCGCAAATTTTAAAAGGTCTTTTTACGGAACAAGCAGCTTTATGCCCGCAATTTTTGGGTTGTATGCCGCAGCCGAAGTTATTAACCACCTTCTCAAGAAAACAGATGACTGATTTCAAATTTCCTAAAGAGGAAAAACTTAAACATAAAAGGGAAATCGATCTTCTTTTCGCAAAAGGAAAATGGCAGACCTGTGGAAATTTGCGGATCATTTCTATTGATCTCGAGAAAAAACCTCAGGAAGGTTTTCTTGTTTCAAACCAAAAATTTGGCGTCTCTGTTTCAAAAAGGTATTTTAAGAAAGCCGTTGACCGGAACCGAATCAAAAGATTGCTTCGCGAAACTTACCGACTGAACAAAGAAACTTTTACCGACGCTTTTGGGAAAAACTCAATTTCGATGATTTTCTGGGTTTCAAATGAAAAACCAGTCAGTTTTCAATCTCTGGAAGAAAATTTCATAACACTTTGTAAATCAAAAAAATAAAATTCCAGCTCGGAATACATTATTTTGTAAATTTGGTTTGTTAAATCTAAATTCAACAAATAATGTCAGATCAAATTCCTTTTCTTCCTTATATCATCAGCGCGTTCATCGGCATCGGGCTTGCCGCAGCTACAGGTTTCAGGGTTTTTATGCCCATGTTTGCGGTGAGTCTGGCTTCTTACTTAGGCTGGATTCCTATGAACGAAAGTTTTGAGTGGCTAGCCGGTTTGCCTACACTTATTACCACAGGAATTGCAATGATTGCTGAAATTCTTGCCTATTACATTCCTTTTATCGATCACCTTTTAGATACGATTTCAGTGCCTTTGGCTACAATCGCCGGTTCTGTAATGTTTGCCAGCCAGTTCGCCGATATCGGAACTTTTCCGCAATGGGCTTTAGCTTTAATTGCAGGCGGCGGAACTGCAGCAGCAATAAGTTCGGGATTTGCGGGAACGCGAGCTGCATCTACCGCCACAACTGGTGGCTTGGGGAATTCAGTTGTGGCAACTACCGAAACAGCCGGTGCAGGAATTATGTCGTTTCTGGCATTAGCAGCACCTGTAATTGCATTTATCGCTGCTGTTGCACTGATAATTACCGTTCTTGTTTTAGGAAAAAAACTTTGGCAGAAATTCCGGAATTTTAATTCAGACCGAAACGCAAAAGTCATTAATGTAGATGCGGTTGACCGTAAAAACCTAGAGTAGCGGATTTTTTTACTTCTGGAAAAACATCTTCACAGCGACGACCAGCATGAGAATTGCAAAAACTTTACGAAGCATTTCTTGTGAAAGTGTAATCGCGGTTTTACTTCCCAGATAACTTCCCAAAACAAAACCTGCACAGAGTAGAAGTGTTGTTTTAATATCGACATTTCCTGTTTTGTAATAGTTCATCACGCCCAGAATGCCGACAGGAAGAATTAGAAGTGCCAAAGTGGTTCCCTGCGCTTTATGTTGCGTAAATCCGAAGAGTAAGACCAAAACCGGAACCATCACAATGCCTCCGCCAATGCCCACCAAACCGCTTAAATAGCCGGCTAATAATCCCAACAATATAAGTCCGATAATAAGTGTCGCATCCATTTTCATGAGGTTTAGGTTATTTGTTTTGTCTTAAATCTTTAACGTAATTGATCTGTTCGGCGAAATGTGCTTCTTTTTCCGGATGTTTTTCCGATAAGATCTGGTACGCTTTGATGGCCTTGGAATACAGTTTCTGTTCAACGTAAAGTTTAGCAAGCGTTTCGGTCATCAGGTGCGAAATATTATCGCTTTTTTCCTTCACGACAAAATCAGATTCTTCTTTAAGTTTTGAAATTTTCGGTTCTTTTACGATGAAATTTTCAATGACTGTATTTTTTATTTCTGCTTTTGATATCGGTTTTTTGGCTGACTCGATTTTGCTTCTGTCGATTTTTAGCCAGTTTTGCCAAGTGTTGATGAAAGTTGGAACGTTGCTTTCTTCCGGTGTTGTTTTTTCTTCTGCAACTTCTTTTTCAGTTTCAGATTCAATCGGCGCTAAATTCTGAGAGAAAAATGAAACATTGAAGACAGGTCTTTCTTCTGGAATTTCAGTTTTTTCAGATGACGTGTTTGGTTGGTCATTTGTGGTGTTTGGCTGTTCAGGAACTGGTTTTTGCTCTGGTTTATTTTCCGTATTACCAATTAACGCGTCAGGAGTGTTGCCTGAAAAAGACATTGGTTTCCATCCTCTTTCTTGTGATGAACTCGTGTTTTCAATGGTATTATGCGCTTTTTCCTCTGCCTGGATTTCAATTTTTTCTTCCAGAATTTCTGTGTTTTTGGTTTCTGAAACAGATGGTTCAGGCTGGGCAATATTGAAATTCTGAGTTTCAGAGAAGTTAACGTCAGTGTTTGAAATTTCTTCCTCCTTTTCCTCTGCTTTTACTTTTTTGCCCGCTTTCATTTTTGCTTCCACTTCAGCAATAAGGCGCTGCATCTCGATCTCATGTTTGTTTGGTTGAGGTTCAGGAGCTTTGTAAGATATTGGTTCTGAGTATTTAGGTGCGATTTTGATATCAGCAAAAAATTCTTCCGTACCGTGAAAACTGATTTCAGCCGGATTTTCTACCGTATCGGTTTTCTCAGAAATTTTTTCTTCTTCTTCAATAACTGTTTCTACTGATACATTCTCTGTTTGTTGGATTTCGGTTTCTCCAGAAATACTTGGTTGAGTTGACGGTAAGAACTCATCAGTTTCCTGAAAATTAACTTCTGCATCAGAAACATCAACCGCAATTTGTTCATTATTATCAACGGTTTCGGAAATTGGATCTTCCTGTGTTTCTGATTGAATTTCATCAATAATTTCCGTTTCTTCAGGAGGTGTTTCTACTTCAACAGTTTCAATTACTTTATTTTGGGTAACGATTTGCCCTGATTCCAATGTAGATTCAAGATCAATGACTTCACTTTTTTCATTCAGAAAATTATCTTCCTCTTCAAATAAAATTCTGTTCAACTCACCGTTTATATATACAGGTTTGGGAAGTTCGGTGGGTTCAGATTTAATTTTACCGAAGACTTCTTTATGTTTTTCTTCCTTGTTAATGTATTGATAATCAGTTTTTAATTCACTTTTTGTTGTTTCTGCTGAATTTCTGTTAATAAACTGATAAAGTATTTTTTTATCGGTGGTATAAGCAGCGGTAGTCGAAAGTGTATGTTGGTATACTTCCGGGTCGAATTTGTGGATGCCGAACAGGTGCAACGCTCTTATACTCTGTATATAAGGGTGTTTTTTTATTTCAGAATTCAGGATTTCCAAATCTTGAGACTGAAATAGTTCGGGATTTTTTATTAATTCTAAAATTCTTGCGTTCATTACCAGTTGGCTACAATATCGTTAAAAATTTTATTGATGATTCTCTCGTTCACTACTTTTACCTGTGAAGCTTCAATTGCGTTGATATCAAGGTCGCTGCTGAAAACTGCTTCGTCAGAGTATGTTCTGTCGAAACTTTTGTCTGGCTCTATTTTGTTCTCGTAATGTACTTTTACAGTGATTGTTAACTTGTTTTGTGCTGCCTGAATGTTTCCGCCCGGAGCGTTTACCGCAGAAGAAATTGTAGTGGGAGTAATCGAATAATCGGTGATTTCACCCTCAATTAAAATATCAGGATTTTCTGCGGCGCCCTTTAAAGTGGTTCTCTGTAAAAAGCGGTTCTGTATATCGGTAGAAAACTGCTGAGCCAGATTTGGGTTCATCAGCGCCGCATTATTCGGAAAATCTTTTATCTGAATTGTTTTAGTTTCAGGGCTCAGAGATGAACCGGTAAAACTGTAGCAGCTCTGAAGAAAAAAGAAAAAAGAGAACAAACAAAAACTTAAAGATCGTCTTAATTTCATATGAATTCTGATGGTATGCATTAATCTTCTAAATTATATTGTTTGATTTTTCTGTAAAGTGTTCTCTGAGAAATCCCCAATTCGTCAGCAGCCTTGTTTCTTCTGCCCTTGTGTTTCTCTAAAGCCTTGACAATCAGTTCACGCTCATTATTTTGAAGCGAGAGAGAATCTGGTTTTGTTTCCTCGATCTCAATGTCTTCAACATCATTGTAATTATCATTTCCGTCTGAAATAATTGTGGGGTTCTGAAACTGATTTGCATTATGGTTTTCAAAATAAAGCAGCGATCCGGAATTCTGAACCTGCGTTTCCGGCGTAAAAACCCGGTTGATGAGATTTTTTTCCTGACTGCTGAAATCGCTGTTTCCACGGTTCTTTATGAGTTCCGAAGTTAGCGATTTTAAATCATTCAAATCATTCCGCATATCGAAAAGTATTTTGTACATGATTTCTCTTTCAGAATTAAATTCTGAATTCGATATTCCGCCGCCGCTTTTCTGTACTACTGCCGGAAGATTTGGTGATGCGGGGATATATTCAGCAAGTTTCACGGCATTTACCGTTCTGTTCTGCTCAACCACCGTCATCTGCTCTACCAAATTCCGCAACTGCCGAACATTTCCGGGGAAAGGATATTTTTCGAGGTAATTCACTGCATCTTCGGTCAGAACAAGTTCTGGCATGCGGTATTTTTCAGCAAAATCGATTGCAAATTTCCTGTATAATAAATGAATATCTCCTTTTCTTTCTCTTAGAGGCGGCATGTCGATTTGCACCGTATTTAGTCGGTAATACAAATCTTCGCGGAATCTGCCGTCATTGATGGCATTCAGCATGTTTACATTAGTGGCAGCCACAATTCTTACATCGGTTTTCTGGATTTGTGAAGAACCGACTTTCATAAATTCGCCGCTTTCCAGCACACGAAGTAAACGAACCTGGGTTTGGAGCGGTAATTCACCCACCTCATCAAGGAAAATTGTTCCGCCATCCGCAACCTCAAAATATCCTTTTCTGGTAGAAGTTGCGCCGGTAAACGCACCTTTTTCATGCCCGAAAAGTTCAGAATCAATTGTTCCTTCAGGGATTGCGCCACAGTTGACCACAATATAAGGCTGGTGCTTCCGTCTGGATTCGCTATGGATAATCTTTGGAATAAATTCTTTCCCCACACCGGATTCCCCCATCACTAAAACGGAAATGTCGGTTGGTGCGACCTGTATTGCTTTTTCAAGAGCCCGGTTAAGAGCCGGATAATTTCCGATAATTCCGAAACGTGTTTTTATGGATTGTAAATCTGTCATTTTTTTAATTTCAAAGTTTTCAAAACGGCTAAAGAGATTTACGTCAATAATCTTATACTGTAATCTCTGCTGCCGTAGTCCCCAAAAGCGTTCCCTGGGTGTTTCCGTGAACAAAAACAGACACAATGTCGCCTAACTTCTGGCCTTCGATTTTATCGAAAACACAAACTGCGTTCTGCGAGTTTCGGCCTTTCCACTGGTTCTCGTTTTTTCTTGAAGTGCCCTCAATCAGTACTTCGTGAATTCTTCCGACATAACCCTGCATTCTTTTTCTAGAAAGTTCCCCCTGAAGCGCGATTACTTCTGCCAATCGTCTTTGTTTTACATCAGCAGGTACATCGTCCTCCATTTTTTTATGGGCTGGCGTTCCCGGTCTTTCGGAATAAGCGAACATGTAGCCATAATCGTACTCCACTTCCCGCATAAGAGAGAGGGTAAGTTGATGATCTTCTTCAGTTTCGCCACAAAATCCGATAATCATATCCTGAGAAAAAGAGATATCGGGAACGATTTCTTTTCCTTTCTTAATTAAATCCAAATATTCCTGGCGGGTGTGTTGGCGGTTCATTTTCTCTAAAATCCTGTCGCTTCCGCTTTGTACCGGAAGGTGAACATATTTGCAGATATTATGGTGTTTCGCTATCACTCTGAAAACCTCTTCCGTCATTTCATGCGGATTGGACGTAGAAAATCGGATTCTCATTTCAGGAACAGCAACCGCAACCATATCAAGAAGCTGTGCGAAGTTTACGGCAGTAAGTTTCTGCATTTCCGATGCGTTTTTGAAATCTTTTTTCGGTCCGCCTCCGTACCAAAGATAGGAATCCACATTCTGGCCGAGAAGCGTAATTTCTTTATATCCGTTATTCCACAACTCTTTACATTCGTTGATGATCGAATGAGGATCGCGGCTTCTTTCGCGCCCGCGGGTAAACGGAACCACGCAGAACGTACACATATTATCGCAACCCCGCGTAATGGTTACAAAAGCGGTAACACCGTTCCCGCCTAAACGGACTGGGTTGATGTCGGCATATGTTTCTTCTTTCGAGAGGATTACATTGATGGCATCGCGGCCGCCATCGGTCTCTTTTAAAAGATTTGGTAGATCTCTGTACGCATCAGGTCCTACCACCAAGTCAACCAACTGTTCTTCTTCCAGAAACTTTGTTTTCAGTCTTTCGGCCATGCAGCCCAATACGCCAACTGTGAGATTGGGTTTTGCTTTCTTTAAATTTTTGAACTGAGACAGACGCATTCTCACTGTTTGCTCAGCTTTTTCACGGATAGAGCATGTGTTTAATAAAATTAAATCTGCTTCATCCTGATTTAGTGTCGTGTTGTATCCCTGTTCACTGAGAATGGAGGCAACGATCTCAGAATCAGAGAAATTCATCTGGCATCCGTAACTTTCCAGAAAAAGTTTTTTGGAATTCTGTGGCTTCTCTGCAATAGCAAATGCTTCACCCTGTTTGGTTTCGTCTATATATTTTTCCTGCACAATTAATGATTTGAATACGAATTTAAGATTTGAGTCTTCAAACTTAAATTCAAATTTGTTAAGGGTGCAAAGATAAGAATTTTAGTGACAGAATGGCAGAAAAATTTAATCCATTTTAAATGCTAACGGTAATCTGAAGCGATATCTCACTGGAATTCCGTGGATGTTTCCAGGCGTCCATTTGTTGCGGATCTGCGATATACTTTTAATGACCATATCGTCAAAAGCTTTAAGGCCAGTTGATTGAGCGAGTTGCACATCGCTCATTTTTCCGTCGGTCTCTACTATAAAAGTTACTTCAAGCCTGAAAGTGCCTGTGAAGGTAAACCGGGAAAGATCGATGCTTTGAAAAACCTTCTTTCGGAAATTATTAATCCCGCCTTCATAAGTAGCCATTTCCATATCGTTTATAGGATCGTAACCTTGCGGTAATTCCTGAAAAAGTTCATGGGGAATAATCCAGAAACTTGTAAGAGCAGCTACTTTATTACCATCTACTACAGCAGGATTCCAACCTGTTAAGTATTTAGCGACCTCTTTAGTAAGCTCAAAAGCACATTTATTTTTCTCTAAACTTTCAGCGTCTTCACTTTTAACATACTTTATTTTTTTGTCGGGATACACTACAATCCGGAAACTGAAAGCTTCATTTTTGTTTTCGCAAGGCTGGAGTTTTTTATCTTTCAGGACCTGATGAAAATCTTTGTAAAACTGAACGTTCCCACCAATATAATCGGTTTGTCCGGCAGGATATTGCTCGTATATGTCTTGTGCAAAAGAATTGGAGTAAAGTATAAATAAGATAAAAATAAAGTAATAGCGCATTTTAAAAGTCTTAATATTCAGGATCAGTAGTAGCGGTTAAATGGTATTTATAGCGAAAATCTACGGGAATGCCGTTAACTGTTGCGGGTTTCCATTTTTTCTTCATGCTTTTAAAGGCGTAAAAAAGCATACGGTCAAATTCTTCCAGTCCGGTTTTTTTGGTCAACACAATATCTTCCAGTTTACCCTCTTTGGTGATAATAAACTCTGCTTCTATCGTGAAACGGTCTTCCCACCGAAACCTTCTCAGGTCCATATTTGACTTCAGCTGTTTCCAGAAGTGGTTCATGTGATCTTCGCCGACATTATTGTAAACGGGAGTTGTCACCACCGGAGAATATTGGGTATTATTCTCCTCGAAGATATGGTCCGGAAAAATCATAAAACGTGCAATAGCCGGCTGTGGGGTACCATTTATAATTGCAGGATTCCATTTTGTCTGGTATTTCGCAACTTCACGTGCAAGATCAGAGGCACATTTGTTATTGGCTAAGTAATTGGGATGCTGGTCTTTGATAAAATTGATCGATGCATCAATATTAACTAAAACCGAAAATTGGTAGAACTGTGATTTTTCTGCACAGGGCTGTAGTTTTTTTTCTAAAACAATGTCGTGAAAGTCTTTGTAATAAGCCTCGTAACCACCGATATAAGGAGATTGAGCCGTAGGAAATTCGTGAACAGTTTGAGCCGACAGGAAGAACGGAAATGCTAATAAAGGCCAGAGTAGCTTTTGTTTAAGAAGAAAATAGAATAATTTCATTCAATAATATTTTCATAAATATAAAAAAAAACCTTGCACCGAATGCAAAGTTTTATTTTTTTAGAGATCGAAACTTTCTGTCCTGAAGTTTATTTTTTGTCTCAGCTTAGAATCAACCGGCAAACCGTTGCAGGTTGCGGGCGTAAATTTCGGATTCATCTTCCTCAGTGCGAGTTCAATATCGCGGTAAAGCAGGTTGCTGTTAGGCACTTCAGGTTTTAATTCCAGACGCTGCAGATTCCCATTTTTACTGATGTTAATGATCAGTTCGAAAGTGCCGTTCACGGAATAAAATCCTGTATCAAGATAACCACGCATATTTTTTAAAAGTGTCTGCTTGAAGGCATTTTCGCCGCCGGGAAACTGGGCGTAAACCGCATTTTCGCATTTGAGACGATAAAATTCAAGAGGATTATTAAGGTCATAAGAAATCGCAAGTTTTCCGGATTCTGTAGTGTTTTCGGAGATGTCATTGTCTTCTACAAGGTATTGCGCCTGCAACAATGTGGCTGAAAAGAGTAAAAGTATTAAGAAATTTTTCATCTTTTTAAAATTTTATTAAAGTTACCTCTTTTTTAAGCAAACACCCGATTTTACAAGTGTTTTTTTACAGTACCTCGATCTGGTTTTTCAGTAAATCTTCAAATTCATCGCGCTTTCTGATGAGATGTGCTTTTCCGTCCATAAACAACACTTCGGCTGGTTTAAGCCGTGAGTTAAAGTTGGAACTCATTTCAAAGCCATAAGCTCCGGCATTTCTAAAAACCAGAATGTCGCCTTCGCGAACTTCGTTCAGTTTTCTGTCCCATGCGAAAGTGTCGGTTTCGCAGATGTTTCCGACCACAGTGTAAATTCTTTCAGCACCTTTTGGGTTCGAAAGGTTTTCAATAATGTGATACGAATCGTAAAACATCGGACGGATCAGGTGGTTGAAACCGGAGTTAATTCCTGCGAAAACCGTAGCAGTAGTCTGTTTGATGACATTCGTTTTTACGATAAGATGCCCGCTTTTACTCACGAGATATTTCCCTGGTTCGAACCAAAGTTCGAATTTCTTTCCGGAGTTTTTTGAGAATTCAGCAACGGCTTTCTCTACTTTTTTGCCGAGTTCTTTCACGTCGGTTTCCATATCGCCTTCCTGATAAGGAACTTTGAAACCGCTTCCCATGTCCAGATATTTCAAATTAGGGAAATGTTCTGCCAGTTCGAACATGATTTCCAGACCCTGAAGAAAAACATCAGGATCTTTTATTTCGCTTCCGGTATGCATGTGAAGTCCTTCTACATTGATATTGGTGGTTTTCATCACCCTTTCAATATGTCGGAGTTGATGAATGGAAATACCAAATTTAGAATCGATATGGCCTGTAGAAATCTTATAATTTCCACCGGCAAAAATGTGTGGATTAATTCTTACGAAAATGGGGTAAGCGTCGCCATATTTGTTTCCGAACTGCTCCAAAATCGAAATATTATCGATGTTGATGTGTACTTTCAGCGTCATGGCTTCCTCAATCTCAGCCAGATCAACGCAGTTCGGCGTAAAAAGAATTTCCTTTGGTTCGAAACCAGCTTTTAAACCCAGTTTTACCTCGTTAATGGAAACACAATCCAGGCTTCCGCCAAGATTTTTCACATATTTTAAAATATTGATGTTCGAAAGTGCTTTACAAGCGTAGAAAAACCGTGTGCTCTTGTGGAATGAAGACGTGAGTTTTTCGTATTGAATTTTAATGGATTCTGCATCATAGACATACGTAGGTGTGCCATATTCAGCGGCTATTTTCAATAAATCCTGGTTGGTCATTGTAGTAAATTGTTAAGTGTTACAGACGAAACCTGAGGCTAATTTCTGGTTTGGAAACAGAGCCTAAACATCAGATTAAAATCTTAAGAAGTTGCAAATGTAGAAATTTTGCAGAAAAAAATTATTTAGGAAGAGGCTGAATTTCAAAATCTTCTCGCAAAAGGGCTAATTTTAAATCATTTTGCAGATCTGCGGTGGTCGTATTAAGGTCGATTTTCAGTGCTGTAATTTTTTTCCAGGAATTGATTTGCGTGTGAAGTTCGTAGAAACCATACGCTGTAAGTTTGCCTTTTTCAAAAATAACAAATGATTTTTCGCCCAGGGTTCTGCCTCCGGAAAGCCACATTTCGTTGCGGTTTTTCAGACTTAATGTTTTAATCAATTCTTGTGGGTCGGCATATTTTTCCTGAGTGTTGATGAAGCTTATCGCTTTTAAACCCTGGGTAAAAGAACTGAATTTCAGGATTGGTTTTTCGGTTTTCTCACTGGCGACTTTTTCCACAAAATATTTTCCGCTTTTATGATAAAGTCCAAACGGAAGATTTTCGCGTTTGCGCAATCCTTTGGTTTTCATCATCAGTTTTGCAAGAATATCGTTTCCTGTGAGTTCGTACTGAATATGCTCTACCTCATCCTGCAGTTGTTTCCAGCGCTTGGACTTAGAATTGAACATCATTTTCGCAAATTTGCTCAGATCATCTACAAAGTCGAAGAAGATAATTTTTCCTTCGGCATTCTGCAGGTAAATTATCCCTCTTTCAAACGGTAAATCCTGGGTTAAATCCCTGATTTTGTTGAGATAAGACTTTGAATTTAATTCTTCATGGTGTTGCTGAATAATTTCGGAATCTTTATCCTTAATCATCAAAAGCTTAAAAAGATCCAGGGTCGCACGCGCATCGCCGGAAGCGCGATGGGCATCTACCAAAGGAATTCCCAAGGATTTTACGAGTTTTCCTAAAGAATAACTTTCTGCTTCGGGAATGAGCTTCTTAGCCAGCGGAATGGTGTCTAATGTATTGATTTTGAAGTCATAACCTAATCTTTTAAATTCCTGTCGAAGCATTCGGTAATCAAACTCAATATTATGTCCGACTAAAGTGGTATTGGCAGTAATTTCGACAACTCTTTTTGCGATTTCATGAAATTTTGGTGCAGTTTTCACCATTTTGGGTGAAATATTGGTTAATTTCTGAACAAACGGCGTAATATCGCTCTCTGGATTTACCAATGAGATAAATTGGTCTACGATTTCGTGACCATCATATCTGTACACTGCAATTTCAATAATGCTTTCTTTCCTGAAACCTGCTCCGTTACTTTCTATATCAATTACTGAATACATTTTTTCTTTTTCTGGCATCAGTTTTTGGATTCCCAAAAAACAGGTGCAATTTTACCTTTTTCTTCCGCCCAAACCAAACATTCCCAGTACAAATTTTGCGCCTTCGCGCGCAAGGGTAGTCGTGAAGGTTCGTCCGGCGCGTGATTTCATCACTGATTCGAACATTCCGGGTTCTTCTTTTACGGGCTTTGATTTTTGAGTAGGTGCTGCATTCTGAACGGCCTGTTCCATTCTGCTGGTGAGCATTTCGTAAGCAGAATCCTTATCGAGATTTTCTTCGTATTTTGCTACAAGTGCCGAGCGGCTGGTTAAATCTGTTACTTCGGATTCATCCAGAATATCCATTCTTGATTCCGGAGAAACGAGATACGTATGAACCAATGGCGTAGGAATTCCTTTTTCATCGAGCGCTGTTATAAAAGCTTCCCCAATCCCGAGATTCTGAATCAGTTCATCGGCCTTGTAATATTCGGTAATGGGGTAATTATCAACCGCTTTTGAAATCTCTTTTCTGTCTTTCGCAGTAAATCCGCGCAATGCGTGCTGAATTTTCAGACCAAGTTGGGAAAGTACATTTTCGGGAACATCACCGGGGATTTGAGTGATGAAATAAATCCCGACGCCTTTAGACCTGATCAGTTTCACCATGGTTTCAATCTGGTTGAGCAGTGTTTTTGAAGCTTCCTTGAAAATCAGATGTGCTTCATCAATGAAAAGCACCAGTTTGGGTTTACCGGAATCGCCTTCTTCCGGAAAAGTCATATAAATTTCAGCAAAAAGAGAAAGCATGAAAGTTGAAAACAGCTGAGGTTTGCTCTGGATATTTCCTACTCTCAGTATATTTACCACGCCTTTTCCGTCTCTTTGGTGCAGTAAATCCTCCACATCGAAACTTGGCTCTCCGAAAAACTGGGCTGCTCCCTGTTGTTCCAAAGCTACAATTGACCGAAGAATTGCACCCAAAGATGCGGGAGAAATAGATCCGTAATTATTGGCTAAATCTGCTTTTCCCTGCGGATTATCAGTGACATACTGCAGGACTTTTTTCAGATCTTCGAGGTCGATAAGCGGCAAACCTTTGTCATCGCAATATTTGAAAACGATAGAAATAATGCTTTGTTGGGTATCATTAAGTTCCAGAATTTTCGAAAGTAAAATGGGTCCGAACTCCGTTACTGTTGCGCGGAGTTTAACACCTTTTTCACCGGAAATCGACATCAGTTCCACCGGAAAAGCCTGTGGCTGATAAGTAAGTTTTGTTTTTGCATAACGCTCGCTGATGTTCTTATTTTCTTCACCGGGTTCAGCAATTCCCGAAAAGTCACCTTTAATATCTAAAACTAAAGACGGAATTCCTTTGTGGGAAAGCTGTTCTGCAAAAGCCTGCAAAGTTTTTGTTTTTCCTGTTCCGGTAGCGCCGGCAATAAGGCCGTGTCTGTTAATGGTTTTCAGGGGAAGGGTAACATTTACTTCAGGTATAACTTCACTATCGAGCATCCCCTTTCCCAATATTATGAAATCTCCTTTTGGAGAATATCTTGCCGAAAGCTCTTCAATAAATTTCGCTTTATCTGCCATGTTGAATTAAGTTTTATTTTATAAAGATAAAAAATATTGAAAGACTTCAGAATTTTTCCTATAGATTAGTAGTTAAGGTGCTGATGAAAATCATTTTTAAGTCGGATAAAAAAATCTTAAATTTGGATTGCCAAATGAAAAGGTTTTTTCTTACCATATTATCCGCATTAATTTTTCTGGCGAGTTTTCAGAATTCGCTGATTTTGGTCGATTATCAGATCAACAGAGATTTCTATGAAATCCATTGCGTGAACAAGGCAAAGCCAGAGTTAAACTGCCATGGCAAATGTGAGATGCAGAAAGAAAGCAGCAAAAACGAATCTTTGTTAAAAGTCGTTAAATACAGTTTCGAATTTAATATTTTGCCTTCTCAGCAACCAGAATTAGCATCCTCCAAGAATCCAGATTTCAAAACCAATCAGCAGATCAATACATATAAAGATTTAGGTATGCTGAAAGTTTATCTGAATATTCTTCCGCATCCGCCACAAGTATAAATTTCATTTATCGGGCTGTTCACTTTTGGGCAGCAAATTTTAATTTTTTTAAGACTTTGTGCTTAGAAGCATTTCCTCCATTCTAAAATTTATAAAAAATGAAATTTTCACTAAAAATATTCGTGGCATTTGTTGCGCTTTCAATCTTCCTTATTTCCTGCAGAACATCAGATGATCCTGTTACACCACCATCAGTTAACGAACTTGAAGGGTTGGTTAAGGTTAAAGAATTTTCAAATGACACCCACACCATTGAACTTTATACCGTTACCGGAACGACACAATTAGGTTATAACGAGCTGAAATTCAGGATTAAAAACAAATCCAGCAATCAGTACGAAAAAAATGCGTCAGTAAACTGGAGTCCCGTGATGCACATGACTTCAATGAGCCATTCCGGGCCGAAGTCTTCAATCACCAAAGTAACTCCAGATGGCACGTTGTATACCGGCTATCTTGTATTCCAAATGCCACAAAACGCGACGGAATACTGGGATCTGAAATTCGATTATTCCATTAACGGAACGGCTTATACCGCAACCACTGTAGTTGATGTTCCTGATTCAGCAAAAAGAAGGGTAAATTCGTTTTTAGGCAGCGATAACACGAAATATATTGTTGCCTATATCGAACCCAGAACACCAAAAGTTGCTGTAAATGACATGACTCTTGGAGTTTGGAAAATGCAGGATATGATGACTTTTCCTGTGGTTGACGGTTACACCGTGAAAATCGATCCCAGAATGCCGGGAATGGGAAATCACGGCTCGCCAAATAATGTGAACGCGACCCAAACTTCAGCCGGAAAACTGTATAACGGAAAACTTTCGCTTACCATGACCGGTTACTGGAAGATTAATCTGCAGCTCGCAAACGCAGCCGGAACAGTGTTGAAAGGTGAAGAAGTTACAGACCAAAATCCTGCATCGTCACTGTTTTTCGAAATCGAATTCTAAGAAATATTTTCGCAGTCTTTTTAGCATTTTGAATGCCCGTTTTCAAAGGATTCTTTTCCTGAAGTTGGTAAGTTTTGCTAACGAAACGGGCATTTCGCTCATTTTGAATATTACTATAATGAAAAAAAATTTCGTACTGATAATAACGTTTATAGCTTCTGCCGCCGCGGCGCAAAATAGCAATCCCGATTCTCTGCAGCACCACAGCATTCAGGAAGTTGTGGTTATCGGTACCAACCGCATTTCTGCGAAGGATTCCAAACCCCTGAGTTCCATTGACGAATATCTGCAGAAATCAGCAAAAATAGAAATGATCAAGCGCGGAGCCTACGCCTGGGAACCGCTGCTGAACAATATGCCAATTGAAAGAACGGTAATTACCATCGATGGTATGAGGATTTTCGGGGCATGTACCGATAAAATGGACCCTGTAACTTCTTATGTGGAAATATCGAATCTTTCAGAAGCGGAAATCAGTTCAGGACAGGCCGGAACTGCGCATGGCAACACGATTGGCGGGGCAATTGATCTGAAAAGAAACCGGACAGGATTTGGTGAAAAAAAATGGAGTTTCGGTGTAAATTCAGGCCTTGAAAGCGTTAACCGACAGAAGATTTTCGGCAGTTCAGCGGCCTTTAAAGCGCCAAAATTTTTCGCCGATTTTAATTTGATGTCCAGAGATGCCGACAATTATAAGGCTGGCGGTGGCGCTGAAGTTCCGTATTCACAATTCCGAAAAATTAATTTTTCAGGAAATTCCGGAGTTAAATTAGGCGACAATAAAATGCTCGAAGCCTCCGTGATTTACGATAAAGCTACCGATGTAGGTTATCCGGCTTTGCCTATGGACATTTCACTGGCTGAAGCGCTGATCAGTTCAGTAAAATTCCAGCTCGTTCCCGTTTCAGATTTCTTCACCAACTGGGAAACTAAGGTTTATTTTAATAACATCACGCACAGAATGGATGATACCAAACGTCCCGCAGTTCCCATACATATGGATATGCCGGGTTGGAGCAAGACTTTTGGTTATTTTACCAACCTTTATGCGGAGTTGCCCGACCATCACTTTACCGTAAACCTTCACGGTTTTTCGAATTTGTCAACGGCTGAAATGACCATGTACCCAGCCAATTCTAACGAAAAACTGATGTTTATGTACACGTGGCCTCAGGTGAGAACATTATTTCAGGGGATTTATCTTGATGATCATTTTAATCTGAACGGAAATTCTTCGCTTCAGATTTCAGTATCGCTGGGTTTCCATTCAAATAAAGTGGAAAGTGAATTTGGACTGAACAGTCTACAGATTTTTTACCCAGAAATGGATGGCAAGAAAAACCGTCTTCTGAAAAGCATTTCTGCAAAATATAAGTATTCAGTAAATATGTTTGAATTCGGTTTTGGCGGTGGTTACGGCGACCGCGCTCCTTCGGTATCGGAAGGATATGGTTTTTACCTTTTCAACAGTTCCGAAAAGTACGATTATGTCGGGAATCCCAACCTGAATAATGAATCGTCGCTGGAAGCCAATGCTTTTGCCGCCTTTAAAAATGAAAGAGTTTCGGTACAACTGTCTTCCAGTTATTTCCATATTTCAGATTATATCGTTGGGAAAGTTATAGAAGGACTTGTACCGATGACGATTGGTGGAAAGGGTGTAAAACAATATGGCTCTCTGGATTATGCCACAATTTTTAATGCAGATCTCAATGCGCAGGTTCAGCTTTTTTCTTTTCTTAAATGGAATTCGCAGTTTACCTATGCCCGTGGAAAGGATTACCGCAAAGAAAACCTTCCGTTTATGAGTCCGTTGAGTTACCGTTCGGCATTACACTTTTACAAAAACAAACTCTCCGCAGAATTTTCAGTTTTCGGCAATTCCAGATACCGTGATTTTGCAGCTGTTTACGGTGAAACAGAAACGCCGGATTACACAATCTTGAATGTTAATGCAGGTTATCAGTTCAGCTTTAATAGGGTGAAAGTTTTAACTAAAATTGGCGTTGAAAATATATTCGACCGACTTTACACATCGTATGCTGACTGGAACAAAATTCCGCGTCCCGGAAGAAATTTTTACCTTAATCTGAATCTGAATTTTTAAAATCTTTAATTCAAAAATCACATATCGACCCCGAAAAAGGCAGATATTTTTAGTAAATTTGTTAACCATCAAAAAATGAAAATCATGAAAAGGGATTTAATTATTGAGCAGCTTATCGCAGAACAGCGTAAGGTTATTGAAAGTTTACAGCAATCTGTAAATCAATATAGAACCGCTTCGGATATGGATGAAGAAAGCACGCACGATCCGGAAGATTTTTCTCATCAGACCCAGGCTAAAGATATGCAACTGCGGTTCGAAAAGATGTTGAGCGAGGCCGAAGAAAATCTTAGCTTTTTGATGAACGAGAAAGAATCAAGTCACCAAATGATCGAAAAGGGAAGTGTAATCGAAACCGATAAAAACTTTTTATTCGTCGGAATTTCGGTGCCGGTTTTCGACATTGATGGCAAAGAGGTGATTTCTTTTTCCGATAACGCGCCAATATATGAAGGATTCAAAGGAAAAAAAATTGGCGACCGCGTAAAGATTGGTGATAATTCATATGAAATACAGTCCATTGGGTAAAATTGAATACAGTTGGGCTGTAACAAAGGTTACGCTGGTTTTTAATTTAATAAGTTAGTTTTGCCAAAAAATAATTGATGGAGTTTTTAGGATATTTTTCGGCAATCGTAATAGGTCTGGTAATGGGTCTCATTGGTGGTGGTGGAAGTATTTTGAGCGTGCCGGTTTTCGTGTATGTGTTTGGTTTCGATGCAGTTACTGCTACCGCGCTGTCGTTATTTGTTGTAGGAATTACGAGTTTGGTAGGCTCGGCAGGTTTCATCAGACAGAAACAGATTGATTTTAAAACAGCATTTACGTTCGGGATTCCATCGATTTTGGGCGTTTTGTTTTCACGCAGGCTGATTCTGCCGCATTTGCCAGAATATATCATTAACCGGTGGGGAATAACACTCACCAAAGATATGTTTCTGCTTTTGCTTTTTGCGATTTTAATGCTGATTGCCTCGTATAAAATGATCAGAAAAAATGAAAGGCCAAGATTGCAGAGTTTCGAAGATACCAACTATACCATTTTAATTTCGCAAGGACTTTTGGTAGGAATTATCACAGGATTAATTGGTGCCGGTGGAGGATTTTTAATTGTTCCCGCACTGGTTATGCTGCTGGGCCTGCACATGAAAAAAGCGGTAGCTACTTCACTTTTTATCATTTCAATGAATTCTATTCTGGGATTCATCAGCACCATGGAGATGGTGAGCCATGACTGGGGATTTCTACTTGGCTTCACAGGTTTATCCGTAGTGGGCATTTTTGTGGGTATTGCCGTTTCTAAAAAAATGGATGGCCGAAAACTAAAACCGATGTTTGGATGGATCATTTTGGGAATGGGCATTTTTATTATCATCAAAGAAGTATTTTTAAAACAACAATTTTAGATATGAAAAATATACTCGTTGCAGGTTTCGCATTGTTTTTAATGAATTCCTGTACCAAAACAGAAACCAATTCAGCTTCAACAGAAAATGAAAAATCTGCTGAAATAGGACTTGTACAAAAACCTTTAATACTGAAAAGCGCTACAGGTGAAGAAATTTCGGTAACCTATTTCTCTGAAGGTGATGCAGTTGCTGTAAAAATTCAGAAAGCTGGAGAGGAAGAACAGAAGCTATCTGCCAAAACAGTAAACCCAAGCGGTAATCCTATTTTTACAAATGAGGAATTTATGTGGGAGCTCACACAGGAAGGCCAGGCCGGTAAGTTGTCTGACAAAGACGGTAATGTTACCGAATATAACTAATTCAAAATGCTATAATCAATTATTTCGATTGATCGGTTGGTGTATATTGTGAGCAATTTCACCAAATTTGCATGGGTTAAAAAAATTACCATGAAAATAGAACAAATATATACAGGATGTCTTGCACAGGGTGCATATTATATCGTTTCTGAAAATGAAGCAGCCATCATCGATCCCTTGCGGGAAACAAAACCTTACCTCGAAAGGCTTGAGAAAGATGGGGTAAAACTCAAATATATTTTTGAAACACATTTTCATGCAGATTTTGTATCGGGACACTTGGATCTTTCAAAAAAAACTGGTGCACCAATTGTGTACGGGCCAACAGCAGAACCGGATTTTGATGCGATAATTGCAGAAGATAATCAGATTTTTACCATAGGAAAAATTAAAATTAAAGTGCTGCACACGCCAGGGCATACTTTGGAAAGTTCAACTTTTCTCCTGATTGATGAATCTGGAAAAGAAACCGCAATTTTCTCTGGCGATACCCTGTTTTTAGGGGATGTAGGCCGCCCGGATCTCGCACAGAAAGCTGCGCACATGACTCAGGAAGAGTTGGCCGGCTTACTTTACGACAGTCTTAAGAACAAAATTGTTCCGCTTGCTGATGACATCACGGTTTATCCGGCACACGGAGCAGGTTCAGCGTGCGGAAAAAATATGCAGAAAGAAACTGTGGACACTTTAGGGAATCAAAAAAAGACCAATTATGCACTGAAACAGCCCAATAAAGAATCTTTTATAAAAGAAGTTTTAGACGGACTTTCGGCGCCGCCCAAGTATTTTGGGATGAATGTCGCAATGAATAAAGGTGGCTACGATGATTTCGAAAATGTACTCGAAAAAGGTAAAAATCCGTTGAACGCTGAAGATTTTGAAAAAACAGCCGAAGATTCTGGCGCATTGATTCTCGATACCCGAGCTGCGGCCGATTTTCACAAAGGATTTATTCCGAATTCCATCAATATCGGGCTGAAAGGAGATTTCGCACCTTGGGTTGGGGCCATGATTGTCGATGTACAGCAACCTATTCTTTTAGTTTGCGAAAATGGCAGTGAAGAAGAGGTGATTACAAGGCTGTCAAGAGTTGGTTTTGATCATGTTTTGGGATATCTGGAAGATGGTTTTGAATCCTGGAAAAATTCAGGTAAGGAAATTGACACGATTCAAAGAATTTCTGCTGACGAATTTGCTGAAAAATTCAATGAAAATTCAAAAGTAATTGATGTAAGAAAAGAATCCGAATATGAAGCAGAACATGTAAATGAAGCCTTCCGAAGACCGCTTTCCGAAATTAACGATTGGGCTGGAACTCTGGATAACAACGAGCATTTTTCCATTCACTGTGCCGGCGGATACCGCAGTATGATTGCGGCCAGTATTTTAAATTCAAGAGGAATTAGGAATTTCACAGAAATAGAGGGTGGTTTCAATAAAATAAAAGAGACGAGTGTGCCAAAAAGTAATTTTGTTTGCCAAAGCAAAACTTTGTAAGCGATTCCAAAAACAACAAAAATGATCGATTTTATCAAGAAATTATTCGGTAAAAACAAGGTTGATTATAAGGCTCTTGTAGAAAATGGGGCACAAATTATTGATGTAAGAACTCCCGCCGAATACAGTAGCGGAAGCATCCGCAATTCTAAAAATATCCCTTTACAGCAGCTTGTATCGGAGATGAAGAAATTAGATCTTAAGAAACCAATTATAACCTGCTGCGCAAGTGGGATGAGAAGTGCTTCTGCCAAAGCCATTCTTAAACAGAACGGTTTCGAAGTGTATAACGGCGGAGGCTGGACTGCCCTACAGAAAAAACTTTAGCAGAAAAAACTACTCTCCTAAATCTTTAGTTTAATTTTAAAAATAATACTATGTCACAAAAATTTCAGGAACTGATTAACTCTGAACGTCCTGTTTTAATCGACTTTTTTGCTACCTGGTGCGGACCCTGCAAAGTGCAGTCTTCGGTGCTTACCACCGTTAAAGAAAATATCGGTGATCTGGCAAGAATCGTAAAAATAGATGTAGATCAGTATCCTGCGATTGCTGCAGAATATGGTGTAAGAGGCGTTCCTACTTTAGCGGTTTTCCGTAACGGCAATTTGCTTTGGAAAGAAAGCGGTGTTCACGATGTGAATACTTTAACCAAACTTCTTAAGGATTTTTCTAACAGTTAGATTTTTAAAAAATTTCAAAAGAATCCCGGTCATCTAAAAACTGAAATCGCCCGCGGTATTTCTTAAGTTCATCTGAATTAAATTCTGCGGAAACAAAATGGTTTTCGGTTTCAGAAATAATGCTTCCATCCGCAAAAAAACAGTAAGAACTTTCCGGATAATTCAGATTATTTCCGTCTGTTCCGATTCTGTTTAAGCCAAATACATAACTTTGATTTTCTATGGCGCGGGCTTTCAGCAGCGTAGTCCATGCATCAATTCGGGTTTCCGGCCAGTTTGCGACGTAAATCACCGCGTCATAATCTTCATTGTTTCGTGAAAACACCGGAAAGCGAAGATCATAACAAACCTGCAGCAGAATTCTCCAGCCTTTGTACTCCACAATTACCCTTTCTTTTCCTTTTGAATAAGAATGATCTTCGCCGGAATAGGTAAAAAGATGTCTTTTGTCGTAGAATTGATAACTTCCGTCGGGCTTTACGAAATAGAAACGGTTTACAAAACTGCCGTTATCAAAAACAGACGCGCTTCCGCACACCGCTGATTTTTTAGAGGAAGCCAAACCTTTCATCCAATGAAGCGTCTCCTCGTTTCTGTCGGCAATTTCTGTTGCTTCCATACAGAATCCAGTAGGAAACATTTCCGGCAAAAGTATGAGGTCCACTGAAATATTTTTTACTTTTTCTTCAATAAAGATTAAATTTTTATTTTTATCTTTCCATAAGATATCAAAATTTAAACCTGCAATTTTTAAATTATCCATATAGAATTTCATTAAAAGGTTATAAAATCTTAGGAAATTTACATATAAATATTTAAATGAGCATTTTTTGGTCTTGTTTTTGATGTTTGCGAAGAATATTCTAAACAAATTTTATGAAGAAACTATTTTTAGCACTGTTATTTGCCGGATTATCTCAAACAGCCTTTTCGCAGGCCTGGAACGGACAGGGAGATCAAAAAGTGCAGATTGGATTAAGCGGTTGGGGAAATGGAACCGGCATTACAGGGACTTATGATTACGGTATTACGGATTTAATCTCTCTTGGCGCTGGTGCAAACCTTTATTTCGATAATTATAAGGACAATGATAAGGACCACAAATTCTTCATATTTGGACGCGTAAATTTCCACTTGCAGGACATTTTGGATATGCCTGAAAAATGGGATGTTTATCCCGGAGCAGACGTAGGTGTAATTGGAAACACTTTCGGACTTGGTGTTCACTTAGGAGCAAGATACTTTATCAACGACAAGTTTGGAATATTCGTTGAAGCAGGAAATAATGGCAGTTTAGGTGTTTCTATCAACCTCTAAAATACATTAAACAAAATATAACAAATTAAAATTACTATTATGAAAAAGTTATTCGCAGTTGCAGCTTTCGCTGCGGCGACAATGTTAGGAGTTTCCCAAGCACAAGCACAGACGTACAAAACCGGAGCTGGTGTATTGGTGGATTTTGGTGATGGCTCAACCTTCGTTGGTCCACATGTGAAACATTTCTTCAAAGCAAATCACGCAGGGGAATTCAGCGTATTGTTTGCAGATGGTGCAACTTTAGCGCAGGCAAACTATCAGTACCACCAACCTTTCGCAGGTGCCAGCGGACTACAGTGGTATGTTGGTGCAGGTCCTGGAATCATCTTTGGTGATGGATTTACAGAATTTGCTCCATCTGCAATGTTAGGTTTGGATTTTAAAATTCCTGGAGCTCCACTCGATTTTTCAATGGACTGGAGACCTAGATTCATCATTGGTGACAACTCTGATGCTGAAGCGGGAAGATTTAACGCTGGTTTCAGATTTACTTTCTAAGATAACCTCTTAAAAATAAAACTAAAGGTTCCCATTTGGGAGCCTTTTTTATTTGGCATGCTTTTGATAATTCGTATCTTCGCAAATCTTAAAAAATTTAATTAAAATCAATGACATTAATACAGTTATTTCAGTTCATACTCAGTATTTCTATTTTAGTGATATTGCACGAATTAGGACATTTTATCCCCGCAAAATATTTTAAAACAAAAGTTGAAAAATTTTATCTCTTTTTTGATCCTTGGTTTTCGCTGGCAAAAATAAATTTCCGAGGTACCGAATACGGAATCGGATGGCTTCCATTTGGCGGTTATGTGAAAATTGCCGGAATGGTGGATGAAAGTATGGATACAGAACAGCTGAAAAAACCGGCTGAACCTTGGGAATTCCGAAGCAAACCGGCTTGGCAGCGTTTGATTATTATGATGGGCGGTGTAACGGTTAACTTCTTTTTAGCCTGGCTCATTTATTCGAGCCTTAGTTACTTTAAAGGCGAAACCTATCACGACAATTCAAAATTCGAAAACGGAATTGCGGTATCTGATGCCGGTAAAAAAATGGGTCTGGAAACTGGAGATAAAATTCTAAAGATCGACGGAAAGCATGCCGAGCGTATGGAAACTTCAACCGTAAACATGCTTTTCGCAGATGAGGTAACGGTGGAAAGAAACGGTAAAGAAGTTACATTCCCTGTCAACGAGCAAGGTGTAGCTGATGTGTTGAAACAAAATGAGGCTAAAGCTTACTTCAGCCCACGTTTTCCTGTGGTTATCGACAGTCTTCTGCCCAATGGTCCTGCGAAAGCTTCCGGCTTGCAGAAAGGTGATAAAATTGTAGCAGTAAACGGAAATCCTGTAAAATATTTCGATGAGTTGGCAACTGAACTTGCAAAATACAAAAACACCAATGTAAAGTTGGATGTTGAAAGAAATTCTGCGCTACAGCAAATCGATATTAAAGTTGATCCGCAAGGAAAATTAGGATTTTCCACAGACATCAATGTAGCACAGGCCGAACTTGAAAAAGCCAAAATCACCAAAAAATATTCTTTCTTAGAAGCTATCCCAAGAGGTTTTACAAGAACCATCGACGTTTTGACGATGCAGATTAAGCAGTTTAAAATTGTTTTCAATACCACTACAGAAGGTTATAAGAAAGTTTCGGGACCTATCGGAATCATCAAACAAATGCCGGAAACGATTAACTGGGAGTTTTTCTGGAGTTTTACAGCAATGTTCTCCGTGTGGCTTGCCTTCCTTAATTTAATTCCAATTCCTGGGTTAGACGGAGGTCATGTGGTGTTTACCCTGTGGGAAATGATCACCGGAAAGCCTGTTCCGCAGAAAGTTTTAGAAAATGCTCAAATGATCGGTGTAATTTTCTTACTTGGGCTAATGGTCTTAATCTTTGGAAACGACATAGTTAAGTGGATTACAGGAAAATTTTAGTAAAAACTTTGCAAAAATATTTTGCAAGAATTAAAAAAGTTTTTATATTTGCACACGCTTAACGCAAAAGGATACACTCCTCTTTAGCTCAGTTGGTTAGAGCATCTGACTGTTAATCAGAGGGTCGCTGGTTCGAGCCCAGCAAGAGGAGCGCTGAAAATGAGACACTTACAGAAATGTGAGTGTCTTTTTTTATATTTGTCACGAACATTTCACGAACAAAAGTATTTTATTTTAATGCTACTTTTGTGTAAGAATATTTTAGTACGTTATCTATGACTGACTTCTATATCGCAACATATATTCTAATGGTAACCTTTACAATCCTTGTCCCCTTCTATCTTGCAGGGCGGCTTTGGTTTGCGTTCAGTCCGTTTGCGATAAACTATTACTCCAAGGAAAGGGCAAACTGGTATAACGACTGGAACACCCAGCGGTTTTTAATCGTTTTGAACTTATTTTTGGTTTCATTGTCGCTTTCCTTTTTCTGGGGCGGGAAAATACTGGAAGATATCCATGCCGAGAAGATCGACTTTACCCAAATCCTATTCTATATCATTCTTCAAATTCTTGCCGTAATACTGTTCGAGGTAAAAATGGAACACCCATTTAAGCCAATTCAGGCATTCAAAAAATTCAAGAAAAACAGTTATAGCAAAAGGTTTGAGTTCCGAGAAAAGCAAGACGCGGCAGATAAAATAGAACACCATTCCAATGAGTTAAAAAGAGAATTTTTGAAAGTTGGCACTAAGATTTCAAACGAATTAAATAATCAACAAATCATTTTATCTGAAACCAACGAACTCGCAAAACACAACAATAATATCCTACAGGAATCCGATTTTGCTTTTGAAATAAAAAAGAATCCGAATATGGTCATTGATGACATTTTGCGGGATTATTTTATTTCTAAAGATTCCGATAGGGATTTATCGGACTTTTTACTGCGGAAGAAAAACTCTGGAAAGATTCTGTTTACAAAGCCTGCAAGGAATGGTGTGAGCGTACAGCCTATTTTGGACTTTTTCTCGACCTTTACTAATGTTATGGAAAGTTGTAAATCCGGCACAATAACCCAAGCCGAAACCTGCAAAATTATCAACGCCGTCACCTCGGCAAAAGACAGGCTCGGAAATATCGCAGAAGAGCCAATAAACAGCAGGAACCTCTCAAAATATCTTTCCAACAGCGATGTTCAGGATGATATATAGTCTAAAATCCAAAAAAACATTTTCTCTTTAAAAATCATATTTGTCTGATAACCAGAATTATAAAGGCGACAGTTAGTCGCTTTTAATGGTTTATTGACTAAACCATTATAAAACAAAACCTCCTGCGAAATGCACATTTCTTTAGGTTGTTTTATTTTACAAAAAACTTTTTAAGTCGCTTTTAGGCGGCTATTTCTTTGGGAAATATCTTGGCCTCAACAAAATTCAACGAAATGAAAGACCAAGAAAGACTAGCTGCGCTAGAAAGCCAAATGTCCACCTTGGAGGTAAACTCGCAAAAAGAGTTTACCTCCAAGGCGCTACAGATGCTCGCCCTCGGAACCAAGAACATCTATTCCAAGGAAGAGGCCGCGCTGTTCCTCAACCTGGATCCGGACTATCTCTACCAACTCAAACACCACGGCAAACTGAAGGCCTACAAAAAGAAGGGGCAAAAGAAAATCTACTTTCGCAAAGAGGACCTCGAAGCTTATCTTCTGGGGGATAATGTGGAGGAAATACAAAATGATGACTATGACGCATTCGAGCAGGAAATTCTGGAGCGATGGAAGAAATAACCAACAAGCCGGCTGAGGAGCAAAAAATCCCTGTTCTGTACCAAACCGCTTCCGAGACCACTACCATTTTCGATATGGTGATGAAGTATCTTGAAAGCAAGTATGACCTTCGCTTTAACGCCATCGCCCTGGAAATAGAAATATCGCTCAAGGGAAAGGACGACTGGACAGAGCTAAACATCAACTCCCTGCTGATAGAACTCGTACAGGCCGGGATGCAGATCACCATGCAGAAGCTGGAGATCCTCGTTCGGAGCCACCTGATAAAGAGATACAACCCGATAGCGGAATACTTTAAAAAACTCGCGGGCTGGGACGGCGAAGACCATATCCGGAAGCTGGCGGGATTTGTTCGGACCAACGACAGCGAAGCGTTCCGCTACCATCTCGAGAAGTGGCTGACCCGCGCCGTGCTTTGCGCCCTGAAGAAAGACTATGTCAACAAGCAGTGCCTCGTGCTGGCAAGCTCCAAACAGAACACGGGCAAAACCACCTTCCTGCGGTTCCTCATCCCGGACGGGCTCAGGGATTATTATTCCGAAAATTTCACAGTGGACAAGGACGGCATCATCGCCATCTGCAAAAACTTTATCCTCAATGCCGACGAGCTGGCCGTCCTGTCCAAATCGGATGTCAACACGCTGAAATCCTTCATCTCGATGGGCGGCGCGAAAGTAAGGGTTCCGTATGGGAGAAAGCCGGAGAACATGGATAGGATATGTTCCTTTGTTGCCTCCACCAACAGAACAGATTTCCTTACCGACGAGACAGGAAGCGTAAGGTGGCTGGTTTTCGAAGTTTTAAACATTGATTTCGCCTATGTGGAGGAAATAGAAATAGACAAGGTATGGGCGCAGGCGTACCACAATGCTTTTGAAAGAAAAAATTACCAACCGGAAATGACTCTCTCGGACATAGAGGCCAACGAGCTGAGGAACGAGCAGTTTTCCCAGCTTTCACTGGAGCAGGAAATCGTTTCCGCTCACTTCGAGAAATCGAAGGACATCAAGGACTTTCTTACGGCGACGGACATCGTTGTGGCAATGAACAACGCCCTGAATTTAAGATTGAACAACATCAAGGTCGGAAAGGCGCTCACCAGGCTCAAGTATGAAAGAATCAAGCATCCGAAACTCCAGGTGTACGGCTACCTGATCCGAAGAAAGATTGACTGAAAGAAAGTTTAAATCATTGACATTCAATTTATCCTACCTACTTACCTAATTGGACTTACAGAACTCATTTACAAATATTTATCAAGGTATTTAAAATATATAAGACTTTACCTAAACTACCAAAGTTGAAGTAGGGATCCAATTAACAGGTAACAACAAGGTAAGTCATTAATTAATATAACTAACTGATATTCAATATTTAGGTAGGCAGGTATGGAAAAACGGTAAAAACATAACTGGATATAAAAAAAATAAACTTTAAAAAACACAAAAAATGAACTGCAAACAAGCGAACGAGAATATCAGCATCAAAGAAGTAATGGAAAGTTTTTCTCTATTCCCAAGCAAAGAACATCCGAAAACAGCCTATTATTATGCTATCAATCGACAAGAACGAACGCCAAGTTTATTAATGAATTATGTGAAAAATATTGCCTTTGATTTTGGCACTGGAAAACAATACGATGTCGTGTCGATAGTTCAGGAGCTCAAACAATGCACTGTATCCGATGCTCTTGAATATCTTGAAAAGTTTGATTTTTCTTTTCAAAAGCAAAAGGGAAATTTAAACAATCCAAAAGAAGAAACTAAATCTTATCAAATATTAGAAGTAAAAGAAGTGTCACATCCAGCGTTGATTGAATATTTAAAATATAGAAAACTCGAATCTCAAAAATCTGAACTTCAGGAAATTCATTACGAAATGAATGGGAAGAACTATTTCGGATTAGGATTCAAAAACGATTCGGGAGGTTACGAAATCCGCAGCAGTTTTTCCAAAATCTGTCTTGGAAAAAAGGATATCACCACGATAAAAAATAATTCTGAAAACCTCAAGGTTTTCGAGGGATTTACCGACTACCTCTCCCTTAAAATTTTAGAACCGGAAAAGACACCTTCCGACTATCTAATTCTGAACTCAGTCGCCATGGTTCACAAGGCATCAGGGATTTTTGGAAATTATAAATCTGTCGAAATGTACCTGAATAACGACCGCGCCGGCGAACAGTGCAGGGATTCGATTTTGAAAATTTTCCCGAAGGCAGATGACCGATCGAGCGAATATTTCCCCCATCAAGATCTGAATGATTTCCTGATATCACAAGAAGAAAAGACACTTGAAAATAAGCTTGAAAAAAATCAAACAGCCATACACGAGCCCGAGGGAAACAGGAATATTTACAGGAGAAAAAGATGAAGATTCATACAAGCCGGCCTGCGCAAAATAAGCACAGGTGGAATGCTCTAAAAAGGCTGGGTAAAAACTTGCCATGTGTCTAGTGCAAAAAGTACCCAATGTTTACAACAAGCGTGGGGCTTGTCGTAAAAATCGGGCTTTTTGGTTTCCTCCTGTCGTCGGAAACACTTGTTTGGAAATATGATTCAAGCCCATAATTTAAAATCATAAAAAATTTAAAAACCACATAAACACAAGATGAAAAATGACTTTTTAAAACAGTTTGTAAGACAGGTTTCCGAGCAGCAAATTGCAAAGGTTGCAGAAGAAAAAAGAAGGAACCGGTTCCGAGAAATTGGTCGAAAGGGAGGTTTGAAAAAGAAGACGGCGAACCAATTTTCGAAGGTAGTCTCAGTTCGTTTTACCGAAAAGGAGTTTGAGAAAATTCAAAAGGAGGCTGACTTCTACAAACTCAAAATATCAAAATATTTAAGACTGGTTTCAACCGAAAAAGAACTCAAAATAAACGAGTTTCAAACCGACGCGGTTCTGTTGAATTACGGCAACAATTTTATAAGGATATCCAATCTGCTCCGGAACAGAGAATGGAATGAGTTTGAAAACAAGAAAGAGATCCTTGAGGAAATTCAAACCACAACGAGGTTGATCCGGGAATACCTCTACCAACAAATCATCAAGCATGAACAATTCGGCAACGACGAGGAGGATCAGTAAGATCGCGATTGAATACAATGGCAATGACAAAGGCACGGCGGAATGTATTTATTCCAACAACCTGCTTTCAACAATGCCGGAGGAAAGATTTGAAGAGATGAAGATTGTCGCCGAGAGAAATCCGAATGTAAAGAAATGGGCGCTCACCGGCTACATCTCTCCACCAAAGGAAATCGGCGACAGGCTGACAAATGAAGAGTTGAAGGAACTGGCTATAAAATCATTGAAAGATGTGGGACTTACAGAAAATAACCAAATCGTCTTGGATGTCCACAATTCCACGAAGCAGAAACATATCCACTTCATCGTGAACCGCATAGATGTTTATGGTAAATGCACGGTAAAATCTGCCAATATCGGAAAGCGCTTCGGTGAATCAGTGAGAAATGTTTGCAAAGAGATGAACCTGAAAACAGATGTGGAAATAGGGAAAGAGAAAAAGCAGCAGATGCTGAAAGTTCTGCAAAACTGTCTGAAAGTCTCAAGAAATTTTGACGACTTGGTGGATTATATGCGGAGATGTGGTTACAGAGTGACGCTCTCGCAGAATGTGAAGGACGGTATTTCGGGGATGCGGATTGTTAGATTAAAGGACATCAACGATCAAACCCAGAGGCAGTACCATCCAGGTTACAAACTTTCGGAGATCACCAGCAAACTGAAGATTAAGGACATCAAAGAAATCCTAAACCGGAATGCGGAAAACCATCATTTGGCAATTTTCAGTCAGAGTAATCCGCAAACGAACGAAATAAAACATCCGGAAAAATCTGCCCTCAGGGAGATTGAGAGTGTCATGAAGGAACTGCTCAAACCGAGCTACGCACCGGCGGCTGACGATGAATTGCTGAGGAAGAGAAAAAGAAGGAGATAAGTTAAAACAACATAATAAAAAAATAAAATGAACAACGAATTTAACAACCATGACATGAATACAGAAAATTATTCTTCACAAGATGCAGGCATCGAACTTTTGCACCGCGTCATAGAAAGCAATAAGGCGGTAGAAATTTCGGGGAAGGCGATTTTCCACATGTACTGCGACATCAAGGAGGATGTTAAGAAAATCCAAGCACTGGCAAATGAAGAAAATCTAAAGCGGCAGGAATTGCTTAAATCCATCCCCAACAATATTATCGCGGAATTATCTCCGGACGGTGTAAAGCATCTGGAAAAATTCCATCATAGATCACATACAGTTAAATATTGGTTTTTCGGAATCTTAGCTGTGCTGCTGGTTGCATTTTTTATTTTAACAGCAACTGTTTATCTAGGAAAAAACTGGTACCGAGAGAGCATCCGCACCAAGACCGAGGTTCGAGAGGAAATCCTGGAGGAGATCAAGGATGAAAACAAGGCGATTTATGAAACAGAGCAAGTAAAGCAGCTGGAACATAACACCACGCTGATGAACAAATGGATGCAGAAAAACCCAAAGGATGCAGAACAGTTTTTGAAGTTTAAAGAGGGGTATGAGAGTAGGTAGACTAAAAATTATTTGTCCAGTTTTTTAATAAAAAACTGGACATTTATTGACGTATTTATTACAGTTTGCTAAGAGTAACATTGTGAATAATTTAGGAAAAATAAATTTCGTAAATTTGAGCTTTTGGGCTTTTTTAAGGAAGTAGTTTAGCTTCAAAAATAATTTCCTAAATTTGTACTGTTTTACTTTATAATGCACGGACATTTTAAAATACTGTTGCTTTCCCTTACACTCGCGTTATTTCTGGCGCCGGGGATTTCCTTAGCTTGCAGCAAAAAGGATAAGCAGGTTTTTAAAGCAGAGGCGCATGCTGAGATTTTCATCAAACAGTCATTCGCGAAATTTCACCCGTCTTGCGACAGCGGCGATTGCAAAGATGAGTGCTGTCACCCCAAATCACACAATTGTCAAACGGAAGGATGCTCAGGAAACTGTAGCGGAAACCTTTGCAGTTCTGCTCAATACACTGTTTTAGCGGATAGTAAATTTTTAGAGGATTTTAAAAATGAAGACTCCGGCTATTATAGCAACAATTCCAATTTCTATTATCAGAATCCTCATTACTCCGGTGGATTCCATACCATTTGGCAACCGCCAAAAATAGGTTAATACCTCTTTTTTACAGCCTGAATTATGTCTTGTCGTGAAGTGTTGTTGACGCTTTATCCCTGATGACTTATCAGCGCTGTATATTCCTTTGAACATCAACTTTTCCTTTAAAAGTAAATCTTTCATAAAAGATTTTCCTTTTGGAGCAAGGACAATTTGAAGATCAGGATACCCGTAATCAGTTTCTAAACACTGAGACTCAAAATTAACCTATAATCTAAAATTTAATGAAGAATATTCTTTTGGGAATACTCGCTTTTATAGCGGTGTTCCTTGTTTCCTGCAACAATTCAAAAGCTGAAAACACACAAATCGCGGTCGCAAAGTTCACCACCGGCGACATTGTTCCAAACGATCAGGTATGTATGGTAAACAACGCCTATATGGGCAAAAAACAACTCGAAGTCAAACATGACGGCAAAACCTACTATGGTTGCTGTGAAAACTGCAAACTGAGAATCCCGCAGGAAGAAAATGCGCGCATGGCGTACGATCCGATATCTCATCAACTCATCGATAAAGCAACCGCAATTATTGCGATTTCCGATAAAAATGACAATGTCGTGTACTTTGAAAACAAGGCGAACTACGAAGCCTTTTTTAATAAATAAAAATAATCTTTAAACTTATAAAATAATGAAAACACTAGTATTCAGCCTTTTGGCAATCGGCACACTTGCACTCACTTCCTGCAAAGAGAATAAAGAACAGAAAAAAACCACTGAAACATCCATGCAGCATGATATGAACATGATGTCTGACAGTTCAGCGATGGGCGATATGCCTATGGATGGAAAGGTAACCGTGATCGACGCAAAAAAATCTTCCGCAAATCTTACAGAACTCTATTCCCATTACACCCATCTTACATTTGCGTTGTCGGGTGATGATGATAAAGAAGCGGTGAGTGCGGCCAAAGGGATCCTCGCTTCTTTTCCCAAAATAGACAAAAACGGTTTTTCTGCTGAACAGAAAAAAGAATTTGCTGAACTCGAAGCAAGCATCAGTGAACACGCCGAGCACATTGCAGATAATGCCGGAAATATTGATCATCAGCGCGAACATCTGGATATAATGAGTGCAGATTTTTACGACCTGTTGAAGGATTTCGGAACTCCAAAACCGGTGTACAAAATCTTCTGTCCAATGTTCAATGATAACAAAGGGACTTTTTGGCTTAGCGATGCACGTGAGGTGAAGAATCCTTATTATGGCAAAGAAATGATTTCATGTGGCGAGGTTCAGGAAGAGATTAAGTAAAAACATACTGAACCATGATTCAAAATTTAATCAAACTGTCCCTCCGCAACAGATACTTCGTTTTGCTCATTGCAACCGGCCTTTTTATCTGGGGTATTTTTGCGGTAAGGGACAATCCCATCGATGCCATTCCGGATCTGAGTGAGAACCAGGTCATTGTTTTTACGGAGTGGATGGGCAGAAGTCCCCAGATTATTGAAGATCAGGTGACTTTCCCGCTGGTCAGCAACCTTCAGGGAATTCCGAAAATTAAGAACATCCGGGCATCATCCATGTTTGGGATGAGTTTCGTGTATGTTATTTTCGATGATAATGTGGATATTTATTGGGCCAGAACCCGGGTAATGGAACGCCTCAATTATGCGCAGCGATTACTCCCGCAAGACGTAACGCCTACACTCGGACCGGATGGTACCGGCGTAGGTCACGTTTTCTGGTACCATTTCGATGCGCCTAAAATGGATCTAGGAGACCAGCGAGCCTTACAGGATTGGTACGTGAAATTTGCCCTGCAGACGGTTCCCGGTGTGGCCGAAGTTGCCTCCTTTGGCGGTTTCGAAAAACAATACCAACTCATCGTAGATCCAGTAAAACTGCAGTACTATAACGTCTCTCTGATGGATGTCATGAACAAAGTGAAAGCCAACAATAATGATGTGGGTGGTCGAAAGTTTGAGATGGCCGATATGGCCTACATCATCCGCGGGCTGGGCTATATCAAGAACGTAGCCGATATCGAAGAAATTTCGTTGGGAAATTACAACGGAATTCCCGTGCGGGTGAAAGATATTGGCTCGGTACAGATGGGTGGCGATCTGCGTCTGGGTATTTTTGATGCAGACGGTGAAGGCGAAGTCGTGGGCGGTATCGTAGTGGCACGGTATGGCGAAAATGCAGATAAGGTCATCAACGATGTGAAAGAGAAAATGAAGGATGTTGAAAAAGGTCTACCGGAAGGCGTCACCTTCAAAACATCGTACGACCGTAGTACCCTGATTGAAGGGGCAATCGACAATATCAAAACCAAGCTGATCGAAGAAATCATTGTGGTAGCCATCATTGTTATTCTGTTCCTCTTCCACTGGCGAAGTGCATTGAGCATCATCATTCAGATTCCGGTCACCATTGCCATCAGTTTTATTCTGCTCAATGCGTTTGGACTTTCCTCCAATATCATGTCCCTTACAGGAATTGCGCTGGCAATTGGGGTGATCGTGGATAACGGAATTATCATGTCTGAAAATGCATATAAAAATCTCTCCGATTGGCAGAACCATCAACAAAATAAAACCCCCTAAGAATGAAGACCAACTGGTTTAAAAATATATTCAGAAAAAAAGAGAAGGAGAAAGACAGTTACGTTAAAATTCCCGAAGACATTCGGTTGAAGATTATCGAAAAATCATCCTTACAGGTATCCAGAGGCGTATTTTTTTCTACGGTAATCATCGTGGTTTCTTTTCTCCCGGTATTTATGTTGACCGGTCAGGAAGGTAAACTTTTTCATCCGCTGGCGTACACTAAAACATTCATCCTGATTGTTGATGCAATCCTGGTGCTTACCCTTGCCCCGGTGCTCATCTCCTTTTTTATGAAGGGGAAATTTAAGGACGATAATAAAAACCCAATAAACAGAGGCTTGGAACGGATTTACGAACCGCTGATAAGATGGTGCATGAAATGGAAAAAAACCACGCTGGGAATTAATATTTTGGCACTGCTCATCAGTATTCCAATGATAATGAACCTTGGACGTGAGTTTATGCCGCCTTTGGATGAAGGATCCCTGCTCTTTATGCCGGTTACCCTTCCCGATATTTCAAACTCTGAAGCCAAAAGATTACTGCAGGTACAGGATAAAATCATTAAGGGAATTCCGGAAGTGGATCATGTCCTCGGAAAAGCCGGAAGAGCCAACACGGCGACAGATAATTCACCCATCTCCATGATTGAAACCATTATTTTGTTGAAACCGCAAAGCGAATGGCGCGAGGGCAAAACAAAAGATGATCTCATCAATGAGCTGAATGCCAAACTGCAGATTCCAGGCGTTACCAATGGCTGGACCATGCCGATTTCCAACCGAATCAATATGCTTTCAACCGGGATCAGAACGGATGTGGGCGTAAAAGTATACGGACAGAACCTGGACAGTATTGCCGTCCTTTCAGAAAAGATTAAAAAGGAACTCACAGGAATTGAAGGGATCAAGGACATGTATGTCGAACCGATTACCGGCGGAAAATATGTGGACATTCAAGTGAAACGCGAAGAAGTAGGAAGATACGGGCTAAGCGTGGATGATGTAAATGCAGTCGTAGAAAGTGCCCTTGGCGGAATGAAACTCACCACCACCGTCGAAGGCCGACAGCGATTCTCGGTAAACGCCAGGTACGGCCAGGATTTCAGAAATAATCTGGAGTCACTGAGAAGACTGCCTATGCAGACCATGGAATTTGGATCCATCCCACTGAGTGCAGTGGCGGACATCCGCCTTACAGAAGGTCCACCAATGATTAATTCTGAAAATGCCATGTTACGCGGAACTGTTCTGTTCAACGTCCGTGATCGGGATTTAGGCAGTACCGTAGCAGAAGCACAGAAAAAACTCAACAGCATGGTCACCAAAATGCCTAAAGGCTATTTCGTGGAATGGAGCGGCCAGTATGAAAACCTGATTCGGGGTGAGCAGACCTTAAAAATGATTATGCCACTGGTATTGGTCGTGATTTTCCTCTCCATGTATTTTGCATTCAATTCTTACCGCGAAGCTTTTTTTAATCTCATCAGTATTCCTTTTGCATTAATCGGGGGCGTTTTTATGATTTCGATTTGGGGGGTGAACCTTTCCGTAGCAGTAGCAGTAGGATTTATTGCCCTATTCGGACTTGCGGTGGAAACCGGAATCGTGATGGTCATCTACCTGAACGACGCCATGGTTCAGCTTATTGCAAAAAATGGCAACTCAAGGGAGACCATCACCAATGAAGAACTTCGTGAATATGTCATTCATGGTGCAGCCAAAAGATTAAGACCAAAGATTATGACGGTTTGCGTGACCCTCTTCGGGCTTGTACCCATCCTGTGGAGCCACGGCGTGGGAAGTGATATGATGAAACCAATCGTATTGCCGATGGTTGGTGGTGTTTTCACTTCGGCCATTCACATCCTTTTGGTAACACCAATTATCTTTTATATGCAGAAGGAATGGGAACTGAACAAACTAGGGAAAATTGACGTCCTCGACGCTGCCCATTAATCCTTAAATGATTACAAAATGAAAAAATTAATAATAACAGCAGTACTGGCCTTCCTTTACACTACCATTGATGCTCAGCAAATGTCCCTGCCCGCAGTAATGGACAGTATCGCAGCCAACCATCCGGTGGTTAAAATGTACAATGCCGAAATCCGGTCAATGGATGCTGCCGCAAAAGGAGCAAGAAGCTGGATGCCTCCAACCGTAGGAGCAGGTTTCTTCATGACGCCCTATAATGCAAAACTCTGGCAGCGCGACGGCGATATGCTCGGCATGGGCTCAGTAGCAGTTTCGGTAGAACAGATGTTGCCCAACAGAAAGAAACTCAACGCCAACGAAAATCTGATGAAGGCAATGTCTGCTGTAGAAAAGGAAAAACTTTATGCCGCCCTCAATGAAAACTTTCAGGATGCAAAAAAACTGTATTACAGTTCCATTGTCCTGGATAAAAAGCTGAAGGTCGTTAAGGAAAACGAAAAGATGCTGGATTTCATGATCAGAAACGCCGAGATCCGGTACAAAAACGGACTTTCCAAAATATCCGCCTATTACAAAGCCAAAGCGGCCCTCGGAAGTTCAAAAAACATGCAGCTCATGTATGAGAATGACCTGCGCGTCAACCGCATCCGGTTGAATGCCCTCATGGGAAGAGACGCCCTGTCACCGCTGGAAATCCTGCCTGAGTACAACTTGAACGATTATTCCCTGGAGACCTTTGGTCAGGATCTCTTTTATCAGAACAGAAGTGATCTCCGCGGCATCGACCGGGAAATCAATATTGCCAAACTCAAACAGGATCTGGAAAAACAGAATCTGAAACCGGAATTTGGCGTGAAGTTCGAAAATATGTTCGGTTTTGGTGGCCAGCCCATGCAGTTTTCTCTGATGCTGATGGCAAAACTGCCTTTCGTATCCTGGGCTTCAGGCATGAATAAAGCCAATATTGAAAGCCTGAAACTGAAAGAAGAAGCCTTGCAGGCACAGAAAGAAATGATGGTGAACGAATACAGCGGAATGGCCTACGGAATGCGCAATGAACTGGATCTGAATAAAAATCAGCTGAAACTCTATGAAGACACCATTATTCCGGCCTTAAAAAACAACTACAAATCCATGCAGTTGGGCTACGAGCAGAATACGGAAGAACTCTTCATGTTATATGATGCTTGGGAACAGCTGAATATGACCCAGTTGGAATATTTTGAGATCCTTACCAAAGCACTGCAGACGCAAACTGAAATTGACCGCTTAATTGAAAGAAGATGAGAAAAATTATAATATTCACCATGCTTTTGTTGGGTTTGACGGCGTGTGATAAATTAAAGTTCTGGGAAGATAAGCACTCGGCAGAAGCTGCAATGCATACTTATACCTGTCCGATGCATCCGGAAGTGATCTCAGACAAACCTGGCCAGTGTCCGAAATGCGGGATGGATTTGGTCCTGAAAGATGCCCCTGAAAAAAAGGAAGAGGGAATTAAACTCGACGATCTGCTGAAACCAACCAATGAATTTGTAGTGTCGGAACAGCCCGTAATAAAAGTAAAAAGAGAAAACATACCCACCACGGTTGATGCTTTAGGGACGGTAGAATACGATACTCGACAGATTGGCAGTATTTCCTCACGCGTTGCGGGCCGTATCGAGAAACTCTATGTGCGGTATAAATACCAGAAAGTGTCGAAAGGGCAGCGTATTTTAGATATATACAGCCCGGAACTTTTAACCGCACAGCAAAACCTGCTCTTCGTTATTAAAAATGACCGCTCAAACAAAACAATGATCGATGCTTCACGCCAGAAACTCCTTCTTTTGGGAATGCCGGCTTCACAGATTCAGAAAGTCATCCAGCGAGGGAAACCTGATCTCACAGTTCCGGTTTTCAGCAATTACAGCGGACACATTCAGCAGGTAGGAGTGGCAGGATCTATGGGTTCAGCACAGCAACCCACTCCCGCAATGGCCTCAAATACAGCAGTCACAGCAGAATTGCCCCTAAAAGAGGGAATGTATCTCCAGAAAGGACAGAATATTTTCAGTGTCTACAATCCCAACAGAACCTGGGCCCTGATCAATATTTTCTCTGAAGACATTGCACTGGTCAGCAAAGGACAGTCAGTCATGATCATCCCGGAAGCCAATCCTGAAAATCGCTTCAAAGGAATCATCGGTTTTATTGAACCCTTTTTCAGGCAGGGCAGCAAAACCGTAACGGCGCGCGTCTATTTTGATAATTCCACCGCAAAAATTCCTGTCGGAAGTCAGGTTAAAGCGGAGATTATGAGCCACAACAGAATGGCAGATTGGCTGCCGAAATCAGCGGTGGTTTCTTTGGGGATTGATAAAATTGCGTTCAAAAAAGTTGAAGGCGGTTTTATTGCCCACAAGGTTGTTACCGGCGCGGTGGTAGGCGATAAAATTCAGATCGTCAGTGGTTTGCTTCCTGAAGATGGAGTTGCCGAAAATGCACAGTACCTGATGGACAGCGAAAGTTTCATAAAAATTAACAGATAAAAATTGATAAGATGAAATTCAATATTTTAATGCTGGCCTTGCTGGTTTTTCTTTACTCCTGTAAAAAGGAGGAAGATCCGCATGCCGGCCACGATATCTACTACACCTGTTCCATGCACCCGCAGGTAGTCTCCGATAAACCCGGAAAATGCCCCATTTGTCACATGGATTTGGTGCCTGTCGAGAAGAAAAAGAATGCTGATCCTAACGAAATTATTTTGAATGACGAGCAGGTTAAACTTGGGAATATCAAAACAGTCGCGCTATCTGATGGGTCGATGGCTGATAAACTTACGCTGACCGGAACACTCAATTTTAATCAGTACCAGATGCAGGCAGTAAGTTCCAGAGTCATGGGCAGAGTTGAACGGTTGTATTATAAAAACATTGGCGATTTTGTTCCGAAGGGGGCGCCGTTGGTCGATATTTACAGTGAAGAACTCAATAATGCAAAGCAGGAATATTTGCTGGCATTGGAAAGACGCAGGCTGTTCGTCGGCAATACGTCCATTGATTTTGATCAGTTGCTCCAAAGTTCCCGCAACAAGCTTTATTTATGGGGAATGTCCGAAGGCCAGATCAAACAGCTGGAAAGATCAGGAAAAGCCACGCCAACCACTACCGTGTTCAGCAATGCAGCCGGCTACATCACCGATCTGAGCATTGCTGAAGGTGATTATCTTACGGAAGGCGGCACCATCGTGAATCTGGCAGACCTTTCATCGCTGTGGGCGGAGGCGCAGGTTTATTCCTCTCAAATGGCTCTCCTTCAGAAAGACAGCAAGGTCACCGTATATATTCCCGATCTGGATAATTTGAAGATTGATGGGAAGATTGATTTTACAAACCCTGAAATAAGCGCCTCCAGCAGGATAAATCTGGTTCGCATTTCCGTGCCCAACAAAGGAAATCTGCTGAAACCCGGTATGCCGGTATATGTTCTGGTGGAAAACAAATCCCGTGATGGTCTTTCAATGCCTGTGGATGCGGTAATCAGGGATGGCAAATCTTCCACGGTGTGGGTGAAAACCGCGAAGAACACCTTCGTCAACAGAATGGTGGAAACGGGTCTCGAATATGAAGACAGAATAGAAATCACATCAGGAATTAAGGCGGGAGACGAAGTAGTGGTGTCCGGAGCATACCTACTGAACAGTGAATACATTTTCAAGAAAGGGGTTGATCCCATGGCGGGTCACGATATGAGCACAATGTAATATGAGAAAATTGAATATGATAGGCTGGCTGGCGGTGCTAGTGGTGGCTATTGTTTTAGTCATTCAGGTCATACCGGTGGAGCGTAATGTCTCCACCGTTCCGCCAGGTCAAAGTTTTGAAAAAACCGAAAAGGTACCCGCCAACGTGGCTGCAATCCTTAAAGTTTCCTGCTATGACTGTCATTCAAATAATACCCGTTATCCCTGGTATTCGGTATTACAGCCGGGCGCGTGGTTCATGGCCCGGCATATTAAAAAAGGCAAAGAAGAACTCAATTTTGATGAGTTCAATAACTATTCAAAAAGACGTAAAAAAGCAAAAATAAAAAGCATCATCAGCCAGATTGAGAAAGACGAAATGCCTTTAAAATCATACCGCATGATGCACGGAAACGCCAGATTATCAGCGGATGAAAAAAAAGAACTGTTAGATTTTTTTCGTGACAACGAATATAGTAAGTAACGCAGAACATAAGAAATGACGCTCGCCTGTGGTCTTTAGAGTATCAGAAATGGTCGTTTAGAATAAAAAAGGATCGGAAAAGACTGTGCTGTAGAATCAACAAAAATTAAAAACAACGTGATGAAATTAAATATTAAAAATATGGTTTGCAGCCGATGTCTCAAAGTGCTTAGGCAAGAGCTTGAACAACTGGGAATTAAGGTTTCATCAATTGAACTCGGGGTATTGGTAATCGACGAGACGGCCGGTAATCATAATGAAATTATGGAGAAAATTGAAAGCGTCCTCCACACCAACAAATTTGAAATAATCCATAGTTCAGAGGAAGTCCTCGTCGAAAAAATTAAACATTTTTTACTTCGTAAAATAGAAGAGCTCCCTCTTGATTCCACAGTAAACCTATCTCAAACTTTAAGCGCAGAGTTCAACCATGAATATAAATCATTGAGCAAGCTGTTCTCGCACCTTGAAAATACAACAGTGGAAAAGTATTTTATTAATTTAAAAATAGAGAAAGTAAAACAACTTATTCAGCTCAGGCAGTACACCTTTTCAGAGATAGGGCATCTCCTGGATTACAGCAGCGTAAACCATCTTTCGAGACAGTTTAAAGAAGTTACCGGAGAGAGCATGACGGAGTACAAAAATGCTGAACTATCCAATCGGAGACCCTATGATGAAATGAGTTAACCTTAGAACTTAGGCGTATGAAATTATAAATAGGAAATAGTTGCGAAATAGAAACGGCAATCGTAGAGACGTTTGCGCAACTCTCAATAAACTTCAGGTATAGTTTTGATGTTACTTGGCCTTTTTTTCAAAGCGAAATTATACAGAAACCAACGAAAATTATGCAGAACATCCGTTTAAGAAACTTGTACTTTTACAGTAGTAATTACAACCAGCTCGCTTTCAAAAACTACTTTATTGCAACAAGAGTTTGGTCAAAATACGGCTCACAGAACGTATTTTATACGGATAGTCGGAAATTTACAATGTATAAAATAATAAAATCAACCAAAATGAAACAACAAATTGAAATAACAGGAATGTCCTGCGAAGGCTGCGTTAAAAATGTCGAAAAAGCGTTGAAAGAAATTGATGGCGTACAGAATGTAAAAGCGAGTCTGCATCCACCGCGCGCAGTTATTGAAGCAGAGAAATCGATTAATACAGCGCAGTTAACGCAAGCCTTGGCGAAAGTAGGTTATAGTATTGCCGGCGCTTCCGTAGATGAGAATTTAAAAAAGTCTGGCGGCTCCTGTTGCTGTTGAAAAGTATAAACTGCGCGGGCAAGTATAATGTTAGTACGATGGGAACGATAACGGTAGAAATGCTCCGCTAAAAACTAAGTGAAAGAAGCAACTAAATTTTTTTTTAAAAAAATCAAAGTAGCCAGCAATAGCTTGCCTGATCGAACGCACTTATGATTGCGACAGTATTGGCGCAGGAATTGCATTTTTATTGAAAAAACCAACCTATTTATTAACATAAAAACCAACAATTATGACAGGTTATCACACGTACCAAAGTTGTATTGAAGCATGTTTAAAATGTGCTGCAATATGTAATCACTGTGCTTCATCATGCACTGAGGAAGAAGATGTAAAAATGATGGCGAGATGCATTCAGTTAGACATGGAATGCGCAGCGATCTGCTATGCCTCAGCACAGTTAATGAGCCTCGGCAGCGACAAAGCAAAAGAAATTTGCCGCATTTGTGCCGACATCTGTGAAGCATGTGCTGCAGAATGTGAAAAACATGCACAACATGGAATGGATCATTGCCGTGAATGTGCAGAAGCTTGTAGAAAATGCGCCGAAGAATGCCGGAAAATGGCAGCGTAATTTAGAACGGGTGGTGATTTTAATGATTGCCACTCTTTTTATCTACATCCTAACGACCAAATTAAAATCAACTACCTTGAAACCCAGGCATAAAACTATGATAATACCCTGCTTTTTGTGGGCTATCAGGCCGAAGGAACCCGTGGAAGAAAATTATTGGAGGGTGAGAAAGAATTAAAAGTGTACGGAAAATGGGTGCCGTTCAATATGGAAGTAGCGGAAATTGAAGGACTGTCTTCACATGCAGACCACAATGAACTCCTTGGCTGGATGAATGGAATAACAAATATTCCGGAAAGAATTTTCATCGTACATGGGGAGAAGGAAGGCGCAGAAGCGCTGCAGCTGGGCATAAAAGAAACCTACGGCTGGGATTCCCAAATACCGCAACTTTATGATATTGAAGAATTATAATTTGGAGATATGAATCATATAAGGGACAGTAAAATCAAGCATTCAGAAGAGACCAACTGGTATGTGATTACCGGCGGACCCAGTACCGGAAAAACAACGACCATTGATTTGCTTCAGAAGCAAGGTTACCATACGACAATAGAACACGCAAGGCATTACATTGATACCATGCATAATGAAGGAAATTCCGTTAAAGAAATTAGAAGCAATAAGAAGAAATTTCAATTGGGCGTGTTAGATATGCAGATTGCCCAAGAAGGATCGCTCAATAAGGAGGATATGGTTTTTTTGGACAGGGCTATCCCGGACGCAATGGCTTATTATCAATTTTTAAACTTGGATTATGATGAAAAGTTACTTAATGCCGTCAACCGGGTTTCCTACAAAAAAATCTTTATTTTAGACCGATTGCCTTTTACCAAAGACTACGCGAGAACGGAAAATGAAGACGATCAAAAAGTAATTCATATGTTAATAATAGAAACTTATACCAATCTCGGTTTCCCTATCGTTTTTGTTCCGGTTTTGCCTCCTGCAGAAAGAGTTCAATATATTTTAAATAATTTATAAGAAAAACCATTGTCAAACAAAATAAATCTATTTTTGAAATTAGCATTAATTTAGATCTTTAAATATCAAGTAGAAACTTAAAACAATATGAAAACAGACAGAAAATTAATCGGAGCAGGACTTTTGACAGCAGTTACCGCTTCATTGTGTTGTATTACACCAGTATTGGTTTTAATAGCAGGAACAAGCGGAATTGCTGCGACTTTTTCCTGGCTCGAACCTTTACGGCCTTATTTAATCGCGTTAACAGTTTTCGTTCTTGGTTTTGCCTGGTATCTTAAACTAAAACCCAAAAAACAATTAGACTGTAGCTGCGAGAAAGATGAAAAAATACCATTCACGCAGTCGAAAATGTTTTTAGGGATTGTTACCCTATTTGCAGTCGTTATGCTTGCCTTCCCCTACTATTCAGCTGTTTTCTATCCAAAAACAGAAAAGCAAATTATAATAGTAGATCAATCTAATATCCGTAAAATAGAATTTACAATTAGTGGTATGACCTGCGCAAGCTGTGGTGAACATGTCAATAGCGAAGTAAATAAACTGACGGGAATTATAAGTTCAGACGCTTCGTACGAAAACAAAAATGCAGTTGTGAAATTTGATGATTCAAAAACAAACATTGATGAAATCGAAAACGCCATAAACGCTACCGGATATGTAGTAACTGACAAAAAAGAATATCAATTGGAAACCCTTGGTCCTGAAAAACCATAATAAATTATTAAACAGATGAATACAGTCAAATTACAGTCAATAATCACCTGCCCCAATTGCGGACACAGGAAGGAGGAAACAATGCCTACAGATTCTTGCCAGTATTTCTACGAATGCGAAAAATGCAGGATCGTTTTAAAACCAAAACAGGGCGACTGCTGTGTGTATTGCAGTTACGGAACAGTGCCTTGTCCCCCAGTTCAGCAGGACAAGAAATGTTGCTAAAAGTCCTTACGTTTAACTAAATAACAAAAACCATTTTAATGGACAAATCAACGCACAGCCACAAAGTTTCTCCGGACCATAGTGCCTCGGGGAAAACTCATTCTACACAGAATATGGATTCAAAAAAAGAAAGTGAACAAATGGATCACAGCGGGGCATACAAAAAGTTGTTTTGGATGCTTCTCATTTCCTTCGTATCCATGTTTATATTAATGTATGCGATGGTTGATCGGTTATCCAATGTGATTCCCAATATCAATCAGTTTTATATGGCCGGACTAATGGCTTCTCCTATGTTGATCATCGAACTGCTGTTAATGGCAAAGATGTATCCCAATAAAAAACTCAACAAGGTACTGATGGGTGTCGGTGTGTTGGCGATGGTGCTGCTTTGGTCTGGCATTCGGCAGCAGACAGCCGTGGGAGATGTCCAGTTCCTAAAGTCCATGATTCCACACCATGCAGGGGCTATTCTTATGGTCGAAGAAAGTAATCTGGTCGATCCGGAAGTGAGAAAGTTGGGCGAGGAAATTATCAAAGCACAGGAGGAGGAAATTGCCGTCATGAGGGCGAAAATTAAGGAACTTCAAACCCGGAAGTAATCTCAAATAGCAGAATTTAACGCAAAAAATTAAATTATGACAAAATACACCTGTCCCATGCATCCCCAGATATTGAAGGACGAACCGGGGAAATGTCCACTTTGCGGAATGAACTTAATTCCCTTGGGAGGAACCGCCCGACCTGAAAAAGACGAACGCAGCCATCATCATCAGAATCATGATCATCACTCAGAATCTGATAGTTCAGCGGCGGGATTTGACAAACATGCAGGTCATCATACTTCGGATTTTCTAAAAAGATTCTGGATTACACTGGTACTTTCTGTCCCGGTGCTGCTGCTTTCCCACATGATTCAGCAGTGGCTTGGTTTCACCATAGCTTTTCAAGGCGATAAATACGTGCTGTTGGTTTTGGGAAGTATTATTTATTTCTACGGTGGAATGCCTTTTTTCAAAGGGTTTTTGGGCGAAGTGAAAGCCGGAGCTATTGGGATGATGACGCTCGTTGCTTTGGCGATTACCGTAGCTTATGTCTATTCCGTTGCCGTCGTATTCGGGCTGCCGGGCATGGATTTCTTTTGGGAGCTCGCCACCCTAATTGTCATCATGCTTCTGGGTCATTGGCTCGAAATGCGTTCACAGATGGCAGCTTCAAAAGCGTTACAATCCTTAGTGGAATTGCTACCAAATGACGTAACCGTCGAGCATAACGGAAGTCCGGTTAAAATAAAACTGGAACAGCTGAAAAACGGAGATACCGTAATCATAAGACCGGGCGAAAAAGTCGCCGCTGACGGTCTGATTGTCGAGGGCAGTTCCTATTTAAATGAAAGCATGCTGACCGGAGAAAGTGTTCCTGTAAGAAAAGAGTCCGGTGGAAAGGTTATCGCAGGGTCTATCAATGGAGACGGGGCTTTAAAGATAAAAGCAACAGGGGTTGGAAAGGATTCGTACCTCAATAAGGTCATTAATTTGGTTCAGGATGCGCAGGCAGCAAAATCGAACACTCAGAATCTGGCGGATAAAGTAGCCAAATGGCTTACTATAGTAGCAATTGTGGTGGGAGTAGGAACTTTCGCTTACTGGTACATCACCATGGGAGATTTGGCTTTTGCTCTGGAACGGATGGTAACGGTAATGGTAACGTCCTGCCCTCATGCTTTAGGAGTGGCAATACCTCTGGTGGTGGCCATTTCCACTACACTTTCAGCGACAAATGGTTTACTCATCAGAAACCGCACGGCTTTTGAAACCACCAGAAAATTATCGACCATTATTTTCGATAAAACCGGCACCCTTACGAAAGGCTCCCACACTGTGCAGAAAATCATTCCTCTAACGGAACACTATTCGGAAAACGATTTACTCCAGTATGCAGCAGCAGTGCAGCAGAACTCCGAACATCACATTGCAAAAGGAATCATGCAGACCCTTTCTGAGAGAAAACTTGAGCTATGGAAGTCAGACAGTTTCCGCTACATGCAGGGAATTGGAGTGACAGGAATCGTAAACGGTAAATCGGTTGTCGCGGCTGGTCCTAATTATTTTGTTCAAAACAATAAACAGGTACCTGCCATTCCGGAAGAAATCAACCAGGATGCAGAAACAGTGAACTTTATTTTGATTGATGACGTGCCCGTGGGTATTGTTTCTTTAGCAGATACCATTCGCGAAGGCGCAAAAGAAGCTATTGACCAACTTCGAAGCATGAACATTAAATCATTCCTGCTTACAGGTGATAACGAAAAGGTAGCGGCGGCGGTGTCAAAGCAGTTAGGAATGGACGGATATTTGGCAAATGTACTTCCGCACCACAAACAGGAAAAAGTAAAAGAATTTCAGGATAAAGGAGAAATCGTTGCCATGACAGGAGACGGCGTAAATGATGCACCGGCTTTGGCAGCAGCAGATGTAGGCATTGCAGTTGGCAGCGGAACTGATGTTGCTGCCGAAACCGCAGATATTATTCTGGTCAACAGTGACCCTCGAGACGTGGTGAAAATGATAGATTTTGGAAAGAAAACCTACAACAAGATGATCCAGAATCTCGTATGGGCAGTGGGCTACAACGTCGTGGCTATTCCACTTGCTGCAGGTGTTCTGTATCCCACATATGTCCTGAGTCCCGCCATGGGCGCAGTGCTGATGAGTGTAAGCACCATCGTGGTCGCACTTAATGCAAGTTTGTTAAAAATTAAATAATCACAAGATGAAATATATATTTTCGCTCTTTCTATTTATGGCAATGTCCATAAACAGTTATTCACAGAGCACCAAAACCGTGTACACCTGCCCGATGCATCCGCAGGTCGTGAAATCAGCACCCGGTAACTGCCCCATTTGCGGTATGACCTTGGTAAAGAAAACCGTTACTGAGAAAAAAACGGCGGCCAAATCCGCGCCCGCTCCTAAAAAGGCCACCGTAGTTAAAAAAACTACGATTCAGAAACCTGAAATTACCGCTGCAAAAACAAAGACGGTAACGGAAGTTAAAAAACCGGTGATGCCAAAGACTAAAGCAGTACCGAAAGACCCAGCGAGCATCAAAATGCCGGAACATTCAACAACTGCTCCGCATCAGCATGAAGCAGCGCAAAAGATGTACACCTGTCCGATGCACCCCGAGGTGGTTTCGGACAAACCCGGAAAGTGTCCCAAGTGCGGTATGAATCTGGTCCCTCAGAAGGAAAGCGGCCGGCATCAGTCTACCGGCAAAACCCCGGAACATCAAACTTCAGATGCGCATCAGCATGAAGAAGCGCAAAAGATGTACACCTGCCCGATGCATCCCGAGGTGACATCGGACAAACCCGGAAAGTGTCCCAAGTGCGGTATGAATCTGGTCCCTCAAAAAGGAAAGAAGGAAGATCATTCTGCACATGGAAACATGCAGATGCATAGTGAACACAAAATGGTCATGCCGATGCCTGAAAAGCACCTAAAAGGCGGACGCAAAGTGACCTACCATCTTTATGTTAAAGACACCCTGGTAAATTTCGCGGGCAAACAAAAACGCGCCATTGCCGTAAACGGGCAGATTCCGATGCCAAAGCTGGAGTTTTATGAGGGCGATACGGCGGAAGTGATTGTCCATAATTTAATGGACGAAGAAACTTCTCTGCACTGGCACGGTCTTCATCTTCCAAATAAAGAAGATGGGGTTCCCTGGCTTACCCAGAAACCCATTCCACCACATTCAACCTACACGTATTCGTTTCCGATCATCCAAAACGGAACCCACTGGTATCACTCACATACTGGCCTGCAGGAGCAGATTGGAATGTATGGGATGATGATTCTGAAAAAACGTCCCGAAGATCCTACTTTCCGGCCGGGGATTGATGATTTGCCCACAGAGCACCTTATCCTGAGCGAGTGGACAAACCTGAACCCCAACAACGTCCAGCGGATGCTCCACAATGCGAACGACTGGTTTGCTATTAAAAAAGGCAGTACTCAAAGTTATGCCGAAGCCATTAAAGAAGGCCACTTTAAAACAAAACTAACCAACGAGTGGAAGCGGATGCTGGCCATGGACGTGAGCGATGTATATTATGATGCATTCCTGATTAACGGTAAAATCGAAAGTCAACTCTCCCGATATAAAGCCGGTGATAAAGTTCGGCTTCAAATCGCCAACGGCGGTGCTTCCTCCTATTTCTGGCTCAATTATGCCGGAGGAAAAATAAAAGTAGTGGCCAGTGATGGATTGGATATTGAACCGGTCGAAGTGGATCGCCTGATCCTGGCGGTTTCCGAAACAGTGGATATCGTAGTGGAAATTCCTGAAAAAAACACTTCATACGAACTCCTTGTTACACCCGAAGACCGCACAAAATCTGCGTCAGTGTTTATTGGAGAAGGAGCTACGAAATCCCATGATCCATTACCCAAACTCAAATACTTTGAAGGGATGAAGATGATGAACGACATGATGAAGATGAACGGTGACATGAAAGATATGGGCATGAAGATGAGTTATCAGACGATGGATATGAATCAGGTGATGTACCCTGAAATTAGTGCTGAAAATAATGCAGCAATGCCGATGGACAAGATGGACAACAACGATGCGCAAATGGATCACTCACAGCATCAGATGCCTGCTTCCGGGATTACCACATTGAATTATGGGATGATGAAATCGCCTTATGACACTTCACTCCCGAAAGACAGTCCCGTGCGCGAGCTCAAGTTTACCCTTACGGGAAACATGAACCGCTACGTTTGGAGCATGGACGATAGAGTCCTGGCAGAATCGGACAAAATATTGGTGAAGAAAGGGGAAATTCTCCGCATTACCCTTTTCAATAACTCAATGATGCGTCACCCGATGCACCTGCACGGATTTGATTTCCGCGTACTCAACAAAAATGGTGTTCAGGCACCCCTCAAAAATGTGTTGGATATTATGCCGATGGAAACTAATGTCATCGAATTTGAAGCTAAAACTGACGGGGACTGGTTCTTCCACTGTCACATCCTCTATCACATGATGGCGGGGATGAACCGTGTTTTTGCTGTTGGTGATTATCAGAATCCTTTGCTGCCCGATAAAGCTTCAGCTTACAAAAAGCTCCAGCGCGAAAGTAACATGTGGCACCTTATGGCCGAAAACGATTTTGCTACTAATGGTAACGACGGGATGGCGAGGATCTCAAATGCCCGCTGGGAATTGGGAACAGAATGGCGTTTAGGTTACAATCCCCATCACGGCTACGAGGTGGAAACCCAACTCGGCAGGTATGTGGACCGTATGCAGTGGCTGAAACCATTTATCGGATTTAACTATCATTATAGAAAGATTGACAGGAATAATATTGAAAAAAACCTTTTTGGACAGGCATCTACTAAAGATGAAAGAAAAACTTTCAGCGCTGGTATCATGTATAAACTCCCGATGTTGGTGGACCTGCAGGCAGAAATATTTACAGACGGAATTGTAAGGTTCCAGCTGAAACGTGAAGACATTCCGTTGACTGCGCGTTTGCGCGGGGCATTCATGGTCAATACCGACAAAGAATATATGGCAGGTCTTAAATATATCGTCACAAAAAATATCGGAATCTCAACCCACTACGACAGCGATATGAGCTGGGGTGCAGGGATTACACTGAACTATTAAAGGAGTTTTTATTGTGTCAATTTTAAAGAGTGCAGCTGCCAAATAAAGACCGGTTGCACTCTTTTTTACAGCGTATAACGACCGCCGGAAACACAGATTCTCATGAGGCAAACAATACCAGCCTACAACCTGAGGAATCATTGCAGTAATATGAGCTAAGACATAAATTGAAGTAAATATATTTTTGCTAAATTAGCACCGTGAAAATTTTTGCCTTTCTTTTATCCTTATTCTTTATGGCACTTACCGTAGTACCTTGCAGCGATGCAGCGAGTGGTTTCGGCGATAAGGTGTGTGTGGCAGAGGATCTTCATTTGGAGCAAAGTCAGGATGAACATACGGACCTTTGTACGCCCTTCTGCGTCTGCAACTGTTGTGGAATCTCAATGACCGTTTCTCAGATCCCTAAACTACTCCCTGAAAAAATTGCTCTTTTAATCAAAGAAAATCTTCCCCAAAATAGTTATTACTACACTATTCCAGAACCAGCCGGTATCTGGCAACCCCCCAAAATAGGTTAATACTTTTCCTTCGGATTTATTTCGTAGGATTATACGGCTATTAAATAGTCGTGCATTTTCGTGAACAATACGGAATGTGCTTTACCTTCAATTAACCTTAATTTTTACAAATGCTATATAAAATTATACAGTTTAGTGTAAAGAATAAGCTCATTATTGGGCTCATGACTTTCGCACTAATCATTTGGGGCGTGTATAGCGCTACTAAGCTTCCCCTAGATGCTGTGCCAGATATCACCAATAATCAGGTTCAGATCATTACCAGTACACCCACATTAGCCGCACAGGAAACAGAACAGTTGGTCACCTATCCAATTGAACAGAGCCTCGCCAACATACCGGGAATTACCGAAATGAGGTCTATTTCACGATTTGGATTGTCCGTGGTTACTGTAGTCTTTGATGAAAGCGTGGATATTTACTTTGCCCGTCAACTGATTACTGAAAAACTGAAAGAGGCCGAGGAAAACATTCCACAAGGTATCGGTACGCCAGAAATGTCTCCGGTATCCACAGGCTTAGGAGAGATTTATCAATATGTTATTCACCCTAAAAAAGGGTCAGAAGACAAATACTCCGCTACCGATCTGCGAACCATGCAGGATTGGATTGTGGCCCGCCAACTCTACGGTACACCGGGCGTAGCTGAAATTAACAGTTTTGGCGGTAAACTTAAGCAGTACGAGGTGGCAATCAATCCGTACAGACTTAAAGCTATGAATGTGACCATTGCCGATATTTTCACAACCCTTCAGAAAAATAACGAAAATACAGGTGGTGCTTACATCGATAAAAAACCCAATGCATATTTTATTCGGGGAATCGGCCTTATTTCATCTTTAGATGATATTTCCAATACCGTTATTAAAACTGTTAATGGCATTCCGGTACTTATAAAAGATGTTGCGGAAACCCGAATTGGCAGTGCTGTCAGATATGGTGCATTAACTTATAATGGCGATAAAGAAGCGGTAGGTGGTATTGTTATGATGCTGAAAGGTGAAAATTCGGCGGAAGTGGTGAGCCGGGTTAAAGAAAAGATGAGCACCATACAAAAATCGCTGCCCCCGGATATTATCGTGGAACCTTTTCTGGATCGGACGAGTTTAGTTGACCGTGCTATACGCACCGTAGAAACAAATTTGGTAGAAGGAGCACTTATAGTCGTTCTTGTGCTGGTTCTGTTTCTTGGCAATTTTCGGGCAGGGCTTATTGTTGCGTCGGCAATACCATTATCGCTTCTTTTTGCACTCGGGATGATGAACGTCTTTGGCGTTAGTGCAAATTTGATGAGTCTTGGTGCAATTGACTTTGGACTTATTGTAGATGGTGCTGTAATTATTGTTGAAGCTACCCTGCATTTTCTTGCTGTCCACCACCGTTCCCAGAAACTGTCTCAACATACGATGGACCAGGCTGTACAGTCAAGTGCAAAAAAGATGATGAGTTCGGCGGTGTTCGGCCAGATCATTATCCTCATTGTATATCTCCCTATCCTTTCACTTCAGGGGATTGAAGGTAAAATGTTCCGCCCAATGGCAGAGACGGTGTCTTTTGCAATTATAGGGGCATTAATACTCTCGCTGACCTATATACCAATGATGTCCGCCTTATTTCTGTCTAAAAATATAAGCGCCAAAAAAACTTTCGCAGATAAAATAATGGCGAAGATCAGGAATTTTTATCTGCCCCTTTTGCAGAAAGCTATTGCATTTAAATATGCAGTTGTTGGCGGTGCGGTGGCGCTGCTTGCGGTTTCGCTGTTTCTGTTTTCCCGGATGGGTGGTGAATTTATACCCCAATTGCAGGAAGGTGATTTTGCTGTGCACTGTATATTACCACAGGGTACTTCTCTTTCTCAAAGCATTGAAACTTCAATGCAGGCAAGCCGGATTCTGAGATCTTTTCCGGAAGTGAGCACAGTGGTGGGTAAAACTGGTAGTGCCGAAGTCCCTACAGATCCAATGCCACCCGAAGCAACTGACCTGATCGTTACCTTAAAGCCCAAAAAGGAGTGGAAGGATAGTGGTAAATCTTATGAGGATTTGAGCGCTGAGATGATGGAGAAGCTTGAAATGATTCCGGGAGTATTCTTCGAAGTATCCCAACCAATACAGATGCGCTTCAACGAATTGATGACGGGAGTGCGCCAGGACGTAGCGGTTAAAATATTTGGTGAAAACATTGACACCCTTGCGAAACTGGCACCGGAAGTTGCCAAAATAGTACAAACAGTAGAAGGTGCCACCGAACCACAAATTGAGCAGACGGTGGGTTTGCCCCAGATAACCATTACTTACGACAGGGCCAGGCTGGCCTCTTATGGATTGAATATTGAGGATATAAACCATACAGTGAGCACCGCTTTTGCGGGCGAAACCGCCGGCGTGGTATTTGAGGACGAAAGAAAGTTTAATTTGGTCGCACGGCTCGACAGTGTTAACCGAAGTTCTATCGACGATGTGAGTAACCTGTTTATTCCAACTGAAAACGGCGTGCAAATCCCTCTTTCTCAGGTAGCAAAGGTTGAATATAAAGACGGACCGGCGCAAATCAGTCGTGAAGATGGCAAGCGCCGGATTGTTGTAGGCTTTAATGTAAAAGATAGAGATGTAGAAAGTGTAGTAACTGAAATTCAGAGTAAACTTAATGATGCAAACATCTTACCCGCCGGCTATTACTTTACATATGGTGGAACATTCGAAAATTTGAAGCAGGCCTCTTCCCGATTGCAAATAGCAGTCCCGGTAGCCCTAGCTCTTATTTTTCTTTTACTGTACTTCACCTTCCGTAACTTCAAAGACGGCATACTTATTTTTACCGCAATACCAATGAGTGCTATCGGTGGGGTCTTTGCTCTGCTCATTAGGGATATGCCTTTCAGTATTTCAGCGGGAGTCGGCTTCATTGCGCTATTCGGGGTGGCAGTACTTAATGGAATTGTTTTAGTCAGCACCTTCAAGGATCTACAGAAATCCGGCGTTAACAATATTATCAGGAGAGTCATTCAGGGTACAACCACCAGGCTTCGTCCTGTGTTGATGACGGCGGCAGTCGCATCATTCGGATTCTTTCCCATGGCCTTTTCAAATGGTAGCGGTGCAGAAGTACAGAGACCATTAGCAACCGTGGTAATTGGCGGCTTAGTAACAGCAACTTTCCTTACCTTATTTGTTCTGCCACTACTCTATATCATCTTTAATTCTAAAAACCAATTCAAAAGCAAAATGAGGAAAAGCAAAAACACATCGTTTTTGACGCTAATAATTTTATTCTGCACGTCCGTCAGCGTTCTTAGTGCGCAGGAAAGAATTTCACCAAATGATGCAGTGAAAATAGCGTTGGAGAATAATCTACAGTACTCTGTAAACACAGCCCAGGTAAATAAAGCTTTACTGGAAACCAGAACGGCACGTGAAATTCCCAAGACAGGCCTCTTCGTAGAAAACGAGGATATGAGACCAAGTGATCCGGATGGCGATTTTAAAATTGGAATCCAGCAATCCATACAATGGCCGGGATTATATAAGGCGAAAAGGAAGTACTTTGAGGAGCAGCTGAAATTTCACCAACTGAACAAAAACATGCTGGACGCGGTGATAAAAAGGGAAGTAAATACCGCTTTTTACCAGCTTTGGTACCTTCAGGATGTAGCTAGACTTTATGGGAAACTTGATGAATATTACACCAGTATGTACAAAGCAGCTAATCTTCGTTTCAAAACTGGCGAAGCTGCAGGACTAGAAAACATTGCTGCCGAAGCACGGATGAAGGAGCTGCAGGCGCAGAGACAGCAAAACCAACAGAATATTTCAGCACAGCAGCAGCAGTTGAGCCTTTTTCTCAATACTCATGTGCTGTACTTACCGGAAGACACCAATTTGCGGAAACTGGATGTGGATGATTTTCCCTCAGACAGTTTGCATCCTTCATTGGCACTGCAGCAGCAAAATATCGAAATTGCACGAGCTAATATAGATGTTCAGAAAATGCAGAATAAACCTGACTTTTCCGGCCGGGTATTCTCCCAGAGATTATACGGAATGAAAGATCCCATAACCGGCTTTTCTGTAGCGGTAGAATTTCCCATTTTTGGAAAAACTGCCTATAAAGCCAAATTGCAGGCTGCCGAAGCAGAAGTTGAAATTCAGCAGTCGCAGCTGCGCTATCAGGAAAGCCAATTCGCTGCACAAACGCGCACCAGCTACACCGAAATTCTAAAAGCTTCTGAAATGCTTAAATATTATGAAAGTATAGGTTTGAAACAGGCAGACCAGATCTTTGATGCGGCAATGTTAAGTTACAAAGCAGGTGAAATAGGTTTTTCTGAAATGCACCAGTTCTTTACCCAGGCAATAGACATCAGAAAAAATTATCTGATTGCATTAAACGAGTACAACATGGCCGTAATTCAATATAACTATTACATTAAAAATTAAGTTCAAAAAGAGAATATAACATGAAAAAATATATCACCCTTATTTTTGCAGTCTCTGTCTTGTTGACAGGATGTAAAAAAGAATCAGAAGTTACTGAATCCAAAAATACACCTGAAGTGGAGAAGGTTGATGAACATGAAGATCCGAACGTCGCACATTTCACGGAGGAACAAATAAAGACTGTTGGAATTCAAATGGGTAGTATCGAAAGTAAGGAACTTTCTAATACCATAAAAGTAAGCGGTATGCTGACGGTGCCTAACCAGAATAAGGCATTTGTTACGCCCTCGTACAGCGGTATAGTACGCTCCCTGTACGTACAGCCTGGAAGCTATGTATCAAAGGGAAAAGTTATAGCAACCATTTCAAACCCCGATTTAATTGTGATGCAGCAGCAGCTTCAGCAGGTTAATGGTCAGATCAGAATGGCAGAACTGGAAGTTACCCGTGCCCAGCAGCTTTATAAAGGTAATGCCGCGCCGCTAAAGAAATTTCAGCAGGCACAGACAGATCTTGCAACATTAAGAAGCCAGCGCTCCGGACTGCAGAAACAGCTGGGCAGCATTGGGGCTGCTCAGGGTTACAGCTCGTCCCTTTCTGTTCGCGCGCCCATCAGCGGAACGGTAAGTAAAGTGATAGCGCAAATAGGGAGTAATGTGGACATGGCTTCGCCAATTGCCGAAATTGTAAGCAACTCAGCGCTTCATTTGGATATCTATGTATATGAAAAAGATCTGGGTAAAGTACAACCGGGACAAACCATTCACTTTACATTAACAAACAGTCCAGGAAAGGAGTACGATGCAAAAATAACTTCAATAGGTACAGCCTTTGAAGGAGAAAGTAAAACTGTTCCTGTTCACGCGCAAGTCGTCGGAGACCGGACAGGTCTTATTGATGGCATGAATGTTGCCGCAGTCATAAGTCTTGATAATCAAACTGCTGCATCCGTTCCTACCGAAGCTATAGTGAATGATAAGGGTCAGGATTTTATCTTTATTATACAGAACGAGCACGAAGAAGAAGGAAAAAACGAAAAAGTATCAGCTTTAAAAAAGGAAAGTAACAAAAAAACAACTGAGGAAAAGGAAGTAAGCTTTGAGAAAATTCCGGTTGCTAAAGGAGTTACAGATTTGGGCTATACTCAAATTACACCTTTAAAAATAATTCCCGGCAATGCTAAAGTAGTAGTTAAAAATGCCTTCTTTATCTTAGCTAAAATGAATAATAAGGGAGAGGAAGGTCATGGACATTAAGAAATAGTACGTCAAAATAAAAACTACAATACATTATTAAATATAACTTATGTCAAATAATAAATTACATATACATACCTACGACGAAAATGGCAATCAATTGTGCTGCACGCCGCAGGAAGGCAAGATATACAAAGATGCAGGCGCTAAAGTTCTGATCGAGGACAGCTGTTGCAGTGTCACTGACAAAGCATATAGTTCCGCAAAAAAATCACCGTCAGGGTCTAAGAAACTGACCGAGGATGATGAACATACGGAGGATGATGGTCACGACCATTCCATAGCGGGGAAATCAACTTTTCAGCTGTTTCTGCCTGCAATTATTTCCTTCGTGATTTTGATGGTGGGATTAGCGATGGATCATCTGATTCCTCAATTTTGGTTTAAAGATTGGGTGCGTATTATTTGGTACGCCGCAGCCTATCTGCCGGTAGGTTTACCGGTTCTGAAAGAAGCGTTTGAAAGTATCAGGAAGGGAGATGTATTTTCGGAGTTTTTCCTAATGTCCATCGCCACGATTGGGGCTTTCGCCATTGGTGAATATCCGGAAGGGGTTGCGGTAATGCTGTTTTACTCCGTGGGCGAAGTATTCCAGACTCTAGCGGTTCAGCGCGCAAAAGGTAATATTGCGAAACTGTTAGATCAGCGTCCCGATGAAGTGACCATCTTGGTTGATAACCGCCCACAAACGGTAAAAGCTGCGGACGTTGCACTGGATTCGGTTATTCAGTTGAAACCGGGAGAAAAACTGGCCCTGGATGGAATTTTAATTTCAGACAGTGCTTCGTTCAATACTTCAGCACTTACTGGCGAAAGCAAACCGGATACAAAACAGAAAAACGATATCGTCCTTGCAGGAATGATTAACCTGAATACGGTAGCAAAAGTGCAGGTCAATACCCTCTACAATGATTCGAAACTTTCAAAGATTCTGGAATTGGTACAGAATGCGACTGCCCAGAAGGCACCCACTGAATTGTTCATCAGGAAATTTGCGCGCATCTATACCCCAATTGTGGTGTTTCTCGCCGTGGCAATTTGTCTGGTACCGTATTTTTTTGTGGATGAATATATTTTCCGGGACTGGTTATATCGCGCCCTTATATTCCTGGTAATATCCTGTCCATGTGCATTAGTGATTAGTATTCCACTCGGATACTTTGGTGGAATTGGTGCCGCAAGCAGAAATGGAATTTTATTTAAGGGTAGTAACTTTTTGGATGCGTTAGCAGAGGTCAAAAATGTGGTAATGGATAAAACCGGAACCATGACTGAAGGTGTATTCAAAGTACAGACCGTAAATCTGAAACCGGAATTCGAGCGGGATTTAATTTTAAAATTAGTCAATGTAATCGAAAATTCATCAACCCATCCGGTGGCAACTGCAATTCATGAACACCTCGGTGAACCCGACCATACTATAATTCTCGACAATGTAGAAGAAATAGCGGGACATGGCCTGAAAGGATCGTATCAGGGAAAAGAGTTGCTCGTAGGAAACTTTAAACTGATGGATAAATTCAATATCCAATATGATGTAAATCCAAACGATATTGTAGAAACATTGATTGCCATTGCTTATGAAGGCAAATTTGCGGGATACCTTACCATTGCGGATAGCATCAAAGAAGACGCTGCCGAAACTGTACAGAAACTTCAAAGTTTAGGAGTAAAAGTTACCATGTTGAGCGGTGATAAAGCAACGGTGGTCAAAGCTGTGGCAGGAAAACTGGGCATACCTAATGCTTTTGGCGATTTATTGCCGGAAGATAAAGTGAATAAAGTCAAAGAAATAAAAGCACGGAATGAAACGGTTGCATTTGTTGGCGACGGTGTCAACGATGCTCCGGTTGTAGCTTTAAGTGATATCGGCATAGCGATGGGTGGCCTTGGGAGTGATGCCACCATTGAAACCGCTGATGTGGTAATTCAGGACGACAAACCTTCAAAAATCCCAATGGCCATTAATATTGGCAAGCAAACCAAAAAAATTGTTTGGCAGAACATCGCGTTGGCCTTTGGAGTAAAAGCAGTGGTGTTGGTATTAGGAGCAGGGGGGTTAGCCACGATGTGGGAAGCAGTCTTTGCAGATGTGGGCGTAGCATTGCTTGCCATACTAAATGCGGTAAGGATTCAGAAAATGAAATTTTAAACAAAGCGGGCTTCGGTCCGTTTTATTTTGTGCGGTGATGACGTTGGCAAAGTTTCCAGATAAAACCACCGCCCGCCGCAGCAAGTAACATAATGACAATTATACAAACAGGACAGACGCTAAAACGTTCCCCCGCATTCCGTGCGTACGAAGCCAGATATTTAGGAAAGGAAAAAAAACGTATAAAGAAAGAAAATTAAAGTATAAATTTTTAGTCCCCACTTCTAAAATCAGGGACTAAATCGGGGATTGTTTAATGGTTTATACGATGCCTTTTGCTTTTATAAAATTATCTAACTTGCTTACTGTCAGTAAAATGATGACTTACATTGCTTTATTGGTTCAAACAAAAACTCACTGTGGAACTACATGAGCATTTTGATGAAATTCACCCAAAAGTTTTAAATTTTTTAAATGACAATGAAGAGAAGATAAATGAGGGCTACGAAGAAAATGACGGGCACCCATTTCAGCATGTCTTTAATTCTTTTCTAAATTTATTTAAAGTAAGGTTTCCTCTTGTAACAAATTCAGAAGTTAACATTTTTAGATATTTTTTTGTTGAAAAGTTGCAAAGTCACTTCCGCAAAGAACTTCAGGACTCAATTGAAGTATGCAGTCAAACATATTTTGGAAAATTACTACATAACATTCGTGAAGATAAATCTCGATCCGAAAGATGTTTCTTCTGTTTATGCCGTTAAACCTAAACTTGACAACCCAAGGATTGCCAAGCAACATGGGGCATTCTTAATTTTTGGTATTAGTCCATCATTATTTACTGTTTTCGGGTTATATAAACCAATGGCTAAATTTAACAAAAAATGGATTGAAAGAGGAAGTGATTCAGATCAACGAATTATTATCGATAAAAAGTCTAAAACTCAAATATTACAACAACTGGAAAGCTTTGGTTTCAACCAAGCTACTTTATTTCCAGAAGTCGATATAGTTGTAAGTTTTGTAAAATTCAAATACTTAAAAAAACTGGATTAATAGATTTTGGATTTTAATAATAAATATGAAACATTCAAAGGTGGCACCTCGCTGAGCAAGGCGTGGAACCTCATAGAAAGGTTTTCCGAAGACATTGATTTGGCCATCGAAAGAGAGTTTCTTGGCTTCGAAGGAAATTTGACTAAAAACAAGAAAACCAAATTAAGGAAGGCTTCCGGCCAATATATCAGCGAGGTTTTTTATTTAGAATTAAAGGAAAAATTTAAAGAGAAAGGCTTGGAAAATGTCACTTTCTCGTTGGCCGAAACCCAGAATTCCGATCAGGATCCTCGTATTATCAATATTTTTTATCCAAATATAATTGAAGTTACGGAATATCTGAAGCCGAGAGTTCAAATAGAAGTCGGGTGCCGTTCATTAATTGAGCCATTTACTATGAAAAAAATTTCCGCGATGGTTGATGATGAATATCCAGAGCAGAGTTTTTCGGAAAAAAACGAAGAAATACCATCCGTTAATCCGGAAAGGACTTTTTTAGAAAAAATTTTCCTTCTGCATGAAGAGTTTCAGAAAACCGCTGAAAAAATAAGGGTAGATCGGCTCAGCCGCCATTTGTACGATCTATATGCTCTTTCAAAAACAGAATATGCAGAAAGTGGCCTACAGAATAAGGAACTCTATGAAACCATTGTAAAGCACAGAATGGAGTTTGCCAAAATCTCCGGTATCGACTATAGCCTGCACAGGCCAGCCACAATAAACCCTATTCCACCAGAAAATATCATTGAATTATGGGAAAAAGATTATGCCAAAATGCGAGAAGAAATGGTTTATGGCGAAAACAGACCAACTTTTTCTGAAATAATTGAAACTCTTAAAAGACTGAAAGATAAAATCAACAGCCTCAATTGGGAAATGATTTAAGGGAAAAGGTTTTGCTAAAATATTAAACAAATACTCTTACTTCAAAACCTCGTCAATAATCTTATCCAATTTATTATCCGGAAGACTGTTTAAATAAGACATTGTAGATTTTATATCTTTTTGCCCAAGTGCTTCGCGGATAGTCTCAATTGAAATATTATTGAACTTCAAAACTGTGGCAAACGAGTGACGGGCGCAGTAATAAGAGATATTCTTCTTGATTTGCAGTTCTTTCATTATTTCTTTTAACTGCATATTCACATAATAGGTCAGCACTTTTTTGGATCTGTTTTTTAGGTAAATCTGCGTTGGCTTTTCGGTATTCATTATGTTGAAAATGAACTTTGAACTGTCTTCGGATTTGTATTTTTCCATGATATTCCGAGCGTAATCATTGATTTTAAAACTCACCGGAACGCCTGTTTTACTGCGGATATAATCAATACGATCAATATTCAAGAATTTTTTTTCCAACTTAATCAAATCCAAAAAGTTGATTCCTCTTGCATAATAACTGAACAAAAACATATCTTTTGCAAAAGAAAGTTTTTCGTCTTTTGGCTCATATTTCTTGAGTTTTTCTATTTCTTCTTCATTCAGATACTCCTTTTTCCCACTTTCCTTCAGTTTTGAAATTTTATAATGCCTAAAGGATATTGTTTTTCCGTAATTACTTGGCTTCTAATGGCTTGATTAAAAACCGAACGCAAAGTCCGCATTCTAATCGCGATACTTGACTCCCTATTCCCGCGAGAAATGCAATAGGCTTCAAATTTTTTCAAGTTAGAATAATCCAATTCATTAAAGCTAATGTCTTTTTTGCCAAAGAACCGTTGCAGCGCATTCAGAGTATCTTTTTCCACTTTCGCTGTTCCAGTTTTATCCGATGCCAAGAGATTTCTAATCAAATCTTCGTGGAAACTCGTATAGGTTAAGGAAATCCTTTGTCCGCTGCTCGTCTTTAGTTTATTGATGAGATCAGGAAGCGTGAAGTAGATTCCATTTTTATCGAAATCGTCGATAATCTCGTCAATGATCTTAATTCTGCGCTCAATAAATTTGTTGAGGTTAGCGTGATTGGGATGCGAAGTTTTCAGACGACAAGCGTCAAAACTCCAGTCCTTCTCCTTGCAAGTTTTCCCGATTGAAAGACTTGTGTTTTTGCGGTCTTTTATAAATGAAATTATGATACTTCTCTCCCCTGTTTTATTCGCTTTTGGAGCAAGTGTAAAGGTGTAACTTACCATTTTGTGTCAATTTTTATCGTTTTTCACGAACATTTTTTTCAGATATTCCTGTTTATCGTGTTTTACAAAAATTTTTTCACGAACATTTCACGAACATTTGCCCTCCAAAAGTAAAATATTATAAAATACTGTACAAGAAAAATATTTGTAAACAATTGATAATCAAAGAAAATAAAGCATAATAAAGATTAAGCAAATTATAATAAAACACAATAAAACCGACTGTTAATCAGAGGGTCGCTGGTTCGAGCCCAGCAAGAGGAGCAAACCATCACAGATATGTGATGGTTTTTTTGTTTTTTAATGGGTAAAGAATAAAAAAATAACCCTCAATATTATTGAAGGTTATTCAGTTACAATATTTTTTTAAATCTTCTTCACCATCTTCGCGATATTAATAATCACTTTTACTGCTTTTTCCATCGATTCCAAAGCTACGTATTCATAAGGCCCGTGGAAGTTGATTCCGCCCGCAAAAATATTCGGACAAGGTAAACCCATGTAGGAAAGCTGTGCCCCGTCTGTTCCACCCCGGATGGCCTTGATTTTAGGCTCGATGTTGGCGTCTTTCATCGCCTGTTCCGCAATGTCGATAATATGCATTTTGCCTTCAAACTGCTGCTTCATGTTTCGGTACTGTTCTTTAATTTCGATTTCAGCAGTTCCTTCACCGAATTTTTTGTTGAATTCTTCTACCTTTTGTGTCATAAATTCTTTTCTGGCTTCAAATTTATCGGCATCATGATCACGGATGATGTAGTGAATTTTTGCTTCAGAAACATCAGATTTCAAATCTGTTAAATGATAAAAACCTTCAAAACCTTTTGTAGTAGATGGCGTTTCGTTTTCAGGGAGCATTTTAATGAATTCGGCGGCCAAAAGCGAGGCGTTCACCATTTTTCCGAAAGCATAACCCGGGTGCACACTCAAACCGTGAATTTTTACCACCGCGCCAGCTGCGTTGAAGTTTTCATACTCCAATTCTCCAACTTCACCGCCATCCATGGTATAAGCCCACTCGGCACCGAATTTTTTAACATCGAATTTATGTGCTCCTCTTCCGATTTCTTCATCAGGGGTAAATCCGATCGCAATTTTCCCGTGTTTAATGTCTGGATGAGCCAACAAATATTCAGCAGCAGTTACAATTTCGGCAACCCCCGCTTTGTCATCTGCGCCGAGAAGGGTTGTACCGTCTGTGGTAATTAAAGTTTTGCCGACATAATCTTTCAGACTTTCAAATTTTGAAGGAGAAAGTACGAAGCCGGTTTCTTTATTCAGAAGCAAATCTTTGCCATCGTAATCGTCCCAAATCTGAGGTTTTACATTTTCACCGTTGAAATCGGGCGATGTGTCGTAATGAGAAATAAAACCTACGACCGGTTCGTCATCATTTTCAAGGTTCGAAGGAACGTAAGCATAGATGTAGCCGTTCTCGTCCAGAGAAACATCGCTTAAGCCCAAGGTTTTCAGTTCTTCGAAAATATAGTTGGCCATGTTCCACTGTCGTTCAGTTGAAGGTGTGGTTTCACTTTCCGGATCGCTTGTAGAAAATATTTTCACGTAATTAATGAAGCGGTTCTGCAGTTTCAGTTTCCAGTCGAGGTTGAAATCTATGGTAGTCATCTTTAATAAAATTTGATTTAAACAAAGATAGCGAATTTGTATGACGGTAATGGCCGCAAACTGCCTGTTTTTTATGCCTGCAAAACTCAAATCTGTCATTCAAAAAAAATATTATCTTTGAGAAAATTAAAAATCAACAATGTTTTTAACCGAATGTCCTCGCGATGCCATGCAAGGTTGGGGCGAATTTATCCCGACTCAAAAGAAAATCGATTACATCAATTCTTTAATGGATGTTCGTTTTGATGTGTTGGATTGCGGTAGTTTTGTTTCACCAAAATCGATTCCCCAAATGGCGGATTCCGGAACGGTGCTCGATGAGATTGATAAATCGATTTCAAACACAAAACTTTCTGTGATTGTGGCTAATTACCGCGGGGCAGAGAAAGCTCTGGCGCACGAGCAGGTTGATATTCTGGGGTTTCCTTTTTCAATTTCTGAGACTTTTCAGCATCGGAATACGAATAAAAATCAGGAAGAAGCTTTTAATGATATTCTGAAAATCACAGAAATTCTGAAAACCGATGGCCGTACACTGAATGTGTATTTTTCCATGGCTTTCGGAAATCCTTATGGTGAGATGTGGAAATGGGAAGACGTGGATTTCTGGGCAAACCGTTTTAATGAAATCGGGATTAAAAACATTCTGCTTTCCGATACCACCGGAACCGGAACTGTAGAACAGATTGCACTTCTGTTTGATAAAATTCCGGCAAAATATCCTGGGATTGATTTCGGTGCGCATTTCCATAACCGCTATGAGGATTCTTACAGTAAACTGAAAGCCGCTTATGATAACGGCTGCAGAAGGTTCGATTCGGCAATTAAAGGAATTGGCGGTTGTCCGATGGCCAAAGACGACCTGGTCGGAAATATGCCTACCGAGCAGGTCATTAATTTTATGGCTTCCGAAAAAATTGAGCATTCACTGAACTTACTTAATTTCGAAAGTGCTTATAATAAAGCCAAAGATATTTTTCATTTTTAAATTACGATCATGACTTCAAAAATAACATACCTCGGCGATTTGCGGTGCGAATCTGAACATCTACAGTCCGGAACCAGAGTTTTTACCGATGCTCCCACAGATAATCACGGTAAGGGCGAAGTGTTTTCGCCAACCGATTTGTGTGCAACTTCCCTTGCACAATGCATGCTCACAACCATAGCGATTTTAGGAAAAGATAAAGGAATTAATATTGAAGGATCTTATGCTGAACTCCAGAAAATAATGAATCCGAAACCAAGAAAGATCGCAGAAATTGTTTGTGATTTATATTTTTCTGGTCGCTTTTCCGACGAAGAAAAGGTCTTTATTGAAAATACTGCAATGAATTGCCCTGTAGCACTTACTTTAAGCGCTGAAGTGAAAAAATCTGTCACTTTTAACTATCCGAATCAGCCGTTATAAAAAGATACTGAGTGTAGATATGTTTGTTTTATATTTTTAATTTACAGTGACTTATATCATTTTTGCGTAAAATACCAAAAAGATTTTGCTATCTTTATTGTAATAAAAAACGCAATGCTATGACTTCAACAATTACTTATTCGGGAGATTTTACAATCGTATCCCAACATGCTAAATCCGGTGCTGAAATTACTACCTGTGCACCATTACGGGAAGGGGGAACTTCAGAATATTTTTCACCTTCAGACATTTTCGGTATTTCCTATGGTCAGTCGATGTTAATGGCAGTAGCCGTTTTAGGAAAGAATAGAGGAATTGATATTACCGGTGCAACCTGCGAACTGAAAAAATCTACCCATCCTGAACCGAAAAGAATCGGAACCATATTTTGTATCGTGAGAATTCCCGGAACATTTACTGAGGAACAGAAGAAATTTATTGAACATACCGCTCTCAACTGTCCTGTTTCTTTGTCTATTCATCCAAATGTGCAGCGTACGGTACTTTTTGAGTACGGAGTCTAGAATGAATTAAAATGCCGGAAATCTCCGGCATTTATTTTTTAAAACATTCCAAGTTCGAAGCGTGCTTCTTCACTCATCATGTCTTTGTTCCAGGCAGGTTCGAAGGTAAGTTCCAGATCTACCTCTGTTACGCCTTCAACTTCGGTAACCTTTTCGCGTACTTCCGCTGGTAAACTTTCAGCCACTGGACAGTTGGGTGTTGTCAATGTCATAATTACCTTCACCGCACCCTGGTCCGAAATCTGTACATCGTAAATAAGACCGAGTTCGTAGATGTCTACGGGAATTTCGGGGTCATAAACGGTTTTTAAATTTTTAATAATATTTTCGCCAATATCGGCAATCTGATCGTCTGTTAAAGCCATTTTAATATTGTTCAAACCCGGCTGCAAACCGCAGCAAAGGTCATTTTATTTTAAAAGTTAGTCTGTTTTACGTTCCAGCAATTCTTCCTGTCGCATGCGCCGGAAAATATTTGCCAAAGTTAAGACATCTTTTTCACAATATTGAACAATTCTAAATAAGTCTTTTTCTATATAGTAAATTGACGAAACCATAGAGCCGTCGATATCATCTTTTGGAGTTGGAATACCGAATACATGAGCCAACAATTCCAGTGAAATAAAAGATTTGTAATCGCCGAACTTCCACAGCTCCATAGTATCGAGGTGCGGGATTTCCCACGGTTTTTTCCCAAACATCTGGAAGGGTTTCGGTGGCTGCATTCCGTTGATCAGGAATCGTCTTGCAATCCACGGAAAATCGAATTCCTTTCCGTTGTGCGCACAGAGAATTACATCGTGAAGTTTTGGATGATTCAAGATTTCGCCGAATTCTTCGAGCAGTTTTCTCTCATCATCACCTGAAAAACTTTTAATCATCAGTTTTTCACTTTTTTCCAAAATACCAACAGAAATGCAGATGATTTTGCCAAACTCAGCCATGATTCCGCCTCTTTCACTATAAAATTCCTGCGCAGTGAAATCTTCTTTCCGCTGCATTCTGGTTTTTTTGTCCCATAGATACTGGTCGGTTTCATTCAATTCTTCCCAGTTTCCGGCTTGTGGAACGGTTTCAATATCCAGGAACAGGATTTTTTCTAAAGGAATATGCTGAATCATAATTAAGGATTTTAAACTTTACGAATAGTGCAATAGGTTTAACCTAGAATAGAACCGTTTTTAACCGGTAGCGAAGGTGTAATAAGTGTAACATCATTGTTTTCTCCATATAATCCCAAAACCAGACATTCGCTGAAAAAATTGGCAATTTGTTTTTTTGGGAAATTCACTACAGCCAAAATCTGCTTGCCAACAAGTTCTTCTTTTTGGTATAGTGAAGTAATTTGAGCAGAAGATTTCTTAATGCCAAGCGTCCCAAAATCTATTTCTAGTCTGTACGATGGTTTTTTGGCTTCCGGAAAATCGGCAACAGAAATTACCGTCCCGCAGCGTATATCGAGTTTTTCGAAATCCTGCCAGGTTATTTCAGGTTTTAAATCCATTTTATTTTTTCACGGATACAATGTAATCGTAAACCAGCTGGTGTTGCTGATCATTCAGTTTTGCCTTTGGTGCCATAGCATTCATAATTCCAACCCAATCCTGAGCGGAATGAGAAGTAGGACTCGGCAAATCATGGCATCTGCCGCACGAATTGTCGAAAAGTGTTTTTCCTAAAGCCAGATTTTCTGCAGTCATGGTTTTTGTTCCTTCGGTAACGGCGGGTTTTGTCGTACAGGAAGTTAAAAAACCGATTATTGCAATTGCTGAAAAAATGGTAGTAATCCGTGTAAAGTTTTGAGGTCTTTTCATATTTAAATACTTTGTTTCTTTCAAAAATAAACAAAATTCTCTTTACAATGGCTTCAGACCAAAAAATTCAAAAATAATGACGCTTCGGATTCCCCACTTAAGTTATTATCCTGAAAGAATTTGTATTTTTGGTTAAATGAAAACGTTTTCTATAGAACAACTTATTGAGGGAATAAAATCGGGCGATAAAAGATTGCTCGGAAAAGCCATTACTTTGATAGAAAGTAAAAAGCCTGAACACCGTGAATTGGCCGAACAGCTTTTGAAAGAAATTTTGCCTTTCACAGGAAATTCTGTAAGAATTGGTGTTACCGGTGTACCGGGCGCAGGAAAATCGACTTTTATTGAGAATTTTGGAAGGCTGCTTTTAAAAAAGGGGAAAAAAGTTGCAGTTCTGGCTATCGATCCAAGTTCGTCACTCAATAAAGGCTCTATTTTAGGAGACAAAACCCGAATGGAAGAACTGGCCAGAGAAGAAAATGCTTTTATACGACCTTCGCCCAGCTCTGGATTTCTAGGCGGAGTAGCCAATACAACATTTGAAACCATGATGCTTTGTGAGGCTGCAGGATACGATACCATATTAATTGAAACCGTGGGCGTAGGCCAAAGTGAAGTGTTGGTTTCGGATATTACTGATGTTTTTCTGTTCTTAAAGATTATCGGCGGTGGCGATGAGCTGCAGGGAATTAAACGCGGAATTATGGAAATGGTAGATATCATCTTCATTAATAAAGTGGAAGAAGGTAACCAACAGAAAGCCAAAAATACCAAACTGGAATTGTTACGTGCGCTTCATTTTTTACCTTCAAAAGAAAAAAACTGGAAAGTGCCCGTTCTACTCGGTTCGGCACTTCATAATACTGGGTTGAATGAAGTGGATGAGAAGATTGATCAATTCATCCGGATGAAGCGGGAAAGTGGAAGTTTTGATAAAACCCGGCAGTTTCAGGCAGAAAAACGTTTTGATTATTGGGTTCAGGAATATATTCTTCAGAAAGCAAAAGAAGAACAATCGACGGGAGATTCTTACGAGCTGCATAAAAAAATTGCTTCCGACCTGAAATCCAATCCAAGTTCGGAAGCGAAAAGATTTGTTGAGAAGTTGCTGAAGAAATAATTACTTTTTAGGCAACTCGCTTTCCATAAGATAGCCGTTGTACGAAATTGGTGTGCGGTCATTCGAATCGATCGACACATAAGTTTTTCCGTTGCTGAAAACTTCCATGATGATTCTTCGGACCGTCGGCTGATCTTTGGTAAGAAAAGTGTAAACTGTACTTCCTTTTTTACCTGTTTGCTGACTTACAGTAAAATCTTTAGAAGTGAACCGGTACGAATTATTTGCAGTGTCGTAGCTTGGGCTGTACATCCTGCCAAAATAAGGCAATTCAACACGGAGTTCAGATTTTTTAAGAACAATGGTGTAGCCGTAATCCAAGTCTAACATTCGGGAAGAGCTGGATCTTGGCAAAGAATTCATTACATTTACTACATCATAGTTACTGGGTTGCGCCTGTTCGGCCATAAAGGTAAATTCACCGTTCCTTAATAACGCTGCCACTTTTTCGGAGGGCATATTTGGTGTTGCTGCGCAAGCGTACATCAGGATGAATAAAACTGCTGCACATAAAATATTAATTAATTTTTTCATTTTGATTTTTCTAAGTTGATAGCAAAAATAATGCGAACTGTAAAGTTGAAAAAAAATTGTGGAATAAAAATTGTTAATAGGAATTTATATCGAAATATTAAAGCTATGAAAAATGTAAATAAGTTTTTAGGAATTGGCGCTTTATCATTAATGATGATGGCGTGTACAACAAATCCGATTACAGGGAGAAAATCCCTTCAGTTAGCCAACGATCAGGAAATTAGCGCGATGGCAGTGCAGCAGTACCGAGAAGTTATTTCTAAAGCGAAAGTTGTTAAAGGTACAACTGCGGCAAAAAGTGTTCAGAATGTGGGCTTACGCATAAAAAATGCTGCGAACAACTATTACAGAGGGATTGGTAGAGAAGCTGACATTACAAATTACCAATGGGAATTTAATCTGATTGATGATAAGCAAGTGAATGCCTGGGCAATGCCGGGCGGTAAAGTGGCAGTGTATACAGGAATTATTCCAATCACTCAAAATGATACAGGTTTAGCTGTGGTTTTGGGTCACGAAATTTCTCACGCACTAGCCGGGCATGGTAACGAAAGAATATCACAGGCGATGGTTGCACAATATGGCGGTGCAATTTTAGGTAGTGCTACAAGTGGACAGATGGCTGCAATCTTCCAGCAGGTTTACCCAATCGGTGCACAGGTTGCGCTTTTGAAATACGGAAGAGGGCAGGAGCTTGAAGCCGATGAAATGGGATTATACTTAATGGCGATGGCAGGTTATGATCCAAGACAGGCACAGCCGTTCTGGGAAAGAATGGAAGCCTCTTCAACCGGAAACCGCCCGCCGGAATTTCTTTCAACACACCCAAGTCCGGAAAGCAGACGTGCAGATTTGCAAAAACATATGCCAAAAGCTTTGGAATATTATAAAGCATCCGGAGGAAAAATTTAAAATCTTACCAATATTTATAATGAAACCTTCCCTAAAAATTATTAATTTTGGGAAGGTTTGTTAATTTTATGACTATGAAAAATTTACACTTTATTGGGTTTTTACTCCTCGGTCTGGCATTTCTGCTGTATTATATGCTCCCCGAATTTTCATTCGTGAAGCTGTTTGAGCCGATCAGTTTGATGGGAATTCTTGCAGGAATCGGAATCGGTCTCATCATCGGTGGGATTGTTGGATATGTAAGCAAAGGTTCTGCGCTTAAGGAAGAACAAAAAAGAAAAGAACTTCAGCAGCTGCGGAGAGAAAAAGAAGATCTTGAGAAACAGGCTGCAGAACTGGCAAGACAACAGGCTAAACAGAATATACCACCAAATGAAAATCCTCAGAATTATTGATTCTGAGGATTTTTAATTTTGAAATTTTAAGCTTAGAACTGATATCCTAGTCCGAGGATTAACATGCTTGGTCGGCTGTCGTAGCGGATGGTCTGATTGGTGTTATTATTAATGAAATCTCTCTGGTCATCTGTAAACGCACCCTCGTATCTTCCGTTAATAATAAATTTCTGCAACTGAACCTGAGCTCCGAATTGGTAACCTACCGTAAATTCATTCTTTGCATTTTCTTTAAAATCATTAAACTGATTGTCTGTAGAAAGATTGTAAGATGCTACAGGACCAGCAAATACACCGAACGTATCCCCAAGTACATTATACCCTAAAAGTACAGGTACATCAACACGGTTGCTTTTAACCTCAAGCGTAGTTTTAGATATAGGTTCGGTAAATTCAGATTTTAAAGTTGTGTAATAGATTTCCGGCATTAAAAAAAGTGAGAGTGGCAAATTCACTTTAGCTGAAAGACCAAAGTTAAAGCCTGCATTGTTTTTACCGGATTCATTATAAGCGCCGGTTGTAGTGTTGCTGATGTTTTCCCACGTTGGTTTATCAGTCTTAAAAAGTAAATTAGCGCGCCCCGATAATTTTACCTGCGCAGAGGCGAATACAGTAGCTCCCAATAGAGCGATACTAAGAATTTTATTCGTTTTCATTAGATTTTGTTACAATATTATCGATTGATGTTTTGTTGGTTTCAAGGAAGTACTCGCGCAGCTCCTTGAATAATTCTGAGGAATAAACGAAGTCGATCAGGTTTTTATTGCCTGCATTAATCAGGATGTCTTTGTTTCCTTCCCACTCTTTAATTCCCAAACGTAGGTATACAATTTTCTCGCCAATCGTCATCACCGAGTTCATATCGTGGCTGTTGATGATGGTTGTGGTATTGTATTCCTTGGTAATCTCCATCAGAAGATCATCGATAATATTGGAGGTATAAGGATCGAGTCCCGAATTCGGCTCATCGCAAAACAGATATTTAGGGTTGTTTACAATTGCACGTGCAATAGCAACCCTTTTCTGCATACCTCCTGAAATTTCAGACGGATATTTTCTGTTAGCCTTTTCGAGGTGAACTCTTCCTATTACTTCAAAAACTCTTCTTTTCTTTTCTCGGAATGACAGATTGGTGAACATATCCAGCGGAAATGTTATATTTTCTTCTACCGTCATCGAATCAAACAGCGCGCTTCCCTGAAATACCGTTCCGATTTCTGAACGGAGAATTTGTTTTTCGTCGCGGGACATTTTATTGATGTCTCTGCCATCAAATAGAATTTCTCCCGATGTAGGCTGAAAAACATTGAGTAAACTCTTGAGAAATACAGTTTTTCCAGAGCCACTCTGCCCAATGATGAGGTTTACTTTCCCGGTATCGAATGTTGTGGTGATGCCTTTTAAAACTTCAACCTCCTCGAATTTCTTCTTTAAATCTTTTACTTCAATCATCAGCTGAGGAACATTTGGGTTAAAATTAAATTGGTAATAATGATGGAAACAATGGTCCATACAACAGCCTGTGTACTTGCGCGGCCTACCTCAAGTGAACCACCTTTTACATTATACCCAAAAAATGCCGGTATCGTTGCAATTAAAAATGCAAATACCGCAGTTTTGAAGAGTGCATACCAAATAAAATGCTGTGGCATGTACATTTGTATTCCGGTAATATAATCGGCTTTACTCCAGTTTCCGGTGGCAATTCCTGCCAAATATCCTCCCCAAACTCCAAATACGATACTGATTGCGATCAGCAAAGGATTGAAAATAACGCTCGCCAGAATCTTAGGTAAAATAAGAAAGTTTGGTGAATTTACGCCCATAATGTCTAACGCGTCAATTTGCTCTGTAACTCTCATGGTACCAATGCTTGAGGCAATGTAAGAACCTACTTTTCCTGCAAGAATTACAGAAATAATGGTGGGTGCAAATTCTAAGATCAAAACTACTTTTGTTGCATATCCAATGAATGAATTGGGAATAGGGAAGGTGGAAGCGCTAAAGTTATTGTACATCTGTATTGCGACTACAGCTCCCACAAAAATAGAGGTGAAAAGAACCAAACCAAAGGAATTAACCCCTAGATCGTGAATTTCCCTCATGAACAATTTCCCGAAAACCGAGGTTTTCTGTGGTCTTTTTATTGTTTTGGACAGCAGGAGAAAGTAGGCTCCGATCTGGCTCAAAAATTTCTTTAACATTCGGCTAAATTAGTGTTTTATTTTTTTCTATATTTTTTAATTGGCATTTTTATCGCCGCAAATAACCAGAAAAACTGTTTTTAAAATGATTACAAGATCTAAGCTGAAACTCCAGTTTTTAACATAAAAAGCGTCGGCCAGAATTCTTTTCTGCATTTTTATATCCATATTTCCACTGTCACCACGCAAACCATTCACTTGCGCAAGACCGGTAACACCAGGCTTAACCAAACTCCGTACCGAATAGCGACCGATTTTAAGTTTGTAAAAATCATCTACCAACAACATGTGGGGTCTTGGCCCTACTACCGACATTTCTCCTTTCAGCACGTTGATGAACTGCGGCATCTCATCTAAACTTGTTTTGCGCAGAAACCTGCCAATCCGGGTTACTCTTTTATCTGTTGGGAGCGAATCTGCATTCATATACATCGTTCGGAATTTTATACACCGAAAAACATGGTCATGGAAGCCATATCTTTTTTGGAGAAAAAATACAGGTCCTTTGCTGTCCCTTTTGATCAAGATTGCAATAACAGGAAAGAGCCAGCTACAGATAAAAATGAGGATAATAACCGAAAATATAATATCGAAGACCCTCTTGAGCAGGATATTGGTAAGATAATCCAGGGGGAATTTAGAGCGCTCCAGCACCGGCTGCATTTCAATGTATCCAAGGTCATACTGGAAGAAATTGTTCTTTACAATGCTGGGAATGAGCGATATTTTTACTTTGTGCAGTGCTGCCAGTCTGTAGATTTCCTGTTCGTCATTTTTTTCGAAACCATTTGAAGGCATATACATCGTGTGGATGCCTTTTTCTTTCCAAAAAGAAATGAGTTTATCCAAATCAAACTGCTCTTCTTCAGGATAATCGAAGATTTTAAAACCGTAATCCTTTCTATCTGTTAAAATATTCTTCAGAATTTCTGATGAGGAATCATTGCTCAGAAACATAATATTTCTGTAATTGATTCCCAATGTCCGAATATACTTCAGCGTGAAAAAAACTATGGATTTAATGAAGAAGAGAAGGAAAAAGAGGTTGATGGCGATGAGAAACCGATCCTGTTTCAGAAAATCATTATTGCTTACTTTTGCCAATAAAATTACCCCAAATATAAAAAGGAAAATATGCGTAACCAGCCGTTCTAGATAAATGGTGTAGGTAAGATTTCGGGCGACAGAATAGAGTTTGGTTCTCCCGCTGAGCAAAATCCAAAATAGCGTAAGAAGAATAATGGACAGCAGATTCTGCTCCCAAATGTCTTTTTCGTAGCGTGCATCGTTATTCCTGATGAAAAAGAACAAAAATACACCGGTAATAACCAACACGTCTAGGAGTATAAATGTAATTTTAAAATATCGAGAATATCGAATTTTTTGCATGAAACCGAATTATATAAAAAGTAAATTTAACTTAATTTACGGAATATTCAAATATTTATGCGTCTGCACGGATGCCTGCCATTTTGGATTTAAAAGAATATAGTCTGTTATTTTTGGGTACATTTCATTTCTCTTGCTCCACTCACTCTGCAGATAAAGTTTGCAGTTTTCTGAAACTTTTGCAGCCTGTTCTTCAGCAAATTGAAAATCACTGTGGTTAAAAACAATCATTTTCAGTTCGCTGGCTTTCGCGTAGATTTCTTCTTTTGGCAGACCGGTTTTTTTAGGAGAAAGGGTGATCCAGTCAAGTATTCCGCTCATTTCATAGGCGCCGGAAGTTTCGATATGAATTTCGCAGCCCAGTTCTTTCAGGCGGGTGGTTAAAACCTCCAGATTCCACATCAGCGGTTCGCCACCTGTTAGTACAATCGTTTTGCAATGGCTTGCAGCAATTTCGGCAATCTGTAAAGCATCCATCACGGGATGAAGGTTGGGGTCCCAACTTTCTTTTACATCGCACCAATGGCAACCTACATCGCAGCCACCAAGACGGATGAAATATGCGGCTTTTCCGGTGTGTGCACCTTCGCCCTGCAAAGTATAAAAATGCTCCATCACCGGGAGCATTTTACCTTGGTTCAATAAAATATTTTCTTCTTCTTTAGTCATTATATACTGAAGTTTTGTAAGCTAAAAGGGTATTTTTCATCAGCATCGCTCTGGTCATAGGTCCCACACCACCAGGTACAGGCGTAATCCAGCTTGCTTTTGTTTTACAACTTTCGAAATCTACGTCACCTACCAGTTCGTAACCTTTTTCAGAGTCGTTTGTAATTCTTGTAATTCCCACATCAATAATTACGGCTCCTTTTTTAATCATATCGGCTTTCAGGAAATTGGGATCTCCCAGGGCGGTAATTACAATATCCGCGTGGTGGGTGAATTTCTCGATGTGAGGGGTGTAGGAATGGGTTAAAGTCACTGTAGAATTCCCAGGGAAATGTTTTCTTCCCATCAAAATACTCATTGGTTTGCCCACAATGCGGCTTCTTCCGATAATTACACAGTGCTTCCCTTCGGTTTCAATTCCGTAACGTTCCAGCAAGGTAAGGATTCCGAAAGGCGTTGCAGGCAGGAAAGTGTCCATTTCCAAAGCCATTTTTCCGAAATTTTCCGGATGGAAGCCATCAACATCTTTTCTCGGATCAATAGCCATGATGATTTTTTCCTGGTCAATCTGTTTCGGCAAAGGCAACTGTACAATAAATCCGTCAACATCTTTCGACTTATTAAGTTCCTCGATTTTTTCTAAAAGTTCTGCTTCCGAAACCGTGCTCGGGAATTTAACCAAAGAGGATTTAAAGCCTACCTCCCTGCAGTCTTTGATTTTGTTGTTTACGTAGGTCATACTTGCGCCATTGCTGCCTACCAAAATTGCGACCAAGTGTGGTGCACGTCTTTTTCCTGCAACAATTTTTTCAACATCAGATCTAATTTCCTGCTTGATTTCTTTCGAAACCTTCAGTCCATCGAGAATTTTTGCCATTTTACTTTTACTTTAGATTATGATTTATTTCTTCGCTTTATAGTAATTCATCAAACCGTTGGTAGAGGAATCATGGGAGTTTACCGGCTCCTGACTTTTGAGTTCTGACAAAATTTTTCCAGCCAGCACTTTACCGAGTTCCACACCAAACTGGTCGAAACTGAAGATGTTCCAAATCACCCCTTGAACGAATATTTTATGTTCGTAAAGTGCAATTAACTGCCCGAGAGAGAACGGGGTAAGTTCATTAAAAATGAATGAATTGGTAGGCGAATCTCCGGCAAACACCTTGTAATTTAATAGTTTTTCAATCTCCTCGTCAGATTTTCCTGATGCTTTTAATTCTGCGTGTACCTCCTCTGCGTTTTTTCCGAAAGCCAAAGCTTCTGTTTGTGCAAAAAAGTTGGCCAATAATTTATCCTGATGGTCGGAAACTTCATTGCATGATTTCGCATAAGCCAGGAAATCAGCAGGAATCAATTCCGTGCCTTGGTGAATCAGCTGATAGAACGCGTGCTGACCGTTGGTTCCCGGTTCTCCCCAAATAATTGGGCCTGTTTCGTATTCTACATATTCGCCGTTTCTGTCGACCGATTTTCCGTTACTTTCCATATCTCCCTGTTGAAGATAGGCCGGGAAACGATCCAAATACTGGGAATACGGAAGAATGGCATAAGTTCCGGCGCCGTAAAAATTACGATACCAGATTCCTAAAAGTGCCATGAGGACAGGAATGTTTGCCTTAAAATCTGCGGTTTTAAAATGTGTGTCGGTTTCGTTTGCGCCTTTCAGTAACTGTTCGAAATTATCATAACCTACAGCAAGACAAATACTTAATCCGATAGCGCTCCAAAGTGAATAACGGCCACCAACCCAGTCCCAGAATTCAAAAATATTTTCTTCTGCGATGCCGAATTCTTTTACCGATTTGGTGTTTGTAGAAAGTGCCACGAAATGTTTTGCCACATCTTCGTTAGCACCTTTTTTCAGGAACCAGTCTTTTGCTGATTCAGCATTAGTCATGGTTTCCTGGGTGGTGAATGTTTTCGACGCAACAATAAAAAGTGTAGTTTCGGGATTTAGATTTTTAAGGGTTTCTGCAATGTGATTTCCGTCAACATTGGAAACAAAATGAACATTTAAACGCGTTTTAAAATGTTTCAATGCCGAGCAAACCATTACGGGACCCAAATCTGAACCTCCGATACCTATATTTACTACATCTGTAATTTCTTTGCCTGAAAAGCCTTTGTGTTCCCCGGAAATTACTTTCGCGGAAAAGGATTTCATCTGGTCGAGAACTTTTTTAATTCCTGGCTTTATGTTTTCGCCATCCACTAAAATTTCCTCTTCTGAAAAGTCCCGCAATGCGGTATGAAGCACAGCTCGTCCTTCGGTTTCATTTATTTTTTCGCCCGAAAACATGGCTGAAATCGCTTCTTTCAAATGAGTTTCTTCAGCTAATCTAATCAGTAAATTAAAAGTTTCTTGATCGATTAAGTTTTTAGAAAAATCAAAAAGATAACCGTCTCTTTTTACTGAAAATTCTGCGAAACGGTTGGGATTCTCTTTAAAGAGTGAACGTAAATCAAAATCATTTTGTGCAAAATGCATTTCGAGATCCTGCCAGGACTGTGTGTGTTCGGGATTTATCTTTGGTAACATTTTCAGAAGGTTTTAAGTAAGGAGTTATGCTCCATTGGTTAAGACGCTGCAAATTTACAGAAAAATAAAACCTCCGAAAAATTCCGGAGGTTTAAGTTTTTATAAAAATCGAAACGATGTATTCTGAAAATTATTTTTCAATTGCCAGGTCGATTACTTCGCTCATTCGGCTCACATAACTGATTTTTAATGTCTTCAAATAATCCTTCTTGATTTCTTCCACATCTTTTCTGTTAGCTTCACAAAGAATAATGTGGGTGATTCCTGCGCGAGCTGCGGCCAGAAGTTTTTCTTTAATTCCGCCTACAGGAAGCACTTTTCCGCGCAAGGTTATTTCGCCGGTCATGGCGAGATGAGGTTTCACTTTTTTATTCTTGAAGCTCGACACAATGGACGTAAGCATTGCAATTCCGGCGGAAGGCCCATCTTTAGGCGTTGCGCCTTCCGGAACGTGAACGTGAATGTTGTTCTTCTGAATATCTTCTGAAGAAATGCCCATTTCATCATGTTTTGCCTTAATATATTCTAAAGCGATCGTTGCAGATTCTTTCATCACCGTTCCGAGATTCCCGGTCATGCTGAGGTTTCCTTTCCCTTCGCTTAGAATACTTTCGATAAAAAGAATGTCGCCACCAACCTGCGTCCAGGCTAAACCTGTTACAACACCAGGAACTCCAGTAATTTCAGAAAGGCTTTTAGGTCTTGGAACTCCCAGAATTTCATCCACTTTTTCAATTGAAATCTTGGGATCATATTCCTTCTCCATCGCGGTCTGCAACGCTACCCATCTGGCAATGGCCGCAATTTTTTTCTCGAGACTACGAACTCCGCTTTCAGAAGTGTGGGCATCGATGATGTGTTTGAGTTCGGGATTTCCGAGTTTGAATGATTTAGCGGTCAGTCCGTTTTCGTCCTGCTGTTTTTTAATTAAGTGTCGTTTTGCAATCTCTACTTTTTCTTCCAAAGTGTAGCCGGCGATTTCGATGATTTCCATCCGGTCCAAAAGCGGACGCTGAACGGTAGACAAAGAGTTTGCGGTTGCGATAAACATTACTTTCGAAAGATCATAACCCATCTCCAAAAAGTTATCGTAAAAAGCACTGTTCTGTTCCGGATCAAGAACTTCCAGCAACGCTGAACTTGGATCGCCATGAATTCCCTGACCGATTTTGTCTATTTCATCTAAAACAATAACCGGATTAGAGGTTCCTGCCTTTTTGATTGACTGAAGAATTCTTCCTGCCATTGCTCCGATATAGGTTTTTCGGTGGCCACGGATTTCAGATTCATCATGAAGTCCGCCTAAGGAAACGCGAACATATTTTCTGCCAAGAGAATCGGCTACCGACTTGCCAAGCGATGTTTTACCCACGCCCGGAGGGCCTACCAGACACAAAATCGGAGATTTCATGTTGTTTTTTAGTTTCAGAACTGCCATGTGTTCCAGAATTCTTTTCTTGATATCTTCTAACCCGAAATGTGCTTTATCTAAAACTTTTTGCGCTTTGGTGATGTCGAAAATGTCTTTAGAATAGTTTTCCCAAGGCAGATCTGTGAAGAAATCGAGATAATTTCTCTGCACGTTATAATCCGGTGAATTTGGATTTTGGCGCTGCAGTCGGTTGATTTCTTTCTGGAAATGACTTTCAACCTCGTCATTCCATTTTATTTTTTTTGATTTCAGAAGAAGCTCTTCCACATCCGACTCGGGGCCGCCACCCAATTCTTCCTGGATCGCACGGATCTGTTGGTTCAGGAAGTATTCGCGCTGGCTTTTATCGAGTTCGCGGTTTGTTTTAAGATGGATTTGGTTCCGAAGTTCAAGTTTTCTGAATTCATCATGCATCAGTTCATAACATTTCTGGGCACGGATCATTAAACTTTTTTCCTCCAGCAGTTTCTGTTTCTGCGCCGACGTGAAATTGGCGTTCGTGCAAATGAAATTGAGTAAATCTTCGTTATCATTCATGTTTTTGATCGCGAAATTTGCAGCCGATGGAATGTTTGGATCCAGTTCAACAATTTTCAGGGCCAAATCTTTAATGTTTTCTAATAACGCAGCGTATTCTTCTGTTTTCTTAGAAGTAACATCTTTCAGTTTGATAATTTCTGCTTTGAAATAGGGCTGGCTTTGCGTGAAATTTTTAACCGTAAACCTTTGAAAACCTCTGGTGATGGCGGTAATGTTGCCTTCCGGAAGTTTTATGATTTTAATGATTTTCGCAAGGGTGCCGGTTTTGTAAAGATCATTTTCCGTAGGATTTTCGATGCTGGAATTGTTCTGGCTGATGATTCCGATAAATTCGTTGTTTTTCTGTGCCTCTTCCAACAATTTTATCGACATTTCGCGTCCGGCGGTAATAGGAATTACCACTTTTGGAAACATCACCATATTTCTTACCGGCAAAATCGGGAAAACCGTTTGTTCGTTATTTGTAGGTTCGTTCATGAGATCGGAAAGATTAATTTCTTCTGCTACGATACTGAAGCCGTCGTTTATAATTTCATCAAAATTAAGATCATCAAATTCTGCCATAATATTTATGCGTGACAAATTGTCATTTTATTGTAGGGTTATTGAACTGTTGTTAAAGATTTTCCTTTAAAACAGCCTTAAATAAATAGGTAGCCTTAATTTCACAAGCATTATGCCAACGCTATATTTAGACAGAATTTCCATCTTTATGAAAAAATAAGTTTAAAATGTTTAAAATTTTTCTTAATCTCTTAAAAATGTGTATTTTCGCAAACTGATAAAATTATACAAAAAAGATGGCAGTTTTAGGAGAGATTAGAAACAGACCTTGGCTTTTAATGGGGATTATCGCAGTTGCGATGTTAGCTTTCGTTGTAAATCCTGACAGTTTGGAGCAATTATTCGGTGCAAAACCGGGTGTTTACGGAAAAGTAAATGGTGATGAAATTACAAAAGAAGATTTCGATGATCAGCTTTTCATACTTCAGCAGCAGGCACAGCAGCAAGGGCAGCCTACAAAAGGTCTGGAGGAACAGGCTTGGCAAATGGTAGTACAGTCGAAACTGATTAAGCAGCAATTCGAAAAAATGGGACTTACCTTAACCGATGACATGTTCTATAACCAATTGCAGTTTGATCCTATGTTTGCGCAGAATCCAGAAAATTTTGATGCAAAGGGAAATTTCAAAGTGCAGGAAATTAAAAAACAGATCGAAGAACTTCGTAACAGCGGAAACGTAGAAATGTACAACAACTGGTTGAAAACAAAAAAAGCCATCGAATACAGAATGATGGCCCGACAGCTTTTCGCCAACGTTTCAACAGGGATTACCGTAAGCAAAAAAGAGGCTGAGGAAATGATGAAGCAGAGAGACCAGGTTGCTGACATCGATTTTGTGAAAGTTGATTATGCAACATACGCTCAGAAAAATCCTGTGAAAGTTACAACAAAAGATTTAGAAGATTATATCAAGAAACATCCGATTCTGTTTAAAAGAGATGCCAGCAGAAATATTGGATTGGTTTATTTCCCAGCGGCAGCAAGCCCTCAGGACGAAGCTGTAACCCAGGCCGAAATCAATAAACTGTTCTCGAAAGGAACGGATATGAGTGACGGAAAAGAAAATTTCCAGAACACTACAAACGATTCAATGTTTGTTTCACTTAATTCCGACCTACCTTATAACCCAACTTACTTTTCAGCGGAACAGCTGCCGGCTGCCATTAAAGATAAAGTTGCAGGTGCGGCAGTAGGAACAACTTTTGGTCCTTACAAAGAGCAGAACTTTTATGTTGTATCTAAACTTTTAGATAAAAAACCTTCAGACTCTACACTGTCCAGACATATTCTTGTTTCTTATAAAGGAAATCAGGCTGGTGCAAATGAGACTAGAACAAAAGAAGAAGCGAAAAAATTAGCAGATTCCATCGGTGCTGTTTTGAAAGCAACACCTGCTAAATTTGCAGAATTCCTGAAATATTCTTCTGATCCGGGATCTGCGGGACAGGGTGGAAGCGTAGGCTGGACAACTCCTGCAACGCCATTCGTTCCGGAATATTTAAGTTTCCTTGCGAATAATGGAAAAGGAGCCACTGGAGTTGTGGAAACACAGTTTGGTTATCATATCATCAATATCGAGGACAAGAAATCCGGTGCGATGACTTATAAAGTTGCCAACCTCGTAAAAGCAATAAAACCTTCAGACAAAACTGAAAGCGAGGTTTACACTAAAGCAACACGATTTATTCAGCAGATTCAGGGTAAAACATTTAATGATTTTGCCAATGTAGCGAAGAAAAACAATTACCAGTTCTTCAATCCTAAAGAAGTTGGCCGTTTTCAGGGTCAGTTACCAGGATTGGGTACGGATAAAGACGAAGAAATTATCGCATGGGCATTTAATAAGAAACGTGAAAAAGGCGATGCTGATATCTTCACGGTTGATGGTACAGGAGACAGAATCGTAGCTTACCTTAATGGAATTCAGGATCCGGGAACTGCTGATCCGGAAGCAGTTCGTGATCAGATTGAACCAATTGTTAAAAACAGAATTTTAGCAAAACAGATCTCAGATAAAATTACCGCTGCCAAAGCAACAAGCTTAGATCAGATCGCTAAAATGTTCGGGTCTGCGAAGCAAACTGCACAGGTGAATATGTTGAGCCCTCAGATTGCCGGAGCTATGGAGCCTAAAGTAGCCGGTGCAGCATTTGGTGTTGCAAAGGGTAAAGTTTCAAATCCGGTAGAAGGAATGACGGGAGTTTATGTTTTAGTAAAAAAATCTGAAACACTTAACAAACAACCGGGAGACATCAAGCAGGTAACCCAGGCATTAGCCAGCCAGAACTCGCAGCAGTTCGGTCAGGCATTGCTGAAGAGCCTTCAGGACAATGCTAAAATCGAAGATTACAGGATTGAGGTTTATAACCAGGCTGCACAGCAATAAGTCGAAAAGTAATTTAATAATATCAAAGCGATCCTTATGGGTCGCTTTTTGCATTGCTGACCGGAGATTTAAAAATTTCGTTGAAAATGTATTATATTTGTCCATTAAAAATTAAGAAAAAGTGAAGTTCACAAAAGAAATAAAAGCAGGGTTAATCGCAATTTTAGCAATTGTAGGATTTATAATTCTGTTCCAATTCATGAAAGGCAAAAGCCTTTTCACAACCGACAATATTTTTTACGCAAAATTTGATAATGTAGAAGGTTTAGAGGCTTCTAATCCGGTGTCAATCAATGGATTAAAGGTGGGGCAAGTTGATCAGATCATTCCGATCACAGAACCCGACGGGAAGATTCATTTCGTAGTAAAAGTTACGGTAGACGATAATTTCGAGTTCTCCAAACGTTCTACTTTAGAGATTTTCGAACCTGGATTAATGTCAGGAAAAGAAATGCGGGTAAACCTCGCCTACGGAAGTCCTATGGCTAAGGACGGTGATACATTGAAGGGCGCTTTCAAGCTTTCGATGATGAATAATATCTCATCGCAGGTGGGGCCGGTGAAAGACCAGCTGCAAATCGTATTGAAAAGAGTTGACAGCTTGATGATGAATGCTAACGCAATGACCGATGCGCAGAATCAGCAGGCAATACGTGCACTGCTTTCGAGTCTTAACCGTACAGTAACTTCATTTGAATCTACCTCACAACAAACCAATGCGCTGCTTGCCAATAATGATCCGCGCATTCAAAAAATGCTCGATAATGCAAATCTTGCTACGGTAAGCGCAAAAACCACCATCGATAAATATGGACGGGTTGCCGATGAAGTTGATGTGCAGAAACTCAACAACACCATTGATAAATTAAGTTTAACGGCAGATAAACTCAACGGTATTATTTCCGGCATACAAAATGGTGAAGGATCGCTTGGTAAACTCACAAAAGATGAGCAACTTTACAATAATCTTAATGAATCGTCGGCGAACTTAAATAATCTTATCCTGGACCTGAAGGCCAATCCGAAAAGATATCTTAACTTCTCTGTATTCGGAAAGAACAGCACGCCTAAAGACTAAAAACCCCCTTCAATATGCAATATATTGACAATATTATTTTCATCATTGCCCTTATTGCGGGCTTTGGACTCTTCTTTAAAAGCTTAAAGGAAATTTACCGAAACATACAGCTCGGAAAGAAAATCGACCGCACCGATCATCCGGATCTACGCTGGAAAACAATGGCAAGAGTCGCTTTAGGGCAAAGCAAAATGGGCAAAAGACCAATTGCCGGGATTCTGCATATGTTCGTGTATGTAGGATTTGTAATTATCAATATTGAATTGATTGAGATTATTGTCGACGGTATTTTCGGGACTCACCGTTTCTTAGCCGGGATTCTTGGTGATTCTTTTTATGCAGCCTTTACAGCGACACTTGAAATTTTAGCACTTTTAGTCGTAATCGCAGTCGTAATATTCTTTATCAGAAGAAATTTCTACGGGGTGCGAAGACTAACCATGAAAGAACTTTTCGGCTGGCCAAAACAGGATGCCAACTGGATTCTGATTATTGAATTTGCTTTAATGATAGCGTTTTTCACCATGAATACCGCAGACTGGGTTCTTCAGCAGAGAGGTGTTCTGGCTGAACATGGCAGTTTCCCTGTTTCATCTGGGTTGATTGCACCTCTTTTCAGCAATTTAGGCGACAGCACTTTGGTCTTTCTTGAAAGAGGAGCCTGGTGGTTTCATTTTGTTGGAATTCTGTTCTTCATGAATTACCTTTATTATTCAAAGCATCTGCATATTATTCTCGCATTCCCGAACACTTGGTTTGCCAATCTGCAGCCGAAAGGGAAATTCAATAATTTAGATTCTGTTACCAAAGAGATAAAGCTGATGATGGATCCAAATGCAGATCCTTACGCCGCAGCACCCGATGCAGATCCTAATGCTGTTCCTGATAAATTTGGGGCGAATGATATCTTTGATCTTAATCAGGTTCAGTTACTCAATGCTTATTCATGTACTGAATGTGGCCGTTGTACTGCCGTTTGTCCTGCCAATCTTACAGGCAAGAAACTTTCGCCGCGTAAGATCATGATGGATACAAGAGACCGCATCGAAGAAGTGGCAAAAAACATCAACAAAAACGGCAAATTTGTCGACGACGGCAAGAAACTGCTCGATGATCATATCCAGAGAGAAGAACTTTGGGCGTGTACCACGTGTAACGCCTGCGTAGAAGCCTGTCCTGTATTGATTGACCCACTGTCGATTATTTTCGAAATGCGTAGATTTTTGGTCATGGAACAGTCTTCCGCGCCAAGCGAATTGAACGTTATGATGACCAATGTGGAGAACAACGCAGCTCCATGGGCTTATAATCAGGCCGATCGCTTAAACTGGGCAAAAGAATAATTAGATAAAATCAATTTCAAAATTTGGAAGTTATTTAATTACATTTTCAAATTTCAAATTCTCACATTTCATATTGAAAAAATGGATTTCACAATAAAAACAATGGCAGAATATGCTGCCGAAGGAAAGGCACCTGAAGTTTTATTTTTTGTTGGCTGCGCCGGAAGTTTCGACGACAGAGCGAAGAAAATCACCAAAGCGTTCTGTAAGATTCTGCACAAAGTAGGCGTTGAATTTGCAGTGCTGGGCCAGGAAGAAAGCTGCAACGGCGATCCTGCAAAACGTGCCGGAAACGAATTCATCTTCCAGATGATGGCCCTTACGAACATCGAAATCATGAATGCTTACGAAGTAAAAAAAATCGTAACGGCATGTCCACATTGTTTCAATATCATTAAAAACGAGTATCCTGGATTGGGCGGAAACTATGAAGTTATGCATCACACCCAGTTCCTCAGAAAACTGATGGAAGAAGGCCGTTTGAAGGTAGAAGGCGGAAGTTTTAAAGGAAAGAAAATCACTTTCCATGATCCTTGTTATCTTGGCAGAGCTAACGGCGAATACGAAGCACCGAGAATGCTTCTTGAGAAACTCGATGCGGAATTGGTAGAAATGAAGCGATGCAAATCCAATGGTTTATGTTGTGGAGCGGGAGGTGCACAGATGTTCAAAGAGCCTGAAAAAGGCGACAAAGACATCAATGTGGAGCGTACAGAAGAAGCGCTCTCTGAAACTCCGAATATCATCGCTACCGGATGCCCGTTCTGCAATACGATGATGACCGACGGGGTGAAACATTTCAATAAAAATGAAGAAGTTGCCGTTAAGGATATTGTGGAACTTTTAGCAGAAGCGGAGGATTTATAAAATGACAACAGATTTCAGGACTTTACTGTTCTTGTCTTGAATCTTATTAAGTCGAGTATTTAAACTCTTTTTAAAAATGAAAATAGAAGAATCTAATATTGTAGAAACCAGTGATTACAGAGTGATTATTTACCCTGCTTCGCGACCTTTTGCGCCTAAAGAAAGTAAAATAATTACTGAAAAATTATACGACTTTCTGGCCACCTGGGCAGCACACGGAAAACCACTTTCATCTTCATTCAAGATCGAGAAGAATCAGTTTATCGTGATTTGTGTTGATGAGGAGAAAGAAGCCGCTTCAGGATGTTCTATTGATGCTTTAGGACAGGCGATGAGAGAAATTGATGGTGAATTTCAGCTGGGTTTATTTGACAGAATGAAAGCCAGTTTCATAGAAAACGGCGAGCTTAAAACCATGAAGCTGCAGGACTTCCGGAAAGGTTTAAAGGAAGGCGAAATCTCCCATGATATTGAAGTTTTCGACTTTTCAAAGAATACATATGTTGCTTTTCTGAGCGATTTTCTTTTACCATTGAAAAAAAGCTGGGCAGGAATTTATGTAGATTAAAATCTTAAAAAATTGAAAAAAAAAACCGTTCAGTTAATTTGAACGGTTTTTTTATTTACAGATGAAGGATTATGCGTTGTTTCGCGCTTCCTCCGCGATTAGATTCAATGCAGAACCTGCTTTAAACCAGCCGATCTGTTGTTCATTATACGTGTGGTTTGCCAAAATAATATCCTTCGTTCCGTCGGAATGTACAAACTCCAGTTGAAGCGGACGGTTTGGTGCAAACTGATCCAAATCTAAGAAGTTTACGGTGTCATCTTCACGGATTTTGTCGTATTCTTCAGGATCCACAAATGTAAGACCTAGCATTCCCTGCTTTTTAAGATTCGTTTCGTGAATTCTCGCAAAAGATTTTACCAAAACTGCGCGAACGCCCAAATGTCTTGGTTCCATCGCTGCATGCTCTCTGGAAGAACCTTCACCATAGTTTTGGTCACCCACAACGATGGTAGGAACTCCGGCAGCTTTGTAAGCTCTTGCCACAGCAGGAACTTCGCCGTATTCTCCGGTCAGCGCGTTTTTAACTTTATTGGTTTCCATGTTATAAGCGTTCACTGCACCAATTAACATGTTGTTCGAGATATTATCCAAATGACCTCTGTATTTCAACCATGGACCTGCCATAGAAATGTGGTCGGTGGTACACTTTCCAAATGCTTTAATCAAGACTTTAGCTCCTGTAATATTTTGTCCGTCCCAAGGCTGGAAAGGCTCCAGCAACTGAAGTCTGTCGGAATCTGGGTTCACTACAACCTTTACCGAAGAACCGTCTTCTGAAGGCGCCTGATAACCGTTATCGTCTACTGCAAAACCTTTTGCAGGAAGTTCGAAGCCTTTAGGCTCATCAAGCTTAATCTGCTCGCCATTTTGGTTGGTTAAAGTATCGGTAATCGGGTTGAAATCCAGTCTACCTGAAATTGCTACCGCAGCTACCATTTCCGGTGACGCTACGAACGCGTGGGTATTTGGGTTACCATCGGCTCTTTTTGCAAAGTTTCTGTTGAAAGAGTGAATGATTGAGTTTTTCTCGCCTTTTTCAGCACCTTCACGATCCCACTGCCCGATACACGGTCCGCAGGCATTGGTAAAGATTCTTGCTGAATCAAACTTTCTAAATGAGTTAAGGAAACCATCTCTTTCTGCGGTGAATTTCACCTGTTCAGAACCTGGGTTAATCCCGAGAATCGCTTTTGGCTTCACTCCTTTAGCCACTGCGTCTTCAACAATTGAAGCGGCTCTTGATAAATCTTCGTAAGATGAGTTGGTGCATGAACCGATCAGTGCCCATTCCACATCAAGCGGCCAGCCGTTAGCTTCAGCTTTTGCTCGGAATTCTGAAACAGGAGTTGCCAAATCCGGTGTGAACGGTCCGTTTAAGTGTGGTGCCAATTCATCAAGATTAATTTCAATCACCTGATCGAAATACTGCTCAGGGTTTGCATAAACTTCAGCATCACCTGTCAAGTGTTCTGCAATAGCATCAGCAGCATCTACCACATCCTGTCTTCCGGTTGCAGCTAAATATCTTCTCATGGAATCATCGTACCCGAACGTTGAAGTCGTCGCGCCAATCTCGGCACCCATGTTACAGATGGTTCCTTTTCCTGTTGCAGAAAGGTTTTGTGCACCTTCCCCGAAATATTCAACGATGCAGCCTGTTCCACCTTTTACGGTTAAAATTCCAGCTACTTTCAGGATAACATCTTTTGCAGAAGTCCATCCGTTGAGTTTACCGGTTAATTTCACACCAATTAATTTAGGCATTTTCAGTTCCCAGGCCATCCCGGCCATTACATCTACTGCATCGGCACCACCAACACCAATTGCTACCATTCCTAATCCCCCTGCGTTTACAGTGTGCGAATCGGTACCGATCATCATTCCGCCTGGAAATGCGTAATTTTCAAGCACCACTTGGTGAATAATTCCTGCACCCGGTTTCCAGAAACCAATGCCGTATTTATCACAAACTGAACTTAAGAAATTGAAAACTTCTGAGTTTTTATTGATTCCTTCCTGCAAATCTGCTTCAGCACCCACTCTTGCCTGAATAAGGTGATCGGCATGCGCTGTCGATGGAACTGCAACTTTGGATTTCCCTGCCTGCATGAACTGTAAAAGTGCCATCTGCGCGGTAGCATCCTGCATCGCAACACGGTCCGGAGCGAAATCTACATAAGAATTCCCTCTTTCATAAGCCTGGGTTGCATTGCCTTCCCAAAGGTGTGTATAAAGGATTTTTTCAGAAAGTGTCAACGGTTTTCCCACGACTGCTCTTGCTGCAGCAACCTTTTCAGGATAACGCTCATACACTTTTTTGATCATGTCAATGTCGAAAGTCATATCTGTTTTTTTTTGTTAAAATTAAAGAAGCTCAAAAATACAAAATTTTAACCTTAAAACTGACGAATATCATTTAGATTAAATATAAATACTATGCTGAGAATCTATTTTCGGTGATTCTTAAAAAAAACTGAGGTGAAGTTTTAAAGCAATACTTCTCTTATATAAGTATGGGCAGCCTTTGCGGTTGTTTTTCAGGAAGAGTAATGACAGCAGAGCTTCCAGAACCACAATTTTAGTTATATTTGCCATATCCCTTCGGGTGTCTTAACCTCTTATTGAAAATCATTTGCTGAAGTTCAGTTTTCGTCTGCTCATCGTGGGGTTTCCTTCGCTCATGATTCTTAATGAAAAATTGTAAAGCCATTGTTGATCCAATAGTCTATTGGACCTGTGTGCAAGGAAACCACACTTAAACCTTAGCGTGACCTGACCCGAAATAACTATGCACAGTAATTAGTCTTTTGTGCATTTTCGATAAGATGCATATATTTGGGAGTTAGGTGTAATTCTAAAACAACGAAAATGCTAAGAAATGCAATTAATTTTACTTTAATCTTAGTTAGTATACTTCTAATAGGATTTTTAATTTCTTTTTTCTTTTTAGGAAGTCAACTAACTTATGAAAGGCAGTTGGAAGATCTACCAAATTATTTTATTCGAAGATTTTTAGCTGGAATTATATTGGGTCTGATTCTATCCGTGTTAATATTGCTAATTAATATTTTACTAAACAAAATTTTAAACGACAGTGGATTTAAATTATTTAAACTATTTCTTATATCATTTATATCGACATCAATTGCCTCGTTAATAGGAAGTATAATATTTTTTTACTAATTGACTGGAAAAAAATAGTGGGGTTGAAGTTTACATCGTTAAGATTTTCACAGGTTGTTCTTTTAATTATATTTATAAAAACATATAATCACCATCAAAAAACAATTTAATTTACTGCTAGCAGGTTCCGGCATTCTTATACTGGGAATTATTTACTTTTCCTACAGCCCGGCGAACAGTGGTTTTTTTCCGCAGTGTCCGGTGAAATACCTTTCCGGATACAGCTGCCCCGGCTGTGGCTCTCAACGCGCCATTCATGAACTTCTTCATCTCAATTTCAAAGAAGCTTTCGCATACAATCCTTTATTGGTCGCCTCCATTCCCTATATCACTTTAGGCATTGCTTTTAGTACTGAAAGTTTAAAAACCCGCTATCCAAAAACGAGAAAATTCCTGTATGGGCAAAACGCATTGTATGTTATTATGGCCATATTGGTTTTGTTCTTTATTTTCAGAAACATTTAAAACGTTATTTTTGGACCTAAGTTTGCAAAAAGAAAGTCATGAAGAACGTTTTAAGTTTGATTTTAATCAGCTTCGCCCTGATCTTATCTGGTCAGAAACACAATGTCGCTAAAAAGAAAACGGTTACAAAAACAGTTTCAGCGAGAACCAATCCCGATTTGGTGAAGGTAAATGATTCCATTCCTGCCCTGATTCCACATAAGATCAACGGGAAATTCGGATTTGTTAATCAAAAAGGCAAAACCATTATTAAACCTGAGTACAGCAATGTCGGATTTTTTACAGAAGACTGCAATCTGCTGAATTCTCCCAATCCAAAGGTGAAGAAATTCGGCTCTTCCAAATATGCCTCTGTTCGTTTAAACGGTCAGGATTTCCGTATCAATCAGGCCGGAATCCGTGTCTATCAGTTCAAAAAAACTGATCTCGGACAATGTACGCCTGAATTTAAAGCACAGCTTTTTCATGCCTACGTTATGAATCACGCCTATGGAATTATCGAAGATTCTAAATTTGAAAATCCCGTGGATTACCGACAGTTTACAATCTATCCTCAATACGATTATCTGCATATTCTGGAAGGTGATGATCTCAAAAATCCAATGATTATTGCGTCGTACAAAAATAAATTTGGGGTAATCGACATCAATAATAAAGTGGTGATCCCTTTCGAATACAGCGACATCAAAAGAAATTTCAGCTGGAAGCTTGCGCGGCTTTTTGAAGTGACCAAAGACGGGAAAAATTATTATTACGTAGATTCCAATAATATTCGTTATTAATTAAAAATTTTGTACTTTCGCCGCTGAAATTAAAGGGGTGCTATAAAAAGCTGAGATTATACCCAATGAACCTGGAACAGGTAATGCTGTTTAGGGAGCGGTCTGCGGACCTATTTATTGTATAATTTTTTTCGACCCCTTTTATTCAATTAATCTTAAAAATTAAAAGAATGAAAGGATTTGTTATTTTAGGGCTGTTCGCAGGCCCGTTTTATCTTGCACAAACATCGCAGGATACCTTGAAAATTCACAACATCGAAAGTGTAAATTTCACAAAAAGATTACCGGTTTCCAAAGAAATCATCAACGTTGAAAAGGATTTGGGGATTAAAAATCTCGGTCAGGATTTACCGATTTTGCTGAAAAACCAGACTTCAGTCATTTCAACTTCAGATGCCGGAAACGGCGTAGGCTACACCGGTTTCAGAATCCGTGGGGTCGGCGGCAACGGAATTAATGTTATGCTGAACGGCGTGCCTTATAACGATTCCGAATCTCAGGGAACCTTTTTTGTGAATGTTCCGGACTTAACAAGTTCTGCATCGCAAATTGTGATCCAACGAGGCGTGGGAACATCTTCCAACGGAGTTTCGGCATTTGGAGCAAGTGTCAACGTGATTTCTAAAAATCCGGATGAAAAATTTTATGTGAAATCGGATAACAGTTACGGCTCTTTCAATACCTACAAATATTCTGCAGAAGTAGGTTCCGGTAAATTCTGGAATGACAGACTTTCTCTGATGGGGCGTTACACCAATATTCATTCGGATGGGTATATCGACAGGGCTTTTTCTGATCTGCATTCGTATAACTTCACCGCGCTTTTTGAGGAGAACAAAACCAAAATCCGTTTGATGGCTTTCGGAGGAAAGGAAAAAACCTATCAGGCCTGGAACGGCGTTGACAAAACAACCTGGGAAACCAATCCCAAATTCAATTATTCCGGAGCAATTTATGACCAAAACTGGGAGAATATCGTAGGATTTTACGATAACGAAACCGACAATTACCGCCAAAATCATTATCAGCTCTTGTGGGAGCAGAACCTTAGTGACCGCTGGAATCTGGAAACTACTTTCCATTATACCATTGGCAAGGGGTATTACGAAAATTACAAACAGGATGCGAAATTTTCAAAATACAACCTTCCCAATATTTTAGAAAACGGTGCTGAAATCAAACGCAGCGATTTCATCCGTAAAAAATGGCTCGACAACGATTTTTACGGAGCCGTTTCTACGCTTTACGGAAAGTTTGAAAATTTGGATCTGAATTTCGGAATCGTTGGAAACCAATATTACGGCAGGCATTTTGGGAATGTTTCTGATGTGTTCCGCCCACAGATTTTTGAACACGAATATTACAGAAACAACTCGCTAAAAAATGAAATCGCAGGTTTTGCCAAGTTTATTGTTTCTAAAAACAGATTCGAATTTTTCGGAGATCTACAGCTGAGAAACATCACCTACGATACCAAAATTGTACAACAAGGAGATGATGAAGGAGTGAATCTCGATAAGAAATGGACCTTCTTTAACCCAAAAGCAGGAATCAATTATAAAATCCCGGCAGGAAAAATTTTCCTTTCCGCGGCCGTTGCGCACCGGGAACCCAACCGGGATGATCTTTTCGCGAATCCTGAAACCGAAGCAGAAAAACTTTATGATTTCGAAGCCGGAATTGAAAAGACGCTGGGAAATGTTTCGTTCACAGGAAACCTTTATTACATGAATTATGTGAATCAGTTGGTACTGAACGGACAGATTAACAATGTGGGAGAATTCATCCGCGTAAATTCAGGCCAAAGTTACCGAATGGGAATTGAACTTGGCGCGATTGCAAAAATTTCGGAAAAGTTGAACGCCTCAGGAAATTTAACATTGAGCAAAAACCAAAACAAGGATTTTAAAAACGAGACTTCTTCCGGCATTGAAATGCTTGGAAATACGCCAATCTCATTTTCTCCGGAGGTAATTGCGAACGTGTTACTTCAGTTTAATCCGACTGAAAAATTCAGCTTAGGAATTCAGAATCAATATGTTGGAAGTCAGTTTTTAGATAACACACACAATGAAAGCCTGAAACTCGACGATTATTTCCTTAGCGATTTCAATGCAAAATATACTTTAAATCTAAAGAAAACCGATGTTGATTTTAAATTTTTGCTCAACAATATCTTCAATAAAAAATACGTAAACAACGGCTATGTGTACGACGGACCGGTTTATTTTTCTCAGGCAGGGGTTAATTTTATGTTTGGGATGAGTTTGAAATTTCAATAGGTTCCGTAAATTTAAAGTTGTGTTAATAAATAAATGAGGAAAATGTTCCTGTTTTTCAAAAATTGCAGTAATTTAGATTCTACAATTTTAAAAGCAAGAAATATGAAAAAACTTTCCTCTTTATTTTTAGCAGTATGCGCTGCGGCTGCATATTCTGCACAGCTAACAGTGCAAACAGTTTCCCAGGGTGTTGTAAAACTGACTTACGGTGCTACCAACGATTATTCGATTTATGAGCCGGGTTTCGAAGTTCCAACTTTTTGGGTTCATGTGTGGAGTAATGCCGCAGACAACAGTACGGGAACTGTGTATGATGATGCGTGGACCAATTCTACAGTGTCGATGAATTGGGACAGCAGTGCCGGTGCCTATGTAGGAACAATTAACCTGAACACCAAAGTTTTTACCAATGGAAACAAAACTTTCCCTTCCGGAACTACGGTTAATAATTTAGGTTTTGTTTTTAAAGACCAGCAGAATGGCGCAACGAAACAGTCTGGAGACCTTGCAGCAACCACATATGGGTTTACCAGTACAACTACAGATGCTACTTTGGCGGTTTCTAATCCTGTGACGGGTAAAAAATCCAATGTTATCGGAGGTAAACTTTATACCTCCAGTAAAGGAAATCTTGAAATTTCTGTTTACGAAATGTCGGGGAAACTTGTAAGATCATTCAAAGCAGTGGCTAACGGAACTCCAATTGAACTGAACGTGTCACGAAACGGATTGTATTTGGTGAAAATCACAAACGGTTCTGAAAGCGAAGTAGTGAAATTTGCCAAATAATTGATTTATCAACTAATTCAGAGATCGCTTTTTAGGAGCGGTCTTTTTTATTTTTGATTAAATGGTACAAAAAACATAAATTTGCGGCCATATGAATTTCTCTTTTCTCATTCTCGAATTTCTGAAGCAACAGGGCCAGGTTTTGGTGCCGGGTTTTGGGACTTTTTATCTGAAAAACACCAATGCTTTGGTGGATGAAGGCGGGAAAAGTATTTTGCCTCCCGGAAAAGAAGTCGCCTTTCAGATTGGGAATTCAGCGGCAGATGATTCGTTTGTACGTTTTGTCGCGCAGCAAAAGAATATTCCGCTGATCGATGCTGAAATTGAGGTGAAAAAGCAAACCAATTTCTGGTATTCGATTCTACAGAAAGAAGGGAAGTTTGTTCTCGAAAATATTGGGACTTTTATTCTGGACGACAGCCAGATTCACTTTACCGGAAACCGAACTGAAAACCTTTCACCGGATTTTTACGGTTTGGAAGAAATTCACCTTTCTGAAATAAAAAATTCCGTAGCGTTAAGTAAACCTGAGGATCATCAGACTTCTTACCGTTTCAGTAAAACGCTTTACTGGCTCGTTCCGTTGCTTTTAGGGGTTTCAGGACTGGCTTATTTTGGAATTACCCAGCCGGAAATTATTTTAGGAAAAAAATCTTTCGGAAACGGTCTGGAACCTGCACCTGCAACTAAAATTGTAAAGGCTTCCATTAAAAAAGATTCCGTTAAACAGGATTCTGCCACGCTGATGAATCCGGTGATGGATTCTGCAAAAACAGATTCTTTAAAATCTAAAGCCATTGCACCCGTTCCGGGAAAAAAATGGAGTTCCCAGAAATACTCAAAATCAAAATGGAAAAAATCAAAAAAGCGTCAGAATCCTTAACGGTGATGACGAATATCGTTTTGCCCAACGAAACCAATTCTCTTAGAAATCTTTTCGGTGGCGAACTGCTCGCAAAAATGGACCGTTGCGCATCAATATCTGCAGCGCGTCATTGTGAAAGGCGTGTGGTAACGGCTTCTGTAAATCACGTGTCATTCAATCATCCGATTCCGGAAGGCGGAATTGTAGTGCTTGAATCCAAAGTGTCGCGCGCATTTTCAACCTCAATGGAAATTTATGTGGATGTTTGGCTCGATGATCCGATCAATCAGAAAAAAATTCATACCAACGAAGGAATTTATACCTTTGTTGCGGTAGATGAATTTAACCGTCCAATTCCGATCCCCAAAATGGAGCCCGAAACTGATATGGAAAAACTCAGATTTGATGCCGCTTTACGAAGAAAAGAACTTTCGCTTATTCTTTCCGGAAGAATGAAGGCGGCAGATTCCACCGAACTGAAAAAACTGTTCTCGGTGTAAATAATGAAAATCCTTCAGCTCGATACCAACCATCCTTTAATTACAGAACAGCTTTCTGCAAAAGGTTTTATGCTGGATGAAGACACCACGTCCACTTATGATGAAGTGCTGGAAAAGATTGCAGATTATGAAGGCATTATTATACGAAGCAGAATTCCTGTTGATCAAAATTTTCTCGAGCACGCCAAAAACCTGAAGTTTATTGCAAGAGTAGGCGCCGGAATGGAAAATATCGATGTGCGTTTTGCGGAAGAACGGGGAATAAAACTCATCAGTTCACCCGAAGGAAACCGCGATTCTGTGGCGGAGCATGTCGTGGGGATGCTGCTGATATTAATGCACCGGCTCTTTATTTCATCAACTGAGGTAAAGAACGGAATCTGGAAGCGTGAAGAAAACCGCGGGGACGAGCTTCTGGGAAAAACTTTCGGAATCATCGGCTACGGAAACATGGGAAAAGCCGTTGCCAGAAGACTTTCAGGCTTCGGCGTTAAAGTGATTTTTCATGATATCCTGCCCAATCTTTCCGATGAATTCGCAACGCAGGTTTCACTGGAAACTTTAAAGAATGAAGCTGATATTTTAAGTCTTCACATCCCGATTACCGACGAAACCTATCAGTTAATTGATGCGCAGTTTATTTCCGGGATGAAAAAAGATTTTTATTTCATCAATACTGCCAGAGGGAAAAATGTGAAAACGAGTGATTTAGTTGAAGCAATACGTTCCGCAAAAGTAAAAGGTGCCTGCCTCGATGTTTTGGAATATGAAAAGGCTTCATTTGAAAATCTGGAAATAGAAAACAATGATTCTGCATTTCTGCTGCAGTCAGAAAAAGTGATTGTAACGCCTCATATTGCGGGATGGACTGTACAGAGTAAAGAAAAACTTGCGCAGGTTATTGTAGATAAAATCCTGACCGGGTTTGCTCAGGATTAACAAATTTTTATGATTTGAGTCTTATAAAACTGATGCGAAATCCCTTATCTTGCGGGAATTTTTCAGGTTAAAAACTCTTCAATGAAATTATTCCGAATTATTTTTTTTCTTGCCATTTTTAGTCAGGTCTTGTTTTCGTGCAAAAAGGAAAATACAGACAGCGAAGAAACCAAAACAACTTTACCGAATTTCGGAAATGTAGAACTCGACGAAGTTTTTAAAGAAAACAACAGCAAACTTAAGAACAGGGATTCTATTGTTTCTGTCATCGACAGTTACTACAAAAATGTCTGGGAAAAAGGTGATCTCTGGGGCGGTTTTTTAGTAGCGAAAGGCGATGAAATTCTCTATGAGGGTTACCGAGGTTTTACCCAGGACAATAAACAGGACCCGGTGAACGATACGGTTGCGCTGCACGTAGCTTCCATTTCAAAATCGATTACGGCAATGGCTGTCATGAAACTGATTGAAGCCGGAAAACTGGAGCTGCATGCTCCCTTAACCCAGTATTTTCCCAAATTTCCTTATCCTAAGGTTACTGTGTTCACACTCCTTTCCCAACGGAGCGGTTTGCCGAAGTACGAATATTTTATTGAGAAAATAGAGCCTGAACCTGCCGAACTTTCCAAAGAATATATTTCCAATCAGGATATCCTCAATCTGTTGATCCGTTATAAACCAGATCTGGCGAGGGAAACCAACACCGGATTTATGTACTGCAATACGAATTATGCGTTACTGGCCCTGTTGGTAGAGCATGCTACCAAAATCCCTTTTCCGGAAGCGATGCAGCAGATTGTCTTTCGCCCACTGAAGATGAAACATACCTATATTCTTCAGGAAAAAGATATGGAAAGCGCAGCAAAATCTTTTTACCAGCGCGGCCCACGCGTTTATCCGTATGACAGGCTGGATCTGATTTATGGTGACAAAAATGTTTACACTACACCAAGGGATCTTCTTAATTTTTCGAAAGCCATGTTTGCCAAAAACTTTCTGCGTGAAGATCTGCACAAAATGGTTTTCGAGCCTTACAGCAACGAACGGCCGGGAATTAATAATTACGGACTTGGTTTCCGGATGAAGGTCTTCAATGAAAATGAAAAACTCACGTACCACAACGGTTGGTGGCATGGTACCAACTCGGTTTTCGGCCATTTATTGAAATCGAATGTCACCATTATCGCAATAGGCAATAAATATTCGAGCAGGGTTTATACCTCGTTGGCGCTTTCAGGTTTATTTGAAAATTTCCCGTACGAAACCGAGAAATTAGTGAAGACATTAAACCAGAACGATACGATAAAAAATAGTTCCGGAGCAGATTCTCTGAATGGTAACGATTCCTACAGCGAATAATTTTAGTAATTTTGCGTAAAACTTTTTCATGAAGAAACTGTGTTTTCTTTTCCTGCTTAGTCTCATTTTACTTTCCTGTGCAAGGGTGGGTTCGCCTGTAGGCGGCGCCAAAGATTCAATTCCGCCCAGAGTGGTGGGTACGAATATCGATTCGTCGCGGGTGAATGTTCCGAGAGATATCAAGGAGCTGCGCATCGATTTTGATGAATATATTACGCTGAAAGAGATCAATAAACACCTGATTATTTCGCCGCCGCTCCGCAAAATGACCAAAATTCTTCCCTCAGGAATGGCCAATAAATACCTGCTGATTAAATGGGAAGACACTTTGCAGGCCAACACTACTTATAATTTCAATTTCGGGAATGCGATTGTAGACAATAACGAGGGAAATGCGCTTCAGTATTATAATTTCGCGTTTTCTACCGGTGATAAAATCGATGATCTCTACATCAGCGGAGACCTGAAAAGTCTGATCAGCGATAAAGATCAGAAATCATCCGAACCGAATTTGGTGGTCGGGCTTTATCAGGATAAAGATTCCGTGGATTACCGCCAGAAACCTTATTATATCGCCAAAGCTGATCCAGACGGTTATTTTGAACTGAATTATCTTTCACCCGGAACATACAGGATTCTGGCTTTTGAAGACAGTAATTCGAATTCAGTTTACGACCCTGGAAAAGAAAAAGTTGGTTTCCTGAAAGACAAAATTGTTTTAGATAAAAATATATCAGGACTTAAACTCAATTTATATCCTTCCCGAAAAGCCCAGAAATATGTAGAAATGAAGGAAATTCCGGGAGGTATTTTAATGACGTTTGAAGGGAATCCCCAGAATGTAAAGGTTTTTTCCTTGAATGAAAAACTGCAGGATTATAAAGTGACGCATGCGCCAAAATCGGATTCTGTAACTGTTTGGTTTGATACTAAAAAACAAAACGTAGGAATTGCGACCAGCGAAAACCTGAAATTCAGTTATGATGATGGCGTGAAGCAGGATACTGTATCGGTTTTTTACCGTCTGAATACGAAGAACGAAATGGCACTTTCCAATTCAAAGGGTAATATTTTGCCTCCAAACCAGGATTTTGTGATCACCTCCAATTATTTTATCGACAACATTCAGCCGGAAAAATGGACTTTGGTTTCCGACAGTATTCAGCAGGATTTCACGGCACAGATTTCTGAAAAAAATCCATTTGAAGTTCGTATTCAGTCGCAGTTTAAAGAAGGTAAAAAGTATTCTTTAACCGTCCCGAAAGAAACAGTTTCGTCTTTCTATGAAACCATTCAGAAGTCTTACCGATTTGATTTTGAGTCTGATAAAACAGAAAATTACGGAACGCTGGTCCTAACATTAGAAAATGCACCTGAGCAAATATTCTGGCTGCAGTTGTTGAGCGAAAACGGAAATGTTTCCTATTCAAAATACGGAAAAGAAGCCAATCTAACCTTCAGATCGGTGAAACCGGGCAAATATCAGATAAGAATTCTGGTTGATAATAATGATAACGGAATCTGGGATTCTGCCGATTTCCTTGGCGGAGAATTTGCTGAAGACGTCTATATCTTCGAAAAAAATGTGGAAATAAGGCCGCTTTGGGAGATCCGTGAAAAGTGGAACCTTCAGCCGGGTGCTGAAACAACAATATCTGCAGATCCAGCCAGTGAAATAAAACCTACAATTCCTGTGGAACAGCCTAAACCGTCAGATGAAAACTTTTAAAAATATTATTTACTGGTCGCTTATTGTGATCGCTTTAATTCAGTTTATTCCGGTAGATAGAACGAATAAACCGGTGGATCAGAAAGTAAATTTCGTTGCGGTTTTCAATACGCCGCCGAATGTAAAAAGTATTCTGAAAAATGCCTGTTACGATTGCCACTCCAACGAAACGGTGTATCCGGATTATGCTTATGTAGCCCCGATTTCGTGGTCGATAAAAAACCATGTCAGTGAAGGGAGAGAACATCTTAATTTCTCCGAATGGGGGAATTTTAACCGTGATCTGAAGAAAAGCATGCTGCAGAATTCGGCACGTTCAATAAAGGACTATACCATGCCTTCGCCAGGCTACATTGCGCAACATCCTGAAGCCAATCTTACCATGGCAGAAAGAACTTTACTTGTAAATTATTTTGAAGATATTCTGAAATCAGAGCGCTACTGATTATCTTCTTACAGGTCTCGGTCTGTTGAAGATGGAAAGAATAACGCCTGCAAAAAGACCAATGGTCTTAATGGAAGTAAACTTGGAATCCGGCGGTAAAAAAGCACCGATAATACAAAGCGCAGCTGCGGCATACATCGGATACAGAAAGTTTTTATTCGTTAAAGTAGGCGCCTGGAAAAAGAAACTTGCTCCGATTAAAACGTAGAAAACTCTGTGGTAAAGGAAATCATTGATTTCCGGAGAAAAAAGGTTAAAAAATCCTACAATTAAGCACAAAAGTGCTGCAATTGATAAAATTCCCTGGATGGTCTGTGTATTGGTATTCATTAATAACTTTCTGATTTGTTAGGGAAATCTGCGGATTTCACATCTTTTACATAGTGAGAAATTGCTCCGGTGATTTCGGTATATAAGTCTAAATATCTTCTTAAAAATTTTGGTGAAAATCCCTGATTCATGCCCACCATATCGTGGTAAACAAGAACCTGTCCGTCGCAATCCGGTCCCGCACCGATTCCAATGGTAGGAATGGAAATACTTTCTGAAACCTTCTTCGCCAAATCTGCAGGAATTTTCTCGAGAACTAAAGCAAAACAGCCCAGTTCTTCCAGAAGTTTCGCGTCACTGATTAGCTTTTCAGCTTCTGCATCTTCTTTCGCACGGACTTTATACGTTCCGAATTTGTAAATTGATTGAGGCGTTAATCCCAAATGTCCCATCACCGGAATTCCGGCGTTTACGATTTTTCTTATGGAATCTTCAATTTCAATTCCGCCTTCAATTTTAATGGAATGTGCACCGCCTTCTTTCATCATTCTTACGGCTGATTCCAGTGCTTTTTCCGGGTTGCTTTGGTAAGTTCCGAAAGGTAAATCTGCCACAACCAAAGCTCTTTCAACACCGCGCACCACACACTGGGTATGGTAAATCATCTGATCCAGCGTAATGGGAAGCGTAGTTTCGAAGCCCGCCATAACGTTGGCTGCGGAATCGCCGATCAGGATAGAGTCTACACCGCCTGCATCCACCATTTTAGCAGTTGTGAAATCATATGCGGTAAGCATGGTGATTTTTTCTTTGTCGAATTTCATTTTTCGCAAAGTCTCGGTGGTGATTTTTTTAATTTCAGAATGTACAGACATGATCGATGGTTGTTTTTGGTTACTGACAATCACAGGCGAAAGAATATTAATTCACCTGCGATCTTCAATAATTATTACATAGTAACGTGACCCAGTTTTATGAGTTTTTCGTGATTTAAAATCTTAATGGTTCTGCCTTCAACTTCGATGAGTTCATCCTGTTTGAATTCAGAAATTAAGCGGATTGCACTTTCGGTTGCCGTTCCGATGATATTGGCAATTTCTTCGCGGGTTAAGGAGATTTTAATGAAACCTTCGGGATCGGTTCCTAATTTTTGTTCCAGCAGAAGCAAAATTTCGGCAAGTCTTTCGCGGACGGTTTTTTGTGCTAAAAAAGTGACTGTATTTGAAGATTCGCCCAGTTCGAAAGCGATTTTCTGTAACATTACAAAAGAAAGCTTCGGGCCTACTTCCAAAAGGTGAAGAAAAATATCGGAAGGCAGAAACGTGGCTTCCACATCAGTCATTGCTTCAGCTTTTGCCTGAAACTGCTCACCGCAAAGCAATGAACGGTAACCGATTAAATCGCCTTCTTTGATGAAACGCAGAATCTGTTCTTTTCCGTAAACGCCCTGTTTAGAAAGTTTTGCTGTTCCTTTTTTAAGGAAATAAACTCCGTTAGGAGTTCCACCATCCTCGAAGATGGTTTCACCTTTATGAAATTTAAGATTCTGTTTTACAGAAAGATAATTTTTATAATCTTCGGGTGAAAGCATTTCCTGGAAGGACTCATCGCTGAACACTTTCAAGAGGTTTTCCTCAATTAGGGTTTGTTTTTCTAACGACATTTTTTTATGACATTTATCAGCAAAAATAGGGTATTTATAAGCCAGCCACAAATTTATTTATTATAATTTTGCATGAAATTTTTTATATAAAATGCCTGAAAACTGTTTTCATTGCGGACAAAACATAGAGAAAGAGCGAATTTCATTCGATGAAAAGATCTTTTGCTGCAATGGATGCAAATCTGTTTACGAAATCCTGAATCTGAATAATCTGAGCGATTTTTATGAACTCAATAAAAAATCAGGAATTCGGCCAAATGACGACAATACGTCCCAGTTCGATTATCTCGACACGCCGGAAATCTTCGAGAAAGTAACCGATTTTTCTGAGGGAAATACCAGTCTTGTGAATTTTAAGATACCTGTTATTCACTGTTCATCATGTATCTGGCTTTTAGAAAGCCTGCAGTCGCTAAATCCCAATATCAATTATTCTCAGGTCAATTTTACCCGCAAAACAGTACAGATTTCATTCAATCATAATGAACTGAAACTAAGCGAACTGGCCAAATTCCTTACAAGTTTAGGTTACAAACCTGTGGTGAACCTTGAAACTGCAGAGAAAAAAGAAGAATCTTTAGACAAATCCCTGGTGATTAAACTTGCAGTTGCAGGTTTTGCTTTCGGGAACGGCATGTTTTTCAGCTATCCGGAATATGCTGAACACGTAATGGGAACAACCGATTTCTGGATGGAGAAGTACAAGCATCTTTTCCGGTTTATCATGTTCTTGCTGGCTACCCCGGTGGTTTTTTATTCCGCTTCAGATTATTTTAAATCCGCATGGTTTGGGCTGAAGAACAAGATCGTAAATATTGATGTCCCGATTGTGCTTGGAATTATCATGCTTTATGGCAGAAGTATTTATGAGGTGTTGACGGATTACGGCCCAGGATATTTCGATACGCTTTGCGGACTGCTTTTTTTCATGCTTTTAGGGAAACTTTTTCAGAAAAGAACTTACAGCGCGCTTTCCTACGACAGAGATTACAAATCTTTTTATCCGATTGCCGTTACCAAAGTTGATTTCAACGGAAAACAGGAAAATATTTTGCTTTCGGATCTGAAAGTGGGGCACCGGATTATGGTCCGTAATCAGGAGATTATACCGGTGGATGCTATTTTGATTAACGGTGAAGGCAATATCGACAATAGTTTTATTACGGGTGAAAGTGCTTCAGTGCCAAAAAAACCTGGTGACAAGATTTTTGCCGGCGGGAAACAGGTGGGATCAGCGCTGGAACTTGAAGTGATTAAGACTGTGAACCAGAGTTACTTAACTCAGTTATGGAATAAGGAAGCGTTCAGAAAGTACGAAATAGGTTTAGATACATTAACCAACCATATTTCCAAATATTTCACTTTTATAATTTTGGGAATTACCCTGATTGCCGGAATTTATTGGGGAAGAATTGATTTTGAAAAAATGTTTCAGGTGGTTGCTGCGATTCTTATTATTGCCTGCCCGTGCGCGCTGGCCCTTTCGGCACCGTTTACTTTTGGGCACGTGATGCGGATTTTGGGAAGGAATAAATTCTATGTAAAAGACACTTTAACCATCGAAAAAATTTCGAAAATCAGCACTTTGGTGTTCGATAAAACCGGTACAATCACTCACAATAAGGAAGCAAATATTCATTTTGAAGGGAATGAGATTGAAGATTTCGATCTGAAAAATATAAAGTCGCTCGTCAAAAATTCAAACCATCCATTATCAAAAGCGCTATATGATTTTCTGAAAGTTGAGGACGAATACTTTCCTGTTGAAAAGTTTGCGGAAACTCCCGGAAAGGGCTACGAAGCAGAAATCCGCAGGACACTTTATAAGATAGGTTCTGCAAAACTGATTGGTGAAGAAGCTAAAAATCTTGAAACCGCGGTTTATATCAGTAAAAACAATGTCTTTATTGGGAAGTTTGTCTTCAAGAATGAATACCGGAAAAATCTAAGTACTTTATTTAAAAATCTTGCAGGTTACCGTATTCATGTGTTGAGCGGCGACAATGCATCTGAGGAAAAGCAGCTTAAGAAAATTATTCCTGATTTTGATGGAATGGCATTTAACCAAAATCCTGAAGATAAACTGAATTACATTAAGAAACTGCAGGACCGCGGCGAAAAAGTGGCTATGTTGGGTGATGGGCTTAATGATGCAGGCGCACTAAAGCAAAGTAACGTCGGAATTGCGGTTGCAGATGATACCAATTCTTTCACCCCGTCCTCCGATGTGATTATGTCTGGCGAAAAACTGGAGAAACTGAATGATTATTTTAGTTTTTCCAAAGACGCAATGGTGATTGTAAAGATTACTTTTGCGATCAGTTTTTTCTACAATATTATCGGTTTGAGTTTTGCGGTTACGGGACACATGTCGCCATTGTTTGCGGCGATCTTAATGCCGATAAGTTCGATAAGTGTGGTGGCGTTTACGTCAATTTCCACTTGGTGGCGCAGTACAAAATATTTTAAAATCAAATAAAAAAGAAGGATTTACCGTGTGAATTTCTCTACATGATTCAGAATCAAAAACTTAAACCGAGAAATTTGATTATTTAGAGAGATTTTAAATTAACAAACTTTAACGTTTGTTGAGGAATATCATATTTTTTAAGTAAATTTGAACCGGTTTATCCCTAAATTTGCACCGCACATGGATATATTATATTTAATGATTCTTTGCAGCGTGTCGCTGGCTGTGGTCTTTTTAATCGTTTTTATTGTAAACGTAAAAAAAGGGCAGTTCGAGGATGATGAATCTCCCGCGGTCCGGATACTTCTCGACTCAGAAATTATCAAAGACGAGCCGGGATCTGAAGAAGAAAATAAACCAGAATTAAAAAAAAAAATAACAGAAGCAAAAAGTGATTAGTTAATATGGAAACACAAAAGTTTAGTTATGACAACAGTATTGTGCGTGCGTTTCTTTATGCAACCGTAGTCTTCGGGCTTGTCGGTTTTTTATTAGGACTTACCGCCGCATGGATGCTATTCTATCCGGAACTTCCTGAGTATTTTCTCGGGACGGACGACCCAACCATCGTAAGTTTACGAAGCGGTGATCTGCAGGGATTAATCAATTCCCAGGGGGCCTTTGGTTTTGGACGGATCAGGATGCTGCACACCAGCGCAGTAATTTTTGCATTCGTATGTAATGGTTTCTTCGCGGGTGCCTATTACTCCATGCAGCGCTTGCTTAAAACAAGAATGTTCAGTGATACCCTTTCCTGGATTCACTTCTGGGGATGGCAGCTGATGATTGTTGCTGTTGTTATTACCTTCTTAATGGGAATCAATACTTCCAAAGAATATGCAGAACACGAATGGCCGATTGATATTTTGATTACCATTATTTGGGTGATCTTCGGTATCAATATGTTCGGTACCATTGCAAGAAGAAGAGTGCGTCACCTGTACGTTGCAATTTGGTTCTATTTGGGAACATGGGTTGCGATTGCGATGCTTCACATTTTCAATAACTTAGAAGTTCCACTTTCCTTTACCGGCTGGAAATCTTATTCTGCATACGCAGGGGTGAAAGATGCATTGGTTCAGTGGTGGTACGGGCATAATGCGGTAGCGTTTGTACTTACAACACCGGTTCTTGGTTTGATGTATTACTTCTTGCCTAAAGCTGCCAACAGACCTGTGTTCTCCTATAAATTATCAATCATTCACTTCTGGTCACTTATATTTGTTTATATCTGGGCGGGGCCACACCACTTACAGTACACTGCTGTACCGGGATGGGCGCAAGCTTTGGCTACAGGTTTCTCTATTATGCTAATCGCACCGTCTTGGGGAGGTATGCTGAACGGGCTTCTTACTTTAAGAGGAGCGTGGGATAAAGTCCGTGAAGATCCTGTTCTTAAATTCTTTGTCGTTGCAGTAACTTGTTATGGTATGGCAACTTTCGAAGGACCGCTTTTAGCAACTAAAACTTTAAATAAAATTGGTCACTATACAGACTGGGTTATTGGTCACGTTCACGTAGGAGCACTTGGCTGGAACGGATTTATGACATTCGGTATGGTTTACTTCCTCTTACCAATCCTTTGGAGGACAAAACTATGGTCTGTAAAATTAGCTAACTGGCATTTCTGGTTAGGAACTTTAGGAATTATTTTCTATGCAGTTCCTTTATATATCTCAGGATTTACTCAAGGGTTAATGTGGAAACAGTTCAATCCAGACGGAACATTAGTGTATAAAAACTGGTTGGATACTGTAACTGCCATTATTCCTTACTATCAAATGAGATTTGTTGGTGGTTTGCTTTATATCGCCGGAGCTATTTTAATGGTGGTGAATGTCGTTGCTACGGTAAGACAGGGATCATTCCAGAAAGAAGTTCCTGCTGAAGCACCAGCACTTGCTAATGTTACCAAGCAAAGAAAAGAAGGAGAAGGTCTTCACCTTTGGTTAGAAAGAACACCTGTGTTACTAACAATACTTTCTTTTGTTGCTGTAGCCATCGGGGGATTTGTAGAAATTGTACCTACGCTTGCAATTAAAGATAACGTTCCTACCATTGCGGCAGTGAAACCTTATTCACCACTTGAATTGGAAGGTAGAGATTTATACATCAGAGAAGGCTGTAATTCATGTCACTCCCAAATGATCAGACCCTTCAGAGATGAGGTGGTAAGATTTAACGGGAAAAACGGACAGTACTCTAAAGCAGGTGAATTTGTTTATGACAGACCGTTCCTTTGGGGTTCCAAGAGAACCGGTCCGGATTTGCACCGTCAGGGTGGTAAAAACCCAAGTTCATGGCATTACAAACACATGCTGAATCCACGGGTTACATCGGCGGGATCCATTATGCCCCGTTATCCATGGTTAATTGCTAATGACCTCGACAGAAGTAAAATGGTAGATAAGGTAAAACTGATGAAGAATACTTTTGATGTTCCTTATACCCAGGCACAGATTGATTCGGCAGACCAGTGGGCAGATAACCAGGCGGCATTCATTGTGAAGCAGATTTATTCTGAAGCAGCAGACGTAAAACTGGCCTACGAGCAAAGAAAAGCAGCAGAAGGCGCTAACTTTACTCCGCTGGAAAAGAAAGAAATCGTTGCTTTAATCGCTTACCTGCAGAGATTAGGTACAGATATTAAAACTACCGAAATCAAAACTGCAAGTTCAAATTAATCACTAATAAATAAAGTGCATCCATGATACCGCAAAATGTAAAAGATATTCTTTCCAACGGCGAAAATGTGGGTTTTTACCAGACATTGGCAATGTTGCTCTTTCTTTTCTTTTTTCTGGGGATTGTATATTATGTTTTTTCCCGTCCGAAAAAACACTATGATGAAGAAGCAAATGCAACTTTAGATGATGATATTGAAGATAAAAACTTATAATTTTTTAAATTAACTACAATGAAACAAAGAACGCCGGTTTACATAACCATTCTCATTATAGTGTGCCTATTATTTATCGTGCTCTATATGTTTGTTCAGAATACTTCTTTCCTTGCGTCGCCGTATTTTTGGGGAACTGTAATTATTGCTTCCATTATTGCGATGATACAGCACTCAATAGGTGATTTGGTAGAAAATGCTAAATTTAAAGCACTCTCTGAGGAAGAAAAGAAATTGTATCTCGAGTCTAAAAAAGTCCCTTACTTTAAAAGTCTTTATAACAGTGCATTCAAAAAACAGTCGGCTACAGAAGAAAAGGATATTCTTATAGACCACGGTTTCGACGGAATTATGGAGCTTGATAACCAGTTGCCGAAATGGTGGCTTGGCTTATTCTGGTTCGGTGTTGCATACTGCGCGGTTTATATGGTATCTTATTTCGTGTCAGATTTTGCTGATCAGGGTATTGAATACGACGAGGAATACAAGGCACAAACGGCAAGCATTGCTAAATGGATGGAAGAGACCCCGCCACCAACCATTGAAGACGCGGTTTATTCACCAGACAATATTGCTGCAGGTGAGGAGGTATTTAAAACCAACTGTGTTTCTTGTCACGGCGACGGAGGTAAAGGTGGAATTGGACCTAACTTAACAGATAATACCTGGATCAACCAGCCTGAAAAAACTTTATTCAAAAACGTATTCCACATGGTTGAAAACGGAAGTCCGAACAACCCTACCATGCAGGCATTTGGGAAAAACGGTGTTCTTACAGGTTTTGATATCCAGAATGTATCGGCATATATTTATCATATAAACCAGGAACAGACCCCAATAACTCCAGATAAAGGCGGTGCTGCTCCACAAGGAACACCAGCAAACTGGGAGAAATAAAGTTTAACATAAACTGTATAATTTGAAAAAACATAATTCGTTATCTTTGTAAAATCAGATAACGGATTATGTTTTTTGATTTAAAAAAAGTTAAGAAAAAATGTCGGATGATCAGAATTTCAAAGGTGGACAAGGACAAGTAGTAGAAGCAGAAACTTTCAGGGATTCTGTTGGCACCATGGATCAGGCTGGGAAGCGAAAGTGGGTATTCCCTAGAAAACCCAGTGGCAGATATACCAATTACCGCACACTTGTAGCCTGGTTTCTTCTCGCAGTTTTTTTTGCACTACCATTTGTTAAAATTAACGGGAATCCTTTCCTTTTAATTAATGTAATCGACAGGCAGTTCTTTATAGCAGGCCAGCCATTTTATCTGCAGGATTTTTTCATTCTGGCGTTAGGTGCAATTACTTCCATTGTTTTCATTATTTTATTTACTGTTGTTTTCGGAAGAATTTTCTGTGGATGGATTTGTCCCCAAACCATTTTCCTTGAAATGATTTTCCGTAAAATTGATTATCTTATTGAAGGTGACCGGAACAAGCAGATGAAACTCGACCGTCAGGAATGGAATTCAGAGAAAATCTGGAAACGGTCTTTAAAATGGGCAATATTCATCATTATCTCCCTGATCATTACCCACTGGATGTTTATGTATATCGTAGGTTATCAGGAAGTTTTTGATATGATTCAGGAAGGCCCGTTCACCAACTTTACAAGTTTTCTGGTGATGATTATCTTTACCGCTGCGTTTTATTTTACTTTCGCATGGTTCCGTGAGCAGGTTTGTACGCTTGTTTGCCCATACGGAAGATTACAGGGCGTACTCATCGATAAGCAGACCATTAACGTTTACTACGATTTTAAGAGAGGCGAGAACCGAGCGAAATGGAGAAAGGGTGAAGACCGCAAAGCGGCCGGCAAAGGTGACTGTATCGACTGTAACCAATGTGTTGTAGTGTGTCCCACCGGAATCGATATCAGAGACGGCCAACAGCTCGAATGTGTAAACTGTACGGCGTGTATCGATGCCTGTGATGAAGTGATGGTAAAAGTGGGACTTCCGAAAGGCCTTATCAGATACGCAACAGAAGACGAAATCGAAAAAGAAACGAAATTCAAATTCACCGGAAGAATGAAGGCATATACCGCCATATTGCTTCTTTTGATAGGTTTCTTAGGATTTCTCCTGAATAACCGGGGTGCCATGGAAGCTAAATTCATCAAACCTGCCGGCTCATCCTTCTTCGTGAGAGATGGAAAAATTAATAATACCTATAACTATACTTTCCTTAACAAATCGAATCAGGATCAGGTCGTTACTATTAAGGTTATCGAACCGCAGCATGGAGAAATTACCGTAAGTGCTTCCGACAAGATTCTTGTGAAGAAAGATCAAATGACCAAAGGCACCGTGAATATCAGTTTCCCTGAGAAAGAAGTAAAACTCTCTAAACAGAATGTGAAGATCGGAGTTTACGACCAGAAGGGCGAACTGCTCGACACCTTCGAAACTTATTTTGAAGGACCTTTTAAATTACAATTTTAATTATGTTCAAAAATTTCAGCTGGGGACACGGTGTTGCTGTAGCACTCGGCTTATTTATGTCCTTTATACTTTTTCTGATTTTTGTATTCTCCAGCGGAATGCAGAATTCTGAACTTATTTCAGACAGTTATTATGAAGATGAGCTGGCTTATCAGGAAATCATTAATGCAAAAAACAATGCTGATCTGCTGACCGAAAAGCCCGTTTATCATCAAAACAAGGAAGGAATTACAATTACTTTTCCGCAAAGTGTAAAGCCCGAAAATGCCAATATACACTTTGAACTTTTTAGAACCGATGACTCGAATCTTGATGTGAAGAAAGACATCCCGCTCGATGGTAAAAATCAGTTCCAGATTCCCGCAAAAGTAATTTTTCCGGGCTCATATACGTTAAAAGTGAAGTGGGAAAACAATAAAAAACCTTATCAGGTCGATTACGACATCCAATGGAAATAGCACTTATCTTTTCGGCACTCGCGTTGGGATTTGCGTCAGGGTTTCATTGCATCGGAATGTGTGGACCTATCGCACTGTCATTGGGTTTAACTAAAAAGCAGGCGGCGAATTATTATCTTCAGAATCTTACTTATCAGTTCGGGCGCATTGTGACCTATTCGTTACTGGGCGCTTTGCTGGGAATTTTGGGTCAGGGGTTTGAAATGGCGGGATTTCAGAAATATCTTACGATTGCAGCAGGAATTCTGCTCATTATAATGGCCGTATTTTCTTTCGGTGGAAAAGATTTCGCTTCTAAAATTCCGTTTTTATCCCAGTTTCTTTTCAAAGTGAAAATGAATTTAGGGAAGTTTATGCAGAAAGCGGATTACAGATCCCGCTTCAGCACTGGAATTCTTAATGGTTTTTTACCGTGCGGAATGGTATATATGGCACTTACCGCAAGTTTGGCGGCCGGTGGAATCTTGCAGGGAGCCACCTTCATGGCTTTATTTGGACTTGGAACTTTGCCTTTTATGTTTTTTGTTGTTTTGCTCGGTAACCTGATGACGACAGCATTCAGAATTAAAATTTTAAAATTCGTTCCCGTAATGATGCTCGTTTTGGGCGGACTTTTCATCCTCCGTGGCCTGGAACTTGGCATTCCCTATATTTCACCAAAAGGTGAGGCATTACACATTATTCACAATAAATCCCCGGAACATCAGCAAGGTAACCACGAGACCTGTCATTAATTTTGAGATATTTGGATCAAAGCGATTTTTATGGATTCAAAATTAGTTCTCTTTCTACTCATCATAAATTCTTTCATGTTTTCTCAAAAAAAAAAATGAGAAATTTTTCAATGATAATATTTCCTTTAAATATGAAAAAATAACATCTCCGGATATTGGAGTAGGAGTTATCGGAAGCAACGACAGGCAGGCTTACGCAACTTTTTTTGAAAGTAATATTACTGAAAAAAGCCAGCCATATTTTCATCAGATCAAATTCAAAAGCATCAATTTCAGCAAGAAACCATCGGAAATTTACCTCTGCATTTATGAAAACGACAATGGTTTACCTGGGAAACTACTTGATGAATCAAAATATCTTGTCTACATTCCAACCCGTAAGGCCTTGGTTACTGTTGATTTAGCAAAACGCAATATTAAAGTTCCGCAAAATGGATATTTCATCGGTTTTGAATGGGTGCTTTCTAAAGAAAATGAAATGAAGGGTAATGTAAAGACACCGAACTTGCCTTATAATCCTACCATTTCAAGCTATACAGGAAAAACTGCGAATCTGTATACAAAACGCAAAGAATGGAGGAAAGAACCGGATACTAGTCTGGTAGCAGGTTTAGCACTGGATATTTCTTATCTTCAAGATCTTTTAGTTCAAACTCAGTAATTTTTAAAGGAGTTTTAAATAGATAAACATCCAACTCCCTCGTTCACGTATTTTTAACTTAGGTACAAAATTTGAATCTAATTGCAGTACTTAAAAATAAAAATAATGGTTAATCAGATGAGAATTTGGGTATCAGCATTTGCCTTTGCAGTCTTAAATTCGTGTTCTGTGAATACAGAAACTACGTATTATAAAGATTCTGCTACGAGCATGGAATCTAATATTCTGGTGGATCAAAGTATGCTCGGAATGATGAGCATGATGGGCGAAAACAAAGATCTAATCGAGAATTCCAAAGAATTAAGGGCTCTTTCCACCGAATGGAAAAGTTTGTACGATATCCAAAAAAACGGTAAAATTACGCTGAACAAAGACTCCGCGAAAGTCCTGCAAAAACTTTTCTTGAAGATTAATAAAGACCAGGGGCAGGTGTATGGACTTTCAATTAAATATGATAAACTGTTGCCGGGAGAAATCGCCAGTCTTCTGTCGCAAAGCAAACAACTTAAAAATCTACCTTTACAGAATGTGGCAAGCTGGAACGGGAAGGTTTTAACCATCGACACCGACAAGTTTAATTCTACAGAATTCCTGAATGAAATTGCTAAAAATACACCGGGATCAGAGAACATCAAGCATAAAACGAAAAGTGATTCCCTTGAAGTTTATGGTAAGCAGATGGCAAAAGGAATGGTTGGAATGATGAAAATGTTTAATATGAATCTGAACAGCACAATGAAGTTTCAGAAACCCATAAAATCCATCGTCGGCAAGCATGATTTTGTAAAACAGATTGATAACAAAACGATACAGATTAACGTAAGGACAAACGATCTTTTGGACAACGGAAAAGCTCTTACCTTTAAAGACAAAAAAATTATTGTCACTACAGAATAACAAAAATCACCGCAATCGGTGGTTTTTTATTAAAGATGGTTTTTGTTTTTCTTAATCGATTATGTCGAATCTTGCGTACTCTGCAATTTTGGACGGAATTTTAATGCCGTTTTCGGTTTGGTTATTCTCCAGAAGAGCGGCCATAATTCGAGGCAAAGCCATTGCAGAACCGTTTAACGTGTGAACTAACTGTGTTTTACCTTCGTTTTTAAATCTGCATTTCAAACGGTTAGCCTGGAAGGTTTCAAAATTGGAAACTGATGATACTTCAAGCCATTTTTCCTGAGCAGCGCTCCAAACTTCAAAATCATAAGTCATCGCTGAAGTAAAACCCATATCACCTCCACAAAGTCTTAAAATTCTGAAAGGCAGTTCAAGATCAACCAGAATTGATTTTACGTGCTCTACCATTTCTTCAAGGGCAGCGTAAGAATTTTCAGGTTTTTCCAGACGTACAATTTCTACTTTTTCGAACTGGTGCAGTCGGTTCAAGCCACGTACGTGCGCGCCATAACTTCCGGCTTCACGTCGGTAACACTGCGAAAATGCCGTATTTTTTATCGGTAAATCCTTTTCGTCCAACAAAACGTCACGGTATAGATTCGTTACCGGTACTTCTGCGGTTGGGATGAGATATAAATTATCTTCGTTCACGAAATACATCTGTCCTTCTTTATCAGGTAGCTGTCCGGTTCCGTAGCCAGAAGCCTCGTTCACCACATGTGGCGGATTTACTTCCACATAACCTGCATCTGTATTTTTATCAAGGAAATACTGCACCAGAGCTCTCTGAAGTCTCGCACCCTTCCCGAAATACACCGGAAAACCTGCGCCGGCGATTTTCACCCCAAGTTCGAAATCAATAAGATTGTATTTTTTTGCAAGTTCCCAATGCGGAATTGCGCCTTCGCCCAAACCTTCAACATCGTGTGACTGGTAAATGATTTCGTTATCGTCTGCAGAAGTTCCTGCAACTACTTTTTCGTAAGGAATATTGGGAATCAGATAAAGAATTTCCGCAAGTCTGGCTTCTGCATCCTTTAATTTCTGCTGAAGAATCTGTGAATTTTCTTTGTATTCAGCGGTTTTTGATTTGGCAGTTTCAGCTTCTTCTTTTTTACCTTCTTTCATCAAAATCCCAATTTCTTTCGAGATTTTATTCATCTCAGTCAGGTTCTGATCGAGTTCGAACTGAAGTTTTTTCCTTTCATCATCGGTAGAAATGGCTTCATCAACCAGTTCTATATGTTTAAAATTTCTTTTATTTAAACCTGCCGTAACGCGCTCCTTATTTTCACGCAAAAAATTAACCTGTAACATTAAAATCAAATTTTAGATTGGGATTTTAGATGGTCTAAAATCAAAGTTTCCCGCAAATTTACAATTTTTAAAGAGGATTTTGGTAATGATTTATTTTTGAATCTTCACAATATTATGTTCATCGGACACCTTTGTGAATTGTAAAACATTGTTGTACCAGATTTTCGAAACCTGAAAAATTTCGGGTGTTAAATGGTATTGAACCGTCATGGTATCATTAATGATAGTACTTGTAGAATCGGTAATGCTTTTGGTAAAGGATAATGCGATCTTCGATTCGTATGTTTTTAAACTTCCGGAGGAGTCGATTCCGATTCTTCGGGCACCGGCAATATATTCAATGTAGCTTGCCGTATCGTTGTCTTTTTTTAGACTGAAATTTACCGGAGCTGTATCGGTAAAGCCGTACGCATCGTTCATTCTTGCATTGGTATAGCCGCCTTTAATATTGGTATTCAGCATGTCCTGATCCGCAGAATCGATGTAGAGCTGGATTATCTGATCGATTTTCTGCACGGTAGCTTCGTCATTTCTACAGGAAAGAAATGCAAAAAAAGCAATCACGGAAAAGAAAAACAGGTTTTTCATTAAGACAAAGATAATTTATTTTAAATTTTTGAGATAGATATAAAACGAAATCATCAGCATAAATCCGTTCAGGAGCATGCTTAAGCTTAAACTTACGGCCATTCCTGTAAAGCCATAATGCCCAACAAGAAAAAGAGCGAAGATCGGAAGCATGACTAATGTAAATAACGAAATTAAAGTGTTGGCTTTCATTTTTCCCACGGCTGAGAGTAGATTTCCGTACAGATTTCTTAACAACATATTTCCACAAAATGCGGCTAATAGAATGATAAAAGGCAGCGTACTTTCCTCATATTTGGAAGTGAAAAAGAGTTGAATGACTTCGCTTTTAAAAATAAAACCTATTCCAAATATCAATGCTGTAACAGGCAAGAATATTTTGTAATAATTGAAGATATAATTCTTTAGAAAAGCTTTATTCTGATAGTTTTTTGCCAAAACAGGAAAATCACTCTGCATGAAAGTGAGCGCAAGGAAAGTAATGTTGGCGGGAATAAGAATGGCGACTTTATAATCAGCTACGGCATTTTCATTCATTAAAAAACTCAGTAATAAAACATCAGCAGAGAAAAGTGTGTCCGAAAGCAAAGCGGTTCCGGAGGCATGCAGGCCATAATTCCATATTTCTTTTTTATTGAAACTAAATGTTTCGGTGATGTTTTTGAGATGATGCCACTTAAACCAAAAAAAAGCTAAAAACGGTGTTGCTGCTAAGGCGGCGAGATATCCCAGAAGTCCCCAGAAATAAGACAAAGTCAGCAATAAAATTACTCCTGAAATATTTACAGTATTGTTCAGCCTTGCGAACTCCGCGTTTTTACCGAATATTCTGAGCTCGGACTGGAGGTGGTTGAAAAAATAAAAACCGATTAAACGTACCGAAAAGAACAGAAAAATATACAGAATATCCTCGTACCGGTTTACATAAAACAGACTCACCAGAAAAAAAACTGCCGTTAACAGCACCTGGCGTCCAAATCCTTTAAGTAAAAGGTAGCTTGAAAGCCATTTTTTGTCAGCCGTTTCATCAGTCAAAGAGCCGAAACGCAAGAGGCTTTGCTGGCTGCCAAACCCGCTGAACGGAGCAAAAACAGCAAAAACAGAGGCCACAATACTTACGGTACCGAACTCGCTTTCCGGTAAAATCCTGATAATAAAAAGTGAGCCTAAAAACGCGCATACTTTCGCAACTAGAAGCGACAGAAAGACATGTTGTCCTTTGTTACTGAGGAAATGCTGCAAAAATTCCTGAAGGCTCTTCACAATTAAAAATAGAGTTTAAAAACAGATAAAATATTTACTGCCTGGGACTTCGAATGAAAATCTTCAGAGACGAAAAGTTTTTTAACGTCGTTGTAGAGCTCAGGATAACTTTCGATCCGGTGTAGGTTTTCATCAAAATATTGCTGGTAATATCGTTGGATTTCAGTGTTATTATCGAAGTAAAAATGGTACGGATACATACTGGAATGCTTTGGGGTTTTAAGAATCTTTTCATTAAGAATTTTAAAACCTCTTTTCATGAACTGATCTCCGAAAACAGTTTTCCAGTGTGCATTAGGTTTCATTAAAGTTCTTTCCCAACGGTAATTGGTCGCTTCTTTACAGTGGGTGTTGATCCAGTCGATGTAAAACCGGTGGCTAAACTTCCATTCTTCAGGTAAAGAAATGGCCAGCTTCAGAAAATCTCTGGTCATAAATGGGGAAGTCTGGTATCTTTTTTCCTGAAAAACATGTGTTCCCAAAACGGTTCGGTTGTATGCTACGTTTCTTAAAAGGAAAAGCTCTTCCGTTTCGTAATTTTTTAAAATATCATCTAAACTTTTCTCAACTTCAGGAAGAAAATGGTGATTAACCACCATCTTAAAATTGCTGGGCTTTTTCCTTTTCGGTTCGGTATTAAATCCTCCTAAAACCCCATCGCCAATCTGCCCACTGTGGAAGAGGGCAAAATTTTCATACTGCATTTTTTCTACCGTGTGTTTCACATGAATGCCTCCCGTGTAGAAAACCATCCCTTCCGAAATTTCAGTAATTTCATCAATTTTTTTAAGAAAATTGCCGCCATCCAACGGTATAAATTCATAGTGAATTCCGAAGTCTTCTGCTATTTTTTCCGAAATAGTATGGTCGAAATAACCGGACTGTGAGAAGCACAGAGCGTTTCCCGGTGCCTCATTGTTTTTAATCGCATAAAACATCGCCACACGGCTGTCTAAACCGCCGCTCAGCAGTGCGAGATGGTTTTTTCCCAACTCGGTATCTTTCTGGTATTCCATGATTACTGATTGGGAAAAAATCTCGTGAATTTGATCGACAGCAGCTGCTTTAGTTCCTTTGAATAATGGAGTTCCTACAAGATTAAAGTATTCTTTTTCTGTGAGGGTTACATCAGTGTTGTTAATTTCCAGATAATGTCCGTCGAGCAATTTTGCTATATTTTCAATCGGGGTTTTTCTTTCAGGCAAATTACTGAAACACAGAAATTGATAAATAGATTCCAAATCCGGTTTAGTCCTGATTCCATAACTTATTAAGGTTTTATTAAGCCGTACCAAGCTTGTATCAATAAAAATTGCATTTTCAAACTTAGAGTAGAACACCCGCTGTGTGGACGTTGGATTCGTGAAAACATAGAGTTGTCCGATGGTTTTATTCCAGATGAATCCCCGGAATTCCCCTTCAAATTCCCTGATTAATCCCTGTTTTTTCTGTGTATAAAGTTCCCGGATTAATGTTTCGAAATCTTTTAAGGCATATTCCGTGAGTAATTTTTTTTTGTTGAGCAACACTCCTTCCAAAAGAAAATCAAAATGTTCGGTCTGAAGATATAAATTATCATATTCTCCTGAAATGAATGATTTTATAGCGACATTTTGCTCAGAAATCTGAATAGAAAATCCTTTTTTCACGGTAATATTTTTTGGTATACTTTATTGAACTGCGTTGCGATAGATTTTACCGAAAAGTTTTCTTCAGCAAAATTTACAAGTTTTTCCTGATCAGTAAAGGGCGTTTCCAGCATTTTAACCATGGATTCTTTTAGTAGGTTAATGTTTGATTTTGGCAGTAAAATGCCACCTTCAGCAGGAAAAAATTCTTTTACTCCTCCCACATCGGTAGAGATTACTCTAAGCCCGCTGGCGAAAGACTCAGCGATTACACAAGGCTGGTTTTCGTCTTCACTGAACAAGATAAAACAATCGGAATTCTGCATTCTTTCAGCAATCTGATCTATTTTCTGCATGCCAAATATTTCAACATGTTCTGCGAGAGAATTTTGATGAACCAGATCTTGCAGGCTTTTTAGGGTTGCTGCATCGCCATCACCTCCGATCTGTATTTTAAACCTGTAACCTTCTTTTAGAAGCGCTATCGCCGCAGCGAGTATTTTATCTGAGTTCTTTCTGGGAATCAGATTTGAGACATGAATGAAAGTGAAATCATTCTTAATTTCATTTCTGTGCCTAAATAAAGCGGTATCTACGACATTTGGTATAACTGTCTTAGCAGTATTAATCTTTAAATTCTCTAAACCTTTCAGTAGATCGAATGAAACCGGCAGAATAAAATCTGCTTTATTACCAATATATCTGGCCCAGAATTTTATCATACCGGAAGTTTTTCTGCTGTTTATTTGTCGCAGTGCAGTCCAGTGTTCTGTTACAACAAATGGAATCTTATACGTCCTTTTCAGATATACTGCAAAAACCATAGAATTATGTAAAACATTTGCGTGAACCAACTCAGGGAATTGCATTTTTTCAAACCCTTTTTTGTAGGCCGTCATTCGGCGGTAAAAATTAATAATAGGATTATGGGTGTTTTTATAGTAAACAATCAGTGTTTTAAGCCCATTAATGATTTTTTCATCGTAGACATAAGTGCTACTTTGGCTGAAATCTCCAATTGCATGAAGTATTTCTACGTCATGAAGCAATGAAACGGCCTCTGCATGCCTCTGTACAAAATTTCCATTCGTTGGCTCACTTTTGCTGGGAAACCACGAAGAAATGAAAAGAATCTTTTTTTTGTTCAATTTTTATTAAAATCTATCTTTGTTGAAAATTCTGTAATGTTTGATAAAGTAAAAAAACTTTTATCTTTTTTGAAGATAATAACCTCCGAACCAAGCCTGATCAATCATATTTTGAATCTAAATACGGTTCAGAAGAACAAATTCATTCAAAAATACGGCAATTTTTTGGCACTACCTCAAGTTGAGATTAAGGATTTAACACAGAAACCCGTTTCCTCTATAGAAAGCTTTCTTTTAGACGGGAGCTCACTCATTACAGATTTGCAGCTATTGGTAAGTCTCGCAGGACGAAATGAAATTCATTCCTATCTGGAAATTGGGACATGGCGTGGGGAGAGTGTTTACAATGTCGCAAAAGAAGTTGAAGATTGTACTACGATAAACCTTTCGGTTGCGGATATGAAGAAATTGGGATGGAATATTAATTATGCAGAGCAGCATGCGATACTTTCCAAGAAAAATCCAAAGATTCTGCACCTCGAGGCAAACACAAAAACTTTTGATTTTGGCTCGCTGAATAAAAAATATGATCTTATCTTTATCGATGGAGACCACAGTTACGACATGGTTTTGAGTGATACTAGGAATGTCTTTAAACATCTCGTTCACGAAAATACAGTTGTCGTGTGGCATGATTATGCTTATAGTGCGCAAAAAATACGTTATGAGGTCTTTCAGGCAATATTGGATGGAGTAGACCCAGAAAATCATAAGTTTTTATATCATCCAAAAAATACGATGTGTGCAGTTTTTATGAAAGACAAACTACAAGCAACGGCTTTTGATGAATTTGCGATGCCTGATAAAATTTATAACGTGTCGCTTTCTGAAGTCATTTCATTTAATAAAGAAATACGATAAAAGTCTAAATAAGCCCGGTCTTTAATTTTAAAATTCACAAGCTGCCCAAACTGAGTCATTTTGCGGAACAGGCGCTACAACTACAAGATTCTCTTTGGTGACGGGATGAATAAACTCTAATCTCCTCGCGTGAAGATGAATGCCACCATCGGGATTGGATCTGGATGAACCATATTTTAAATCTCCTTTTATCGGAACACCAATTTTTGAAAGCTGCGCGCGGATTTGGTGATGCCGGCCTGTTTCTAAATCAACTTCAAGAAGCTGAAAGTTATCTAAAGTTTTTATTATCTGATAGCTGAGTATCGATTCTTTCGCGTTTTCTGTAGGTTTTATGAAAACGGTAGATTTGTTTGTTTTCTCGTTTTTGTGAAGATAATGAACCAGCCTTTGGCTTTGGGGAATCATTTCTTTAGCAACAACCGCCCAATACGTCTTTTTTATTTCCCGGTTTTTTACCATTTGCGTCAGTCGGGTAAGTGCTTTTGAGGTTTTTGCGTAAATGACAAGTCCCGAAGTTGGCCTGTCGATTCTGTGAACCAGCCCGAGGAAGACGTTGCCTGGTTTTTGGTCTCTTTTTTTGATGAAATCTTTAATTAAATCCAACAGCGAAGCATCGCCCGTTTTGTCACCCTGCACGAGTTGACCGGTTTTTTTGTTGATGATCAGAAGATGGTTGTCTTCAAAAACAATCTGTGATTCGATGTTATTTGGGGATTCCTGCATGGGTGAAATTTCGGGACTTCAAAATTACAAATAAAACTCCGCTTAAAAATTATAGGGTTTTATATTTTTCCAGAAAGATGCGTTGCGAATCAAAGGCAATATCATCTGGATTAATGTCTTGAATTTTCAGCCAAACTGTTTCAGAAATTTCAGAAATTTCCAGATTTACTTCAAATTTTTCATCTGATTCGTATTCGTAAAAAATATCTAAAGTGTTGTAAATGACGTTTTTGTACTCGTAAATATTGGGTAGGCTGGCGAGATATTTCAGTTTTGTAATATCAATCCTCATCTTCATTTCTTCGAGAAGTTCCCGAGCACAGGTTCCTTCAGCACTTTCTTTTGGATCTACAAAACCACCGGCCAAATCGAGTTTACCTTTTTTAGGTTCCTGATTACGCCGCGTCAGCAGAATTTCATCGCCACACTTAATCACTACAGCAACCGCTCCTGCAACATTGTGAAAAAGTATAAAATCGCAAACTTTACAGTTCCATTTTTTTTCTCCGTCCCAGTTTAGGCTTTCATTGCCGCATTTCGGACAAAACTTAAGATAATCCATTTATTCTTTATTTCTCGGATGATAATTCAGAATGACATCCCGAAGTTCTTCGTTTTTCAAGTGGGTATAAATTTCGGTGGTCGTGATGCTCGAATGTCCCAGCATTTCCTGAATATATCTTAAATCCGCGCCGTTTTGCAGCAGATGTGTTGCAAAGGAATGGCGGAAGGTATGCGGTGAAATTTTCTTGTTGATGCCGGCTTTTTCAGTTAATTCTTTAATGATAATAAATACAATCACCCTCGACATCGAAGATCCGCGGCTGTTGAGGAAGAGGATGTCTTCACATTTTTTATTGATTTTATATTTCGAACGTATTTCCTTAATATATTGTTTGATGAGTTCTGCAGTATAAGCTGCCAAAGGTACAAAACGGGCTTTGTCTCCTTTTCCTTCGACTTTTAGGTACGATTCTTTGAAGTTGATATTCGACATCTTCAGATCAATAAGTTCCGAAACCCGTAGTCCGCATCCGTAAAGTACTTCGATCATGCATTGGTTTCTGCGTCCTAAATCGGTGGAAATATTAATGGCCTTAATGATTCTGTTTACATCATCAAAACTTAATGTATCAGGAAGATAGAGTCCGAGTTTTGGGCCTTCGAGTAGGGTTGCCGGGTTATCCTCACGCGCTTCGTCTTCAACTAAATATTTAAAAAAAGCTTTTATGGAAGAAATCCATCTTGCTTGGGTTCGTTCGCTGAATTTTTTCTTGGAAAGGTGATAGAGAAATTCCTGAATGTTCTCGTAAGTTATCACCAGCGGACCGGTATCATTCATATCAAATTCTGCAAAATCCCGTAGCTTTCTCACGTCGCGAAGATAGGCATCCAGTGTATTGTCGGAAAAGTTCCTTTCGAATCTTAGAAAATTTTCGAAATCTTTAATTTTTTCATCCCAGGTCATAGTATTTGTGTTTTTATAAAAGGTTTTCTTTCGAAATTTGGAGAATTTCTATTCCATGATTCCGAAGAAACTCGACCCCGGCATTATCTGAATAATCATCCATGTAAACTATTTTTTTTATCCCTGCCTGTACAACCAGTTTGCTGCATTCTTTGCAAGGCGATAAAGTAAGATAGAGGGTGGCATCTTTTGCCGACTGAGTAGAACCAGCTAATTTTAAAATAGCGTTGGCTTCTGCATGAAGCACATACCAATGGGTTTTTCCTGCACCATCTTCGCAGCAGTTTTCAAATCCTGATGGCGTCCCGTTATAACCGTCGGAAATAATCATCCGGTCTTTTACGATAAGTGCGCCCACCTGTTTTCTTTTGCAGTAGGAGAGTTTTGCCCATTCCATCGCCATTTTCAGGTAGGCTTTGTCAAATTTAGTAGATTCCAAAAAAAGAATATTTTATTTAAATGTTTACCTTAAAAAGCCGGTTTTCTTTTTTCTAAAAATGCGGCAACTCCTTCTTTTTTATCATCCATTTCGAAGAGTTCGCCGAAGGATTTTATCTCTCTTTCGAAACCTTCTTTGGTTCCGGCAAGGTTTACTGCCGCGATTGCTTTCGAGATTCCCATAGGTGAATTTCTCGCAATTAATGAAGCAAGTTCCTTTGTTTTTGGTAAAAGTTCTTCAGAACTAAAAACTTCGTTTACCAGGCCAATTTCTTTCGCTCGTTCTGCGCTTATCATTTTTGCGGAAAAAATAAGTTCGTTTGCAATACCTTTTCCTACCAGTTGAGGTAGTCTTTGGGTGCCTCCGTAACCTGGAATAAGTCCTAAAGTCACTTCCGGAAGTCCGAGTTTAGCATTTTCTGATGCGTAACGGATGTGGCAGGCCATGGCAAGTTCTAATCCGCCACCCAGCGCAAATCCGTTTACAGCCGCAATTACGGGTTTACCGAGATTTTCAATTTTGTTGAAAAGTGTTTGCTGGCCGTTTCTTGCTAAGTTTTCTGCTTCATTTGTTCCGAAGTCTGCAAATTCTTTGATATCTGCACCCGCAACGAAAGATCTTTCGCCACTTCCGGTTAAAATTATAACACGAACGGAAGAATCATTATTTAGGTTTTCAAAAGCATTGCTTAATTCCTGTATGGTTTTATAATTCAGTGCATTAAGGCTTTCCGGACGGTTGATTGTGATGAGAGCGGTTTTGCCCTCATTTTCAAGGATAATATTTTCGAAATTCATCTTTATGTTGCTTTTATTCGGTTTTTCGCAAATTAGTTTTTTTTTTCGAGCTGTTCAAGCTTTAATGCTTTAAATGAGGAAATTAAAACTCAGTTTTCGAGTGATTCATCATATTTGCATCGATATTGATCTGTAATCCCATCGCAATTTTCATCCCCAATTCAATGTTTGCTCGGAAGAAATGGCAGAGCTGACGGTTAATGATTTCATCTCTCTTCGGTCCCGAAATTCCTCGCATGGAACTGATGATATTGTAAATAAGACGATCGCGGTCTTCCTGATTCATTGCTTTGGTGTAAAGCAAGCCGGGTTGGGTGTAATGGTCGTCGTCGTCTTCATTTCGGTTGAAATGTGCCACGTTGGTGCTGTCTAAATCGTACTCGAAATTTTTGTACTGCGGATCGGGCTTTATATCATCAAAACTGTTAGGGAAGTAATTTGGCATATCTTTATATCTGCTGGAATCTGCCATTGCGCCATCTCTCTGATAATTGTTAACCGCAAACGGACACCGGTTTACCTCAAGTTGATTTGCATTAACGCCCACACGGTAGCGGTGTGCATCGGGATAAGAAAATAATCGTCCCTGCAACATTTTATCAGGTGAAAAACTGATTCCGTTAATCAAATTGCTTGGCGAAAATGTTGCCTGTTCTACATGGGCAAAGAAGTTGGCAGGAATCTCGTTCAGTTCCATTTCACCGACTTCGATAAGTGGGAATTCGTTTTTCAGCCAAACTTTTGTTACATCAAACGGATTCCAGCGGAATTCTTTTGCCTGTTCCTCAGTCATTACCTGAATATAAAGTGTCCATTTCGGGAAATTTCCGTTTTCGATGGCTGTAACCAGATCTTCCTGCGCAAAATCCGGGTTTTCGCCTTTCATTTTCACCGCGTCGTCGTGACTGAAATTTTTAATACCCTGTTGTGTTTTAAAATGAAATTTCACCCAAACTCTTTCGTTATCGTGATTAATCATTGAAAAAGTGTGTGATCCGAAACCATGCATATGCCGGTAGCCATAAGGTGTCCCGCGATCCGACATTAAAATCAGTACCTGGTGAAGTGATTCTGGATTCAGACTCCAAAAATCCCACATCATGGTAGCGCTCTTCAAATTTGTTTTTGGAACTCTCTTTTGGGTATGAATAAAATCGGGAAATTTTTTGGCATCTTTAATGAAAAAAACAGGCGTGTTATTGCCCACCAAATCCCAGTTTCCGTCTTCAGTATAAAATTTCAATGCAAAACCTCTCGGGTCCCGTTCTGTATCTGCGCTGCCTTTTTCACCGCCTACGGTGGAGAATCTGGCAAACATCCTGCACTGGTTTCCAACTTTAGCGAAGAGTTTTGCTTTTGTGTATTTTGAAATATCGTGTGTTACGGTAAACTTTCCGTAAGCGCCGCTGCCTTTGGCATGAACAACTCTTTCAGGAATACGTTCTCTTACGAAATGAGCTAAATTTTCCTGAAGCATAAAATCCTGCAGTAAAACCGGCCCTCTACTGCCAACAGTCTGGGAATCCTGATGTTCGAAGTAGGGTGCTCCTGAGCCGGAAGTAAGTTTTTTTGAGTCCATTATTAACTTTTTAAAGAAACAAATTTAAGGATTTTAGTTCGTGAGCTGGCTTTAATTTCAGTCAAAATGAAGAAAACAATGTATCTTTGTAATAGATAAACATGATCAAATGAACATTCAGCAATTAGAATATCTTATCGCGGTAGATAAATATAAACATTTTGGTAAAGCGGCGCAGGCGTGTTTTATTACGCAGCCCACACTTAGCGCCATGATTCAGAAATTTGAGGATGAGTTGGATGTGAAAATTTTCGACCGAACCACGCATCCCATCCGCACGACTGATGTTGGAGTTCAAATTATTGAAGAAGCCAAAAGGGTGATCGATGCGGTAAATGAATTGCGCAACAAGGCAAGTCTACTGAATAATGTTTTGGCCGGTAAGCTTAATCTGGGGATTATTCCAACGGTTTCCAGTTATATACTTCCAAGCGAGATTTTTGATTTTTTACATGAAAATCCAAAAATAGAACTCTATGTTAAGGAAATGACGACGGACAGTATCATCAAGGCCCTTAAATCTGGTGAGCTGGATGCAGGAATTATTTCCACACCGTATGATACTGCTAACGAATTTTACCAACATTTTCTATTTAATGAAGAACTGATGATTTACTCTTCAGAAAGTATAACCAAAGATGATTCATTCGTTGTTCCTGAAGAACTCGACAGCAATAAAGTCTGGCTTCTGGAAGAAGGAAACTGTCTTCGTACACAGTTTGAAAACATTTGTCCTCTGAAAGAAAACTCTTTAAAGCCTAAAAATCTCGATTTTCTTGCTTCAAACATCAACACATTAATTCAGATGGTGGATAAGGTTGGGGGAATTACTATTCTTCCCGAACTTGCGATTCCGCAGTTGTCTGATTTACAGAAAGAAAAAATTGCGCGCTTCAGAAAGCCGTTTCCGTACCGCGAAATCAGTTTAATTTATTATAAGCCTACCTATAAGCAGAAAATTTTAGACGAAATGGCACTTTCGGTTAAGAATTCCCTGGCAGAAAAACTGAATTACAATAAAAATCCGGAGGAGTATGTAAGCATAAAACCACAATGATTTTAATTAGGTGAATAAGTTTTGTGTTTCAACAAATATCTTTAAATTTGCAGACGATAATTTCATGAGGAAAAATTTGAACTGATTGCAACCTCGATAAAAAATGCTAAAACAGAATTTCTATTTTAGTTTCTTTTGTAATCATTCCACCTTTTTTCTTAAATTTTAATTAAAAAAACAAAAGAAATATGTCCTATCTATTTACATCCGAATCTGTTTCAGAAGGCCATCCTGATAAAATTGCAGACCAAATTTCCGACGCTCTTATCGATAATTTTTTGGCGTATGACCCTAATTCAAAAGTGGCCTGCGAAACTTTGGTAACTACCGGACAGGTCGTTTTGGCCGGTGAAGTGAAGTCTGAGGCTTACCTTGATGTGCAGGATATTGCCCGAAAAGTAATCAACGAAATTGGCTATACGAAAGGCGAATATATGTTCAACGGAGATTCCTGTGGCGTGATTTCTGCAATTCACGAACAGTCGCCAGATATTAATCAGGGAGTTGAGCGTGCTGATGATAATGCAGATTTCGAGACAAAAGCAGATGCACAGGGAGCCGGAGACCAGGGAATGATGTTCGGGTATGCTACCAACGAAACCGAAAATTACATGCCGCTGGCTTTGGATTTGGCACACACCATTCTTCGTGAACTTTCAACTTTGAGAAGAGAAGGCGATGCGATTCCATATCTTCGTCCCGATGCTAAATCACAGGTAACCATTGAATATTCTGATGACCACAAACCTGTCCGAATTGATTCTATCGTAGTTTCTACGCAGCACGATGAGTTCGGAAGTGATGATGCCATGCTTGCTAAAATCCGAAAAGATATCATCGAAATCCTGATCCCGAAAGTTAGATCTGCGCAAAAACCGGAAATTCAGGCGCTTTTCAATGATAAAATCAAATATCACATTAACCCTACCGGTAAATTTGTCATCGGTGGGCCTCACGGAGATACCGGATTAACAGGACGAAAAATCATCGTTGATACCTACGGTGGAAAAGGTGCCCACGGTGGTGGTGCATTCTCCGGAAAAGATCCTTCTAAAGTTGACAGAAGTGCTGCGTATGCGGTAAGACATATTGCAAAAAATCTTGTTGCCGCAGGTATTGCAGACGAAGTTCTTGTTCAGGTTTCTTATGCGATTGGTGTCGCAGAGCCTTGTGGACTGTATATCAATACGTACGGAACTTCAAAAGTAAACTTCCACGATGGGGAAATTGCCGAAAAAGTTCAGAAGATTTTCGATCTTAGACCTTATGTCATTGAGCAGAATCTGAAACTGAGAAACCCAATTTATCAGGAAACAGCTTCTTACGGGCATATGGGAAGAGATGCTTATGTTGGAAGCAAAACTTTTAATAAAGGAAAAAAGAATGAATTAACGATCGATAATCTGGAATTTTTCACCTGGGAAAAGTTAGACAAAGTAGACGAAATTAAAAAAGAATTCGGCATTTAATTCCAGAGATAAATATTTTAAACTGCTTTATTCGAAAGGATAAAGCAGTTTTTTTTACCTTTACCACCATCTAAAATCTTACAATGAAGAAAATTCTGGGATTTACAGCACTGCTGATAATGCTTGCGAACCAATCTGCAAAGGCGCAGTTTACCATGCATAAACTCATTCATGTGGGCTATGTTTACCAGAACCAGAGTTTTGCAGAACTGGGCGGGAGGTTGCTTTTTTTAGAAAATGATGATACAATTTACCGTGTCGGAGCTGCCGCATTGCTCGGTTCGGCTAATGGTAAATTTGCTGTACTACCGAAAATACAGGGTGATATTTTAATCAATTTTGAAAGAAATGTCGATTTATATCATTCCTACTATTTTCTGGCAGGAGCAGAAGCTACAACAAAATATATCGCGCCTAAAATTGGAGCTACCTTATTCGGAATCATCGACTTAACCGGAGGGTACGTATTCCCAATCGATAAATCGGGAATTAACGGAAAAGAATTAAAAGGATTAAATATAAATTTTACCCTCAATCTTCCTCTTGTAATGTTAAATGATCTGTTAAAAAAATAAATTATCTTTAAATTCTCCTTAATTTTTAACAGAGTATTAACTTTTTTATTATTTTTACACACCAAATAAATCAATTGCTATCGATTAAACTTTACTTCTTACAATAAGCCTGTCAAACACAACCTGATTCAATAATCGGGATGATGTACGGGTTACAAAACAGAAGTAGGTTATGAAAACACATACAGATAGCTGGTTGATTTCCGAGTACCGTAATGGTAACGAAAAAACCCTTTCAATTCTTATAGAGCGGCATCAAAAAGATCTCTTCTCCTTCATTTTTTATAAGTTGATGGATGAAGATTTGGCAAACGATATCTTTCAGGATACCTTTATGAAAATCATTGTCACGCTGAAAGAAGGCCGATACAACGAAGAAGGGAAATTCATTCTTTGGGCAAAAAGAATCGCCCACAACCTCATAATCGATCATTACCGTGTAAAATCAAAACATATTAAAGTTTCTGAAACTTCTTATGATAACGACGAATTTTCGATTTTTGATCTGATTTCAGGTAACGAAGAAAACATTGAAGAAAAACTCATCAGCGAGCAGATTCAGCACGATTTAACGCGGATGCTCGTGTTTTTGCCGGAGAATCAGCAGGAAGTTATCAAGCTGAGGTTTTTCGATGGGTTAAGTTTTAAAGAAATTGCAGATCAAACCGAAACCAGCATCAATACAACTTTGGGCCGCGTGCGTTATGCGCTCATCAACCTGAGAAAAATCATGGATCAACACCATATTATTTTAACCCGATAATAATATTTTAAAAAAACTTTCGTTTTTAGGGAAACAACTTTTTCGCCTATGAAAAAAATTGACACTTTAAACGAAAAACTTTTGAAACCAAAGAAACAAACAATCGACTTTCTCTTAAGTTATTCTAAAAGCATCGCAGTTTTGAAATCCAAAACTAAAAACCAAATTGTTTCCAAGAACTAATCTTAATCCTTAAATTTGTGCTGTATGAAAATTCAGCACATTTTTTTTGATCTCGATAATACGCTTTGGGATCACCGCCGCAACGCTTATCTTACCCTGAAAGATATTTTTATTAGAGAAAAAGTAAGCGAAAAATACAACCTAAATTTTGAAGATTTCCACCGAGAGTATTTCACCATTAATGAAAGACTGTGGGAGCAAATTCGAGACGGTGAAATTGATAAAGATTACCTTAGAGAACATCGATTTTATAATTCATTCCTGTTTTTCGGAATTGATGATCTCGAGCTCGCTCAACTTTTTGAAGACAATTTTCTTGATGAAATTCTAAATTATAACGACCTGGTGGAAGGTGCATTCGATTTGTTGGAATATCTTTCCGGTAAAAATTACAAACTCCACATTCTTTCCAATGGTTTCATGGAGGTAACGTACCGCAAATGCGAACTTTCCGGAATTAAGAATTATTTTAAAACCATTACCAGTGCAGACGAAATCAATATCAGAAAGCCACACCCAGAAATTTACGAATATGCATTGAACAAAGCCGGTGCAGAAAAAGAAGAATCAATGATGATTGGCGACGACTGGATTGCCGATGTTGAAGGCGGTAAATCTTTCGGACTGAAAGTAATTTTCTTCGATGTATTCAACGATAATTATAAAGCGCAGGACGTTACTGTGATTAAAAAACTGTCGGAAATTAAGACTTTGCTCTAACAAAAAAAACCTTTCATCACTGAAAGGTTTTTATATTTTTATTGCGAAGTTTCTTTACATCCCTAAACTTTCACGAACTCTTTTCAGCGTTTCTGAAGCTACTTTTCGGGTTTTATCGGCGCCTTGCTGAAGTTTCTCGTCGAGTTCCTGCAAATTGTTCATGTAATAAGAGAAAAGTTCTCTTTCCTTAGCGTATTTGGTGAGAATTAAGTTTAAAAGTTCATTTTTAGCATGTCCGTAACCGAAATTACCGGCAAGATATTTTCGCTCCAGAACTGCAGTTTCATCGGCTGTTGCAATAAGTTTATAAATCGCAAAAACCTTGTCTGTCTCAGGATCTTTTGGTTCTTCCAGAGTTTTAGAGTCGGTTTCTATTCCCATAACCTGTTTCTTCAGTTCTTTTTCCGGAAGAAAAATATTGATGATGTTTCCTCGGGATTTGCTCATCTTCTGTCCGTCGGTTCCGGGAACGTATTTGGTGTCTTCCTGAAGTTCCGCATTCGGTAAAACAAAAACTTCGCCCATTTGGTGATTGAATCTCGCGCCCATGTCACGCGCCATTTCAAGATGCTGAAGCTGGTCTTTGCCGACAGGAACCACTTCTGCGTCATAAAGCAGAATATCTGCAGCCATTAAAACAGGATAGGTAAAAAGTCCGGCGTTTACATCTTCCAAACGGTCGGCTTTATCTTTGAAAGAATGCGCCAAAGTAAGCCTCTGATAAGGGAAAAAGCACGAAAGATACCATGAAAGTTCACATACTTCCGGAATGTCGCTTTGTCTGTAGAAAAAAGTCTTTTCGGTATCTAAACCGCATGCAAGCCAGGCAGCAGCAATTTCATAGGTGTTTTTTTTCAGTTCAGCAGCATTTTTTATCTGGGTTAAAGAATGCATGTTGGCGATGAAGAGAAAAGATTCGTTTTCAGATTTTTTCGACAATTCGATTGCAGGAATAATTGCGCCCAAAAGGTTTCCCAAATGGGGTGTTCCTGTAGCCTGTATTCCGGTGAGTATTCGTGACATATATTGTAAAATTCTGGTTAAGAATAAGTGATAAACTGCTTTATCAAAAGCGTTTTGCAAAAATAGGGAAATAAAAAACTTGAGACAATTGCAGAAGTTTTTCTTTAATACTTTTAAAAATCCAGTCCGTCTGGAAATGCTTTCTTTCTGAAAATCAGCAGTAAAATTCCACCAACGGTAATTGCAGAATCAGCAACATTAAAGATGTATTTGAAAAACTCAATATGCTTGCCGCCTATAAGTGGCCAGCTTTCCGGTACCCACCAGTCTACGAGCGGGAAATGCAGCATATCGACTACACAGCCTTTCATAAAATTCGAGTAACCTTCACCAAACGGTACCACTTTCGAAATTCCGCCGTAATCGATCCAGTGGTTCACGCTTTCGTCGTACACTGTGCCGCTGTCGAAAATCATTCCATAGAACATTCCGTCAATTAAATTTCCAATCGCACCGGCAAAAATCATCGCCATTGGGATGAGGAGGTAATTGCTGTGGATTCCTTCTTTCAGCCATTTTCTGAAAAGATAAACCATGCCGCCAATGAGGAAAACGCGGAGGATCACCAAAGCATATTTACCTAGCAGGCCGCCAAAATGAAAGCCGTACGCCATGCCCGGATTTTCTACAAAAGTGAGCTTGAATCCCGGAAAAACATCAACACTCTCGCCAAGATGAAAGGTGGTTTTGATGTAAAATTTAGAAACCTGATCGATTAAAAGGATGATGAAGGTAATTAATGCTATTTTCTTCATTATAGATCGGTCTTTGGTTTATTTTTGAAATTGCCCGGTTTGGTGTCTTTTTTCGGAGCGGATTTGGTTTCGAATTTTGGGGAAGTTTTTGCGTTTCTGGTGTGAAACTTTTCATATCGGATTCCCATATCTTTCATCACACTTTTCAGTGCATTGAGTTCCATCTGGTTTTTGGGATGTACAATTAATGATTCCATTCTTAGATTTATTTTTTTGAAAGTTTTTCCAGGCGTTTTCGGTCTTTTTCCGAAAGATCCTGTATGCCGTTTTTGCCCATTTTGCTTAACAGACTGTCGATTTCAAGCTCGCGGTTTCTTCTTTCCTCATTGTATCTGTCGTCGATGCTCTGGTATTTTTCTTCCTTCGCAAGGAAAGGTTTTTTCACAGAATTTCTGAAAAAATAAATAATTACACCAACGGCCAAAATAATCAGCAGGACTTCCAAAAGACAGCAAATTTTAAATTCAAATAGGTTTATAACGCAAGATTTCGCAGTGCATTATAAACCTAATGGGTAAACAGTTGAAGAGCGTAAATTAGCGCTGCATATTTTTTGCCTCAATACTTAAAGTTGCATGCGGAACGGCTCTCAAACGGTCTTTACCGATGAGTTTTCCGGTTACTCTGCAGATTCCGTACGTTTTGTTTTCAATACGGATGAGTGCATTTTTCAAATCGCGCACAAATTTCTCCTGCCTTCCGGCCAAAATTGCATTTTGCTCCTTGCTCAGGGTTTCTGCACCTTCTTCGAAAGCTTTGAAAGTTGGGGAAGTATCATCAGTTCCATTATTTTGGTCATTGATGAAACTTTCTCTAATCAGCATCAAATCCTTTTCTGCTTTTTCTATTTTTTGCTGAATAAGTTCTTTAAACTCTTTCAGATCACTATCGCTGTAACGTTGTCTTTCTTCTGCCATGTTTTTTGTTTGAAATCGTTTGTGTTTTTTGGGATGATGAAGAATTTCGGATTCTTCATTAATTCTCTGTTAACATCAAACTTTGTTTACCAATAATTTAAATTTCACGTCGTCAATTTCAATTTCATCAAAATTTGAAAGTGAATTTACAATTTCTATTTTATCTGACAATACTTCTTCCGAAATATATGCACGATTGTTAATAAGTTCTTTTTCGAAAGGCGAGTTGGCTTCTAATTGAATTGAAATTCTGTCTGTTAGCTCAAAATCTTTATCTTTTCTGATGTTCTGAATTCTATTGATGAATTCTCTTGCGATTCCTTCCGCTTTTAGGTCATCGGTTATTGTCAAATCTAATGCCACAGTCATTTTTCCTTCGTTGGCAACGGTCCATCCCGGAATATCTTTAGTGAAGATTTCTACATCATCTGTGGTGATTTCGTACCCTTGAATGGTCATTTTTCCGTCTTTTTCCAAATCAGCGATTTCTGCGGAGGTCAAATTAGTAATTGCCGCGCCCACGGTTTTCATGTCCTTTCCGAGTCGTGAACCTAATGTTTTGAAATTCGGTTTGATTTGTTTTACAATCAAGTGCGAAGCTTCATCAGCATTGATTAACAGTAATTCTTTTACGTTTACTTCCTGTTTTATGAGTTCCGAAACTGCTACAATCTGAGCTTCCGTTTTCGAATCCAAAACAGGAATCATCACTTTTTGCAAAGGTTGACGAACTTTGATATTTTCTTTCTTTCTTAAAGAGAAAACCATCGAAGTAATTTGTTGCGCCAAATGTGTTTTTTCTACCAAATCCTGATCGATTAAACTTTCATCAGCGACCGGGAAGTTCGTTAGATGCACAGATTCAGCTTCATCTTTTCTTGTAATTTTGTTCAAATCCTGGAAGAGTTGATCCATGAAAAACGGAGCAATCGGTGCCGAAATTTTAGCAATCGTTTCCAGACAAGTGTACAAGGTTTGGTATGCCGAAATTTTGTCTTCGGTATAATCTCCTTTCCAGAAACGCCTTCTGCAAAGCCTCACATACCAGTTGCTTAAATTGTCATTCACGAAATTGTTGATCGCTCTTGCAACTTTTGTTGGTTCATAATCATTATAAAATTCGGTAACTTCTTTTACCAAAAGATTGAGTTCAGAAAGAATCCATCGGTCGATTTCCGGACGGTTTTCAATATCTTTTTCGGAATAATTAAATCCGTCAACATTCGCATAAAGCGCGAAGAACGAGTAGGTATTGTACAAGGTTCCGAAGAATTTTCTGCGGACTTCATCAATTCCTTCTACATCAAATTTCAGATTTTCCCAAGGATTTGCATTCGAAATCATATACCAACGCGTTGCATCGGGACCGTATTTTTTTAGCGTTTCGAAAGGATCTACCGCGTTTCCAAGGCGTTTAGACATTTTCTGTCCGTTTTTGTCCAACACCAAACCATTCGACATCACATTTTTGTAAGCAACTGAATCGAAAACAGAAGTTCCAATCGCGTGAAGGGTGTAGAACCAACCTCTTGTTTGGTCAACTCCTTCCGCAATAAAATCGGCAGGAAATGCTTTTTTGTTGTCGATAAGTTCTTTATTTTCAAAAGGATAATGCAGTTGTGCGTAAGGCATCGAACCGGAGTCGAACCAAACATCGATCAAGTCGGATTCGCGTTTCATCGGTTTTCCGGAATCTGAAACCAAGATAATTTCATCCACAATGTTTTTATGCAAATCGATCTTCGCATAGTTTTCCTCCGACATGTTACCGGTCTCAAAACCTTCGAATGGATTCTTTTCCATGAAACCTGCCGCGATTGATTTTTGGATTTCGTTCATCAATTCCTCCACCGATCCGATGATGATTTCTTCTTTTAAATCTTCGCTACGCCAAATTGGCAGTGGGATTCCCCAATATCTGGATCGCGAAAGATTCCAATCATTTACATTTTCGAGCCAGTTGGCAAATCTACCTTCACCGGTGGATTTAGGTTTCCAGTTGATGGTTTCGTTGAGTTCTACCAATCGGTTTTTCACCGCGGTCATTTTCACAAACCAAGAATCCAGTGGATAATACAAAACAGGTTTATCGGTTCTCCAGCAATGCGGGTAGCTGTGAACATATTTTTCAACCTTAAAGGCCTTGTTCTCCGTTTTTAAAAGGATCGCAAGTTCCACATCCCAAGATTTTCCTGGAGCGGTTCCTGCGTCGTAATATTCGTTTTTAATATATTTCCCGGCAAATAATTCTGGTGTGTTCCCACCTTTAATAAATTTTCCTTGCAAATCCACCAAAGGAACGAGATTGTCGTTTTCGTCTTTGGTAAGCATTGGTGAAATTCCGTTTTCTTTTGCAACACGGGCATCGTCTGCACCAAAAGTTGGTGCGATATGTACGATTCCGGTTCCGTCTTCAGTCGTGACGAAATCTCCAATGATTACTCTGAAAGCATTTTCAGGATTTTCTGCCGGCAAAAACCATGGAATCAATTGCTCATATTCGGTTCCGGCAAGATCTTCTCCTGTGAATTCGGCTAAGATTTGATAAGGAATAACTTTGGATTCTGCTATGTAATTTTGGAAATCTTCATCGGTTCCTACTGCGTATTTTTTTCCAAAATTCTTCTCCAAAAGAACTTTCGCAAGAATGATGTTAATGGGCTCGAAAGTATATTGATTATAGGTTTTCACCAAAACATATTCAATATCCCGTCCAACTGCTAAAGCGGTGTTGGAAGGTAAAGTCCAAGGAGTTGTCGTCCATGCTAAAATGTGGATTGGCAGTTGATTTTCTTTGTCAAATTCAGCCCAATGATTAACACCACCGCAGGTTTCATTATCTAAATTAATGGTTTTGCTTGCGCCGTTCAGCCTTTCGTTTAAAGCATCTGATAGTTTTTTAACTTTAAACTGGGCAACAACAGTTGTGTCGCTTACATCACGATAGGTTCCCGGTTGGTTGAGTTCGTGGGAGCTCAAACCTGTTCCTGCAGCAGGTGAGTATGGCTGTATGGTGTAACCTTTGTACAGTAATTTTTTGTCGTAAAGTTGCTTCAAAAGCCACCAAACGGTTTCCATGTATTTCGGTTCGTAGGTAATATAAGGATCTTCGAGATCTACCCAATAACCGATTTTTTCAGTCAAATCGTTCCAAACATCGGTGTAGCGCATCACCGCGTTTCTACAAGCCTGGTTATAATCTTCAACCGAAATTTTTTTTCCGATGTCTTCTTTGGTGATGCCCAATTCTTTCTCAACGCCTAATTCTATTGGCAAACCGTGAGTATCCCAACCAGCTTTTCGAAAAACTTGTTTTCCGTTTTGGGTTTGGTATCGGCAGAAAATATCTTTCAGTGCTCTTGCCATCACGTGGTGAATTCCCGGCATTCCGTTTGCGGAAGGCGGACCTTCGTAGAACACATATTCCGGTTTTCCGGCGCGGGTTTCTACTGATTTCTTAAAGGTTTCGTGCGTGTTCCAAAAATTTGAAACTTCATCAGCAATAGCCGTGAGGTCTAGATTTTTATATTCGGTAAACTTATTCATTTTCAGTCAGTTCTATAAGAATGATCTTGGTTTCATTAAGTTTGCGAATATAGCAAAATTTAGTTAATTTTAAGCGTATTTATTTCCTGAATATCGGGGCTTGGGTATGGAAATTATTATTTTGGTTCCAGTTGGGATATCGTTTTCGTACAAATCAATATATTGAAGCTTATATCCTTCGTTGTTAAAATAATTTTTAAGCATTTCTGCTGCTATTTCTGTGCCTAGCGATTTGGTTTTGTTTTTAATGATCGATCTTCTTTTTCCGGCCTCCTTTCTTCCAATTCCGTTATCGGAAATAGAGATTTCAACAGCTTGATCTTTTACCGACACATTAATCGTAATCTTTTTGTCATCCACGGTCGCCACGCCGTGTATAATAGCATTTTCGATGAAAGGTTGCAGAACCATTGGTGGCAATTTTACAATGTCCACATCGATTTCGGGCGCGATGTTGATGGAAAACTGAATGTGATTGTGAAATCGCAAGTTTTCGATATCCACATAGAGCTGTAATGTTTGAAGCTCTTGGGAAAGGGTAAATTCCTTTTCTTTAGATGCTAAAAGAATGGTTCTGATAATTTTTGAAAATTTGGTCAGGTAATCCACCGCGTTTTGCGTGTCGCTTTCCAGGATATAGTATTTTATTGAATTTAAAGCATTGAAAATAAAATGAGGATTCATCTGGCTTTGAAGTACAGACAGTTTCAAGTCTGAAATTTCCTGCAGATACTTTATTTTCTCATTTTCGATGATGAGTCTTTTTTCGTTATCTCGGTTTATTTCATCTTTTAGCATTTCATTTTTTTGTAATTGCGCAATAAAATTCTGCTGAAAAGCTACTTTGTCCTGGTAATTCATCCTTTGTTTGTGTCCCAATGCGAAAGAGAAAGCCATATTTTCGATTAAAAGTCCAAGGAAAAATATAAAATCGCCCATTTTTCTGCTTATGTCAATCCCCGGAATCTGCCTCACCGCTTTGTCTCCTATTACGGAACAAGCAAATAAAATGAGACCGCCAAAAACGATATAATATTTCAAATCGTTATCGACCTTCGAAAGGATGTAAAAAGAAATCACCGTTTGGATGGTCACTAAATAGATGAAAACCATTTTAAAGTAATTGAAAAACCCATCATAACCTAGGAAATAATGTAGGAAAAGACTAAGAAACGCTATGAAAATTATCACAAAAACCGGCAGAACAATGATGCGGTACCATTTTATGCTAATCTTCTTGATGTTAAGAAATTCTGTAAAAAAGAAAAAATAAAAACAATTGAAAATAATGGTAAAGAAATCTTTAGTAAATTGGTCTAGGTTCAGTACTTCCGAAATCGATTTTGCGAAACCGCTTTCTGCCATAGGCAAATACGCAACAAAGGAAAAAAAAGTATAAGCGCTGTATAAAAGGTAGGCGCGATCCCTGTTCTGAAAAAACATGACGAGATGAAATACAGAAAGCAGCAATATCCCACCTAATACCACATACAATATACTGTTGTAAGCGTCGCGCTCTACAATGGAAGTTAGAGAATCATACATGGAGCGGATGATTTTTTTCAAAAATAGGTATTTAAATCATAATGAGGATAATAAGTACAGTTTTTTATACATACAAGTACTTTTTTATCGTTGCAAATTATCGTATAGTGATTAATATTAAAGAAAAGCATTTTGAATTTGCGGGCTAAAAAATGAGCGGTAAAATTTTCATTAAAAAAAAACTTCTACTTTTGCAAAAATTTTCTTGATGTCTAAAAATTTAGTTATTGTAGAGTCTCCGGCAAAAGCAAAAACCATTCAGAAGTATCTGGGCAAAGATTTCGAAGTGAAATCGAGTTTCGGTCACATCCGTGATTTACCCAAAAAGGGAATGGGGATCGATCTGGCAACTTTCACTCCCGATTACGAAGTTTCTCCCGATAAGAAGAAGCTAGTCGCTGAACTGAAAGCAGCAGTTAAGAAAGCCGATACAGTTTGGCTGGCCTCCGATGAAGACCGCGAGGGTGAGGCTATTGCCTGGCATTTGGCAGAAGAACTTAAATTAAAAGAAGACCATACAAAACGAATCGTTTTTCACGAAATTACCAAAAACGCAATTCTGAAAGCTATTGAAAACCCGCGCAAAATAGATCAGAATCTCGTTAATGCGCAGCAAGCGCGAAGAGTTTTAGACAGAATAGTTGGTTTTGAAATGTCACCAGTGCTCTGGAAGAAAGTAAAAACCGGTCTTTCCGCAGGGCGTGTACAGTCGGTAGCTGTGCGTTTGGTTGTTGAAAGAGAGCTGGAAATTAGAAATTTTAAACCTAAATCAGCATTTAAAGTTGACGGACTTTTCCTGAACAAAAACAAGCAGGAAATTGCGGCCAAACTTAAAAAGGATTTTGCCAAGGAAACCGAAGCTGAAGAGTTTCTGAAGCAGTCACAAAATACCGAATTCAAAGTCCTAAATGTAGAAACCAAGCCCGGAACCCGTTCGGCATCGGCACCTTTTACGACTTCCACTTTGCAACAAGAAGCGAGTAATCGTCTAGGATATGGTGTGACGACCACGATGAGAGTTGCGCAAAGACTGTATGAAGAAGGTTATATTACTTATATGAGAACCGATTCCGTAAATCTTTCTCAGGAAGCCATTAACTGCGCAAAATCCCAGATTGTTTCAGAATTCGGTGAGCAATATTCAAATCCAAGAAATTTTACCACCAAATCGGCCTCCGCACAGGAAGCGCACGAAGCCATACGCCCAACCGATTTTTCTCTAAAACGAATTGGTGATGAGCAGCTTAACAAATTGTACCAGTTAATTTATAAAAGAACACTGGCAAGCCAAATGGCAAATGCCAAAATAGAAAAAACAGTAATCGAAATTGGCAATCCTGCATTGCCACAGCATTTTGAAGCACAAGGCGAAGTAGTTGTTTTCGATGGTTTCTTGAAGGTTTATGGCATTACAAAAACCGATGAAGATGATGAGGAAAACAACGAAAAGTTATTGCCAAAAGTTTCGGTAGGCGAAATTCTGGATTATAAAAAAATTGAAGCCACCGAGAAATTCACAAAACCGGCAGCAAGATTCACCGAGGCAGGTTTGGTGAAAAAGCTGGAAGAACTCGGTATCGGAAGACCATCTACTTATGCGCCAACTATTCAGACGATCCAGAATCGCGAATACGTTGATAAAAGAGAGATCCTTCCGCAGGAAAGAGAAATCATGAAGATGTCTCTTACGAAAACCGAACTCAAAAAAGAGATTCTTACCGAAAAATTCGGCGGCGATAAAAATAAATTTGTTCCTACCGATATCGGCGAGGTTGTAAACGACTTTTTAACCCAGAATTTTGCCGAAATCTTAGATTATGGTTTTACTGCAAAAGTAGAACAGGATTTTGATGAGATCGCAAACGGATCAGAAAAGTGGAAGGAGGTTCTTCAGGGATTCTATAAAGAATTTCATCCGAAAATTGCAGATGTAGAAGAAAACGCAGAACGTGCGAACGGAGAAAGAATTTTAGGAGTAGATCCGAAAACCGGCAAAAACGTAATCACCAGAATCGGAAGGTTCGGTCCGATGGTTCAAATTGGCGAACAGGACGATGAAGAAAAACCAATTTTCGCAAGTTTAATGGCAAACCAGAATATTGCAACCATTACGCTTGAAGAAGCATTGGAACTTTTTAAAATTCCTTTTGATTTAAAGGATTTTGAAGGTAAAACAGTAACTGTTGGTGTCGGAAGATTCGGTCCGTATGTGAAATGGGGCGAAACTTTCATCAGTATCCCACGCGGTGAGGATCCGCTTTCGGTTACACAGGAACGCGCAGAAGAAATTATTAAAGAAAAAAAGATTGCAGATGCGCCCATCGCAACTTATAAAGGTGAACCAGTGACAAAAGGAACCGGCAGATTCGGACCTTTTATTAAATACCAGTCGCTTTTCATTAATGTACCAAAACGATACGACTTCGAAAATCTTTCTCAGAGCGACATTAATGAACTTATTGATGCTAAGCTTGAAAAAGAGGCCAACCGATATATCCAGCAGTGGGAAAAAGAAAAAATTTCCATCGAAAACGGAAGATGGGGCCCTTTCATCAAATTCGGAAAAAATATGTTTAAAATTCCGAAAACCAAGAAAGATGAAAAATATACCGCTGAAGAATTAGCAGCAGTATCTTTGGATGAGGTAAAAAAATGGATTACCGCTCAGGATAAAAACGCTTTTAAGGAAAAACCTAAGAAAGCTCCTGCCAAGAAAACGGCTGTAAAAAAGCCAGCAGTAAAAAAAGCCGTAGCGAAAAAGAAATAGTATTTAGATAGTACGATAAAAAAGGCCTGATAATTAGTCGCTCCTTAAACCGCCTATAATTTACTGATTATTAGTATTTTGGGTTTAAAATAGCTTGTTTTTTATTGCAAGAATTTGTATCTTAGAGCTTTAAAACCTTGCAAATATGTTGGGGAAAAATCCAGAAAAGAAGCCAGAATTATTCCGCCCAATGTTGGTGGATTTTATTGACCA
>NZ_JAPCHZ010000001.1:0-919751 GCF_026107505.2 Kaistella yananensis | reverse complement strand
ATGAGACATCTTTTAAGGGTCGTTGGAGATGACAACGTTGATAGGCTACAGGTGTAAAGTCAGTAATGGCATAGCCGAGTAGTACTAATTACCCGTAGATTTATAGCCTAATAAGGCGCGCTCCCTAAGTGCATCAAAGGTTTACTCTTTGTGAAAGTTTTTATCGATAAAAATAGAACCAAGATATCAGAACCAAGAACCAAGATTTTAGTCTTGCATCTTGAGTCTCGGATCTTGACTCTAAATAACATATTTAGGGTGGTTTTAGCAGAGGGGCTCACCTGTTCCCATTCCGAACACAGAAGTTAAGCCCTCTAGCGCCGATGGTACTGCGAAAGCGGGAGAGTAGGTCGCCGCCAGTTTTTTTTAATCCTCAGTCATTTATTTGATTGAGGATTTTTTGTGTTTATACAACTTACTAAAGGAAAATGCAGTTAAACTTACTTAAAGGAAAGTTTAAATCAAAAAAAAGTATCGTGTAATTTTTATTACAAAAAAACTTCCAACAATAAATTCGTGGAAGCTTTTTATTATAATCTGATCTTTAATAGTAAGTTAACTATTTAGAAGGCATCGGAGGAGGAGGCGATGGATATACCTTTTTGGTAGCAAACGAGATTTCTTTTTCAAGTTTTTGAGTTAGTTCAACTGCCCACATTTTACCGATTTCCATGCTTTCTTGTAGAATTAATCGGGTTTTTATCAACCATTTTCTCACATGTTGTACTATGATAAAATGTTATGAGACTTTCTATTTCCTGCTCAGTAAAATGTTTGGTATAGACGGGAATCAATTTTTCTATAAGTTCATTATAATTAACATATTTTGATGCTTTATCCCAATATTTAGTTGGAAAATCGGGCTAGTTCTTTTTATATTGTTCTATCATATATTCATATGATGTTTTCAGCGCTTGTGTGCTGCCCATCGAATCTAACAGTTCGGATACCTTCGTGTTTTTACTAGATGAGCATTTACCATAAAACTAAACAGCAGAAAACGGCTACTATTATATTTTTTCTCATATTTTATTAATTTACGTCAAATTTTCTCTCACGAATTAATTGCACTATGGCCCACATATCTTCACCAATTAATCTGTCATCTTCTAATTTTTCAACTTTTGTACGAATGAGATTATAAGCATTTTCAACATAATTCGAGCATTTTGCTGGTCTTCGGAACTCTAATCCTTGAGCGCCAAACATAAGTTCCACCGCTAAAATATTTTCTAAATTCCCCAAAACCTGATTGAATTTTCTTCCGGAAATACTTCCCATCGAAACATGATCTTCCTGTCCTAAACTTGTTGGGATTGAATCTGCGGAAGCAGGAAAACACAGTGTTTTGTTTTCGGTTACCAAGGCAGCCGATGTATATTGAGGTATCATAAATCCGGAATTTAATCCTGAACTTTCAACCAGTAATTTTGGCAGACCGTATTTCCCTTCCAATAAAAGATAACTTCTTCTGTCCGATATATTGCCAAGTTCTGCAGCTGCTAAAGTAGCATAGTCTAAAGGTAATGCCAACAGCTGTCCGTGGAAATTCCCGCCGGAAATGGATTCTTCTTCACTTAAAACAATCGGGTTATCGGTGACTGAATTAAGTTCTGTTTCGGCTAAGTTTTTAAGATGTTCGTAGGCATTTCTGCTCGCCCCGTGAACCTGCGGAACACAGCGCATTGAATACGGATCCTGCACGCGGTCACAAAACTCGTGTTCCTTTAGGTTTTCGGAACCTTCCAGAAACGTCAACATTCTGCCAGCTACTTTTCTACTGCCATCAAACGGACGGATATCATGAAGTTCTTTTTTGAATGGGCTGGATGAGCCGCGGTACGCTTCCAATGACATGGCAGCAGTTAAGTCGGCAAGATTTAAAAGATATTCAAACTTGTGAAGACCTAAAATGGCATGAGCTAGAATAAACTGAGTACCGTTAATTAGTCCCAAACCTTCTTTCGGGCCTAAAATCAGTGGTTCTAATCCATGTTTGTTCAGTACTTTGGCTGTTTCTACTATGGAATCATTTTCCCATACTTTTCCAAGACCTAAAAGCGGCAGAACCAAATGTGCCAAAGGGGCCAAATCTCCGGATGCACCAACAGATCCCTGTTCCGGAACGGCAGGGATGATGTCTTTTTCCAGCATCAGAATCATTCTTTCAATAACTTCCAGCGAAACCCCCGAAAATCCTTTCGACAGTGCGTGAATTTTGGCAATCATCATCATTTTGGACAACTCTTTGGCAATTGGTTTACCAACACCCACTGCGTGAGAAATAATGAGATTATACTGAAGTTGCGCCGTTTCTTCTTCTGAAATTTTCACATCGCAAAGTGGTCCGAAACCAGTATTGATTCCATAAACCGTACGGTCGGATTCAACAATTTGCTGAACGTTTTTCTGAGATCTTAAAATTTTGTCTTTTGATTCCTTATTAAGTTTTGCTTTATTGGGATTTGCTAAGATTTCCATTACATCGGAAATGGTAAAGTGGTCTACGCCGTAAATCATCGGTAAATTTTTCTTTAAAAATACAGTTTTTTACGGGATTGTGGAAATATGCGTCGAGGACTGAACAGAGCGCTTTTCTGTAAGGAAAAAGACCTACAGAAAAGGGGAAATGGAAGAGCGAAAAAAACGCCCGAATAAAAATCAATTCCCTATTTTTGTTACATGAATCCTGACCTTGAACTTCAGCTGAAAACTTTACCTTCCGAACCCGGCGTTTACCGTTACTATGATAAAAACGGACAGTTGCTCTATGTCGGAAAAGCCAAGCATCTGAAAAAACGGGTGCTTTCGTACTTTAATAAAAATCTTTCAGGATACAGAACCAGAATTATGGTTGGAAAGATTCACCGGCTAGAAACCACCATCGTTCCGAGTGAATATGATGCGCTGTTGCTCGAGAACAATCTTATTAAAGAGCATCAGCCGTTTTATAATGTAATGCTGAAGGATGATAAGTCGTATCCTTGGATCTGCATCAAAAACGAAAATTTTCCGCGCATTTTTTTGACCAGAACCATGATTAAAGACGGTTCAGAATATTTCGGACCTTATGCGAAAGTTAGTCCTGCAAAAGTTTTGCTCGATACCATTAAACATATTTACAAAATCCGCACTTGTAATCTGAATCTATCTCCGGCAAAAATTGCAGAAGGAAAATATAAGGTTTGCCTGGAATATCACATCAAGAACTGCGAAGGTCCTTGTGAAATGCTCGAAACAAAAGAAAATTACGACCAGAAAATTGATGCAATACGGGGAATTATGAAGGGAGATTTCCGTCAGGCGAAAGATTATCTGGTAAAGCAAATGACAAGGTATGCTGAGAATCTTGAATTCGAAAATGCCCATATGATCAAGGAAAAAATAGATATGCTCGAAAATTATAAGCACAAACATACCGTAGTTAACCCCAATATCGATGATGTAGATGTGTTCGGGATGACGAGTGATGAAACTGCGGCTTATGTGAATTACTTTAAAATTCAGAACGGAAATATCATCCAGAGTTTTACGACGGAGATTAAAAAAATTCTTGAAGAAAGTGATGAAGATATTCTGGAAGAAGCCATGATCGAAATCCGGCAGAAATTCCACTCAGATTCCAAGGAAATCCTGATCCCGTTCCATCTTACGCTGCAGATTCCGAATGTAAAACTCATTGTTCCGAAAGTGGGCGACAAAAAGAGAATTGTGGAACTTTCAGAAAAAAATGCCAAAGAATACCGCATCGAAAAACTGAAACAGGTACAGATTGTAGATCCCGAAAGACATACCAACCGAATCATGGCAGAAATGCAGAAACTGCTGCGGATGCCGACAGAACCACGACACATTGAAGGTTTTGATAACTCGAATATCCAGGGAAGTAATCCGGTTTCGGCGTGCGTTGTATTTAAAAACGGAAAACCAAGTAAAGCAGATTACCGGATTTTTCACCCGAAAACAGTAGTGGGTCCCGACGATTTCAAGACCATGGAAGAAGTGATCTACCGCCGGTATAAACGACTTTTGGATGAAAATGAACCGTTGCCTCAGTTGATTTTGATCGATGGAGGAAAAGGCCAGCTTTCGTCTGCCGTGAAAAGCCTGAAGCTTCTTGGCCTTTATGGAAAAATTACCATCATCGGCATTGCGAAACGGCTGGAAGAAATTTATTTTCCGGAAGATTCGATTCCGCTTTACCTGGACAAAAAATCGGAAACGCTTAAGATTTTACAGCGTGTCCGGGACGAATCTCACCGATTTGGCGTAAAGCATCATCGCACAAGACGGAAAAATTCAACCATCAAATCAGAGCTTGAACAAATCCCGGGAATTGGGGAAAAAGCCATCGAACTTCTGCTTTCAAAACTGAAATCGGTAAAAAGAGTAAAAGAATCTTCCAGGGAAACTTTGGAGGAAATCCTTGGTAAAAGCCGTGGCGGATTGGTTTGGGAGTATTTTAACCCGAATTTGTAATTTATTTTCCTTCAAAAATTTCCTTTCTGAAGCTCCCATCAGCATTGGGTAATTCAATTACGATGTTTCCGTTTTCTAGATATCCTAAAGTTTGCGATCCATCCTGAAGCTGAACTCTGTACACCTCTTTTTTAGTAGTCGCTTTAAAGATGGCGTAAGGTGTAGAATTATTCGGGCTGGCGAGGATAAACTGGCTGTCGGAAATGAAAATCCTGTTCAGCATCATTTTTCCGGTGCTGAAGATTTCTGCTTTATTTTCAGTTTTTGCACCGCTGTTCGGAGTTTGGTGTGATGTTGATTTTACAGGTTCGGCCACAGCTGCGGTATTCGGTTTGGGAGTTTCATTGGTAACCGCCAATTTCACAGGATTTGATACAGGAAATGTTTTCAACGCCGTATTTAAAGCATCTTTAAATCCGGGTTCAAATTCTTTGATGTTTGACTTTCCTTCAAATGAGGCTACCGTTTTTCCGCTGCAGTCTTTGAAGTTTACCTGTATTTTATTTTTAAGGAAAGTGCTGGTGTCCTCAATTTCTGCTTTCAGAACACCGCAAGGGTTATTTTTTGCAGCTTCAGGCCAAGAATCATTGCTCTCACTCACAACTTCGTATTTCCCCGCCTTAAGTTTTGAGCTTAAAATCCCACTCAAACCGTATTTGGCGGATTCGAACTTCCCCGTTTTCGCTGCTATAGAAACATATTCGTAATTGGAAATATTCTGGCTGTAAGCCGCGGCAAATAGAATGAAAAATGATAAGTGCAGAATTTTTTTCATGATAATTTATGTTTGACTTAAACTGACGAATGTTTATTTTTTAATAAATTTTTGAGAAAATCGGCTTCCGTTCTTAGTTGTGATTTCGATAATGTAATTTCCTGTGAGCAATCGCGAAATATCGATGGATTGATGCTGACCGGCGTATTTTCCACTCAGGATTTGTTTTCCCGTTGTGTCAAATATTTTGTATGTCTCGATTTGCGGGGTTTGGTTTTCTTTGATTTTAATAAATGATGTTGCTGGATTTGGGTATAAGATTAATTTGATCTTTTCGCCTCCCGCCGCTGCATTTCCTGTACTGAGATAAACTGGTAATTCGGTTTTCACAATATAAAGTTCTGTGCCTGAACTTTTGGTTTTTGCCACAAAATAAATATAGTCATCATAAGAATGTAATTTTAAAATTTGATCATCAGAAGCGATCTGTTCGTCATTTAAAACGTTGATCGGCAGAGAAATTATGCTTTCAGCGGTTCCGTTTGTCCGCCAAACTTGTGTGTTGTTTTCCCGGAGAAAATATAGATAATTTTTCGCACATGTTAAATTAGAAATCGAAGCGTCAGCATTATAGTTGATGATTTCTTTAGCCGAAGAGGTCGCGGTATTAATGCTCCAAAGCACGCGCAGCTTATCGTCATATGTTCCGTTTCCTACATAAATCTGATTTCCACATTTTTTAAAGGAAGTCTGGGTCCCAAAAAAGTTAGCACTGAGCAGATTGGTGGGCTCCGACTGCAGATCATTAAATCTGAAAACACTTCCATAACCGAGCTGAGACAAAATATATAATTTCCCATCATCGATCAACGTATTGTCGGCAACATTCCAGTCGCCGTATCCCCAGTCATTTGTGGGGAAAGGAATTTCTTTTATCTGCTCGGTATCTCCATTAAAGGCCCAGAGTTTTGTGTTTTTAGCCACTAATAGATGATTGTCAAAGACTTGTAAAAGTCGTGGAACATTGCTGTAGTAATCATTATCCGGAATGTCGAAAGCGATTTTTGTTCCGGTCGCGGTGCCGTCGGTTTTCCAGATCTGTGTTTGGTAATCTGCCGTATACACCGTGAAATATACATTGCCTTTGTAAGAAATACTTTTGGCGTTTTGAACTGTGGAACCAGTCGGGATTTCTTTGATGAGTTCTACGTTATTACTCTCTACATTGTTTTTCCAGACGCGAATGTTTCTTTCCGGATTGGAGCTGTAGGTCGTCACGATGAGCGCTTCATCATTGAGATTTCCAAAAGAAGCAGAACTGTCAAAAGTTTGAGGAAGCGATAAAAACTGCGTCTGCGTTTCCTCACCGTTTGTTTTTGCCAAAGCGCTCGTATATTCCGAAGGTTTTACGTAATAATATGTGCCTACTTTAAAAAGATCGCCCGTTGGCACGCTGTTCCAGCTCGGACTTTGCTTAATGACTTTTGGGATGTCACCTTTAGTGGTAATGCTGTAAAACTGGTTTCCAAACTCACCATCATTAGCGGTGAAAATGAGAGAGTTTTGTGCCGTGGTCTGCAGGTTCGACGGGAAACTTCCTATTTCATGTTGACTGTCTTTAAAAAGTAAAATTTCTGCAGTAGCCGGATCGAACTGAGATAACTCCAGACCAAATTTTTTGGTGTACAGATTAAAGATCAGTTTGTTGTCCTTTTCAACCGCATCGTGCAGTCGTGTTTCGTTGAGGGCGGTTACATTTAGATTTTCATCAAGCAGATAAAATAAGTTATGGGAGGCATTTTCAAGGAGCAGAAGTTTATTTTCCGGAAAATATTTCAGAAAATTCGGGCGAGCATAATCCGGGATTATGATATTTGTCGAAACCGTTCCCGCCATGGTACCGTCTGTTTTCCACAGCCTGTTCCGTTCGTTTATATTCGCGAAAAAGTAAACCGAATCTCCCAAAATCTGCAAACCTGTCCCTTCATTAACCGAGCTTGCAAAATGCATGGTAGCGTTTAAAGCCTTCGTGTTTTCGGCAGTTCCATCGGTGGCAAAAAGATTATTGCCGTCAGTTGAGGTGTTACCAAAGAAAATAAGCTTATTGTTCAGAACCTTGCCGGAATTCACTCCATTGGTCTTAAAAATAAACTTTGCTTTTTTTGTGGCATTATCCAGGGCCCACAAACCATTTCTAGTTCCACTTGAGTCCTGGCCGTAGAAAAACAGTTGACCATTTAAAATATAACAGTCCAGATCTACATGTACGGTCAGCTGGTCATTGGTATCTAAAGATTTTATTTTAAAGGTGCCCGAAGTACCGCCGTCGGTCATCCAAAGTTCATTTTTATACGATGCATCTTTTGCGGCAAACACAAAATAAGACTGGTAAGGAAACGGTTTTTTCTCTATTTCACCTGCCGTCGGCATAAGTAGTTGAGTTCCTGCCGTTGAACCATCAGAAATATAAACTGTTTTATTTCCGGTAATGATGATTTTTTCCGTATTTGAAGTCATTTGCATGACATAATTATCGGGAAATCCGAAAACCTTCCGGGTACCGTCCGTAGTTCCATTAGTTTCCCAAAGTTCATATTTGGAGTTTATTTCTGCGAGGAAGTAGGTTTTTCCTTTAAATAAAAGAAATTGGGGATCGCGCCCGAAAGGTGAGCTCGCATACGGCACAAGCTCTTTCAGAAGCGTTGTTTTTTTTGTGGTGAAATTGTAAGACCAAAGTTCGTAATTCATATTCCAATACCCTGGCGACATATCGTTTTTGGCACCGGCGAAAAGAATTTGATCGTTATATTTAAATAAATTCCGGGCATCTAAGCTACTTTGGTAATTGATTTCGTACAATTCAGCATCGAGCTGTTGAGAAAAACCGAGTGTATAAAATACAGAAAGGACGAGGATGTAGATTTTTTTCATAGGAAAGTGGAATTAGTTTCGGAAATCTCCCATATCGAGTTTTAAGGAGAAAAAGTTGGAGTAAAAATTAGAGCCGCCAATCCCGGAATTGGTAATGGCGTAATCAAGTGTGAGGCCCTGATATTTAATGCCGATTCCCGCACTGGGCTGAAAAGAAACTTTGCGTTTTAAACTTTCGATATCGGTAATATTCTGAAATCTGTTCACGCCTACACGCACGAAAATCATGTCCTGAAATTTCAGTTCCGCGCCCGCATAAGGTGTGATGCTCGCAAAATCTGTGGAAATTACCGCTGCTGTTTTAGTAAAATCGATATTTAAACCTGCTTCGGGCTGCAGTTCCAGATCACGGTTGATCTCAAAATTCTTGCTGATTCCCAAATTCAGTTTGGGCATTGTAATCTCCATTTTATCTTTTGGCGCAGGGTTAAATTCTTCACCATTTACCACAGCTGAAAGTTCTTTTTGATTCACCGTCCAGAAGTTCACCGTTGTAGTTGCATCCCGCAGCATGGCACCATAATTTACGCCATTGTCAGCGTTATAAAGCACGCCAAGATCAAACCCAAAACCGTAACCGCTAGCAAATTTTCCTACATTTCTGTAAACCATTTTTGCATTTACACCAACTGAAAGCCGGTGACTGCCAGGTCGGAAAGCATAGGAAAGGAGTGCCGCGTAATCTGACTGTGAGAAACTGCTGATCTTATCGTAATCAATATTTCCTTCTGAATCGATCATTTGAGTGGTGTTCAGAATATTGTCAACTCCAAGGCGAACAACTGAAATGGCGAAAACACCACCGTTATTATCCAAAGGCTTCGCAAACGCAATATAATCGTATTTCGCAATCGACTCGAAATATTCGGCGTGCATTGCAGCACCCTGCCAGTCGCGGTCAATATCAATTAAACCTGCCGGGTTCCACATAGGCGAATAAACATCGTTCTGGTTTGAAATTACCGCACCGCCCATCGCAAGGCCGCGTGCGCCTGCACCAATATTGAGAAATTCGTTGGAGTATTTCCTGATGATCTGCGCATCAGAAAAAATTCCTGAAAAAATAAAGAGTCCAAAGAATATTTTTTTCATCAAATTTCAACTTTTTGTGTGTTTGCTGTTTTCCTTGCTTTAATAACTCCATTGGCAACAATGGCTAAAATCATAATGAGAGAGGCAATATAAAATACCGGACTCATCTGCTCTGAATCACCAAAGATAAAAAAAGCAAGAATAATCCCATAAACAGGTTCTAAATTAACAGTGAGTATTAAAGTGAACGGAGAGATGTATTTCATCAGTTTTATCGATTCCAACATCGGGAAAGCGGTGAAGACACTTGCCAATAGTATGATTAACGATAAATCGCGGTAACTTATTTCATTAAGCTGTGTAATTTGTCCCGTAACGAGGTAAAAGACAGTTAAAATAAGAAATCCTGCAAAAATTTCGTAGAAAATAATATTTCCTGAACTTGTTTTTCCATAGATTTTTCCGTTGAAAACGGAAAATATTGTTCCAAAGAGCGCAGTGAGGATACCAAAGAAAATCCCTTCTTTGTAATGGAATTCGGTTTTGAAAATCATTCCCATACAGATTACGATCACAATTCCCATGATGACCTCCGAAAGATCAATTTTCCTTTTAAAGATGATGGGTTCCAGAATTGCGGCGAAAAGTGTTGAAAGCGAAAGGCAGCTCAGCGCAATTGAAACATTAGAAACTTTTATCGAATGAAAGAAAAAAAGCCAGTGAAAAGCCATAAATCCACCAATGATTGAAAGCTGTATCAAAAGTTTCCGGGAGATTTTTAAACTGTCACGCTTGAAAAAACGGATGAAGACAAAAAGAAAAAACGCAGCAAAAAGCATTCGGTAAAAAACCAGGATTTGTGCATTTACATGAATGAGCTTTCCCAAAATTGCAGTGAAACCCCATAAAAAAACGATAAGATGCAACCTGAAAAGCGCGGAATTTTTTAACACTGCCATTATTTTTTCAATTCATGCAAATCTACAAATCTCTTTTAAAATTTCAGTTAAAATATTGAATTTGATAGCAATAAATTAAGGAGCAAAAACCCCAAAAGTCTGTTGAACTTTTGGGGCCTTCAAATAATAAACTATTAAAAAAATAAATTAGGAACTGAATTTAAAAAATTCATGAAACTATTTAGGTTTTGTAAATCTTTAACGGGAAATCTGCTAAAATATTTTCAAAACAAAGGTTATTAAATGTTAAAATATGATAATTAATTTTCTGTGATTCAAATATTTACTGCAAAGCATTATCAATAAAGGAATTACAATTAAAAATCTTATCTTTAGAAAAATTTTTTTCACGGATGGATATCGAATTTAATAAAAGAGAAGATCAAAATAAATTAAAACTTGCAGAAATCAACAGGTTATTTGCAGAGATAAAAAAAGGCGGGGGCGAAAAACGTTTGCAAAAGCAGCGCGACGAAGGAAAATTAACCGCCCGCGAAAGAATTGAATACCTTCTTGACAAAAATTCAGAATCCATAGAAATCGGCGGATTTGCAGGTTATGGGATGTATGAAGAAGAGGGCGGCTGCCCAAGCGCAGGTGTTGTTGTCGTGATGGGATATGTATCAGGAAAACAGTGTCTTATCGTGGCAAACGATGCTTCGGTAAAAGCGGGTGCCTGGTTTCCGATCACTGCGAAAAAGAATCTTCGGGCCCAGGAAATTTCAATGGAAAATAAATTACCCATAATTTATCTTGTAGATTCCGCAGGTGTTTATCTGCCGATGCAGGACGAAATTTTTCCAGATAAAGAACATTTCGGAAGAATTTTCCGTAATAATGCGAAAATGAGTTCCATGGGGATCGTACAGATTTCGGCTGTCATGGGAAGCTGTGTTGCCGGCGGTGCCTATCTCCCGATTATGAGCGATGAAGCCATGATTGTAGATAAAACAGGCTCTATATTTTTGGCCGGAAGTTATCTTGTAAAAGCCGCCATCGGTGAAAACATCGACAATGAAACTTTGGGAGGTGCAACCACGCACTGCGAGATCTCCGGAGTTACCGATTATAAAGCCAAAGACGATCAAGACGCGCTGGACCGCATTAAAAATATCATGAAAACCATCGGCAGTTATGAGAAAGCAGGCTTCGACCGGATTGAAAGTTTCCCCCCGAAAGAAGATATCAGCAATATTTTCGGACATATGCCGGCGTCCAGAGCCGATCAGTACGATACTTACAATATTATTAAATGCCTTGTCGACAATTCCGAATATGAGGAATACAAACCGGATTATGGCAAAACCATCATCTGCGCCACCGCCAGGATCGAAGGCTGGAGCGTTGGGATTGTCGCCAATCAAAGAAAACTGGTAAAAAGCGGCAAAGGTGAAATGCAGTTTGGTGGCGTGATTTATTCAGACTCTGCTGACAAAGCGACAAGATTTATTGCCAACTGCAACCAAAGAAAAATTCCGTTGATTTTCCTTCAGGATGTTACCGGATTTATGGTGGGATCCAAATCAGAACACGGCGGAATCATTAAAGACGGAGCGAAAATGGTGAACGCGGTAGCCAATTCTGTTGTTCCCAAATTCACCGTAATTACAGGAAATTCCTACGGAGCAGGAAATTATGCGATGTGCGGAAAAGCATACGATCCAAGACTGATTGTTTCATGGCCATGGAGCGAGCTTGCGGTGATGGGCGGAAGCCAGGCTGCAAAAGTTTTGGCCCAAATTCAGGAATCTACTTTAAAGAAACAGGGAAAGGAGATCAGCGAAGAAGAACATAAGGAAATCCTCGATACAATTTCGAAAAGATATCAGAAACAGACCGAACCTACGTACGCCGCTGCAAGACTCTGGACCGACGCAATTATTAACCCAATTGACACCCGTACGTGGATTTCAATGGGAATTGAAGCTGCCGATCATGCTCCGATTACAGAGAAATTTAATTTAGGAGTTATTCAGGTTTAAAAAATAAAATATCTAAAACAACATGAAAAAAATTCTACTCTTACTCACTTTTTTGAGTTCCACTTATGGTTTTGCGCAGTGTTATATTGAAGGTAATTCTTCAATAACTGTGGGGGAAACGGAAACTTATACGCTAAAAAATAATGCGGGACAATGTACTGACTGCCATCACTGGAGCACTTTTGCACGGAATGTTACCCTTCAGGGTGATGTAAAACAGAGCATTATTAAAGTAAACGCTCATGGGGCAGGACAGTTTATTCTGTCTATGGATATGCTTAGTTCACGCGGAAAGGTGCAGTGCAGCAAAGTGATCGATGTGGTTCCCAAGCCTTCAGCTGAAATTTATAATTCCCCGGCGTGCGATATTGGAACGGAAGGTTTTAAGGAAGTGAAAATAAGCGACGGAACTGTCTCTTTTGTTCCCTCAAAAGCAGAAACTCATTTGAAGTATGAATGGACAGCAGAATATGACAATGGCGAAAAGAAAATATCTGCCGAGAGCGCTGCGCAGTTTGCTTATTCGAAAGAGAAGGGCATCAGATCAGTAAGCCTTAAAGTTTATACCTCGAAATGTATGCGTACTTTCACCAAGACTTACGATGCAAATTACTGGCGGTTTTATTAAAATTCAGAATTCAAAAAAAAGATTCAGGAATATTTCTGAATCTTTTTTTACCTTAACTTTAATCTTAACCAATTCTCACACTGGTCATGCTCAGGCTTCCGCCGATGAGTTCGTCGTTGAACAGCGAGAGGTTTTCGGATTTTTCTTTCAAACCTAAAGAATAAATAAGAGGCAGGTAATGATCCGGACTTGGTACCGCGGTTTGCAGTGCAACACCCTGACGCTGATAGTCGATGAGATTCTGAAAATTACCGTCAAGAAGCCAGTTGTTGGTTTTTTCTCTTGCCTCAACAGCCCAATCCCAGCCTGCGCCAACGGTATTAATGTTTTTCCAGTCGATCATTCTTAAGTTATGCACGATATTTCCGCTTCCGATGATCAGAATTCCTTTTTCTCTTAATTTCTGTAGTTTTTTTGCCAAATCAAAATGATATTGTGGTGGTTTGGTGTAATCAATACTCAACTGGATTACAGGGATTTCTCCGTTGGGGTACAAATGTTTAATAACGCTCCACGCACCATGGTCGAGGCCCCAGCTGTGGTCTTCTTCCACGATTTCGGGAAGCAGGAGTTCTGCGGTTTCCTTAGCCAGTTCAGGATTTCCCGGAGCAGGATACTGCACCTCAAAAAGTTCTTTCGGGAAGCCATAGAAATCGTGAATGGTTTTCGGGTTTTGCATTGCAGTAACAAAAGTCCCGTTCGTGAACCAGTGCGCCGAAATACACAGAATGGCGTTGGGTTTTGGGATTTCTCGGGAAATATTCCGGAAACCCTTAACAAACTGGTTTTCTTCAATCGCATTCATCGGCGAACCATGCCCGAGAAACAGAACCGGCATTTTTTCAGTGCTATTAAACTGTTGAGAAATATTTTCTAAATCGTTAAGATTCATACCGTTAAATCATTTAAAAATGAAAAGAGTTCACCGAAGCATAAAACTTTGGTGAACTCTAAAAAAAATAAACTATGAATTACTTTTATGCTTTTACGAACTGCAGTTCACCTGCGATTTTCACTTCGTCAGAAACCATTACACCACCTGCTTCCAGCGCTGCGTTCCAGTTAAGACCGAAGTCGCTTCTATTAATTTTTCCTTCGAAAGAGAAACCAGCTTTGGTCTGCCCCCAAGGATCTACGTTAATTCCACCAAAATCAACATCCAGTTTCACCGGTTTTGTAACACCGTTAATCGTAAGATTTCCGGTAACCTCCTCATTTAAAGAATCGGTTTCAAAGGTAATTTGGGGATGAGCCTCCGCATTGAAAAATTCTGCTGATTTCAGGTGATTGTCTCGGTCGGTATTGTTAGTACTGATGGATGAAGTATCAATACTTGCGCTTGCTTTTACATTTTTGAAGTTTTCGTCTTCACTTTCCAGATCTACGTTAAAGTTTTTAAATTCACCTTTTACGTTAGAAATCATCATGTGTCTTACTTTGAAAGTAATTTCACTGTGCGACGGGTCTAAATTCCATTTTGTTGACATAATATTTTATTTTTTGGTTGTTATTTAATTTTGATACTGCAAAGATACCTTCAGCGCAAATCTCCGGCATTGATGTAAGATAAGAAAAATCACTGATCTTATGAGGCGGTTATTTACACTCTAAATTTATCCAATAAAACATATTTGTAAGAAAATTTAATATTATTTAACGCAGTAAGGTTTTCTTTTCAGTATTTTTGAGTAAACTTTACGTATGAACCGCTGGCTTTCGTTTGTTCTTTTCTTTAACGTTTTTATCCTGAATTATGCTCAGCAAAAAGACAGCTTAGGGATAGAAAACCGTCCTTTGAGTTTTAATTTGAAAAAAACCATTGTTCCGGTTGCGCTGATGACCTCCGGAATTATTTTCGATGCAAACGGCAGGGAATCCCTAAAAAATGAGGTGGTAGAAGAACGTAACGAGCATCTTTTCGGTTTTACCAATCATCTTGATGATTATGCGCAGTTTGCGCCTTTTTTTGCACTTTACGGTTTCGAACTTGGAGGCATGAAACCCCGTACCGACTGGAAAAACCGTACGGCGATTTTAATGAAATCCCAGTTCGTAAACCTCGGTCTGGTTTATGTCCTAAAAACCACCCTGAAAAGAACCCGTCCGGACGGCACTGCATTTTCCTTCCCGTCGGGTCATACCGCAAACGCATTTTCGGGCGCTACCATGCTTGCCATTGAGTATGGTGAAAATCATCAGTGGGTTCCTTACGTTTCTTATGCATTCGCCAGCGGAATCGGTGTGATGCGCATGGCAAACAACAAACATTACATTTCCGATGTGCTGTTCGGTGCAGGTTTGGGAATTTTATCGGTAAAAGCCGCATACTGGACCCATCAGTACCGATGGAACAGGCAAAAAAGTGAAAGCGATCCTTTTGCCGGAATCATTTACTAGCGCACAAATTAACATTCCTTAACAGATTCGTTTTTATTTCTTATTTTTAGCACATTAAATTTAAGAAATGAAATTTTCAAAATTACCTTTATTAGTGGTTGGTTTCGGGAGCTTAGTGTTTGCCCAGAACCAAAAATATACCATGGCTGAAGCAGTGAACGGACTGCGCAGCAATCTGGCAATTAAAAGTATTCCGCAGTTTTCGTGGAGTGATGATGCGAAATCTTATATCCAGGGAACCAAAAATGCTTATCTGATTACTGAAGTACAAAGCATGAAAGCCGATACGTTGGTTTCATTATATCAGCTCAATAAAAATCTTGCTGCAGATAAAAAACTCAAATCTTTTCCGCAGGTAAAGTTTACAGGAAAAGATAAAGGATATTTTACCAGAGAAGGGAGGTATTTCCGGCTTGAAAAAACCGGTTCGGACTGGAAAATCACAGAATGGACTGCACTGAATGAAGGCGCAGAAAATGTAAAGGTTCTCGGCGATAACAAAACCATCGTTTATACCGTAAAGAACAATCTTTTCATTAACAGAAACGGCAAAACTGTAGCCATTACTGATGATGAAAATGCAGCCATTTTAAACGGACAGGCCGTACACCGAAGCGAATTTGGTATTGATGGCGGAATTTTCGCTGCCCCGAATAACAACAAAATTGCATTTTACAGAATGGATGAAAGCATGGTGACAGATTACCCGATCATCGACTGGGCGCAGACTCCTGCAAAAAATGTCAACATCAAATATCCGATGGCGGGAAATACCTCGCATCAGGTGACTTTGGGCGTGTATGACATTAATTCCCAGAAAAAGACCTTCCTTAATATTGAAGGAGATAAAGAGCAGTATCTTACCGCAGTGACCTGGAGTCCCGATTCAAAGTATATTTTTGTAGGCGTGCTGAACCGCGATCAGAATCATCTGAAAATGAACCAGTACGATGCGGTTTCCGGCAATCTGGTAAAAACTTTATTCGAGGAAAAATCGGATAAATATGTAGAGCCTCAGCATCCTTTATTATTTTTTCCGAACTCCAACACCGATTTCATCTGGCAAAGTCAGCGCACGGGTTACAACCATCTTTTTCATTACAGTCTTGAAAAAGGGTTGATCGCTCAGATTACCAAAGGCGACTGGCTGGTGACGGATATCTTAGGCTTTAATGAAAAAAAGAAGGAAATTTATTACGCTTCCACCCAGGAATCCCCGATGGAAAGACATCTCTACAGAATCAACTGGAATAATTTCAAAACCCAGAAATTATCTGCCGCTCCCGGCATGCATACGGGGATTTTAAGCAAAGACGGAACACAGCTTTACGATATTTACAGCAATGCAACCACGCCGCGCTCTGTAAATCTTTTGAACACAGCGACTTTAAAATCGAAAAACATTCTGACTTCAGAAAATCCTTTAAAAAATTATAAAAGGCCTGAAATTAAAAATGTAACGCTAAAGGCTGATGACGGAACGCCTCTTTTCGGAAAAATTATTCTTCCGACCGATTTCGATGCTACCAAAAAGTATCCGACCATTGTTTATCTTTACAACGGGCCGCATCTTCAGTTGGTGACCAACAGTTTCCCGGCTTCCGGTAATCTTTGGTACGAATATATGGCGCAAAACGGCTATATCGTTTTCACGATGGACGGCAGAGGATCATCTAACCGAGGTTTGAAATTCGAACAGGCAGTTTTCAGAAATTTGGGCGAAACTGAAATGAATGACCAGCTTAAAGGCGTAGATTACCTGAAATCGCTTCCTTATGTTGATGGCGACAGATTGGGAATTCACGGCTGGAGTTTCGGCGGTTTTATGACGACAAGTTTCATGCTTAAACATCCGGAAGTTTTCAAAGTTGGCGTAGCTGGCGGGCCGGTAATCGATTGGAGCATGTATGAAATTATGTATACCGAAAGATATATGGATACGCCACAAACCAACGCGGAAGGATATAAAAATTCTAATCTCCTGGATAAAGTGCAGAATCTGAAAGGTAAACTCCTGATGATTCACGGCGCGCAGGATGATGTTGTTGTTTTGCAGCATTCTATGAAGTTTCTCAAAGCTGCAGTTGACAACGGTGTTCAGCTTGATTACTTTGTTTATCCGGGCCATGCGCATAATGTGATGGGCAAAGACAGGGTTCACCTGATGCAGAAAGTAACCGATTACTTTGATGAGTATCTGAAAAAATAAAAAGAAATCCGGAAATAATTTTTCCGGATTTTTTATTTTAAGATTCGATTGTGTATTTTGGTAAAAAATTAAAGCCATGCAAATTCCGGCAGCCTCAATTGAAGAATATCTTGTAAATGTTCCAGATGAAAGAAAAGAAGCATTAACAAGGTTGTATAAAACTATTTCCGAACATCTTCCCAAAGGTTTTCAGGAAAGTTTAACTTACGGAATGATCGGGTGGAGCGTCCCTTTGGAAACGTATCCGGACGGTTATCACTGCACACCAAACACACCGCTGCCTTTCATCAATTTGGCATCGCAGAAGAATTTCATAGCACTGTATCACATGGGCATTTATGCCGATCCCGAACTGCTGGATTGGTTTGTGAATGAATTTCCGAAACATTCCAAACGGAAACTGGATATGGGAAAATCGTGCATCCGCTTCAAAAAACCTGAAGATATTCCTTTTGAATTAATTGCAGAACTATTGCAAAAAATGTCACCACAAGAGTGGATTTCGCTTTACGAAAAACTTTATAAAAAGAAGAAATAATTATTCGCGGAGGACTTTCACACGGCCATCCTTCCACATTCTTATGACCGAAGATCCTGAATATTGTGAGATTTTGTCGTGATTTTCTTCTGCAACAGCGTCGACAGAACTGATGATTTCCTTGGAAATATCTGAGAACTGCATGGGTGATTTGTCGCCGCTAAAGTTGGCTGAGGTTGAAACAAGTGGCTTATTCAGTTTTCCGATGAGTTTTTTGAGATAATCGTCTTTTACCAGACGGATTCCGATGCTGCCGTCTTCCGCAAGGATTTCATTTGGCAAACCTATAGGATTGTCATAAATCAAAGTCACGGGTTTTTCTGATAAATCCATGATTTCCCAGGCCAGTTCCGGAACTTCTACCAAATCCTGCAGTCTTTTCTCCGATTCCACCAGGATAATCATCGATTTGGATTTTTCCCGCTTCTTGATTTCAAATATTTTATTGATAGCTTCAACATTGGTCGCGTCGCAGCCAATTCCCCAAATGGTATCGGTTGGATAAAGGATGGTTCCGCCGGATTTAAGGGTGTCGATGAGGTTTTGCATAAAAAATATTTGTGGGCGTAAATTTAAAATATTGTTTTCAGATTTCAATAAAACGGTGCGAAGGTTTACATCACCTCAATCAAACTGCCTCTTTCCTCGTCTTTACGGATGTTCAGGGAGACCGGGATTTTCTCTTTCAGTTCTTCCACATGCGAAATAATTCCGACAATTCTGTTTTCCTTTTGCAGACTGGTTAAGGTTTCGAAAACCACATTTACAGATTCCAGATCCTGGGTTCCGAAACCTTCATCGATGAAAAAGAAATTCTTATCTGCTCTCGCATTGGTCTGAACGCTTTCTGCAAGTGCCAAAGCAAGGCTGAGTGATACCTGAAAAGCCTGTCCGCCGGATAAAGTTTTTACACTTCGGGAGCGGCCTTCGTTGAGATAATCGATGATTTCAAAATCGTTGTTTTCATTCAGCTGAAGACTCAGCTGGTTGCGCGTCATGCGGTGAAAACGGATGTTCGCCTGGTCGCAGAGCTGACGGAGATAAATGGAAGATACATACTGCACAAAACCCGCAGCTTTAAAGAGATTCGTCATAATTTTCAGGTTTTCAGCGCGCTTCTGAAGTTTAGAAAATTCTTTCAGTAAAGTCTCTTTTTTACTGAACTCCATGACTAACCTGTCAATCTCTGAACTTATTTTTATAACCGCATTATTGGCGTTTGTTTTTTCGGTTTCAAGGGTTTTAAACTGCGTTCCGGCTTCTGTGAAACGGTTTTCATCAAAATTAAATCCTTCGAGTTTGGTTTCGAGCTCAGAGATTCCGTTTTTTAGCGTTTCGAACTCAATCCTGAATTTTTGGATTTGATTTTTTGCTGCTGCTACATCAATTTTTTGCGCTAACAGAGGTTCAATTTCATTAAGATACGCGAATTTGTTTTCGGTTAAAGCCTTGTTAATCTGGCTGTTGTTTTTTGAAATCTCTTCATTTAAAGATAAACTCCTTTTTTCGAGTTCTTTTTTAGTCGTTTCTTCAGCAGAAATTTTTACCGCAAGTTCCTGTTCCTGTTTCTTTAAATTTTGGTAATTCTGCTCAGCTTCGAGATTGGTTTTTGATAAATCGGAATGTAATTTTCCGACTTCGCTCACACTTTTTTCACGGTAATCATTCCAGCGTACAATCTTCAGATTCGCTTCATTGGTCGTGATTTTGGTTTCAACTTCGTGTTCTTTCAGTTTAAAATCCTGAAGTGCTTCATTATATTTGTCTAACTGTTTCTGAGATTTTTCCAGGTTTTCCTGTTCTGCTGAAATATGTTTCTGAAGTTCGTCGATCTGTTTTTCGATTGCAAAAGATTCAGATTTTTTACTCAAGAATTCTGTTTCATTTTGAGGATCAAATTCTTTCCAGATGAACAGATTTTGATGGTTTTCAACCTGGATTATTATCTCGTTTAAATTTTCCTCCTCAGTATTTAGCCGAGATTGCTGTATTTTCTTTCTTTCCAGAATTTTTTCGACTACTGAAATGTGAGACAGAATCTCTTTTTGCTGGAAATCAATTTGCGCCAAATGCTCATTTAATAAATTCATTTCAGCGGTAACATCATCAATTTCCACAATATGCGGATGCTGCAGTGAGCCGCAAAGCGGACAGGATTTTCCGTCGTGAAGTTCGTCCACGAAATGGGCCAACTGCTGCTGAACTTCGAGCTGGCTTTTCTTTGCTAAACTTTTGGTTTTATCACTTTCAAGCCGATCCATTTTCAACCGAAACTCTTGAGGAAAGTTTTCCGGATCGATGTTGAAAGGCTGTAATTCTTCTTCAATTTTCAGAAGTCCGGTCTTAATTTCAGTGATTTTACTGGTTTGTTTCTGAAAAGAATCGCTTAAGTTTCTTTGTTCAGAAAACCAGTTCCCAACGTTCAGCAGCAAGTTGGTGTCGAGTTTTTTGGGTCGCAGATTTTCAAGCTGAGCATGTAATCCGGAGATTTTTTCTTTGATTTTTTTTTGAAAATTTTCAACTTCCTTTACTTTCGCAAAGCCGTTTTCTGTGCGCTCTTTTAGAGATTTAATGTCCGTTGAATACGTGAGCATCTGAAAAATCAGATTCAAGTCATTTTCTTGAATTTTGGAATCACTTAATGTTTCATATTTCGGCAAAACAGCTTCAAATTCCTTCTTATTTTGATCAACTTTTGATAAGGTTTCTTTTAAAAGTTCTGCATTTAAAGTCTGCTCTTTTTGAAGATGGTGTAATTCCGTTTGAAGTTTTTCTTTTTCTGAAATTAATGGATTAAACGCGCAAGAAATTTTATCATACAAATCCGTTTTTGCTTCCAGTGCATCAATTTTTTCTTTTTCGATAAGAAGTTTTGCGAAGTTTTCTTTCTTCGAATTGAGCAGTTGGAAATCGGTTTTCAGATTTTTTAGTTGCCGGAAATGATCTTCTGCTTTTTTAAATTCAATATTAATGTTTTCGAATTTCTGTTTTTCTGTTTGCAGTAATTCTCGTTGTATTGAGATGTTTTCTTCATTAATATCTTCAAAACCTTTTAGCTGACCTTCCAATTGATTGAGCGCTGCAGTGTTTTTATTGTTTAAAATCGAGGCATTGTTCTGCAGATCATATTGCTGAAGACTGAAAATTTCCTTCATCATATTCGTGCGTTCTGTTGCACCCAATTCGAGAAACTCTTTAAACTGTCCCTGGGGAATAATGATGGTGCGTTTAAAGTTCGCATAACTCAGTCCAATAATTTTTTCGCAATCCGAATGGTCCAGCGGAATCCAGTTTTCGTTGTGTTTTTCGTAAAACGTTGCCTGCACGGGTTTTACATCGTCAAATTTTTTAGAATTCCGTCTGAATTCCCTTTGAACGCGGAAAGTTTTATTTTCATGATTGATGAAATCGAACTGAATGAAGGACTTATTCGCTTTCAGATTCATCATATTGTACGCCCTTTTATCCTGCTTATTGAGGCGTTCGGTTTCGCCGTACAATGCAAAAGAGATGGCTTCTAAAATGGAAGATTTCCCGGAACCGACAGCCCCGAAAATACCGAAAAGTCCGGCTTCCGTAAGGTGGGAAAAATCAATGGACTGCCGCTCTTGATAAGAGTACAAACCTTCAAGGGTGAGCTGAACTGGGATCATAATTTAAAGGTTTTTAATTTCGTTAAACAGTTCGATGAGATCTTCGTTCGGTTCCTGGCCGTTGTTTTTAGTTTTGAAGTAATCTTTAAAAAGCGCCTGGATATCCTGATTTAAATTGATGGTTCTCAACTGATTTTCACTGAATTCTTCATTTTTCATTTTAGGAATTAAATGGACAATTCCGGGGTGAGCCTGATAAATTTTTTTGCGGTCCTCCGCTTTCAAAAAAGTTTCGCTTTCCAGAGTGAGTTCCACCAAGGTATTTTGATTTTCGTTGAGCCATTCAACAGCGTGTTCTATATTGTTGAAGGTTTTTCTTACCAGGGATTTTCCTTGCTGTAAAGCAATTTTTTCAAAAGAAACATGCTGATTCGGCTGTGCCTCGATAATAGAAACAAATTTGGTCTGTCCGGCTTCACTGAAACTGTAGCAAAGTGGGGAAGAGGAGTACACAACGGGTTTTTCAGCCGTCCCGATATTTCTGAAACCGTGCAGATGTCCCAAAGCCGTGTACTGAATCTGAGGTGGAATGCTATCTGAAAAAATAAGATCAGCATTGCCAATTTTAATAGGTTTTTCACCTTCAGGTTCGTCCAGAAGCGGTGTTCCCTTTCTGTTCATGTAAAGATGCGCCATCATAAGGTTTACACCTGCTTCATCACAGAATTCATCAGCCAAACGCTGCCAGTTTTCTGCCAATACCTGATTAAGATCTTCTTCTTTATTTTCACCGAAATATTCTTTCAGGCGGATTTCGTTTGCATAAGGAGTATGAAGAATCCTCACCGGAAATTCCTGATTTTTGAGCTTTATTTCTATAAAACCCGGAACCGAACACGTAATTTTAAACCCATTGAGTTCAAAAGGATTTACAACTGCTTTGGGATGACCAATTAAGACAATGCCACATTCTCGGGCCAGCGGATCGGGTGCATCAATCAGGTTTGGCGAATCGTGATTGCCGGAAATTGCGATGACCGGGCGTTTTCCGTTCAGCGATAAACGTTTCAAAGTTTTGTAAAAAAGTTCGGTGGCTTCAACACTCGGATTGAAATTATCGAAAAGATCGCCGGCAACCAGAACAAGATCAACATTTTGTGCGTCGGCAATTTCTACGATTTCATTCATGACCAGAATCTGTTCTTCGAGTCTCGAAAAACGGTCCAGCCGTTTACCCAAATGCCAGTCGGCTGTATGCAGAATTTTCATGTTCAGAAAAAATTAATGATGAAATGGAACCTGTAGCGATTTCACCTCTCAAATGTAAGGACAAAAAATAGTGATTTTTTACTTTTTACCGCATAAATAAATTGTAATGTTTACTTTTACGGGCATTATGGAACATAAAGATCCTTTACACGGAAAACGTTTAGATGCCATTTTAGAAGAATTGGTTGAATATTACGGAGGTTTTGAAGAGTTAGGGAAACAAATCAATATCAAATGTTTTACCGATAATCCGAGTATCAATTCCTCGGTAAAATTCCTTAGAAAAACTGATTGGGCCAGATCGTAAGTGGAAAGTCTTTATCTCTATGTCCTACGACAGAAAAAGAAGCAGGAGAAAAGGAAACCATAAATTAATCTATAAATTTTCCAGAAACATAATACCATCTTCCGTTCACATTTTCAAAAAGCGAATGTTCATGATGAATTTGCGGTTTTCCATTTTCATCATTATAATAAGCTTTAAATTCTACTTGGTTTAAAGTTGATTTCAAGATTTCCAATTTCGTCCATTCGTTGATTTCTCCCCATTCCTGCAAATCCTTTTTGTTATGGAATTTTCTTTTTGCAGGGAGCGTGGTTTCCATCAAATATTCACCATTCGGAATTGCAAAAGCCGAAAATCTCGATCGCATCAAAGCTTCCGCAGTGGGAGCGTGTTGTTCTACCGAATGAAAGGGTTTACAGCAATTTTCGTAAAGATTTCCAGAGCAACAAGGGCAGTTCATTTTTTAATGGATTTGGTAAATTAAAATTTAGTCGAATGATTTTGTTGAATTTTGAAAATTATTTCTCAGCAGAAACCCGTAATTCTTTTGAATCAAGAAAACCTTTTCTTTCTAAAGTTGAAAAAACAAGATGCACATCAATTTTAATCAATGACATGGCAATAGGTTTATTCAAATATAAAAAATTTTGATAGGTTTTGGCTAAAGCCGAGTCTAGGGATCAAAAAAAATGGGCTAAAGCCCGTTCCTATTGAACTTTGTAAATCATATCCGGAAAAATTATCACAGTTTCAACCGAACTTTTAGTTTCTAATTGGAAAAGTATCAGAAGCGGTGGGCTTTAGCCCACTTTTTAATTTGCGGATAATTTTGGCTTTAGCCAAAACTTATAAAAAATTAAAATTTTGATAAATACCTTTCCTCAATAATATTCAAATGGTGAATTGTATGACCTACGATCAATTTCCCTATCGTTTCTACCGAAATTTCATTTCCATTTGCAACTCCTGTTGCCGAAAGTTGAATTTTATTTAAATTTTCAAAAAAAAGAGTAGAAGATTTCCTCACGGTTTCAAATTCATCGATAAGACTTTGCACCGATCTTTCAGAAGAAAAATAATGTTTTGCGTAGGCTTCTTCGTCCCAACCCGCAAGTTCGGTTTGGTCATTTCGGGCGAAACGAAGAGCACGGTAAGCGAAAATTCTTTCCGCATCAATTAAATGTTGCAAAAGTTCTTTCAGCGTCCATTTTCCTTCAGCATATGCGAAATTTGATTGTTCTTCTGCTAAAAATGAATAAAGTGCAACGGTTTTTTCACTTGTTTTTTTCATTTCTTCCAGCCAATTTTCAGTTGGAATAAGGTCTACATACCGTTGAATGTATTTTTGAAATTCTGTCATGCTCAAAAGTGTAAAAAACCTCCAAGCTTTTCGGAACTTGAAGGTTTATTTTTTAATATTTGCGGCTAATTCTTAGAAATTTAAGAAAAAGCTTTTTCCAAATCAGCAATCAAATCCGCTTCATCTTCAATCCCTACACTTAGTCTTACCAAATCGTCGGTAATGCCTAATTCTGCACGTTTCTCTGCCGGAATCGATGCGTGAGTCATCAACGCAGGATGATTTGCCAAAGATTCTACACCGCCTAGAGATTCTGCCAACGTGAACACTTTTACTTTTTCTAAAAACTTGATGGCATCTTCTTTTTTTCCAGATTTAAAGGTGAAAGAAACCATTCCACCGAAATCCTTCATCTGTTTTTTTGCCAAATCGTGTTGAGGATGAGATTCCAAACCTGGATAAATCACTTTGTCCACGGCAGGATGAGATTCCAGATATTTTGCAACAGCCATTCCGTTTTCCGAATGTCTCTGTACTCGTAATGCCAACGTTTTAATTCCACGAAGAACCAAATAAGAATCGTGTGGACCGAGAATTCCACCGCTCGCAAACTGTATAAAATGGAGTTTTTCGCCCAGTTCAGCTGTTTTAGCAATCAGTGCTCCTGCAATCACATCGGAGTGTCCGCCAAGATATTTTGTCGCGGAGTGCATCACAATATCAGCTCCCAAATCAATGGGTCTTTGCAAATATGGCGTCGCGAAAGTATTATCCACCGCAACCAAAATATCTTTTCCTTTTGCTAAATCTGTTACTGCTTTGATGTCAACCAGTTTCATCAATGGATTTGTTGGAGTTTCAATCCAGATTAATTTCGTTTGATCGCTAATTAAATCAGAAATTTTCGAAACATCGTCAAAATTCACGAAGGTAAATTTCAGTTGATATTTTTCGAAAAGGCGGGTGAACATTCTGTAAGTTCCGCCGTAAAGATCGTCAACCGCAATTACTTCATCGCCCGGATTTAATAATTTAAGAACACAATCGATTGCCGCCAAACCGGAACCGAAAGCTAAACCTCGCGCGCCGTTTTCAATGCTAGCCAAACTATCTTCCAATGCTTGTCTGGTAGGATTTGCCGCTCTGGAATATTCGTAACCGGAATGGATTCCCGGAGATTTCTGCGCAAAAGTTGAGGTTAAAAAAACGGGTACATTCACCGATCCTGTCGCGGATTCATGGTGTTGACCACCGTGGATTACTTTGGTATTAAAATTCATAATTGTATTGCTTATTGCAAATGGCTTTTCGCTTTTGGCTTATCCTATTTGCATATTGTTAAGTTTTAAAGTTGCCATCAGCCAAAGGCCATCAGCAAACCGCCTGCTACATTCTTATTGCCGATTTGGCTGCGAATTCTTCGGCCATTTCCTCCATCCATTTTGCAACATCTTCTTCGCCGGTCGCACGTTCATAAGTATTAGCCAATGACACGAGGATTTGGTGAAGGAACATTTTCATTTGGTCAACCGGCATATCTTTCGTCCAAAGATCAATTCTCAGGGCTTCCATCGCTTTATCATCCCACACGGAGATCATAGTGGCTTTGGTTTCCTGGGCTTCGATTCCGCCATCCTGTGCGTTCCAGGTCATGGTTTCGGGAATGTGGTTTTCGTCGAGTTCTACGTCTATGGTAATCTGGGTTTTTCTCATGATTTATTGGGTTACGGAATCGCGGTAAAGCGAACTCTTTTAATATTTAGGTTTATAATTGCTTTGGTTGAAAATATCCTGAGCGTTCATTTTCAGGAAATCGGTAAGTTTGGTTTCAGGATTTTGCTGAAAGAATTTTCTGGTGATTTGCCATCCGGTGAAAATTCCGACTCTTGGGGAAGATTCGTTATCGATTTCGGTATAGAATTTTGAAAACGGCCCCGGATTGATGAAGCGCTCTTTTAGCCGGAGATCGTCACTGAAAATCAGGTTGTTTTCCACGAAATAATTCCAGATGTTTATTTCGTTTTCTGTTGCCCATTCAAATTGTTTCTGGGAATAATGCATTTTTAAATAATCAGGAAAATCTGGTAAGAAAGCATCCTGAAGGGTCATAATTTTCCCCTGATAAATAATCTCGTCGATAAATTTCTGGTGATTGGGATTTGGCTGCACAAAATAATTTGCTAAAACTTCAGAAACCTTAGGAACGATATTCTGCGGATTCATCGAAGTCTGGAAATACTGCTCCAAACCTTTATAATTAGGATTGTTTTCGCCCATAAATCCAGTAATGTCAATAAAAAGCATATTCACGTCATCTCTGTAAAAAACTGGTTCCATAATTCCGCTCAAAACAGAGGAAAAAAGATAGACTTGGGGTGTTTTAAATTCTGGGAAATAGTATTTGATGTGAGAAAACAAATCCGTTAAATCGCTGTTGAGTTTTGCGATGTCGATCTTAGAAATAGCTTCTTTATAAATCTTAACTTCAGCCGTATCGGCGCGTCTTGTGCTGTAATCTTCATCTGAAACACTGCCCTGAAACCAGGGATATTTCTGTTTGAAATCCTCCAGCGGAACGCCGGTATTGTAAAATTCTTTTGAAATATCGGTGATTTCAACTTTAGGAGCAGGCTCTTTAATCTCCACCGCCCAGATGTTTTCAGCATCTTTTTTGCAGGAAACTGCACCGAAAATGAAAACGGCTGAAAAAAGCAAATATCTAAAAAACTTCATTATTTTTACATCAGATTTAAGAGGCAAAAATAAGGAAAATTTTAAGGATTCTTCCATCTAAGTTCCTCAGTTTAAACCCAGCAAAAATGCAAACAGAAAAAATAACAGAAAAAATAGTTTCGTGGCTGAAAGATTATGCCCAAAATGCAAAAATGAATGGTTATGTAATTGGTGTTTCGGGAGGTGTAGATTCCGCAGTTGTATCCACACTTTGTGCAATGACGGGACTGAAGACACTTTTGATCGAAATGCCGATTCATCAGAAAGAAGATCAGGTGAACCGCGCCTGGGAACATATTGAAGACCTGAAATCTAAATTTTCGAACATTCAAGCCATTTCACTTAACCTTACGCCGGCTTTCGATGAACTATACAGATCCTTTAAGGCAGATGACCAGGAATATCCGGAAGAAAAACTTGCTTTTGCCAATACCAGAGCAAGACTCAGGATGCTCACGCTCTATTATTTCGGACAACTCAACGGACTTCTTGTTTGCGGAACCGGGAATAAAGTTGAGGATTTCGGGATTGGTTTTTATACCAAATATGGCGACGGAGGAGTAGATGTTTCGCCGATTGCCGATCTTTATAAAACCGAGGTTTACGCACTGGCGAAATCGCTGAATCTGGTAGAATCCATTCAGAACGCAATTCCAACCGACGGACTTTGGGATGTGGAAAGAACTGATGAGCAGCAGATTGGCGCAACTTATCCGGAGCTCGAAAAAATTCAGAAAGAATGGGGAACCAAAACAGAAGCGGATTACTCGGGAAGAGATTTGGAAGTGTATAAAATTTTCAGCAGAATGAATAAAGCTGCACAGCACAAAATGCAGCCAATCCCGGTTTGCGATATTCCAGAAGAATGGAGATAAAAAGCCAGGTAAAAAGTAAAAAGAGCCAAGGGAAAAAGAAAAAAGAATCAAGAGAAATTATTCAAGTTTAAAGAAGAATATTGAACTTAATCTAAAATTAAAATATGAACAGACAGAACTTTAAGCTTGTCTTATTTTTTATCATCGGAATGCTGAGCGCATTTTTGGTAATGTATCTTTTCGAGAATTATAAAATCGAAAAAAAACCACAGCCTGAAAACCAGGAAAACGTTGTTGTTAAAAAGCAAACCAGAAACGAAAGTTTTAATGATAATCAGGAAAGAAATTCTTCAGAAAGTTCGGGAAATATTGATGAACTCACCGAAGAGAAACTGGTCATTGATTATGTGAAAGCCAACAGAAAACTTCCGGATTATTATCTTACAAAAGGTGAAGCCCGAAGCCAGGGCTGGGTGGCATCAGAGGGAAATTTATGCGATGTTTTGCCTGGTCGTGCGATTGGTGGCGATAGATTCAGCAACCGTGAAAAGACTTTACCCACAGGAGCACAATATTTTGAGGCGGATGTAAATTACAACTGCGGACGCAGAAATGCCGACCGAATTGTCTTCACCAAAAACGGTGAAGTTTGGCTGACTAAAAACCATTACAAATCTTTTGAAAAGCAATAGAAAAACTTTAAATCACATCTAAAAAATAGAAATGAAAACAGTTTATATCGATTTTACAGACATCGGCGATTATGATGATTTTTATGTCCAGTTAAAGGAAAAACTGACACTTCCGGAATTTTTCGGTGACAATTTGGATGCGCTTTACGATTCACTCACGGGGTTTGTAGAACTTCCGCTTCATATCGAATTTGTAAATATGAGTGTTGACCAGCTCGAAATTTTCGAAGATTTGCTTGTAACGCTCGAGGATGCCGATGACGAACTCGACGATTTTACATTTACCTATTATCTGGAACAGTACGAAGACGAAGAATAAAAAACACCTGCAAATCTGCAGGTGTTTTATTTTATCATGACCGAAGTTTTCAAACCTCTTATTTGGAGGCAATAAAAACAGTAACCGGCAGCGCATAAACGCTGTTCATTTTAGAAGCGTTGTCGAATTTGTATAGAAGATTCGACATCACGTTTTCGATTTCTTTGTTTACATATTTACAGTCGCCGTTTACCGAAACGTGTGAAATTCTGCCGTTTTCAGCAACTTCAAAACTAACAGTGCTGTTGATTTTTCCTTCCGTAAACTCCGGATTGGTAAAATCGAAATTCTGCATTACCAGATTTCTTAACTCACCGAAGCCGTCGTTTGAATTAATTTTAACTTCTTTTATAACGTTGCTGTCTTGCGCGCTGATATTTGAAGTGAATCCTGCTGCTATTAAAATCCCAAAAACCCCGAGTATTTTAGCCATATTTTTCATGTTATTCCTTTTTTTATTTGTGTGAATGAGTAAGTAAATTTCTGTTTTGTTATACAAAGCAAGTAAATTCATTTTTAATTAACAAATAATTCATATTAAATTCACATAGGAAAGTTAAAATTTAATATTGGAACAGAAAAACGGTTTAAAATGCATGATTTCAGGAGATTGCAATATGAACTTAATGTTAACAAAAAAAACCACCGGAAATTCCGATGGTCTAATTTGATATGAGTAGAAGTGAAAAACTATTATAAGCTTGACCAAGTTGCCGCCCAAGATGGAGTTGCAGTTCCGCTTCCAGCTCCCGTTGCACTTGTGTTTTCGGTAAAAGTGTTCGCTTGTACATCAACACTAGCTCCAGCAGAGGATTTAGCGGACGCAATTTTATCTACAGCGTCAAATTTCACATTAGTGATTTTTCCGCCACCGTTAAAATAAGACACTGATGCATCATGTTCTACATTGATTCCTGTTTTCCAGTTAGAAAGGACAACGTTGTCCATTGTTGCATAAGTTCCAAATCTTAGTTTCAATCCGTCGCTTTCAGTTCCGTCGTTTTTAGCACCAATGAAAGTAGCATTTTTGATGGTTGGGTTCGATCTTGGCGAAGCATTGTTATCGTTCGAGTTATTATCCGCCTCGATTCCTCTGTTTCCAACTCCGTTGCTTCTTCTTTTGGTATAAAGGTTCGTTGCAGTTCCGTTCCAGCCTTCTGTCCAGTCTACTGCATCATCTTCGTTTCCTACAGAAATAATATTAGATACATTCACAGTACCACCGAAGAATTCTACTCCGTCATCGGCTCCGTTGAGTACAGCGATGTTGCTGATGGTTGTACCTTTTCCTACACCGAAAAGAGAAAGTCCGTTGAATTCTTTTTCACCTGTAAAGATTGCTCCAGAATATTCGATTCTTACATAAGTTAATGAACCTGAGTTATCATCTGTAGCAGTACCTCCATACGTAGCGTTTCCAACCTCAGCAGAAGCGGTAGTTCCTTTGTTGATAGGAGCTTTACCAGCGATTACAATACCGCCCCAGCTTCCTGGCGTAGCAGCAGGTGAAGTGAATACTACAGGCGCAGAAGCAGTTCCGTTTGCGAAGATTTTCCCACCTTGCTCAACAGTAACATAAGCAGCGGTACCACCAGTAGATTCGATTCTTGTTCCGGCAGGAATTACCAATTGTCCACCGTCTTTTACGTGTACAGCCCCTGTTAATTTATATACTTTAGTTGCATCCAAAGTTACCACCTCGCCAGATTTTACATCTCCTTTAAAATCGTTTGGATTCGCTGCAATTCCTACAGGAGTTACAGGAGTTATTGGATCGTCATCTCCGTTATTACAAGATTGTACAGCAAAAGTTGCAGGTAATAGTAGCGATAGTGCTAATACTTTTAAATGATTCTTTTTCATAATATTTACTTTTAGATTTAATCTATTTTTATTTTTATTAAAATTCGTAGGAAACTCCTACTCCTATGTTAGTTCCTTTTTTATAATCTCTTACAGAAACATCGCCGTTTGTATTTTCTTGTACTCTTTTGAAGCTAGGATTCAGCAGGTTTTTACCACTTACTGAAAATCCGATTCCGTTAGCAAATTTCACTTTTGCAACTGCATCTAATACGTTGATGGCTTTGTCCACAAGGTTTCCTTTGTTTGCATATCCAATAGCGTAGATGTTATCGGAAATATGGGAGTAAGAAACCACCAAATCCAAAGCGTTTTGGCTTCCCCATTTTTGTTCGAAACCAAGGTTCACGTTTGCAAGGAAATCGGACGCACCTTGCATTTTGTCGCTTGATGTTGATGGGTCGATAGAAATTGTGTTGCTGTAAGAAGTTGTGGTTTCTGCAACAACTTTTTCTCTATCAAGATCTTGGTTGGTGTTTAGGTATGTACCGTTCAAGAAAGTGTAAATCCTTGTATTATTGTTTTGGTAAAGATCTTTTCTAAATTCCATTTCCACTCCGAAAACATGACCTTGGTCTCCGATATTCACAAATGAAACTGAATTGGAGGAAGAGTTTACGGTAACTCTGGAAATTGGATTTTGTATGTATTTCCCGAATGCTGTAACAGATATTACTTCACCTTTTTTCGGGAACCACTCCCATTTTAGGTCTGCATTGTAGTTATCTGATGGATAAAGCGCAGGATTACCAAAACTTAGCTCATCAACTTCCTCATACTCATAAGGTGCAATTTCCAAAAGAAGTGGAGTAGTATAAGTTTTAGAAGCGGAGAATCTTAGGTTATTCGTATCGTTTACGCTATATTTCAAGTTTAATGCAGGTAAGATTTTAGAATAATTTTTCTCAACCGTTCCTTCTTTAATAGAAGTGCTGTAATCTATTTTTTGGTCAAGATTATCGTATCTTAAACCGACCTGTGCTGTAAAACGATCACTAAACTTGTACTCTAAATTAGCGTAACCAGCATTATTTAAAACTTCAGAGTTGTAGAACTGAGGAACCAAGGCAGTTTCCGGATTCCATTTGATATCTCCACGGAAAGTTACAATATCAAAAAGTCCTGCAGCATAGTTGGTAGCGTTGAAGAAACTACCGTAATCCCCAGGATTTAGATAATAATTTCCTTGAGATGTGTTGATTCTAAAGTTAAACTGTGTAGCGCGGAAATCACTTTCTTTATATCTTCCGTTGTAACCGAAAGTAAGTTTTACATTTTCGTTAATTTCATAATCCGCGTGGATGTCGCCTACATAATCGTTTTCAATCAGTTTATCAAAATATCTGTGATTCGCTCCAGGATTACTCGCTCCGAAATAATTAGAGTCAGTTCTTTGGTTATAGATGGAGATATTCTGCATTCTGTCTGGTCTGCGGCTATCTAATCTGTTGTACCCAAGGTTCCAATATAATTTCAGTGGAGAAGCAATCTTGTGTTCACCGGCCAGTTGATTGATGAACAAATCATTGGTTTTATAGTTTGCTCTACGAAGCAAAGCTGTTTCTTCAGCTCTATTTTCGTTGGTATCTCTTATGTAACCGGCGTAATTTTCCAATTTTTGTTCCGTAGTGTGGATGTAATTAGAAACAAACTTCAAATTATGGTTGCTGTTCAGTTTGTAATTAAGGTTAATCAATCCTGTAGAATTCGTAGCGTAAGAATATTCAGTTCCGAAAAGATCTTTCATTGCAATTCCTACATTATCGACAGATCTTATGATTCCTTCCTTGTAACCATAGTTGTTATCAAATGAACCGAATCCGAAAACGCTCAGTTTTCCTTGTTCACCAACTTTAAAAGTTCTTCCGAAATCAATACCCAGTGAAGAATTAATCGGTGTGAAAACCGCTCTATCCGCCCATGAAGTTTTGAAAACATAACCGTTATTTACTAAAGCAGCGTTACTTGGTTTATTAATTTGTTTGAATCCGAAATAATCAGGGCCATTTTGCAAATAAAAATTACTTTGATTAATCGCATTAGCATTAACAGACGAACCAAGATTTACTTTAAAATAAGGCTTACCGGTATATACTTTAGAAACAATATCTACATTCGCTCCCGACATGTCGCCCCACACTTTTGGGTTATACACTTTTTCAAGGCCTACATAATCGATCATATCAGTTTTTATGATGCTTAGATCGATGTTTTTATAAACAGGATCATTGGATGGAATCGGCAAACCATTCATCGTAGTGGCATTGCTTCTATCACCTAGTCCACGGATGAAAACCTGGCCGCTGCCTTCCTGTTTTTGTGCGCCAGTGGCTTTGGTAACCGCTACCGATACATCGCCAACTCCCTGTTTTTCGAGTTGGGATGCACCTACACGCTCAATTACTTCCACCGATTTTTTCTGAAGACTTATAATGTTGCTTTCAGAACTTTTTTTAACACTGCCCTGTATGGTAACTCCTTCAATGCGCTTTTCTTTCTTAATGGTGTCGTTCCTTGTTTCCTGTGCGTATAGTATTGTTGTTGAACAGCTTAGAAAAATAACTGCAATACTTAGTTTGCTCATCTTACTTGATTCTTTTTAATAAATTTCTCTCGTTGCAAAGGAATAAAGAACTCACCGCTTTGGTGTTTCTACAGTCTTAAGTTTGTTTTAATAAATTTTGAACATACGACGGCAAATATTAACTAATTGTGAATATTACCGTTAAGTGAACACCTGTTTTCAAAATTGATTAACTTTGAAAGGTTAAATAGTAAAGATGAATCAGAAAAAAATTCTTTTGATTGATGATGAGCAGGATATTTTAGAAATTTTATCCTACAATCTCGAAAAAGAAGGCTACGAAGTGTATACCGCCAGCAATGGCAATGAAGGGATTGAAAAAGCCAAACAGATTATCCCGGATCTTATTCTACTGGATGTGATGATGCCCGAAAAAGACGGTATCGAGACCTGCCAGGATTTACGAAAGATTAAAGAACTCCAGAAAACCCTCATCGTTTTTCTTTCCGCAAGAAGCGAAGAGTTTTCCCAATTAGCCGGTTTCCAGGCAGGTGCCAACGATTATATCGTAAAAATCATTAAACCAAAAATCCTGATTTCTAAAGTTAATGCTTTACTGCAGCTTACCTCGCAGGTTTCGGATACTACAAAGAATATTACGGTGGGAGATTTAATGATTGATAAAGACAACTTCCGGGTTTCTAAAGGCGGACAGCAGTTTCTGCTCCCGAAAAAAGAATTCGATCTGCTTTACCTGCTGGCTTCCAACACCAACAAAGTTTTCAAACGCGAAGAAATCCTCGAAAAAGTCTGGGGAAACGATGTAATTGTGGGCGAAAGAACCATCGACGTACATATCCGAAGACTGCGCGAAAAACTCGGCATCGGTACGATTCAAACGTTAAAAGGCATTGGTTATAAATTAGTTGTGTAAATTTGTAACATGAGGTTTCACCGGCTTACTTTGGTCGCTTCTGTATTTTTAACCGTGGCGATGTCTCTGGTAGCACTGCTTTTCGAATATTCTAACAGTGTAGCTTTTCAGAACCAGAATAATTTTTACCTTACGCTCTTTGCTTGTGTAGTGCTTATTTTTGTGCTGAATTATGTGATTCTGGATTACCTCTTTAATGTTTACGGTAAAAGGCAGGTAAAAGAAATTTCGACCATACTTCCCGAAGGAATTAATCCCGATACCGCCAATGAGATGAATCTGCGCGAACTCGGTGAACGGGTTTCCGAATTCAGCCAGAAAAATGCCACCGAAATGGGAACCATGAAAGAGATGGAAACCTACCGGAAAGAATATATCGGCAATGTATCCCACGAGCTCAAAACACCGCTTTTTTCCATTCAGGGTTATGTGGAAACACTTATGGATGGCGGCGTAGAAAATCTGGCCATCCGGGACAAATATCTGGAAAGAATCGATAAATCTGTCGAGAGACTCCTTAATATTGTAAAGGATCTGGACATGATCAACCAGTACGAATCCGGCGAAATCAAGCTCAATATTTGCAGTTTCGATATTAACAGTGTTATACGCGAAATCATCGATCTTCTTGACCTGGAAGCGGTACGAAAAGACGCCAGAGTACAGCTGCAGACAGTGTCGCCACAGATTTTTGTGAATGCCGACAAGCAGAAAATTTCTCAGGTTCTTATCAATTTAATTTCAAATGCCATTCATTACGCCAACCGCGACAAGGCGCAGATTACCATTAAAACCACCATTCTTAAAAACAAAGTCCTGGTAACAGTAGAGGACAACGGAATGGGAATTAAGCCCGAAGTTTTGCCACGTATTTTCGAAAGATTTTACCGTGTAGAAACCAGCAGAAACCGCAACGACGGAGGTTCGGGGCTGGGCCTTGCAATCGTAAAGCATATACTGGATGCACACGGCGAAAATATCTCCGTAGAAAGTGTATATTTGGAAGGTACACGGTTTACTTTTTTACTGGAAAAAAGCAATTAGAAAACGCAAAATGTAAGCAAAACTTTTTTAATAAAAACGCTGCGATTTCTTTTTTGTCAAAATGCAATTGTTTTATATTTGTATCCGTAAGTTAATTCTAAAATCTATCTAAATTTAAACTAAAAATGGTTTATAAAATCCGTATTATTTTAGATACCAAAGATGATATCTTCCGTGATGTTGAGATCAAGGATAAACAGAATCTCTGGAATCTGCATTTGGGAATCAAGAGCGCATTTACCCTCATGGGAGAGGATTTGTCGCTTTTCAATATTCTTGATGAAGAGGGAATGGTGGTTAAAACGGTGCCGCTGGAAGACATGAGTGACGACGGTGACGGCGAAATAATGTCGGATGTATATATCAGCGAAGCCTTCGAAAAAGTAGGAGACAAAGTACATTTCCAGTACGGTTTTATGGATCTTTGGGAGTTCTTCTGCGAGCTGATCGAAATTATCGACGAGAAGCCTGCCGTAAATTACCCCATCACTGTTTTCCGTTTCGGAAACATGCCGCTGAAAGCACCAAGCAAATCTGGAAAGAAAGCACAGAAGAATTCAACAATACCTTTGGTAGATGATTTCGAAAACTTTGGCGACGATTTTAATACAGGTGAGTTTGCCGACGAAGACGAAGATTTCGATGATGAAGAAGATGACTTTGATGATGATTTCTTTGAAGAAGATGATACTGATGAAGTTTAAAAATACAACCCCGGAATTCCCGGGGTTTTTTAATGACTTTTAACATTCAGTTCCTTCAAAAGATTACTTCCGCAACCCGAATTTAATAAAAAAACCATTACATTTGCTAGCAAATCATCAGCATGAAAAAACTCATACTTTTAGCAATCATCGGACTGGGAATCGCATCCTGTACCACACAAAAATCTACAACAATGAACGAGTTGCCCAGTGAATGGAAACACACCACCAATATCTACGAAGTTAATATAAGACAATATACCGAAGAGGGCACCTTCCGCGCATTCGAAAAAGAAATGCCGCGACTGAAAGAAATGGGAGTAAAAACGCTTTGGTTTATGCCTATCACTCCAATTGCTCAGAAAAATAAAAAAGGACCTTTGGGAAGCCAGTATGCAGCGCAGGATTATACGGCGATCAATCCGGAATTCGGCACGATGGAGGATTTCAAGCACATGGTAAACAAAGCGCACAAAATGGGTTTCAAAGTCATCATCGACTGGGTAGCCAACCACACCGGCTGGGATCATGTATGGACCAAAACAAACCCTGAGTTTTATTTAAAAGATCCAAAAACCAACGATTTCCAGATTGCTTCCGGAATGGATGATATCATCGAACTCGATTACAGCAATCCGCAGATGAGATTGGCCATGATCGAAGCCATGAAATTCTGGGTACGCGAAACCAATATCGACGGCTTCCGATGCGATTTAGCAGCTTGGGTTGAAGTCGATTTCTGGCAGCAGGCCAGACCTGAAGTTGAGAAAGTAAAACCTTTATTCTGGTTAGGCGAATTCGATGAACTCGATAATCCAGATTACGGTAAAGTGTTTGATGCAAGTTACATCTGGAACTGGATGCACAAAACAAAAGACTATAACGAAGGCAAAGCGTCTTTCGGTGATTTAAAAAATCTGCTCGGAAGATATACCGCAATTGGCGACAATTCCATGCGCGCCTGGTTTACTTCCAACCACGACGAAAACACCTGGAACGGAACCGAGTATGAAAAATATGGTCTACTTGCAAAACCTCTAGCGGTATTTTCAGTTACATGGAACGGTGTTCCCTTGATCTACAACGGTCAGGAACTTCCTTTAAAAACCAAGAGACTGGAGTTTTTTACCAAAGATCCAATTCCATGGAACGGAACGTATGAACTTCACGATTTTTATAAAACATTGTTGAATCTAAAGTCGAGCAATCCTGCTTTACGCGGTGGCGATCCGGAAGCAAAAACTATTGCCCTGCGCACTTCTGCAGATGATAAAGTAATGGCTTACCTCAGAAAAAACGGAAAAGATGAGGTTTTAACCGTGCTGAACATGTCTAAAGAAGCAGTAACATTCCAGATTACCGATGACAAAGTGGCGGGCGTTTACAAAGATATTTTCGAAAAGAAAACAAGAGACTTTTCACAGGACAAAGGTTTTGTGCTGAAAGCTGGCGGCTACGCCGTATTCGAAAAATAATCATCAGTTCATAGTAATGATGAATGAAAACGGGCATTAGCCCGTTTTTGTTAAATACAGCGGTAAGGCTTTAGCTAAAATTAAGATAATCATGAATAAATCCGAGATCCTTCAAATCATCCGCGGGAAATTGTCAGAGAAAACTGATTATTTAGAACATCTGATTTCCGAAACCCGCGCCGCCAACAACGAAACCAAAAGTTCGATGGGCGATAAGTATGAAACCTCACGCGAGATGGTGCAGCAGGAAATTAATAACCTTCAGGTTCAGCTTAATGAAAATTTAAAAGCACTGAATTCTTTAAAATTAATCAACACCAACCAATATTCGGTTATTGGTTTGGGTTCGCTGGTTGAAACTGAAAAAGGCTTTTTTTATATTGCGGTTTCTTTGGGAGAAATCAGGTTTCAGGAAAAGAAGATTTTTGTGATTTCTACCGAAAGCCCTCTGGCTAAAGCAATGCAGGGAAAAAGCAAAGGAGACGAATTTATTCTGAATAATTTAAAGCAAAGCATCATCAATCTTTGGTGAAAATTTGCGTATTTTTGAAACATACATATTGCTTAAATTTTCTCCTAAAAATGCAAAACTATCACGATCTTCTCCAGCATATTCTCGATAACGGAACCGATAAAACCGACAGAACCGGCACCGGCACCCGAAGTGTTTTCGGATATCAGCTGCGGTACAACTTATCTGAAGGTTTTCCGCTCGTGACCACCAAAAAAGTCCATTTAAAATCAATTATTTACGAGCTGCTGTGGTTTCTGAATGGCGATACCAATATTAAATATCTTACCGATAACGGTGTATCGATCTGGAACGAATGGGCCGACGAAAACGGTGATCTGGGGCCGGTTTACGGTGCTCAGTGGAGGAGCTGGGCCGGCGCTGACGGAAAAATCGTCGATCAGATTTCGGAGGTCATCGATCAGATTAAAAAAAATCCGGATTCCAGAAGATTGATCGTTTCCGCATGGAATGTTGCGGAAATTCCCAATATGGCGTTAGCTCCTTGTCATGCGATGTTTCAGTTTTATGTTGCCGATGGAAAACTGTCGCTTCAGCTGTACCAGAGAAGTGCCGACGTTTTCCTGGGAGTTCCGTTTAATATTGCAAGTTATGCGTTGCTTTTGATGATGGTTGCGCAGGTTTGTGATTTAGAAGTGGGCGATTATGTACATACTTTCGGCGATGTACATATTTACAACAATCATTTCGAACAGGTGAAAAAACAGCTTTCAAGAACTCCAAAAGCTTTACCAACAATGAAACTTAATCCTGAGATCAAAAATATTTTTGATTTCGGTTTTGAAGATTTCACACTTGAAAATTACGAACCTTATCCCGGAATTAAGGCGCCGGTTGCGGTTTAAGAATAATTCAAAGTTTAAAGTGGAGCAGCAGGCTTCACTTTTTTTTGTAACTTTCTGTAAGAAAACGTGACCTATCATTTTTAAATTTTACACCGAAAAAATCTTTCAAAATATTATGAAGAAAATATTCATTGCGGCTTTATTTCTTGGTACGTTATTCAGTTCCAATGCCATTTTTGCACAAACCGAAACTTCCGGAAAAACCGAATATCGACAAACCCACACCAAATCAACCGAGCTTAAGCATACGAAACTCAAAGTAAATTTCGATTATGCCAAAGAGCAGATGAATGGGGAAGAATGGCTAACTGCCAGTCCGCATTTCTATCCTTCGGATTCCCTGATTCTGGATGCAAAAGCGATGCTTATCCACGAGGTTGCTTTGGATAAAAACGGAGCCAAAACTCCATTGAAGTACGCGTACAAAGACGATATACTCAGAATCACTTTAGATAAAACCTATACCCGAAATCAGGATTATACGGTTTACATTAAATATACAGCACGTCCCAACGAAGTGAAAGACAAAGGTAGCGCAGCAATTACAGACGCTAAAGGTCTTTATTTTGTTAACGCACAGGGAAAAGACGCTGATAAACCTACCCAAATCTGGACGCAGGGCGAAACAGAGGCTAGCTCCGCATGGTTCCCCACCATCGACAAACCCAACCAGAAAACCACTCAGGAAATTTATATGACCGTGCCCGATAAATATGTCACTTTATCCAACGGTTTAATGAAATCGTCGGTTAAGGAAGGCAACGGACTGCGTACCGATCACTGGGTGATGGATAAGAAACACGCACCCTATTTGTTCTTCATGGGAGTGGGAGATTATGCCGTGGTGAAAGATAAATGGAGAAATATTCCGGTAGATTATTATGTTGAAAAAGAATATGAAGCGTACGCGAAACAGATTTTCGGAAACACGCCGGAAATGTTGGAATTCTTTTCTAAAAAACTGAATTACGATTATCCGTGGTCCAAATATGCGCAGATTACCGCCAGAGATTATGTTTCCGGTGCGATGGAAAATACCACTGCGGTCCTTCATCAGGAATCGGCACAGCAAAAACCCGGCGACCTGATCGACGAAAACCGCTGGGAAGATGTAATCTCGCACGAACTGTTCCACCACTGGTTTGGCGATCTGGTAACCACCGAAAGCTGGAGCAACCTTACCGTAAACGAATCTTTCGCCAACTATTCCGAATATCTTTGGAACGAATATAAATATGGAAAAGATTTCGCAGATTATACGTTGATGAAGGCTGCTGAAGGGTATTTCCGCGACCCTTCGAATGTTACCAAAGATTTGGTAAGATTTAATTACCATCACAAAGAAGATATGTTCGATGCGGTTTCCTACAATAAAGGCGGCTCTATTCTTCACATGTTGAGAAATTATCTTGGTGACGAAGCGTTTTGGGCCGGAATGCACGATTATCTGAAAACCAATGAATACGGCACGGGCGAAGCGCATCAGTTCCGTCTGTCCCTCGAAAAAGTTTCGGGTAAAGACCTGAACTGGTTTTTCAATCAGTGGTACTTCAACAGCGGACACCCGAAAGTTTCTTACACCACAACCTTTGAACCGGTGAAAAAAGAAGTGAAAATTACAGTGAGTCAGGACCAGTTGGGCGGTAATTTCCAGTTTCCGTTGGCACTTGATATCTACGAAAACGGAAAACCTGCCAGAAAAAATGTTTGGGTTTCTGCGAAAGATAAAAATGTTTTCACCTTCCCGGTTTCCAAAAACCCCGATTTCATCAATCTGAATGCTGATGGCGTAATACTGGGAGAATTTACTGGCGAGAAAACATCGGAGCAGTATTTTGCACAGTATTCGAATTCCAAGGAATTTTTGAGCCGTTACAGAGCGGTAGAGCATGCTGCAGAGAATAAAGGCGCCAATCCTGCGGCACTGAAAATTTTGGTGGCAGCCTTGAAAGATTCCAATTTCAGAATCAGAATGAAAGCGTTGAGTGGATTAGATTTATCAAAACCTGATCAGGCAAAAGCAGCGTTGTCAACAGTGGAAAAAATGGCTTCCGAAGATCCGAAAACTTTGGTTCAGGCAGCAGCAATTTCTGCTCTGGCAAAAACAAAAGACAAAAAATATCTCCCAGTTTTTGAAAAGGGCATGAATGCAGTTTCCAATGCGGTAAAGGGCAGTTCACTTTCCGGGATTGCAGCGGTTGATCCTTCAAAAGTAGCGACTTTGGCCAGCAGCATTGATCTTGATGGAGCAAGTGAAGATTTAATTGCAGAACTTTTACCGATTATTGTGAAAAACAAAATTGAAAAGCAAATGCCTGCGATTGCTTCTACCGCAGCTTTTTATCCGTTTTTGAAATTCCAGAATCCCGAATTGGGAGCCGCTGCAGAAGACGGCTATAACTGGATCATGAGTTCTGATAACCTGAAAGCGACTGAAAATGTTACCAAAATATTAACTCAGGTAAAAGGCCAGCTCGGTAATAATCCGCAGGCAAAAATGATGATTGTTCAGATTCTGAAAGAAGGTCTGGCTAAAAAAATGGCAGTGTTGAAGGCAAATCCTGCCAGCCCGACCATCAATCAGCAGATCGATTTGATTAATAAAACGATTGAAGCTTACAAATAAACTTATGTATCAGTGTTAAAATTTTTGCCGGAGCAGCAGTTCCGGCAATTTTTATTTTCTCATGGAAGATAATTTTCGGAGATTTGTCTAAAATTAAGCAGTATGATTTACGGTATTGAAGCGGCAAGCTTCCACGTTCCTTCCCTTTATTTAGAAATTAAAGATTTAGCAGAAAAAAGAAACATTGAGCCTGCGAAACTCGAGAAAGGTTTGGGCTTACACAAAATGGCTTTTCCGGATGTGCATGAAGATGCAGCAACTTTTGCTGCGGAAGCTTTACTGAAACTGATTAAAGATTACCACCTCAATCCAAAAGAAATTTCCCGCATTTATCTCGGTACCGAAAGTGCCCTGGATGCAGCAAAACCTACCGCAACCTATGCGATGCAAATGGTGGAAGCACTTCTGGAAAAGGACTTCGGAGCAAGATGTTTCAAAAACTGTGATGTGGTGGATATGACGTTCGCTTGTGTAGGCGCTGTGGACGCTTTGCAGAACTGCCTGGATTTCTGCCGTGCAAATCCCGGTAAAAAAGCCGTGGTAATCGCATCAGATTATGCAAAATATGAGCTGGAAAGCTCGGGCGAATATACCCAGGGTGGAGGCGCGGTTGCACTTCTTTTGTCCAATAATCCTCGACTTTTGGAAATTGAAAATGTGTACGGTGTAGCCACAGAAAGTGTTTTCGATTTCTTTAAACCAAGAAGGGCAGCGTTGAAATCTGATCTGAAATCTGCCGCAGCATCCATGCCCGATAAAATTGAAATTTTTACTGACGAACCGGTTTTTGATGGGCAGTATTCCAACCAGTGTTATCAGGACAGAATTCGCGAAGCTTACGAACATTACAAAGAGCAAACAGGACTCGAAAAACCTTATGAAAACTGGCGTTACCTAATTTTCCATTTACCCTATGCGTTTCACGGGAAAAGAGTTTTTACTGAACTTTTCAGCCTCGAGAACAATCTTCCGTACGGAACTCCTGAGGAGCAAAAAGCCGTTGCAAAATCTGAAGAATATTTAAGCTTCATCAACCGAAAAATTGAGCCTTCACAACGCGCTTCCTCCGAAGTGGGCAATATGTACACGGCTTCGGTTTTCATGGCTTTGCTTTCGGCAATGCAGGTGAGTTACGATAATCAGGAAGATCTGAAGGATCAGAAAATTGGGTTTTTAGCCTACGGAAGCGGTTCGAAAGCGAAAGTTTTTGCCGGAAAAGTAGGAAAATCCTGGCGCGAAGTAGTTCAGAAATGGAATGTTTTTGAGAATTTAAAAAACAGAAAAGCCATTGATTTTGAAACCTACGAAAAACTTCACCGAAAACAACTGGAATCGTCGGTAAATTCAGATTATAAAGGTTTTGGATTAAACCAGATTGAAACAGAAAATCAGGTTTTGGTTGGATCGCGATACTACGATTATCGATAACAATTATATAAAAAGCCGTTCCAAAAGAGCGGCTTTTTAATTTGCAAGTACTGATTGTTTTTTAGAAAGCCTTATCTCCTCGTGCGATTACTATTAGCGCAGGAATGTAAAATGAATTACATATTTTCTGTTGTTTTTTCGTGTGAATCTGGTATTATCTGAGACGTTGATTTAGTATTAAAGGCTAAATTTTTCTGTTGATGAAGCTTCCATAACCAGTAAATCCCACCTAAAGGAATTCCGAAAGTCCACACCGAGCCAAGATATCCCATAAATGAAAATCCAACACCAAACAGTATCTGAAAGTTCAGAAGCTTATACGAAAGGCCGTCGACCGCAGCATAAGAGATTGCCGGTACATTTAAAACAATAACTGCAAGGTATTTTATCCATTTTCTCTTTAAATTGCTTTTCTTTATTTTTCTGATGACATAAATATTGAATAATAAAACAGTTAATGGCAGAATTCCGAAAAGCCAGAACAGCAACATATTGGGTTTCTCTGCTTTTATCTCCAAAGTGTGTATGTTGAGAATTTTATTGGAGGTGTCATCAAATAAAACCTGAAAGACGCCAATATTTTTTCCATTTGAAAATTCAATGTGAGCCAGTGTGGTATTGGGTGGTGTATTTTCGGCGGCTACGGTAGAGCGTTTCTTTTCGGCATTCATGAAGGTGTATTCAAAATTTCCATCTCCAAAATTGCTGCCTATTACTGCCCTGAATTGATCTAAACCAGATTTCAGTGAATCCCGGTTTGTCTTTTTTGCCGTCTCGTGATCCGTTGCCATCAGATTGATACACTCGTCGTAATTCTTATCCATTAGGGCTTCAACAAAATTTTCAGTTTTGTCTTTGTAAGTGAAAGTGTTTTTAATGAAATCACAACTTGTAAATAAAGCGAAGCTTACAAGCAGGGCAAAAGTGGAAAATTTCGTCATAAATTGTGCTGTAAGGAATTGGGTTTGTAGGTTTGCTCACAGCATCTCAAATATGCACATATTTTTCAGATCTTCAAAATTTATGTTCGGAGACGGTTGAATTTTCTAATTTATACCGAAAACTCCTTTGGTTCTTCAAATTTTTCACCTGAAATTTTTGTTACAAACATTGCGGCAACGGTATCTCCAGTAGAATTTAAAACGGTGGCCAGTGGATCTACCAAAGTTCCGATAATCATCACTGCCGGAATGGCTTCCACCGGAAGCTGGTACACCGAAATCATGAGCATTTCCCCAATATAGCCTCCATTCGGGATTCCGCCGGCTACAATACTTACAAAAACCGTGATTCCGATTGCGAGAAGCAGATTCATCGGATCGAAGAAATTTTCGCCGATAATTAAAAACGCTACATAAATTTTAATGATCGACGACATGGAGGAACCGTTTTTGTGCAGCGTACTTCCGATGGGAATCACAATATTGGCAACTGCATCCGGCACACCGATTTTTGCGGCGGCCTGTAAATTGGCAGGCATTGTGGCGAAACTGCTGCAGGTTGAAATGGCCGTTAAACTCGGATAAATATTGTTTTTCCAGAATTTCCGAACACCGTCTTTTCCTTTCGCCATGAAAGCGTAAATTGTAAAAAACAGGAGAAAGTAAACTGTTCCGGCAATGTAATAAAGTCCGAGCGGCTTCGCATAAAATCCGAAAAGCTGAGGCCCGACGGTGGCAACCTGATATGCGAAATACGCTCCCAAACCAATGGGAGCGGCTTTCATGACGATGAGCAGCAGTTCTTTCATTACCTCGTAGCCTGAAGCAAGAAATTGCCGGAACGGTGCCCCGGAATCACCTGTTTTTCTCACTGCAGTTCCCGTAAGAAAAGCAAATATTAACAAAGCCAGCATGTTTTTTCGGGAAAAAAGTTCGGTGAATTCACCCACGGTAAAAAAGCTTACAATCCGGTCGCCCCACGAAGTTTCGGCTCCGGTATCGATTGTTTCACCAGAAGTGGAAGGTAAAGCTTCTGTCGGAAAAAAATAAACTGCCGCAATGGTAAACAGAGCAGCAATAATGATGAAGAGCAGAAATGTAAAAATCATAGAGAAAATTATTTTCCCAAATTTCGACTGTTGCTCTAACGATGAGATAGAATTGGAAACTGCAAAAAATACCAGCGGTACCACGCTCACAAAAAGCAAATTCAGGAAAATATCACCCAGAGGTTTCAGGTAAATAACAGCAGCCGGAAAAAAAATGCCGATAAAACTGCCTGCAATAATTCCTGTAAGAAGCAGAATAATTCCCGAGTAGTTCTTTAGAACGTCTTTCATATTTTAAAATTTAATCAAAGATATTGGTAAATTTCTTTTCTCGGGAAATTAAACAGTCCATTCATCATTAATGAGGGCTACAAGGTAATATTTGCCCTGAAATTCCTCAAAAACAAAACGCAGAGAATTCCAGTCCATGCCGCTGTATTTCTCAGATCCGGGAATGTAATTTTCAGTGAAATCAGCGTTAGGATAAATCTTTAACAAGTTATTGAGTGAATTTCCTTTTCCCTTAAATTCATTCAAATAAAATTGAGCTTGCGTGAAATCTCTTTTAAAAACCCACTGTTGTAAATAATTTTGCAGCGAAACCACAAGCAGATCGCCTGTTCCGTCTTTTTCTCCCCAGGTAAATTTCGTAGGCATTGAAATATATCTGTTGAAATCTTCCCGGGAAAAATGTTTGTCTTTTTCAGGTTGCACATACGCGTACATCGAAAAACGTATGCCCTTATGTGGATGTATAAACTGCGAAAAACGTGTGTAATCGTTTGATTTTAAATAAGATATAATTTCGGAATTGAGGTTTTTCAAGATATTTTCTTTCGTCTGTTCTCGAACGGATTTTAAAGAACCAGTTACCGGAACATCTGCCGAATTATTCTGTGCAGGTTGTGAGTTTGGTTTTTCTTTGGTACAGCTGGCCAATAATGTGATCAGCATGGTGTAAATAAGTTTTTTCATAGCGGTGAGTTTAGCGTTAAATTTATGCCAAGCAGATAATTTCTGCCCGCCGCAGGGTTATAAAACCTGTTGCCATAAGCGTTCGTGTCATAGCCCAAACTGTACGGCGTGTTATAAATATTCTGAATGCTCAGGCATAAACTTCCAATGAAAGTTCTTGATTTCAAAAGATAGCTGGCAGAAATATTGCCGATAAAAGAAGGTTCTGCAAAGACAGAATTGGCATCGTTCAGTGGAATTTTCGAGGTGTAAAAATGTGCGATATCTATTTTTAAACCCTGCAACAGTTCAATATTCATCAGATTTTGCAAAGAGGTGGAGGGAACGCCGGTGAGTTGATTACCTGAAAAATCTTCGCTGTTTTTGATGTAATTTTTAAAGATGAAATCATAAAGATTACCTGCGAGATAGAACTTTATGCTGTTCAGTAATTTTTTGTTGATGTGAATTTTTCGGCTCTCTGCAACAAATTCAATTCCTTTTTGAACCGTTTCTCCGGCATTCACAAAATATTCCTGACCGTTGTCGTTTTGCCTCCTTACAATCGCGTCTTTAAGCCTGAAATCGAAAAAACTCAGTTCAGTAAACAGTAAATTTCCCCACTGTTTTCTGATGCCGATTTCTTTATTCCATCCAAATTCCGGATTCAGACTGCGGTTGATTTCCTGCGCTGAAGAGCGGAGTTCTTCGGTTGTGGGAGCAGAATTTCCCTTCCCAATTTTTCCGCGAGCAGAAAATCCATTTCCCAACAGATATGAAATCCCCAAATTCGGCAGAAATTCATTTTTAAATTTTCTGTTGCCTGATGTTTGTTCCGGAAAAATGCTTTTCCAACGGTAGTTCATTAAGTTTAGGCTTCCGGCAAGGTCGATCGTCAGTTTTTCTCCGAAGACAGCTTTTTGGGAAAGGAAAACAAAACCGCTGTTGGCATATATATTATCAAAATTCTGAGGATTCGTCGGAACTCCAAGCCTGTTATCGAAATTTCTGATGCTTGCTTTTGCGGCCGCACCTTCAAAACCCAGACGTGTTTCATAAACGGAATTCAGCGATTTTTCAGCGAAATTTAAATGGGTACGAACGGTAAAATTGTTTTCAAATCTTTTTTCGAAATTGGTGATAAAAGGGTTCCGGAAATCATTATAATTTCCCTGTACCACAATAAAATGACTAAAATTTTCAGTAAAATTGATAAGATTAGACAGTCCGGCGAAAATCATTTTGTTATAAATACCGGCCTGCTGTTCCGCGGCTCCCGGAAGTGTGGCAGTTTTTGGCCGGGCCTGCCTGGGATTTTCCTGCATTTGGGCAAGCGTTAATCCACCGGGAGTTTCGTAATGAACCTTGGAGAGCAGGAGCAGCACGTGGAACTGGTTGTTTTGGCCATAGCGATACCGGTCGTTCAGAAACATGAATTTTCTTTGTAATGCAGCGTGGTCACGGTAAGAATCCGTGGTTTCGTAACTGGTATAGACTTGCAGAAAATGATTTTTAAACTGCTCAGCGAATCGAATTTTTCCTTTATAATGACTGAAGCTTCCGGCTGAAATGCCAAAACTTTTTTCTTCTGAATTTTTTGTCTGAAGCAAAGCTGTTCCGCCTGTAACTGCTCCGAAATCTCCACTTTCAGGACCTTTGTAAATTTCAATTGATTGAAGGATTTCAGGATCCAGAATATTCAGATACGTATTTCCCGCAGCGTCTGTGAGGGAGAAATCATCAAGATAAATTTTCACATTTCTTACCCCGAACGGAGACCTCAGCGTGCTTCCCCGAATCGAAAAACGGTAGCTTCCGGGGGATCGTTCTTCCATTTTACTTCCCGGCAAGAGATTTAATGATTCCAAAAGGCGGCCGGGTGCGTTCTGTAAAAGAAAATTTGGAAGCGCTACAGATACCGATTTGGTAGCCGTGATGAGTTTCGCCGGTTTACGGTAGACATCAAGCTGAACTTCAGAAATATGCATTGCAGAATCCTGCACTTGTGAGAAAACAGGTACATAAAAAATCAGGAAAAAGAATGGCAAGCCTTTGAAAAACAATGAGATAATTTTTGAGCTAAAATAAAATATTCACTTTAAAGTTTAACAGTTCTTTAAATTAAGATTGCAGCAAAATTTCCTAAATTTGAATAAATCAATGATACTATGGCTTATATAGATTATTATAAGATTTTGGGAATCGATAAAAACGCGTCGGCCGAAGATATTAAAAAAGCTTACCGCAAACTTGCCAGAAAATACCACCCCGACGTGAATCCAGGCGATAAGGAAGCTGAACGGAAATTTAAGGAAATCAATGAAGCCAATGAAGTACTGAGTCACCCGGAAAACCGCAAAAAATATGACAAATACGGTGAACACTGGAAACATGGCGAAGAATATGAAAAGGCCAGACAGCAGCAACAGCATTCGAAACAGAGTGCGAGTTATGGTGGATTTTCAGGTGCAGATTTCGGCGAAGGTGAGGATTTTTCAGATTTTTTCCAAAGCATGTTTGGTGGAGGCGCAGGTAGCGGTTTTGGCAGAAGTTCGCGGGGAAGTACATCCGGAAAATTTCGCGGTCAGGACATCTCTGCAGAACTGAATCTTCATCTCCGCGACGCGGCTACCACTCATCAGCAAACTTTTGAGATTAATGGTAAGAAAGTACGCATTACGATTCCTGCCGGAATTGCCGACGGACAGAAAATTAAACTGAAAGGTCACGGAAGCCCCGGTTATAACGGCGGCCCGAACGGAGACCTGTATATTACCTTCAATATTGCAGAAGACCCTCATTTTAAAAGAAACGGCGACCAACTGAGTGCGGAGGTGATTGTTGATCTTTATACGGCTGTTTTGGGTGGCGAAGTGAACGTGAAAACTTTGGATGGCAGTGTAAACCTTAAAGTAAAACCCGGAACACAGAACGGTACAAAAGCACGATTGAAAGGAAAAGGTTTTCCGGTGTATAAAAAAGAAGGCGAGTTCGGAGATCTGGTGGTTACTTACCACGTAAAAATTCCTACAAATCTATCTGAGAAAGAAAAAGATTTATTCCAACAACTAAAAGATTTACAGCGATGAGCGAGAGAATATCACGGGAAGAACTCGTAAAGATTTACAATATAGAAATTACTTTTTTTGATTCTCTGGAAGAAGCGGGGCTGCTAAAGACCGTGACCGAGAATGAAGTAAAATATCTGCTTTATGATGAACTTGAATTGTTCGAAAGGTTTGCGAACTGGCATTATGATCTTGATGTAAATCTCCCCGGTGTGGAAGTGATCCACCATCTCCTTCAGAAAATGGAAAAGCTTACGGCAGAAAACAGAAGACTGCTGCAGCATATGGGGAGTGATTCTTATTAGATTCAGTTAAAGATCTATTCATTGAAGGTTTTTTTGGAATTGACAACCTTATTGGGGTTTTGTTTTAAATTTACAAAAGATTTTGGCTTTTAGTTGAAATTAATTTTTAAATTTGGTGTCACTTAACAATTAAATATTATGAAGAAATTTTTACTTTCATGCTTTTTGGCATTGGGATTTGGTGCAAATGCACAGTACGCCTATGTAGGCAATTTTGAAGATCCGGGTTACAATACGACCATTTACAAACAGTTTGGTGGCGGAAGCCGAACCACTGCAGCTGCATGTAACGGAACAAACGGGGGGCAACTCGCGATCAGCTCATCGGCAACACAAACAGGTTATATGATCGATCTGAGCGAAATAGGACAAACCGGAAACGGACAAAAAATTGACGTAAGCGTAGGTTATAAAAAGGCATCAACGGTTACGGGTACCTTAAGCTTAGCCTATTTTGTTCTGAACACGGCGACAAATCAGTGGTCGGTAAATACTTTCGGAACTCCGGTTACTTTAACTTCTGCCGCAACCACAACTTGCGCTACTTTAAGCGGTACAATCCCTGCCGGTATCATTCAGCCGGGACAGGTTTACGGAGTAGGTGCTTGGTTTGTAAGAAGCGGATCAACTTCCGGAAATATTTATGTAGATGATATTACAGTTAATCAGGAAGTTGTTACTACTGTCCCTGCATGTACTACAATCAATTATCCTGCAAACGGATCTACCATATCAGCAGGAAATCTATCTTTGGCATGGGATGCAGTACCAACCGCAGTAAGTTATGATGTGACGTTAGGAACGACTCCGGGAGGATCAGATCTTGTAAATATTACAGTTGGGGGTACTACAACCAACCTTACTTTGGCAACCAACACTACTTATTATGCAAAAGTTACTCCTAAGAACCTGAACGGAAGTGCTGCGGGATGTACTGAAATATCGTTTACAACAAATAATGATATCGGTTATTGCGGCCCAATTACTGCCTCAGCAGTTACGTATCCTATTTCTTCTGTTTCTCTTAACGGTGTAACCAATACGTCATCGGCTGCCACAGGAGCATCTGCACACGAAGATTTTACAGCGATTGTTCTACCTGTATATGCTGGTATTCCTAACCAACTTACAGTAGCAGCGACAGGTCTGGGAACAAACAGGTTTGGGATGACCGTGTTTATCGACTGGAATAACGACGGAGATTTTAATGATGGCGGTGAACAGTACTTTACCACGCCACCATTGGTTGGAGGAACAGGTGCAACAGTAAATTTGGCAGGAAATATTGCAGTACCGAATGGGGTAAGTTTGGGTAATAAGAGAATGCGAATCAAATACAATTTCAACAGTTCTACAACTGCACTGATCGACGCTTTACTAAACCCATGTGCTAATTTAGGAAATGGGCAGGTTGAAGATTACACGCTATCATTACTGAATCCGCCATCAGCTCCAATTTGTGCAAGTGTTAGTCTGCCAGTTTCCGGATCAACAGATTTCCCGGCAAACGGAACTATTACGTGGAATACTGTTCAGTACGCAGCGGGATATAAAGTATATATTGGTACGACCCCTGGAGGAACCGAAATTGCAAACGGAACGGTAGTTACCGGGACTACTTATAAGCCCGCTTTACAGGCTAACACCATGTATTACTTAAAGGTAGTACCGTATAACACTGTTGGGGACGCTGCAGGATGTACAGAGATCAGTTTCACCACTACCACAGTTCAGTATTGCGGACCACTAACATATTCTACAGTGGAGCCTACAACGAACGTAACTTTTGCAGGGATTAACAATACAACTTCTGCAACGGTAGGCGGAAGCCCTGCCCACGAATTCTTCCTGGATAAAATAGGGACGGTGTTGACAAATACGACTTATCCTATTTCAATGAATGCGAATACAGACGGGACTACATTCAGACATTTCTTTGCTGTATTTATCGACTGGAACCAAGATGGGGATTTTGATGATGCTGGTGAAAAATATTTTACAACTCCTGAAACCTTTAAATTTGTATTGGGCTCGGATGGAGTAAATGGAACTCCGGCAGTAGGATCTATCGTAGTTCCTGAAGATGCAAAATTAGGACAGACAAGAATGAGGGTTAAATCTGCTTATTACGGTAGTACGGGCCCAAATACAGAACCTAACCTGAGTAATTTTGCCAATGCATGTGTTACCACGGGCTCCAGCTTTGGACAGGTTGAAGATTATACGATTCAGGTGAATTCAGCTACTACGGGAACTTCAAATGTTGATAAAGCTAAAGTTACTGCTTATCCTAATCCATTCCACGATGTTTTAAATATTTCAGATGTGAAAGGAGTAAAATCTGTATCTGTGAGCGATGTGGCAGGAAGATTAGTGAAAAATATGAAAGCAGCTGCTCAACTTAACCTTTCGGATCTGAAGACCGGCATGTATATCGTGACATTACACATGGAGGACGGTTCTGCTAAATCAATCAAGACGATTAAAAAGTAATATTTTAATCTTTAATTACTAAATAATTAAATCCGTCTCATTAATGAGGCGGATTTTTTTTGTTTAATCTAAATGGTGAAATCGTTTGAAAGTGCTTATTATATTAGTTTTTAAAGGTTTTCAAAAATACATCAAGAAAGAATTTTTAAAAAATTTAAAATTTTTTACTACTTTGTATTGCATAATACTAAATTAATTATATATCTTTGCATTGTAAGATTGATAGGATGAAAAATCCTTTGCAAATTAGAACCAATTAATAACCTAAAATAATATGAACACAGAAAACACCAAAGCGCAAATGCGAAAAGGAATTCTGGAATTCTGTATTTTGAGTTTGATCGACAGAAAAGAAATGTACGTTTCCGATTTGATTGATGAACTTAAAAAAGGAAAACTGGATGTGGTGGAAGGGACTCTTTATCCCCTCCTCACAAGACTCAAAAACGGCGAGTTCCTCGCTTACCGATGGGAAGAATCTACCGGAGGCCCACCAAGAAAGTACTATCAGATAACAGAAAAAGGTAAGTTATTCCTTGCCGAACTGCTGAATACCTGGAAAGAACTTACCGACTCAGTAAACCAAATTACTAAAAACAATAACTCAACGGACGCACCTGAAAGCTCGTTCCACCCAAACTCTTAAAACTATGAACAAGACACTCTCAATAGGACTTGCCGGTTTCTCCTTTACGATCGAGGAACACGCATATATTAAACTCAGCGATTATCTTGCCGCGCTCAGAAGCTCTTTGGATGCAAACGAAGCTGATGAGGTAATGCACGACATCGAAATCCGGATGGTTGAAATCTTTAAGGACACTTTAGGAAAACGTGAAGTCATCAACGATACAGATGTAGAGAAAGTTATCTCACAAATCGGTAAGCCGGAGCAGATCGAAGAACAGGAAGAGGCTTACTTTTCTGACAAATCTTCAAGAAGAGACCACAAAACTACAGGAACGTTCACCGGCCAGAAACAGCTCTTCCGCGATCCTGAAAAACAGAAAATCGCAGGCGTGTGCGCAGGTTTAGCACATTACGTTGGGATGGATGTAAGCGCCATGCGAGCCATTTGGTTAGGAATCGCAATCCTTGGAGTTTTCACGGCAGCAATTTCAACTTCACTGATTATTTTGATTTATGTAATTCTGTGGATCGTTTTGCCAAAAGCAGAAACCGCAACAGATTTTCTGAAAATGAAGGGAAAGCCCATGAACTTCGACAATCTGAAAAACGAATCCAACAAACTGGTTCAGTTTGCCAATGAATCTACACAGAGAGTCGGAGAAATTTATCAAGAAAACAAACCTTACATCAACAATGCCGGGAGCGGAATCTGGAATGTAATCCGTTATATTCTTGGCGGAATCTTCGGATTGATGGCATTAGGTTGCATCATTGGAGCATTCTTTATCTTCGGATTATTTGGTGGAAATTCTGACTTTTCCCCAATGCGCGAATTCAACTTTATGTTTGAGGATGATGGTATGAGCAATGTGCTGTATGCCATGATGCTGATCGGGACCCTGATTCCGGCAATTCTCTTCAGTTTGCTTTCCATTAAACTCATTTCTCCGAAAACGCAGCTCAGAAATGTAGGATACGTACTCGGTGCGTTATTGCTGATTCTTATCGGTTTCGGGACATACTTCGGAGTAAATATGGCCAAAAAAGACATGATTTACAAAGGTCATAAAGAAGATACCGAGAATGTGGCCATCAACACCACTTCCGACAGTCTGTATATTGATGTGAAGCAAATCACGATTCCGCAGAACTTCACCGCTTACGATGACGATATCTTTTCAGACAAGCAGATGGTTTACGAAGAAGATTATCCTTACGTTGATGTAACAAGAAACGCAACTGCTACGGCGCCATATTTAATCATAAAAAAAGAAGGGAAGGGCTATAATATTCCGATCCAGCTTAATGTACCGGTAGAAATTCAGGATAACAAAATCTTACTGCCCAATTTTGTAAAATACCCTTACCAGGACCGCTTCCGCGATTATAATGTTAACTATGAACTGGTAGTTCCGATGAGCACCAAAGTTTTCAAAGTGAAAGAAAATGCACTGAATCTGGACGGCGACCTTGATGGCGACGGAGTTCAGGATGACGATGACGACGATGCGCACGGCGTAGTTATCGAGAAAAATAAGATCAAAATAAATGGATCTACCATTCAGTACAGTTCCTCAGATAAAGACAGCGTCATTATCAATGGGACCAAAATGCCGAAAGCAGAGGCCGATAAAATCATCGATTCCATGAAAACAAATATGGGCAAAATGGAAAATGTTGACATCTCCATTAAAGACGGAAAGAAAGAAATATCCATTAAAACCAAATAATGAGAGTGGATGAGCAAAGGCGGAGGATCTGCTCCACAGAAAAATCCGCTTTTCGCTTGTTCATTTCAGGTTTAACCAAAATTTAACATCCGGATTGGTATTTTCATTAAAAAAAATACTAATTTCGTAACGCGAATTTAATCAAGTTAGTAATCACACTCAAAAACCTCAATCATGGTACAGTTCGTTTTAGAAATCGCAATGAGAATCATTGATTTCGTTAGCAGTTTATTTTAGTTAGAATTTTAATTCAATATATTTGTAAAGTATAACCAATACCTTTGGTTATACTTTTTTGTTTAATAAGAAACAGTAAAATTAAATTCCTTTCCCGGAATCAATTGATATGAAAAAACTCATCGGAAAACTCATCCTGAAACTTATCGGCTGGAAAATTGTTCTCGAAGGCGATGTAAATAATCTTAACCGTTGTATTCTTGTCGTTGCACCACATACGTCCAATCAGGAATATCTTCTTGGCAATCTTGCCTATTGGGCACTCGATAAACCGTTGAAAATCATTATCAAAGATCAGCACACAAAAGCCTGGTACGGCGGAGTGGTAAAAGCGCTGGGCGGAATCGGGATCGACCGTTCCCAGAAAAACGACCTCGTGAAATTTGTGGTTGATCAGTTCAAAAAAGAAGATTTCAGTCTGGTGATTACCCCGGAAGGAACAAGAAGCTGGGTGCCGAAATGGCGCAAAGGCTTTTATCATATGGCGATGGCGGCAAGAGTTCCGATTATTGTGGCAGCAGGCGATTTCAAAACGAAACAGATTCATTTGGGCTATGAAATTTCGGTGAAAGATCTCGAAACCCGCTCTTTCGAAGATATTATGCAGGAAATGGAAGATTATTACAAAAAAATTACACCCAAATATCCTGAAAAATGGAATCCAAAAATTTATTAAATAGCAAAATAATGACCGAAGATAAAAAAAACGGAATTCTGCACAAACTCAACAACTGGGGCGGCGATAATTTGGGTAAAACACTGGGAATTATTTTCACTGATGTTACCGATGATACCCTTACTGCCACTATGCCGGTAACGCCAAGAGTTCATCAGCCTTTCGGCATTCTCCACGGCGGTGCAAACTGTGTTCTGGCCGAAACGCTTGGCTCCTGTCTTTCTGTTTTGCACGTAGATACGGAGAAAGTGGTGCCTGTGGGAACCAATATCAATTCCAATCATTTACGCAGCAAAAAAGACGGAATGGTCACCGGAACTGCGAGATTTATCCGCAAAGGAAACACCATGCATGTCTCCGAAATCGATATCCGCGACGAATATGGTCACCTGATCAATCACACCACCATGACCAATAATATCATTCCACGTCCCAAATAAAAATGATTTTCTTTAGATTTCCTTTTTCCGAAACCATTTACACTACCGGCGATACTTCGGCTTCTGATGCAGTGTCTTTTCTGTCCTTCGATCAGTCAGAAAAATTAGATTTTAAAAGAAATATCAACGCAATATCAATAAGTGAGTTTTTAAATCATGAAGTCTTTAATGATGAATTGAAAATGGAACTCCTTGAATTTAAAGAGGAAACATCGGAAGAGTATCAGAAGAAGTTATTGAATGTAATGGACTTTATTAAAGATAATCAACTTTCCAAACTGGTGATTTCCAGAAGAAAACTGGTAGAATTCAACGGTTCGAAACTCAGTCTTTCCCAAACATTTCTTAATCTTTGCGAAGCCTACAAAAACGCTTTTGTGTATTTTTTTATTAAAGACGGAAAATGCTGGCTGGGTGCTTTTTCAGAATTATTAGGAAAATTTGATAAAAGAACGTCGGAGTTTGAAACCATAAGTCTTGCCGGAACGATACCTGTGGACGAAAAGTGGACAGATAAGGAAATTGAAGAACAAAAACCGGTAACAGATTTTATCTCTAATACGCTGAAAAATTATGCTTCTGAAGTTCATAAAAGCGACACTTACGACCATATTTCCGGAAACATCAAGCATTTAAGAACCGATTTCAAAGCGAAAATCACTGAAGAGGATTTGGAGAAAATCATTGCAGAACTTCATCCTACGCCTGCGGTATGCGGAATTCCAAAGGAAATGTGCAGAAATGCAATCGAAAATTTTGAACCGCATCCAAGAAATTTCTATGCCGGTTATATTAAAGTCGAGACCGAAGAAAATGTTCAGTATTTTGTAAATCTTCGCTGCGCTGAATTCTTTAAAAATGCAGCCCTAATCTATGTTGGAGGCGGCATTACCGCTGAAAGTTCCCCCGAAAAAGAATGGCGCGAAACCGAACTGAAGTCGGAGGCCATCCTGAAAAATCTCAGTTTTAAATAAATTTTTAATATGAAAATTCACCATATCGCCATCATCTGTTCCGATTATCAGGTCTCGAAAAAATTTTATACCGAAATTTTAGGGCTTCAAATTTTACGCGAAGTTTACCGTGCAGAGCGGGATTCCTATAAACTCGATCTGGGGGTTGGTGAGCATTATGTGATTGAACTTTTTTCATTTCCCAATCCACCGGCAAGACCTTCGCGCCCCGAAAGCTGCGGGTTGCGCCATTTGGCTTTTTCTGTGGAAAATTTGGAGGAAAAGCGCGATGAACTCATGAAAAAAGGTTTGGTATGTGAGGAAATCCGCGTGGATGAATTTACAGACCGGAAATTTTTTTTCACCCAGGATCCCGATGCTTTGCCGCTGGAATTTTACGAAGCTTAAAAGATGAAATTGTTTTATATCCTTCTCGGCGCTTCAGTCCATGGCAGAACGATTGAGCAGCATGATGTGTTTTTTGGCATCGCGGAAAAACTGAAAGATTTGGTTCCTTATATCAAAGAGTTCTGGCCGGAAGCGGGCAGCGATCTTCATCTTGATGCTTATCAGGAAGTGAAATTTGTCGATGGCTACGACGTTAAAATTGTTGAAAAAGGCAGTGAGAAATCCGAAAATCATTTGTTTTTCATCAATCTTGGCGGGTATAAAGCCGGTTTTTTCGAGGAATTTCATGAACAGCATTTGATGGTGGGAAAAAAAATGTCGGAGGTCATCAAAAGATCAAAGCAGACCGAATTTTACAAAACGATGGGATTCCCAGGTGCGGTAAGCCATATCGACGATAAACACGGCGTTGATGTTGATGATATTTTCAAAGTAAATGATCTTCTGCCTCAGGAAATGAGGGAAAAATATTCATTGGTTTTGGAAAAGTCTGGTGAAATTGAGCGGAAGAATTTCATCAAACCCAAATATCTTAAAATCGATAAAATTTAGAATGAGTTTATTCTTTTGCGATCTCTTCACGGTTATCTGATTCTTCTTTTATGCCTTCCTCAATCAGTTCTTCCACAACTTCTTTCTCCTCAGGTTTCAGCGTTTTTACTTCCTCTTCCTGTTTTTTATCGTACAGATTGATGTGAAATTGGCAGAGAATAGGGAAGTGGTCGGAACCAATGTGTTCCAAAGTTTCGAGTTTCTCTACGAAAATTTCTGGTGAGTGGAAAAGCAAATCCAGCGGAACCCGGAAAAACCAGTATTTTGCATGGAATGTTGCTAAAATCCCTCTTCCTACACGCGCATCAATCAGTTCACTGGTTTTACGGAAAAGAATGGAAGTCACCGACCACGCTACCGTGTTGAAATCGCCGATTACCAAAGACGGAATCTGGTTTTCTTTAATTTTTTTTGCCACACAAAGCAAATCACCATCACGTTCTTTCGAAGTGGTTTCCTCCGTAGGACTTGGCGGCGGTGGATGTACGGCAAAAACAACAAAATCATGTCCGTCCGCGGTCTGAAACCGTGCTTCGATGCTTGGAACATCATCTGCTACAAAAAAATGTACAGTAGATTCTACAAACGGAATTTTAGAATAAAGATGCATTCCGTATGTGTTTTCCAGGGTTATCTTTTCTGTGTAAGGATAGTTTTTTTCAAGTTTGCGGTTGGCCTGTTCCCAGTCAGTATTGCTTTCCATCGTGATGAAGATGTCGGGACTGTATTTCGCTATAAGTTGATGCAGTTTTTGGAAATTTTTATTGAACTGATAAACATTCACCGAAATGACTTTAACCGTCGCCGAAGCAGTAGAATTCTTTTTTACTTCTTTCTTTTTGTAAAATTTGGTGTAGCGGATTAAAATATAAAGGTGATAGAGAATCAAGATAAACTGCAAGGCATTTAAGAGCCACATCCAAAAGTTTTTTTCAGCAAAAATAATTGACGATGAAAATAAGATTCCCTGCAGTACAAGAATCTGAATCTTCATGAATTCCGGGACACGGAAAACCCAGTGCTGGCTCCTGAAAAACGGAAGAATGCTCAGAATAATAAGCAATACCGACAAAATAGCGAGAAATATTTCCATAGTTTATTTCATACAAAGTAAAACTAAAAAGTATTATTCTGCATACTTTTCAATTAAATAATTAAGCCATTTTTATGCCCTAAGAATTGCTTTTCGTAATTTTGTGAACTCCCCACCTCACGGGAAGGAATATAAATCAATAAAGAAAAAAGTGAAAATATGAAAATCGGAATTCTCGGTGGCGGACAGTTGGGCCGGATGCTTATTCAGGAAGCATTAAAATATGATGACGAATGGTTTACCCTCGATCCTGCCAAAGATGCGCCCTGCCATGCAATATCTAACTTTACCGAGGGAAATTTCGATGATTTCGATACGGTGTTAAATTTCGGGAAAGGGAAGGATGTAGTGTCCATCGAGATCGAGCATGTGAATGTTGATGCGCTTTACGAACTCCGCGAATGTGGTGTTAAGGTAATTCCAAGTCCCGAAATCATTCAGATTATCCAGCAAAAAATTCTCCAGAAAGAGTTTTATCTAAAACACGATATTCCAAGTCCGGAATTTCAGATTATCCAGAATACATCCGAAGCGAATTTTCCGCTGCCTTTTGTTCAGAAAATGAATGCTGGCGGTTATGATGGGAAGGGCGTACAGGTCATCAGAACCGAAGAAGATCTGAAAAAATTGTGGAACGTGCCTTCAGTTTTGGAAAGTCTGGTGGATATCGAAAAAGAACTTTCTGTAATTGTTGCCATCAACGAAAACGGTGAAACCAAAACTTTTCCGGTCACTGAAATGGTGGCGGATCCCAAACTTAATCTTCTGGATTTTAATATCTGTCCGGCGCATATTTCAGAACATGTGGAGCAACAAATTCAGCAAATCGTGAAGAAATTCATCAAGGCGGCTAATTCTCCCGGACTTTTTGCCATTGAACTTTTCCTCGATAAGAAAGATGAGGTTTGGGTAAATGAAACCGCGCCGAGACTGCACAATTCGGGCCATCAGACGCAGGAAGGAAACACCAATTCACAGTTCGAACAGCTTTACCGCGTTTTAAAAAATCTTCCGCTCGCGGATACCGATGCTTTCGGATTTTCAGGAATGCTGAATCTGGTGGGTGAAGAAAATTTCTCTGGAAAAGTAAAGTATGAAGGATTGGATGAAGTACTGAAATTACCCAAAACCTACGTTCATCTTTACGGAAAAACAGCAACCAAACCCGGGCGAAAAATGGGTCACATCAACATTCTGGCAAACTCTAGAAAAGAACTTTTAGAAAAACTTATTCACGTAAAATCACTTGTGAAGGTCGTTTCCGGGCATTAAACGTTTCGTTTAAAATTGTATTCTTTAATTAAATATTTTGTAATAACTTTAATACAAAATATTTGATTATGAGTAATATAGCAACAGTTTTGGCCCGCAAGGGGAATTTGTTTGTCAGTGTCAATCCGGAACAGACCGTTCTGGAAGCGTTACAGCTCATGGCTGACAGAAATGTTGGTGCAGTGGTGGTAAACGATGCCGACACGTATCACGGTATTTTTACCGAAAGAGATTATTCCCGCAATGTTATTCTTAAAAACCGGCATTCTTCAGAAACTAAGGTGAAGGAAGTAATGTCGGTAAATCTTCCTGAAATTAAACCGCTCGACACCCTGAATCACTGTATGCAATTGATGGCCGATCACAATGTGCGCTATCTGCCGGTGATGGAAGAGGGTAAAATGAACGGTATTATTTCGATTACCGATGTCATCCGCGAAAAAGTAATTGATCAGAAAGAAGTCATTAAACAGCTGAAAGAATATATTCAGGGTTAATCAATGCTTTGTTTTCTCCTCCGGAACATTCCCTTCTGGTAATTGGTGATAAAAACGCCGCAGATAATAAGCGCAGTGGCGGTAATAAATGCTGCCGAAATTTCTTCATCCAGAATCAGCCATCCCAAAAATATTGCGATTACTGTATTTACATAAGAAAGCAGGGAAACCTGGGTTGGCGATATTTTCTTTAAAGCAAAGTGAAACGCAAAATAAGCCGCTACAGACCCAAAAACCGCGAGATAAACAGTTGCTGCGATGCTTTTGAACGACCAGGAAGTCACCTCAATTTTATCAGACAGAATAAAAGCCAATGCAATCTGCGCTACTCCTGCAAATGCGAACTGGTAGAAGAGGTTCAACGAAATATTCTGGTGCTGAAGTTTCATTTTTTTGGTTAGAATTGATCCCAAAGCCCAACCGCAGATGGCAATAAAAATAAAGATGACGCCCATGCGGTAATCCGGATTCAGTAAATCCTGAATACCATCTTTAAAAATCAGAAGAATCCCGCTGAAGCCCATTAATATTCCCAGTAAAGAACGGTAGGTAAATTTCTGAAGACCAAAAAATATGCTTCCCAGAAATACAAGAAGCGGAGAAGTAGCGCTGATTAAAGAAGCCAAACTGCTCGAAAGATGCTCTTCTGCAACGGTCGTCATTCCGTTGGCTACAATCAGCATCAGTACGGAAAAAATGATTTGAATTCTTAGATTTTTCCACCCGATCCATCGAAGTTGTTTTGAAAACAGCAGAATGATAAATAATAATCCGGCCGCAATGACCTGTCGGATTCCCGCAACAAACCAGGGCGGAATAGTTTCCACCGCAATACGGATCCCGAGAAAAGTGGTTCCCCAAACGATGGCAAAGGTTAAAATAGCAATAATAAGTTTGGGGTCTTTGGGAAATTTCACAGTGCAAAAGTACGCTTTTTTGCTGCTTTTACGGGTCGGAGGAAGAATTGTTCTTATAAAATTCTTATCTTTAAAACTTTAAAAAAAGTAAAAAATGGTCGGAATTATCATGGGCAGCCAAAGCGATTTGCCCGTTATGCAACAGGCAGCGGATTTTCTAAAATCACTCGAAATTCCTTATGAATTAACGGTAGTTTCAGCCCACAGAACTCCGGAAAGAATGTTTGATTACGCAAAAACGGCAAAATCCCGTGGCCTGAAAGTCATCGTCGCCGGAGCTGGTGGGGCAGCCCATTTACCGGGAATGGTGGCTAGTTGTACCACTTTACCTGTGATTGGCGTTCCGATTTTATCTTCCAATTCAATAGACGGTTGGGATTCTGTACTTTCTATTTTGCAGATGCCGTCGGGAATTCCTGTAGCTACCGTAGCACTGAACGGCGCGACGAATGCCGGCATTTTAGCCGCTAAAATCATCGGAACTTCAGATGAGAATGTTTCTGGAAAATTAGAGCATTATCAGAATTCTTTGAAAGATAAGGTATTGGGAACGGTAGAAGATATCCGGGAGATTCATCCGAACAACTTCGATTAAAATAAAACGAACGCACTTCTATGAGGTGCGTTCGTTATTGTCAGCAGGTTTTTTTCTATTTATTATAGCTCGGGAGTGAAGGGTTAGTAATAAAATTACATTTTCTAACCGCAATAACTGAGGTTGCTGTATTGTTTGAATTGTCAGTGTCGGTAACTTCCGAGGTGTCGACAAGAGTTACACTTTTAAAACTCTCATTGTTTTTAAGTGCTTTCGGATAATATTCTCCCGTGATGGTCACAATTCCTGACCGGTTTGCCGGCAAGCCAACTTTGCCGCTTACTCTATTGGTTGGGAATGATGTGGTGGGTAGATTACTCGCGGTAAATCCAGTGGTTGATAATGATGTAATCTTAAACTGCGAAGTATTGAGCAGTGTTCCTGCGGAATTCTGTATTTCATTGCTGAAATTAATATTGCTCAGTGCAATGGGTGTATCATTTGTCACTTCAATATTTAGAGTAACCCGTGTTTTCTTGTCATTACATAAGATCGCCATATCAGAACGGCTGTCCACGCGGATATTTCCAGGAGTTGTAAGCAAAATATTGCGGATTTCGTGAAAGTTGTAACCACCGCCGGTTGCACCTGCGAAACCCACCTTTAAAGTCGGCGGAATAGGATAGGTTGCGCTGTTGATTGTATACGTAATAATTTCGGTGAAAGTTGTTTCCCCTTGTTTTCTCCACTTCACGTTTACCTGATAATCGGCGCCAACTCTTTTAACTTCCAGCTGGAATCTGCGGTAGAATTGATTGTCGGTAGGGCGGGTGGGTGTAATAGTGTTATAATCGATTTCGTTTCGGTTTCTGATTTGAGCCAGTGTTCCTGTTCGGTCTCCGAGCGGCGTATGAGCAAAATAAGGGTTAGACAGGTTATAAGTCGCAGAGGTAGGACCTCTTAAAACGACTGAGTTGGGAACTTCAACATTCGTTCCGCCATTTCTGTTTTCATTTGCGCGTGCAAAGTTTCCATATTCATCAAAACCAACGCCAATATAACCGCCACTCAAGCCTGTTGTTCCTGCAGGATTGTTGTAGGTAGCATAACCCAGTGAACCGCCGTATCCGCCTAGTTTAAACTCAGCTTCGGTTACATTTCCATTGAAAAGGAATACGGAAAATCCGTCCGCTCCGTTGTATCCGTCGTTGCTGGACCGCCATGCTTTGTACTCAAAATCCGCAAGGACCCCCAAATCAGTAGGAAAAGATTGCAGGATATACATATAACCTTTTTGATATGTAGCAGCATTTGTAAGCCGTAACCAGCCTTCACCGTTTGGATCTACGCCGGAAGCTGCCGTAAGCGTGGCATTGTCGCCCAATTTCAGCCCGCTGGAATCATTGGTTCTGAAGTTGTTGGTAATAGTAAACTGTGCGTTGTTCAGACTACAGCCAAGCAGTATGCCTGTCAGTAACAGTAATTTATTTTTTTTCATCACTTGTCTTATCTTACAACAAATACGATATTCATGAAACTCGCGTCGCTGGCATTGCCATATACCTCATAACTCATCAGTCCATTGGCATCGATGGTTACATTTCTTAGCAACGCAGTGTCATAATATGTAATATAATACTCCAGTTTATCTTTTGTAAGAGTGGGAATTGATCCTGCAGAACCTGTGCTTTTTACCGGTGGATTGGTAAACTGACTGGTATAAACTGCATGAAGATCCATTGTTTTTACACCCAAGGTAGTGGTGTTGACAAGGACTGAAGGCATGTAGAAAAATTTTGGAGTCACAGCTTCCTTAATCACAGCCTCCCATTTCCCAGTACCATTATCATAATAGTAAAATCCCGGAGCTTTGATGTTTGAAGTCTTGGTACTCGCTGATCCCGGAACTGCCGTAGCATAAATCAGTGTTGAGTGTTGGCTGCTGCCATATAAGGCATCTTTTGCTTTCAGTTCATCACCAGACATTCTAGTGATAAGTACACCTTCGGGAACCGTGGTTACAGTGGATTTTCTAACGTCAAATGTTGTAGAGGGTGCACTAGTATTGATACCAACTTGAGCGGTTGCCATAACGGATGCAGTACATCCAAGCAGGAAGTAAATTTTCTTCATTTATCTGTTTTTTGTTTTTAAAGGAGTGCAAATATAATTAAAAACCCCGGTACAAAAGAGAATAAACGTTAAATTTCGTTAATTTACTATTTTACACACAATATTTAGAAATCATCAGTGATATGATGTTAAGCATATGATTTCTATCTTTTAAAATTGGAAACGCTCAACTTCATAAGAAGTGAGTGTTTTGGAATTTATGGCGTATTTATTTTAGTGAGAATAGCCAAATGTAAGATTCCGGAAACTCTTTTGCCCAGTAATTTTCAGAATGGGTTCCGTAATCATCAAATTTCGTTTTGATGTTTTTCCTGCAAATTCCTTTGCCCATCAGTAACTGAACTGCTTTTTCAATGTCGGTGACCATTTCATCTGACTCTTTTCTGCCCGCCAGAAGATAGATTTTGGTCTTTTTTAAAGATTTTGAATATTCATTTAAATAAAGAGTCAAATCTTCCTTCGCAAACCAGAAGCTCGGACTGAACACGCCCAGTTTCCCAAATTTTTCAGGATATTTCAGGCCTGTGTAGAAGGAAATCAACCCGCCCATCGAAGAGCCGATTAATCCGGTGTTCTTTGCTGAAGAAGCCGTTCTGTAGTTTTTATCGATATAAGGTTTCAGGGTTTGTGCCAGAAAATCAGCGTACAGATCGCCTTTTCCGCCGCCGTGTTTTGTATTTTTCCAGGGCGAATATTCATTCAGTCTTTCGCTGCCGCCATTGTCGATGCCTACAATAATGGCCTGCTTTTTACCTTCGAGGAAGAACTCATCCATGGTTTCATCTACCTGCCATTCACCTGAAAAAGACGTAAGGTTGTCGAATAAATTCTGCGCATCGTGCATATAAATCACAGGGTATTTCTTCTTCGAGGCATCGTAATCTTCAGGAAGATAGATCCAGATTTTCCTTGTTGTACCGAGTTGCGGAACGGGGAAGTTTTCACTAAGGATTTTTACGTTTTTTGATGCGGTATGCTTTTTCTGCTCAGGTTCAGCCCATGAAAGTATGGTGTTTTCAAGTGTTTGCGGTATTCCCGTAAATGTAAAAGTTCTGTTTTCAATTCCTTTTCCTTCTGTATTTCCTTCCGCGGTTTCCCACCTTCCTGAAGTGAATTTATATTCAGCTGTTCCGGCCTGTTCAGGTATTTCAAGTTCATAGGTTCCGTTTTTGCTTTTCTTTAGTTCGAATGCCGGGTCCTGAGGATTCCATCCGTTCAGTGAAGAAACCATGAAAATTCTGGCATCTTCCGGCGTGTTTTCCGGTGTGGTAACGACAAGTATTACCTGCGCATTCAGAATTCCAAAATTCAGAAGGATGAAAACAAAATATTTCATGGTTTATTTTCTGAAGAATTCCATCAAATCCATATAATTTTTCTGGTTCACACCGTGCCCGTTCATATATTCACGGAAGGTAAAATAACAGCTTAAATCATAGAGGAGATCCGCCGCTTTACGGCCCCACTCCAATGGAATCACTGCATCATCAGTTCCGTGGGAAATGAAAAACCGAAGGTGCTGTAGTTTCTTTTTGTCTTTTATGATATCTTCCATCAGTTTTTCTTCCGGATAGGCGCTCATGCATGCCACCTTCGAAAACAGCAGTGGGTTTTGCAGCGCTAAGGCGTAAGCAAGAATGCCACCCTGGGAGAAGCCACAAAGGTGGGTTTCATTTTCGGTAAGTCCGTAATGATTGGTAATCTTCATGATGTTCTGAAGCAGTCCGTCCAGCGATGCTTTGGCTTGCGGAACATCAATTCGGTTTTCGGTATTCATAAGGTCGATGTCGTACCACGAGTAACCTTCGTACTGTGAATTAAGCGGTGCACGGAAACTCACCACGAGCCAATCTTCCGGCAGGGTAGGGACAAAAGAAAATAAATCCTGTTCATTGCTTCCGTATCCGTGAAGTAAAATTAAAAGTGGAGTTTCGGGTGTAATATTTTGTGGTTCGCGAACCAGATAAGATAAATCCATAGAACAAAGATATTCTATTTTTTCAGGAGCAACAAGGGTTGGTTTTCTTTTGGCTTCACGTCTGCCTATCTGCGCTCGCCAAATTCTGCGGCTGCGGAGCGGACTCTAAATCTGGCTCTGACAGGTGATCCCATCGGTGCTGTAAGAACGATTTTCTCTTCCGAATAAGATAATATTCTGTAATATCATAGAAAATATTTCATATCAAGTTAAACTTTAAGTAAAAGATGCTTTAACATTTGATTAATAATTATTTATAATCAAGTTCTAAAATTTACTTTAATTAATTTTAAATATATATTCACCTGTTTTACATTTGTATCGGGCAAAATTTTAGATATAACCCATGTAAAAATCTGTCTTAAAAATGGTATGTAAATATTTGCGAATCTCATCGTCCCTTTTATATACATGAACTGTGATTTTAAGATTATTTTTTACTTTCAATCCATAATATTTTACATCAAAACTAAATTATAAAAAATAGGAAAATAAAAGAGTCAGAATTTTAAGACCTTTCTTTTCATCAGTCATTTTCAGATTAACACAAAAAAAACCGGATATAAAATCCGGTTCAATATTTGTAAAGCTGGGCTTTAGATTTCTCTTTTTACCACAGCAACAGGTTTTAATCTGATCAGTTTCATTTTATCCAGTAAAACCATAATCAGATAAGTCACGTCGATTTCGTGCCATCTTACCCCACCGAAATTTGCTCTTCCGCCGTGTTTGTGGTGGTTGTTGTGATAACCTTCGCCCATCATCAGCCAGTCGAAATGGAACAGGTTTTTAGAGGTATCTGAAACTTTAAAATTCACGTAGCCGTAAATATGTCCGAACCAATTGATGATCACGCCGTGAATTGGTGCCATCATGTACGCAACCGGCAGCAGAATCCACTGCCACCACGCCGTTGCAAAGAAATAGAAAAATGCGGTATAAGCAACTGCCCAGGCAAGCCTGGAACCCCAAGAGCTTGCAAACCTATCAAAACCTTCCCACTGAGGAACGTTCTTCGTGAATTTATCCTCTATTTTTACCTTCTGCTGGTTGATCTGCTGGTAAATCGATTTCGTGCGCCACATCATCGTGAAAAGGTTGTGGTCATATTTCGGGGAGTGCGGATCTTTTTCGGTGTCGGCATACGCGTGGTGCATGCGGTGCATTACGCCATATCCGTACGCGGAGAGATAATTCGATCCCTGGGTGAGCCAGGTAAGAACATAACAAAGTTTTTCGCCGAAGCGCGACATTTTAAAAGACTGGTGCGCAGCATACCGGTGCAGGAAAAAAGTCTGAAAAAAAAGTCCTGAGTACCAAAGGACTGCAATAAAGATGATAATAACCATTAAAAAAAAAATTTAGGCGTAAAGGTACGAATTTAAAAAAGAACAAATCACTGCAAAACAGCGCACCCTTAGATAAATGCTATATCAATAATAAAAAATCCGGAAGATTCTTCCGGATTTGTGTTTTATAACGCTTTCACGATAAAGTAATTTTTCTTGCCTTTCTGCAAAAGCAGAAACTTTCCGTCGATTAAATCTTTTTCCGCAACTTCGAAAGTGTCGTTTACTTTGTCTTTGTTGATGGAAATTGCGTTGCCGGACAATTCTCTTCTGGCTTCTCCTTTTGACTTCAGAAAGCCTGATTTTTCAGAAATTAAATCGATCACATTGCTGCCAACCACTTCACTTTTGGCGATTTCCTTTTGCGGAACGCCTTCAAAAACCTCCAGGAAAGTCGCTTCATCCAGATTCACCAGATCTTCAGCCGTGGATCTTCCGAAAAGAATTTCCGAAGCCTTCACTGCTTTTTCATATTCTTCGCGGTTGTGAACCCAAATTGTCACTTCTTCAGCCAGTTTTTTCTGAAGTTTTCTTTCGTGCGGTGCGGTCTGATGTTCTGCGATAAGATTTTCAATTTCTTCCTTGCTTAAAAAAGTATAGAATTTAATGAATCTTTCAGCATCGGCGTCGGTGGAATTCACCCAGAACTGGTAAAACTTGTAAGGCGACGTTCTTTTTGGATCGAGCCAGTAATTTTCACCACTTTCAGATTTTCCAAACTTGGATCCGTCCGCTTTTGTGATCAAAGGAACAGTCAGCGCAAATGCTTCACCTTTTGCTTTTCTGCGGATCAGTTCAGTTCCGGTGGTGATATTTCCCCACTGATCTGAACCGCCCATCTGAAGTTTTACATTTTTCTCTTTATACAGGTGCAGGAAGTCGTAGCCCTGTAAAAGTTGATAGGTAAATTCAGTGAAACTCATTCCTTCTGCGCCGCCTTCACCAGTGATTCTTTTCTTCACCGATTCTTTGGCCATCATGTAGTTTACAGTGATGTTTTTGCCGATATCACGGATGAACTGAAGGAAAGAGAATTCCTTCATCCAGTCGTAATTGTTCACAAGTTCTGCGCTGTTGCTTTCAGTTCCATCAAAATTTAAGAATTTTGAAAGCTGCGTTTTCAGACATGAAACATAATGGTTCAGGGTTTCTTCATCCAGCGCGTTACGTTCAGTAGATTTTCCGGAGGGATCGCCGATCATTCCCGTGGCGCCACCCACCAACGCGATAGGTTTGTGACCGTGCTGCTGAAAATGGGCCAGAACTTTAATTGGAATCAGACTTCCGATATGCAGAGAATCCGCCGTAGGATCGAAGCCGATATACGCCGTAGTCATTTCTTTATTCAGTTGTTCATCGGTTCCGGGCATCATGTCGGCATACAGGCCGCGCCATTTCAGTTCTTCAATAAAGGGATTCATCTTCTAAAAATTTTAAGAGGCAAAGATAGGATTTTTGAAGGAAATTTTAGGGCCGGATTTTATGGGAAGTTTTCAGCCCGATTGCAAATCTGTGGAAAATTCAGCACTCTTTTCGTTTCAGGACTTTTCCCCGCGGTTCGTCGCCTTCGTACAGCGCAATTTCGGAGTGCAGAAACTCAGCCGCTGCAGCTGAATCTTTGACTTTTACCGCACTGCGTTCCAACATTTCAGCTTCAAAGGGATTCAATAAATATTCCCGAAGCCCATTTTCCCGCCAGTTGATTCCGGTACTGCATTTTTTATAGATTTCACGCGCCAGCGACAGAGCATCCAGAAGTGCCTGGTTGGCACCCTGACCTTTAAACGGACTCATCGGATGCGCGGCATCACCAATTAAAGTAACAGATCCTGCATGCACCAATGATTCTGAACTCAGTAAATCCCGGTCGTAAACGGGATAGCCGGAAATGAATCTCTCTTCAGTAGCTGCTAAAATTTCCGGAACCGGACTGTGCCAGGGTGTTCTGCGGATGGCTTCTTCTTTAAGAGCTCTGGCACCTTTTGCACTTAGGATTCTGGCTTCATCTTCAGGCATGGGAAAACTCAGCTGCCACATGACCGATTCGGCATCATAAGGCATGATGTAAATTCTTTCATTTCCGTTGGCGGTTTGAAATACCGTCGCGGAATCCAGTAAAGAATGGTGGGGGAGGCCAATCGAACTCAGCGGACAGATGCCCAGAATAACAATGCAGTCCAGATAGCGCAGCGGAGAAATCTTATCTCCAATCAAAAGACTCCGGACAGTGCTCCGGATTCCGTCGGACCCTACAATGAGATCAGCTTTTTCCACAACCATTTCGCCATTGACGAGAAAACTGAGGTTCATGCCGTTCTCTTTATTTTCCTCAAAACCGGTCAGCTGGTAGCCCCATTTAATGAAATTTGTGTTGCCAAGCTGCTCCATCAATGATGAACGCAGCGCCTGTCTGGCAATATGTACATTGGTTTTCCTGGCAGACGGTTTGTTGCTGCCTTCCAGCCATTTTCGCATTCCCCATTCGCCGACTGTTTTTCCCTCCGGCGTATGGACCAAATGTCGTGTAGATATCACACCTTTTTCCAGTTTCTGTATTCCGAATCCTTGAATTGCCTTGCTGGCCTGTTGAAGCGTAAGTCCATATCCCTGAGACCGCGCACCGAAACTCTGGTCACGTTCATAAAGCGTAAAAGGGATACCGCGGTGCAGACACGCAACCGCAAGCGCAGTTCCGCCAATTCCGCCGCCAATGATCGCAACATGAGGAAATTTTTCATGATTGGGAACTGGAAAATCTTCCGCAGGAATCAGTCCCGTTCCGGAACAGGTAGCACAGGGATAAAGATGGGCGTGCGGACGCACAGGCTCGGGAATTGCTCCATCGGATTTTTCATATTCTTCCAGGGCTTTTTCGTACCGGATTCTTACACTTTTTCGGATGCGCTGCTTTTTTTTGCCTTGCCCGGCGCATTCTGTACAAACCGTCCAGCATTGTGTTGGATGTTCCATTATGACCGGTGTTTTTTAAAGCATGGATTCGACATCTGTTCAGAAATTTCAGCAAAGATAATATTTTGCTCGCGGAAGATTTTTAATCTTATTCCACACTATCAGTTTCCTAAGTTTTTCATTAAATTTTAAAAGCCTAATTTTGCACCCCGAAATTCAGATAAGAACCTGTCGTTAAATGTAAAGCATTCCGGTAGCCATTCTTGTTAATTATAAATTGATAAAAATTCAGATATGAAAAGAATTGGCGAACACCGAAAACTGCTTGGCGTTGACAAAACCGCGACTTTAAAAGAGTTAAAAACCATTTACAGAAACACGATGAAAGACGCGCATCCTGATAAATTTGTGAATGATGAAGCAGGAAAACTCGAGGCTGAAGAGAAAAGCAAATCGGTGATTGAAGCATACCACTTTCTCGTGAGCATCAACCCGGAAACACAGGAAAAATATAGAGAGGAATATACCGAAACCACTTCCAAATCAAACATTCAGGATTTTGAGTACGAAAAACAGATTCTGAAAATTCAGCATTTGAACGGTAAAATGTTCGAATACATTGGCGTTCCAAGAAATACTTATATCAAAATGGTGAACGCTGATTCGCCAAGCCGTTTTGCAAGAAGACATATCTACGGAAATTTTGTCTACAGAAAAGCCGGCGAGGCCATGGTAGATTAATTTACAGATAAAAAAACCTCTTTTAAATCATTTAAAAGAGGTTTTTTTTTGAACTGAACTTTACTGGTTCTCTTCTTTTGCATCTGCCCAACGCTTCTCGCGCCAGTCCTGCTGTTCCTTTTTGTTCAGGAACGTCCATGCAATGATGCGGCTGGATTTGTTGCCTGTGCCTAATGGAATTGTTTTCAGGTGGAAAATATCGGCTTCTTCCAGAAGTTTATAAATTTTTTTCAGGTTCGATTCCTTCGAAACCAAAGTCGAAAACCAATAGCAGTTTTTGCTAAAATCCTTGCTTTCTGCGATCATGTTGCGGATAAAGGCAATCTCGCCACCGGGATAAATCAGTTCGTTGCTGATGCCCGCAAAATTGAGTTCAGCCGCTGCAGTCTTTTTGCCGGTAAGATTCCGAACCTTTCTTTGGGTTCCTTTTTCAGCTTCGTCGGCAGAAGAATGAAAAGGTGGATTGCACATTGTGAAATCAATTTTTTCATCAGCCTTGAGCACGCCCTCGAAAAACAGTTCTGGATTTTCCTGAAGGCGGATTTCGATATGCTCTTTTAATGACTCGTTCGAGGCTGCAATATTTTTTGCCGCTTCTACCGATTTTGGGTCGATATCGGAACCGATGAAGCTCCACCCGTATTCAGTGACTCCAATGAGCGGGTAAATGCAGCTGGCACCCACGCCCACATCCAGCGCCGTAATTTTCTCTCCGGACGGAATCCTCCCAAAATTGCTTTGGCTCAGTAAATCTGCCATATAATGCAGGTAATCTGCTCTGCCCGGAATGGGTGGACAAAGATTTTCTGAAGGGAAATCCCAGTTTTTAATGCCGTAGTAATGGTTCAGCAGGGCTTTATTCAGCAGCTTTACTGCTTCGGGATTGGCAAAATCAACGGAATCATTTCCGTATTTATTGGGTTTGATGTGTTTTGAAAGTTCGGGAACGGCAGTCTTCAGCGCTTGCACATCATAGAGGTCGCGGTTTTTGTTGCGGATATGAAGTCTGGTTTTTTCACCGGTATTTTTTTCTGTGGACATAATGCTTACGTAAAATTTGAATCGGCTAAGCTACGAAATCGACAGGCGACCTAAGAAACTTATCTTATTTTTCCTGAAAATTTAAATTTCATAACAGATAAGAAACCGTCTTATTGCGTGTGATGCAGCACTACATATTCCCAGGGCTTAAGTGAAAAAATAGTTTGGGCTTTCACTTCCTGCGGTTTTCCGGTGAAAAGATTGGTGTACATTCCCGTATCAAAATGGGTATCGAAGTTCACCTTCACCGGATCTTTGCTTAGATTAAAGAAAGCCAGAACTTTGTTGCCATTTTTCTCCCGCACAAAAGAAATAACCTGATCCATTTTATCGTTCATAATTCTCACCATTTCGCCGCCATGCATTCCGTTCCAGAGCGCCTGATTTTGATGCTTCAGGTTAAAAAGGGTAGTGTAGAGCACTTCGTTTTCGTGTTTTTTCCACTCTATAGGGTCGCGGTCGAAAAACTTCAGAGAGCGGTCCAGACCCGCTTCCTGACCGCTGTACACGAGCGGCATCCCGTCCATGAGCGCAGTGAACACAATTGCAGCTTTCAGCGCGGGCCCGAAATTGCTGTACTGGTTCCCCTCCCACGAATTTTTGTCGTGATTGTCAATGAAATTCATTCTAATTCCCTCCTTCGGGAAAATGGAAACATGTTCTGCAATATATGCTTCACCCAGCGTTTTTACACTTTTGTTGTTAATGGCGATCTGGTGCAGGATATTCCAGAGCGTCCAGTTGTAGGTGGCATCGAAAGCTTTGCGGTGAAGTTCCTTGTCTTCTGCTTCCGCCAGCATAAATACCGGTTTTATGGTTTCGAGTTCTGCACGGGCGTTTTCCCAGAAATCAATGGGAACAAAACTCGCCACATCGCATCGGTAGCCATCGATATCATATTCTTTTACCCAGAATTTCAGGGCGTCGGTCATGTATTTTCTTAAACCCGGCTGGCTGTAATCGAAGTCTATGATGTCATCGTAATCGCGCCATGGTGTGGACTGAAATTTTCGGTTTCTTCCCCGGCTGTACCATTCGGGATGTTCGGTTGCCAGCGCGTTATCCCAACTGCTGTGGTTCGCCACCCAATCCAGGATCACGTACATTCCCTGGGCATGGATTTCCTTTACAAGGTTTCTGAAATCAGCTTCAGTTCCAAATTCGGGATTCACTTTCAGGTAATCCTTTACCGAATAGTAACTGCCCAGACTTCCCTTTCTGTTCACGATGCCAATCGGCTGTACCGGCATCAGCCAGATAATGTCAATACCCATTTTTTTAAGCCGTGGCAGTTGTTTTTCCACTGCATTAAAGCTTCCTTCGGGTGAAAACTGACGGATATTCAGTTCATAGACTGTAGCATTTTTCACCCAGTCTGGGTTCGTGAGTTCGACATATTTCTTTGGCTGGTAGCGGGAATCGGTTGGCTGTGCATTCATGGTGAGATAAAAAAAAGCTAAAAAGACGGTAATCACGTGTGTCATGATGTTGATTTTTTCAATGAATAAATGTAGTGTTTAATTCGTAACCACTGTTCATTTCCATCTTCATAAAATTTAGGTGTAGTCTTTGCTGAAACTCTTAAGTAAGATGAATCTAAAATTTATAAACTAAAATTCAAAATCTCTATGATTCCAAAAAAAATCCACTACTGCTGGTTTGGCGGACAGCCAAAAAGCGAACTAGCCGAGCATTGTCTTGCTTCCTGGAAACACATTCATCCCGATTTTGAAATTATTGAATGGAACGAAAGCAATTCCCCGCTTCAGGACAATAATTATGTGAAAGAAGCCTATGCGCAGGGCAAATGGGCCTTTGTTTCCGATTATGTGCGTTCCAAAGTCATGTATGAACACGGCGGAATTTATATGGACACCGATATGGAACTGAAACTCCCGCTCGATGAATTTCTGAACGAAAAGGCAGTATGCGGTTTCGAGGTGAAAGGCGTTCCGTATTCAGCATTTTGGATGGCCGAGCCAAAGCATCAACTGTCTAAGGATTTTATGGATTGGTACAACCGCCAGGATGGTTTTTTTGAGAGAATTAATACCGATATCTTTTCTGAAATGCTCGAGAAGGAATACGGCGCTGACCGGTACAGTGATACCATACAAAAATTGAAACACGGTGTTACTCTTTATCCCTCCGTGTATTTCTCTCAGGATTTACCCAAGAATTATGTGAGTCACCACTTCAACGGTTCATGGTTTGGCGGCGATGCGGAAAATACGCACAAAAAGATGGTGAATGTGTACGGGCTTTTGGATCGACTTATTCATTATCCCGATGCCGCAAAAGCGGTAGAAAGCATTATTGACGAGCACCGCATTATCGATGTTAAAAAATTGCTGGATTTAATTCCTAAAAATAAAATCAGGGATTATCTTTGCGAAAATCCCTGATCACGTTCTTCAGTTGTTATCAATTAATTTTTATAATATTTCCCAATTCCCGCCGAATCAAAAGTAAAATTATGATGATTTTCCAACCTGTCAAGTTTCTTACTAATGGTAAGCGCCCATAGCACGAGTTCTTTACTGAAGTTTTGGTCCTCGTGGCCAAGTTGATCGGCGTACTCCTTAACAAATTCAGTTAGTGGTTTTATGCTTTCAAGTTTGTTATAAAACTCTTCATCAGTATCGGTGTAATTCAGTTCTACTGTATTTTGGTTGAACCACTGAATCAAATCCGTGTACGGAGTTTTAAAGCCTTCTTTTTCCAGTTTCGGGATGCGCGGGAAAAGCTGTTCAAACTGAACCATCACCGCCTGATCGATCAGCAGTTTCGCGACGTGGTCGGCGCCTTCCTGTTCGCCTTCGTAAACCAGTTCAATTTTTCCGGTGATCGAAGGAATGATAGACATGAAATCCAGAAGTCTTACAGTGGTTCTCTCGACGTCCGATTCAATGAGCCGGAGTTTTGCGGCAGCCATAAGATTTTCCATCGCAGAAATTGTGAGCCGTGCACTTACGCCACTTTTCGCATCCACATATTCGCTTTCACGAGCTGCGAAGGCGACTTCTTCCAAAAGGTCTTTTGCCAACCCGGGCACCATAATCTGTGCTTTATCTTCGGCGGAAACCAGAGCTTCCTGCTCGGTAATCTGCCGCGCCAGCGCGATGGTTTTCGGGTAATGCGTGAAAATCTGGGAACCAATTCTGTCTTTCAGTGGAGTTACAATACTGCCTCGGTTTGTGTAATCTTCGGGATTGGCTGTAAACAGAAACTGTATGTCCAGCGGCATCCTGAGCTGGAAACCGCGAATCTGTACATCACCTTCCTGTAGAATGTTGAAAAGGGAAACCTGAATTCTTGCCTGCAGATCTGGTAATTCATTCAAAACAAAGATGCAGCGGTTCGCCCTTGGAATCATGCCGTAATGCAGCACCCGTTCATCAGAATAAGGTAATTTTAGCGTCGCAGCCTTAATCGGATCGATATCACCAATCAAATCTGCCACGTTTACATCCGGTGTGGCGAGTTTTTCGAAGAAGCGGTCGCTGCGGTGAACCCAGGAAACAGGAGTCTCATCGCCCATTTCGGCAATAAGATCGCGGGCCATTTTTGAGATAGGCTGAAACGGACTGTCATTAATTTCAGAGCCTTTTACAATCGGCATATATTCGTCCAGAAGGCTCACCATGCTTCTGGCAATACGGGTTTTAGCCTGCCCGCGCAACCCAAGCAAATTAATGTGGTGACCTGCGAGCAGGGCTTTCTTCAATTGCGGAATTACGGTGTCTTCATAACCCCAAAGCCCTTCAAATACAGGTTCTTTGGCTTTGATCTTCGCGATAAGGTTTGCCTGAATTTCCTGACTGATGGTTTTATGGGTATAGCCGGAATTTTTTAATTCTTTAAATGTAATATCGTTTTTCATTTCGGTTAAGTAATAATTATTGTAATGAGCGCTTTCTAATTTTTATGTTTCTGAACTTCGGTCATCCAGCATCCAGCATCCCTCCTCTCAAAGTCTTCTGATTCTGTTTCTTTCGTAATCCTCAAAAATCATTTCTCCCAAATTAGAAAGTCCGGTAAGAAATGCTTTTCCTTTATTTTGTGCGGTAAACGCCTCCACAAATTTCCGGAGGTAAGGATCCTGGGCGATCATAAAGGTGGTAATGGGTATTTTCAGTCTTCTGGCCTGTGCTGCTTTAGTCAGACATTGGGAAACAATCATCTCATCGAGACCAAAACTGTTGGTGTAGAGTTCATCGTTGGGCAGTTTAATGCAGCTCGGTTTGCCGTCGGTAATCATGAAGATCTGTTTGTTTGTATTTCGTTTTCTTCGCAGAATATCCATCGCCAGCTCAAGTCCGGCAACGGTATTTGTGTGGTACGGGCCGACGTTTAAATAAGGAAGGTCTTTTATTTTTATCGGCCAGGCTTCGTTGCCAAACACTATGATATCAATCGAATCTTTTGGGTATTTACGTTTGATGAGTTCTACCAATGCCATGGCTACTTTTTTGGCTGGTGTGATGCGGTCTTCACCGTAGAGAATCATCGAATGGCTGATGTCGATCATGAGTACAGTACTCATCTGGGCTTTGTGACGGGTTTCCTCTACCACCAAATCATCTTCAGTAAGCCTGAGGTCGGCGATGCCATTGTTGATCTGGGCATTTTTAAGGCTTTCGGTCATGTTTACCGTGTTCAGATCGTCGCCGTACTGAAAGTTCCGGGTTTCCCCGTCGCGTTCGTCACCGACGCCTACTTTTGACGTGCGGTGATTACCGATGCCGGTTTTTTTCAGTTTTCCGAAAATCTGATCGAGGGCAAATTCGCGCAAAGCCTTTTCAAGCTTGGGTGTTAAAACGTTTTTGCCCTTTCCTGTTCCGGTGTTTCCTTCTTCAGGTTCTTTTTCTTCTTTGATATAGCCACGTTTTTTCAGGTCTTCTTCGAAATCGGCCAGCGTATATTCATTGGTAAAGATGTCATATTCCTTATCGAGCATTTCGAGCCATTCAAAAGCTTCTTCAATATCGCCGGAAGTGTGGGTGAGAAGATCTTTGAAGACATCAAAAACCCGGTCGAAGTGAGAGATTTCTTCCGGCGTATGTTTTTTAAATATAAAACCGTTTAAGGAATTGGGTTCTTTTTTCATCATTATAATCTTACATTTGATCCGGAAAAGTTATGGAAATTTTGTTCCATAAATTCTTCGCTTGCATAGATATTCGAAATGACGATTATTTGTGAAAGTTAAAATTGAAAACTACATCTTCATTTCAATCTCAACTTAATCTCCGGTATATTTCTTCACTGTTTTTTCGAAGAGATCGATATCGAAAGGCTTGGCAAGAAATTCGTCTGCACCGGCTTCACTGGCCAGTGCGCTGATGTTGCTGTTCGCTGAAAAATAGATCACGGGAATGTGTTTCAGCGTTTCGTTGGCTTTGATCAACTTTGTGGCTTCAATCCCGCTGATATCCGGCAGCCAATTGTCCATGAAAATAAGGTCGGGCATATAACTGCTGATCTGTTCTTCTACACTGTTGGTGGTGGGCGAAGTTTTCACTTCCAGGCCAAGATCTTCGAGAATTTCTGTGCAAAGCTCCAGAATTTCAATATTGTCATCAAAAATAAATACTTTTTTATTCATAGGATATTCAGTGATTAAGGTAAGTTATTAATATATTCCGACATTTCGTTGGATTTCAGCACGACATCTACGTCCACATTGGCCAGTGCAGCTTCGGGCATAAAGCTTACCACCGCTGTCGCCGGGTCCTGCACAAGGGCCATGCCTCCAAATTCCTTCACAATTTTCAGTCCTGCGGTTCCATCACTGTTAGCTCCCGAAAGCAAAAGACAAACAAGGTTTTCTTTAAATACTTCCGCAGCACTTTCGAACGTGACATCAATCGAGGGCCGTGAAAAGTTTACTTTTTCCGAGGCATCCAGAGAAAAAGTGTGGTCATTTTCAATGAGCAGATGGTAATTGGGTGGCGCAATGTAAAGCGTTGCGGGCAGCATCACTTCTTTTTCTTCCACTTCTTTCACCTTCATTTCGGTTTTTGCAGCCAGCAGATTGGTTAAAATATCGTCTTTTCCGGGTTTGCGGTGCAACACCAGAATTATGGGAAAACGAAGTGCAGGGTTCAGTCCCGGAAGCAATTTCAGGATGACCTCCAGGCTGCCGGCTGATCCGCCAATAAGCAATGCTTCACAGTGTTTCATAATTCATGGATTTTGCGCCAGATTTTTTCACCTTTCAACCGTTCAAAGTTTTTGGCAACGCTGGAGAAGTCCAGTGTTTCCTTGGTGCCTAAAGCCAGGTAACCGAATTTTTCCAGACTGTTATTAAAGAGTTCGAAAACTTTATTCTGCAGGGGCCGGTCGAAATAGATGAGGACATTTCTGCAGAGGATCAGCTGAAACTCATTGAAGGAATTATCGGTCACGAGGTTATGGGTCGAAAAAATAATCTTTGATTTCAGTTCATCTTTAAGTTTCCCCAAAGAATAATTTGCGGTATAATAATCAATGAAGTGTTCGCTTCCGCCTGCTGCGATGTAATTTTCGGTGTAGAGTTTTATTTTATTGAGCGGAATCATCGCCTGGTTAGCATTGGCTACAACCTCGCTGTTAATGTCGGTGGCGTAAATCAGGGATTTGTGCAGCAGATTGAGTTCTTTTAAGAAAATCGCTACCGAATACGCTTCTTCTCCGGTACTGCAGCCTGCGACCCAAATTCGGATAAACGGATAGGTGCCGAGTCGGGGTAAAATTTCGTTTCTCAAGGTTTTATAAAAAGCCGGATCGCGGAACATTTCCGTTACATTAATCGTGATTTCCTCAAGAAAACGTTTGAAATAGCCGGGCTCGGTCCTTATTTTGTACCGGTATTCGGCAAAACTCACGAATTTATCCATTTCATAAAGCCTCAGAATTCTGCGTTTTAGGGAAGCTCTGGAATAGCCTGTAAAATCGTAGCCATACACTTCCAGCACATCCGAAAGCAGAATTTCTATGAGTTCATCGCTATGTTCTGTTGATTTCAACACTTCAGTCAATTAGTTTATTCAGTAGTACAAGCAGTTCTTCTACATTTACGGGTTTGCTGATATAGCCGTCGGCACCTGCCTCCAGGCATTTCTCGCGGTCACCGGTCATGGCCTGTGCGGTAATGGCGATTACAGGTATGTTCTTCAGGGCGGTATCGTTTTTCATTTTGCCGATGGCTTCATAACCGTCCATTTCAGGCATCATCATGTCCATGAGTACAGCCCCGATATTTTTGTTTTCCTCCAGTAGTTCCAGTCCCTTCACTGCACTTAACGCGGAAAGACAATGGTATTTTTTAGCTTTGAGTACTGCGGTGAGCGCGAAGATATTTCGGCTGTCGTCGTCGATGATAAGGATTTCCTTTTCGGTATTCATTATAATAAGGAATTTTTAAATTTTATCGTAAAGCCAAACCCGGAGAAGGGAAATCAGCTGATCGATATCTACAGGTTTCGAAATATAATCTGATGCACCTACGGCGATGCATTTCTCACGGTCGCCCATCATTGCTTTTGAGGTTACCGCCAACACCGGCAGGTTTTTAAACTCAGGCATGGTGCGGATTTCGCGGATGCTTTCGTAGCCGTCCATTTCAGGCATCATCATGTCCATCAGCACCACATCGATGGATGGGTCTTTCTTCAGTGTATTCAGTGCTTCTTTCCCATCCATCGCAGGAATCACTTTCATACCGTGAAGTTCCAGGGCTTTGGTGAGCGAAAAGATATTCCTTACATCATCATCTGCAATCAGTACGGTTTTGTCTTTCAGAATATTGCGAAGTTCTCCCAAATTTTCGAAGCCGCCGCTATTTTGTTTGTTCTTTTTCGTTTTTTCTTCCACCAAATGTAGGAACAGACCGGCTTCATCTAAAATACGCTGATAAGAATATGCGGTTTTAACCACAATGGAATCTGCATATTTTTTAATCCTTTTTTCCTCTCCCTGTGAAAGGTTTTTTCCGGTGAATACAATGATTGGAAGCTGTTCCAGACCTTTGTTCTGTTTTATGGTTTCCAGGGTTTCGTAAGCAGTTTTATCCGGTACGCCCATATCGAGGATCACACAGTCGATTTCACGGTTCTGAAGCGCGTCGATACTGTCCGAAACATTATTGGCGATATCGGTATTGATGTTATTGGCACTTAAAAAGTAGCTGAGCGCTTTGGCATGTTGCTCGTTTTCTTCTACAATCAGCACTTTTTTCGGGCCCTTGGTCAGTACGTTTTCAAGTTTTTTGAAGATTTCCTGCATCTGTTCCAGGGCAAACGGTTTATTGATGAAATCTACCGCGCCACGGAGTAAACTTTCTTGGCGGAACTTCATTGAAGACATAATATGCACCGGAATAGGTTTGGTTTCAGGATTTGATTTCAGGGCTTCCATGACTTGCCAGCCATCCATTATTGGCAACTGAATATCGAGAAGTATGGCGAGCGGTTTAAAATGCTGGGCCATTTCAATCCCTTCGTCGCCGCGCACTGCCACGAGTACTTTATAGTCTCTTTTACGCGAAAAATCTACCAGGATTTTGGCAAAAGCCGTATCGTCTTCAATTATGAGAATAACCTTATCACCATCCTGAATATTTTCGCGGTCATCGTTAACAGATTCAGGAATCCTGCTGGAGATATAGCGTTCCGGCTGTGGTTTCGTTTCCGGGATGTACACTGCGGGTTCCTGTGGAACTTCCGGTTGTAACTCCTGAACTTTTTCTGAATCTAGAGGAACAATAAGCGCAAATTCACTTCCTTTTCCTTCGGTACTCTCCAGGGTAATTTCTCCGCCAAGAAGCCTTGCCAGTTCGCGGCTGATGGAGAGTCCCAGTCCGGTACCGCCATATTTACGCTGTGTTGATCCGTCGGCCTGCTGGAAAGCCTCAAAAACAAGCCTCATCTTATCTTTAGCAATGCCAATTCCGGTGTCGATGACTTTAAAGATGACTTTCTCCTTCGATGGATCCGCTGAAACCTTCAGCGTGATGCTTCCTTCAGAAGTGAATTTAATCGCGTTGGAAAGCAGGTTTTTAAGGATCTGCTCCAGTCGGAGTTTATCGGTACGCAGCATTTGCACTGCTTCGGCATCGGTCTCAATCTTAAGTTCCAGATTTTTATCTTTCGCGAGCGGGCTGAAAAGCATCCGCATATCTCCCGTAATTTCTTTTAAAGGGACATCATTGAACTCTAAGGTCATTTTCCCTGATTCAATTTTGGAAAGATCCAGAATTTCATCAATCAGCGTAAGCAATCCCTGACCGGAGCTCTGCATCACTTCTGCATATTCTACATATTGCTCATCCAGATCTTCACTTTCAGACATCAGTTTCGAAAGCAGTAAAATGGAGTTCAGCGGGGTGCGGAGTTCGTGCGACATGTTGGCGAGGAATTCCGATTTGTATTTGGTGCTCTGTTCCAGCTCTCTGGATTTCTGCTGAATGTCTATATTCCGTTCTTCGATCAGCGCGTTCTTTTCTTCGAGGAGGCTTGTACGTTCTTCAAGCTCCTGGTTGCTCTGCAGGAGTTCTTCCTGCTGCACGCGCAGTTCTTCCTCCGAAGCCAGAAGTTTCTGCGACTGGGCCTCGAGTTCTGCATTTATGTTTTCGAGTTCTGAGTGCTGGGACTGCAGTTCCTCGGACTGTGCCTGGGTTTCTTCCAAAAGTTCCTGAAGTTTTACACGGCTCTGCGCGCTGTAGAATGCAAGACCGATATTTCCGGCAACAGAGGAAAGAAATTCGAGCTGCAGCGGAGTATATTCCTGGGTGCTGCCCAGTTCCAGTACACCTAAAGGAATGTTATATCTTGTAATCGGTACGGCCACAATGTTGCGGGGTCTGGTATTTCCGGTCGCAAAACTGATGGTGGTTTCGCGGTCCGGGATATCTTCAACAACAAGCTGCTGTCTGGACTGGAATGCCTGTCCGGCAATTCCTTCGCCGATCTGCAGAGTTCTTCTGGTGTCCCGCTCGGCGAGGGCATAGCTTCCTTCGAGATGAAGGCGGTTGTCTTCCTGCTGCACGTAGAGGGCTGCCACGTGGCTGTTGGTTTTATCAGTAATGTGGTTTAAAATATCTGCGGCAAGCACACTGATGGTTTTTTCGCCCATCATGCGGTCATTCAGTTGGGCTACCGAGGTGCTCAGCCATTCTTTTTCCTCCAGTGAGTTGAAGGAGGTCTGAAGCGATTTGGCCATACGGTTTAGCGGGTCGGCCACGTTCCCCAGGCTTTGCTGCGCGTTGTCGTCTGAAAGAATATCGTAATCACCGTTCGAGATCTGTGCGGTTACTTTCTCGATTGCGATCAGACGGTTTACGGTCTCTTTATTTTTTTCTTCGAGTTCGTTGGTCAGTTTGTTTTTCTCATTGAAATCCTGAAGCACTTTACGGAAGAATACCAGCGTAATGAGAATGGCGAGCAGTGCGGAAGCAATGATGAGGAAAGGGGTGTACGCAGCAAATGTATTCATGGTATCGGTACGTTCCTGCAGAAGCCTTTCTTCTTCAGTCTGCATGGCACCTACCGTAGCGCGGATGGCATCCATGTATTTTTTTCCCGATAGCAGTTGTTCCGTTGTTACTTCCATATCACGTATCCTGTTAAGTTCCAGGTTTTTGTCCAGGATCATAATCCGTGATTCGATATTTGCTTTTAAATTTTCCAGATTTTGAGTCTGTACCGGGGATGGGGTAATCTCGCTGCTCAGTTCCGCAAGCGCCTGCGCAATTTTAGCCTTGCCGTTATTATAAGGAGTAAGAAAAGCTTCGTCGCCGGAAAGAAGATACCCGCGCTGGCCGGTTTCCGCATCTTTCAAAAGAGAAAAAACGTTATTCAGGTTTTTTATGGTCTCGTTACTTTCTTTTACCATTTTTGAACTCTCGATCAGGTTTTTTATGCTGATAAAAGAGGCCGTGGAGCTTAGCAGCAACACCAACATTGATAAGCCGAGTCCGTAAAGAAGATTGTTTTTAAAATTCATACGCTTAAATTATGGTTTAGCATCCATTTCAGGATGCAGGGGGATGGTAAAATAAAATTCAGATCCTTCGTCTGGCTCACTGTTCACACCAATTTTTCCCTCATGTCTTTCGATAATTTCCTGGCAAATGTAGAGCCCAATGCCCAATCCCTGGTACCTTTCGGAGGTTTCCTCTACCCTGTAAAATTTATCGAAAATCTGCGGTTGGTGTTCCTTTGCCATTCCAATGCCAAAATCTCTTACCGAGAAATAAATTTCATCTCCACGTCGTTCTGCTGTGAGGTGAACTTCGTCGCTGTCGGGCGCATATTTAATCGCGTTGGTCATAAAATTAATGATGACCTGCTCAATCCGCATTTCGTCACCAAAAATTTCAGTATCGATACCTCCTTTTTTAATGAACTTCACTTTGGGATTGGCCTGCTGCATGATCTCCACAATATGATCCAGAATCTTATCGAAATTGAAGTACTTTTTATTGAATTTGAGTTTGCCGCTTTCAATTTTAGAGATATCGAGTAGGTCTGCAACAAGGAGGTTCAGTTTTTCAACCTGATTCTGTACTTTGTGCAGGCGGATTCTGGTAGTTTCCAGATCTTCTTTGTCAAGGCTCCGTTCCAGCAGCTGAATATATCCTTTAATACTGGTCATCGGTGTTTTCAGTTCGTGGCTGGCGATACTGATGAACTCATCTTTTTTTCTTTCGGCTTCTTTACGGAATTCGATTTCCTCCAGGAGCTTGGTCTGCATTTCGTTCAGGGCGCGGCTCTGTTCGTAGATGCGGTAAAAGGTTTTCACTTTCAGCAACAGAATATTCATGTCAACCGGTTTGCTGATATAATCCAAACCTCCGGAGGAGTATCCGCGGGTAATTAAATTTACATTGGCAATCGCTGCAGAAAGAAAAATAATAGCTGTTTCTTTGGCCTTACTGTAGCCGGAAATGGCTTCTGCCACCTCAAAACCGTCCATTTCTGGCATCTGCACATCCAGAATGATAAGGACATAGGATTTTTTAAGGATTTTTTTCAGTGCTTCTTCCCCTGATGAAGCGGTATCTACCTCGAAGCCGTTTACTTCAAGTACTTTTTTAAGGGAAATTATATTCTCCGGAGCATCGTCAACAATCAGGATCATTTTGTTACTGGTTTAATTACAAAAGTTGACAAATATAATGTTTTTGAAATTTAAATGTATTAAAAGTTCATCCATACAGCCTTAAATGCTGCAGCTGGTAAGCGGAGAGGTTAATATCTCAATGTTGACGCAAGAGTCAGCTACTATTGTTATTTTTATTTATTTGAAAATCAATGATATATCCGTTGCAAACGACTGTAAACGGTAATAAACAATTCTTTACCGGCTATATTTTGAGGCCCGTTGAATCTTTGCATCAGAGATTCGGGTAAAACAGTGAGACCCGTTTCTGATGTTTAATTATAAAATTTTAAAGCCATGTCACTAAGAAACAGAGTTACCTTAATTGGTAGAACAGGAAAAGACGTTGAATTTGTAAAATTCGAAAACGGAAGAATTGGTAAAGTAAGTCTCGCAACCAGCGATTTTTACACCAACGCACTCGGCGAAAAAGTGGAAGAAACCCAATGGCACAATTTGGTGTTTTTCGGAAAAACAGTAGATATCGTCGAAAAATATGTAGAAAAAGGAAAGGAAATCGCAGTAGAAGGCAAAATCGTGTACAGAAGCTGGGACGACAAAGAAGGAATAAAACATTATATCACCGAAATCCGGGTGGAAGAACTCGTACTGCTGGGCGGTAAATAAATTTGCGCTTCCTCAGAGGACCGGTTTTCCGGATTAACTTTGAGGAAGCTTTTTTAATCTCAAAAAACACAATGTCATGAAAGTTAAAGTTTTAAAAGTCCGCCTGTCTGATGATTTTATTGAGCACGACCAAAAGGTACTCGACCGTTTTCTGGGGGAAAATAATGTCCTGCAATTCGAATCAGCCTTTGTGAAAGACGATGAAGGTTACTGGTCGGTGATTCTCTATTATGAAGAACTGAAAATGACCGTCAATGATTCCAAAACGCCCAAATATTCGGCAGAAAATGATGCCGAACTGAATGCTGACGAAATTAAAATCCTCGATTCGCTGAAACTCTGGCGTACCGAAAAAGCCAAAGACCAAAATCTCCCGGTGTATTTTATTGCCACCAATAAAGAGCTGCTTTCCATCGCCAAATACAAACCGGTAAAAAAAGAGGAACTGCTCGATATCAAAGGTTTTGGCAAGCACAAGATCGAAAATTACGGCGAAGAAATTATTGAAATTTTAGAATCGGTCTAGGGTAATAATCTTGTTTTAGTTTGCTTTAGCTCCACAAAAACACAAATTCCTATATATTTTATTAAAGCCGTTGATGGTATTCTTCGGCTTTTTGTGATGAAAAATCCTTTGCAATTCCTTATTTTTGCGACCGAAAAGCAATTCGAAATTGCTAATTAATCTTTACGTATTACAAACCAGCATGAAGCCAAGCTTAGCCAAAGGAACCCGCGATTTTACCGCAAAAGAAGTCATCAACAGACGGATGATCATCAATACCTTACAGAAAAATTTCGAACTCTTCGGGTTTCAGCCTCTGGAAACCCCGAGTTTTGAGAATCTTTCAACGTTAACCGGAAAATATGGCGAAGAAGGCGACCGATTGATTTTTAAAATCCTGAATTCAGGCGACTATGCTTCAAAAACAAAAGAAGAAGACTGGCTGGCTAAAAACTCCCAGAAACTCATTTCGCAGATCTCTGAAAAAGCCCTCCGTTACGACCTTACCGTACCTTTTGCAAGATTTGTAGCGATGAATCACGGGCATCTGGTTTTTCCCTTCAAAAGATACCAGATTCAGCCGGTTTGGAGAGCCGACCGACCGCAGAAAGGACGTTTCAGAGAGTTTTACCAGTGTGATGCCGATGTGGTGGGCAGCGAAAGCCTTTGGCAGGAAGTAGAGCTTGTGCAGCTTTATTTAAAATCATTTTCTGAACTTAAAATCCCCGTAACCATTCATCTCAACAACCGGAAAATACTTTCGGGATTAGCCGAATATGCGGGAATTTCTGATCAGCTAATCGACTTTACCGTTGCTTTGGACAAGTTGGATAAAATCGGAAAGGAAGGCGTCGTAAAGGAACTTCTGGAAAAAAATATTTCGCAGGATTCTATTGATAAACTCGATTTTCTTTTTACCCAAAATGAAGATGCATTGCAAAATGTTCTTCAGCTCAAAGAAAAATTTGCCGGAATTGAAACAGGAACTGCAGGCGTAAATGAACTGGAATTCGTGCTTACAAAATGTCTGGATTTGGGCATTTCTTCAGAAAACCTGAAGTTCGATATCACCTTGGCCAGAGGTCTCGACTATTACACCGGAGCGATCTTCGAAGTCAAGGCAAACGGTGTGGCCATGGGATCCATCGGTGGCGGCGGAAGGTATGATAACCTTACGGAAGTTTTCGGTGTAAAAAACATTCCCGGAATCGGAATTTCTTTCGGCCTCGACAGGATTTACCTCGTGATGGAAGAACTCGGAATGTTTATCGACAGTGCAGAAAGTTCGGTGAAATATCTTTTTGCCAATTACGGAGAAAAAGAGTCCGTTGCGGCTTTAAAAATCATTGCGCAGCTCCGCGGAAACGGTACCGCGGCTGAACTTTATCCCGAAGCTGCAAAACTGAAAAAACAGTTTACCTATGCCGAAAAGAAAGGAGTCCCGAATCTGGTGTTCTTCGGCGATCAGGAAATCGAAGCGGGGAATGTTACCATAAAAAACCTTCTCACCGGAGAGCAGGAAACCAGCTCTATTTCTGATTTTCTTGGGGTAAAGTAAACGCCTAAACTCTGGTGATCAGCCCCGAATCCGGCCAGGAAGCATTTATAGGATCAATAAATTTTACGGAAAATCAACACATTATTCCGCACAAAAACCTATATTTATCTCACGATCCATAAATAATTTACGATGGTTTACCTGATTCTTCCTGCGTTGCTTACGGTAGTTTATATTGCCTATCTGGTCTATCTGTTTTTCTGGAAAAGGGATATCATGCAATTCCGCGCGGTGCTGTATCCCGGGCTGGTTTTTATTTCCATGTGGGTTTTGCTGTACTATTTCGTGTTTCGTTAACTATTTATCACAATCTTAACAATGTGGTAGCTCGATGCTTTGCTTGTTTTTAATCTGGAAATAAATAACGCTTAACTTTAAAAGCTTGAAGATCCCTCCTTCGTCGGGATGATAATTTAAACCTCAACCTCATCATGAACTACCTCGAAATCAATCGCAAATCGTGGAACGCCAAAGTAGAACCTCACCTCAAATCCGACTTCTACTTCGTGGACGAGTTTCTCAAAGGCCGCAGCTCCCTGAACTCCATTGAACTGGATCTCCTTGGCGACCTCCGCGGCAAAAAGGTTCTTCATCTTCAGTGTCATTTCGGGCAGGATTCCATTTCGCTTTCCCGACTGGGCGCGAAAGTCACGGGCATCGATCTTTCCGACAAAGCCATTGAAACTGCCATAGATCTCGCCACGCAGTGCGGTACCGATACCGAATTTATTGTTTCCGATGTATATGAACTTCCGAACGTGTTGGAAGGCGAATTCGACATCGTTTACACCAGTTACGGAACCATCGGATGGCTGCCCGATCTCGACCAATGGGCGGCGGTGATTGCCCACTTCCTGAAACCCGGCGGCAAACTGGTGTTCGTGGAGTTTCATCCCGTGGTGTGGATGTATGATGACGATTTCACGCACATCAAATACTCGTATTTCAACGAAAAACCCATTATAGAGACTTACGAAGGTACCTATGCCGACCCGTCGGCCCCTCTCGTGCAGGATTACGTGATGTGGAACCACGCCACCTCAGAAGTTCTCACCAGCCTTATTGCCCACAGTCTGGAAATTAAGTCCTTCCTCGAGTACAACTGGTCGCCTTATGCCTGTTTCCGACATAACGAAGAATTTGAAAAAGGGAAATATCGGATTCCTCAGTTTGGGAGTAAGGTGCCACATGTATTTTCTCTCGTCGCCGAGAAGAAGTTTTCTCAACCTTAACCTTAACCCACTTTTCCAATAAAAAAATCCACTAGCCCTTAGGATTTATGATAAAAATTTGTATCATTGCAAATCTAAAATTTAGAATTTATAATCTAAAATTTCAGAAAATGGGGGATTAGCTCATCTGGCTAGAGCGTTAGACTGGCAGTCTAAAGGTGGTCGGTTCGATCCCGATATCCTCCACTGAATGAACCAACACTGGTAATCAGTAAGTTATGGTAATTGAATGTGATTAAAAACACATTTTTTTTACTGTTTTTTACTATTTTCATGTGTTGGTTTATTTTTTTTGTCTCTGTAAAGTGTCTGCTAATGGGTGGTTGTGCAAATTTACAGTTCTTTATTATTACTAATTTCCGTAATTTTTGTTGAAGAATCCTCATCAATTTTACTGATTCTAAAAAAAACTCCTTACACAATAGGATTATTAGTTCAAAAAAAATATGATTTAAACATCGCCACAATAAAAAATCGTATGTTATTGTAATTTTCCCCAAAAGACGGGAACATTTAAAAATATAGTTTTTACATCTGGAAGATTATGAAAGACAGTAAATTTTCGGGAGTTCAGATCATTAAGGTTTTATCTGAACAAAATCAAGGAAAAACAGTGAATGAGATTTGCCGGGAACACGGTAACAGTCAGCCTACTTTTTATAAATGGAACAGCAAATATGGCGGATTGGATGTACAGCAAATCGCTAAAAATGAAAGAACTGCAAAAAGGTATCCGAGTAGTTGGGGCTCACGCCTGATCAGATCCGGAATTTCTTCCGCAAAGAAGCTTGAAATTAAATCAGCTGAACCTTCATGCCGCAGAGTTCTTTTGTGGAAACACGCGGTGCACGGAAATATTTAATCTTGTTGATGGGAAACAGTTCTTCAGGATGACGTTGCTTAGGAGCATGCCAATTATTCAGCATGGTTTTTGGACTGCGCCTTTAGAAAAGTACGGAGGGAAATTGCGCGTTTATTTTATTTACAATTGTAAGTCTCAGTTGAGTATGCCCTAAAAATTCCGTATTTTTGCAAATCCCAAATATCCAGATACCGGGAGCTTAGAAATGAAAGATTCCAAAGAATATATTGAAGTTTACGGTGCCCGTGAACACAACCTTAAAAATATTTCCGTCAAAATCCCGCGCAACGAACTCGTGGTGATTACCGGACTTTCCGGCAGCGGAAAATCTTCCCTTGCCTTTGATACCATCTTTGCGGAAGGCCAGCGGAGGTATATCGAAACTTTTTCTGCCTACGCACGGCAGTTCCTCGGTGGCCTCGAAAGACCCGATGTCGATAAAATCGACGGTCTCTCTCCTGTAATCGCCATTGAGCAGAAAACCACCAATAAAAACCCGCGCTCCACGGTAGGTACCGTGACCGAATTATACGACTTTCTCCGGTTGCTTTTTGCCCGAGTATCCGACGCGTATTCCCTCACTTCAGGTAAAAAACTCGTCAGCTATTCCGAAGAGCAGATCATTGAGGTTATCAAGGAAAACTACAGCGGCGAGAAACTAATGCTGCTGGCACCCGTGGTACGTTCCCGTAAAGGTCATTACCATGAGCTCTTCATCCAGATGTCCAAAAAAGGCTACGGCCAGGCAAGGATCGACGGTGAACTGGTGGATATTGAAGCCGACCTGAAACTCGACCGCTATAAGACCCACGATATCGACATTGTGATCGACCGGTGGATCATCGGTGAAAACGCTTCCGAAAACAGGATGGAAAAATCCCTGCGTACCGCCATGCAGATGGGCGAGGGAACAATTGGGATTCAGATTCTTGGCAGCACAGATATCGAATATTTCTCCAAAAACTTAATGGATTCGGAGAGCGGGCATTCTCTTGCCCTCCCAGAACCGAATACCTTCTCATTCAACTCCCCCAAAGGCAGCTGCCCTTACTGTAAAGGCCTTGGGACTGTAAAAAAAGTCAATACGGATTACTTTGTTGAAAATCCTAAGCTTTCCATCAATCAGGGTGGTCTGCTTCCATTAGAGGATATTAAATCAAACAAATGGATCCTTGGCCAGATTAAAAATATCCTCGAGATCTTCGGTCTCGGGCTGGCGACTCCCTTTAACGATATTCCTGCCGAAGCCCTGGATTATATCTACCACGGCTGCCATAAGGAGTTCAGCAAAGACCTCAAATATGCAGGCATTACCAAGAAAATAAAAGTGAACTTCGATGGTCTGGTTCCCCTGATCAACGAAATGATCGAAGACAAGGAAAGCTACGATGCCATTCTTCTCGAAAGACATTTCACGACTGAAGAAGTCTGCCCAGAGTGTAAAGGTACCCGGCTTCAGCCATCAAGCCTCAGTTTCAAGATTGACGGCAAGAATATCGCCGAGATCAACGCCCTGTCTCTGCTCGATCTGAAAGACTGGCTCGAAGCAGTGGAAGACAAGTTCAGTGAAAAGAATAAAGTCATTGCCCACGAGATCCTCAAAGAGATCAAGACCCGCCTTCAGTTCCTCCTCGATGTGGGGCTGGATTACCTGAGTCTGAGCAGAAGTTCGCGCACCCTGTCCGGCGGTGAATCACAGAGAATCCGTCTGGCAACGCAGATAGGGTCGCAGCTTGTGAATGTGCTTTATATCCTGGATGAACCTTCAATTGGGCTTCATCAGCGGGATAATGAAAGACTCATCAATTCGCTTAAAAATCTGCGCGATATCGGTAATTCGGTAATTGTAGTTGAACACGATAAAGACATGATTCTGGAAGCCGATGAGGTGCTGGATATTGGCCCCCGTGCAGGGAAGTTTGGCGGAGAAATTCTCTGGCAGGGGAATCCTAAAGACCTGCTGAAAGCAGATACCGTAACGGCGGATTATATGACCGGTAAGCGAAAGATTGAAATCCCTGAAACCCGCCGCGAAGGCAACGGAAAATCCATTGTCCTGAAAGGTGCCACGGGCAATAACCTGAAAAACGTCACGCTTGAAATCCCCCTGGGGAAACTCGTGGTCGTCACCGGTATTTCCGGCAGCGGAAAGTCGTCCCTCATCAACGGGACGCTGTACCCAATCCTTAACCGTCACTTCTACAGGGCGGTGCAGGAGCCTTTACCATATAAAAAGATTGAAGGAATCGAGCATATCGACAAGATCGTGGACGTGGACCAGGCGCCGATCGGGAGAACGCCACGCTCGAACCCGGCTACCTATACCGGCATGTTTACCGACATCAGGAACCTCTTCTCTGAACATCCGGAGTCGAAAATTCGCGGCTATAAACCCGGACGGTTCTCCTTTAACGTAAAAGGCGGCCGGTGCGAGACCTGCCAAGGTGGAGGTCTGAAAGTGATTGAAATGAATTTCCTTCCAGATGTGTATGTACACTGCGAGACCTGCAACGGAAAACGTTTCAACCGCGAAACCCTCGAAGTGCGTTATAAAGGGAAGTCGATCTCGGATGTGCTGGATATGACGATTGATGAAGCTACGGAGTTCTTTCAGCCCCTGCCGAAAATCTACGCCAAAGTGAAAACTTTGCAGGATGTAGGGTTGGGTTATATTACCCTCGGGCAGCAGTCGACCACGCTTTCGGGCGGGGAAGCGCAGCGGATTAAACTGGCGACGGAGTTGGCGAAAAGACAGACCGGAAATACCCTTTATATCCTGGATGAACCGACCACCGGACTCCATTTTGAAGATGTAAAAGTGCTTATGGAAGCCATCAATAAACTCGTGGATTTAGGAAACTCTTTTGTAATAATTGAGCATAATCTGGATGTCATCAAGCTTGCTGACCACATTATCGATGTTGGTATGGAAGGCGGTAACAAAGGCGGTGAAATTATCGCCAAAGGAACACCGGAGGAAGTCGCGAAATCCCGCAAGAGCCTCACCGCCAGATTCCTGAAGAGGGAACTTGAATAAAATTCAATCAACAGGTAGCGTAATATCTTTAAACCGGAGCATCAGTTCCGGTTTTTTATTTAATTTTATTCCCGCTAATCACGAGAAAAAAATTGAGGGATGAGTTACGAAATACGAAGCATGCAGCCTGAGGATGGCGCTGCTGTCATTGCCATATTTGAGGAAGGAATCGCGGGTGGAAATGCCACGTTCGATGAGCATGCACCTTCGTGGGAAGCTTGGGACGATAAATACTTCAAGAGCTGCCGGTTCGTTCTGGAAGATGCCAATGATGAGGTGATGGGTTGGGCAGCGCTGCAGCCGATCAGCGCGCGCGACTGCTACAAAGGCGTGGCGGAAGTGAGTATTTATCTCCGGAACGCTGCCCAGGGTAAAGGTTTAGGCTCTATGATGCTCCAGAAACTGATTCTCGCCAGTGAAGAAGAGGAATTCTGGATGCTGCAGGCCAGCGTTTTCCCGGAAAATCAGCCGAGTATTATTATTCATGAAAGATTTGGATTCAGAACAGTGGGCAGACGCGAGCGTCTGGCGCAGATGAACGGTGTATGGCGCGATGTGGTTCTCCTCGAAAGACGGAGTTCTGTGGTAGGAATTTAGCATGATTTTTTCTGTGTGCACAATAAATTTTAAAGTTTGGCATTAGTATTGAGATGTTATCTTAAATTAAATCTCATAAAAAATGAAAAATCTATTTAAAATAATAGCAGCGGCAGGGCTTGCTTTTACTTTAGCCTCCTGTGGTGCTGCTAATGATGTTTACGGAAACAACTATCCAAACAATTATCCCAACGGTGGTGTTTACAGAACTCCGGACGGTACCGTTTACAGACAGGGCGATGTGTACCGCGACCGTAATGGAAACGTTTACCAGAACGGCAGGGTTGTAAGAAGAGGTGATGTATACGGCAGACCGGGAATCATTACCAGAAGAGGTGACAATACAGGATATTATCCGCGTAATAACCGGAATCTGCCTCCGGGACAAGCTAAGAAAATCTACGGAGGAAATGCTAAAGATTATGCGCCCGGTCAGGTAAAAAAAAGAAACGCTAACTGGAATAACAACCGTAATGAGGACTGGAGATATAATGATGACAGAAAAAAAGATTACAAAGACTACCGTAAATTCGGTGAAAAGTCAGAGAAGAATCACAAAAAATTCAAAAAAGGAAACGGTAAGCGACAAGACTAATCGATCTTAAAACAAAATGGCGGGAAATTTTCCCGCCATTTTTCTGTATAAGACTTTGCTTATTTATCGATTGAACCCAGTACTTTCTGGGCAAAACCGTTCAGTGCATCCCTTTCCGTCATTCCGTTATTTACGCTGCTGTGAACTTCGAGCGCTCCGCAAATATTGGTAATTAACTCTCCCGCAACATTTAAGTCTTCTTCAGTTGTTCCGCGGAATTCTGTAAACGCCTCCAAAACTTCCAAAGTTTTTTCGAGGTTTTCAGCACTTTGGGTCTGATAAAACTGTCTGATTATAGGTAGTTTCATTAATTTAATTCTTTAAAAAGATTAATAAGGCTTTCTGCCTGGTTGGTCTGAACCTGGTTTACCAATTCTCCGTTCTTAAAGATTGCAAAGGTCGGCAGATTGTCAACTTTCGCCAGTTTTCTACTTTCCGGAAGTTTTTCTGCGTCTACATAATAGAACGGAATGTCTTCGTTTTCGGCGGCAAGCTTCTTAAACTTCGGCTTCATGATTCTGCAGTTTCCGCACCATGTTGCACCGTACTGTACCACTACTTTTTCATTATCTGCAACAATTTGCTGCAAAGCGTCTTCTGTTAATTCTGTGTACATTTCAGCTGTTTTTTAATTAGTTTTGGTGATTTGCAAGGTATTCCGCGGTTGAAGCTCTGTTGGCCTGCATTGCATCTTTACCTTCTTCCCAGTTAGCTGGGCAAACTTCACCGTGTTTCTGAACGTGGGTGTAAGCATCGATCAGTCTTAAGAATTCTTTTACGTTTCTTCCTAATGGCATATCGTTTACCGCTTCGTGGAAGATTTTTCCTGTTTCATCGACCAGGTAAGTTGCTCTGTAGGTAACGTTAGAACCTGTGAAGATTTCGTTTCCTTCTGCATCGTATTCGAAATCCTGATCTACGATGCCCAGGATGTTGGCAAGCTGTCTGTGGGTATCTGCAAGGATCGGGTATGTTACGCCTTCGATTCCTCCGTTTTCTTTTGCGGTGTTTAACCAGGCAAAGTGTACTTCGTTGGTGTCGCATGAAGCACCGATTACTTTGGTGTTTCTTTTTTCGAATTCACCCAAAGCTTCCTGAAAAGCGTGAAGTTCAGTCGGGCAAACGAAAGTAAAATCTTTCGGATACCAGAACAATAATACTTTCTGCTCGTTTTTTGTAGCCTCTTCAAAGATGTTGATTCTTAAATCATCACCCATCTCACTCATTGCATCAATCTCGATGTTTGGGAATTTTTTTCCTACTAATGACATATTATATTGTTTTTAAATTTCTATGGTGCAAAGATACCATGTTTTCATCAATTAAAAAAGTGATTTTCGATTTATAAAATCTATTAGAATTAATATCTTCATAAAAGGAATCTTTGATGTTTTTATATTCTCATGAAAGTTTGAAAATAAATGAGTAAATTCACTTCTTAAAAGATAAAAAGCTATGAAAAAAATACTGGTCATTCTCTTAGTAGCGCTGGTGCTCATTCAGTTTTTTCCAATTGATAAAAATAATCCCGCACCCACACCGGGTATGGATTTATTAAAGATTAAAAACACGCCGGAAGCCACTGCGACACTCATCAGAAACGGTTGCTACGACTGTCACAGCAATGAATCAAAATATCCATGGTATTCCAATGTACAGCCTATTGCGTGGTTTCTTAAAGACCATATTGATGAAGGGAGAAAAGAACTTAATTTCTCTACCTTTGCGACTTATGAACCCAAACGTCAGGCACATAAACTTTTTGAAGCCGTAGACATGATTGAAAAAGGTGAAATGCCTCTTGATTCTTATATTTTAGCCCATCCGGAAGCCAAATACACTGAAGCACAAAAGCAGCAAGTGATCCAATATTTGAAATCGTTGGAAAAAGAAATCCGCGTTATGAATGATCTGCCGGCTGAAACTGCGAAAAAATGACAGATTCTTCCAAGTATTATGTTTTTTACGATGGCGACTGCGGCATGTGCAACTACTGGGTCCAGTGGATTTTGAAAAACGACCACCGGAAACAGTTCCTCTTTTCTGCCCTGCAGTCGGAGTTTGGGCAAAAATTTTTAAATGAAAGAAATTTAGAGAACCGGCAGCTTAATACTTTATATCTCTGGAAGCCCAACGCTTTTTACGAGACGAAATCACATGCAGTTTTTAAGATTGCAAAAATTCTCGGCGGAAAATATGTTCATCTCGGATATCTGAATGCATTGCCCAGGCCGATGACCGATTTTTTTTATGATCGGGTTGCCGCCAACAGGAAGCGTTTTTCAGTTCAGCAATGTGCTTTGCCAACGGCGGAAGAACAGGGCCGGTTTATCGAAAAATAACATCCAGAAGTGTTGATTCTCCTTGAAAATTCAGGCTTGAAAAAGGTCTAAAATTACGCTGCCCCGTCAGCAAAAAACAATAAACTAATTCTTATATTTGCACCCATGGAATACAATACCAACAGACCACAGCTGCACATGCCCGAATACGGAAGAATTATACAGCAGCTTGTTGAGCGCTGCAAAGAACTGGCTACAAAAGAAGAGCGGAACGAAATGGCCGTAGCAATAGTAGATTTTATGGGGCAGAGAAATCCCCAACTTCGCGACGAAGAGAATTATAAACATAAACTTTGGGACCATCTTTTTATTCTTTCGAATTACGATCTGGATGTAGATTCTCCTTATCCTTTCCCCACGGTGGAAGAACTGAATGAAAAACCCAAGAAAATGGAATATCCCAAACTTCAGGGAGATTTTAAATTTTACGGCAAAAGTATTCTTCAGCTGATCGAAAAAGCCATTGAACTGGAAGCAGGCGACGAAAAAGACGCGCTCATTCAAGTCATTGCAAACAATATGAAAAAATCTTACAATGTTTATAATAAAGAACATGTGCAGGATGAAGTAATTTTCAGGCATCTGAAGGATCTATCAGAAAACCGTCTTGATCTTACCGGTCTGGACTCGCTGGAGAAAAGCAAGATTTACTACGCAAGCGGAAGAACCAACAAAAATAACGGGAGAACCAACCAAAACCAGGCACAGAACAGCCAGAACAAAAGAAGAAATTTTCATAACAATAAAAACCGGAAGTAAAAGATGAGCGGATCATTTAAAATAAAAGGCGGGAAAAGGCTGCATGGTGAAATCACTCCACAGGGAGCGAAAAATGAAGCGCTTCAGATTTTATGTGCGGTTTTACTTACCGACGAAGAAGTAAGGGTAAAAAACATTCCCGATATTCATGATGTTAACCGACTGATCGAAATTCTCGGTGATTTCGGGGTGAAGATTACGAAAAACGCTCATGGTGATTACACTTTTAAATCAGATGCTGTAAATTTTGATTATATTAAATCAAATGATTTTAAGAAAGATGGTTCCAAACTCCGCGGTTCCATTATGCTTCTCGGCCCCATGTTAGCAAGATTTGGCGAAGCTTATATGCCGACTCCGGGCGGTGATAAAATCGGAAGAAGACGTCTTGATACGCATTTCCAGGGATTTGTGGAACTGGGTGCGGAATTTCATTACGATGAAAAAGAATATCTCTACTCCTTAAAAGCTAAAGAACTTCACGGGAAATTTATCCTCTTGGAAGAAGCTTCAGTTACCGGAACAGCCAATATTGTGATGGCGGCCGTTTTAGCCAAAGGAAAAACCAGTATTTACAATGCTGCCTGCGAACCTTATCTGCAACAGCTCTGCAAAATGCTTAACAGAATGGGCGCCAATATCTCTGGAATTGGTTCAAATTTACTCATCATTGAGGGAGTTGATACGCTTCACGGAACAGAACACACCATGCTGCCTGATATGGTTGAAATCGGTTCCTGGATAGGTCTTGCCGCAATGACAAAATCTGAAATTACGATTAAAAATGTACACTGGGACGAACTCGGCGTAATTCCGAATACCTTCAGGAAATTGGGAATACAGCTGGAGAAACGTGACGACGATATCTTTATCCCGGCACAGGAAAATTACAAAATACAGAAATTTATCGATGGTTCTATTTTAACCGTTTCCGATGCTCCGTGGCCGGGCTTTACGCCGGATTTGCTTTCCATCATTCTGGTTGTAGCTACACAGGCAAAAGGAACCGTTCTGGTTCACCAGAAAATGTTTGAATCCCGACTCTTTTTCGTGGATAAACTCATCGATATGGGCGCACAGATTATTCTGTGTGATCCACACAGGGCAACGGTGGTAGGTTTAAATCACGAATCTCCGCTTCGGGGCACAACGATGATTTCCCCTGATATCAGAGCCGGCAACGCCCTGCTGATCGCAGCACTTTCTGCAGAAGGAAATTCAACCATCCACAACATCGAGCAGATCGACCGTGGGTACGAAAATATCGACGGAAGACTGAAAGCACTCGGCGCAGAAATCGAGAGAGTTTAGTTCAGAAATTCATTAAACATACAAAGCCATTTTCTCAGTGAAATGGCTTTTTTTATGGGGAGCAACAAGGTTTAGTTCTCTCTTCATGTCTTCACCCGCTGTCCACTCTATCTTTTTTGGTGATTTCGCTTCCGCTCTATCACCAAAAAATGGATGCCGTTTCCATCGGGGCTATCAAGTTTTAGTAGATTCCTTCTGTAATCCTAAATTTAAAAAAACTATCTTTGCAAAAATTTTTGGGCTCGAAAAGTTCGAGTAACCCATTAATAATTACATTATTAAACAAAATTTAATGAGCAATATCGTTGCGATCGTTGGGCGCCCCAACGTAGGAAAATCAACCCTTTTTAACCGATTTTTAGAAAGAAGAGAAGCTATCGTAGATTCTACTTCCGGAGTTACCAGAGACCGCCATTACGGTAAATCTGACTGGAACGGAGTAGAATTCACCGTGATTGATACCGGTGGTTACGAAGTAAATAACGAAGATATCTTTCAGGAAGAAATCTCCAAACAGGTTCAGCTGGCTGTTGATGAAGCTACTTCCATAATTTTCATGCTGAATGTAGAAGAAGGTTTAACGGACACAGATCAGGAGATTTTCGAAATGCTGCGCCGCTCCAACAAGCCGGTGTATGTAACGGTAAACAAAGTAGATTCTGCCACTGAAGAACTTGCGGCTACCGAATTTTATCAGTTAGGAATCGAAAAATACTATACTTTATCTTCTGCCACAGGTTCCGGAACCGGCGAGTTGCTGGATGATATTGTTAAAGAATTTCCAACAACCGAATACAAAGATCCTTTCGAAGGTCTGCCAAAAATTACCATTGCGGGAAGACCGAACGTGGGAAAATCAACCTTGACTAACGCTTTGTTGGATGTTGAGAGAAATATCGTGACCGACATCGCAGGAACGACAAGAGATTCTATCGAAACTTTATATAACAAATTCGGACATGAGTTTGTCCTTGTAGACACCGCGGGAATGCGCCGTAAAGCCAAAGTGAAAGAAGATCTGGAATTTTATTCCGTGATGCGTTCTATCCGTTCTATCGAATATTCAGATGTGGTGATTATCATGGTGGATGCTACTTTAGGATGGGAATCTCAGGATATGAATATCTTCGGATTGGCTCAGAAAAACAGAAAAGGAATTGTAATTCTGGTGAATAAATGGGATTTGGTAGAAGATAAAAGCACCAACAGTACCCGCGATTTCGAGAACCAGATTAAGGAAAGAATCGGTCAGTTTACCGATATTCCGATTTTATTTATTTCTGCACTTACCAAACAGCGCATCCTGAAAGCCGTGGAAGTAGCCATGGAAGTTTACGAAAACCGCGCGAAGAAAATTAAAACTTCAAAACTTAACGAAGTGATGCTTCCGATTTTCGAACATACGCCGCCACCGGCGATTAAAGGTAAATACGTGAAGATTAAATACTGTGTGCAGCTCCCTACGCCAAGTCCACAGTTTGTATTTTTCTGTAATTTACCACAATACGTAAAAGAAAGTTATAAGAGGTTTACCGAAAATCAGCTTAGAAAAGAGTTTGGTTTTACCGGTGTTCCTATTGAAATCTATTTCCGTCAAAAGTAAAAAAAACTTAGGCCTTTCAGAATTTTTCTGAAGGGCTTTTTAATACATTAAATTTTCCCGAACTTTACAGCATAAATTAGCACTATGGTTACTGTTTTATCCGATCAATTCTCCCTTGTAAATACCTGGATCAATGAACTCCGAAATATTGAAGTGCAAAATGACCGAATGAGATTCCGTAGAAATATGGAGCGCATTGGCGAAATTGCAGCTTTTGAAATCAGCAAAAGTCTGGAGCAGAAAGAAATAGAAATTACCACGCCTCTGGATAAACTCAAAGTAAAAGAAGTTGCGGTGCAGCCCGTAATTACCACCATTTTAAGAGCTGGTGTCCCGCTGTTTCAGGGAATTCTGAATTATCTTGATAAAGCAGACTGCGGTTTCGTTGCCGCTTACCGAAAACACGATGCCAACGATTATTTCTCTATCAAACAGGATTATTTAACCTGTCCGAATGTGGACGGAAGACCATTAATTGTTGCCGATCCGATGTTGGCTACAGGAGCAAGTCTAATTGAAGCGATTAAAGATTTATTGAATCACGGAAAACCTTCTCAACTTCATATCGTGGCAGCCATTGCTTCGAATCAGGGCGTAGAAACCATCAAAAATGAATATCCAGATGCACATATCTGGGTGGGAGTTATTGATGAGCAGCTGACTTCTAAAGGTTATATTACGCCAGGCCTTGGCGATGCCGGCGATTTAAGTTATGGCGAAAAACTCCAGCGCTAATATTTAATTCAACTCGGACTTAGTCCACCGCCATTACGAGAACCGAAACTTTATTGTTTCCTGCTTTCAGGATTTCCCACGCAACAGAACTCATCGTATTTCCTGTGGTGAAAACATCATCGATCAGTAACACATGACTGTCTGAAATTTCCTGCGTAAGTGAAAAAAGATTTTCGGTTTCTGCACGATGCGATTTGTCTTTCTGAGCCTGGGCTTTGCGGTAAAAATTTCTTTTGATTACCTGATGGTCAAAAGGAATATCCAGTTTTTTTGAGAGGGTTTCGGTAAAAAGATGAAGCTGGTTGTAACCTCTTTCCTTCAGTTTTTTCGGATGTAACGGCACGGAAACCATGAGATCAGGTTTGTCCTCGGGAAATTTTATTCTTTCCGCAGTCCATTCCGCCAATATTTTTCCTGTCTTTTCGCGACTTCCGTATTTAAGTTGGTGAACAATTTTGCGGCTTACACTTTCTTCCTCAAACTGCATCAGTGCAAATGCATTCTCCACAGGAAAAAGTAAGGAGCAGCGCTCTTTTAAAAGGTTTTCCCGGGAAAAATCGTGATGGGTAAAAAGAACCTGACCGATGCAGATCCCACAAACCAATTCACCGGAACCAATGATTCGGCTACATTCCAGACAGCGGTTGGGGAAAAGTAAATTTAAAATCACAGGTATTGTTTAGGTATTTTAAAGTTACAAATTTTACTTTACCACGATCTACATCATCTCTTTTTTAATCATCTGGATGGCTTTCTTCATGTTTTCATTGAAAAGGTCTTTTTCCAGACGGAGCGGCGGTGCCTGCCTAACTTCGCAGTTCGGGATGCTGCAGAATTCGCAGGTTACGCCTACATTCACAGTTTTAATACGGTCGCTTTTCGCAAAATTTATCTTCTTTAAAGAGTTTGAATTCAGTAAAATTCCGAGGCAGTAACTCCTGTTTGTGCCATCGGAAAACGGGTTTTTCTGCGACGTTGACAGTACCAGATAAGTGAGTCCGCTGTCTTTATAATGGGAAATCTGAGCATCGGTTACGGTTTCGTTTTCTTTCAGATTAATCAGATTTTTCACGGCGATCCATCTTCTGCAGTAGTGCTCATTTGTGGCGTTTGCGTGTGGTGCTTGTTGCTGGTTCAGGTGAAGTTCCTTTAAGATTTCAAGCTTATCTGAATTTTTCTTTTTCGTGAAACACAGATAGAAAAGATCTTTAATGCCCAGTTCCTGCGGCAGAATGTTGGTCATCCGGTAATAAAAAGTTTCCGGAGAATTTGTAAATTCCTCGATAAGATTCTCAAAATTCTGTGGTTCCCATTCATGGGATTTAAAAAAAGATGAAATTTTTTCCGTTAAAATTCCTTTGTGTATCAGCAGACAGCCTGCGAAATACGATGCGTAATAATTGCTGAGCAGTTCCTCGAAACTGGTAAAATCAAGCCAGGAATACGTGTTGGGTCTGGGGTTGAGATTTAAGACGTTGTAGCCGATTTCTTTGGCAAAAATAAAGGTTTTCTGGTCTTCGTCTAAGAGTTCATTCAGTAACAGCAGTTTCTTTTCGGGGATAAAAAGAGACCGCAGTTTTCCGGTTGCGCCATATTTTTCAAAATCCAGATTTCTGATTTCATACTGAAGTTTTTCCGTCAGAATTTTTTCCAGATCACTGGAGTTTGGTTTATGTGGAATTTGATTTTCGATAGAATAGGCAACGGCTTTTTCCTCGATTTCAGGAAAATAATTATCATAAAGTTCCTGAAAACTTCTCACTACCGCAAAGTAAAACCGCTCTTTACTCAGGTTATAGTTCTTGGAAATTTCGATGAGTGTGTTTACAAAAGCCGTCACTTTTTTCGGTGCGTCGCTGATGATGCTGATGAGGTTGTTTTTGTTGATTCCGAAAAGATCCAGCGGGATTTCCTTGAAAAAATCCGACTGTATGATTTCCACAATCGGTGACAGGCTTTTATCCAGTTTTGTGGACACCAAATCGTTATAGCTGCAGTTAAGTGCGGTGGCAAGCTGGGCAATTTTGTCGTGTTTCGGATATTTTTTTCCGTTTTCGATCTCATTGAGATACGATTTTGATAATCCGGTTTGATTTGAAAGTTCCTGCAAAGAAATGTTTCTTTTCTGCCGGAACTGTTTCATTTTCAGTCCGAAAACGGTTTTTATGAATTCGGCGTCGTGCGTCATGGTTGCGTTTTAAATTTATAATCTTTCTAAATAGATTTAGAAATACGATGGATACAAAGTTAATTAAAAAAGAACTGTTGTTCGCATAATTATTTATTTTAAAAAATAGCGAACGTTCGCTGTAGGTGAAAAATTTTATTTAGATTTGTTGAATCAAAATCACAAAATATTAATTGATATGGAGACGGCAACAACATTTAAAATTCTGGCAGACAGACTTCATCACGATATTTTCACTTCGGAAATGATTGAGTTTCTTTCCGAACTTCATGTAAGATTCAATGAAGAAAGAAAAAAGCTCCTTGCTGCCAGAACAATGAAACAGGTGGAGTTCGATCATCATCAGCTTCCCGTTTTTTTACCTGGAACCAAAGAAATCAGAGAAACGGATTGGGTATGCAGCGCGCTTCCTGAAGATTTGCTCGACAGAAGAGTGGAAATTACTGGTCCGGTGGAACGTAAAATGATCATCAACGCCCTAAATTCAGGAGCTTCAACTTTCATGGCAGATTTTGAGGACAGCAATTCGCCGACCTGGGAAAACTGCATGGAAGGACAGATAAATCTTTCTGATGCTGTAAACCGCGCCATCAGTTTTGAAAATGAAGCCGGCAAAGTCTACCAACTTAATGACCAGGCTGCAGTTCTGCTGGTTCGTCCCAGAGGTCTGCATCTTGAAGAAAAAAATATAGAAATTGACGGAGAAAAAGCTTCGGGTTCTTTAATTGATTTTGGAATCTACTTTTTCAGAAATGCCAAGAAACTGATCGAAAACGGTAGCGGACCTTATTTTTATCTTCCAAAACTCGAACATTACAAAGAAGCCCGATGGTGGAATGAAGTTTTTAAATTTTCTCAGGATTACCTCAAGATTCCGCAGGGAACCATTAAAGCAACCGTTCTTATTGAAACCATTACAGCGGCTTTTCAGCTCGATGAGATTCTGTATGAACTGAAAGAGCACAGTTCCGGACTGAACTGTGGAAGATGGGATTATATTTTCTCTTACATCAAAAAGTTCAGGAATCTGCCCGAATTTCTCGTTCCCGACAGAGACCAGGTGACCATGACTTCACCTTTTATGAGTGCTTATTCGAAACGGGTAATTCAGGTTTGCCACAAAAGAAATGTTCACGCGATGGGTGGAATGGCGGCGCAGATTCCCGTAAAAAATAACGAAGAGGAGAATGAGATAGCCTATGCAAAAGTTCGTGCAGACAAGGAGAGAGAGGTGAGAAATGGGCACGATGGAACCTGGGTTGCGCATCCGGGACTGGTTCCTGTTGCGAAGAAAATTTTCGATGACCTGATGCCTGAAAAAAACCAGATTCACAAAAAATTCGAAGAATACCAGATTTCAGAAAGCGACTTGCTCGAAATTCCAAAAGGGACAATCACTGAAAATGGCGTAAGAAAAAACATCAATGTCGGAATTCTTTATATTGAATCCTGGCTTATGGGTGTGGGTGCAGCGGCGCTTTACAACCTAATGGAAGATGCGGCGACCGCAGAAATTTCACGTACGCAGGTTTGGCAGTGGCTGAAAAATGAGGCAAAACTTGATGACGGCAGAACGTTAACCAAAGACATGGTGTTGAAATGGCAGGAAGAAGAACTTCAAAATATTAAGAATTATGTGGGTGAAGAGCGTTACAAAAACGGAAAATTCGCTTTAGCCACCGAGATTTTCGATGATCTGGTCCTTAATGACGATTTTGAAGAATTTTTAACACTAAAAGCTTATAATTTTATTTAAATCCAATAATAATCAAATCCAAAATACAATGAAAAACCAGGAACAAATTCGCCAGCTTGAACAGTACTGGCTCGAAAACCCAAGATGGAAAGGTGTTGAAAGACCATATTCCGCAGAAGAAGTATTAAAACTGAGAGGTTCTTACCAACTCGATTACACCATTGCAAAATTGATGTCTGAAAAATTATGGGAGAAACTCAACAATCAGGATTTTGTCGCCGGATTGGGTGCACTTACAGGAAATCAGGCCGTTCAGGAAGTGGATGCCGGCTTGGAAGCCATTTATCTTTCCGGTTGGCAGGTGGCCGCAGACGCGAACCTTTCCGGAGAGATGTATCCTGACCAAAGTCTTTATCCTGCGAATTCCGTCCCAAGTGTCGTGAAAAGAATTAATAATGCTTTGTTGAGGGCCGATCAGATTCAGTCTGTAAACGGTGTGGCAGGAGAAGACAGAAAGGAATATTTGGTTCCAATCGTTGCCGATGCTGAAGCAGGTTTCGGTGGAAATTTAAATGCTTACGAACTGATGAAGCAGATGATTGAAGCGGGTGCAGCTGGCGTTCACTTTGAAGACCAGCTTTCTTCAGCGAAAAAGTGCGGACATTTAGGCGGAAAAGTTCTTGTGCCAACGCAGGAAGCTGTCAACAAGCTTATTGCTGCGCGTTTGGCCGCAGATGTTTGCGGAGTTCCGACGATTGTGGTAGCCAGAACTGATGCTGATGCGGCTGATTTGCTGACGTCGGATATAGATGAACGCGACCAGAAATTTGTAACCGGGAAAAGAACGACGGAAGGTTTTTTTGAAGTGAAAAACGGTGTAGAGCAGGGTATTGACAGAGGTCTTTCTTACGCACCTTATGCGGATCTGATCTGGATGGAAACCAGTAATCCGGATTTGGAATATGCGAGAAAATTTGCCGAAGGAATTCATGCCAAATTCCCCGGGAAAATGTTGGCTTACAACTGTTCTCCATCTTTCAACTGGGCTGCGAAACTTTCTGTTGCTGAAATGGAAACCTTCCGCGAAGAACTTGCGAAAATGGGATATAAATTTCAGTTTATTACGCTTGCTGGTTTCCACGCTTTGAATACTTCGATGTTCGAACTGGCTTTGGCATACAAAAAACGCGGAATGGCCGGTTACAGCGAACTTCAGGAAAGAGAATTCGCGTTGCAGAAAGAAGGTTTCCGTGCGGTCAAACACCAGAATTTTGTGGGAACTTCTTATTTCGATGCACTGCAAACCGTAATTACAGCAGGAAATTCTTCTGTAGTTGCGATGAAAGATTCTACCGAAACAGCACAGTTCCATTAAGATACTATCGTTTAATTTGTAATTGTTAATTCATCCTCCCGCATTTTTGTGGGAGGATTTTTTAGACTTTAATCTTGCCTGTACAAATCATCAAATCCCAAATCATCACATTATCACCTCAAAATCTTATCTTTGCAAAATGATTAGAATTACCAAAATTTTCACCTTCGAAACCGCACATGTCCTTTACAATTACGACGGTAAATGCAAAAATATGCACGGACATTCCTATAAACTTTTTGTTACTTTAAAAGGAACGCCGATCAACGATCTGGAAAATCCTAAAAACGGAATGGTTGTGGATTTTGGCGACATCAAGAAGATTGTAAAATCTGAAATCATCGATGTTTGGGATCACGCAGTTTTGGTGAACGGTACTTCTCCTCATCAAGAACTGGGCTCAGATCTGCAACAGAAAGGTCATAAAGTGATTTTCTGCGACTACCAGCCGACCTGCGAGAATATGCTCTACGATATTGCAGAAAAAATTAAGAACAAACTTTCGGGCGATGTCACTTTGGCTTACCTCAAACTTCACGAAACCGAAAACTCCTATGGAGAATGGTTTGCAGAAGACCAAGCTTAAAAAGGTAAATTTCGATCTATTATCAAAAGTATGAAAATCAGTTTACAGCCCAATAAAAAAGTTTATTTCGCATCCGATCAGCATTTCGGCGCGCCAACAGCCAAAGAAAGCAAGATCCGGGAAAAAAAATTCATCCGCTGGCTCGATGAAATCAAAGCCGACGCACAGGTTCTTTTTCTCATGGGCGATCTATTCGATTTCTGGCACGAGTGGAATCACGTAATCCCGAAAGGCTACGTGCGGGTTTTGGGCAAACTGGCTGAACTCAAAGATTCAGGGATTGAGCTTTATATGTTCGTCGGTAACCACGATCTTTGGATGAAAAATTACTTTGAAGAAGAAATTGGCTGCAAAGTTTTTTTCGATAAAAAGTACTTCGAGATTAACGGAAAAAATTTCCTGCTTGCTCATGGTGACGGTTTGGGTCCGGGAGATAAAGGCTACAAGAGAATGAAGAAACTTTTCACGAATCCTTTTGCGCAGTGGGGATTCAAATGGCTTCATCCGGATATCGCGATGAAGGTGGCGATTTATTTTTCTACCAAAAACAAAATGATTTCCGGGGAAGAAGACAAAGAATTTCTGGGCGAAGACAAAGAATTTCTTATTATCTATTCCAAAGAAAAGCTGAGAACCGAAAAAATTGATTATTTCATCTACGGTCACCGGCATTTACCGATGGTTCTGGATTTAAAATCTGAAGAAAACACCGCAAAATATATTAATCTCGGCGACTGGATTTCTTATTTTACCTATGGAGAATTTCAGGAAGATTTTGAACTGAAACCCTTTGAAAGTACCGCAAAAGTTTAAATCAATGTCGTCCATCTTCAACATACAAACCGAATCCGATTTCCAACAAAAATGTCTGGAGACGTTCCGCTATCAGTATGAAAACGTGGAGGTTTACCGGAAATTTGTCGATTATCTGAACATTAATCCCGCGGAAATTGATGCCGTGGAAAAAATTCCGTTTCTGCCGATTGAGATGTTCAAAAATCATTTGGTTTTAGATAAAAATTCAAAGACTGAAAACTATTTTCAAAGTTCCGGGACGACTCAAATGACGCGTTCGAGGCATTTTATTGCTGATTTTGGGCTTTACGAACAAAGTATTTACCAAAGTTTCGCGCAGTTTATCGGTAAACCGGAAGACTATATTTTCCTAGGTTTACTGCCCAATTATTCTGAAAATCCGCATTCTTCCTTAATTTATATGGTCGATTTTCTCATGAAGAAATCGGCTAAACCGGAAAACGGTTACTTTCTGTATAATCATCAGGAACTTTTTGATTTGCTGAAGCAGCTTTCAACCGAGAACAAGAAAGTTATTCTGTTCGGAGTTTCTTTCGCGTTGCTCGATTATCTGGATTTTTGTGATGCGGAACTACTTAAACATATAAACTCGGAGAATTTAACCGTTATTGAAACGGGCGGAATGAAAGGCCGTAAAGAGGAAATGACGAAAGACGAACTGCTCCGGATTTTGCAGAACGGTTTCGGAACCGAAAAGATTAATTCTGAATATTCGATGACGGAATTATTGTCGCAGGCTTATTCGCTGGGAGAAAATATTTACGAAAGTCCGCAATGGATGCGCATTTTAATCCGCAACACCGAAGATCCGTTTTCTTACCTTGAAGACGGCAGAACCGGCGCTCTCAACATCATCGATCTGGCGAATATACATTCCTGTAGTTTTATTGCGACCCAGGATTTAGGCAAAATCATAAACGATTTTGAGATGGCTTCATCAACTTCGTTTCTTCGCAATGGCAAATTTCAGGTTTTGGGAAGGATCGATCATTCGGATATTCGCGGGTGCAGCCTTTTGGTGTCTTAATTCTTTAATTTGATGATTAAAATAGAAGAGCTTACCTATAATTTCATTTCCCAATTTTATGATTTCGAGAAAGATTTGGTGTTGACCAATCATTTTCATTCCAATTGGGAAGCTGATATTATGGTCGTAAGTTCCGAAGGTTTCAGTCATGAGTTTGAAATTAAATTCTCGAAAGCCGATTTCAAAAATGATTTCAAAAAACATTACAAGAATGCTAAGACAAATGAAAAATTCCTGAAACACGACAAAATTTCGTGTGGAGATTATATCTGCAACCACTTCAGTTTCCTTTTGCCCATGGGAATGATTGATGCAGATTTGATTCCTGAACACTGCGGAATCATCGAATTTGACCACAATCCTGACAGTTGGAAAACCACTTTTCATGAAATCCGTAAACCCAAAAAAGTTCACGAAGAACAATTCTGGAATCTCGTGGATAAAGATTTGATGCTTAAAATGATGGCGCGTAATTACTATTACAAAAAACTCGAAGTGAAGGGGAAACTGGAGGAACTGATTTTGCCACCTCCTATCTCCGGAAAAAAATAAACTTTCCCAGGCAAATGTAGCACTGCTTTTGATGTTTAAAAGTATGTATTTACTAACTTTACAATAAAACGCACAGCATGGTTTCAAATAAATTCAGAATTATACTTTGGTCAGTCGGGATTTTACTGCTGATTTTTCTAGGTTTTTTTCTTTATCAGTTAACGCAGGCCGAATCGGTAAATTCAGTGATGACTTTGCTGATGTTGGTTCTCGGATTGATTCTTGGCGGAGTGATCGCTTTTCTGGCTTCTAAAAAATTAACTGCCGATCCCGCTTTAGTAAAAGAAAGTTCGCATACGGTTGCCGAAAGCATGCGCAAGGTTTTCAAAATCGTTTCTGCGGAGGGACATTTCAATGAAATTTACAATTACGAAGAAAGTTCGAAGATTTTTAACTTTATACCGTCGAAAAAGAAAGCGCTGGTCATTATTCAGGCTAAAGTTCTGGTGGGTTACGATTTCGAGAAATTCAAATGGCAGATCGATGAACAGAACCGTACCGTGAAACTTGTTGATTTTCCTGCACCAGAGATTATTTCGACCGAAACCGATTACAAATATTACAATATTGAAGAGCAGTTCTTTAATCTTTTCAGCAAAGATGATCTCGCAAAAGTTCAGCAAAACGGCAAACAGCAGGTGATTGAAGCTGCGAAAAAATCTCATCTTCCCGAGGTCGCTGCCGAACAGATGCGCACGTTGCTTACCGAACTGTTGGCTGGTAAAAATTTTGTTCTGGAGAATCCTGCAAAAATCGCTGAAACCAAGAATCTGATCGATTACAGAAAGATGAACGGCAGCCAGTAAGTGCAGCAGCGTACGTACTTATTTAGGTGATGAAAAGCAGTATTAAACGGCTTTGAAATATTAATGTTTAAATGCTTGTTTTGTCATAACTTTCACTATTTTTACATTCTTAAATTTTATTCAATGAAATATTTTTACACCCTCATTTTAGCCCTACTTTTACCGTATTTTGCTGTCGCACAGCAAGTTGTTTCGTATTCGGTAAATCCGGCAACTTTTGATGAAACCGATGCGATTACCGTAACTTTTACTGTAAATGAAGCCAATTTCGGCGTAGGAACTTCGCATGCGCTTTACTTATGGGCGTGGTCTTACGATTCGAACAATGTAAATGCTGATGCGCCGACGAACGGAACCTGGTCGGCCTCTAATCCTGCCAATAAACTCACGTATGTTTCGAGTTCGGGAACAACAGGAACTTATACTTTCACGATGAATACCGTGAAATCTTTTTATGGAAACCGTACCAATCCACTTTCAAAAATCGGTTTTCTGGTAAAAACGGTAGATGGTTCGGTTCAGTCCCAGGATATCGTGCTGAATGTAGGAAAGTTTCAGTTTAACCTTACCAATCCGCAACCGGGAAGTACCAATGTTGTAAATTCCGGTACCGTGATTAATATCACCGGAACTTCTTCTCTGGCTGCGAATTATCAGGTAAAAGCTAATGGTGCTGTGGTTTATACCAGCGCTGCGCCATCTACCACACTGAATTTTCCGTACACTGTTACCCAGGATGCAACGATGGAAGTTACCGCTACCAATCCAGCTGACGCGAGTTCTGTTGTGAAAACTTTTACAGTTTCGCTGGCGCTTCCGGTTCAAACGGCACCAATTCCCGCGTATATGAAACAGGGAATCAGTTATGATCCTGCAGACCCAACCAAAGTTGGTCTTGCGCTTTATGCTCCCGGCAAAGCTTATGTCCACGTCATCGGAAGTTTCAATAACTGGACGGTTAGTGCGAATTATCTCTTGAAAAGAGATACGACCAATCCTAATCTTTACTGGATTGAAATTACCGGTCTTACACCGCAGCAGATTTATACGTTCCAGTACAGAACTGCCGACGGAATTAAGGTTGCGGATCCTTATTCACCTTTGGTGCTGTCGCCTTACGATGATCCGTATATCAATCAGAACGCGATGGTTTATCCTGATTTACCAGCTTATCCTGCCGGACAGAGTTTTGAAGTTTCTGTAATTCAGACTGCAAAACCGGCTTATCCGTGGGTCGTAAACAATTTCAATAAACCTGCAAAAGAGAATTTAATTGTATATGAACTTCTGGTAAGGGATTTCACTACTCAGAAAACATGGCAGTCTCTGATTGATAAAATTCCATATTTAAAATCCTTGAAAATTAACGCAGTGGAACTGATGCCGGTGATGGAATTCGACGGGAACAATTCCTGGGGTTATAATACCGGTTTCCATTATGCCCTTGACAAAGCGTACGGAACTCCGGAAAAATTTAAAGAATTTATCGATCTATGCCACCAGAATGGTATCGCAGTTATTCTTGATATTGCATTGAATCATGCGACCGGACGAAGCCCTATCGAAAGAATGTGGATGGTAGATCCTGATGGCGACGGTTTTGGTGATCCTGCTGCGGATAATCCTTATTTCAACCAGGTAGCAAAACATTCTTACAGCGTATTTAATGACTTTAACCACTCAAAAGCTGAAACCAAATATTATGTAGACCGTGTTATTGAACATTGGATTAAAGAATACAAAGTTGACGGATTCCGTTGGGATTTAACGAAAGGATTTACGCAAAACTGTACTGCAGGTGATGATGCGTGCACCAACGCTTACCAACAGGACAGGGTGAATATTTTAAGAGGATATGCTGACAAACAGTGGAGCTATGATCCTACTTCCTATATTATTTTTGAACATTTAGGAACGGATTCTGAAGAAGCGCAATGGGCAAATTACCGTACAGCAGAGGGTAAAGGAGTGATGATGTGGGATAAACATACGAACGCTTATAATCAGAATACCATGGGATTTGCCGCAAGCAGCAATTTCAGCAGGGTAGATTTTGAAGCCCACGGTTTCTCCGAGAGAAGAGCGATGAGTTATGGGGAAAGTCATGATGAAGAAAGAATCATGTACAAAAACATCAATTTCGGTGCTTCTACAGCGGGTTACAGCACCAGAGACCTTAACAATGCGCTGGAAAGACAGAAAGCTTATGGTGCCGTGTTTTTAACTGTTCCGGGACCGAAGATGATCTGGCAGTTCGCTGAATTAGGTTTTGATAAAAGCATCTATACCTGTGAAGACGGCGTTACCGTAAACACTGAATCCGATGCGATTCCCGGCGACTGTAAACTAAGCCCGAAACCTACAGCATTCGGATTAGGTTATGATACTGATGCTGCGAGAAAATCGGTTTACGATACCTGGGCGAAAATTTTGGAACTCAGACTTGCCAACGAAGTTTTCAATACAAAAACTTTCACGGTAGAATCCGGTAATCTTATGCCGCGGATTTATATCTGGAATAACGCTGCAGCCAGTGCGCTAAAAAATGTGGTGATCCTTGCCAACTTTACTTTAACGCCGCAAAACGTCGTTCCGGATTTTCCTTATACCGGAAGTTGGGTGAATTTAATGGACAATACTTCAGTTTCTGTTTCAAGCACCACGGCACCGATTACAATTGAGCCGGGAGGTTTCAGGATTTTCGGGAATGCCTCTGCTTTGGCAACGGATGAAGCCGGATCTGTTAAAAGTGAAGTTTCTTTAACCCTGACTCAGAATCCGGTGACGAACGGAACCGCAAATCTGAGATATACCAACGCGAAAAACGGAACAGTGGCCATTTATGACTTAACCGGCGCTTTGGTAAAAACAATGAAAGTAACGAAAGATAACGGTGATGAAGCTATTTCCATCAACGGACTGAAATCAGGAATGTATTTAATTCAGCTGAAATCCGACAAAGGAGTTGCTGTTACCAAAATGATGGTGAAATAATCGTTTTAAAATAAAAGAGAGAAACGGTCTGCAGATTTGCGGACCGTTTTTTTTAATACTGAAAATCTTTTGGAGTGTGTTTGATATAGTCTTCCAGAACTTTCATCTGGTCTTTATGGCCAATTTCAACCAGTTTTCTGTATTTCCTGGGATCGTCAAGATTATAAATCTGCTGTGCAATCTGATTGGCTTTAATGATGAATTTAGGAAAAACCGCAGTCACCGCCACCTTAGGAATCTGCAGCCTTTCGTTAATTTCCCTGTCGAGCAGAAACCAGTTCATGCTCTGGTGAAGATTCAGCAGAAGTTTGCGCTGAAAAGGATATTTGTAAATCGTGCTTTCCAGGTTTTCTGCCAGAAGTGCCTGAGCAAGCTGTACAGAACCTTCGTCTCCTTGATCCTGAAGGGTGCTCCATAAATAGAGCTGTTCCACGGCCTGCTGCCTGTTTTCCGGAAGAAATTCCGTGGGAATCCCGAGAAGATAACCAATATATTTCCAGAGATGAAAAACACCTGCTTCCTCTTCTTCAGAAATTTTAACGCTGAGCTTTTTCAGTCCCTGCATCAGCACAAGACTAAAACCGGTGTAAGTTGCAAGCATATCCCAGAAGTTGATCGGTTCGCCCCAAATTTCGTAATCCCAGTTTTTTCCTTTTTCTTTAATTTTCAGTCTTGCGTAAGAATGCATGAGTCTTGTTCTTATAATGAGCTGGTAGGCTTCAGAATTGACTTTCAGAGCATCTTCCCGGGTCACATGAATCCAGAATTCGAGCGTATCTTTCAGACGTTTTACGGCGCCTTTTTTAAGTGCTCCCGTAAAGATTAAGGGTTTGTTGAGATAAGCATAATCATAGCCGCCCATGAGGACAAAATCCCGAAGAATAATCAGTGCGTTGGTTCCGCTTCTCATGCAGAGTCTTGCACCGTTGTTGGCTAAATCTTCATCAAACCAGTTTGGGACCTCCTGCATCTGGAGAAAAAATCTTTTTAACCTTTCTGGAGCATCATCATTTTCCGAAATTTTGTTTTTTGAAAACTGCTGAACTAAGGCTGAAGCTTCATTGTAGGGGAGTTTGAGATAAGTGTCATTCACTGCATTGTCGCCCAATTCATCGACTTGATAATAAAGATGCGCGAAATTTTCAAAATTTTTGAAAGTCGGTTTCCAGCCTGACCAATTGAGCAGTTGTTTTCCATTGCCTTTTGCCCAAAAGGTTTTGAAATGTTCGGAATCTTTAAATTTTGGCTCAATCTGCATTTTTTGGAGAATTTTTTAACAGCCATAAAATTACTAAAGTCAGAACAAAATGCGGGATAATACTAAATGCATCTACACCGCCACCAGTAACATAAAAACCATGACTTCCCAAACTTATATTTCCTGATGGATATTCTATTGAATTAGGAACTCTATGGAAAAGATGAATGATGGTGGCTGCAAAGCCATAAAATATTATTGAGTAGAAAACTGTTCTTCCGAAATTTTTGCTTTCAAGTAGTAAAATTACTGCAAGCAAAAATGGAGGTAAAACGACAAGTTGATATAAGATAATTTCTAAAAAAGTTGCTTTTGAATCACCAAATACGAATTCTTTCACGATAAAATTTCCTAGGAAAAACTGTAGAAGTAATCCAACGAATATTAAAGAAATTTTTATGGAATTTTTCATTTTTAAAACGCTGCAAGTTTTAAGCCGAGAATCCGCGATAGCGATGGTAACGAAAATCCTTTTTTTTTTTGCGCGGCGGCGAAGCCGCCGCGCAAAAAAAAGATTGTAGTGGACGTAGCGACCCGAGTTGCTGCTTTAGCGTTGGAGAGGGGATTGCCAGATTAATGAATTAATGAGATTGCTTTGTAGTTTCGCTGCGCTTCACTCGTCGCAATGGCAATGCGGCCGTTTTGTCGCTCGCTTCGCTCGCGCCAACTCAAAAAAAAACCTCCAAAAAATTTAGGAGGTTCTTATCATATAGTTAAAAAGCCGATTATAATGAAGCGGAGTGTACCAACAAATCAGTCAATTTATTAGAATATCCCATCTCGTTATCGTACCATGAAACTAATTTCACGAAAGTTGGTGAAAGCATAATCCCGGCATCTTTATCGAATACTGAAGTTCTTTTTTCGCCCACAAAGTCCTGAGAAACCACTGCGTCTTCAGTGTAACCTAAAATTCCTTTCAGTTCGCCTTCAGAAGCGGCTTTCATTGCTGCACAGATTTCTTCGTAAGAAGTTGGTTTTTCTAATCTTACTGTTAAATCCACAACAGAAACGTCGGCGGTAGGAACTCTGAAAGACATTCCTGTAAGTTTACCATTTAGTGAAGGAATTACTTTTCCTACTGCTTTTGCAGCACCTGTAGAAGAAGGAATAATATTGTTCAAAGCAGAACGGCCTCCTCTCCAGTCTTTCATTGACGGTCCGTCAACGGTTTTCTGAGTAGCTGTAGTTGCGTGAACGGTTGTCATTAAGCCTTCTACAATTCCGAAATTATCGTGAATTACTTTTGCCAATGGAGCCAGACAGTTGGTGGTACATGAAGCGTTAGAGAAAATTTTGATATCGTCTGTCAATTCCTTGTGATTTACTCCCATCACAAACATCGGTGTCTCATCTTTTGAAGGAGCAGAAAGGATCACTTTTTTTGCACCTGCATTGATGTGAGCCTGCGCAGATTCCTTAGAAAGGAACAATCCTGTAGATTCTACGATATATTCTGCACCTACTTCGTTCCATTTCAGGTTGTTAGGGTCTTTCTCGGCGGTAACTCTAATTTTTTTACCGTTTACGATAAGGTCGTTTCCTTCTACAGAAACAGTCCCTTTAAACTCGCCGTGTACAGAATCATACTTCAGCATATAAGCCATGTATTCTGCATTGATAAGGTCGTTGATTCCTACAACTTCGATGTTTTCTCTTTCGGTCATTGCTCGGAACACAAGACGCCCAATTCTGCCGAATCCGTTGATTCCTACTTTGATTGTTGACATAATACTTTGTTTATAAATTTATTTAACGTTTATTATTTTAAAGAAAGGTTTTCCCTCTAAATCGCCAGTATTTCTGAAAGCTTCAGTAAATTTTGATCAATCTCGTTATGTTTTTTAATGGCTTCTTCAAAAGGGGTATACACCAGGTTATTGGACTGCATTCCTGCCATCTTGTTGGTTTTTCCTGCCATTAAACCTATTACCGCGCCATATCCCAAGCGGCTTGCTAAAACCCGGTCGGCACAGCTTGGTGAGCCACCTCTCTGGATATGCCCCAGAATTGCTACACGGATATCATAATCCGGGAATCCTGCTTTTGTAGCTTTTGCCAGATCGTAGATGCTGCCCAGTTTTTCACCTTCGGCAACGACTACAATACTTGAAGTTTTTCCGGCTTTTTCTGCTTTTTCAAATGTTTCGAAAAGATCATCGATGCTGTCTTTTCGTTCAGGAATCAGAATATCAACTGCTCCGGTAGCAATCCCGCTGTTCAAAGCAATAAATCCCGCGTCGCGTCCCATTACTTCTACAAAAAATACCCGGTTGTGGGAGGTTGCTGTATCCCGGATTTTGTCGATGGCTTCCATCGCGGTATTCAGAGCGGTATCGTAGCCAATGGTATTGTCCGTTCCGAAAATATCGTTGTCGATGGTTCCCGGAATACCGATAACCTTGACTCCGAATTCTTCGTTGAAAATTTTTGCTCCGGTAAAAGTACCGTCACCGCCGATGCATACTAAACCGTCGATTCCGCGTTTTACCAAGTTATCGTAAGCTTTTTTCCGCCCTTCTTTGGTTTTGAATTCCAACGATCTTGCAGATCTCAGAATGGTCCCTCCGGCTCCGATGATGTTTTTCACCGACCGTGGTCCCATTTTGGTAAAATCATCATTAATAAGACCATTGTAGCCTTCTCTTACACCATAACATTCTATTTTAAAATGACTTGCAGTTCGTACTACCGCTCTCAATGCGGCGTTCATCCCTGGGGCATCACCACCTGAGGTGAAAACCGCTATCTTTTTTACTGCACTTTCTTCCATATATAAAAATTTCAGCACAAATTTACAAAATCTCTCTCAAATATTGGCCTAACATTTAACAGCTTTGGAATATCATTTAAAATTAATATCATCACCCAAATGGGCGGTAAACCTCATGTTTAATTTTTTAATCTGCAAATATTGATTAATTTTGCGCAATGTTGAGAAATAAAACATATCAGCGATTGGCAGCCGTAATTTTTACAGCGGTTTATCTTTTCGTGGCTTTGTTCTCGCAGAATTTTCACAATCACGGCAGTGGGGAGGTTTTTAAAGATTTTAATTTCAAGAAGTCTGAAAAAACTTATTCGCCAGGTCATTTGTCACAGGAATTTACCGACTGCTTGTCCTGTCATCTGCTTCACGACGGTCATTCTCTCTTTCCGGAGGATTTTCAGTTCAAATTTGTGCAGCCCGATGATTTTCAGAAAGAAATTTTCGCCTATGCACAGCGGTTTTCTAAACTTGAATTCTTCTCGTTCCAACTTCGGGGTCCGCCTTCAAATTTCATTTAAATTACACATTTCCAGTGAAATGTATTGTTAAAGGTTTTTGATTAAATCTTTAAATTTTTCGTATTTAATTAATTTGAAATTTACATTTAAATGAAATTTACTTTCAATATCCTGTTGATCTTTTTCGGATTAACGCTCATCAGCGCACAGCAAACATTTAAAATTAAGGGCAAAATTATCGATTTTCATGATAAAGTTCCGCTCAAAAACGCCGTTATCAAAATCGGAAATTATACCGAAACTTCGGACCATAATGGTTTTTTCAGTTTCAGTTCCGTGAAAAAAGGGAAGTATGCCATTACCGCAACCCATCCCGATTGTGAGGCCTATACTGATCAGATCACTGTAAATAATAATCTAGAAATCACCCTTAATCTTGAACATCATATATCAGATATCGAAACGGTTACCATTCACGCCGCGCATAAAAAGTCGACTCCTTTAATTATCAGGACAGTAGATAAAAAAGAAATCGAAAGAAATTCCACCGAAAATCTGGGGAATGTTTTATCGGGAATTTCGGGAGTCAGCGCGCTAAAAACCGGTAATAATATTGCGAAACCTATTATTCATGGACTTTATGGAAGCAGAATCGCGGTCATTAATAACGGTGTAAAGATGGCCGAACAGGAGTGGGGCGTGGAACATGCACCGAATGTTGACATCACACATTTTGAGCATATTGATGTGATAAAGGGCGCATCTGCCTTGAAGTACGGAAGCGACGCTATCGGCGGTGTGGTGTTACTTATTCCTGAAAACTTCAAAAAAACAGATACGCTGAAAGGTTCTGTAAATCTTTCGGGGATTTCAAACGGACGCGGAATGGGTGTCGATCTTAATCTAGTGAAAACATGGGAAAACGGCTGGGGCGTGAAGACCAACGGAGGTTTCAAAAAGCTTGGCGACCTGGAGACTCCGGATAATCTTCTGATAAATACAGGGATGAATTTCAGTTCTTTTGGATTTACGATACAGAACAACAGTTTTCTGCAGGGAATTTCTTTGGATTACAGTTTGACGGATCAGGAAATCGGAATTTTCCGAGGTTCTCATATTGGAAATCTCGAGGATTTTTATACGGTATTAAATTCTGACCTGCCCATTTACACGAGGGATTTTTCTTATTCGATCGACAATCCGAAACAGCAGATCCAGCATCATTTGGCTAAAATTTCAGCTTACAAAAGATTTAAAGATTTGGGGAAATTTTCTGTCGATTACAGTTTTCAGTACAATCACCGCAAAGAGTATGATTTAAGAAGAGGCGAACTTTCAGAAATTCCGTCGCTCGACCTGGAACTTTTCACCAATAATCTGAATATCACCAACTTAATTGAAAGAAAAAACTGGAATCTGGAAACTGGAATCGATTTAACCTACCAGTATAATTATTCCACACCAGAAACTATGGCGAGAAGGCTCGTTCCCAATTACACGAAATATTCGGGTGGAATGTATTCTGTCCTCAAATACAGAATTAATCCAAAACTGAATGTTGAAGGCGGTTTGCGTTATGACCACACAAAGTATAAGGTAAAAAAATGGTACGATGAAAATGACTGGAATAACCTTTACGCTGGAGATTTCGAAGAATTTTATGTAAAAACCGATGGAAACAGGGTTTTTACAAAGTCGGTTTTAACGTACAGAAATCTGTCTTTTAACGCGGGTATAGATTTAAATCCCTCAGAAAATTTCAGTCTCAAATTCAACTACGCGAAAGTAGCAAGAACACCCAATATTGCTGAACTTTTTGCGGACGGACTCCATCATTCTGCCGCGGTTCTGGAACTTGGGAACATGCGCCTGAAAAATGAAGAAGGCAACCAGTTCAATCTTAACATCGATTCTAAATTTAATGTTTTGGGAGGTCTGCAGCTTTCAGTGAATCCTTATTTGTTTCTTACCAAAAACTTTATCAACCAAATTCCGACGGGAATTCAGAACACCATCCGCGGCGTTTTTCCGGTTTGGAGTTATGAGCAGATTGACGCTACGATGTTCGGGCTTGATTTCGATGCACAGCTGAAAATCAATAACGAGTTTACTTATAGAGGCCGTTTTGCTTATGTAAAAGGTACGGATGAGACAAATGATCAGCCTTTGATCCTCATGCTGCCGCCGAATTTTGCGAACAGTATTGAGTTTTCTAAACCGGAATGGAAAAACTTCTATTTCAAAATCGAAAACCAAACCTTCCTTCAGCAAAAGAAATATCCGCTTTTCAATCCTACCATAAACGTATATGAAAATGGGGAAGAAGTAGAGAAGACCCTCGATTTATCTACACCGCCGCCAGCTTATGCTTTGTGGAGCATACAGACAGGCCTAAAGTTAAATAAGCAGTTTTCTGCCGGCTTGATTGTGACCAATCTTTTCGATAAAAACTACAGGGATTACCTGAACAGGATGCGTTTTTTCTCTTATGAAATGGGCAGAAACATCATTTTCAATGTAAAATACAACTTCTAAAAATTACAGCATGCAAACATTAAAAAATATAAAATATTTACTCATCGTTTTCTTTTCTTTGGTTTCCATCGCCTGCAGCAGAGCCGATGAAGATGAAGATGTACTTTCGCAGGAAGATATTTCGAATATCATTCTAAACGTTAAGGATGATGTTACAGGAATCGTAAAAACCTATAATTATACGGTAAATGCTGCAACAAATCCTGTCATAAAGTTGGAAGACGGAAAAACCTATACTGTTGAAGCCATTTTCAAAAACGGTAACGAAGATGAAACCGAAAGCATTATATCAGCAAAAGATGAGCATTTCCTGATTTTCGATTTTCAGGGTTCGCAGATTGAGTTAACACGGGAAGACGACGAGTCCTCCACAAGAACCGACGGAAATAAACTCGGACTTCTTACAAAATGGAATGTTATTAAAACTTTAAACGGGCCAAATCCCAAACTCGAACTCCAGTTAATTCACGATGCAGTTTCGGTAAGCGAAGAGCAATCCGGCTCTGCATTCGGAACAGCGGAAGGCGGTGAAACAGATGCGGTTGCTGTTTTTGGCATGAGTAATTGATTTTTAACGTTCTTTAGTATTATATGAATGTTAAAATCTAAAAAATAATTCCTATTTTTGCAACCTAAATTTTCAAAACATAACAATGAACGTTACAGCGACAAACCACGATGAAGTAAGCGCGTTACTTACAGTTACGATAGATAAGTCGGATTACAAAGATAAAGTTGAAAAACAACTGATCAATTATGCTAAAAACGCACAGGTTCCTGGATTCAGAAAAGGAAAAGTGCCATTGAGCATGGTAAGAAAGCAGTATGAAGCTGGTATCGCTTTTGAAGAAATCAACAAGCAGGTTTCTGATGCACTGAATAACTATGTAAACGAGAACAAACTTAGATTGGTTGGCCAGCCTGTACCACAGCCGGTAGATGACCTTAACCTTAATGCAGAGCAGCTTTCTGTTGCTTTTGAAGTTGGTTACGAGCCAGATTTCACCATCGACTTAAGTAAATATGAAGCGCCACACTATCAGGTAGAAGCTTCTGATAAAGAAATCGGGCAAAGCATCGAAAACATGCAGAAGCGTTTCGCAACTCAGGTTCCACAGGATGCAATTGCTGATGATTCTCACGTAGCGCTGGAAATTAGCCAGGTTGTTGAAGAAAATGCAGAAGGAGAGCATAACCACGCTCCAAAATCTGTTGTAATCAATGCTGAGAAAAAAGAAGCTTTCAACCTTGTTAAAGCTTTGAAAATGGATGAAACCGTAAAAGTTTCTAAAGAAGATTTACAGAACAACGAAACTTTGGCTACAGAATTAGGTTTCAGCAAAGCGGAAGTAGAGCACCTTCACCACGATCAGTTAGAGGTGAAAGTTAAAGATTTCTATGGTTTGGATTTGGCAAAACTTGATCAGGATTTATTCGATAAAGTATATGGTGAAGGAAACATTAAATCTGAAGAGGAGCTTAAAGCAAAAGTGAAAAGTGAGTTGGATGAATATTTCCAGCAAAATGCAGATGTACATTTCGTGAACAAAGTTCTGGAGCAGATCAACGAAAAAGAAGAAGTAAAACTTCCTGAGAATTTCTTGGTTAAATTCTTAATATTCAGCAACGAAAACATCAAGTCTGAAGAGCATGCAAAAGAAGTTCTTGAAGCGGAAAGAAATCAGTTGAAATACCAGATTCTTGAAGGTAAACTGATGAACGATAACGAGATTAAACTGGAGTATGCTGATATCCTTTCTCAGGCTGAGCAGTTGGTGAAAAACCAGTTGGCAATCTACGGAATCCACCATTTATCAGATGAAGAAATTCAGAAATATGCAGTTGAAATGCTGAAAGACCAAGAGCAGGTTCGTCAGATTTCCGCAGAAGTTGGAATGGCAAAACTGAAAGATGTAATCCTGGAGAAAGCAACTAAAAAAGCCACTAAAATCTCTCACGATGAGTTTTTAGAAGAACTGAAAAAGTAATTTCACTTTAATAAATATAAAATCCGTCTCAGCAATGAGACGGATTTTTTTGTTAAGATTAATAAATATATATTTACACTACAAATATTCTTAATTATATGCTAAAAATTTACTTTAAAAGTTTTGTTACAGTTTTTATCATTCTATTTTTATTGGTTTCTTGTAGAGGAGAAACTGAAACATCAACATTGGATATACAAAAACCTACGACACCCCAAAACATTTCGGTTAGTAAAATTACCAAAAATTCTTTCAGTTTAAATTGGTCTGCTTCCACTGATAATGTCGGAGTGTCAGAATATCTTATTTCTGTGAACGATCAATTATATACTTCTAAAGAAACCAATATTGATATTCGGGAATTAAATTCTGCCAGTTTACATAGCGTCTCTGTAACCTCTAGAGACGCTGCGGGAAATGTTTCAGGCACATCAGAAATTATTAATGTTAAGACACTTTCGGGTGTTACAGATTTATATATTTCTGCAAAATCAAAATTTTGGAAGAATGGTAATTCTACCAGTTTGGAAGTTTTATCGGGTTTTCAAAATTTTGGAGGTAATATTTTCGTAGCAGAGAACAATGTTTATTCATCTGGATTCATCACAAAAGGAAATGTTGATGATTATCGTAGAATTGCATCGTACTGGAAAAATGGTATATTAAAAACTTTAGAACCACTGAATTCTACTGAACTTAGTAGCGCAGAAGATATAGCTGTAAACGGAAATGATGTTTACGTGGTAGGATCGGTTACGAGATATATTCCGTACTCCTACTATAAATGTTACTGGAAAAATGGAAGTAAAGTAATATTGCCCGGTTCTACGTGGAATGGAAGGTATTCTGATCCCCGTATTTCTAAAATGAAAATTGATAATGATGATGTTTACATTGCCAGTTCTATTTACGAAAACGATTATAAACCTGTTTACTGGAAGAATGGAACATTATATCAACTTCCCAAACCCACAACATTTAATTTTTCTGATATAACAAGCATTGATGTCGAAAATGGCAATGTATATATTGGCGGTGGGGGTCTGAAATTTTTTACTGATAAAAGAATGGGATTTTATTGGAAAAATAATGAAATTCACGAGTTTGCGGACTGTGAGGGGATCATGTGTATGGATGTTGTAAATGATGATGTTTATGTAGCCGGTTACAATAATGCCGGAAAGCTTGCGTACTGGAAAAATAATGTCATGACAGAAATTCCTTTTGGCAGACAGGTTCAGAGTATCAAAGTCATTGATAATGATGTTTACCTGCTGGTTTCATATAATTCGGAATACGAACAGATTCAGAAAGTATTTAAAAACGGTCAGGAAATTTCAAGTTTTAATCAGGAAAATTTAGGAAATTTATTCTTAACGACATATTAGAATTAAATTAAATAAATATTTTAAGTTGAAAAAACATGTAGCAAAAAAAAATCCGTTCTGTAGATACAGAACGGATTTTTTGATTCAATTTTTTAGTAACTGAAATAATCCAGATTTTTATTGGAAGTAAGGAAGTTCTCCATTTGATACAACTGTTTTTCAGAAATATGAATCTCCAGGGTCAGTAAGATATGATCGAAATCTTTCTCGATTGCTATTTCGTTCAGTTCGCTGGTCATTGCTTTCAGATCGCCTAAGATTGTTATTTTGTGAGCGAGAAAATTATGCGTGCTCATACGCATCTTTAGAATTTTGTGGTGATGAAGAGGCAGAAAATGTTTTGTAAGATATTTCGCGGTATAAATAATGAGGATCGCCGAAATAAGAAAGGTAAAGGCAATATATATTTCTCCGAAACCAATAGCCATTCCCACTGCTGCAGCCATCCAGATAATTCCCGCGGTGGTAAGTCCGTACACAGTGAAACCTTCTTTGAATATGACGCCGGCACCCAGAAAGCCAATTCCGCTCACAATATACGACGCGATTCTGGTGGGGTCGCCATCGCCGGCAAGTTTATAGGAAATAATCGAGAAAAGGGTAGAACCCAGACAAATGACGGTTATGGTTTTCAACCCCGCGGATTTGTCTTTCATTTCCCTTTCGAAACCCAGAATCAGCCCGGCAACGATCGAAATAATGGCTTTATAAACATCTAAAAGTTCAAAATGCTCCGACATTTTTTATTTAAAGATATAATTTTTCTATGAATTGAACTCGCGGTTCCACTCTTCGGCCGCATCGCAAAGCGTGTCGTAAAATTCTTCGCCGTATTTTCTGATCAGTGGTGTCTTCAGGAATTTATACACCGGAACTTTCAGTTCTTTTCCCAGTTCGCAGGCAGGATTGCAGATTTCCCATTCATGATAGTTCAGCGCGGTAAATGTAGAATATTCGGTCACACGTATCGGGTAGAGGTGACATGAAATGGGTTTCTGCCAGTCGACTGCTCCGTCTTCATAAGCTTTTTCGATACCGCATTTGGTAACGCCTTTATCATCAAAAATTACATACGCGCACTCTTCGCCGTTTACCATCGGTGTTACATAATCGCCGTCGTTCGGATCAATGGTCCATGTTCCCTGTTCTTCCAGCGCTTTTATTCCTTCAGGCCTTAAATATGGTTTAACCTGCGGAAAAATCCTGTCGAGAATCTCGGTTTCGTATTTCTCCAGAGGAGCGCCTACATCGCCTGCAACACAGCATGCGCCTTTGCATCTGCTTAGATTACACACAAATTCTTCAGATAAAATATCTTCAGAAATTAATTTATCGTCAATTTGAATCATCGTAATTAAATATTAAAATTATAGTAACCCTGGAGTTTGAAAAGGATGAGACTGAAAATAATCAGCCACAATCCGGTTTCCTGCATCCAGTATTTGGGTAAAAATTTCAGCATTCTGCTTAAAATAATGGATGCCGGAAAAGCAAGCAAGAGCAGGTACTCGTAATGTTTCCCCATATACAGCACAATTGTAATCAACTGCGACAGCGAAAAAATCAGCAGAAATGTATATTTGAATTTGCTTGTCGGGCTTTTCTTGTTAAAGTTCCTGAAATGATCCATCACCGCATGAAGCAACATCAAAACTACAGGAAGCAGCCACAGCAAACCTTCGATATTTTCGGAAGGTTTGAAATCTCCGAACGGAAAATAAGCCGGATTCCAGGAATTCATTCCCAGAAAATAGGCAATCCCAAGATAGGAGATTCCCACCAGAAAAATGCCATAAAAAAGCCTGAAAATATGCAAACCAATACGGTCTGAAGTTCCTATAATATGCAAAATCAGAAAGATCGACATCGGCCAGGTGGTCGGCAGAAAAATGAAATTCAGTGCCAATATTGCCCCTACGAGGGGATAAGAATTTTTGCGGACGCTCATGTCCACATTTGTCAGCAGAATCAGGATGATAGAATTGGTAAAAAGAGAAACCGCGATTCCTATATCGAGATCACCGGGATATAGTGCAAAAATAAATGCGGTATATAAAAATAAGGGCAAATGCGTCTGGTAATTCAGGGCAATCGTGTTAAAACAGAAATAGCCCATGGCTACGCCTGCAAATGTAATTACCGCGGAAAAAAAATCTAAAGTATTGAGGTCGAGAAAGTTGAAGCCGATTACAATTAAAAGTAGTACACCGATGTAAACTGGTATTGAAAAAATATTGCTTTCTTTTGAAAGTAATCGAAACATTTTTATTAATTTTGTGCAAAGTTAATTTAAAAAAGGAAAATAATGACGTCTTTCTTTCTCTTCTTAAGTGATGTATTCAAGTGGTCTTTCGGTTTGTTTGATGCAGCAGGTAATGTCTTGAACTGGATTCTGTTTCTGGTTGCATCAGCTTTATTCACCTATTGGTGTTATGTATTGATGGTAACTTTAGGTGGCGACAAAGACAAAGAATATTTTTCACCTACTGAAGGTCATCATCCTTATTACGATCCGAAGATCCACAAAAAAGACTAAAATAATTGATACTTATCTTCATAATAAAATCCCGAAATTTTATAATTTCGGGATTTATAATTTCGTTACTTTCAATTATTAATGCATCGGAATTACAAGCACTGGAATTGTCGAGCGTCTTGTAAGTTCCTTGGTTAAACTGCCCACAAATACGTCATAAATTCCGCTTCTTCCGTGCGAACCCATCACAATGTAATCAGCGTTTTTTGATTTGGCATATTCCAGAATAATATCTCCGGCCACACCTTGTTTCAAAAGATGTTCGCAATCCACATCCTGTGCGATAATGCGCTGTTCAATTACATTCAGCCGCAGCAACTCATCTTTAATTTCATTTTGCTCCACCTCAGGGAAATACTGGAAGCCCATGTCGCCTATAGCGAAACCAATATCCGCCGGCGCTACATGAATAAGACAGATTTTTCCTTTTGTTTCTTTAGCGAATTTTACTGCACCATCAATAAGTCTGTCGGTTGCGTCTGAAAAATCTACAGGTAATACGATGTTAATCATGATCTTAATTTTTGTTCCTTAAAGTTACAAAAGTTTCTGCAAACGGTCAAGTAATTTACTGAATTCTGAGATCCAGCACTTTTTCATTTTCAAGGAAAGCCTGTAGAATATCGTTTTCTGCTACTTTTCCAACTCCCTGCGGCGTTCCAGTAAAGATAAGATCTCCAGTTTTTAAAGTGAAATACTGCGATACAAAAGCGATGATTTTTTCCGGCGAGAAAATCATCATTGAAGTTTTGCCGTCCTGAACCTTATCTTTGTTTTTAAGTAAAGAAAAATTCAGGTTCTTCATATCGAAACTGCTCTTTTTATAAAATTCTGAAACTACAGCGCTCCCGTCGAAACCTTTGGCAAGTTCCCAGGGAAGTCCTTTTGCTTTCAGCTGGCTTTGTAAATCCCGCGCCGTGAAATCAATTCCCAATCCTATTTCTTCGAAATAATTCGAGGCTTTTTCTTCCTGGATGTATTTTCCGCCTTTCGAGATTTTCAGCACGACTTCCAGTTCATAATGCACGTCATCAGAAAATTCGGGAATATAAAAATCCGAACCTTTCTTCAGGATTGCCGTGTCGGGCTTCATGAAGATTACAGGATTTTCAGGGATTTCATTTCCGAGTTCTTTGGCGTGTTCGGCATAATTGCGGCCGATGCAGATGATTTTCATTCGCTTTAATTTTTATTGATGAATTTAAAGTCTCTAATCATGTTTAGAATTTAGAACGAAGCTGAATTCCCGTCAGGACTTTCTTCGTATACAGAGGGAAATCCGCATTCTGAATCCAGCCGTAATAGCCCAGATCTTTTTGGAATACATCTTTAACCCTTTGTCCTTTGTATTTCCCGAAACTGAAAACCTCTTTTCCGTCTTCATCGAACGCGATAAAACCTGCCAAATCTGCAAATTTATGGTGTGATGAAAATTCACTTAATGCCGCGATTTCATTCGGTAAATCTTCATAATGACCCACCTGTGCGTCGAGAACTTCAAATGTCGCCAACACATCAGCTTCCGCAGAATGCGCGTTTTCGAGGTCTTTTTTGCAGTAGAATTTGTAAGCCGCCGTTAGATTCCGGGGTTCCATTTTGTGGAAAATGGTCTGTGCATCAACAAGTTTGAATTTATTCAAATCGAAATCGATTCCCGCTCTTAAAAGTTCTTCTGCCAGAAGCGGAACATCAAAACGGTTCGAGTTGAAGCCGCCTAAATCGGTTCCGGAAATCATTTCCATTACTTTCGATGCAATTTCACTGAACTTCGGAGCGTTTTTCACGTCCTCATCGCTGATTCCGTGTACCGCTGTAGATTCTTTCGGGATATACATTTCCGGATTTACAAGCCAGGTTCTGCTTTCGCGGGAAGCGTCGGGATTTACTTTCAGGATACTGATTTCAACAATGCGGTCTTTTGCAACGTTGGTTCCCGTCGTTTCAAGATCGAAGACACAAAGCGGTTTATAAAGTTTTAAATTCATGGTATTATTTTAAGTAAGATAAGGTAGGCAGAAGATTTCGTTCTTCTGAGTTTAACGGAGTTGTTTCTGAAAAACCAGCGAAATCAACATATAATAGAGGATGACCAAAGGAATTCCGACTGTTTTAAAAATGATAAGAATCAGAACCGAGCCGATTAACAGAGCAATTTTTGGGTAATTATCTTCCAGTTTCATGGATTTGAACTTCATCGCGATCATTTTAATGGGCGAAACAAGAAGCCATGAAGAAACCACCGTGAAAAGAATCAGAAGGAGTGAATTTTCGAACAGAAATGAAAAATTTCCGGACTCTAAAAAAGCAAAGTATAATCCGAAAATCAGAATCGTGTTTGATGGTGTGTTTAAACCTTTAAAATAATACGTCTGTTCGTCATCAAGATTAAAAATTGCCAGTCTTAAACAGGAAAATAAAGTGATAAAAAGGGCAAGATATTTTATTTCAAACGGTAAATCGGTTCCCAAAAACTGGTTTCCGAAAGGCTCTAAAGCTTTATAGATGACAAGTCCGGGAAGCAGGCCAAAACTCACCATATCGGCAAGCGAATCGAGTTGTGCGCCGAGATTGGAGTTCGATTTCAGGGCGCGGGCAATAAATCCGTCGAAGAAATCCAGAACCAGAGAAATAATGATGCAGAGGGCAGTAATCTGGTAATTGCCCGCCAGCAAATGGATGACGCCAATACTGCCTGAGAATAAATTCGCCAGCGTAAATGCATTTGCCAAATTGTTTTTGATAAAATTCATAAGAGCAAAAGTAAGGTTTTTATTAAAATTTTGCCGCCGGCAAGCCAAATAAACTTAATCCTAACGAAATATGAATTTAATGTAAATTTGCAGCATTGTTTTTTAAAATTAGAATGAAGGAATTAAGATTGCAGGAAATCGGCGTGCTTTTTTACAGGATTTTTCTGGCTTTTGTTTTTTATCAGGTTGCAAGGTTATTGTTTTGGTTCTTTAATAAAAATTTAATCCGCATCGATTCGGTTTCAGATTATTTCACTATCGCTTATCACGGAACCGCGTTTGATACCACAGCAATTTTTTATGTGAATTCGCTTTTTATTCTGCTGAGTTTGCTGCCTTTGGTCATTAATACCAAAAAATATTACCAGAAATTTCTGTTCTGGCTTTATTTCATCACCAACGGAATTGCGTATGGAATGAATTTCGGGGATTTTGTGTACTACAAATTCTCGCAGGCAAGGCTTACAATGGCCGCCATGCACGTTGCTCAACATGAAAAGAATATTGCCAAGGTGTTTTTGGTTTCTGTGGTTGAGCATCCGTTTGTGATTCTATGGTTTATCCTGTTAATGATTTTGTGGATTTTCCTTTATAAAAAAGTGAAAGTTACTGAACGCAAACCTATGAAGAAATGGGTGTATTTCGTTTCATCGGTGATAAGTTTATGTGTAGTAGCAGCGCTCGTGGTTGGCGGAATCCGTGGCGATTTTAAACATTCTACGCGGCCGATTAATCTCGTGGATGCGAACCGGCATGTGAAAAATCCGCTTCAGGCCAATGTGGTGCTGAACAGTGTGTTCTCCTTTTTCAGAACCATGAATACCAATAATTTTCAGGAAGTGCATTTTGTTGATGAAAAGTTTATCGAACAGAATATAAAGCCATACAAACTCTACAAAAGAGAAGGTGTTGAGCCGAAACCCAATGTTGTGATTTTTATTCTCGAAAGTTTCAGTAAAGAATATTCCGGCGCGTTTAATAAGAATACTAAGATTAAAGATTTTGTTTCTTATACGCCGTTTTTCGACAGTCTTGCTACGCAGAGTTTAATTGCGACCAATGCTTTCGCCAACGGAAGGCAGTCTATCCATGGAATGAGTTCAATTTTAGCCGGAATCCCAACGTTGAAGGACGCTTTTACAAGTTCGCCTTATTCTAACCAGAAAATTCAGTCTGTCGTTTCGGTAGCGAATGATATGGGTTACGATACTTCTTTTTTTCACGGCGCACCGAATGGGTCGATGGGCTTTATGGGATTTGGGAATATTTTAGGTTTCAAACACTATTACGGCAAAACTGAATATAATAATGATGCAGATTTCGATGGGATATGGGGAATATGGGACGAACCGTTTTTCCAGTATTTCGCGAAGACACTAAATATAAAGAAATCACCTTTTATGGCGACGATGTTTTCGGTATCATCTCATCACCCTTTCAAGGTTCCGGAAAAATACGCCGGAAAATTCAAAAAAGGTCCGCTTGAAATTCATGAACCTGTAGGTTACACCGATTATGCGCTGAAACAGTTTTTCGAAACCGCCAAAAAAATGCCCTGGTATCAGAATACGATTTTTGTGATGGTGGCCGATCATACCAACCAGATTGCATATCCTGAATATGAAAAAGCGATGAACCGTTTTGCCGTTCCGATTCTGTTTTACTCACCAAACCCGAAATATGACCTGAAAGGCGAAATCTCAACGCCCACCCAGCAGATGGATATTTACCCGACTTTAGCCGATTTAATGGGCTATAATAAGAAAATAAGAAGTTGGGGCAGAAGCTTGGTTTCTGATAAAAAAGAAGATCACTTGATTGTTAACTCGAGTGGAGTGGAGCAGTTCATTATTGGAGATTTCATCTACCTTTTCGATGGTAAAAACTTTACAGGAATTTATAAGCTTAATGATTTGGGTTATGAAAACAATCTTCTGGGAAAAATAAATACACAGGAAATTAAGTTGGGCGAACTGAAAGCAAAAGCCTGGTATCAGGATTATATGAACAGGGTGATCAACCGTAAACTCAATTAATATTAAACATTTGTTTAGTTTTAATAATTTCTGTTTTTACTTATAATAGTATGTTCCGAATAATTAAAGATTTGGTGTTTAACTTTTTTTAATTACATTTATCAAACTAAAAATTTAAATATTTTATAAAATGAAAAAAATAATGTTCGCTTTTGTTGCACTGTTTTTCGCAACACTCTCTTATGCCCAAATCGAAGGCAAATGGAAAACCATTGATGATGAAACAGGACAGGAGAAATCAATCGTAGAAATCTTCAAAAAATCCGACGGAAAATATTACGGGAAAGTAACCCAGCTCTTAATAAAACCTGCTAACGCAAATTGTGTAGACTGTAAAGATGACAGAAAAAACAAACCTATTTTAGGAATGGAAGTGGTGCGCGGTCTTAAAAAAGAAGGAAACGAATTTACCGGCGGAACCATTACAGATCCTAAAACTGGCAAAACTTACAAGTGTACCATTACAAGAAGCGGCGATAAACTGAACGTAAGAGGTTACATCGGTTTTTCTTTAATCGGAAGAAACCAAACATGGCATAAACTGAAATAACAATTTCACAATATTTTAAAAAAGCAATTCGTAAGGATTGCTTTTTTTATGTCGTTTATCATCTGAAGGTTTGGGAAAAAATCTTTACTTTTGTAATCTAATTTTTCAATGAATATGAAGGAATATACTTTTCGTGAAGTGATTGCACAGGCAATGAGCGAAGAAATGCGTAAGGACGAATCAATCTATTTAATGGGTGAAGAAGTTGCAGAATACAACGGTGCTTATAAAGCATCGAAAGGCATGCTCGATGAATTCGGTCCGAAACGGGTAATTGATACACCCATTGCAGAGCTTGGTTTTACAGGGATTGCAGTAGGTTCTGCAATGAATGGCAACAGACCGATTGTGGAATACATGACTTTCAATTTTTCCCTCGTAGGAATCGACCAGATCATCAACAACGCAGCAAAGATTCGCCAGATGAGCGGCGGACAGTGGAATTGCCCAATCGTATTCCGTGGTCCTACAGCATCAGCGGGTCAGTTGGGTGCAACACACTCGCAGGCGCTTGAAAGCTGGTTTGCCAATATACCGGGACTTAAAGTAATTGTTCCTTCTAATCCTTACGATGCAAAAGGATTGCTGAAAAGTGCAATTCAGGATAACGATCCTGTAATCTTCATGGAATCTGAGCAGATGTATGGCGACAAAATGGAAATTCCTGAAGAAGAATATTACCTCCCAATCGGTAAAGCCGATATCAAAAAAGAAGGAAAAGATGTGACTTTGGTTTCTTTCGGTAAAATTATGAAACTTGCCATGCAGGCCGCTGAAGATTTGGAAAAAGAAGGGATTTCTGTTGAAGTAATCGATCTTAGAACGGTTCGTCCGCTGGATTTCGATACCATTATCGCATCAGTTAAAAAAACAAACCGATTGGTTATTTTAGAAGAAGCCTGGCCATTTGGCTCTGTTTCCTCAGAAATCACTTATATGGTTCAGCAGAAAGCGTTCGATTATCTGGATGCACCTATCAAAAGAATTACTACTCCCGATGCACCGGCACCTTATTCTGCAGCCCTGTTTGCTGAATGGTTCCCGAAACTTGAGAAAGTGAAAGAAGAGATTAAAAACGCAATGTACATCAAAGCATAAATTTATACTCCCGAAAGGGAGTTTTTTTGTGCTGTACTTCAGATATTCGTTAAAAAATAATTTCCGAATAGGTTTTTAATCTAAATTTGCGCATTAAATATTTATTAAAATGTCAGACGTAGTAATCGGTGGGCATCATTTCGATACGAAAAAACTTACCGCAATGGGGGTGCTGGTTTCCCTCGGAATTGTTTTCGGAGATATAGGAACTTCCCCTCTATACGTAATGAAGGCGATTGTGAACGCAAGAAAAGAGGGTGGTAACCTGCCGTTTGATGAATATATTGAAGGCGCGCTTTCCTGTATCATCTGGACACTCACGCTTCAAACCACTTTAAAATACGTAATCATTGCCCTGCGTGCGGACAACAAAGGCGAAGGTGGAATCCTTTCCCTTTATTCTCTTGTAAAAAGACTCAAGAAAAAATGGCTCTATCTTGTAGCGATTGTAGGGGGCGCAACGCTGGTTGCAGACAGTGTTATCACCCCATCGCTCACGGTAATGTCCGCTGTTGAAGGATTGCAGATTTTCAATCCCGAAACTCCCGTAGTAGCGATCACGCTGATTATTTTGGCCATTGTATTTTTTATTCAGCAGTTCGGAACCTCCTCCATAGGTAAATTTTTCGGGCCGGTGATGGTGGTTTGGTTTCTAACGCTCGGTGTTTTCGGCTCGCTGCATATCTTTGATCATGTTGAAATTTTAAAATCTTTCAGTCCTTACTATGCTTATAATTTAATCACCCATTCGCCCAGCGCGATTGTGATCATGGGTGCAGTTTTTCTTTGTACAACAGGCGCAGAAGCACTGTATTCGGATCTGGGACATTGCGGAAAACAGAATATCCGGGTCAGTTGGGTCTTCGTTAAAATAATGCTCATTTTAAATTATCTCGGACAGGGCGCCTGGCTTCTCGATAATCATCATTTGGTCGCACAGGGCATCAACCCAATGTTCGGAATAATGCCGGTGTGGGCAATTCTGCCGGGGGTTATTCTGGCAACAGCTGCAGCAATTATTGCGAGTCAATCGGTGATCACAGGATCTTTCACCATGTTTTCAGAAGCCATGTCGATCTCTTTCTGGCCTAATCAGCAAATCGATTATCCTTCAGGAATCAAAGGACAGATGTATATTCCACGAATCAACTGGGGTTTAATGGTGCTCTGTTTTATCGTTGTGATTTATTTTCAGCATTCAGAACTCATGGAAGCTGCCTATGGTTTAACCATCACCATCACCATGTTAATGACAACAACACTGCTCTTTTACTGGCTCAACAGAAGCAGGGTGAATAAGTTTTTTGCTTTCGGTTTTCTCGTACTGTATCTTTTTATAGAATTAGGATTTTTCTATGCTAACGTAATTAAATTCTTTGATGGCGGGTGGCTTACCATCGTTTTGGGCGGTTTTATCGCCGTTTGCATGTATGCATGGTACAATGGAAGACTCATCAAAGCCAAATTTATCAAATTTGTGAAACTGGATCAGTATGTACCGATTATTAAAGACCTGAAACTGGATGAAACCATCCCCAAATACGCCACCAATCTTGCATTTTTGAGCCGCGCCAAAAAAGATGATGAAATAGAGTCTAAAATTATCTACTCCATTCTTAGGAAACAGCCGAAAAGAGCCGATCATTATTTTATTCTGAATATTGTAAATCAGGAAGATCCGTTTACTTTTAAATATACCATCGACGAAATTATGCCTGGAACCATTTACCGGATCAATTTTCTGCTCGGATTTAAAATTGACCGACGTATTAACGATTATTTCGATCAGGTTTTAGCAGACATGATGGAAGAAGGAAGCATCCCGTCCAGAAGTAGCCATCCATCGCTGCGTGCCTATAATATCCCGCCGGATCTTAAGTATATCATCATCGATAATACCTATATCAATGATACATTACTTACGGTAAAGGAAAAAATGACGCTCAATATTTACAATTTTGTAAAATACATCGGCAGCGACGATTTCAAGGCGTGGGGTGTTTCCGCGCATAATGTGGTGGTAGAATCTGCGCCGCTTCTTGACCAGAAAGTGGTGACAAAGAAACTGCAGCAGGTGGAATTCAAACACTATAATTCTTAAAATTAAAGATTTCCGCAGGATTTATTCCCGTAAAACCCGCCGCTTTCATTTAGAATGAAATCGCTAAATTTGTAGATAATTTTTTTTGATGGACCCGAAACAGAAAGATCTTAATATAACCACAATAAAAGAAGTCCTAAGACAGTATCTTCTTGAAAAAGGTTTCCGAAATACCCCGGAACGCTACACCATTTTAGAGGAAATTTACTCCATGGAGCATCATTTTAATGTAGATGACCTCTATCTTCTGATGATGCAGAAGAAATACCATGTCTCCAAAGCAACCATTTACAATACCATCGAAATTTTTCTGGATGCAGGCCTCATCCGAAAACACCAGTTTGGCGAGAAAACCCTCACGTCATCTTCTTACGAAAAATCTTATTTCGATAAACAGCACGATCATCTGGTGATTTATAAAAAAGATTCCGATAAAGAAATAGAAGAGATTATCGAGTTCTGCGACCCTAGAATTCAGGGGATTAAAGAAGCAATTGAAAACGCATTTGGTGTAAATATTGATTCTCATTCGCTCTATTTTTACGGTACCAAAAAAAATTAATGAAAAACCTTTTCGTTTTATTTCTTTTGATCTGTGTTCAGTTTTCTGCACAGATTGTCACCAGACCTCAGGACCCTTTGGTGAAAGATCCATATTTCGGGACCGCTCAAAATGCAACTCCCGGAGATAAAGTTCGCCTTATTCACTCCGATTTTTTTCAGAAAAATCCCCAAAGATATAACGGCAATCCTTATTTTTCAGGCAATGTGCAGTTTGAGCATCAGGGCTCGCTGCTCACTGCAGATGAAGTGATTTTTTATGAGGAACAGAATTTCATCAAAGCTACCGGAAACGTAAAGCTTCAAAATGCTGACGGATCTGTAATTACCGCAGGAGAAATGGAGTACGACGGAAATTCGCAGAAAGGAATCGCCAGAAAGAATGTTGTCCTTACAGACCCAAGACAAACGATCAAAACAGAGACTTTGTACTACGACAGGATTTCGAACAAAGCGTATTTCAATACCGGCGGAACCATTTCGGATGCAACCAATGTGATGTACACTAAGTCTGCAACTTACGATCTGGCTACCAAAATGATTGATTTTACAGGAAATGTAAAGATCAACAATCCGGATTATACCGTTGAAGGAACCAACATCAAACAAAATCAGGTGACCAACACAGCAGATTTTTTCGGTCCCACGACGATTACCAACAAAAACAATCCATCAAACTTCATTTATACTGAAAAAGGTTCCTATAACATGAATTCAAAGGAAGTTTATCTGAAGAAAAACTCCAGGATTCATTATAATGGCAAAGTGCTTACCGGCGACGATATGTATTTTAACCAAATCACAGGATTCGGAACAGCCAAAGGAAACGTAACACTTCGCGATCCGGCCGAAAACCGTTATATGAAAGGCGGTTACGGCGAGATCTACGAAAAAAAGGATTCGGCGATGATGACCGAGAGGCCTTATGCCGTGAAAATTCTGGAAAAAGATTCCATGTACTTTTCTGCGCAGCGGATCCTGGCTTACCAAAAGCTGGACGCAAACGATCCTTTGAAGAAAAAAAGCTTCCTCAGGGCTTACCGGAAAGCCAGAATGTACAAGTCAAACATTCAGGTTAGAGCAGATTCCCTAAGTTTTAATGAAACCGACGGCATCATGCATCTTTTCGGAAAACCGATTGCGTGGAGTGGTGAAAAGCAGGTTACTGGCGATAAAATTGAAGCCTATTTCGACACCGAAAACGAGTACATCGATTCTTTGAAAGTGGTAGGCAATGCGTTCGCCATCAGCAAAGCAGATTCATTAAACTTGAAGGATGAATTCAACCAGATTAAAGGCAAGCTGATGACCGTTTATTACAAGGAAAACCAAATAAGTCTGGCCAAAGTCATCGGTAATGCACAGGCCATTACCTATGCCGATGATACGAACGAAAAAACCAAAGAAACCGAAAGGATAGGAGTTGCGCTTTCTACCTGTGGCACAATAGAAGCGGAGTTTGAGGAAAACAAAGTGCAGATTATTTCCTGCAATGTCGGAGCTAATACCGATGTCTATCCGATGAGTAAAATTGCGAGGGAAAAACGGTTTTTCCCGGACTTTAACTGGAATACCAAAGACCGTCTCCGCAAATGGCAGGACATTTTCCTTGATACACCAGAGTATGAAGAAATAAAGTACGAACCAGCCGATACCCTCTATAACCAGGCCCAGAAAGCCATCGATGATGCTAAGGCAAAAGAGGAAGCCAAGAAACCTAAACGCGTAAGGAAATAGTTTTTATTTGGGCGCTTTTATCCGTCCTCCGTTCCCGCTTTTTTGTTCGTCGTTCCTCCTCACAAAAAGAGCTCCACTCAGGCCGGGGCGCATATTGCGGGCGAAGATAAGCGTGAAATAGTTTGCATCGTTCTGAAGGAAAGCGATGAGTGTTGAAAAATTTATATGAATAGGAGGCGTTCCGTAGTAACGCGATGCGTGTAGAAATGAAATACATTACCTCGCTTCGTTCCGTAGGAACGAGATGTGTGTAGAAAATTTACCAGAATAGGAGGTGTTCCGTAGGAACGCGATGCGTGTAGAAATGAAATACATTACCTCGCTTCGTTCCGTAGGAACGAGATGTGTGTAGAAAATTTACCAGAATAGGAGGTGTTCCGTAGGAACGCGATGTGTGTAGAGATGAAATAACATAACAGCGGTGCGTTCCGTAGGAACGCTATGTTTTTTAAAATATAAAATCGATACAATATGAAATCAGATTTCTTTAAATATCAGGCACAAACCACACAATTCGCAGAAGGATTTGAGGTGGAAAAAGCCGAAGGAAGTTACATTTACGGCAAAGACGGTAGGAAATACCTCGATTTTGTAGCCGGAGAAAATTTCCCAGAATAGGAGGCGTTCCGTAGGAACGCGATGTGTGTAGAGATGAAATAACATAACAGCGGTGCGTTCCGTAGGAACGCTATGTTTTTTAAAATATAAAACCGATACAATATGCAATCAGATTTCTTTAAATATCAGGCACAAACCACACAATTCGCAGCAGGATTTGAAGTGGAAAAAGCCGAAGGAAGTTACATTTACGGTAAAGACGGCAGAAAATACCTCGATTTTGTCGCAGGAGTTTCCGCCAATACTTTAGGACATTCTCACCCAAAAATCGTAGAAGCCATTAAAGCGCAGGCAGAAAAATACCTGCACGTGATGGTTTACGGCGAATATGCCCAGGAAATGCCTGTAAAACTTTGCCAGCTGCTTGCAGAAGCCACTCCCAATCCTTTGGAAGTTACTTATCTCGTCAATTCAGGTGCCGAAGCCATCGACGGCAGCCTGAAACTTGCGAAAAGATACACCGGAAGAGAAGAAATCGTCTCTTTCAAAAACTCGTATCACGGAAATACCCACGGCGCTTTGTCGGTTTCGGGAAACGAATATCATAAGCGTGAATTCCGTCCGCTGCTTCCGATGGTGACTTTCATCGGATTTAATGACGAAAAAGACCTGGAAAGAATAACCGAGAAAACAGCCTGCGTGATTATGGAAACCATTCAGGGAGCGGCAGGATTTCTGGTTCCGGAGAATGATTATCTGAAAAAACTCAAAGCCCGTTGCGAAGAAGTGGGCGCTTTGCTAATTCTGGATGAAATTCAGCCAGGATTCGGAAGAACCGGAAAACTTTTCGCTTTCGAACATTACGGGATCGTTCCCGATATTCTGGTAATGGGCAAAGGAATGGGCGGCGGCGTTCCTGTTGGCGCTTTTATGAGTTCCAGAGAAATCATGGAAACTTTATCGCATTCGCCAAAACTTGGGCATATCACCACATTTGGCGGTAATCCACTCATTGCGGCATCAAGCTATGCCACGCTGAAAGAAGTTCTGAACAGCGGACTGATGAATGAAGTGGACGAAAAAGAAAAACTCTTCCGTGAATTATTGGTTCATCCTAAAATTAAAAATATCAACGGCCGCGGATTAATGCTCGCCGTAAATCTTGGTTCTGCGGAATATACTTTGAATGTTGCAAAACGCTGCATGGAAAAAGGTTTGGTCGTTTTCTGGCAGCTTTACCGAAACGAATATCTACGCATTTCGCCGCCGCTTACCCTATCGCTGGAGGAAATAAAGGAAGGCTGCGAAATTATTCTTCAGGTTCTTGATGAAGAATGAAAATCCCCGAAATAGAAACGCTCTGAAATTTCAGCCTCGATTGAACGGTTTTGTATGAGCTCTTTTCTACCTTGTTGTGCATTAAAGCCGTCGTAACAAGGTAGAAAAAGCGAGTAGTGAAAGCGGGAATTCCGATGGAAGAAAATCAGGCATTTCGGGCTCATGATATTTCGCATATTCGACTAAATATTTTGCATACTTAAGAAATTAATTTATATATTGCGGCACAATAAAAAAATAGGGAACGATATGGCGAAAACGAAAGTGCAATACGAATTTCCAATGCACTGTCAGTCGGAGATTTTATATGAATATTTGGCAAGTGCAGAGGGGCTTTCCGAGTGGTTTGCTGATGAGGTTGTGGAAAAAGGCGACGACTTTTTCTTCAGCTGGAACAGTGGACCGGCAGAAAAAGCCACGCTTATCCGCTACAAACCTGAAAGTTTTGTGCGTTTTCGTTGGGAAGAAGACGAAGGAACCAAAAATTTCTTCGAAATGAGTATTGTAATTGATGATATTACGGAAGATCTTTCGCTTAATATCACAGATTTTTGTGATCCGGGAGACGAGGACGAAAACCAGCTCTACTGGGAAAATCTCCTCGAAAATCTAAAAATAAAATTGGGCGCATCTTAATTTTTTTGAACCGATAAACTTGATGGACGAATTTTCGTTCATTATTTTTTTAATAAAAATCTACCCTTATTTTGTTAGAAACTGTCTTTAGTTCCGATAATTTTCAGCCTCAAAACCGTGCATTTCTTTACGGTGATGCAGTAAAGGTTTCCTTTTTTGTGCGAAGCTCGAAGCTGATCATGGCCGAAGAATGTTATTTTTTCCTCATGGCTTCTATGCGTAAAATGCGCATGAATATCCCGCTTACTTATACCCTGGAGTTCTTCCAGAACCTTTTTAAAGAAAATGTTATCGATAAAGGGGCAAGCGAGGCAATAATAATGCTCTTGATGTACCGCAACCGAACCGAACAGTCGCTCGGGAAAGCCGAAGTTTCCTTCTATTTCGAAGTTAAAAAAGTCGAAGATGTGTTGGCGTTGCAGGGCGGAATAGAACTGGATCTGATTAAAGAGATTAATGTAAACACCAATCTTCTGAGCAACATCCGGGTTCACTGCCCTGAAAATATTTATGCTGAGATTTACGCAAAGGAAAACGATCTGGATGAGGTTATCCTGCTGAATCCCAACAAACGGATCGCTAGAAGCATTTCCGGGAATTTGCTTTTCCTGAATGAGAACATCATCCGCATCCCAAAACAGACCGAAGGTGCCTATATTTCACCTTTAATGGAGAATTTTGTAACCTTTGTACACAAACACCGTTTGGCAGAGATTCAGGAATCGGAAATGATCGCGTTTGAATCTCAGAAGGCAGAGGAAATTTTAATGATTTCCGATGAAAAAGGAATTTGCAGCGTCTCAAAAATCAGAAACAAAACTTTCGGAAACATGAGATTTGCCGAAATAATCAGCAAGTGGAAAAGCGATTTCGCCTGAAATTGACAAACCCGATAAACAACCTTGAAAGAAAGTCATTGACCGGGTTTTAGTTTTTATGTTAAAGCAATAACGTAATAAAAATACGGAAATTATTTGGGTCTGCGCTAAAGTTTTGTTAAAGTTTTTTGTTGAAAGACAAGCCGGCTTAATTCATTGAAACATCCTCCGGAGCATTGGCCCAGATCAGAAATTCGCCACCTAGGTTCTGCATGATGTTTTTCCATAAACTTTCGTCGTTAGGCAGCGTATAGTCTAAATTGTAAACTTCTACCACTGTCCACATTTTACGCCTTACCTCACTTTCCAGCTGTTGTGACGCCCAACCGGAATAACCGGAGAATACTTTGATTTCATTTACAGAAATTTCATCTTCAACAATTCCGGTAACGATATTTTCGATGTCTTCGGTCAGGTAAAATTCATCACTGATTTCCGAAAAATTCTCAGTCACCTTTTTTCCTCTGCAGATGAAGAAAATTTTGTCATTTTCTACTGGTCCGCCTTCGTAAACATCTACTGCAAAACCAAAAATCGTATGCAGACGTTCACTCATATTTTTATTTTTTTTGTTGAGAATTAATCCAAAAGCGCCCTCATCATTATGATCTACAATAAGAACAACCGAGCGCGAAAAGATATCGCCGGAAATATCCGGAGTGGAAATTAATATTTTACCTTTGTACGAGTAATTCATCTGAAATTGGTGGTTCTACAAAAACCTCTTATCAAATGTAATAAAAAATTTAATGGAAAATCTTCACGACAAAAGAAAAGTTTACGAAAAATCTCAACTTCTTGAAAATCAAATTAAAGGAAATCCTATGGAGCAGTTCCGAGACTGGTACCTTGAGGCACAGGAGCATCCGGATGTTTCTGAGGCCAATGCGATGTCGGTTTCTACGGTAGAAAATGACGGCTGCCCACGCACCAGAATGGTGTTGCTGAAATCGTATACGTGGGAAGGTTTTGTGTTTTATACCAATTACGAAAGCAGAAAAGGCAGAGCGATAGAGCAGCGTCACCAGGCCTGTCTTCACTTCTTCTGGCCGCATCTGGAAAGACAGATTATTATCAAAGCAAATCTGCAAAGGCTGGCGGAGAATTTAAGCGACGGTTACTTCCAATCCCGCCCGAAAGGCAGTCAGTTAGGTGCTGTGGTTTCGCCGCAGAGCCAGATTATTCCCGACCGTAATTTTCTGGAAGAGAAACTGAAAAATCTGGAGAGGGCGTATGAAGATAAGGAAGTTCCGCGCCCGGCAAACTGGGGAGGTTATCTCGCTAAACCTTACGAGATCGAATTTTGGCAGGGTAGGCCAAATCGTCTTCACGACAGGATAATTTACGAACTTCAGGAAGATTTCGATTGGAAGATCAGTCGCCTTGCTCCCTGAACATTTATTGGCTATGCACCAAAAAACCCCACCGAAAGATGGGGTTTAATTTTACTGTGAGCTAAGTAATTATTTTTTCTTAGCGCCCATTACAGCTCCTGCTAAATCTGCACCAGCTTTAAATTTAGCAACTTTTTTAGCAGCAATTTTAATTGGTTTTTTGGTCGCAGGGTTAATACCTTGTCTTGCAGCTCTTTCAGCTACAGAGAACGTACCGAAACCAACTAAAGAAACTTTACCGTCTTTTTTCTTCAAAGTAGAAGTTACGTTAGAAATGAAAGATTCTAAAGCAGCTTTTGCAGCAACTTTTGTAATGTTCGCATCTTTTGCGATTGCGTCGATTAATTCAGACTTGTTCATAATAATATTATTAAGGTTAGTTTTATTGTTAAAGCAAATATAAAACAATTTTCAAATTGTGCAAATTTTTTATATATAATTAATCAAAACTTGAGAAAAGAGTATAATTTAACATAAACTTATAAATCAGGATTTTTTCAATTAATAAGCATTTGCAGCCTATAAAATCATGCCAAAACCTTTATAATCCTACGTTTTCTGATTTAAGATTTTTATTATTCATAATTATGAATTATTGAATTTGCAGTGGATTTTTTGGTGCAACCGATGCTCTATAAGTGTTAAATTATTGATAGTGATGATATTCCCAGGCTTCTGAAGTGGGTTTTACGTAGAGAATATTAGAATTAAAAGATTAAAATTCTCACTCGTTTTGATTAAAATAATTAAATTTGCGCCATGTTAATTGAAGTATTTAAATCTAAAATCCACAGAGTCCGGGTTACCGAATCAGACCTTAATTATATCGGCAGCATCACGATTGACGAAGACCTCCTGGAGGCCTCCGGAATTGTGGTGGGGGAAAGGGTGTATATCGTAAATGTAAACAATGGTGAACGTTTCGATACCTATGCCATAAAAGGAAAAAGAAAATCCGGCGAAATATGCCTCAATGGTCCGGCAGCTAGGCGCGTACAGAAAGATGATATCATCATTATTATTTCTTATGCACAAATGACGCCAGAAGAAGCGCAGACTTTCCAGCCCAAGATTATTTTCCCTGATGAAAAGACCAATCTCCTTACTTAATTTCTGAATCCGCACTTAAATTTCCCCCCTTTGGAAGAAAATAAAAAACCAAATCCTCTAAAGACACTCATTACAGTTTCTGTTTCTCTTGCCATTGCAGGGCTTTTCATGTGGTTCGCACTGAAAGGAATGGAATTCAAAAAAATTGCAGGTTACTTTGCAAAAGCCAATTACTTCTGGGTTTTCGCCGCGGCATTCTTCGGGCTTCTGGCTTATTGGTTTAGGGCGGTCCGTTGGAATCTGCTTTTGGAACCAATGGGTTATAAAATTTCGAATTCCAATGCGTTGTGGACGATTTCTTTCGGATATTTGATGAACCTTACCATTCCCAGAAGCGGAGAGCTGGCCCGTTCTACCGCCCTTTTCGGAGTTGAAAAAGTTCCTGTAGACAAATCTTTCGGCACCATTATTCTCGAACGGGTAGTGGATCTTGTATGTATGGGAGGATTCCTTCTTCTGACCCTGATTTTTAAATATGATGCAATTCTTTCCTTTTACCGGTATGTCACTCAGGTAAAGGGAAAAACTCCAGAACCACAATCTAACAATAAATTATTTCTTCTATTGGGAGCAGCGGTTGTTTTGGCGATTTTGTTTTTTGCTTTAAAACAAAGACTTGAAAAATTTTTGCTGTATCAGAAAATTTTAAACTTCGCTACCGGAATTATTCACGGTTTGATGTCGATTTTTAAAATGCGGCAGAAAGGGAAATTCATTCTTTTATCGCTTGCCATCTGGATTTCTTACTACCTGGCAGCATATCTCGTGTGTTTTGCGCTTCCGGAAACTTCGGATTTTACTTTTGCAGATGGCTTTTTTATCATTGTTGTAGGGACTTTAGGAATGATGGTTCCGGCATCCGGCGGAATCGGTGCTTTTCACTTCGCGTTGAAACTGGGGATTATGGCACTCTTTCTTTCAATGGGTAAAAACCCAGAAGAAGGTGGCGAAGTAGGGCTGTCTTATGCATTTATCTCCCACACCATGCAGCTCGTCATCATGATTGTGATGGGGGTTATATCGATTCCGGTACTTGCAAAGGAACGTGGTCGTTTGCTTTCAAAATAGAATTTCTTTTTCTTGTGTGCTGCGTGCGTAGTTAATCATAATTGATTTTTATTGATTATTTAATAAAAAATTAGCCTTTTAGGTGTCGATAGGAATGGTATTTGATGTGTTTTTTATTGATTAACATAAAATACACAAGTATGAACAAATTACTATGCCCTATTTTAATGTTGTGTGTATCATCAATTATTTACGCACAGTCAGGTAATGTTGGAATCAATACAACAAATCCGCAGGCAACTTTAGATGTGAATGGTAATCTAAAGGTTAGAACAGTTGAAACAGTTACTTCGCCATCCAATGACCAAGCCGTATTGTTAATAGACAAATCTGCATCCGGAGATTTTGTTTTAAAGGAAATTGCGGTAAGTAATTTGCTGGGTTCCACCGGTGCAGGTTCTTCTGCGTATTCTGCGCACCGCAATGGCAGCTGGTCATTGCTTAATATTAACCTTGGTGACAGCACTTATCCTATCAGTCTTTCTGGAAATGATACCAGGATTGGCGATTCGGCATTGTTTACCGATGGAGTGTATACTGCTCCTATATCCGGAATATACGATGTGAATTTTGAAGTTCAGTTAAGTGGGGTTGATCTTACCGTTCTTTCCGGTAAAAGTTTAGTTTTATATAAAAATACCGCCGTTTGGCAAACTAAACCGTTCAATGGCGTGAGGGTAGAAGTGGGTCTTTTTCCGGTTGCTACAATACCTGTAACGTCCACGAGCCTCCATTCTCTTGTTCAGTTAGATGCTGGTGATACACTTACGTTCGCCCTCAACACAGGCGGTGTTCTTCCGGTAAATTTAGGCGTTTTGCCTGTTTCCTACACTTCTTTAAAACTTTTTAAAGTGGCAGATTAATGAACTAATCAGCGTTAATCAAAAAACTTTAAGATGCTTCTGCAAAGACCAAAAAACACGTGAAATTTTCACGTGTTTTTTTACAAATCTATTTGTTCTTATGATCCAAAAGCCCTTTTCAGTAAACTCTCTACTTTGGGCTCGCTACCTCTGAAGTTCTTATAAAGTTCCATCGGATCTTTTGTGCCTCCTGAGGATAGCAAGACTTTATACTTTGCGGCGATTTCCGGATTGAAAATTCCGTTTTCTTTGAAATATTGAAAAGCATCCGCATCCAAGACTTCGGCCCATTTATAGGAATAGTAACCCGCAGAATATCCGCCCTGGAAAATATGCGAAAAGCTTGTGCTCATTGCCGTTTCCGGATTTGATGGATAAAGATTAGTGGCCTTTGTTTCTTCGGTTTCAAAGGTTTTGATGTCGCCAACCTTGTCGGCATTGCTGTGGTAAGCCATATCCAGAAGCCCGAAACCAAGCTGCCTTAAAGTCTGGTAACCTTCCATAAAATTTTTGGAATCCGAAATTTTCTGGATTTTCTCATCCGGCAAAACTTCACCGGTTTTATAATGTTTGGCGAAAGTTCTGAGGAATTCCGGTTCATAACAGAAATTCTCCAGAAACTGCGACGGAAGTTCTACAAAATCCCATTTTACCGAAGTTCCTGAAAGGTTTGGATACGTGGTATCTGCCAGGACCCCATGCAGCGCGTGACCAAATTCGTGGAAAAGCGTGGTTACTTCCTGAAAAGTGAGCAGGCTTGGCGTGTCTGAAGTGGGTTTCGAGAAATTGCAGACTACAGAAATATGCGGTCTTGAATTTTCTCCGTTTTTCCGGAACTGATTTTTAAAACTAGTCATCCACGCGCCGGCACGTTTCCCTTTTCTTGGGAAATAATCCACATATAGAAGTGCTTTAAATACGCCGTCTTCAAAAATTTCGTACGTTTTTACTTCTTCGTGGTATTTCTGGATCTCGGTGGATTCCACAAAATCAAGTCCGAAAAGTTTTTTAGCCAAACCGAAAACGGCTTCCTGAACTTTTTCGAGCTGGAAATAAGGTTTCAGTTCCTCGTCGTCGATATCAAATTTCTGCTTGCGGAGTTTTTCTGCATAGAAAGTATGGTCGTAACTCTGCATTTCTTCAATTCCGTCTGCTTTTGCAAGTGTTTTAAGTTCTTCGATTTCTTTTTCTGCGTAAGGTCTGGCTTTCTCCAGAAGTTCATTTAAAAAAGAAGTTACCTGATCCGGAGATTTGGCCATTCTTTCTTCCAGAACGTATTCCGCATAGTTTTTATAGCCCAGTAACTGCGCTTTTTCCTGCTTGAGGGTGATAATCTCTTTAATGAGATTCTGGTTATCAAACTCATTATTGCTGAATGATTTTTTTCCGTTTGCCAATGCCAGTTCTTTTCTCAGTTCGCGGTTTTCCGCATACGTCATAAAGGGAATATAACTCGGGTACTGCAGCGTCACCACAAAACCTTCAAGATTGCGCTCTTTCGCATCTTCCCGGTATTGCTGAAGAATCGCTTCCGGAATTCCGGCCAGGTCTTTTTCGTCGGTGATATGTTTGAAATAATTATTGGTTTCAGCCAGTACATTCTGCCCAAACAGAAGCGATTTTTTAGAAAGCTCGATGCTGATTTCCTTAAATTTTTCTTTATCGGTTTCATTCAGCAGAGCGCCGCTTCTCACAAAACCTTTGTAAGTTTCGCTTAGAAGCATCTGTTGTTCTTCGTTCAGTTGATATTTTTGCTGTTCTTCGTAAACTTTTTTAATCTTGCTGAAGAGTTTTTCGTTTTGCGAGATTTTTGCTGAAAATTCTGTTAAAAGTGGCGAAACTTCCTGCGCGATTTTCTGTATTTCGTCATTAGTTTCAGCTGAATTCAGATTAAAGAAGATGCTGGAAACCACATCAAGTTTTTCGCCCGAGTAGGCCAACGCTTCGATAACATTTTCAAAACTTGGTTCTTCGTTGTTTTCAACAATATCATCGATTTCTTTCTCAGAAATTTTAATCAGCTCCTGAAAAGCGGGCAGAAAATGCTCTTCCTTTATTTCGTTGAAAGGTGCTGAACGGTGTTTGGTATTGAAATTTTCTAATAATGGATTTTGCATAGTGTAAGATTTGTGAACGGAAACTTAAAGTAAGGTAAAAGCAATGTCAAAGTAATGTCATACGAAGGTGTAAATTTACTGAAATTTATATTTTATATTTGTTTAAACATTAAAACTAAAATAAACCGTCATGAAAACTTTTTTAAAAATCCTGGTGGGCGTGGTTGCTGCACTTATCGTTGTCATGCTGCTGATGGGTAAGAAATACCATTTCGAAACTTCTGCCGTCATCAATGCACCGGCCGATAAAGTATGGCAAAACATGAGTTCGATGAAGGCTTTCAACCAATGGAATCCGTTTATGGACCTGGACCCGAATGTAAAAGTGACTTACTCCGGAAATTCCGGTGAAGTTGGCGACCAGTATTGCTGGGAAGGTAATGATGATGCGGGAAAAGGCTGCCACATCGTTACCGCTTTGGTCCCGAATCAGAAACAGTCGACGAAAATGATTTTCGAAATACCTTTTGAAAGCGAAGCGACCTCAGATTTGGTTTTGAGTCCGGAAGGAAATTCCACAAAAGTCACTTGGTCAATGGATTGTGAACTCGATTACCCGATGAACCTGATGAAGCTTTTTATGGACTCACAGATGGAGAAATCCTACGGTTCGGGTCTGAAGAAACTTAAATTAATCTCAGAAGAATAATTCGGGCTGAAAACTTGGAAGTCGGGCATTAGTCCGACTTTTTTCTTCCGGCACATTCTGGTGATTCATAAGCTGCAGGTAATTCAGAAAAATATGAGGAAGGATTGAAATCATCAAAAATAATTACCTTAAATTTGCCTTCAGTACGTGAAAAACTGTTTTTCCGGAATTCAAAACCTTATAATATTATTTAATGAAGAAAATTACAGCCCTCGCGCTTCTTTCTATAGCCCTTGTTTCCTGTAAAAAAGAAACCAAAACCATTACCAAAGTCGATCCCGAAACCGGTAAAACTGTTACGGTTGAAGTTCCTGTAGAGGACTCAGCAAAGATTGAAAAAACGGCAGCAGCAGCTGCGGCAATTAAAGATTCTATGGGACTTTATACCCAGTCTTTTAAGCTGGAAGTTGGCAAAACCTATCCGCTGAAAACCTATCAGAAAGATGTACAGACCATGACCGCGCCGGATGGTAAAACCCAAAGTGGAACCAGCGAAAGTACCGATGAAATGTCATTTACTGTAAATAAGTTCGAAAACGGAATTTACGATATCACCATCAACCTAATCGGTAAAAGAAATGCCCAGTCGGCAAACGGAAAAACCGTGGCTGTTGATACCAAACTTGCGGAACCGGCAGATGAACAGCTGAAAATGATGTGGAAAGTGAATAAAGCCCTTGTTGGGAACAAACTTAGTATGAAGATGGGTGAAGACGGTAAAGTGATTTCGATTACAGGTTTCGATCCGGTTTATAGTAAAATTGCTGCTTCGGCAGGAGCTGCGATTAAAGATGCTAAGCAGAAAACGGCTTTTGTAAACAGTTTTAAAGAAAGTTTTAACGAAAAAGTCCTGAAAGAACAGTTTACCAAAAACCTGCTTTTGCTTCCGGCAAAAGGCGTAAAAATCGGCGACAAATGGTCCCAAAGTGAAAATGCAACACCCGACGGGAAAATTAAACTCACCACCACCTACATGCTGAAAAGCGTGGGCGATGGCGTAGCCGTAATTGCCGTAGGAGGCGGAATTCCAAAAAAATCCGATAAGAAAACCCAGGAAGGAATTACCCGAAGCATGAGTTCTGAACTTTCTCAGAACGGAATCATTACACTTGACCAGAATACCGGCTGGATAAAAAACCAAACAATTTCTGTGAAAACGACGCAGTCTGAAACACTTTCCGACGGCAAACAGTCGCAAACCATGAAAAGCGTTTCTAATTCGACGGTAGAGGTAAATCCGGCGAAGTAATCGGCGGCAAATTGTTCATTTCTTAATCGCGATAAACAATGAAGTATATTTTAGAGTTAATTCTCGCAACCATCATCATCTTTTTCCTTTGGAATATTTTAAAAAGAATGTTTTTCAGCAATTTTTATAAATTCCCAAGACCAGAAAACAGAAACGAAACACAGTCCCGGAAAACCAAGAAAAATTTGGATTCCAAAATTAACTGGGATGCAGAAACGGTTGATTACGAAGAAGTAAAAGAAAATAAATACAAAGAAAAATAAACGCAGCCCTTTTGAAATTAGTAGTTTTGAAAGGGTTTTTATTGATGATATTCACTATGGCAAAAAACAGAAAACTCATATTCATCGCAGGAAGCATTATTGTTTTTATCATCCTGGCTTTGGTTTATGCAAACCCTGTTCTCACGGGCAAACAGCTTTTTCAACACGATATTGTGCAGTACAAAGGCGGCGCCAAGGAACTATTGGATTACCGCGCCCAAAACGGGGAAGAAACCTATTGGAGCGACTCCATGTTCGGTGGGATGCCCACGTACCAGATGGGAGCACAGTTCCGGGGCGATATCATTAAAAAAGTTGATGATTTACTTAACTTTCTGCCCAAACCCGCCAATTATATTTTCCTGCTTTTCTCAGGGTTTTTCCTCCTTGGAATGGTTGCTGTAAGAAACTGGAAGTACGCATTTTTAGGAGCAACTTTTTTCGGACTTTCAACTTATTTTTACATTGCACTTGCAGCTGGACATAACGGAAAAATACATACCGTAGCGTATTTTGCGCCGCTGCTTGCAGGGATTCTTCTGGTTTACATCCGTAAAAAATACATTATCGGTTTCATTGTAACCGCTTTGTTTATGGGGCTTCAGATTGCTGCAAATCACCCGCAGATGACCTACTACCTTTTTATTGCGCTTGGATTTCTGTTTATTTCAGAACTCGTGCGGGCAATTCAGGGGAAAACCGAATGGAAGCATTTCGGAATCGCTTCCGGGATTTTAGCGTTCGCTTTTTTGCTTGGTGTTGGAATGAACTCTCAGCGGTTAATGGCTAATTCCGAATACGTCACCGAAACTGTTCGTGGGAAGCAGATTTTAGACAACGATATACACGCTTCCGGAAAATCGGGAATGGATAAGGAAAGCATGCTGATGTGGAGCTATGGAAAACTGGAAACACTAAATCTTTTTATTCCAAGATTAATGGGCGGTTCTAGCACAGAAGAAGGTTCCGACAGAATGATGAACCGTGTTCAGGAGTTGGTTCAGGAAAACGTGTCTTCGCAGGAAGAAATGGACCGTATTTCAAGGGGTTTCGGTTCGCTGACTTATTGGGGCGAACAACCCGGAACTTCCGGACCTGCGTATCAGGGCGCGGTAGTTGTTTTTCTTGCGATACTGGGCTTTTTCTTTGCCTGGAAAAAATACAGATACTGGATTTTAGGCGCTTCAATTCTCACGATTTTTCTGGCTTGGGGAAGCAATTTTATGATCGTGTCGGATCTCTTTATTGATTTCGTTCCTTTTTATAATAAATTCAGGGCGCCAAGTTCAATTCTGGTCGTGGTAGAACTGCTGTTTCCTTTAATTGCCATGGTCGGTCTTTACAGATTTTTCAATTCTAATGAAAAGACGGAAACTAATTCTGAAAATATTCTGACAGAAGATTACAAAAAGAAAATCCTCACGTATGTAAGTGCTGGAACTTTGGGAATTACAGTTTTGCTTTTAATTTTTGGTAAATCAGTTTTAGGTTTCTATACAGATAATGAAAAAGCATATCTGCCGCCATTCCTGCTCGATTTTTTAGTAGATGAACGTTCGAAAATGTTCACGATTGATGCAATAAAAGCTATTGTTTATGTCGGTATCACTGCTACCGTTTTATATTTAGGAATTAAGAGGAAAATCAGTCAGAATTTAGCCATTCTCATTATTGGTTTGGTGAGTCTTTTTGATTTGTGGAGTGTTAACAAAAGGTATTTGAATAACGAAAACTTCATCGATAAAACCTTTACTGAAAATCCTTTTCAGACTGAAAATTCAGAACTGCTGATGCAGAAAGTTGGCGAAAACCGAAACCTACAAACTCTTCTTGCTAACGCAAACGTAAACAAAACTCTTGAACTTATCGCTGAAAAAGACAAAACCCATTACAGAATTTACAATCAGGTTTTAGGAACATTCAGCGAGACCAATACTTCTTATTTTAAATCCTCTGTGGGTGGCTATCATGCCGTGAAACTTCGCCGTTATGATGATTTAATCAACGAATATTTCAGCCGTACCGATACCGTTCGGGTACCGAGAATTCTCAATATGCTTAACACAAAATACATGATTTTCGGTGATGCTGAGAATCCTGAAGCAGTGGTGAATCCCCAGGCAAACGGCAATGCATGGTTTGTTTCTGAACTGAAATTTGTAAATTCTCCTAACGAAGAAATCAAGCAGATCGGTGAAGTTGATACCAAGAAAATTGCGGTGATTTCGAATGAAGATAGAAAATATTTTGACGGGAAACCAATACAGCCAGATGCTGCAGCGGTTCTGAATCTTACAAAATATCAGCCCAATAAACTGGAATTCAAAACACAATCAAGAACACCGCAGTTAGCTGTTTTCTCTGAAATCTACTATCCAAAAGGCTGGAAAATGTTGATTGATGATCAGGAAGTTCCTTATATCAAAGCGAATTATTTACTCAGAGCGGTTCATGTTCCGGCCGGAAATCATACCGTAAAAATGATCTTCGAACCTGCGGTTATTCAAACCGGAAAAGTAATTTCAATGATCACATTCGGACTTTTCTTAACCCTGAGTTTAGCTGGAATATATATGCTTTACCGCAAAAGAGGCAAAAGGAAATTGCACAGTTCTCAGTAATACAAAGATTAAAAAAGTTTTATGATTACCCAGAAGTACATTACAGACCTTACTTACAGAATCAACGGCGCCTGTATTGAAGTTCATAAAATTTTGGGTTCGGGATTGGCTGAAATTGTATATCACAAAGCTTTAGAAAAAGAGTTTCAATTAAGAAATATTCAGTTTAAATCTGAGTTTGTAATTCCGGTAATTTATAAGGAAGAAAACTTGAATTGTGATTTTAAATGTGACTTTTTAATTGAAGATTTAATTGAAGATTTAATTGTGTTAGAAATTAAATCCGTAACGCAAATTTTAGATATTCATAAATCTCAAGTTTTAAATTATATGAATTTATTAGAAGTCCCAAAAGGAATTTTGGTTAATTTTAATGTTAAGAATTTGTACCACCTTGGTTAGGAAACTTTCGTTAATAAATATTTTGATCAGCTGGACTAATTATTAATTCATTACAAAAAACATTAGATTTTGCTGTCTTTTGAACAGCTGAATCGCATTAAAACTTTTGCCTCTTTTGCGGTAATATATAATGAATAACAAAAAAATTTTAATCATCACTTATTACTGGCCACCTGCAGGTGGGCCCGGCGTTCAGCGGTGGTTGAAATTTGTGAAATATTTACCCGATTTCGGCTGGAATCCCGCCGTTTTTATCCCCGAAAATCCAAGTTATCCTATTGTTGATGAAACTTTGCAGAATGAAGTTTCAAAGGATTTAAAAATCATCAGAACAAAAATTTGGGAACCCTATCAGATTGCCGAACTTTTTGGTAAAGACAATAAAAAATTCAAAGCCGGCCAGTTCGATGTTGGTAAAAACCAAACCTGGAAATCCAGACTTTCGATTTGGGTCCGAGGAAACTTCTTTATTCCCGATGCCCGCATATTTTGGGTAAAGCCTTCAGCAAAATTCCTGAAGAAATATCTTAAAGAGAATCATTTTGATGCGGTTGTAACCACTGGCCCGCCACATTCTATGCACTTAATCGGCCTGGAACTGAAGAAAGAATTTCCCAACCTGAAATGGATTGCAGATTTCCGTGATCCCTGGACCGAAATTTCCTATTACAAACATTTAAAACTCACAAGATCTTCAGACAAAAAGCACCGCGACCTTGAGCAGCAGGTTTTCAAAACTGCGGATATTACTTTAGCCACAAGTTATACCGATGCTGAAAATTTCAGACAAAAAGGTGCGAATGCAGTTTGTATTACGAACGGATTTGACAGAGAAGCAAAAATTGAGGCAAAAATTGAGGCAAAAAATTTTACAATAAGTTACATCGGCGTTCTTGAACAGCTCCGGAATCCCGAAATTTTATGGAAAGTTTTAAATGATATCATTGCTGAAAATCCTGATTTTGAAAACGATTTCCAACTGAAATTTGTAGGAAGAGTAGATGATAAAATTTTATCTGAAATCGAAAATTCTGCACTGAAAAACTCACTCAGTAATTTGGGTTATCTTTCTCATTCCAAAGCAAATGCGGAAATGCAGGATTCGGATTTGCTTCTGATTACCAATTTCCCGGATGACAGTTCGAAAGGAATTATCCCCGGAAAGATTTTTGAGTATTTAGCCACCGGAAAACCAATTCTCTCTTTTGGTCCGCAAGACAGCGATGTAAAGAGAATTCTTTCTGAAACCCACGCCGGTAAACATTTTTCGTATCAGGATGCAGCTTCTTTAAAAGAATTTATTTTGAACCAATACCAAAACTGGAAATCGGGAAGCAGTTCATCGCACATAAAAAACATCGAAAAATTTTCACGAAAAAATCTTACCGAAAAGCTGAGCCAAATTTTAGAAAATTAATCATACGAAAAATAACAATTGATCACAAAAAAAGAGCAAAACACTGTTTGCTCTTTTTTGCACTTGTGCTGTAATTTTATAACCAGCCCATTTCCTGCATCCAATCGTCATTGTAGATTTTGCCTACGTAACGCGACCCGTGGTCGTGTAACAGCACTACGATTACATCATCTTTCGTGAACTGATCTTTCATCTGAACCAATGCAGCAATGGCACTTCCTGCAGAATATCCGCAGAAAATACCTTCTTCTTTTGCCAGTTTTCTCGCATAGATTGCACCGTCTTTATCGGTTACTTTCTCGAAATGATCAATCACGGTCATGTCGTAGTTTTCGGGGATAATATCTTCGCCAATTCCTTCTGTAACGTAAGTATAAGCGTGGTCGTAATGAATTTCTCCGGTTTCGTGAAACTCTTTTAAAATAGAACCGTACGTGTCCACACCGATGACTTTGATGTCCGCATTTTTCTCTTTAAAGAACGTTCCGCAACCCGTAACAGTTCCGCCGGTTCCGGCTCCTGCAACAAAATGCGTGAGTTTTCCTTCGGTCTGTTCCCAGATTTCCGGAGCGGTTTGTTCGTAATGCGCCTGGCGGTTCGATAAATTATCATATTGGTTTACATACCATCCGTTTTCGGTTTCCGTAGCCAGTCTTTTGGAAACGGAATAATAGGAGCGGGGATCCGTTGGTTTTACGTCAGTAGGACAAACAATTACTTCAGCTCCCACGGCTCTCAGGATATCACATTTTTCTTTAGACTGTTTCGAATTGGTAACGAAGATGCATTTATAACCTTTTACGATGGCTGCGAGGGCAAGCCCCATTCCTGTGTTTCCGGAGGTTCCTTCGATGATGGTTCCGCCCGGTTTTAGCCTTCCGTCTTTTTCAGCATCTTCAATCATTTTTACCGCCATTCGGTCTTTCACCGAGTTTCCGGGGTTAAATGTTTCAACTTTCGCCAAAACCAATGCCGGAAAATCTTCGCCCAAAACTTTGTTCAGTTTTACAAGCGGCGTATTTCCGATGGTTTCGAGAATGTTTTTTGAATATTTCATATATGTTTAAATTATAATTAACTGTATTTAAGGGATTTTACCGGCGAAATTTTGCTGATAAGGTAACTCGGTAAAATAAGCGAAATTGCTGATACTAGAAGAATTCCTACCGATATTGCCAGAATATGAAGGATATTGAGATCCACGGGAACTGTGCTGAGATAATAATTTTCAGGATTCAGTTTGATGACTCCGAAATATTTCTGAATCAGTAAGAAACCGATTCCCACTAGGTTTCCGATGACCAGTCCAGGAATCATAATCATCAGTGTGTAATTGATGAAAATAGTCTGGATTTGTGCGTTGGTGGCGCCCAGTGTTTTCAGCATTCCGATGGAGTTTGTTCTTTCAATAATCAGAATTAAAAGCACCATTACAATATTGATGATGACTACTACCAACATAATGATGATGATCAGCGCGATGTTGGTATCAAAAATCGCAATGAAATCCATGATCTGCGGGTATTCGTCTGTGGCTTTTACAATATAATTTTTATAGCCTACAAGTTTGTCGATTTTCGGAGCATCTTCGTCGATGTAATTGATGTTTTTCAGAAAAACATCGATACCGCCAACTTCATTCTTTTCCATTCCCTGAATTTTGCGGGCATGGTTGATTCCGCCGATGATAAAGAGGTCATCAATCATCTTGATATCGGTTTTGTAAATCCCGACTACTTCAAATTTGCGGTAAAGCGGACTCTGGTTTTCCTTTGAAAAAACAGCAACAATACTGTCTTTTACCTTAAGATGCAGGTCATTGGCGATTTTCTGTGAGATACATACACCGCTATTGAAGCCTTTTTCTGTAATGTCTGGAGTTGTACCGGCAATAATAAATTTCCTGAACCTTTCGGCATCGAAATCTTTACCGACGCCTTTGAAAATAATTCCCGCAAAATTATGTTCGTTACGCAAAATGCCGCTTACAGAAACATATTTCTGGGTGCTCGCCACATCTTCAAGTTGTTTTATTTTATCGATCTGAAGCCCTTCAGTGCTCAGTATCGAAGAGTTATAAGAATTGTTGGATTGCTTGGACTTTATCGAAATATGTCCGGAGAAATCGGCCATTCTTTCTTTTATGGCTGTTTTGGAACCAATGCCGGTAGACACCGTGATCAGCGAAACGATAACTCCCAATGCTACGGAAAGCCTGCCGATAAACACAATAATCCGTGAGAGATTATTTTTGTTATCTTTGGAAAAAGCAATTTTTTTAGAAAAATATAATGGAAATTTCAAGCCGATGAGTTTAAGCGCCAAAATTAAAGATTTACTTCTGATTGTGCTAATTTATTTTGGTTTCTGCCAGATGAATTTTGCGCAGAATACCGATCAAAACTGTTTTAAAACTGGTGCCGACCGGCCGGAACTTTACCTGCCGCTCCTTCAGAATAAAACGGTGGCAATCGTTACGAACCAGACAGGATTGTTGAAAGACCGCACCTTTTTGGTCGATTTTTTAGTGAAAAACGGCATCAGAATCAAAACGATTTTTGCACCTGAACATGGGTTCCGCGGAGATGCAGATGCTGGTGAACATGTGAAAAACGGAGTGGATACAAAAACTGGAATCCCAATAATTTCTTTGTATGGCGACAATAAAAAACCAAAACCGGAGCAGCTGAAAGGAATCAATATTGTTCTTTTTGATATTCAGGATGTGGGCGTAAGATTTTACACCTATATCTCAACTTTAACATATGTTATGGAGGCAGGCGCCGAAAATGGAGTAGAAGTAATCGTACTTGACCGACCCAATCCGCACGATGGTTATATCGACGGTCCAGTTCTGAAAGACCAATGGAAAAGTTTTGTAGGTATGCATAATGTCCCGGTTGTATATGGACTTACGATCGGTGAATATGGAAAAATGGTAAACGGTGAAAAATGGCTAAAAAATGGTGTTCAGGCAAAATATACTTTAATTCCGATGCTGAATTATCATAAAAAGCAGCGCTACGGAGTTCTGGACAAACCCTCACCAAATCTGCCGAATGACAAGGCAATAAACCTGTATCCAAGTTTATGTTTCTTCGAAGGAACACAGGTTTCCGTAGGTCGCGGAACCGGTTTGCCGTTTCAGATTTACGGAAGTCCCTGGACCAAAAACTTGCCTTATCAGTTTATGCCACGCCCTAATTTTGGCGCTAAAGATCCTTTCCTGAACGGTAAATTATGCTTTGGTGAAAACCTTTCCGATTATCCTGAAGATTTGCACGCACTGAATATTGACTGGCTTTTGAAAGCTTACAGTAATTACAAAAATCCTGCGCAGGATTTCTTCCTGAAAAACCTTTTCTTCGATAAATTGGCCGGAACCGACGAACTTCGAAAGCAAATCGTTGCCGGGAAATCTGCCGTAGAAATCAAAGATTCATGGAAAAAAGGACTCGAAGATTTTCGGAAAATCAGAACGAAATATGTGATGTATGAAGATTAAATAGCAGGAATAGAAGATCGGGTTGATCATCCAATGCACAATTTTTTAAAACATCCATCATCTTTAAAAACTTGCCTTCACCTGCACCGATCCTATATGTATCGTTCTTTCTCCTGAATTTCTGCCTTCGTAGTTCATATTCAGTTGGATGAATGAATTGATGGATTGCTGTAAAAATACCGACCACACCTGATTTTTTCCAGGCTTCAAACCATCGAGCATTTGGTTGCCGACAATCGAAAAATTGTTTCCGGAAAAGTCGTTACTGATGAAAGAGAAACTGCCGCGCACCGAAGTTTTTCTGCGTTCCCACTGCAGACTTCCGGTGAGATCAAACGTTTTTAAAAATTCTTCACCATCCATTCTTTTTTTCTGGCGTAAAGCCGAAGAAAGTTCTGCCTGAACTGCTTCCGTGAATTTATAAGTCGCTTTCGGTTTTGTTTCGAAATTATTTAGAATATAATCTCTGGAATTGAACAACTGCGACGCGTTTTCAATATGATGCGCCGAGTTTTCCCAATCAACACGGAAATCTTTGCTGAACCAATAGCCAATATTTAAAAAATGCGAATCCTGGCTGCGTTCCTCATTGCTGAAATTGGCATTTACCAAATTATCATTCGCAACGAATCGGTAATTCCCATTCCAGCCGGATTTTTCGGTCGGATTGAATTGCGCTGAGGCCAGGAAATTCTGGTTTTTAAGGATTTGGTCTGCGTTTTTTTCAAAAGGATTCAGAACCAATACTTTTTCTCTTTTATAAAATGAGTTTTGGGAATTGAGTGAAATATTGAAGTTCCAGCGTTTAAGAAACTGATTTTCAGAATTAAAAACCACGGAAGGATTCACAAATAAGGCCAGCTGCATTTTGTTTTTATTCGACGGTATATAATTTACCGTATTGGTATAAACTCTGATATACTGCGCCAGATCGGCATATTCGGCGATTTCAAATTCATCAAGCTGCTGAATTCCGTCACCGTTATAATCGGTCCATTTGTAAACGCCCTGCCCGTCGGTCACTTTTATGTATTGAAATTCCCGCTGCGCTTCCTGCCCGTTTCCGAGTTCATAAAAAGCCTGCAAACGCATTCCGTTACGGAAGAGCTGCTGGTTGTAAAGAATATTTCCTACTACAAAATCCTGATTAAGATTTGCTGCAACATCCTGATTCTGATAGTAAAATTTTCGGTAGTGAATCAACGCATTCAAACTGGTTTTTTCCGTTTTAATAATTTGACTTTCTGCCATGATTCCCAAAATATGGTTCATATTTTCGAGGGAATTGTTTCGTACCGAATCATTATCTCGGAAATACATCCGCGTAAGTAATTTCGTTCGCGAAGAATCACTGATTTTTTTCTGAATGAAAACTTCCTTCCAGCTGAAACTCGTTACATCCAGCTGATTCGTTTCGTTGAAGTTTTTCACGTTATGTTCCATACTTCCGCCAATCGCCCAGCTTCCTTTTTTGGTAGAATATTCAGAAATTATTCCGCTTCTTACAAACTTCGTATCCTGAAAAACCGCTTTCGTATCGAGATAAGAAAAATTTCCTCTGGTATTGAATTTTCCTTTTATCCAGCCAAAATCCAGATCGTTTTTAATTCCTGTGTAAGAATTTTTCTCGTCCAGATAATTGATTTTATAATTTAAAAAGGAGGAATTGTTCCATTGATTCAAAAAGCTGAAAATAAAACGGTTTTGCGTGATCTGGTTGAATTCCTGCGCCAAATTGAAATCCCGGGAAAATTCTACATCATTAATCCTGTCCAGAATATGGAACCGCGAATTGATATGCTGGTATTCAAAACTCGGCGTTCCTTTCCAGTTGTTTCTGCTGAAGGTTTTATTTCCGAAAATCCTTCCCGCATACCCGATATTCTGATTGGAGTCTTTGGATGAAAATAGATTCACATCGAAATTACTCATCGAAACATCAGCCCCAATCTTACCATTGTTCAGTAAAAACTCAGAATTGGCAGAAAAAACCTGGGTTTTCTGTGGTGACGGAAGTTTTCTGACGGCCCGGTATTCGCCCATATTAGTGCCTACATATTCGAAAACGCGGCCGTTGTTGGTGGTTTGTTTTATACGGTAATCGCCCAGGTTTTGTCCGAAATAAGTATAGGCAACCTGATATAACGTTTGATTTTGATCAGTTGAAAATTCGTAATAATTTCCGTTCGGATTTTGAATGAGCTGGTATAGAATTTTGTTAACATCATACTCCGAAACCGTTCCCGACGGCGCATACATCAAATCCGTATTGTTGCCCGCATTGGCCAGGATCTGTTCGTCTTCTTTGCTTAAGTTCAGGGAAAGTGGCGCATTTTTATTGTCGTTTTCCATAAACCAGTTGAAACCGAACTTTGATTTTTCTCTTTCATGTCGGATGCCGCCGGTCACCAGAAATCTTGTGTAATTTCTGTTGGTGTAATTGTAGGAAATGGTAATGAAATTCTGTTTAAAAATGGGTCTGAAACTAGTGAACGTAATTTCTCCGGTGTTGTAATTGATGACGTAATCCTGATTTTCGCCGCGTTTCATTAAAATCCCGTCGATGTAAACCTGCTCCGAACCTGAAATGATGGTAATGAACTGCTCACCGTTTTTGCCTGTCAACCGGTAAGGTCCCTGATTTCCTTCCACACCCTGAAAACGGATGCGGTGGAATTCACTTCGTGCAACTCCTGCAGAAACATCTATAAAGGTTTTATTTTCGTTTCCGAACCCGGTTTCAAACTGCAATCCCATACTGCGCCGCTGGAAACGACCGAAATAAGTCGCTTCATCCAGCAAATCCAGATGCCCGGCGCGGAGAATAGAGCGGTCCTTAATATTGAGCTGCATATAGATTTTGTCGAATTCTTCCAATGTCTGCGTGTAACCGTCGGCCTGAATGGGTAAATTATGATCGGAAATCGACGCCAAAACCGTGACGTCTTTCGATAATTTTCCTGAAATCTGTAAATCCATGGAGCTTTGAACGCTCTGTCCCTGATTGTTACCAAAAGTAATTCCCCGGATGATGGAGCCTTTCGAGTTCAGATCTCCCAAAATTTGCGAACGGGTGTTTTTAACCAACACTCCCTCGTCAATAATAATTTTATTCTGAGTTCGAATGAAATCTAAAGTGTCTTTCGAAAAAACATCCTTTTCAATCTTTGCTGCGAGTATGGAATCCTTTTTAAGAGAATCTTGGATATTTGGATTTTTCCACGTGAAAATCTGAGCATCAGTAATCTGTAATGCAGCAAAAACCAAAATGGAAAGGAATAATTTTTTAGCCAAAGCTTGTCTTAAAAAGTTTTTGTAAAAATAACGAAAAACAGTCTCTAAAATTGCAGTTGCATAATTAACATTAATTTAACTCAGTTGTTATGATATGTGCAAAAAAGATCGTAGTTTCGCAGTCTAAATTATTAATTATTAAATTTTTTAAAAAATGAAAAAATTCTATTCTTTATTTGCAGTAGCTGCATTATCTGTTTCAGCGTATTCTCAAGTTGCAACAACTGTTCTTTCTGAAGATTTTGCTTCTATTACTACTGGAAACAATACTACTACAGGTGGATCTTCATCAGGTTGGAATGGAAATGAAAATTTCCCGAATGTAGTTAAAGCTTACCAAGCAGGTGGTGTAGTGAAACTGGGTACTGGTAGCGCTATTGGATCCTTAACTTCAAAAGAATTAGATTTATCTACAGATGCAAATGCTGTAAAAGTAACTTTCGATGTAAAAGGTTGGACTACAGTAGAAGGTAATATTAAAGTAACTGTTTCAGGACAAGACTCGCAAACAGTAACTTATTCTGCAACTTTGGCAGATGCTTTTGAAACGGTAAGTCTTACTTTCGGGAAAGGTCTTGCAAATTCAACAGTAACTATCGAAACTACTGCTAAAAGAGCATTTATTGATAATGTGAAAATTGAAGTTATTGACAATTCTATGGCTGTAGTTGATGCAAACGCTTCAAAAGCAAAATTAGTAAAAAACACTGTTGTAGATAGCAATATTATTTTCGCTGCAAAAGCTGATGTAAAAGTAATCAACGCAAACGGACAAGTAGTAAAAACTGCTTCTGTAAACGAAAATACTACTTTAGCTGTAGCTTCTTTGGCAAAAGGAATGTATATCGTAACAGGTACTGTAAACGGACAAGCTGTTTCTCAGAAAATCATTAAAAAATAACAGTTTTAATAATTTGTTAAATATAGAATACTTCATCCCGGTGAAGTATTTTTTTTGTAATTTTACACTCCTTAAAAAAGAATATAATTTTAAATCAATTGCAATGAAAAAAATCTTTACAATTTTAGGCTTAGTTTCGGCTTCAGCGATGATGTTTGCCCAAACGAATTTAGTGCAAAACCCTGGTTTTGAAAGTGACTTAACTTCCTGGGCAGCTGGTACCGGAAACGGTTATACAGCTCCGGCAATTTTAACTACTAATCCACACAGTGGTTTAAAATTAGCGGCTTATGAACTTCCTACTGCTACTACAGGTTTTTATCAAAATGTTCCAATTGCGGGAAGTACTCAGTATACACTTACATTTTGGTACAAAGCGTCTACTACTAGACCAGAAGGTACTAATCAAAATAATATTTTCAGATTGTGGAGTGTTATGAAAGATACAACTGGAGCTCCTGTTTATAACAGTGCAACTGCGGCAGATGATCCATTAAGAACAAACAATGGATATTTGCCGATTGCTCCAACTGAATGGACTCAACATACAGTAGTATTTACTTCTCATCCTTCAGCTGCAAGTATAGATGTTGCTTTCAGATCTTATGGTAGTGGTTCTTCTTACGTTGATGATGTACAATTGGTGCAAGGGAATCTTGCCGTTTCAGATGTAAACGCTTTCGATAAAGCTGTAAAAATGAACACTATTGTTGGTAACGAACTTCGTTTAATCCTTCCAGGAAAAGCTACGGTGAACATTTATACAGCAGACGGACGTTTGGTAAGCTCTAACAGAGTTGATAACGGGCAGGCAATTAATACCTCTTCAATGGCAAAAGGAAATTATATTGTAACTGTAGATAACGGATCTGCAAAAGTGAGCAGAAAAGTAATCAAAAACTAATATTTTATTTCTTTAAATATTGAAAGCCGCTTTTCTAGCGGCTTTTTTATTTTCTATTATTGACCTCCCAACATCGCGCTCTCATCACCCAACATCCATCATCATCAAAACCATCCTCTCCTGAAGTAGTTTGTGATCGCGTTGAAATTCAATACCAGTGTAAAACGGATTCTGCTTCCGTAATCTTTAAAAGAAGGCTCAAATCCCAGTGAACTCTGGATCGGGAAGTAAACCTCCAGAAAATCAGGAATTACCTTCACCTTAACACCTGAATCCCAGATGAACTGTGGATTCATCAACCGATTTTTATACACACCGGCATCAGCATATACGTTAAACCATTTCCACACATGAGAATCAATATTTACTGCGGTAATCCACTGGTTAGCCGATTTCGCAACATGAGACTTGAAACCGCCTTCGGCAAGAATAAACTGTTGAGAAAACAATCCTGAAGTGGCACTTTGTCCTAAGAGCCCATACGAAAATGCATAATTCGAAACCCTTGAAATCCCATAATCAAAAAGATTGTTTTTTGTTTTATTGGTGATGAAATAGCCGCCAAAAAATCTGAAACTTACCTTTTTATCCTGCGCATATTCCCAGCGGTAAAATGCTTCTGCAGAAATCTTCTGGAAATCTTCCATCCACTGCAGATTGGTACTGAAGGATTTTTCATGAATAATGCTTCGGTCTGCATAGCCATAACCCAGATTCCAGAGGTTGTATTTGGCATATTCGGTGTCTTCCATAAGCGGATTCAGCTCCTTTTCGAAAAAATTATAAGATAATCCTAAACTTCTGCCAATATCGGTTCGGGGGTTTTTAGTGAAATTAAAACTCGCAAAAGCAGAAACTTTTCGGTACGTTAAATCATAATCATAATGAAAGTGTGAGGCTGAAACACCCAGATCAAGATTTCTGTAGAAACTATTGGCAGGTTGAAAAGAGTAGGCTACACCGCCTGAACCGGTAAGTTTCCCTGTTCCTGAACTGTAAAACGGAGTGAACGAATAGTTGAATTTACGCTCAAAAAAAGAAGTGTTCCTGAAATTAAGTCCAACCAGCACTTTATCATAAGCGTTGAAGTTTAACCTTGGATTCAGGTAAATCTCATTATATTCGGGATTGGGAATGTCTTTAAAAAACTTGAATCTTATTTTCTTGGTATTGGCAAAAAGTCCTTTGGTATAAAGATAATTGTCGCGGAAATTGTTTTCCGGAAAAATATATTCACTGTTCACCACGATTTTTTCAGCATCAGATTGTGGGATATTATAAATTTTTTTGGCCTTGGAATCGTCGGTATCGAACCAGAATTCCTTCACATCACCCTCGGCATTCTGGGTTTCGATTTTGAAAGGAATAGGAAGTTCGGTGTTTTTCGCAATCTTTACATGAAATTCATCACCCGATTTGGTATATCTTTTCATATTAAAGTTTACCCGGTTTTTCTTTTGGATAAAGGGATCGAAGAAATCCGAGGAATAACCGGATGCCAGGCTCAGTTGATCAATGAAATCTTTCTGGTCGGTGTGGCTGCGCGAATTTTTTGATAAATATTCACTGATAAAATCATCGAACTTTTCAGTACCCATTTTCTCGGCAATAAAAGAAAACAAGCTTCCAGTTTCGAAATGACTGATGGCGTTGGCGTTGAAATTACTCAACTTTTCGAAAGATTCTCCGATCGGCTGATCCAGATTCTGCGTCATGATGTACTGATACGTGAGTCCATAACGTTCCTTAAGTTTCAGGTCGGATGCATACAAAAGCTTCAGTGGTTTAAAACCGAAAACTTTTAGATTTTCCGGCAGTTCTCCCAGCAGTTTTTTCTCCGGATAATAGCGGTCGATATACTGTATTTCGAGATACGTTTTCAAACCGTTAGCAAGCCAGTGGTCTTTTCTTTTTTCGAAAATTGTGGCCTGCTCGACAATTTTTTTGGAGAGAATGCTGAAATAATTCAAATCAGTTTTTTCAGCATCACTGAAAAGTTGGTATTTGAATTTCCAGAATTTAAGGTCATCAATTCCGGTGAAATCCTCACTGTCCCGAAATTTTTCTGAAATGAAAATTTTTTCCGGCAGAAATCCGGTTTTATTTTTAATGAAATTAAGTTGTAGCGGCAGGTAAAACTCCAGATTTTGTTTTTCGGCTTCATCCAGATGGTAACCGAAATCAATTTCTGTTTTTTCACCATCAATCCTGGTAATAATCTTTGAAAAATTGTTTTCAGAAATCAGAAATTCAGGATCGCGGTTCAGGCTTCCTTCAAAATAATTGGGCTGAATTTCTTTGAGGTTACTCTGGGAATAATAATTGGGCGGAATGTTCAGATTTACCTTCCAGTAAATGCCCGGACTTTGGTTTTCTTCAATATCGATATAATATCTTTCCTGCGACGAATCATCAGCAAATCGGTCCGGAACAATGAAGAAATATTTCAGCATCCACTCTTTACCGTCGCTTCCGTAACCTGTAAATTTCTGTAAAGGCAGGTCTATAACATATTGAAGGGATATCTTAACCTGTTCGCCAGGTTTCAGACTTTTAGAAAGCGGAATAAAAATGTTTTCGTCATCTGTGGAAGGGCTTGATACAGTTTTATCTTCAATTTTAATTTCCAGATTTTCTACGCTTCCTAATTCATGACTTTTGGCAAAGTAAAGATCACTTTTGCGGTCTTCCAGCTTTCTTTTAGCGAGTGGGGTAGTATAAGTTTTGTAGGCGGCAGTCCAATTGAGGAGTTTGATGGTATCTGCATCAGTAGACGAAATATTGGTATAAGCAATATCCTGATTTACAGTTATTTGTCTTTGGTTTGCTTTAATTTCAGCTTCGATGTAAATGCTGTCCTGCTGCGCCGAAACCGCAACATAATTCAAAATCAGTAAAAAGCCGCAGAAAATTCTATTCATTTTAATGTAACCCTCAAATATAATGATGTTTTTCGTAAACCGATTTAATTATAATTTATTTACAAATAATAATTAATTTTGATTAAAGTCCAGCATTTGCGAAAATTATACCATATTACGTTTCTTCTGGGAATTATGTGCGTTCAGCTTGTGTTCTCTCAGGTGACTGAAACGACCGAGCCTTTGCTTGTCGATCTTAAAAAATCTAAAATCATCACGCGATTTACTCCTCCCAAAGGATATTTCTGGATGAAAGAGCAACCCGGAAGTTTCGGTGAATATCTGGTGAATTTTCCGCTGCATCCTCCCGGTTTTCCGGTGCGCGATTACAGAATGGTTCCGGTGAAAACGCAGGACCGGCATATGGCGCTTCTGAAAATTGATGTTGGCGAAAAAGACCTGCAGCAGTGTGCAGACGCGTGGATGAGGCTGTATGCTGAATATCTGTGGTCTCAGAAACGCTTTGATGAAATTGGTTTCGAATTTACCAGCGGACAGTTTTTTGCCTGGAAGGATTATAAAAACGGAATCCGGACAAAAGAATCAAAGAAAAAAGTAAGTTTCTACGATTCGGGTGTTGTTAATGAATCTTATACCGCTTTTCGGGATTACCTGAATATTATTTTCCTTTATGCGGGAACTATTTCTTTGGATAGGGAAGCGGTGCCGGTTACGCAGAATTCAGACATCAAAACAGGCGATTTCATCATCAAACCCGGAAGTCCCGGGCATTCGGTAATCATTATGGGTATAGCGACGAATAATGCCGGAAGAAGGCTTTATCTTCTGGCGGAAAGTTTCATGCCGGCGCAGGATATTCACATTCTTAAAAATACTGCCCATCCGGAACTTTCACCTTGGTATGAATTGGATGTGAATGCGCCCAAAACCGTAACGGCAAAATATACTTTCAGCCCAACTTCCATCAAAAGATTCCGGGCTCTGAAATAAAAAAAAACGGAAATCTGGTTTCCCAAACTTCCGTTTCAACTACTAAAAACACAAACTAAAATTATTCAGCTGTAAGTTCAAAATCTCCTTTAATGCTTACAAGATCGCTGATCATGGGTGCAGGGAAATTAGGACCTACGTTGAACTCAGATCTGTTGAGTGTTCCCAGAACCTGGTAGCCGTAGGTTGTTTTTTTGTTCATTGCGTTAACCGTAGAACCTTTGTAAATCAAAGTTAAGGTAACCGGTTTTGTAACGCCGTGCATGGTCAGGTTGCCTTTAAGCGTGTACTGATCCTTTTTTGTTTTGGTTAAGGACGTACTGGTAAAATCCATTGTTGGGAATTTTGCTGCATCGAAGAAATCTGCACTTTTCAGGTGATTGTCTCTGGCTTCAATGTGCGTGTTGATGGAGTTTACATCTGCAGAGAAGGTAAGTTTAGAATTCACGAAATTCTTTTCGTCTGCTTTAATGGTTAAATCTGCCTTATCGAAGTTTCCTGTAATGTCGTTAATCCCAAGGTGAGTAACAGTAAACTGGATTCTGGAGTGGGCTGCATCGCTTTTCAGATTCAACTGAGCAAATGTGGATACGGTGAACATAAATACCGTAAGGATAGAGAGTAACTTTTTCATAATACTTTTTTGTTTTAATTATAGTGCAAAAATAAAATTGATAAGATGGTTGGGCATTGATCTAAGATAAGAAATACTTAATCGCAGTTTCCGTCGGTATCGCAGCTTTCTCCCTGGCTGATGATTTGCAAGCCTTTGTCACCGGCAGAAAACTCTTCAAAAGATTTGGTGAGCACTTCCAGAAAATGTTCAGGCTGCTGAGCTCCAGAGATACCATATTTATCATTGAAGACAAAAAACGGCACCGCGTTGATGCCCAACTGTCTTGCCATTAACCCATCCTGTGCTACAGCATGTGCCATTTCATCGGATACTAAAGCATTTTTAACTTCTTCTTCAGTAAGACCTACAGATTTTCCGGTTTCAAGAAGTACAGTTTCATCATCGATGTTTTTTCCTGAAATAAACTGCTCTTCAAAAAGAGCTTCTTCCATAGCGTCAGCCAAATTTTTCTTCTTTGCCAGCTGAATGAGAAGATGTCCTTTGAAAGAGTTCGCCACTTTGGTGTCATCAAAATTAAAATCGATGCCTGCTTCTTTTCCGGCGTTTTTTGCATGTTCGTGCATTGCTTTTGCCTGGCTTACAGGGATGCCTTTTATTTTCGAGAAATAATCGTAAGGATTCACCTCGGGCTGAGTCTCTAAACTGGGATCAAGCTGGAAACTGTGCCACGTAACTTCAATCTTATCAGCATGTGGAAACTGTGATAAAGCTTTTTCAAATTTCTTTTTTCCTACATAACAGAACGGACAGCGGATGTCGCTCCAGATATTTACTTTCATTTGTTTTAAATTTAAGATTTACAAAGATACAGCCTGAAAACCAGCGACCAATTGATATAAGGTAAGAAACAGCTGTTTAAAATTACAAATAATACTGCAGAAGCAAATACCATACTGCCAGTGTTATAAAAGAAAGCGGAATGCCCACACCTACCATCAGATTACAAAGTTTGGGCTCCAGTTTATGGGTTGATGCGATAATTGCCGCGGTGATCATCGGCGCCATGGCGGCTTCCAGAAAAGCAATTTCCACCGTTTCACCACGCTGCTTTAACACTATAAAATACAGGACGAAAATAAATGCCGGAAAAAGGATAAGCTTAAACAGAAGTCCCCACAGCAAAGGCTTCGAATATTCTCTGGGAGGTTCCCATTTCAGCTGGCTTCCAACAGAAACCAAAGCTAAGGGAACCGTTGTAGCGCCAAGCTTTCCGAAAACTTCATCTAAATCTGCGGCAACCGGGATGCTGAAGATATTCAGGAGTACGGCTGCTGAAAAAGCGATAAAAGGCGGAAACCTTATGATTTTATTGAAAATTTCAGCAACAGAATTCCTCGTGCCCGAATAATAATTAGCCACAGCGATTCCTACGGTGGAAAGCGCCACGAAAGAACCCGGCTGATCGACGAGCATCACCGTTTTCAGGCCGTTTTCCCCGAAAAGCGACTGAATAACCGGAATCCCCACAAAAGAAGTATTTCCGAAACCCGCACACATGATGAGCGCGCCGGTGAGGGATTTAGACCATTTGAACTTTTTAGAAAGAATACTGAAGAATACCAGTGACAGAAAGATATTGAGCCAGGCGATTGCGACGGGAAAAATAACCTCAAAACTTAAGAGTAGTTTCGGAATATAATAGAGCGACAGCGCCGAAAGCGAAATATTGATCACAAAAGAATTCAGTGCCAGATGCCCGTCTTCCGGAAAGAGTTTGGTCTTCCTCAGAAAAACACCGAGGAAGAGACAAAGAAAGAGCAGAATTATATTAGCCATGGAATGCTTTACCTTTTACAGACTCTCCAGATAGGCGTTCCAGCCGGCAATTTTGTAGTTGAGTGCTGCTTTTTCAGCATCTTCAGCTTTATAGATGCCACGGCCTACAATCATAAAATCAGTCTGCAGGTTTTTGAAAACATATTCAGGCGTTTGGTATTGCTGGCCTTTTCCGTCGCCCGAGTCGCCCATATTCACACCCGGCGTGAAAAGAAGAAGTTCTTCAGGAAGCTGTTTTTGGGAAACACCGCCAATAACGTTCGGGTGCGACTGTGCGATTTTTAAAGCTTCTTCCTGATAGTTTTTGTTGGTTAAAGTTCCTTTGGAAGACATGCCCACAATCGCTACAACGCCTACATTCAGAAAACAGTCCAGCGCTTCGTAACCTCCGATTACGTGCGAAGTGACAAAATCTGCCCAGTTCGAAATCTTGTAGATTCCATACGAAAACTGCAGTTCCTGGGTATTGCCGATATCTGCAAATTTGCGGTCTTCCATCAGCATGAAATTATATTTGGTTGCCAGATCTTTCAGCGGAAGAATTGTGGTATCCGGATCGAAATCGGTAATAATATCGATATGTGTTTTAAGAGCCACGATGTGTGGACCGACTTTTTCAGCAAGATCCAGCAGTTCTTGCGTGGTAATAACGTCGGCAGAGACGATGAGGTTTGATTTTTTTTCAAGCGAAATTTCCAGAAGCTTTTTCGCAACAGAATGTTCAGCGTTTGCGAGTTTTGTTTCGTAAGATGCGCGTTTTTTCTCTTCAAATTTCACTATGTTTCCTTTAAGAAAATCGTCGATTCTTAAAACTTCGTCGTCGGTTAAATGTCCTTCTTCTTTAAGCATTTTGCAGACTTCCGAAATGGTGAACAGGGTATGTACGCGGTAGCCTTTACCTTCAAGCATTTCTTTTCCGCCCTGTTCACGGTCAAGAACCACTACAATATCAGAAACCGTAATACCTTCGTCCTCAATCTCGGGAATCGTTTCCAGAAGAGATTTTCCGCTGGTGATTACATCTTCGACAAGAAGACAGTTTTGTCCTTTCGTATAAATGCCTTCAATCATTTTTTTGGTGCCGTAATCTTTGGCCTCCTTTCTTTTAATGATGAGAGGAAGATAGCTTTCCAGCGACATTGCAGTTGCCATGGGAAGTGCGGCGTAAGGAACCCCACAGATGAGATCGAAATTATCGAGTGGAAGCATATCGAGCAGATAGTTCGCCAGCCGTTTCAAAATTTTTGGGTCCGACGCCAATGGTCTTAAATCCACATAAAACGGACTTTCGATTCCGCTTTTAAGAGTAAAACGGCCGAATTTAATAATTCCTAACTCATAGCATTCGAGAAAAAACTGTTTCTTACTTTCCATTTATTTTTTACTTTCTACAAAGTTAGGGTTTTCAGGGAAATTTCACGGAAGGATAAAAGGTTAAAATATCTTAAAAGACTTTTGTTTTGCCAGGCACTGCCGCAATTCCTCAGCGGTCCGTAAATTGAAGGTAGATTAAAGTGCCCGCCGCGGCAGTCATAATAACCAGAGCAACAGATCCCAGGATGCGTCGGCTTTTTATTCAGTTTTGTTGAGTGTCCAAATAATTGCTTTCTCCTTAGTTGCTCTAAAAATTGTCGTATGTTTTTCTTTTGGTTCGTCAGAAAATTTCCATTTAATATTTGTTAGATTTTCTGCCTTCAAAATTTCAGCTAATTCTTTTGTGTAAGGCGAAATATCTTCTGCATTTGAACCTGCAAACCAAATCCGTTTTTCTGCTATGGGGAAATTTGCTAAATGTTCTTTTGCTGTCCTTACCAAATAATGATTGTTCCACCAAAGTGAAGGGTCAAAAGCGATATAATTGTCAAACATTTCGGGTGCAAGGAAAAATGTTTCCATTACAAAAAGTCCTGATGCAGATTCTCCAATGATACTTTTTTCGGTCGTCGTTCTGTATCGTTTGTTAATTTCAGGGAAAAGTTCTTCTTTGATAAAAGCTCTAAACTTGTCTGAACCACCAACAACTGGTGCAATTTCTTTGTCTTTTGCTACTTCTGTAAAGCCTGTCAAATCTCTTCTTCGTTGAGTATTTTCAATTCCGACAAGTAGCAAAGGTTTTATTTTCTTTTCTTTAATCAGTTTAGCCAAAGTGTTTGCAATGTGAGGAAAGTCTTCTTTTATTCCTCCATCTGCCATATACATTACTGGCAAAGAGTCTTTACTTGTTTTATAATTTTCAGGTGTCCAAACATTGATTACTCTTTCTTCTCCAACTTGTTTAGATTGAATTTTAAAAGTTTCGTGTTTTGGAATAGGGTCGTTAGGTTGTGATGCGTTTGAGCAACTTGTCAATGCTACAAGTATAAAAAGAAAGTTGTAATAAATGAATTTCATATTTTCTGTTTTTTGTCTGTTAATATTTTGTAGGCTGTCGTTTTAATCTGACGGACAGAGGTTTGAGTATATTGCTTGTAGCGGTTTTTGAAGCACTTTTTTTGTCGGTTTGCAGCAAATTTACTTAAAAGCTTAAAGCTTGAATTTACCACTTTCCACGACATAAGAGATATTCGCTGTGCCTGTTGCACAACCAAATATACAGAAAACTTCCTTTGCCTTTTTAAAACTTTAATTTCCCTAAATTAGCCTGTGCAGGGAAAGAAAAAATACACATCCAAGATTTTCTATCAACTCAGCCTGGATTTACGCCTGTTTCTGGGCTATGACCTTGATGAAGAACTGCCGTGGCGTTGCACTCTGAGCCGCAAGCGGCAGCTGTTTCGAGAACAACTGTTTCTGGAACTTTTCAGAAAAGTGCTTTCCTGTGTGTGGAGAAGGTTATGGTTCACGGTAAAAGGCAACGGCTTCAATAGCTTCCATTTAAGCTCACCTGAAATCCCGGAAACTTTCACCGGCAAAAATAAAAACCTCCTTTAAATCGCTTAAAGAAGGTCGTTTTTTTGTGTTTTTGCACGCTGCTGTTTATAAAATCAGAGTTGTGCAACGGTTACCGGTGTTATGTGTAGTACAAATTAGCTAAATAGATTATTTATGTTTCCGTTAAAATCATCTTGAATAATTTTATTAAAATTCTTGTGATCATCAAAATATGGATGTTCAATAAAAAGTTGATTATGTAGATTGTCTACAAATTCTGAATTAATTTTTACATCTTCTATAAATAAAGTAATAGCTTTTATAATTACATTTTCTAGTTTAATTAAGTTTAATGCCGGAAATGGTTTAATAGATAGATCTTCGTGAAATAATTTATCAATATTCTTCGTGTCTAAACTTGAGGCTTTAGGAAAAATTTGATGCATTACTCCATTTCGAATAAAATCCAATATTCTTATTTTCTTATGAATTTCATTTGGAAAGTATTTTGACCCTAAAAAATCTTTCATATTTTTTGTTCCCCGTGTTGAATATAAGTTATTGTGAGCAATATTATATAGAAAACCAAAATAATCTAAGATAGAAAATAAAAATTGGCAATAAGGAATTCGTAAATTCGAATTACTTCTTAAAATTGATAAATTAGATTCAATTATAGGTAAATACTGATTTATATATTGATTTAGAACTTTTGCCTTATTTTCTTGATTCATAGGGTGAAGTTGGATTCTGTATTACACCCAATGGTTTGGGTATTTATAGAGGACGGGCTTTCGAAGAACTAAAAGTTCAAGAAATCCAAAACGTAGCGAATGCTTTTTCAATACTGCTAACTTACAAAAAAATGCAGAATTGAAAAGCATGAGCGGATTATTTTTTCTGCTTTTCAATTTTGCACTTTCCCCCGCCTTTTGCCAATACTATCTTTACTTTACATCCATAAAATTAATACCTTTAAAATAAACAAGACAGAGGTGAACTAACAATACCCTTAGAGATTAAAAGCCTCATCTAACATATCAGTCCTCTGCCTTGTTTTAAAAGGTTGAAAAAGCTTTAGATAGAATACCAGATTACCCAGATCTAATAAAGATTTTAAAGCAATTCAACATTAATTTAACACCACTAAATTATTAAAAATTACACAAATTTCATCGGAATCGATGTAGCAAAATTAACGCTGGATTACTGCATGATTACCCCGAACCCACAGCCCGAACAGGGCCAGATACTGAATACGCAAAAATCGGTGGATAAGTTTTTAAAAACATTGAAAAAAGCCGGCTGCCATATGAATGAGACCCTTTTCGTTTTCGAGAATACCGGCATCTATTCCTCGTTGCTCGCCTTGGTTTTAAGCGAAAACAAATATGTTAGCTGTAGTCCGAATTTACGGTTTTATTTTTACGATTTTATTTTCTCTAATAACTACAATTTCGCTATTATTTTTTCTCTTGAATTCTAGCATTTTCTCATATGCTTTTTCAAGACCTTTTACGATTTTATTTCGTCTTTCAGTTTTAGTTTCCTTTGTCATGATAATTTTTTAATTCATTAAATTTTTCTACATTATGAATATAGATTTCTTCATCAATATTCTTTTCAGCAATTAATTCGTGTTTACCTTCCGAATTGTCAAAAATCAAAACTTGATCCACAATTGGTAGATAAATATTGAAAAGATTATTGATTCCATTTTGAAATCGTCTTTCAATCACTTCTTGAGGAATATTATGTCCGCCTTCTTGAACTCTTAATTTTACTCTTTCTTTTGCCAACTCCGAATTTTTGAGCCAGAAGAAAAGTAGAGTAGTATGGTATCCATTTTCTTGGGCTTTAAGGATTTTTTGTTTGTATGTTTTTGTGGCTAAAGTTGTTTCAAATGCGAAGTTTTCATTTTGTTCAAAAAGTTCATCAATTCTATTAAGCATTATTCTTCCTGCTTCAAATGATACTTTTTCGGGTTGAAAAGGAGATAAACCTTTTGCAATTTCATCAGCATTAACAAATTCTTTACAATCGAGAATTTCAGGTAAAATAGTAAAAGATGCTGTAGTTTTTCCAGCGCCATTACAACCAGCAATTATGTAAAGATTTTTCTCTTTCATAACAACAAATTTAGTATTAATTTCTTGTTTTTGCTAAATTTCTTTTGAAAACGGTATTTCAAATCGGATTACAGCTAACGGAAAAAGTATTGGCGAAGTGCGGGCTTTCGAAGAACTTTAGTTCAAAGAAGTCTGAACGTAGCGAATGCTTTTTCAATACTGCTAACTTACAAAAAATTGCAGAATTGAAAAGCATGAGCGGATTAATATTTCTGCTTTTCAATTTTGCACTTCGCCCCGCCTTTTGCCAATACAATCTTTACTTTACATCCATAAAATTAATACCTTTAAAATAAACAAGGCAGAGGTGAACTAACAATACCCTTAGAGAGTAAAAGCCTCATCTAACATATCAGTCCTCTGCCTTGTTTTAAAAGGTTGAAAAAGCTTTAGATAGAATACCAGATTACCCAGATCTAATAAAGATTTTAAAGCAATTCAACATTAATTTAACACCACTAAATTATGAAAAATTACACAAATTTCATCGGAATCGATGTAGCAAAATTAACGCTGGATTACTGCATGATTACCCCGAACCCACAGCCCGAACAGGGCCAGATACTGAATACGCAAAAATCGGTGGATAAGTTTTTAAAAACATTGAAAAAAGCCGGCTGCCAGATGAATGATACCCTTTTCGTTTTCGAGAATACCGGCATCTATTCCTCGTTGCTCGCCTTGGTTTTAAGCGAAAACAAACTTGATTACGCTCAGGTTCCTGCGCTGGAAATCAAACGCTCTCTCGGAATTACACGCGGCAAAAGCGACAAAGTAGACGCCAAAGAGATTGCAAATTACGCCAGGCGAAACACTGATAAAATTGCACTTTCTGCGCTTCCGGAACTGAGCCTGCAGCAACTCAAAATCGTGTTTGCCGAACGCGAAAAAACCATTGCCGCCATTAAGTCGTTCGAAAGAACCATGGAAAACGAAATGTACCTGAACAAAAAAGTTTTCACCAGCGTCAAAGCCATCAACCGACAAACGGTGAAACAGCTCAAAAAGCAGCTTGCAGCGCTTGATGACAGAATTAAAACCCTGATCCGCGAAGATGAAATTCTTTACAAACAACAGCAGCTTTTAAAAAGCATTCCGGGAATTGGTGAGATCACTTCAGTCTATCTTTTGATGGTCACGAAAGGATTTACAGCATTTACAAACGGACGGAAATTTGCCTGTTATTCGGGAGTGGTACCCTTCGAACACACCTCCGGAACGAGCGTCAAGGGGAAAACCAGGGTCAGCCATCTGGCGGATAAAAAGATGAAATCGCTACTGCATATGGCCGCACTCACTGCAATAAAATATGATCCTGAACTCAAGGCATATTACCGCCGGAAAAAAGAAGAGGGAAAACACACCATGCTGGTTCTAAACAATATTAAATGCAAAATGGTGTACAGAATTTTTGCCGTTATTGCGCGAGAAACAAGCTTTGTGAACCTGCATAAATTTGCAGCATAATTTTATCACTTTTTGTTTGCTTTTTGTCATAGAATATGTTAGCGGTTCGGCTTTTATTCTATGTTTTGATTTTTCTGTTTTTCAAAATTATAATTGATACTATATATACTATAATAATTGCTATTGGAATTACTACAAATCTGTCTGAAGGAAACAAATACCAAAGAATTAAAACTAAAATTGTCCTTACAATTGAATGAAATAGTCCAACCCAATGGTCAATAATCCAAGTCAAAGGAACCCACATTAGTCCCGTCAAAATCCCAACGGTTAATGGAAGAGAAGTATAATCTACTATGAAAAAAGGTATTGCGATTGAATAGACTAAAATAGCTTGAGCCACTGTAAGAAAAAATAAATTATCAAATGTATTTTTAGGCTTACGTTTATCAAGGTAGTCTTCACCTGTCAACTTTGAAACTCCCATAGATAAATAAACTATTGAACCGGTTGCTATAAACAAAACCCAAACAGTAATATTGTCAGGAAAAAAAATCCCTGAAATAGCTACTATCAACCACGCAATTAATCCTGCAATCGGAGAAGCTAAAAGTTTATTGCTTTTAAATTCTTCTTTTTGTTCTTCAAGAGTTCTTTGATTTCCTGACATTTTTTATAGGTTAATTTCGTTCGGCGGTTTGTTATAAGCTGACCGCTAACGCCCAAATATACGAATATATTGTTAAACTAAATAAAATTTTAATTCATTAAAAATCAATGACAAATCTAATTATAAACATTTACAAACGGGTTTATTCACTAATTATTGATAATTCAAAATGCGCATAGTTTTATACTATCAAATAAAGATGTTATTTTCGTCTGGATAAGTATTATTAAAGCCCGTAGTGATTTAGGCGATTAAGATTTTATGTTATTTATATTTCGGTTTTTCTCTAAGCATTGAGAGAAAAATAGGCAGTCTTCTAAACACTTCTCTCCTAAATGCTGACATCTAAATCAGTGAAATTTTTCAACTCATTTTCCGCCGAGGCAACACAATCTCATGTTCCTGTGGATAAGGTTTTCGGCTAGTCATGCTAACATCTTCATTGATTTTCTGATGAACTTCAAAAGATTTTCCGCTGTCCACGGAATAGCGAGGATCTGGGATGAAAGGCATTTTCGCCATCTTTAAAATGGTGATGGTTGGGAAATGAAAATCTACTTCCACCAAACCGAGCAAAAGGTAGCAACCACCACCCTGAAAAGGATAGTTTTTAAGATTGTCAGGAAAGTGGGCCGTGTCGAAATATTCCCCATCGGAATCTATCCAAGTTCCGAAATACATCGTGCCTTTCTTAGTGGGCACATGCTTGCGAGAAATAAGATAAGCCAACATGCGGACTTGTTTTTTATGGAATTTCAAAAGGTCTTTCGCCATCACATCACCCCGGAACTTTGTTTGCAACAAATCAAACGGACTGCAAGAAACAGGAAAACCCAGAATCTCAATCTCGTCAAAAGCATCTTCGAAAAGATTTCTTTTCAATTGTGGTAATTGATAATCCTTTCTTGGTTCCTCAAAAAATGAAAGATATCGGTTCTGAGGTTTGAAATTTACCATAATTAACCGTGCCTCTATCAGCAACTCATTTTTCTGTTTTCCCGTAAACCGAAACGCGCCACAAAAAATTAAAATTTGCAAGGTTTCAATGCCGATCGGAACTCGTTTTATAAAATTTTCCAATGAAGTGTATTCGCCGTTTTCCTGACGTTCCTCCGGGATAAATTGCGCAATTTTGGCCTCAAGTTTTTCAATGTGCATCAGACCTAAATAAACATCTTCGCCATAAAGGGTTGTTTGCAATATACTTTTGTTTACACATGGATTATGAATTTTTCCACCGGCTATCCTGCATTCGTGGACATAGACTTCGGTGCGGTAAAATCCCCCACCATTGTTAATCGCTGCCACCATAAACTCAATGGGATAATACACTTTCAGATAAAGGCTTTGGTAACTTTCCACCGCGTAACTCGCGGAATGTGCTTTGCAGAAAGAATATCCTGCGAAACTTTCAATTTGGCGATAGACCTCCTGCGAGAGTTTTTCGGGATGCCCCTGCTTTTTACAAGATTCAAAAAAATGATCTTTTACTTTTTGCAAAGCGGAAAGAGACCTGCCTTTTCCGCTCATCGCACGGCGGAGTATATCGCCGTCTGCAGCAGCCAAACCACCGTAGTGAAGTGCAATTTTAATCACATCTTCCTGATAAACCATGATGCCGTAGGTTTCACCAAGTTGCTGCTCGAAAACAGGATGAAAATATTCAAACTGACCGGGATTGTTATGCCGGAAAATATACTCGCGCATCATGCCGCTCTGCGCCACACCGGGACGAATGATGGACGAGGCCGCCACCAAGGTTTTATAATTATCGCATTTCAGCCGTCGCAACAGTCCTCGCATAGCGGGACTTTCGATATAGAAGCAGCCGATGGTTTTTCCCTTTGTTAAAAATTCGTTGGCTGTTTTTTCATTTTTGGAAATTCGAGTGTTGCGAATATCTACGTCTATTCCCCTATTTTTTTTAATGAGTTTCACGGCATCGTCTATCGTTCCTAATCCTCTTTGTGAAAGAATATCGAATTTTTCAAACCCTATGGACTCTGCCACATGCATATCAAACTGCACAATCGGGAAACCTTTGGGAGGCATTTCCAGGGCAGTAAAATTGGTAATCGGTTCTTCTGAAATCAAGATTCCGCAGGAGTGCATGCTCCGCTGGTTGGGGAATTTTTCCAAAAGAATTCCGTATTTCTGCACCATTTTCACCACGGAATTATCATCGTGAAGCGCCATAGGATTTTTTGCCAGAGCATCCAGTTCTTCTTTGGGTAAACCGAAAGCTTTACCGACCTCTCGGAATATCGAGCGGTACTTAAACTCCACATTGGTGCCGCAAAATGCAACATGATCTCTGCCGTATTTTTCGAAGATGTATTTCAGAATTTCATCGCGCTCACGCCAGCTCCAATCGATATCAAAATCGGGCGGTGATTTTCGGTTTAAGTTTAAGAATCTTTCAAAATAAAGATCGAGTTCGATCGGGCAGATGTCTGTAATTCCCAGACAGTAGCTCACGATGGAATTAGCTCCGGAACCACGTCCCACATGCATAAAACCACGGCGGCGGCTGTACTCTACAATATCCCAAGTAATCAGGAAATAGCCGCTGAAATTTAACTGATTGATTACTTTCAGTTCCTTTTCCACTCTTTTTTCGGCGATTTCATTATTTTCAGGATAGCGGGATTTCAGACCTTGGTAAGCCAATTTTCGCAAGAGTTTCTCATCATGATCCTTACTATCAGTGAAATGTTTTTTATTCCTCGGTACACCAAACTCGAACTCGAAACCACATTGATCAATAATTTTTTTAGTGTTCATGAGAATTTGTGGATGGTGTTTAAAATCATTCAAAACTTGGGAAGGTAGTTTTAAAGTTTCCGAAGTACAGCAAACATCCTCCTCGTTCAATTTGGAAAGCAAGGTGTTTCGATCCACGGCACGCAGAATCCTATGAAGATTGTACTCCCTTTTTGTACGGAAGGTTACAGGTTGCAACACTACTATTTTGTCTGAAAATTGTTGCCACTTTTTTTGGAATAAAACATGAAGTTCCTCCGCACGGATGCCGATGAATTCATTATCCTCTAATACTTCGGGGATATTTTTTAATGGATAGATTATGAAGCAGTTCGGTAAGTTTGGATTTTGTCTTGGTAACATTTCCCCATCACAATTGTGGGCTGTGAGCATCCGACAGATTTCTGTAATGCCTTGCTTGTTTTTAGCTAAAGCAATGAAGTATTGTTGGTTATCCAGCCGAACATCTACCCCTACAATGGGTTTTATACCAAATTCTTTGCACAGTTTATAAAAATCATAAATTCCTGTAATGGTATTGATATCCGTGAGTGCTAATGCTGAAATTCCCAATCTTGCAGAATCGCGCACTAAATCTTCCACGGAAATAGTTCCGTAGCGCAGGCTGTGGTAGGAATGGCAATTTAGGTACATGTTTTTGGTTTTGGCTCTTGATTCTCAGTTCTCGGTTCTTGCATCTATTGGATTAAAAGTCCTGATGCACGACCTACTGCGGTTTTTCCGAATCTGTTTTTCATACGGTCCATACTCTGATAAAGATTCATGAGTTCTTCGGTATCTTCGAATAAATCCATCTGATGACTGCCGTGAACCAATCCTGAAAAACAGACTCCTATCAACCTCAGGCGCATTCGCCTTGTATAGAGTTTTTTAAATAATTCCAGGGCATATTTCAAAAGCGTATGATCGGCAGATGTGTAGGATATGCGGCATTGCTTTGTTTCGGTATCGAAATTAGCATACCGAATTTTTATGGTAACCACCGAGGTCAGCCATTTTTCTTGTCTTAGTTGAAATGCAAGTTGCTCCACCATTCCGGAGATTATACTGCGCATATTTTCCAAATCGATGCTGTCTTGTGCAAATGTATGCTCAGCGGAAAGCGATTTCCTTTCTGAATAAGGAACCACGGGCGAATCATCTATTCCATTGGCTTTTTTCCAGAGTTCAGCTCCGTTTTTACCGATCATCTGTTGTAATACATCAACGGGCATTTCAGCCAAAGTTTTTATGTGTCGGATTCCGATTCTTGAAAGAAGCTGAAAGGTTACATTCCCAACCATCGGAATTTTTTTAATGGACAGAGGATTAAGAAAAGGTTTAATTTCCTGATTTGGAATTTCAATTCTTCCCAAAGGTTTCGCCTCTCCTGTTCCGATTTTTGCTACGGTTTTATTAGCAGAGACCGCAAAACTTATTGGCAACCCTGTATTTTTCTTTATGGATTCTGCCACTTCCGTGGTCCACTGATAGCAGCCGAAAAAGCGATCCATGCCCGTAAGGTCGAGATAAAACTCATCAATACTCGCTTTTTCAACCAAGGGAACTTTTTCCTGAATAATCTCGGTGACCTCATTTGATAGCTTTGAATATTGTTCGTGATCACCTTTTATTACTTTTGCTTCGGGACAAAGTTTCAGTGCCATTCTAATTGGCATTGCAGAACGAACACCAAAATATCTCGCCTCGTAAGAGCAGGAAGCTACTACTCCACGATCTCCACCACCGATGATTACAGGAATTCCGTTCAGTTTCGAATTTTGAAGCCGCTCACAGGAAACAAAAAAAGTATCCAGATCCAAGTGTGCAATTGTTTTTTCCATACAGGCAAAATTATTATGTTTTATAACAAAAATTAGTATATTTGTAGTTATAATTTATAACAATGTCAATTTTCTCTGAAAACATCAAGCATTTAAGAAATCGCCAGAAACTTACCCAACAGACCATAGCCAATGATCTGAATATTACCCGTGGGAGATATGTGAAATACGAAGATGGCAGTTCGGAACCGCCAATGGATTTATTGGTGAAAATTTCGAAATATTTTAAAGTAAGCATCGACCTTTTGCTGAGTATCGACATCAAGAAATATCCTCTAGAGGAAATGATAAAGCTTTCAGAAAATAAAATTTTGGTGCCTGTAGCGGTGGACTCCAAGGGAGAAAATAAAATTGAAATTATCCCCATAAAAGCATCTATGGGTTACCTGAACGGCTATCAGGATCCCGAATATATTGAAGGCTTGCAAACACTTTCGCTTCCATTCCTAAGAAATGGAAAATTCCGGGCTTTTCCGGCAACCGGAGACTCCATGCCACCATATAAAGATGGAACCTACATCGTTGGAAAATATGTGGAGAATCTTGCCGACCTGAAAACCGACAAAACCTATGTATTCATCACCGCGAACGACGGGATCGTCTATAAAAGGTTTCAGTTCCACGAGGTGGACCACATCTGTGTGAAATCAGACAACAATTTTTATGAACCTTTAAAAATTCCTCTTGCTGAAATCCATGAGATTTGGGAGTTTGCTTGCAGCATCAGCACGGCAGAATATGAGCCGGAGGAGTTTTCCAAACATGGAATTCACAATATGTTTTTAGAATTAAGGAAGGATATACAACGCTTAGATAATAAATATTTCAAAAGAATCAATATGAAAAGTTAGGGTTTTATAGAAATGCAGTCTGAAATTTCAATAAATGGAAAGGATTTATTTGAATTAGTCAAAACTTAAACTTCCAAATAGAATTACCTTCTTCTTAAATAACTCGCGTTATTCTCAACTTTTTCCGCTATTTCAATTTCTAAAATTTCTCTTTTTTCTTCCCAAAAAGATGGAACCGCTCCAAACAATTGTACATTTTCCTCACCTCTATTTTTTACATAATCCTGTTTGAGATTTTCCAGCAATTGTTTCTGTTTTTCCTCGGTATATTTGGATACCAATTTAGCCTTAACTTCCGGGAGTTTTTCTAATTCCTCTTCTAAAGCCGAAATCTTTTCCTCAGTGGATTTGGTCTGTTGCTCAATTTCGGTTACATTAACTCCTTTATGGGATAAGGATTCTATCATTTCGGACACCAGAACTTTGGCATCATCAATGGATTTCTGATAGAATGGCAATTGGTTTTTCCAATATTCCCCATTCTCACCCGCATCTTTTGAATAGCCCAAAATTCGGTTGTAGTTATGCTGTGCTTTGGTCACCTCCTCCTGGACTTTGATAAAGTCCTGATATTTTCTCAACACAAACGCACTGTCCGCGAGAAATTTATTTTTCTCGCTTTCAATCCGCTTTTTCATCAGTTCGATTTCGATATTGGCTCTGGTTTCAGGATTGGTGATGATGGCGGTTTTCAGTTCCTGCGTGCTGATGTCTGATACATCCAAAACATCGGTTCCTTTCTTCATTGCCTCTAAATATCTTGCCTGCTTAGCCTGCAATTTCTGAAGCATAAACACATCAATACTGTCATTGGTAAGCATAAAGTTGATACGGACATTTTCATTCTTATTTCCTTGACGCCAAGCCCGACCTTCTACCTGCCGAAGCGAGGTGAAATTATAGGGAAGTGAAAGCATATATATATCCGTCGTATTTTCCTGAAGGTTCATCCCTTCCTGAATGGCTTCACTGCCAATGACAACCTTTATTTTTCCGGAATTAAATTCATCCTGAATCTTCAGTCGGTTCGGTTTGCTCGTAGCACCTGTGATAACTCCGACTTCTTCAGGTTTGTATCCGATTTCCTGCACAAGGTATTCCTTCATTTTTGGAAACTCCGAAACCGCCAATTCAGAATAGATAATCTGTCCGGATTCGGGAATGTCTTTCTTATTTTGCTGTATCAAATCCATCGTCTGCTTCAACTTTGTTGATTCTTCGATAAATTGCTTAACTGATGGCTCCTCCCCCTCATAATATGGCGACAAAAAAGGTGAAATAGCAATTAATCTTGCGTTCAGAATATGCGTGAGAATGGCTCCCTTTTGTGTTTCGCTGAAATTTTCATTGAGCATTTCATACTGTTCCTTGGTTAAAACGTTCTGCTCGATCTTATATTCTTTGTTGATTTTCTTCGGCCGTTTCAGTTCGGGATTGTCTTCTTCGCCTTTGATATCGATAAATTCTGTAAGCAACTGCTGGAACAATGAATTGTTTTTAAACCTTCTGACATTCGCCTTGAATTTCACATCGCCTTTGGCATCAATTTCCATATCGTTATCCGCTTCCATAAAGGTTTCAAAAAAGGTATTGACATTGAAGTAGCCCGATTCTTCCAACCGCTTATTCGCAATGAGCGATAAAATGGAATAATACTCTAAAGGTTTGTTTGTAAAAGGCGTTGCGGAAAGTAGCGTTACATTTCTGCCGTCGTTCTGCTCCTGAATGTATTGAGCCGCCATCCAGGTATTGATGCCCAATTTTGAGGTTTGCTGGTTTTGACTTCTAAAATCTGATGCAAATCTTCGGTCTTCAATTCTTACTTTACCGACAATATGGTTTGCGTTGTGGACTTCATCGTAAGTCAAATGGTCAAAGCCAAAGTCTTCCCAATCATAAATCTTACCCCGCTTCATCTTACCCACCAATTCCTTTTCCTTCTCGATTTCTTTTTGAAAATCCCTTTCGCTGATGCTGTTCACGCTCCTCATCTCATTTTCCGAGATATAGGAAAATTTAGAAGCGAGACCTTCGGTAATATTTTCAGAAAATCCGATATTATTGAAACCTTCATAAGTCACGATGGTAATTTCACCGTCTTTGTTGTCAAATTTTGAAAGGTCATAATCCTTTCCGAGATTTCCCAAGACATTGACTTTGGCTTCGGGGATGGTTTCGAAAATCGTTTCTACCCATTGTTTTAGGATGCTGTCATTTGGAACAACAATTAAAGGTCTTTTGGCATTTCCTCTTTGCATCGCTTCGTGCATCGCCAAAATCCCCGACAAAGTTTTTCCGAATCCGACTTCATGTGCCAATAATCCTACGCCTTTAGTAGTCTGCCGTCCGATTCCCGCTTTCTGAACTTCGGCTAATTTGAGTTCCCTTCCCTTAAAGTTTAAATGGATTTTTGAAAACAGGGGAAATTTGGAATAGTCCGGAACGTAGATGTTGTTGTAGTTTCGGTTGAAATCCCGGACAAACCTTTCCCGCAATTCATCCGATAATTCTTCTCTCAAAAATTTTTGAAACAAATCATTGGCCGCCGCTTTTCGCCTTTCACGAACCAAGGCGTTTCTTTCCTTGTCGCTTCCAGTCACGGCTTCATTGTCCACAAAACCGCGGACTTCCCACGAAGAGGAACCTGCAAAGGCGTCACTCGACAAAGTTCCCACGAAATCTTTAAACTTTTCGGCAAGGTTATACGGCACAGAAACGGTTTCTGTCTGTCTGCTATTGGGATTCCAACGGTCGTTTTCTACAGTTCCTAAATCAAACTGGTGGACAAACTCGTGATTGGGACTGATGGAAATTTCATCCAATGATTTTGGCTTGGGAAGGACACTCTGAAGTAAATTCTTTTGCTTTTCATACTGATCCTCTGTTCCACCAACCGCAAATTTATCCTTAAAGTCCACTTCAAGTTGTTCCAACTTTGCAAAAATATTTCCTTCCGCATAATAGAAATCGTGAACCCATTTTCCGTCCAAATAGTTGGCAAATTGGTAGTGTTTCCCGTAGTTATTGAGCGTTCCGTCGTATTCGGTGTCCCGGAACGCTTCGACTTGCTCTTTGGTGATAGCGGAACTGTTTTGGAGCGAGGCATCTACTACCTTATCAGCTTTTAAAAACTGGTATTTCAGAATTCCTTTTTTGAGTTCCGGTTTGGTCTGTATATCATACTCCCTGTCTTTTTCTTTTTGGGTCTGAAGAATCTTGTTCGCCTTCTGAATCAACTCATCAACCTGTTTCTGAGCAAAATTTTGAGGATTCGTGGCGAGTTCGGATTGTAGTTGGGTGTATTTTGCAATTTCTTTTTCAACTGCCGGAGATCTGAATTTTACATTATTGAGCGCAGTAAGAACCTGCTCAATTTTTTCATTGAGTTCAGAAAAATCAATTTCATTTTCGGTTGTTAAATCTTCTTCAGAATTATTCTTGAGTTTCTCGGTCTTTATCGTTTTTTCAACTTTTTTCACGTCCTCCACCTCCAAAAACAAGTCCTCAAAAAGATTTCCGATTCTTTCGGTTTCCTTCCTGTTTTTAAGATTTTCCATCCGAATTAAGACATTCTCTAAATTCCCATGAATATAGTTTTCCAATCGTCCAAAGCGGTTGGTCTTTTCTTTGATTTCGCCTAAAATTCTTTCAGGATGGTTTTCAAAATAATTCGAAATGTTATTGGATATTTTCTGATCGGTTTTTTTGAGAATGATAATATCCGTCCCGACCTGCGTTCCTGCAAAAGCACCAACCGGCAAACGAAAGCCCTCAATCATTTCGGCGTTTTTCAGTTGGTTTTGCCGGTTCAGCCAACTGGAAGGAAGCACCATTGCCAAAATACCGTTGGGTTTTAGAGAATCCAAAGACCTTTTAACAAAGTAATCCTCATACTTGGATATTTTTGGTTCTTCGCCTAAACCCTTATAGAGACCACGATGGTCGCCATAAGGCGGATTGCCAACGACCAAGTCGTATTGGTCGGAAAAGACTTTCTTATTGCCTCTTTCATCAATAAATTCGGTTTCAAAAGAACGGAAATTGATGTCAGTTTCCGGGTGCAGGATTTTTGTAATTTTTGCTGTGGTTTCGTTGATTTCAAAGGCTGTGATATTGGTTTTGATTCCCAAATCTTTGGCTGCATACAGAAAATTTCCAGTACCGACACTCGGCTCCAAAACTGAAATTTCCGTGCGGTTTTTGAAGTAATCTTTGATTAAATTGCGGACAGAGTTTACAATCGTGGAATCAGTATAGTATTCATCTAAAATTCCTCTGCCTTCTTTGGCGGTTCCGCCGCTTTTGAACTGATGGCAGATTTCTTTCAGATCATCGGAAATGTTTACGTTTTCCTTTAAAAGAATTTTCTTTTCGCCGGAAACAAAACAAGTTGCAGAAACCACTTCCGCAATCTGTTCATTGGTCAGTTTCTGACCTTTGTATTTTGAAATAAGAGAATTTAATTCCTCATTATTTTTATTGAGTTTGTTTAATTTTTCCCCTGTTGGATTTACAGAAGTTCCTCCGGATACGATTCCGCCCACGGTATTTTTTGCTCCTTCATTTTTTGGAGCATTTTGCGGTTGTGTTCCGTTAGTGGATACTCCTCGCTTTCCGTTTCCCAAATTGCTCCGCTCTGTGCCTGCAAGTCCATTTCGAGCATCGTCGCTGCCCACATTTTGTCTTCCGGCGTGATTTCCATTTTGCTTGGATTCGCCGTTCTGGAAAGGTTTTCCAATATTTCGTCCAACAGTTTCGGTTCCCACGTGCTGAGTGTTGGAAATTCCGTTGGATTTAATGCCGTGGTTTTCATCTTCAGAGTTTTTTTGTTCTGCTAATGTAATATTTTTATTCTCAAAATTTAGTTTGTTCCGTAAATATTCCTCCAAATTTGGATGCCCGTTTTCTGAGATGCCGTAAAGCGGTCGGACATCCTTAATGTTTTTTCCCTGTAGTTCGGAAATAATTTTTTGAGTGGATAAATCTGACTTCTGATCTGCTGGAAGACAAAGAAATATTTTGCCGTCATAGTTTTGAAACTGGTTGATTAATTTTGGGGTATTTTCATCCGAATGCAGCGTTACCAAAGTTCTGTGATTGCTTTGATTGTTCAGTTTCAGGAGATCCAAAAAAGAGGTTCTGTCTTTATCATTTTTAAAGACAATGACTTCATTCCGGGTTCCCTCCATGATGGAAATATCCTCAACAAAACTGTTTACTGCCAGTGGTTCACTCACTTTTTCTGCTGTTTACAAAATGGTTAAAGTCAAAAATTTCTTTCGCTGCATCATCCCAATTTTTTCTGGGTAAAAGTTGCAGACTTACAAAAATGTCAGTCTTTTTATTGTAGGAATCGATGCGCTCCAACCGACCTCCATAATCCTTTTCGGCGTGCTTGTAGATGGAATATGGCAGAATGGTGTCCGTCGGATAGATGTAGAACCTTGTGTAATTCCACGGAGAATTAATTTCGAACCTTTTGTATTTTTTGTTGAACAAAACCGTGTCGGATAGTTTTCTGCGGTTTCGGTAGTTGAGAATCTGTTCCTTTGAAAAAATTGCACCTTCCTTCTTATTCCAGACCAATTGCGGTTTCTGAGTTTTTGCCACTTCTGACAGGATGACGCTTCCGTTACCATCTTTATCCGTATAGTATAGTGAGTCCTGTATGAAGTAGGTTTGCATGTTGATTTCCGGGAAGGAATGATCGGGAACGAATTCTATGATTTGGTTTCCCAAGTAATTGAGTTTCGACAAATGGAAACTCTGCATTTGCTCCAAACCTTTGGAGGCATCAAAATAAACATTGGATATAAGATCGATTCCGCCTTTTTCGGATTTGATTTCTTTGCGGCACGAATAGGGCAAAATTGCCAAAAGGCATAAAAGAAAAAGTGTTTTTAATTTCATCTTTGTAGTTTTAAAAAAGCGGCAAATCAATTGCTGACCTGCCGCCTTTGGATAATATTGGTCAGGTATTATTTTATCGCTTAATGCTCTGCTCCCTTACAGTGGCTTTCTCATTCTTTTCTTCATTATCCAAACCTTGCAAAGGTTTGTTGGTATTGATTCTGTTCATTTCGCTGTCGTAGAGGTTCAGGTTTTTGTACTGGGGATTCAGCACTGCTTTGCCTTCCAATACTTTGTCATCCAACTCAAATTTCACTTTCACCACATTTCCTTTTTCTAAGGATTTAATGGTGTTTTCTTTATATTCCGGTTTGTCAAAAATGAGGTTGGATTTTTCAACGATTTTTTCAGTATCCACGCCATAGTTTTGGTAAAAATTCTGAAACATATAGTTTCCCTTGTCGGTTTTGGGTTCCTCGAAGTTGAACTGGACAAACGCCGTTTCAGATTGGTCGCTTTTCGGGTTGTGGAATTCGATTTTTACGCTCCTGCCCTCCAATAGGTTGACCGCTTCCTTAGCAGTAAAGGTATTTTCCCGATTAACAGGAAAGTTGTGCGAAATCTCCTCGCCTTTTTCGTTGGTGAGTTGAGCGTGGTACGTGTTGAGAAAAACACCTCCATTCTCCGTTTTGTTGAATTTCAGGGTAAAATCTACCTTGTTTCCCGGAAGGGCTTTGTCAGAGGATGTTTTGATTTCAAATTCCTGATTTTTTGATTTGATGCCTTTCTCCAAATCTTTATGAAGTTTTTCGTCTTCTCCGAAACCAAGGTATTTTAATTGGTTTTTTAAATAATCTGTCTGGTTGAAATCTTTGTTTGTTTCCATAATGCTGGGGTTTTGGTTGTTAATAAAATGTTGTTTGTTTAATAGGGTTTTTTCCTGCTTAGTCGTTAGATCGAAAAGCATTTTAATAGATTGAATGACGTCTTCAGTTTTTTCTTCCGGCTCATAACTCAGCAACTGACCACTGATGAAAAGCAGCACCGTATCCTGTGACTGCCGATATAGTTGAATCTTTGCCGAAATTTCTTTGTAATTTTCAAAATCATCGTCTGTTAATGAGATTTTAAATTCGCGCTTGGTCTTGCCTTCTGCGTCATCAATAAAAATCTTGGCATAATCAAAATTTTCCGGATTGGTCAAAGGGTTTTTATTTTCCGAAATACTGCGATACGGTATGTTTTCGGGTTCAAATAACATTGGTTCAGCATTCAAATTATTTTTGCCGAATTTGTTTAAAAGATGATCAGAAACCTTGATGTCCACTTCCTGCGATACCGAATAATAGTTGTCACTTTTCAGTCTGATGGCATCCAGGGCGGTAAATCCCGATAAAGCCAACTTATCACGGTAGGAACGGAACATTTCATCGGTGACGTTATTTCCATAAAGAATCGTGGCTGTTCCTGCGTGAATGGTCAGTAATTCCGTGAGTTTTTCCAATTGGCGGTGTTGCGGAAGGACAAATTTTCCTACAATCTCGTTGGCGTTGTTCAAAATGAGGGCTTCGGTTCTGTCCGAAAGTCCAAATTTCTGGGAGGAAAGATAGGCGGCAATGTCTTCGGGACCGTTGATGCGTTTCGGTTGGTAATTCTCTGCAAAAACCTGCTTGCTGAAACTGTAAACATTAACTGGAAACTGATTTTGAAACTGATTTTGAAACTGGTTTTGGTTCTTCAGTTCGTGAACAACATCGGTAATACTTTCAGCGGTGAACGTGAGGTATTTTCCGGAACGCAGATTCAGGATAATGCCGTCCTCCACTTTGATTCCGGTATCGTCAAAAATTTTGTTCAGACGGTCGAGCATCAAACGGTCTTCACGGCTTGAAACCAATCTTCCACTCGGATGATTGTGAACCAAAGTGATGCTTTCGGGATTGAGTTTAAAGACATTTCCCGCCAAAAGACGTAAATCCACCACCGTAGCAGTAATTCCTCCGGAAGAAAGATGCTGAACGAGATAACTGTCGTCCTTAAAGCGGTAAAGCGCAAAAGTATGTTCCACGGCTTCGTCTTCTAAAGCACGAAAAAGCCACGCGACATCCGAAACTTCAGAAATTTTTGTTCCTGCCGTAAACGAAAGGGTCCTGTTTTCAGCGAATTGCCGTTCTACTAACGCAAAATCGGTGGGATCTCGGTGTGAGTCGTTTTCCCGTAGGAAATGGGATTCCCCACCAGTATGATTTCCGGCTGAGAATAATTTGTAGGGTAATATTTCGCCTTCCGACGTTTTGAGATAGCGTGTTGTCTCATCCTCCTCAAAGCCATAATTCGTGTTCTTTCCATTGGATTGGTTTTTTTCATTGTGATTGAATGTTCGGTCTGTTTCACTAATATCATTCTTGAAATGAATTTCATCTACGGCATCTTCTAATGAAAATCCCGAACGTGTTGCGTCCATCTCCTCTTCATATCTTGACGAAAAATTTTTCGGATTAGTATTTTCCATTTTTGTGTTTTTTGAATTGAATATTATCGTCTGAATCCTCGTGGTTTCTCGCGTTCGTGGGATTCCTCTTCCTGCTCTTCCCGATTTCTATTGGCATCATCATCCAGGTCTTTGTCGTTGACATTGAGTTGAACCTCCGAATTCTGTCCTTTTGAGATTTGTTTCTCGTCCGGACTGATGCTGTTTACGGTATTTATTTCCCTTGAGACGATGTTGATGTCTTTCTCAATCTCTTTGGCGATTTCGGGATATTGGTCGATTTTGTCCATCAGAAAATTTTTCAGTTTTTGGAGTTCTACTTTGTAGCGGTTGATTTCCACAACGTCCTTTTTATCGACGATAATGGCGGTCAGTTCTCTGGCGTTTCTGATCAGGTCAAATTCTGATACGATGTTGTTTTCCCTGTCGTAGATGAAAGCCTTCTTCTCAAGGGAAAGTTTCGATTCCGTTGACTCTGAAAGGTTTTGAATAGTGGAATACTCAATTCTTTCCTTGCTGTTTTCGATAATTTTAGAAATGCTTTTGTCCCGTTCTAAAAAGATGACTTTGAGTTTGGTGTTGTTGTCCGTCAGTTGGAACGTTGCCCTGTTTTTGTCGTTGTCGGCGACAATGGTGTAACCCTGAAGAAATTTTTGGATGTCGTCTGCTTTCAGGTTTTTGGAAAACGATAAGTCTTCGTTGATGATGCCGAATTTTTTAAGGTCTTCGGTCGGTAAATGTTCGGTTTGCATAATATGAAGCGATTAATTGGTTTGCGTTGTTTAGGTCGTTGAGGAAATGTTCTGGATTAATACTTCTGCCAAATTCCTTTACTGCGAAATGTAGGTGCGGTCCGGTAGAATTTCCGGTATTTCCGCTTTTTCCGATGATGAAGCCTGCCCTTACTTTTTCTCCCGTCCTGTAATACATTTGCGACAGGTGCAGATAGGCGGTTTCAAATCGGTCAAAATGTTTCATTTTGATGTAGTTTCCACCGCCTTTGGAATCCCAACCCGATTCGATGACGATTCCGTCAAGGACAGCGTAAACATCTTCGTGGTCGGCTTTCAAATCAATGCCGTTGTGCATTTTGCGCATTCCAAAAATGGGATGGATTCTTGAACCATAACCCGAAGTGATAGACAGATTACTCTTCAGGGGCATCACGATTTTGGATAAGGACGGCATCCATTCATTTTCATCAGAAATAGAATTTGGTTGCTCTAATTGGGTATTGTTTTTACTATTATTATCACTCTTTAAAATCAGTTGATGCAGGGAATCTTCCAGTTTTTTATACTGCATTTCCTCGAATTGTTCTTCACCGTTATACTGCTTTATCAACGATTTCAGGGAGTCCAATTCCGTCCTTATGTTCGATTTTGAAGTAAGGTTGAACACCTCCTTCCAAGATTTTTTGCCTTTCCTGTCCTTGGTTTCAGCCATTTTTTCAGCAGGGATGAAAACCTCACTTCTTCGGTGTAAGGTTGGTGTCAGCGTATTAAACTGCGCCGACAGAAAGTTTCCTGTTAGAATAAAGATGGGTACAAGGATATTTGCTATTTTTTGTTTCATTATTTTATTCTTTTGAAAGTTCGTTCACAATGAGTTCCACCTCTTTGTTGATTTTTCTGAAATTGGTCATCAGGACTTCGTCTTTCCTGTCTTTTCCAGTTTTGTCCGCAAAGGAGTAATAAACGGGCATTTTCACATAGTTCTGTTCCTCGTGCTTGATGGCTTTTAAATCCAGGTTGATTTTTCCGTTCATAGCGGAAGTTTTGTATTCTTCGGTGTCGTTTTCTTCGCCCTGGGCAATTATTCCGACCATTTCTCCGGTTTTAAGCGCGGCTATCTTTCCAGCAGGAATCATATTGTCCATCTTCTCGTTAATGCTCGTCGTAGTTCCCTGCTGCGATATGGATTGTGAGTAGGATTTCTGTTTGATTTTGCCAAACAGTTTTTCGAGCCAGTCCAAAGTGTTTTTATCTCTTGCGGAACCCGACAGAATATTCCCGACAATGGCGGAAATGGTATCGGCGACCTCTTTTTTGTAGAATTGTCGGAGTTGCGGAATTTCCTGCAGTCCGAGCAAAACCGCAACCCGGTTACTTCTTGCCGTTGCCACCACATTGTCGATTTTATGGATGTAAATCGTTGGAAATTCATCTGCTATAATTCCTCCCGGTAAATTGTGTTTGGAGTTGATCAATCGCAAAGTCCTGTTGAGAACCGAGGAATAAAGAGCGGAATTAATATCCTGCGTTCCTGGATCCGATGCCAGAATCAGGATAGAAGGATTTTCCCTGTCAGTAATCTTCAGTTCGACTTCGTCATCCGAAAACACCCAAAAACTTTCTTTGGTCGCCAATCGGGACATAAAGATTTTGAGGGTTCCAATCTGTCCTTCCAACTGGTCAAAGGCCTTGTTGTCATATGCAGTTTTGAATGGTGATAACAGTGATAAAATCTCCTCGTTGGTGAAAAGTGCATCAAAAATCTCTTTGTAACTGCGGTTCATAAAGGAAAGGATATGCGGTAAATCAGAATATTTTCCGTTCTCGAGTCTGGCAAAAAAGTAGATGCACGACGAAAGGAAATTGATTGCCGACTGCGTGAAAAACGCGTCGGAACCGCCTCCCGAACTTGAACCGCCTTTTTGGAGTGATGACACCATCGATTCTGCCATTTCTTGTGCTTCCGCCAAAGTCTGGATGTATTCTTTTCTAAACGGGTTCACTCTTTTGGATTTTTCCACGTCGTTCAAATTGATGACGTGGAACTGATGCTGGTAGCCCTTATTCTTACTTTTTTTGAGCAAATAATGGTAATAGGCGATCTGTGCCAAATCAGGAAATTTGAAATCATAAATACACAGGCAGAATCCTTTACCAATCATCTGACGAATCGCGGGATTGATGACCCCGAAAGATTTTCCAGAACCGGGCGTTCCAATCACCATCGTTCCTCGAAACGGATTGATATTCATCCAACCTTTTTTGATGGTTTTCTGAAACCTGAACAGGTACGGAATATTGATACTGGTATCGGTTTCTACAAGTTGCTGGTTTTGATCGAAACTTTCCTCTTCCACATTCCATCGGTCTTTACCCATTTTCTGCTGCATCAGTTTGGAGATAGAATCCGCTCCCATTTGAAGAATCACCGCTCCCAAAAAAGAAAGCACCGCATACATGATCTGGTATAAATTCAAACCGGGAAGTATCTTTGGAATTGTCGTATTTCCTGCCTCGTTCTGCCATATCAGCGAAGAGAAAATCATCAGCAGTCCTAAAATCATCGGAATGACAATTTCGGTCGCAATCTTTAAATCCCGTTTTTTCTTCGCTTTCGTTCCAATGGCGACCAAACCAATCAAAATAAGCGTTGCAAATTTTGCATGGATCGGCGGATAAAAGAAACTCATCTTTGAAAAATTTTTCAGAAGATTGGATGCCACCGGAATATCGGCATTCAGATAGAACAACGATGCACAGTCCAATGCAACCACGGCATAGACCGCCTTCTGAAGGAATCCGTAAATCTTGATTTGATGTTGTTGTTCTTGCATGGTTTTGTTATAAATTGTACTTTTTTACAAATTCTTTTTCTGCTTCTTCGATATACTCATTACCATAGATATTCTTTGCAATTTCTTTATACCAATCTTTGAGGTATAGTTGCTTCTTAAAATCTTTGATAATCTCCTCATTGTTTTTCTTGTACTTAAACTGAGAAATAATTGAAGAAACAAGTAGAATAATCATGACTATTAAGATTATTCCTAATATTGTTATGTACGTTGAAAATGAAATCATAATTAAAATGTATCTGCTTTTAAAATATCCGAATAGTTTACTTTCATCTCAATGGTTCTTCCCGAAAGTTGTTCTTCAATCAGCCGGATCATCATTACTTTGCTGTTCGGGTAAGTGAATTTTTTAAAGACATAGATGTTCCGGTAATTTTTCCTGAAACTTTTTTGTCCGTTCAACCGAAAAATCGGCTTCAGTTCAATACTCTGGTTGTTCGTCGTCTTGTAAATCTTTTTATCCTCAATCGAAAATTTTAAATCTTCAATATCGTAACTCAGGTTGGTGTGGTTTTTAAAGGTCAAGTCAAGAAAGATATAATCGCTCATCACATAGACGTTGTTGAGCTGCATTGTGAGTTTCAGATTTTTTTGTTCGCGGATAGGCTTTTCATCGGTCTTTTTCTGGATAATTTGCATCGCAAACTTTCCCAATTCCAGATTTGAAAAAGCCATTTTGTTGAATTCAATCGGTTGCATCGCTTCGGGCTGGATATGGATATTGGTTGCGATATTCCTGTTTTCAGAATTCCTGTAAACGGCTTTGTATTGGGCGATAAATGATTGCGCAACTACCGTAATGATTCCGACAGTGCTACCATTGGAAAATGAAAATGGTGTTTTTATTTTCTCTTTTGAATCGGTCGGAATATTGTCTGTGATTTTAATTCTCGCGATGTTGGTGGTTGGCAAATCTCCCGTCAGTTGTTGTGTCGATAAATCCACGTATTGAATCGGCTCCGGCGAAATAATGTGCAGGTTTACATCTTTGGTAATTTCAAGTTCGGGCAATTCCGACAGGATTTGTTCTTTGGTTGCCGTCTGTGCCATCAAAATATTGGCGATAAATGCGAATAGTAGTACGAATGTATTTTTCATCTTTTGGCTTTTATGGGTTTTTTGAATTTTTAAGTTGTTTTTCGTCAATCAGAAAGACATAGGAATTGTATTTCAGTTTGGCTTTATTGGTCTTAATCAGATTGGCAATGGATTTAGAGGTGGAGGTAAACAGTTTGCTTCCGATGCTCGTGAAGAATCCTGAACCGCCCATATCCATCTGCGTTCCCTGAACAGAATTGCTTCCCATTTCACGGATCATCTCACGGAAAACACTTTGCGGAACATACAGCCCCTTCATTCCGTCCAAATCGTAAATAGAGAGATGGACCGGCAGAATTTCACCTTCGGTGAATACCGAGACAATGGTTAAGTCCACCCGCTGCATAGTAAATCCTGAAATCTGACCGTAAAGGATAGAACCTTTTTCAATCTTTCTTTGTCCCACGAATATATCTTCCAAAAGCCTAAATCGGATTCTGCTGCCGAGAAAACCTTTGTTGTCTTCATCGATTACGGCTTTTATGAAACTGTTCTCCGTTTCCCTGTAAAAGGCATTGAAGCCACTGTTTATTCCTGACTTGCTGACATTGAAGGTAGAGTTGAGAAACTCGTCAATTTTTTCCTTGTTGGCTTTAAGTTTCTGTTCTGCCAATAACTTGCTCTGGTATTCGGGATCTCTCGATTTTTCCAATGAATCCATCACCAGCATCTGTTCTTTCAGATATTTTACCGGGTCGGGCTGAACATTTTGTGTTTTTTCCTTAGGACTTTCTGAAGCATATTCGTTTTCAGGTTTTCCGTAGGATTTGTCGTTCAGCATCCGGATGATGTCTGCTGAGCGGTTGTAGTCCTTGTCTTCATTCTTGGGATTGTAATAAGACGACGGTTTTCCTTTTACCGGAATTTGATTCTGTCTTGATGACACCGCCTTTAGGGAATCTATCCTTCGTTTCTGGTCGATGGAAATTTGGTCTTGGTAACTCATTAAACTGTCATGTTCCTTGTCCAATCCTTCTAACATCGATCTGTTGTCGCCATTTTTGAAAAAGGCATCATACGCATCATTTTTGGTCATAATGGAATCCCGAGTTTCACCAAATGATGTCGAAAGTTCTTTAGGCTGATCCTTTTTGGTGTCTTCCTTGGTGAACTGCGCCCCCACATAAATGAAAAGCAACAGAAACGGAAGCGCCAACAGCGGCAGCACATATTTCTTGTCTTTAAAGTTTATTTTTTTCATTGAGTTGCTATTTTTAATTCAATTGCTTTCGGTACTACCGGAATTTTTTAGTTTTTGATACTGACTGTACAGGTATTCTATTCTCAAGCTGTCCTCCTTTCTCAGTTCGTTTCGATCTCTTTTCAGTTTTAAGCCCTTGAGTTCCTCCACTATGTTTTCCATTTCCTTATCCCTTTTTACATCGGAATTTTGGTGGACGGCACTTTTGTTATAAAGCGCCGGCGGTTTGATTTTGAACAATGAATTAGACGGGAAGAAAATCCCCTGAATCAGTGAGCCGACAAACGATACCGACAGAAAAATCATCGAATACGCGAAAAACTTTTTCGGATGCTTTGCCGCCCGTTCCCATGCGGTCATTGCAGTTTGTTTAAGTAAGGCAATCATTTTTAATAGGAATTTTTGGTTTGGTTCGACAGTTCTTCGTTATCAAGGATTCTCCAGTTCTTAAGGAGAACACCGTGAGGATTGTTGGGACTTCGGATGATGTCCTCAAAAAAGCCTTCGGTAACGAGTTTCCGGGTGATGACTGCTGATTTTCTGGTAATCATCTGCTTTCCGTAAAAGGAGAACTTCTTTTGCTCCATATTCAGTGAAATGGAATCCGTATGGATGCTCACCATTGAACTCGAAGCCACAATCTGGTTGTAGAATCCTTTTTCTTTGAGGTTGGTGTATTCTTTTTTTCCACTGTCGTCAATGAGGTAAAGGGATTTTTGAATATTTTCTTTGATGTATGCATCATCGGGAGCGAGCGTGAAAAACAGCCGGTGAAACAGTTCGATCTGGGCTTTGTATTCCACAGGTCGGTTCAGCAGTACATCGGTCTGCTTTGCCAAAACCGGCACCCCGTTATCCAAAATGTAGATGGACTTTCTGGAATCCTGAATCATCTTGTAGACGAAAAAGAAACCCGCCAGCACGATAATGACTGCAAAAGCCACCGTTCCGAGGGAAACAATTTTGTTGATTTTTATTCTTTGTTCTATATTTTTGATCAGCATGTTCTTATTTTTTTGAGTTATTCATTGTACTTCCTACCATCCCTGAAGCAGAACCTGCAGCAGCAGATTTTGCCGCTGCTCCCGCAACACTCGCACCTCCCGTTTTCACGGCAAGTATGGTGGTTCTGGCACCTCCGGTGATTCGTGCTGCGGCCATCTTCATCTTAGTCATCGCTCCGGCTCCTCCCGCTGTGACAATGGTATCGGCAATGGTCGGCGTCATCAGTACCCCGATTCCTGTCACGATATAGGCGACACAGGTGAATAGCTGGTTATAAATCATTCCAGAATTGCTTACATAGACCATTAATGCATCAAGATTGGTAATGGTCCCGTTGGTTAAAAGCGTGTCATAGCGTTCAATTTCCATTTCATAACCGGATGCAATGAGCTGCTGGCCGATATTAATGATAGTGTAGGCAACGAAAGTGTAGAGATTGACATTGATGAATTTGGAAACCCAACTGTAAAGTGAGTTCTCAAATCCGGGTATGAGCGCCATTCCAACAGCAATCGGTCCCAAAATAATGAGGATGTAAGCCCAGATTTTTTGGATGAAGAATATCAGGTAGACACAAATCCTAAGAACGGAAAGACAGATAAATTCAATGATTTCTGCGACCAATTTTTGCAGTTGGAATTCCATTCGTATTTGCCACTCTTTGATGGGCTGGATGAGTTTGTCCAATCCCTCGCTGATATCGAACCAGGAATCGTCCGCGTCCTTTCCTGTATTGTTGATGACGTCCTGTTTGGCATCTTCATCGGCTTTCAGCTTGATGACTGCGTCCAGCAACTGCTGCTGCTTTTTGAAACGCTGCACTCTTAAATCATTCACTTCGGATTCAATGTCGCTGAAAATGGCAATTCCCGGTACGGCAATGGCTTCAAAGGGTGCCTGAATCATATTCACGAATCCCGACCAATACACGAGGGTAAATCCTATGAGGATGGGCTTCAGCATCGGGGTGATTTCCCATTCGCGGTCTCCCGCCGCCATTTGCCAGCCCATATAACCGAGGTACATCAATGCTCCCAATCCTCCAATCGCCCTTCCGACCAATGCCGAACCTGCAGCACTGTCCTGAACGCTGTTGTCCAGTTTAGTGAAGACCTCCATAAACCATTTCTCAAATGCGCCGTCGCCTTTCAGAAATTGAAGCAGGTTGCTGTAATCACTATCGGTTTGAGCAAATCCGATGATGGGAAGCAAGGTTGCCAAAAGGCAAAACAATAATGTGGTATTTCTGTTCATCTTAAAATCGGTGTTTGTATTGCTGCATCATGTTGTGGATAATCTGCTTGTCCGATGCGGGTGTCCACGCTTGAGGCAGTGCATAGGGTGAATGATTTTTCAGAATATTCTTGTAGTCCAGCAACAACGTTGTCTTGTTGTTGTATTTCCTTAATTCTTGGACCAATTTTCTCCACCGGATGAGGGTTTCGTGATACATGATAAAGCGTTTTCCTCTCGGCATATCCATACTTCTGGACATTGAATATTTTTCCTTGATCATGTCCAGTTCTTCCTGCATTCTCTTGAGAGTTCCCGTGGTATTGAGCATATCGTACGTTTGCTGGTCTTTCAGCCGCCATTCGATAAAGTTCTGCGGAGTGTCGGGAAACTGGGTAATGGGCTTTAGCATCCTTTTATAGTAAAGCAACCAAAGCGGATCGGCATCAACCGTGGCGGATGTCCAATGTGCAAAATCCTGAACGCTTCTTTTATAAATGGTGTCGGAAGCAGCTTTGATTTTTTTGGCTTCCTCTTCTTCAATTTTTACCTGTGCAAACCGTTGGTTTTGGACTCCAGTCGGTTTTAGCGGTCGGATGTCTTCCCCGTTTTTATAGTCCCTGTTGATGCTTGGCGCCCACATTCCCCAAACCGTGGCATAGGCAAAGTTGGTCTGAATGCCCAAAAAATATTTGGGATAAGGTCGCCAGTCGCCCCAACTCTGGAAGACCATCCTTTTGTGTTGGGCGACAATGGACGGATCATACAGTCGCTTGACGGTTACCTGTCCAAATACGCCCATCGAAATGAGCATCAATTGGAGCATTCCTAATTTTCTAATTAAATTTTTCATCTGTATTTTTTTTGTTTTTAGTTGAAGATGTATCGGTATTTTTGAATGATTTCTCCTACAATGGCTTTGTCGATGTTGACGTAGTTTCTTAAAACCTGAACCTGATAGAGGTATGGGATTTTCTTGGCGTTCTCCAACCTTAAAATGATGTAGAGAATGTTGCCGTTGATGTTCCGGACCCGGGTAAAAACTTTCTCAATCAGCATTTCCCTGTCCATCGCATCCATTAAGAAATCTTTATCCTCATTGAGGATGTCCTGCATGACTTCCTGTTTGAGTTTCACGGCTTGTTTGCCGATTTCGATGTAGTATTTGGAGACTAATACGGCATATTCGGGATGTTGGGCAGACAAGTCCAGCATTTTGTTGGAATTGGTGGCGATTTTTCCCATATACTGATAGAGATACACCAGTTTTTTGCTCTGCGAAAGGGCTGAATTGACATTCTTAAGTTGCTGGTAAATGTATTCCTGTATGGCGATGACCTGCGCCGTCTTGTTTTTAATATCGTCATACATTGCCTTCTGCTTTTCATAGGAATCCAGAAATGCCTGTTCGCTTGCCATTCTCACGCCATGATTGGTGGTCAACTGAACCAACAGCCGGTCATTGATGGCGATTTGCTGGGCTTTTAATCCCGTGGTTAACAGCAATATGATGACAAAAAATATTTGTTGCATTCTAGAAGGATTTTATTTGGTTCATTATATTTTCCACGACCTGCTTGTCCCGGTTCACGTAGTATTGAAATGCCCTTTTGTTGCGCAATACTTTGGCTTTGATGTCCCGAATTTTCAGCAGCATATGCGTAGAATTTCGGCTGAGCGTTTTTACCTCGCCTAAGGCGTAATCCAAAAGGATTTTCCGTTCCGATTTTTCCATCTGGTTCATTGCTCCGTAGGAAGCCACAATCCCAATAATCAGCCTGGTCACCATCTGCAGGTCGTCCACAAACTGAACCTGTGAGGGCAATACCGCAATGATGGATAACGGTGCGGTTTGAATCTCGTTGACGATGGCTGTCTGATTTTGGATGATTTTTGTGATTTCCCTGTTCATTGCAATTCCGGTTGGTATGGCTTGAATAGCGAAGGATACAATTCGTAACCGGTCCTGAATCTTCGTGACCTTGTCCTTGAATCCTTTCCACTGCGTTCTGTTGGCAGTTTCTACCGTGGCATTGGCTAATTGGTTTTTCCGCATCTCCTTCTGTCTATCGTGTTCCTTCATCGTAGAATTGATTTCAATATTCATCATCGGAAAGGAAACATATTCCTGCTCCCAAGAAGGTGTGGAACCACCGCTTGAGGACGTCATTGTGACATAGGTTATTGGAAGAACTAGGATTAGAATGAGTTTTGTTTTCATCACCCCACTTTTAAAAATTCCTCTTATACCGGTTCATTATATTTTCCACGATGCCTTTGTCGGTATTGATGTATCCAGCAAACGGATTGATGGAGTTCCAAAAACCCAGTCGGTTGGCTTTCTCTAGTCGAAGTTTGATCGCCAGAAGCCATAGTTTCAGGTTTTTCACATTCCCGGAAATATTATGCAGGAGTTTATAGCGGTCTCCGGCGGTGGCAAGGTTGAGTTCGCCCGAAGCCAAAATATCCGAGACATCGGTCACGATTTTTAAACTTTGCTCATAGGTTTTCTGCGAGGCCTTCACTCCAAAAATGGCATATTCGGGATGTTGGGATGCTAACTGAACCACCTGTGAAGAATAGTGATAGCATTTATTCAATTCCGAGTAAATTTCCTTGACCTGAATGCCGTTCTGCAATGTTCCCGATACTTCTTTCAGACCTTTTAAAATCTTGTTTTGAATGTCATTCGCTACGACCATCTGCGTTCCCACCCAGGTTTGGGCATCTTTCAGTTTGGAGGTTTCCTCAATGACATCGTTCTGCTTTGCTTTCAGATTCTCGGAATAGAGAATCATCGCTGCCGTTACCGTGGGATCGATATAAGTGGTTTGGGAAAAGCCTGCTATTCCCCAAAGAGGGAAAAGTATCATCATGATTTTACTGCTAAACTTTTTCATGTGCATTGTGTTTTTGGTTGATTAATGCTGACAAACTGATATTCCGGTCTTCCAATTCCTGAGAAATGATTTTGAAGACATTCTTTCCTGCATTCTCCTGTTTCATTTTCTGATAGTAGGCGGTCAGTTTCGCGTCCAAAGGTTTCTGATAGAGATTGACCAGCGATACCAGGTTTTCAAGACCGTCTCCGAATTTTTTCAAATCATCAATTATTTTGATTAATGCTTCGTCGTAGTTGCCGTATTTTTGGACGTAGTATTCTACTGCGGATTTTTCAGGTTTTTCGGTAGTGTAAGTCAGATACTGCTCAAGGGAAACCTCGTTGCCATAAACTTCGCCTTTGGAACCCCGCTTCAGATAAAACTCTTTGAAACGGCTTCTTCCAAATTTGTTGTTCAAATTGTTGATCGTAAAAATCTTGTTGCGCTCTACCTTGTTGAGGGAAAGCAATGCAGCAATCCGGTCAAAATTGTCCTTGAACTTCGTCTGATCCAGCAGAATAAAAGTGTCGGAATTGTTGATGATACTGTCTTTTACCACTGCATTTCCGATAATATCGTCAAGTTCCTGTGTAACGACCACCGCTTCGCCCCAAAATTTTCTGACGGTTTTGTAGAGATAAAGGATATAGCCACCCATCAGTTTGGAAGCAATCGCCTTCCACGCTTCTTCGATAATGAGGGCTTTTCTGCGGTCTTTCCGAAGTCGCATTTTTTGGATGAAGGTGTCCATAATAATCAAGGTCACTATCGGAAACAGCTTCGGGTTGTCCTTGACATTGTCGATTTCAAAAACAATAAATGGTTCGTCGAAGAGCGTATTGTCTGCACTTTCATTGAGCGTGGTTCCGTATCTTCCGCCTTTGTAAAAGTCTTTCAGTACAAACAAAAAGGTTCTTAAATTGAATTCTCTTTCGGTAATTGCGTGCTTTTTATTATTCAGATAAAGTGGTAGAAATTTATCGCAGTACTCGTAAAATCCATTAAAAGACAATTCTTTGGCTTCCAACTTTTCTTCAAGTTCCTTGATTTTTTTGATGATGGATGTTCTGAACGACGCATTCCATTCTTCCGCGGATTTGGGATGTTTAATCACCTCATTCGCCTTGATGAGGATCAGTTGGGTCTCATTGTAAATCTGCCTTTTTTCCTGATCGTTCAGGGTTTCATACGCTTCATAAACTTTGTAAAATTTTTCGCTGTCGTAATTCGGGTTGTTCAGGTTTTTGTCGGGATGGTATTCTATCGCCAGTTTCCTGAAGGCTTCCTTAATCTCGTCCGCATCCGCATCGAAGGCGATTCCCAACATATCGTAATAGTTGCTTTGTCCTTTGGCCTGATTCTCAAAATCGGCATAAAGATCTTCTTCGTGAATGTTGTACTTGCCGAGATACAAGATGAGTTCCTCCGTGGTTTTCTTTTCATACCACTGGGTTCCTGAATTGAAATACTGGTGGTAATACGACATCAGCACATTGTCCAGAATAGATTTCTGCGCCGCGGACATCGCCGCATCCGGTCCCTGCCAAATGAGGAATATGAGGTTGGTGAGAAATTCAATTTTTTCAATGTTGAACTCCTTTTTGTCCATCAGAAACGGGTTCATCGTAATCGGTTTTTCTTCGGTGTACTGGATGTATCTTCCGCCTTTGTATTTGCAGGTTCCGGAATAGGAATCTCCGGTATCCACAATAACCACGTCGTAATTATAGGTCAGGTATTGCTCCACGATATTGTTCATCAAAAAGGATTTTCCTGAACCGGACGGTCCCAACACGAATTTGTTTCGGTTGTTGATTCTTCCCGTCTTCATAGGCAAGTCCGCAGGATCGACTTTGAGCGGAACGCCCTGTCTGTCGGTAAATCGTAGATAAAAGTTGGATTCTTCGTTCACGGGGTAACTTTCCTTAAAAAAAAAACACAAGGCCGCTTCGCTTGTCGTCATAAATAAATCATACTCCCGAAGTTCGGTGGCATTGCCGGGAATTGCCGAGCGGAAGAGTTCCAATTGGTTGTAGGCATTCTTGGAAACGATAATCCCCTTGGTGAAGAGTTTGTTTTCGATCATCGACTGAATGCTTTCCATTTTTTCCAAAGAGTCTGCTGAATACAGCAGGGAAAAATGCGCGTTGACCACCAACTGTCCATCAATAGCGATATTGTGTAAAAGGGTTTGGATTTCCTCGGCAATAATCGCGTTGGAAGGTGAGTTGTTCGCCGCTCCTTCGTGCTTCTTCTTTTTCTTGTCGAGTTCCCTTTGCTGTGGTGCCTGCAATGGAATGGTAATGATCTGATTGTAAACGATGGTTTCGTAATCCTCGAGTTCGTTGATAAAGGTGAAATTATCCACCGCTGTTTCCGATGCGGCGCCGTTTCCACCCAATACGGAATAAGTATCTATTTCTGATGGCAGGTCGATGTTTTCGACATCGACATAGGAAATGTTCTTGACAAACCGGCTGCCCATCTGTAGGTATTCGTTGGTGCTTTTGATATTGTCAAACACAGGGATTTCGGTAAACTGCATCGACAATACACCCGAAATGTAATATTCAAAATCCTTCTCAAAAAGAAATTCGGGTTCGCACCCGCTCTGCTTGAGGAGCATCAGAACCTTTTGACATTTATCACGGAGTTCTTTGTAACTTTTTTCTGAAAAGTCGTAGGGCTTGTTTTTCTTTTTCAGTTTGTCGTCGACAATGTCTGTGAAAAACAGCACGGTCTCAATGGTTTTGAACAGCCTACCGTCAAAGTGTTCGGAATATTTCTGCTGCAGAAACTGGTTGGATGGTTCTGCCGTGTATCTCTTTTTTGAAAAAATATCGAGTTTCTGAATGATTCTTCCTTCACCAATTATGGATACGACCTGATTCAGTACGGTATGGAAGTTCAGATAGTTGTCGGGGTCTGCGGAATATTGTTCCACAATATTTTTGATTTTGATTCCAATGATGGGGTTTTCATACTGCCCGAAAAGCACGTCAAAATCCCAACCGTAGTCCTTACCGTAGTCGTAGCCGATGAACGGAATGTCGAATGCCTGCTTTTTTGTCTTCATATAGAATTTTACTGTGTTACTTTTTTACTTTTCAATTTTGGATTTTCTGGACAATTTTTTTGCGTTGAATCTTTTAGGGAAAATCATTACCTGGTCGAAGTTTTTGGTTTTGTCATAGAGTCCGTTTTTGTCCTGCCTTCTGAAGATTAAATACACGCCTCCCGCAGTGACTGCAAGTCCGAACAATGAACCCAATAATCCGAATTTGGATAAAATGAGTGCTGCAACGACTCCACCTCCGACAACGCCTACCGCATAAAAGATGTATTTGCCTTTGAGTCCGAAAAAGACAAGGGGTTTTTTAAGCCCCTTGTAGAGGTAGTAACCCATCTTAGGCAAAGAATGCGGTTACGAATTCCGGAACGACAATCAGGAAGATCATGGCACCGCCGTAGCCCAAGATTTCTTTGTTGACATCCTGGTCACCGTTCGTCCATTTGTTGTAAACTCTGAGTCCGCCGATGAATCCGACCAGACCGCCGACGGCTTTTAGGATGAGTTTAATGGGATCCCAGTAATCCCTGATGTCACTTGCCGCATTCGAGATAGCAGTTGCACCGCCCTGAGCAAACATTGGGGACATTGCCAGCATCAGTAAAGCAACGGTTAATACTTTCTTTTGGGCCACTCTGGTTTTGAAAAATTTTTTCATCATTTTTAAAAAATTCTAGGTTAGTTATATGGGTTTGTGTATTGTTTATTGTGTGGAATGATAGACTTTTTCGCCATCGTAGTTCTTAACTAGTTTGATGGAGGTCTGCGCAAGACTGACCATTTTTTTCCAATACTGCTCATTCTCTTCTTGTAGTGTTGGTTTTGGAATTTGAACTATTTTTTCCTCTGCCGTTTCGGCTTCAACTTCTTCTTCGGGTGCGGTTGAGATTTCCTTTTCGGCTTGTTCTGAATCTTCTTTAGTTTCTGAAACCGTTATCTCTTCTGTTGATTCAGTCTTGGGAATGTCTCCGTCTAGTTCTTCCTCTGCTTCAAATTTTCTTCTCATTTCTTCCAAATCGGGTGGTTCGAAAACTGTGGATGGATCGATTGATAATGGAGGATGAACCTTCTGAAAGGATTTCGGAGTTCGGATATTTTCGACATCATCAATCTCAATACGACTTTCCGGCGGGCTTTCTGTTTTGGCAAAACTGACGAGGGAGAATTCCTCGGCTTCATCGGTAACCGCTGTTTTCTCTTTCTTCAAAAACAGGTCATAGACAATGTTTCCGGCATAATACAGAACGTAGATTCCTATTAAGATGAGTGAATATTTTAGCATTTGTGTTTTTGATTTTTGTGATTAAAGGGTTATTTTCAGTTCCTTGTTGATGTGGTCAATAATTTCTTTAAAGGGTCTTTTGACCGCATTTTTTTGGTCGTAATTCAGCGTTCTTGTGTTGATACTTTGAAGGCTGTTTCTTTTGTGTACGGAGTTTTCAAGCAGAAGCCCATATTTGGCAAGTTCCTGGTCCATTTCTCTTTGGTTCCGGTATTTGTAACCTTTGTCGTATTTAGAGCGGATAAAGATGCGTTCTGCCTCACTTTCCAATAAACCAAGCATATTTTTGAAGACCAAAGTCGATTTTACCGATACATCGGAGTACTCAAATGGAATAATGATGAAATCACTGTAAATAAGGACATCACTGTATTTCCGGTCAAGTGTTCCCGCCAAATCGAAGATGTAGATGTTTTCACTTTCCTTCAGTTCGATGACTTCTTCCAAATCCCTGAAAGGCGGTTTTGTATCATCCTCGCCGATGACTTCCACATCGTAGAGTTTGGGCAATTCCGATTCCTCATCATCCAGCCATTTAGAGTAGAAGGATTTCTGAAAATCGAAATCATAAACCTTAATGCTGCTTTCTGACACAATGGACAGATAATTGGCAAACGCAATGGCGAGGGTAGTTTTTCCGGCTCCGCCTTTTTGGGTAGCAAATGTGATAATCATTTTATTATTTGATGGTTGACGGTTATCTGTAATTTTATCTTCGCTTTTTACGTCTTTTTCTGAGTTCGTCTTCCGCGGGGTCTTTTCCCGATCCTGATGTTTTGGTGAACTGAAAAAGCAGATCGTTTACACTTTGGCTCAGTTCCTTTGACAGATTTTCATCATCTTTTGGCTGTAGCGTTGGTGTTTGTTGATGTGGATTCAAAAACTTTTGATATTCCTTTTCCCCGATCAGATGTTCCAATGCTCCCACATAGTGAAGTTTCGTGTGGACGAGATAATATTTTCCGTCTTCTGATTTTATGAGGTGGAGATCTTTTGAATTTTGGTTCTTCATGTAGTCCTTCGCTTCCTTTTTCACCGATTCAAAAATATCCTTGATCTTTCTTCGCTTGGTTTCGAAAAGCATAAAGTCTTTCGGTATCAATTCTGTCTTCGTTCGTTTTAAATATTCCATCAAAATCTTCTTTGATGCGGCGTCTGTAATATTGTAGTCTTTTAAACTTTCAAATAATTTTTTGTCAATCCTATCATCGGTTAACTCGAACAGTTCATTCATTTTGATGATGTCGCTTCCCTTGTACACCGCTCCGGTTTTGTGGTCAATCAGGCTGTAACCGAAAGGGTTTTGCCCGTCTTTGTGGTGGAAGACCACATCCAGTCTGAAAATGTCCCTTAACTTTTCTTGCAGTTCGCTTTCAAACTCTATTTTGGGTTTCCAGTCTTTGTGTTTTTCCTCGGGAAGCATGGATTCCTGTTTTCTTCTGTCTTCTACCCGGAACACCTTGTTGGAACTGAGTTCTCGGTATTTGGTCAAAATGGCTCTTAATTGGAAAATCCTGCTGTCTTTTGAATTTAGGTTCAAACCTATTTGGTTGCCGTCAATGGTTTTGAGCCTTACGCCTTTTTTCAGAATATCATATCTTTTTTCATCATTTGTGTTTTGTGATAGTCTGAACCCGCTTCTTTCCAGCAAGAGTTCCAGTTGTTTTATCGAACCTATTCTGTATTCCAGTAATTTTTCAAGTTCCTGCTCCGGCGTGATGCCGTATAGTTTTTCGAGGGTCGTGGCGAGGGCTTTCTGCGCTTTTAACCGCTCGTAACTGTCATTGATCTTTTTTCCGGTTTCCTTGTCCACTCTTGTCGAAACAATGTGGATATGGTTGTTCTCCGTATCGTTGTGGAAGACCACGATATAGGGTTGGTTGCCATAACTCATTTCCTGCATAAAATCGTCCGCAACCTTTGTGAGTTCCTCCTTCGGATGTGCCTTAAATTTGGTGGAAATCACGGCGTGAAACTGTGGCTTTTTTACCTTGTCGCTTTTCGAGATAGATTTTAAATAATCCCGAACCTGCTCCGGACTGCTCCCTTCGTTGATGAAGGAGGGAAAGTTTTTCAACAGCATCAATTCTCCCGTTCCTTTCTCCACCTTTTTGTCGTTGTACTGAACACCGTGAAAATTGGAACTTGCAGAACCTAAAATCTTAACGATCATTGGCGATGAGTGAATAAATTTTTAAGAATATCTCATTTTGCTTTTCCTTCAAGTCAACGATGGTTTTCAGTTGGTTTTGAAAATTGCTCAATTCGGTTTGGGAAATAAACTTTTGGCCATTAACGATTCTCGCTATCTGATTGATGTTGGTTTCAATCTTGATGAAAATGTTGTCCTGTTTTTCAATGAACGCTAATATGCTTCTCCGTTCATCCTCTAAAATCCTGTTTTCCACCGAATCGATAATTAAACTGGTGAGGGAAATTTTTCTCTTGGAACAGATTTTTTTCCACTTTTCTTTTCGGAGTTTTTGAACCCTGATCAGGATCACCTCTTCCTTTCCTTCTTTTGTCATTTTTCATATCGTTTGTTTTTGTTATTTTTAAGGCAGATAAGGCTTGATCCAATTGGAGTATCCCTGTACTTCACCGTAGGTGTAATATGAGGTGGACATGGCATTGAGTGAGGTTTGGGGAATTTGAATCGAGTAATTTTCAAGCAATGCCGGGAAAAACTGGGTGGAATTTTCAGTATGAAGTAATACGATTTGATTGGGAATGTAGCCGATGTCGCTGTAGATGCTTGCTATACTGATAAAGGCGTTTCCTGTAATTGGTGCAGAATTGTAAGACCGGTAGATCTGGAATCTGACATTGACAATTCCGTTAACTTTTCTGAAAAGGACAAATCCTTTCAATCCTCCGAAATTTTTGGTTCCAATCGTGTAATATTTTGAAGAGGTTAGATAAGCATGACTGTTTCCGGAATAATTTACAGGTGCAGACCATGTTGAAGTCGCCGTTAAAGGATCAGTCCCATTTTCATCAAACGTCAAAACGATTCGGTATTCAGTCGGCTGTTTTTCTTTTGCAAAGTTTTGCCATACGTTACCATCAAAATAATACATTCCAGACTCGCTGACATTGATGACCTGCCCGGAAAGATTAGACGCCGGAGAGGTTACAAAGACTACCGCGCCCTTTTTTGTATTTGAATAAGATTTTGAAGCCAATTGGTCACCGGTAATTCTTGGTGGGATGATGCCGTCATAATGACTGGGATCGTTTGGTTTTCCTACAACTTCAAAAGTTGTTTCAGGATTTGTGGTGTTGATGCCGACTTGTGCTTTTACCGATATGCCAACAATCAACAGAAAAAAATAAAGTAGTGTTTTCATCATTTTGATTAAAATTTCTTCTGCAAAGTTGAAACATCAAAACCGTGAAAACAATAGTATTCATGGGACGTGGACTAAATAAGACCAATCTGGACTATACTGGATTCTTGGAAGACTAAAAAAGAATAATCTGGACTATTCTGGACTCTTTGTTTAAAATTTCAGAAAAAACAGAAAAACAAGTTCCGCCGTTTTTCTCCCCTTTTTGCAAAAAAGGCAAGATCGTCTTTGGTGATGCAACTTGAAAAGCTGTATATACAAAGACACATCTTGCTATATTGATTCGGAGATTTTTTTAGAGATCTGGAAAATGGATAATAGAGTTATCTTGATTTTAATAAGTTATTGATTATCAGCGTTTTTTTTGTAAATCTTATTTTTAGAGTGTAAAATTAATACCCTGCATTATTTTTTACAGGTTGTCGATTGAATCCTACATTATATTTTACAGGTTAGTGGATAAACCTTGCATTATTTTTTATAGGTTAATGGGTAAACCTTACACTATTTTTAATAGGTTGGTGGTCTAACCTTGTATTATTTTTAATAGGTAAGTGGTTGAACCCAATATCATTTTTTATAGGTCAATGCTTGAACCCTGCATTATTTTTTATAGGTTAATGGGTAAACCTTACACTATTTTTAATAGGTTGGTGGTCTAACCTTGTATTATTTTTAATAGGTAAGTGGTTGAACCCTATATCATTTTTTATAGGTCAATGCTTGAACCCTGCATTATTTTTAATAGGTTAGATGCTGAACCTTATATTAGTTTTTACTGGTTGGCGATTGAACCGTACATTATTTTTTACAGGTTAATGGCCTTAACCTTGCGTTATTTTTTACAGGTTAGTGGTTGAACCTTGCGATACTTTTTATAGGTAAGTGATTGAACTTTTATAGTCTGGCTTACAAAAAATGCTTAATTTTATAAAGTTTTGTTTTCCACAAAAGCACACTATAACAATGAAACATAACATCGGATCAGAATGGAACAAATGGAATTTCCATATTCATACCAAGGGAACCAATAAAAACGACCAATTTTCTTCTTCTACAATGGAAGATTTTTTTCATATTTTCTATAAAAAAGCCTATGAAAATCAAATATCCGCGATTGGGATAACTGATTATTTTTCAATAGATAGGTATAAGGATGCAATTGAATACAGAGAAAATATTGAGTTGAAGGTAGATACCGAAGGCAATCCACGATTCAATCCAAATGAAATTGAGTTCATCAAAAATATATTTATATTTCCCAATGTGGAACTTCGTATGTTACCATCAACAGATAGAGGACGATTAATAAATATTCATTGTATTTTTAATCCTGGATATGTTGCTGATTTGGAAAATGATTTTTTTTCTCACATAGAAAATCAGGATAAAATCAAGATGAATCGTTATGGTATTAGTAGCTATGGAAAATCATTGGATTCTACTATTACGGATGAGAAAAAACAATACGATAAAGGCATTGAAAATTTTGTTATAGATTTAAAATCCTTAAAAGAATTAATCTCAACAAATAAGAAGTTTCGAGATAACACATTATTGGTGGTAAGCAATTCTAACAATGATGGAGCATCTGGTACACAAAAACACTATGACTTATTTGAAAATGAGAATGGAAGTTTAGATGGTTTGAGAAAATCAATCTACTTTATTTCTGATGCTATTTTTTCTGCAAATCCGAAAGATCTAAAGTATTTTATTGGAAAAAAATCGGAAGGTTCTGATGGATATAATGATGAAATTTTAAAGACGGAAATTGATGAAGTTTTACAAAACAGGGGTTCTTTAAAACCCTGCATAATTGGGTGTGATGCTCATAAAGAAGACGATTTGTTTTCAAAATTCACTTGGGTTAAAGCAGACTTAAACTTTGAAGGGTTACGTCAAATTTGTTTTGAACCGGAACAGCGTGTCAAAATTCAAGATGAGAAACCTGATTTTAAAGAAGAAAAGTTGTTAATTGAAAAAGTGAAATTCATATCACCCAATAATGTATTTTCAACAGTTCCTATTTATTTGAATCCAAATTTGAATGTCATTATTGGTGGAAAATCTTCTGGTAAATCAATTCTGTTATTTTCAATTGCCAAAACACTGTCAGCAGATGAAACGGTTTTGAAAAATGAAGACAGTTCATATAAATATGATTTAAACGAAATTGAAGACGGTTTTGATTTTGAGATTACCACCAAAGGCGGTTTCAGTCAGAAATTAAATCGTAATTCTGATGAGAATTCGATTCTGCCGGAAATAAAGTATATTCCTCAAAACTACTTAGTAAAGTTAGCTGAACCTGGATTGCATAAAAAAGGTAAGTCATTAAATAAAATTGTCAGAGATCTCATTATTGAAGATGATGAATCCAAGGAATCATATCAATCCTTTTTGAATAAAGTAACTCAAAATGATAAGCTTAGAAACAATCAAATCGACTTGTATTTCGAGACTCAAACATAGTAATGAATGCTATTGCCGGAGTCCCCGTCTGGTATGGATTGGGCAAAGCAGCAACTACTAGTGCCATAATGGGAGCTGTAAGTTTTGGTATCGGATCTGTAGCGAGTAGTGCTGCAGCTAGCTTTATAGGCAAAGCTGCTCTACAGGCGGGGATGCACGCTGTAAGCGGAGGAATAATGTCCGCACTTAATACAGGAAATTTTGGATCGGGATTTTTAGCGGCAATGATATCTTCTGTAATTGCAAGTGGTGTACAAGCTTTAGGGACTAATTTTACAGGAAATGGTGCGATGCAAGACGCCAACAGAAATTATATGACTTACAATAAATTTGGTAATAGTTATATGAAAGCGGCTATGGTTGCCTCCGGAGGAATAAGCGGAGGTATTTCATCATCCATTGCAGGAGGTAAATTTATGGATGGATTTAAACAGGGATTGATAACGGCTGGATTAAATCACGTGGCGCATTTAACGGCAGATGGTTTAGGTGGTCCGAAAGCAACAGAGGTGACAGATTCCTTTAACGCAAATGATAAAGGAACATACGTTATAGTTGAAACGGATGGACTTGGACACGTTTATATGAAAATAGACGGAGAAGTGTTTTCATATGGAAGATATAATGGTTCTTACTCGCCAAGTATGGGAGGTTATGGTCCTGTTGGAGATGGGGTTATGATGAAAGAAGGTACTTCATATTTAGAACATAGAATAGCAGAAAATCCAAGTAGAATTTATAAAATAACAGGTGTAAATGCAAAAAATATAAGTTCTTATTATAACAAATTGTATAATTCAGGAACACCTCTTAAAAATGGTGGTAGAGTTATAAATACTTATTCATTATTAGGACAGAATTGTTCTACAACTGTTTGGAACAGTTTAAAAGCAGGAGGATTTAATTTACCATTCATAAATGACCCTAAAAATTATATAAAAACTTTTTCACCCCCATATGATAGTAATGAACGGTTTTTAAGGACTCAAGAATTAATGATTGATTCAAAATTTTAGGCTATGAAAATTTTTAAAATTTTAAATATCATATTTTTATTAGCCACAATATATCAGTTTTATAATTTTAAAATTATATATAAATATAGTATTTCTGACGAAAAATTGAATACAGAATATTATTACAAGGAAGGGAGAATTACTAAAAAAGAATATGAAAAGGAATTATCTGATATTGAAAAAGAAAAGAAAAAAATAATTCTGTATGAGAAGATAAACCAATTTTTATTGATACTAAATATTTTGTTTTTTTTATATTGGGTTTATGTTTGGATTAATAAAAAACAGTAAATAAAAACTTCCCGCTTTTCAGCGGGAATTTTATTTTGGTAATGTCCCAAAGTTAGTGATACAAATATTTTAATTTGTAATCAACTGAAAATCAATTAAAATAAAATTAATAATTAGAGAACAAGAGTAAGGCAATCCTTACTCTTGTCTATTTTAGCAGAAAAAACATACCGCAAATGCTTGAGAATCATTCTTCGTGTTCCAAAGTTAGTGATACCAAAATATGTCCCAGCTGTTACTCTTCGGAAATAATAAAAAATGGTACTACAAAAACTAAAAAACAGCAATTTTTTTGCAAAAATTGCAAAAGGAGATTTTTAGATTTTTACACCTATCGTGCGTATCTTCCACAAATTAATTCACAAATAGTTCTTTTAACGAAGGAAGGTTTGGGCATTCGTTCTACTGCAAGAATTCTTAGAATTTCCATTACTACTTTACTTAAACGAATTACCTTCATAGCCAAAGAAATAAAAACTCCTTCCCTATTTTCTGGACAAACGTATGAAATGGACGAAATCCGGTTTTTCATAAGAAGTAAGAAAAATCTAAATTGGTTGGTGTATGCAATTGATAAAAAATCAAAACAAGTTGCTTCTTTTTTCATTGGAAAAAGAACCAATAAAACACTAAAAGTGGTAACCAAAACTCTTGAAAATGCTGATGCCAAAACAATTTATACAGATGAACTAATGAATTACCAGTTTATAATTCCCAAAGATATTCATAAAGTAAAGCGTTATGCAACCAATACCATTGAGAGAAAAAACTTGAATATCCGTACTCATCTAAAACGCTTTAACCGAAAGAATATCTATTTCAGTAAAAGTTTAATCATTTTGAATGCCATTCTAAAAATTTACTTTTGGGGATAACTTTAAGAAGTAGTTTTAGTGTCTATTAATCGTTGTAGAAATTTGTATATTTGGTCTTAATAAAACACAAACAAAATGAATAAGACACTTCTTTTATTTGCTTTATCATTTGTAACATTCGGTTACACCCAAACCAATTTCGAAGAGGTAAAAAAAGAAAATGAGAATTTACAATCCTTGAATAAAGTCTTGACTTCTGAAAATGAGTATCTGAAAAAGGTATTGGACATCAATAAGCCAATGCTTGAAACAGAAAAAGAAAATTCCGCTTTCAAAATAACCAAAGCAGTTGGCAATACAAAAGATAAAACGATTGTATTAACATTCCTTGTTGAAACCAAAAATGAGAACAAAAAAATGGTTTTTGAGGATATCTCTATGGTAGATATTGAAGGCAATGGATACAAAATTGACTATTTCAAATCAAGTAAAACTTTCGCTGATCTTGCTTTAAACACCCCTATAAAGTTAAATTTTTCTTTTAAAGACATACAAGGAAACCCTTTGTTTATCAAAATGTTTAGGTTTAAAACAACGTCACAACCCGAAAGAAATTTATTCGAGAAAAAGAAATCCAATGTTGAGTTTAAAGACATCAATGTAGTTTGGGATTAACATTTTTCATAAAAAAAGATTAGATAAAAGCAAAATTACGCAAAATGGTTAGAACCGTTGCTATACAATGCTTTATAAAATAGTAGTCCAAGTTCAGAAGTCGGTGTCCGATAGTTTTTGGGCGTGAAAATACAAAGTTAGGTTACTAAATCGTTACTGATTGACTTCGGTAACTACATAGCTTAACCGATTATATTTCAGTCTTTTGCACCCTTTTCTACATTCCCTTGTAACTCAATGTAATTTAATTTTAAACGTTAAACATTTGAGTTATGGAGCAGACAAAAAAATCGACGTTCAAACTGCTTTTCTATTTGAAAAAGAACGAACTGAAAAAGAACGGTAATGCCCCGATTATGGCACGTATTACCATTGACGGAACCCCTAAAACTTTCGGTACAAAGTTAGAAATTGACCCCAATAATTGGGATTTAAAACACGGAAGAGTTCAGGGCAAAAGTGCGCAGGCATTAAGCATCAATAAAAAACTGGATAACATACGTGGGCGCATCGACAAGATTTATGAAGATATGCTGAAACACGAGGGCTTTGCGACCGCCCAAAAAGTAAAGCTATCGTTCTTAGGTGTTGGTGTAATGGATGATGCTATCCTTAAAGTTTTCAACGACCAAAATGAGGACTTTAAAAAATTAGTCGAAAAGGAAGAGCGTTCGCAAAGCACCTACAATAAGTATATCACGGTTTACAATCATCTTACCACGTTTATAAAAGAACGCTATCATCGTGATGATATGGCTTTTCGTGAGTTGACTGCCGATTTTATCCGTGAGTTTGATTTTTACCTCCGGTACGATTTGCAGTCTTCGCATAATACGGTTTGGGTTTACACTATGCCTGTATTAAGTCTGGCGGAACTGGCTATTAAAAAAGGCTTGATACGTGATAATCCATTTCAGGATTACGAAATCAGTATGGAGGAAACCGACCGGGGTTATATCCTTAAAGAAGATGTAGAAAAGTTGATGATGTGCGTACCACCGCACCCACGGTATGAACTGGTAAAAGACCTGTTTATTTTTAGTTGCTTTACTGGGCTTGCTGGTATTTGCAATAGAGGTTTGCAGCAATTCATCGGTAATGGATTTGGCGTAGGTTTCCATTTCCTTTTGGAATGTTCCGGCATCTGCTTCATTGTTTTCAATTTTCTGCAATGCCAATTCCCATTCGGCGGTCATTGCCACATCTGCAATCTTGCGTTCTTTGACCAACTCATAAACCTGCAATCCTTTTTCCGTAGGAATTAAGGAACGTTTATCCCGAACGATATAATTACGGGTAAACAAAGTTTCGATAATGGCGGCTCTTGTCGCAGGCGTACCGATACCGATATTTTTGAGAGCTTTGCGCTCTTCCTCGTTTTCGATTTCCTTTCCTGCGGTTTCCATAGCCGACAAAAGCCCGGCTTCGGTGTAAAGCACTGGCGGTTTGGTCTGCTTTTCCAAAACGGCGGCTTCCTTTATGGCAAGTTCGTCGCCTTTATGCAGTTCGGGTAATTCCTGCACTGGCTCTTCTCCGTCATCGGTAAAACTTCCTTTTATGGAACGCCAACCCGCTTCCTGAATTTTACAGCCTTTTGCCGTAAAGTCGTAATGCAATACCTGTAATGATACATCAGTTATTTCTTTGACACAGGCTTGCGATATGGCTTCGAGCAATCGAAGCGCAATCATATTGTATATCTTGTTTTCGTCTGCATTGAGTACAGACGGCACTTTGTCCGTAATCAACAAACCGTGATGGTCCGTTACACGGAGGTCATTCACGATACGTTTGTTGAACCGTCCCCATTTGATTTTGGTAAGGGCTTGCTTGCAATCTTCACGGTTCTGCAAAGCCCGCACAAGGTTTGGAATTTCTGCCCACATATCTTCAGGGATGTATTTGCTTCCGGTACGTGGGTACGTGATAAACTTCTTTTCGTACAGGCTTTGTGCGATATTAAGTGTCGCTTCAGCAGATAATTTCAGCCTTTTGTTAGCTTCCTTTTGTAAGCCTGTCAAATCAAAAAGCAAGGGCGGTTGTTCTGTAACGCTTTTGATTTCTACCGATGTAACGGTTGCCGTTGCGCCACGCTGAATAGCTTTAAGCGTATCATCGGCAAGCTGCTTTTCATCCCATTTAATTGCGGAAATACTTTTGAAATCAACCTGGGCTTTATTGTGCATTAGTTGTATCTGCCAGTATTTCTTTACCGTGAAATTCTTATTGTCGAGGTAGCGTTTGCATATCAAAGCCAGTGTTGGCGTTTGTACCCTGCCGAGCGAATAGATACCGTTGCCTGCGGCAATGCTCAATGCCTGTGTAGCATTGATGCCCACAAGCCAATCGGCACGGCTTCTGCCTTGCGCTGCCTGATACAGTCCGTCAAATTCATTTCCGTTTTTCAGGTTGTCAAAGCCCTGCTTTATCGCCTTTTCGGTCAGGGAACTTATCCAAAGGCGTTCAAATGGCTTGTTGCATTTCAGGTATTCATAAATGTACCTGAAAATGAGTTCGCCCTCACGACCCGCATCGGTAGCAACGATGATGCTGTTGCTTTTATTAAAAAGCTGCTCAATGACTTTCAGTTGCTTTATTGCGCCAGTATCGGCGGTGTACCCTTTGTCCTTTTTGACCTTACGAACGGTCAATAAAAACGGGTTGGGCAATATCGGTAGGGATGCCTTGTCAAATCCTGAAATCCCGTAATCTTCTGGCATTCCCAGTCCTATTAGATGACCGAATGCCCACGTAACAAAATAGCCGTTACCTGTCAGGTAGCCGTCCTTTTTATCGGATGCTCCCACAAGTCCGGCTATTTCCCTTGCTACGCTTGGTTTTTCTGCAATAATTGTTTTCATACTGTATTACATTTTTCTGCCTTTGGATTTTGCAGGCTTGTTGTCCTGTTGCTTTTCGTTTTTCGGTCTTTGCTGCCCGGACTTCAAAGGCTCTTGGACATTCTTGGTCGCTTCGTTGGTTTTGCCCTCCGAATTAACGGCAGTCTGCGTTTTATGGGTTTCGGCAGGTTCTACCCGTGCTTTATACTGACCGGGGAACTCAAAATTGGTCTTTCCGGTATCTTTGTCGAAAGTGATATAACCCTTATACGGTTGGTCTTTTTTGTCTTTCAGTTCAACGTAAATTGTTTGTCCGGCTTTGAACTTGTTATACTGCTCATCATCCAGTTCTTTGCCTCTGAAAGTTCTTGGAGCGTCCTGCGGTTGGCTTTGCTGATTGCTTTGTTGGGTGTTCTGTTGGTTCGTTTGCGCTTGCTGATTGTGGTTGCTTCTGTCAAACAGGAACTCAACATATCGCTTGTCCGCATTGAATTGTACCGTTGCCGAAAACTCCGTTCCTTTCGAGGAAATCATACCCTCTAAATAGAGTGGTTTGCCCTCCATCAGCGTTTGCTTTTGTTCGTCATTCAGCTTTACGCCCTTAATTTCATCGGGAATTTTTATAAACTCCGTGCGCAGTGCAATTACATCATTGGTCAGCCTGTCAATGCTGATAATGGACGGCATCAGTTCGCCTGTTTTGGAATTTACCAAATTGACGACACGCCCCATATTGCCCGTTTCAATTAGGTTTTTCTTGTCTTCATCCGTAAATTTGTGACCGAAAAACTCAAAGTGCAGGTTAGGTTCTTTTTTGATACCGTGTATTGCCACGATAACATTGCCGTCTTCACCTTGCTGTAAAGACAGGCGGGCATCTGTGCGGAGGATAGAGCCACCGAGGTTAATACCTATCGGTAAAAGCTCATTGGTTTTGTAACCTCGTAACAAAGGGTCGAGCAGGTTTCTTTTTTCAAGATACTCTTTGCTTAATCCGAGGTTTTTCATTGTGTCCCAATCAATCTGCTCCGGCTTGTAGCGATATTCGCTTGCTTCCGTTGTTGTTTGTGCTGTTGCCATATTATTTTGATTTTCTTGTTTTTTATCCGGTTGGGGTTCTGCTTTCACTTCGTGTTCTTTCAGCACTTTTTCGCCCTGTGGGGTGGGCTTATCTACGTGCTTTTGCAATTCCTCCGCTTTTTCAGCAGCAACCGGGGCAGGCACTTTGAAGAAAGTAAAGTTTGTCGGGTTCTTTAACTGGCTGAAAAAATTGGAGAAGAAGTTGGAAAAGAAATCGCCGCCTTTATCCACACGCATAAACTGGTTTTGGTTTTTCTTGGTGGGTTCCACGGTTTCCATTTTCCCGTTTTCGTCGATACTCTTTACCGCCTGGATTTTCATTTTCTCTTTATCCAGTACGAGTAATATGTCCGAAAGCTGTTCGGGCATTTCCTGTTTATTTGTTTTTTCTTCGCTCATAGTCTGAAAAATTTTAAAAATTCACGGTCGAATGTAAAGGAAGCCTTCACTGATTTGCGTTATGTGGCAGTCAAAGGCAGTGTTTGTCACTTATTGGCATCCAGTTTGGGCAAAGGCGGGTTAAAACTTTCCCTGATGAACTGATGCACATCGGAAAGTTTATAGTACAGCTTTCCGCTAATGGTATAATAAGGGAGCTTGCCTATGGAGCGATACCGTTGCAGGGAACGGTTACTGATTTTCAGCATTTGCAATAAATCCTGATTGTCCAGTAATTCCTCGCCGTCTATACTGTTGCGCTTCTTTTGTAAATCGTCTATGTGGTTGCCGAGTATGTCAAGCCTATCCATTATGCGTTCCATCCACGCCACAAATTCCATTTTGTCGATATTCATACGGTACGCTTTTAATGATTACCTGATTTCAGCTTTCTGCCTTTTTCGATATAGCTTTTGCCTTTCGCCATAAGCTGCTCTACATATTCATCGGTGGTCTGCACAGCGTTTGCGTTGAGCATATCTTTGATAGCACCAATCGTATAGTAATACTGCCCGTACATTTTTGAAAAGGCTATCTGCCCATTGGTGCGCATACGCCACAATGTTTTTTCACTGATGTGGAGGTACTGGCAGACTTCGTGGTTGTTGAGCCACAAGCTATCGTAGCTTGTATCTTCCAGTTTGAGGATATATTCGCTAATGGCTTTCAACCGTTCGTTGAGGTGTTTCCACACTTCTTCGTCAACTGTTATAATGTTCATAGCACTGTTGTTTAATATTCACAGGACAAAATTCAGAAGTGTGGCAGTGTTTGTCTGCCAATGCTTACCAATTGAAAAAGTGGTTTTTTGAAAATTTTACAATTTGCCGGAAAGCCTTATTAAATAAGCGTTTCGGCAGATTTGTTGATTTTTGGTGTAGGAAAATATGCCTGTTTGCCAATTGGCATATATGGGCAAGTGCAAGCACAAAAAAAGCAATACGGGTTGCGTATTGCTTTCAAACTCTTTATTGACGGGGTGTTTATACGTCCTTATCCATATATTCTTCAAGTGCCTGCTTCAACTGGTCTAAAAACAAGGTGCGAGAACCTGCACGGGTTTTCATCCGGTGGAATGCGTGATGCACATCGGTCAGTGAAATTCGGAACAAGACCTGCGAAATGGCTGTGAGCTTTCGGATGCCCACCTTACCACCCGAAATAGCACCCGATGCGTACAGGGCATACATCAACTCAATCAGGGCGTTTTTGCTGTCCGTCCAAGAAAGCTCTTTGATGTCGTCTGTGTTTTGAAAAAAGGTATCGGGATTTTCTTCGGGGCTGATTTTGGTTAAGAGGTAGGCGTATAACAGGTCGTTAGCGATGATGCGGGCTACTTTGTAATCATAATAGGTAGAGAATTGCGGGTCAATTTCAAAAACGTAACTATTAAGCCCATCGAGGTAATTTATCTGCCCCCGCTTAAAGTATTCGCTATCCTTATCCACCCTGCCCGAACGGTAGTATCGGTAAAAGTGGGAGTTGCAAATATGTTCCCTAAATTCAATCTTTAGCTCGGTTAAATGGTTGGAGAAATAGGCGTGATACATTTTCCCGTTATTGACCGGGCACGAGGTTTCCATCCGGTAGAGCTTGTTGTAGTAGATAAGTTTGCCCAGGATTTGAGGCTTTACCATTTTAAAGAACTCAATCTCTTTCGCCTGGTTGTCAAACCCCGAACTTAACACACATTCTTTTGCTGAAACCAAAAGCTCCTGAAGAAAAACGGTCATTTGAAAAGCCTCTTCAATTAGCCCCGAACACGTGACTGAAAGTTTCCGTTCCTGCTCCTGAATTTCGGTAACAATAGTTCCTAAAGATTTTCTCATAGTAAGGAGGATTACGTTATCAATATCAGAGTACCTTAGCAAATGTTATTAATAAACAGCAATTTAACCGCCAAGATATCCCTACAATGGGGAAGATTTTGGCAGTTTTCCCTTATGAAAATACTTATCTGCATCACTTAGTCGCTCATAATCAATAAATACTTAACTTTTAATCGTAAATTTGTGATTGCGTATTGATGCAACAAAATGAATTGTGATTTAGCGAAATATGAGTACATTATTTATCAAAAATATGGTCTGCAACCGTTGCATCCTCGTAGTTCAGAACGAACTCGACAAGCTCGGTATAGTGGCTAACAATATAAAACTGGGCGAAATAATCCTTGAAAAAGATTTAACCACGACAGAGCGTGAAGCATTGGAAAATGTTTTAGACCCTTTGGGTTTTGAAGTCATCGACGACAAGAAGAGCCGGATGATTGAGAAAATAAAGAACGTTATCATTGACCTGGTGCACCATCAGGACAACGATGCGAAGACCAATCTTTCGGACGTGTTGAGCGATGCGCTGCACCACGATTATAACTACCTTAGCAACCTGTTTTCCGATATTGAGGGTACGACTATCGAAAAGTATTTTATCGCACAGAAAGTTGAAAAGATAAAAGAACTGTTGGTGTACGATGAGCTGTCGTTGAGCGAGATTGCAGACCGTATGAATTATTCGAGCGTGGCATATTTGAGCAACCAGTTTAAGAAAGTAACGGGGCTTACACCGAGCCATTTCAAGCAGATACGGGAAGACAAACGCAAGCCACTGGATAAGGTTTAAGTAAATCTTACAAATCAAACCCAGAATTTCACAATAGCAGTCCTCTTTATTGTTGCCACCTTTGCATTATGAAAATAAAGCAATCGAAATATGGCAACAAATAAAGAAACAATTTACATTCCTTTAGAGGATGTAGAAAGCGAGCACTGTGCATTAATCGTCGAAAAAGGACTTGCACAGGTAAAAGGCGTAGAAACCCATCAGGTAGAGCTAAATAACCGCAGAGCGGCTATTACCGTAAATGATAATGAGGTAGTAGGCGAAGCTGTAAAAGCAATCAAAGATTTAGGCTACGGCGTTCCGACCGTTAAACAATCCTATCCCGTTTTAGGTATGACCTGCGCATCCTGTGCAGGCAGTGCCGAAAGTATGGTAAAATACGCTCCGGGTGTGGTAAATGCCGAAGTGAATTACGGTACAGGCAATCTTACCGTCGAGTTCCTGCCAAATATGACCAATTCCGAGCAAATCAGAAAAGCGGTGCAGGACGGTGGTTATGACCTGTTACTTGAAGACGAGAACAAGCAGCAGGAAACCTTAGAAGCTATCCACGCCGAAAAATTCAGAAAACTTAAAAACAAAACCATTTGGGCGGTAATCTTATCGCTCCCGGTAGTCATTATCGGTATGTTCTTTATGGATATGCCCTACGGTAATGAAATAATGTGGGCTTTCTCCACTCCGGTAGTGCTTTGGTTAGGCAAAGACTTTTTTATCAATGCGTGGAAGCAGGCGAAACATCGTTCTGCCAATATGGACACGCTTGTAGCATTGAGTACCGGTATTGCTTACATATTCAGCGTGTTCAATATGCTGTTTATGGACTTTTGGCATCAAAGGGGTTTACACGCTCACGTCTATTTTGAAGCAGCAGCCGTTATTATCGCATTCATCCTGTTAGGTAAGCTATTGGAAGAAAAAGCCAAAGGCAACACCTCATCAGCTATTAAAAAGCTGATGGGCTTACAGCCGAAAACGGTTATCGTGATAGAAGCTGACGGAACCGAAAGACAAAAAGCTATCGAAGATGTAAACGCAGGCGACATTATTTTGGTTAAGCCGGGCGAAAAAATCGCAGTGGACGGAATGGTCGTATCGGGCAACTCGTATGTAGATGAAAGTATGCTAAGCGGCGAGCCTGTTCCGGTACTGAAAAAAGAGAACGAAAAAGTATTTGCAGGAACCATCAACCAAAAAGGCAGCTTCCAATTTAAGGCGGTAAAAGTGGGTAAAGAAACAATGCTTGCCCACATCATCAAAATGGTACAGGATGCACAGGGTAGTAAAGCTCCGGTACAAAAACTGGTAGATAAAATCGCAGGGATTTTCGTTCCCGTAGTAATCACCATTGCCATTCTTACATTTATTCTTTGGTACTTCTTAGGAGGCGACAACGGCGTAGTGCAAGGTCTTTTAGCAGCCGTTACCGTACTGGTTATAGCTTGTCCTTGTGCTTTAGGCTTAGCTACACCGACCGCTATTATGGTAGGCGTGGGTAAAGGTGCTGAAAACGGCATCCTGATTAAAGATGCCGAAAGTCTTGAATTAGCGAAAAAAGTAAATGCTATCGTACTGGATAAAACCGGAACAATTACCGAGGGAAGACCACAGGTAACAGGCATACAATGGCTGAACAATGATGATACAACTAAAGATGTTTTATTGAGTATTGAAAAGCAATCGGAGCACCCATTAGCTGAAGCCGTTGTGAAACATTTGGAGGGAGTTTCCGCCACTGCATTATCCAACTTCGATAGTATCACAGGTAAAGGCGCAAAAGCCGATTACAACAACGATACCTACTATGTAGGTAATAAAAAGCTGTTAGCCGAAAACAATATTACCATTGCCGACCAACTGCAACAGCAGGCTGACGGATGGGGCACACAGTCTAAAACCGTTATTTGGTTTGCGAACAGCAAACAAGCTCTTTCGGTAGTGGCTATTTCCGATAAAATCAAAGAAACATCGGTAGAGGCTATCAAAGAAATGCAGGATATGGGCATCGACCTGTATATGCTTACGGGAGATAACGAAGCCACTGCCAAAGCGATTGCATCACAAACAGGCATCAAGCACTACAAGGCAGAAGTATTGCCACAGCACAAAGCAGACTTTGTAAAAGAACTGCAAGCACAGGGCAAAGTAGTAGCAATGGTTGGGGACGGTATCAACGACAGTACCGCACTGGCAACAGCCGACGTAAGTATCGCAATGGGCAAAGGTTCGGATATCGCAATGGACGTGGCTAAAATGACCATCATTTCATCAGACCTGACCAAAATACCGCAGGCTATTAGATTGTCAAAACAGACCGTTGCGACCATTAAGCAAAACCTATTTTGGGCATTCATCTATAACCTTATTGGTATTCCGATTGCCGCAGGTATTCTTTACCCAATTAATGGCTTTTTATTAAACCCGATGATTGCAGGTGCAGCGATGGCTCTAAGTAGTGTTAGTGTGGTAAGTAACAGTTTACGTTTGAAGTGGAAAAAGTAAATCTTACAAATAAAACACGGAATAACGAACTAATATAAAATGTTTTGCTGCTGAAATTTGCGGCAGCGAAACAATAATAAAATAAAATATGGGACATAACCACGACCACGGGCACAGCCACTCACACAGTGCAAATAAAAAGACCCTGACCATTAGCTTGATTATCATCACAGCTTATATGGCAATAGAGGTAATCGGCGGATTACTGACCAACAGCCTTGCCTTATTAGCCGATGCAGGGCATATGTTGAGCGATGCAGTATCATTGTTCATCGCATTGATGGCATTTAAGTTCAGCAGTAAAGTAGCTGACTACGGGAAGACGTATGGCTACAAACGATTTGAAATACTTGCAGCAGTTATCAACGGCGCAACGCTGATACTGATTTCAGGCTATATTATTTACGAAGCGATAGAACGTTTTCAGAACCCACCGGAAATACAATCAAGCGGTATGCTCATTGTGGCATTCGTCGGTCTACTGGTCAATGTGCTTGTAGCCTGGATAATGATACGTGGTGCTGATGTAAAAGAAAACCTCAATATGCGTGGAGCCTACCTGCACGTTATAAGCGATATGCTGGGTTCGGTAGGTGCTATCATTGCAGCTTTACTGATTATGTTCTTCGGTTGGGGATGGGCAGACCCATTGGCAAGTGTTATCGTTTCCATACTGGTATTGCGAAGCGGTTATTATGTTACCAAATCATCGGTACATATACTGATGGAGGGAACACCGGAAAATGTGGAGGTTGAAAAGGTAACAGAAAAAATCCTGAAAACGGATGGCGTTATCGGTATGCACGACCTACATATATGGACGATTACAAGCGGCTTGAATGCACTTACCTGCCACTTGGTTGTGGATGGGAAAATGATGATTGGGGAAAGTGAAACATTGCTCCGCAAAGTCGAGCACACACTGGAACACCTGAACATCCATCACGTCACTATACAATTGGAAACGCCTGAACACAAGCACGACAATTCGATGTTGTGTACGGTAAAGGCAGACCCGTCAGGACACGACCACCATCATCATTAATCTAATTGAATACTGTTTATAACTAAGTTTTAATCTCTAAAAAAATAAAAATGAAAGTGAACAAATTATTGATAGGTGTATTCGCCTCTTTAGCAATCTTCTTAGCCTCTTGTGGTGGCGATACCAAAACTGCAAAGGACGGACACGCACACACCGAGGACGATGGACACAACCACGCAACTGAAAAAGTGGTTGATAAGCCTGCCGAAAAAATTGCAGCTAAAGACAGGAATGAAAAAGGCGAACTGATTGATGCCCACGGACACCTGATTACAGGTTGCCCAGGACATAAAGAAATGGTAGGTTCAGAGGGCGATATGTGTCCAAAGTGTGAGTATATGACAATGATACCTATCACTTGGGATATTACTGGGGTTGATACGGTAAGAGTAACAAAATTGGCTGATTATAACCCGCCTGCTGACAAACTGAAAAAATAATGTAGAACTTAGCTTTATTGCGTTTGCTAAGACGGTGGTTCCTTAAGTGGGACTGCCGTTTTTTTTTTACGCTACACCGTAAAAATTACAAATCTTAGCAGTCATATCGCACTTTAAAGCCCTTAGCTTGTAGGTAGATTTGTTTGTGGTTTAACGATACAGAGGGAATTTCCTAATGACGAACAATGATATAAAGAATGCGAGCCTTGTCCGCAAATCCATTAAAAACGTAAGGACAGTCTTAATGAGCAAGAGCTTAAAGGACTTGAAAATATTTGACATTATATCGGCTGCCGAAATATCAAGAAGCAAGTTCTTTAGCTTTTTTGGAAGCATTAATACGATATTAGAGTTGGTAATTTCAGAAGAACTTATAAAATGTTACCAACTCATCTCGCAAAATGTTATTGCAATTGATAGCAAAGAACTGATTACAGTTGAACTGAAGCAATTGAGGACAATTTATTTTAGAAACAATCCAATACTTTTCGACTATTATAGTAATGTAAATAAGTTACCAGACAGGTATAATGTCCTAAAAGAAGCCGTAGCACTAAAAGAACGTGAATTGTATGCTACAACTTTAGCAAGTAAAATTATTAATCTTGGCTCTTATCAGAGAGCCGAAAAGTCCACTAAGTATGAATAGCAATCAAAAAGTGATATTTACCGTTGTAAAATAATATCTTAAATATCAAGTAATCTCAAATCAGTAAATCTTACAAATTAAACAAGGAATTTTACACGAAATCATTTGTGTTAAGGTCTAATATTTGTATGATAACGGTTAATTATTCACATTTTTTAAATTTTAAGATTATGATACAAACAAAATTCCAATCTTGCATCGAAGCCTGCCTTAATTGTATTGCTCTGTGTAATCAGTGTGCCGTAGCGTGTTTAAACGAGAAAGATGTAGCACATCTTAAAAAGTGTATTCAGCTTAATCTTGAATGCGTAGCTATATGCCAGGCAGCAGCAAATGTTCTAAGCCTTGATGGTAAATTCAGCAAAGAAATTTGTAAACTGTGCATCGAAATTTGCAATGCTTGTGCCGATGAGTGCGAAGCACACGCAAATATGGGAATGGAGCACTGTAAAGAATGCGCTGAAGCGTGTAGAAAATGTGCACAGGCTTGTGAAGAAATGATTAAAGCTGCTTAATCTGTTATTATCATTGTAAAAAAAGGGGGTTTAAATAAACCCTCTTTTTTTGTGCCTTGCCAAATCAGTAAATATCACAAATCAGACAGGGAAAAGCGTAATGAGAAACTAACCTGTTGTACTGAAATTTGCACTATCAGATAACAAATAAAATCTTAAATAGAAATGAAAAAGTTAGTGTTAGCATTGTCGGTAATCGCATTTACTGCCTGTAACAACAATCAGCAAAAAGAACAGAACACACAGGAGAGTAATAAGCCTGTAACAGAAGAAACTGTTGCCCCGGTAGAAACAGGGAACGGAAACGTAATTACCATAAATGGCGGCGATGATATGAAGTTCGACAAAACCGAACTGAAAGCCAAAGCAGGCGGAACCGTAAAGCTCATCCTAAAGCACGTGGGTAAAGCACCGATTGAGGCAATGGGACACAATGTTGTCATTCTTGCCCAGGGCACGGACTTTAATGCCTTTGCTAATGCTGCGATAGATGCTAAAGACAACGGCTACATACCTAAAGGAATGGAAAACGCCGTAATCGCTAAAACAGAAATGATTGGCGGCGGGCAAACCACAGAAATTACTTTTACGGCTCCGGCTAAAGGTTCATATGATTTCTTATGCTCGTTTCCCGGTCATTACATCTATATGAAAGGCAAACTAATCGTGGAATAACACGGCGATTTCCAAATCAGTAAAAATCACAAATCTTACAAGGAATACCATAATAGTAACACCCCGTTTAATACGGAAATTTGTATAACAATAAAAAATAAGTTCAAAATGAAAAATGTAGAATTAAGCATACCAGATATGCAAAGTGCACACTGCCAGTCAAGAGTAAACGGAGCAATCAAAGACATTGACGGCATTAAAGTAGAAAAATTGGAAGCAGGAAAATTATCTGTTTCGGTTGAAAGCGATGAAGTGAAAGAAGAGTTGGTTGAGGCTATTGAAAAAGCAGGCTACAAAGTTGGCGGCGACGACAGCGAAAAGGCTTCAAGTTGTTCAACAGGATGCTGCGGATAAGTTTTGGGCAGTCCCGGAGAGTGTACACAGGTACATCTTCGGGATTTTTACCAAAGCTACACCAAAGTATGAAACAGTTAAAAACCTCGTTCCATAAATGAAAAGCTATGTTACAGAAACAAAATTCAGGCGACTGTTCGGACATAATGACGAAAGTTTGCAATGTAGCAGACCGGATAATTCAGACCCGATTGGATACAGGTATATCTGCACCGTTTGCCGTGCAGGTTACTAACGAACTTAAAACGGATTATCAACAGTTGAACAATCTGTTTCTCGTTAAATGCGATATAAGCCTTGAAATTATCTATATCAGGCGTATTATCGAAAAGGTAAAAGAGTTACTGGTGTACACCGAGCAATCGTTGTCACAAATCGCTAAAGCGTTGGGCTATCAGAAGCCAACTGAACTATCCGAGCAATTAATGACTTACACAGGATTAACATCTGCCCATTTTAAGCAGATACGAAAAAACAAGCTCGAAATCATCAAAAGACAACAGGAAAAGCAAAACGGACTATAATTGTCAGAACAGCAAACTTTTAAATAGAAGTCTTGATGAAACCTCGCTTTGTGTACAGAAGCAGAGGTTTTCTTTTTATCAGCAATGCAAGACAGGAAACTACCCAGGAATGAAGAAATACACGTGGCGAACACATAAAATTACAAAGGAAACAGAAGATACCATTACCCTATACTTTGACACGGAGCAGCAGGCATTTACTTACCTGCCCGGTCAGTACCTCAACATCAGGCTTACCATAAATGGCGAACTACTTATACGTTCGTATTCGTTCAGTTCGGTGCCTTCTGACGAATTTCCTGCCATTACTATCAAAAGGGTTACTGGTGGCAAGATGAGCAATTACATACTGGATAATGCATACCATATCGAAGCCTGGGAAATAGAAGCCCCCTTTGGCAGCTTTGTCTTGGAAGAGCAGATAGCAACCCAATCCCAAATCGTACTGTTGGCAGGTGGTAGCGGCATTTCGCCTTTGTTCTCAATGCTGAAAAGTATTGAAAGCAGCAGCCAAATTCCCTTACTGGTGTGCAGTAACAAAACACCGGAAGATACCATATTTTGGAATGAATTGGAAGCGATGCAGGCAGCGCAAGAACTGAATATTTGTTATTCCTTTACCGCACCCGATTTTATTTCCACCAAAATCAACCACGTTGCAGGCAGGTTTAATCTGCTTGTTTTACGTTCGGTTATTAAAAGACTTGTTGGCGAGGTTCAGGCAGCCCATTACTTCATCTGTGGACCAAATGGGCTGATGGATTTGTACCGGGATGCTTTAATTGGTTTGAACATTCCCAAAGACCATATCCATTTGGAATACTTTGACCCGGTTCCGTTGGATCCGGGCGATTTGGAAACGGACGGTATTGCCAAAGATGTGATTGTAAACTATTACGAGGATTATTACGAAAATGATGAAAAACAAACCTATGAATGCACTTCACTCATTGAGGTGCAGCCGAAGCAGTCGCTTTTGGATGCGATGAAAGAGCATCATATCAAAGTGTCAAGTTCCTGTAAGAACGGAACCTGCGGGGCTTGTTGGGCATTAAAAACAGATGGAGAAGTTAGGATGCTCCATAACGGCGCATTAACAGAACAGGATATGGCAGAGGGAATAATTTTGCTATGCCAAAGCTATCCGATGAATGCGGATGTTTGTGTTACGATACAATAACAACCTTATCATACATAGGGCAAAACGATTGCTTTGCCCTTATTTTAAATAGTAATGGGAGTTGTCAATCTTTCTTTAGTGCCAGTTTGCGGAGCATTGCCGTACTCATACTATCCGTGTAAGCTCCGTAAGCCGTAACCAAAATTCCTTTTAATCCGTCTTTCGATACAATCCCATACACCGTAGCCTCATCGCTTGGATTGCTTTCTCCCTCATAGCGATAGACCTGCTCAATTTCAAAATCATCAACAGTATATTTGTTGGCTCCACAGATTAAACAGTTCTCTTCGAGATTGAAATCCACATTATAACCTTCGCTGCGTAGGTTTTGTATCGCTACCAAAACCGTAGCATATTTGTACGTTACATTTGTCATAGTAATAGTATTTTATATTGTTGCTTATCGTTTCCGACTGTCCTGTCAGAAATCTTCTTTCAGCAGGTCTTTGAGCTTCCGGTGCTGTATGCACAATTCGGCATACATTGTTTTCAGCCTGCTGTTTTCTTCGTTTAAATTTACCAATTCTACAAGAATATCCATCCCTAAATCCTTGTATTTGTGTTTCAGTTCAAAAATGTTAGTGCCGTAAACGCCGTATTTCTCAAAAAGCTCCAGTCCGCTTTTGCCTGCGTTGTAATCTTTAAGCACCTTTAAAACCTGATGTTCGTTAATCTTTTTATTCTTCATTTTATACGGATGTTGTCTGTTACAAAATTCCGTAAGATTAGCGGGAGCAGCTATGTACTTTTCCTTGTTTAGTTTATGATATTTAATGTTGCAGCACTCGATTTCATAAAATTTCACAAAACAAAGCCGGAATATCATAATAGTTTGTCGGTGGCAAATGCAGAATTTTGACTATTGAATAAAGGAACTTATACACTTTAGAAGCTATGACACTATTAATAAAAGGAATGGTGTGCAATAGATGTACGTATGTTCTTGAACAGGAATTAACAGCTTTGGGTTTTGAGGTCTTGGATATAAAACTGGGGCAAGCCATCATAAAAGATACGGCAGACTTTTCGCAAAAGTTGGGAGCCATAAAAACGATGCTGAAAAGCATCGGCTTAGAACTGATGTACGACAAGAACCAAAAGACGATAAACAGGATAAAAGAGTTGGTGGAGAAAGGTATCACGTTGCAACTGCAAAGCGGCACTCCTACCAAATTTACAACCTTAATCAGTGGCAAGCTGCACAAGAACTACGATACATTGAGTGCCTTATTTTCTTCGGTGGAGGGAATAACACTCGAAAAGTACATCATTCATCGGAAGATTGAAAAGGTAAAAGACCTTTTGGTACATACCGAAATGTCGCTGACCGAGATTGCCCACGTACTGGGTTACAGCAGTCAGGCATACCTTTCCAACCAGTTGAAAAAACACACCGGCTTTACATCAAGCTATTTCAAGCAGGTAAAGCAGCAACAAGGGCAAAACGTTACTATGCAGATGGACGAATAGCATACTCCGCATTGAGGCTTTTTCAATCCATTCGCAGGCATTTTGCTATTTTTTAATGCGAGCATCAGAGCTACTGAAACATCAGTAGCTCTGTTTGTTTCAGGCAGATACCCACCAATCAAAGAAGTAAATTTCACAACTTTTACCCGTCATTTCGTATAGCTGCGCCTTAGCTGTAACCCGACCTTTGCCCTGTATTTAAAAGTTTAATTAAACAAAGAAGCGTAACAAAATAAATGTAAGATGAGAACAAGTAAAATTGGTTTGTTATCCCTCTTCATAATCGGAGCAGGATTGATACAGAGTTGCAAACAAAAAGAAGAAAAATAGTTAAAAGATGAGCCTCCGGTAGTCACCGTAGCCACTATCAGCAGTTCGGAAACCGAGCAATCCGTTTCCTATTCGGGTTCTATTGTACCCGACAATATGACCACCGTAAGTTTCGCCGTTCCCGGAACGATAAACAGCGTGGGCGTGAATGAGGGGCAACGTGTTAGCAAAGGACAGTTCCTTGCAAGCATTGATGCCACCGAGTACGAAGCTGCATTGCAGATTGCCAATGCCAGCTTAGACCAGAGCCAGGATGCGTTTAGAAGATTTGATGAATTGTATAAAAAAGGAAGTTTCCCTGAAAAGGACTATATCGACATCAAAACTAAAGTAGCACAGGCGGAAGCCAATAAAAAAATCAACCGCAAGCGTATTACCGACAGCCGTTTGCATTCACCGACCAATGGTATTATAACCGTTAAAACTGCCGAGGTTGGCGGTATGGCAGCACCGGGCGTTCCTGCCTTTACCATTGTAAAAACAGATATGGTATATGCACAGTTTGCCGTACCCGAAAGCGAAATCGGCAGCTTCAAACAAGGAATGCAGGTAGCCGTAAACATTCCTACACTGCAACGCAATTTCACGGGCAAAATCACTATAATCAATCCCGTAGCTGATGAAATTTCAAAAGCCTACACGCTGAAAGTTCGCTTGGACAATCCGGGTGGTGTGCTAATGCCGGGAATGATTACAGAAGTACTTGCAGGCGTTCCGGTAAAGGTTAGGCAGGTGCGTGTACCGCTTACCGCCATCATCAACAATGTAGATAAAATCCCGCACGTATATGTTGTGGATAGGAACAACACCGCTAAGCTGACAAGGGTTACAGTAGGCAAAATCGTGGGCGATGAAGTTATTATTACCGATGGTCTTAACGAGAGCCAGACAATTATCCTCGCCGGACAAAACAACGTGAAAGACGGGCAGAAAGTAAAAGCGCAAACAGCATCCGTAACCGCATCAGCCCCAAAATCTGAATAATTTATGAAAAGAAAGATAAACCTCATTGAAGCGGCAATGAAATTTCCGCAAGTACCGATAGCGATTACCGTTATTATGGTGCTTGCCGGGTTGATTTCATTAATGACGATGCCGAGAAGTGAAGACCCCCGTGTAACAGTTAGACAGGGGCTTGTCGTGGCTTTTTATCCCGGAGCCGACGAAGAACAGATAGAAAAAGAAGTAACCGACAAACTGGAACAATACCTGTTTGGTTTCGAGGAAATCAAAAAAGAAAAAACACATTCAGAGAGTAAGCCCGGACAGGTGGTGGTAACAGTCGAATTGCAGGATTATGTAAAAGACACCAAAAAATTCTGGAGCACTTTACAGCACGGTTTAGATGCCAATATGCCTCTGATAATGCCACGGGGCGTACAGGGACCGTATGTGAACAGCGACTTCGGTGATGTGGTCGTTCAAATGATTGCTGTATCAGCTCCCGGTCGTTCTTACGCCCAGTTAGAAAATTATCTGGACGAACTGGAAGACGGTATTAAGACCATTCCGCAGGTTTCCAAAATCAAGCGATACGGCGGTCAGAAGCAGCAAATATTCATTACCCTGCGTGAAGATGTATTGAAACAATACGGCTTCGGTATCAATGAAATCACAGCAACATTGAGCCAACAGAATGTAACCATTCCGAGCGGCGATATTGAGATTGACAAAAACCGTTTCCTCATTTTTACAGATGCGCAGTATCAGAATGAAAATGAAATCGGAAACCTTATTGTATATAGTTCTCCGCAGGGTGGCAATATCCGCTTGCGTGATATAGCCAAAATCGAAAGGAGATACGAAGACCTGAAAAGTAAAATTACGGTTGCGGGAAATGATGTAATGATGCTGACCGTAGAAATGCAACCCGGACAGAATATTGTCGATTTGGGAAATGCGCTGACACAAAAAGTTGCTGAAGTAAAAGAAATCCTGCCATCAGATGTGCAGGTCAACACTATTGTCGACCAACCCAAAGTGGTGGATATGAATTTGGGGCATTTCTTTATTGAGTTCGGTATTGCCATTGCCTCCGTTATCTTGGTAGTGATGCTTCTGCTACCGTTTAGAGTGGCTACAATTTCTGCTATTGCCGCACCTGTTACAATTGCCGTAACATTCGCTATCCTAAATTTACTTGGTATCGAAATGCACCAGGTTAGTTTGGCGGCAATGATTATTGTACTGGGGATGGTAGTAGATGATGCCATTATCGTAGTGGATAACTACATTGAGAAAGTGGACGAAAAAATACCGTCGTGGACTGCCGCTTGGCAAAGTGCAACGCAATTAATGGTTCCAATTTTTACTGCTACACTAACCATTGTCCTATCGTTCCTGCCGTTGGCATTTACGCTAACCGGACTAACAAGGGAGTTTGTGCAATGGATACCGATTACCGTTAGTATCGCTTTGGCGGTTTCGTTCTTGGTAGCCTTGTTCCTGACCCCATATATGTGTTACCACTTCCTGAAAAAAGGATTGAAAAAGCAAGATGATAAACCGAAAAAACGCAATTTCTTAGACAGGATGCAGGACGGTTTCGACAGGGCAATTGAGTTCTGTATGAAATGGTACAAAACCACGTTGGTAGCAGGTTTGGTTATCTTCTTCCTTTCATTCGTGGTAGGTAGTCAGGTGAAAACCGAGTTTTTCCCAATCGTTGAAAGAAACCAGTTTAACCTTGAATTGTGGATGGATAACGGTACAAATATCCACGAAACCGAAACAGCCGTTAAGAAGATAGAAAAAGAAATTGCAGGCGATAAACGAATTGTAACCACAGCGAGCTTTATAGGTACAAGCTCGCCACGTTTCTACTCCACCTACGCACCGGAGCACCCACGTGAGAACTTTGCGCAGATATTCATCAATACCACAAGCAAGGATGCCACTTCTGAAATGATTGATGAGTATGTGCAGAAATTCAACAACTACTTGCCGAACGGTTATGTACGGGTAAGGCAGTTAAGCAAGAAGCAGCAGCCCGCACCGATTGAGATACGTGTGATTGGCAAGGATATGACCGAGCAGAAAAAAGTAGCCAAACAGGTTGCGGCATTACTGGAAAATACCAAAGGCTCTAACTGGGTGCGCACCGATTATCAGAATGATTATGTAGGGCTGAAAGCCGTTGTTAAAGAAGATGTAGCCCTGCGTTTAGGCGTTAGCAAAGCGCAGATTGCGCAGGCATTGGGTGCAAAGATAAAAGGCTACCCAGTATCGCAGATGTGGGAGGGCAATAAAGCCATCGACATTGTATTGCGTACAGACGAAACCGACCGGGAAAGTCTGGATGCTTTGGGTAATATGTACATCAATTCAACATTCGGTGCTAAAGTACCTTTAAAGCAAGTGGTAGATTTACAACCGTCTTGGCATACTGGGGCTATTGTACACCGTAACGGATTAAGAACGTTAACCGTTTCTTCCGAAGCACAGTTAGGCAGAAAACCCGCAGAAGTATTTGCAGAGGTACAGCCGAAAATTGACAGCCTGAAATTACCGAAAGGCATTAAGATTGCCTACGGTGGCGAATATGAAGACGGACTGGAAAGCGGTCCCAAAATGGGAAAAGCTTTTATGATAAGTTTCGTCCTCATTTTCCTTGTCCTGTTATTCCAGTTCAAGCGTGTTGGTAAAGTATTCATTGTACTGGCTTCGTTCCCGTTGAGCTTGCTTGGTGCAATGTTAGGCTTGTTCCTTACAGGTTACGAGTTCGGGTTTATGGCAATCATCGGTATTACCGCCTTATTGGGTATTGTGGTTCGTAACGGGATTATCCTCGTTGACTATGCGGATGAACTGGTAAGCGAGCACGGTCATACAATTAGAGAAGCAGCTTTATTAGCAGCCAAAAGAAGAATGCGTCCCATCTTCCTTACCTCAATGGCGGCGGCTATCGGTTTGATACCGTTAATGGCGAGTGGCTCTCCGGAATGGGGACCGATTTCCAGTACCATTTCAATCGGTATTCTGGTATCAATGATTACTACTTTGTTTATCGTTCCAGTATTGTATTACAGGTTCGTAAAACCACCAAAAAACAAACAGTTGGATGAGCAACAAGAATTGAATGCCGATGCTCACAACCAAAAATACTTATCATAAAAAGGGATTATGTTACAGAAAAGATATAAAACAGTCATAAAGGTTTTTATATGCGGTTTCGCTCTTTTGCAGGGAACAAACAACCTCTTTGCACAACAGCAGTTAACCCTTGCGGAAAGCAAAGAACTGGCATTAAAAAACAATAACAGGATAGGCAAAGCCAAAGAAGACGTAATTGCAACCCAATCCGATAAGCTGATTGCAGATGTGGCAGGCAGACCGAAACTGGATGCTTCAGCTACCGCCTTTTACTTTGGGGAGCCATTGAATACTATGCTGCCCGAATATGGGTTTGCGCCAATGGTCAGCGTTACACAGCCGATTTATACTGGCGGTAAGATTAAGTACGGCAAGCAGATGGCAGAAACCAATATACAGATGAGCAACGCTCAACAACGATTGGTAGAAGATGAAGTATTACTGGCTACCGAAACCACTTACTGGCTTGTGGTACAGGCTAAGGAAGAAATCAAACTGGAACAGCAGGTTAAAAAGCAACTGGCTTCACATTACACATTCCTGAATAACCAGTTTGAGGCAGGATTGATTTACAAAAACGATGTGTTGCGGGCAAAGGTACTTCAGAACGAAAATGAAGCCCGTTTGCAGGCTGCGGAGAATAAACTCGTCTTATCAAAGAGAAGATTGAGCCAGTTAATCGGGACGGAAGACCCCACAGGTATAGACGTAGCCGATACGTTGAGTACGAGCGACTTTTTAAAACAGGGTGTTTTGGAAGCTGCCGATGCTAACCGTCCGGAAATTGAGTTGGCAACCAATGGCTTAAAAATGAGCGAGCTTACCAAAAGTATGCTTAAAGCAGACCTGAAACCATCGGTAGGTTTATCACTGAACGGAATGGCAGCCTTTGGAAAAGAGGGCATCAACTTCGGCGACCCTACCAAAAACCATATGCTGACTTACTTTGGTATGCTAAGCGTTAAAATTCCGGTTTTCGACTGGGGTAGCAGAAAAGAAAAAGTAAAGCAGCAGGAAGCCAACATTCGTTCGGCTGAATACGGTCTGAAAGAACTGAAAAGCCAAATCACTGTGGAGATTGAGCAAGCTACGCTTAACCTGCAATTGCAGGCGAACAACATTGTTTTAATGCAGGCATCGTTAATTGAAGCAGACGAGAACCTGAAGCTAAGTAATGACCGCTTTAAAGCCGGAACCATTACCGGGGAAGATGTACTGATAGCAGAAACGCTTTGGCAAAGAGCATACAGCAATATGTTAGATGCAAAAGTACGGTACAAGATTGCCGAAGCTGTGTACAACAAAGCTACCGGGCAGATAAAATAGTTTTATTAGAGTTTAGATATACTCAATTTGCGGGGGCGGTAATAAGCCCCTGCATTTTTAATTGAAAATACGATGAAATAAATGCAAAACGACACAGCCAGTAAAAACGGAATGTTAATGATACCCGATATTTCAGGCTTTACGGATTTCGTTATCAAATCAAATATGTTTGTTGGCAAATACATAACAGAAAGCCTGCTAAAATCAGTAATGGATAGCAATATCCTTTGCCTTGAAGTTTCCGAGGTTGAGGGTGATGCGATACTGTTTTACAAGTACCACAACCTGCCCACCTTTGAAGAAACATTGATGCAGATAGAACAGATGTACAACGATTTTCAAAAGGAATGCCAACGCCTGGCATCGCAACTTGCAATCGAAATCCCTTTATCATTGAAAATAATTGTACACTACGGGGAGTTTACCAAATACAAAATAGGGAAATTCGAAAAGCTCTATGGCGCACCAGTGGTAGAAGCGCATAAGATGCTCAAAAACCATATTGCGGAATACCCGCCCTATGCCTTGTTTTCGGATGCTTTTTTAAAAGCCAACTTCGACTATCCCGAAAAATCAACTTTAGAATACGATAAGTGCGACGATTGTAAGTACCTGCCCGCAATAGGTTACATACATTATTTATAAAAAAGAGGCTGTTTCAATTGAAACAGCCTCTTTGTATAAGAAAGGGAATGAGTGTTTATAATGTACCTCTGCGCTCCTGCTCCCTTTCAATAGACTGGAACAATGCTTTAAAGTTTCCTGCTCCGAAACCTCTTGCACCCATTCTTTGGATGACCTCAAAGAAAAATGTAGGACGGTCTTCAACTGGTTTGGTAAAGATTTGTAACAAATAGCCCTCTTCGTCCGCATCAATCAGAATACCCAACTCCTGCAATTCCTTGATATCTTCTTTAAAGCGGTGCATATGCGCTTTTAAGCGTTCAGGAATGGCATCATAATACGCTTGTGGCGGTCTTGACAGAAATTCAACCCCTCTTGATTTCAGGTCGTTTACGGTCTTTACAATATCATCCGTAGTTACGGCAATATGCTGAACGCCCTCGCCCTCGTAAAATTCAAGGTATTCTTCAATCTGTGATTTCTTTTTGCCCTCTGCGGGTTCGTTTATCGGGAATTTTATTCTGCCGTTACCGTTTGCCATTACTTTAGACATCAGGGCAGAATATTCGGTAGAAACCTGCTTATCATCGAATGACAGGAAGTTCTCAAATCCCATTACATCCTCAAACCATTTTACCCAGGTGTCCATTTGGTTCCAGTCCACATTGCCCACCATATGGTCAATATATTTTAGTCCCGCAGGCGCAGGGTTATATTCGGTTTCCCATTGCTCATAGCCCGGCATAAATATACCGTTGTAGTTTTTGCGTTCGGTAAACATAAAAATCGTTTCGCCATACGCATAAATGCCCGATTGTACCACTTCGCCGTTTTCATCGGTAGTTACAGTTGGTTCCATATAGGCTTTAGCACCTCTTTTCGTGGTTTCTTCAAAGGCTTTGCGGGCATCTTCTACCCAAAGACCCACTACTTTGATGCCGTCGCCGTGCTTCTTTACGTGTCCGTTAATTTCGGAATTAGAGCGCATCCCGGTCGTTAATACCAGTCTCACTTTGTCCTGCTTTACCACGTAAGAAGCCCTGTCCTGTAAGCCTGTTTCCAGTCCGGCATACGCCAACGACTGAAACCCGAAAGCTGATTTGTAATAGTGAGCAGCCTGTTTCGCATTGCCTACATAAAATTCCACGTAGTCTGTTCCTAAAATCGGTAAAAAATCTTGTGCGCCCTCGAATATCTTATCCAAGCCATATTCGACGTTCTTTAAATCGTTTGTCATTATATATGATTTTTAAAAATTATGTTATGTGTGATTTTGCAATAAAGATTGTTGCACAAAGAAGATTTGTGCAATCGTGTTGGGGTTGGGAACCCGAAGCTACAACATAGCCCGATGCAAAACGGAGAGAAAGGTTTTGATAGCCATTTTATAAAACAGTTAGCGTTATACTTCGATAAAAGTATTCCGCTTATTCTGAACGAGCACTATAATCAGTAAAAGTCATAAAACAAAGCCGGAATATTACAAGCGGAACCGTTTTTGAAATGCAATCAGTAAATATCATAAATCAAACAAGGAATTTCACAAACAGCTTAGCGCATTATCTACCGATTTTTGTATCAGCAAAAACAAATAAAAGTTCAAGACAATGGAAAGCAAAAATCTTCAATTCAAGACAAACCTTAATTGCAGCAACTGTGTATCAAAAGTGCAGGCAGATTTAGATAACGCAGGCGGTATCTGCGAATGGAACGTTGATACGACCAACGCCGATAAAATCCTGACTGTAAAAGCAGAGGGCATTACCGAAGACGAGGTTGTCGCCATCATCAAGAAAAAAGGGTTTAAAGCTGAACCCATTTCAGAATAATCAGCCATTCACTCATTATTAAAAAGGATAAAAAAATGAAAAAGTTAATAGTAGCAATGACCGTAATGTTGTTTGGATTTTCTGCCTTTGCGCAAAATACAGGCAACCTGCTGAACAACTACATCAGCGTAAAAAATGCTTTGGTAAGCAGCGATAGTAAAGCGGCAAGCACCGCCATTAGCGCACTGAACGAAGCCGTTAAGAGCGAGGGCGATTTTGCACAGAAAGCAGAATTGCAGAAAGCCACCGACAAATTAAGTAAGGCAGGTAACAACCTTGAAAAGCAAAGAGCCGCTTTCAACGAAGTATCAACCGTACTGTGGAAAGTGGTAAAATCATCAGACAAAGTAAACCAACCCGTTTACTACCAATATTGCCCGATGAAAAAAGCATATTGGTTAAGCAAAGAAAAGGAGATTAAAAATCCTTACTACGGTTCTTCTATGCTTACTTGTGGTAAAGTTACCGAAACTAAATAATAACCCACAAAGGCATTGCTCAATGGGCAATGCCTTTTAATCTTTATAACCAATGCGATTTTTAAAATGGATAATCAAAAATTTCTTTACAAAAAGCTGTTGCCGCTAACCCTGTTGGCAATCTTTATATCACAAGTCAGCATTGCACAAAAGGTAGTTCATTACGACCTGTATGTAAAAGATACGCTTGTAAATTATGCGGGCAAGGAAAAGAGGGCAATTGCTGTAAACGGGCAAATCCCGATGCCCACGCTTGAATTTACAGAGGGCGACACGGCAGAAATCGTAGTGCATAACCAGTTAAAAGAAAGTACATCCCTGCACTGGCACGGCTTGTTCCTGCCGAATAAGGAAGACGGCGTACCTTTCTTAACGCAAATGCCGATTGAGCCGGGCGCAACTTATACTTACCGATTTCCGATTATTCAGAACGGAACGCATTGGTATCACTCACATTCGGGATTGCAGGAACAGATTGGAATGTACGGCAGCTTTATAATGCGCAAAAGGGCTGATGATAAAACATTTAGGAAAGGAATTGACGATTTACCGGAAATTCCCATAATGCTAAGCGAATGGACGAACCTGAAGCCCGAAAATGTACACCGTATGCTGCACGCAGCAAGCGACTGGTTTGCGATAAGGAAAGGCGCAACACAAAGCTACGCCGAAGCCATTAGAAGCGGAAAATTCAAAACCAAGCTGAACAACGAATGGAAGCGTATGTTGGCAATGGACGTGAGCGATGTGTATTACGACCGTGTAATGATGAACGGTAATCATCATACCGATTTAAAAAGCATTGACGGCAAGCCCTTAAAAGCAGGCGATAAAGTACGTTTACGCATTTCCAATGGGGGTGCATCGTCTTACTTTTGGCTGCGCTATGCAGGCGGTAAAATTACCGTAGTGGCGAGTGATGGCAACGATGTGGAGCCTGTGGAAGTGGACAGGCTGATTATTGCTGTATCGGAAACTTACGATGTGGTTGTTACCATTCCCGAGGACGGCAAAGCCTTTGAATTTATGGCAACCACCGAAGACCGTACCCAATCCACAAGCTATTTTATTGGCAACGGTACAAAACAATTGGTCGGGGAAATGCCACGCCTGAAATATTTTGAGGGTATGCAAATGATGAACGATATGATGAAGATGAACGGCGACCTGGAAGATATGGGAATGAATATGAGCCTGAACCAAATGGATATGAACGTAGTGATGTACCCGGAGATTACAGGCGAGGAAAAGAGCAAAAAAAACAAGGGTACAGCACCGTCTATGGAGCATCACGGCGACCATAAGATGAATAGCGACGAAGACCCCAACCGTTATAATGCTAATGCGTTGAGCGACATTAAAACGCTCAATTACGCAATGTTGAAATCGCCGCATAATACCACGCTTCCGGCTGATGCCCCGGTTAAGGAACTGAAATTTACCTTAACGGGAAATATGAACCGTTACGTTTGGAGTATGGATAACAAGGTTTTGGCAGAAACAGATAAGATACCTGTTAAAAAAGGCGAAGTATTGAGGATTACGATTTATAATAACTCAATGATGCGCCACCCGATACACCTGCACGGTTTTGATTTCAGGGTGCTGAATGAGCACGGCGAAAATGCACCGATGAAAAACATCATCGACATTATGCCGATGGAAACCGATACGATAGAGTTCCTTGCGAATACCGAGGGTGATTGGTTTTTCCATTGTCATATCCTGTATCATATGATGGCAGGTATGAATAGGGTTTTCGCTGTGGATGATTACAAAAATCCGTATTTACCCAATAAGGAAAAAGCATATAAAATGTTGCAGCGTGAAAGCAATATGCCACATTTGATGGCTCAAAGTGATTTTGCGACCAATGGTATTGACGGAGAAGCAATGTTGATGAACGCCCGTTACAGTTTGGGTACGGAATGGCGTTTAGGCTATAATGATATGCACGGCTATGAAGTGGAAACGCATTTGGGACGTTACATTGGTAAAATGCAATGGCTGATGCCTTTTGTCGGCTTCGACTGGCGATACCGCAGAATGGGAATAGACGAGCACGAGAAAAACCTCTTCGGACAGGTTAATAAAAAGGACAACAGGGCTGCTGTGAGTTTAGGGGTAATGTACACCTTACCGATGTTGGTTAATGTACAGGCAGAAGTTTACCACGATGGTATTTTCAGGGTTTCATTGATGCGGGAGGATATACCTATTTCCAGACGGTTAAGAGCCGGGTTTATGGTCAATACCGATTTGGAGTATATGGCAGACCTGCGGTACATCCTGACAAGGCATATCGGTATCAGGGCGCACTATGATAGTGATATGGGCTTTGGTGCAGGGCTTTCGCTCAATTACTAAAAGAGCTATTCAAAGAACAAGTAAAGGTTGTAGCGATTACGCTATGACCTTTTTGCATTTACAATACCGGGCTAAATCAGTAAACCTCACAAATCAAACAAGAAATATCACAATAGACAGCCCGAAGCAAATTGCCAATTTTGTATCATAAATTTTAAGATTATGACAGCAAAAATAAAATGGAACAACGTGTATCTTCTGTTTACCTCACAGGCGCTGTTTCAGACTGCATCCATATTGGTCATTACGCTTTCGGGTCTGGTAGGCTTACAAATGGCTCCCGATAAAAACCTGGCGACCTTGCCACTGGCAATGATTACCGTAGGTACGGCAGGTATGATGATACCCGCATCCCTCATCATTAGAAAATTAGGTCAGCGCAATGCCTTTATGATAGGTACGCTGATAGGCGTTTTGTCGGGTTTGCTTTCGTGGTACGCCATTATCCAAAATTCCTTTTGGCTGTTTTCAGTAGGTAATATGCTCATTGGTGCTTATCAGGGCTTTTCGCAATACTACCGTTTTGCGGCGGCAGATGCCGTTCCTGACAATGCGAAAAGCAAGGCAATTTCTTTCGTTATTGCGGGTGGCGTTGTTGCGGCTTTCGCCGGACCCAACTTAGCGAGGTTTACACAGCATTTAGGGGCGGTTCCTTACGCTTATTCCTACTTTTCCATTATCCTGTTAAGCGTGGTCGCTTTGGGCGTTATTTCCTTTCTAAAGCTGCAAAGAACATCTGCGGTACAAACCAAGGAAGCAGTTAAGAAAGTTCGCCCGTTAAAAGAAATCATTAAGAATAAAGATACCATCCTTGCAATACTGGCATCATCTACCGCATTTGCCGTAATGGGAATGTCTATGACCGTTACACCGATAGCGATGCATAGTGTAGGACATTCGTCAGATAGTTCAGCAACGGTTATCCAATGGCACGTATTGGGTATGTTCCTGCCTTCGTTCTTTACAGGTATGCTCATTCAGAAATTCGGTATTTACCGTATCATTATTTCAGGCTTGGCGATTTTGTCCCTGTACATCGTTATTGCCGTGATGGGAACAGGCTTTGTACATTTCGTTTCCGCATTGTTTATTGTGGGCTTAGGTTGGAACTTCCTGTTTATCGGTGGTTCATCCTTGCTAACCAAAGTGTACAGACCTGAAGAGAAAGAAAAAACGCAGGCTTTCCACGATTTCACGGTTTTTGCAGTAATCAGTATAGCGAGCTTCTTCGCAGGCGGCTTGTTTAATTACTGGGGTTGGAACGGCGTAAACATTGCATTGATACCGATGCTTATCATCACATTGATAGTCGTTATCAGGATTGTTATGAGCCAAAAGAACAGCGTTAGCAATCAGTAAAAATCGTAAATCAAACAAAGAATATCACAATAGATACAACCCATTTAATACGGAAATTTGTATTGTAGTAAGAGATATAGATAAGTGAATAATTTAAAAACCATATTGCTAAGCACGTTTGTTTCACTGGCAGCCTTATCTGCCTGTAACAATTCGGAAATTAATAATAAAAAATCAGAGGATATGAATACACATCAGCACGCAAATCACGACAGCGCATACGCTTGTCCGATGCACCCGGAAGTAACAGGAAACAAAGGCGATAAATGCCCTAAATGTGGTATGGCTTTGACACCTGTTAACAATAAGAAAAGCCAGTTTGACGTAAAAGTGGCTGCCGACCCGCAAAATGTCCAAACAGGCAAACCGACAAACTTATCCATTGCCGTTACAAAACACGGTAAAAATGTACCGTTGGAAGTAGTGCACGAAATGAAAATGCACCTTTTGGTGGTGAATGAGGAGCTGACCTGGTTTGACCATATCCACCCCGAAGAACAGGCAGACGGTTCTTACAAGGTTTCAGAAACATTCCCGGAAGCAGGCAAATACCTGTTATTTACGGACTACAAACCGAACGGAGCCGAGGGAGAGGTCAATAAGCAAACCATTGACGTAAAAGGTACGGCATCAGCCCAAACCACCGAGTTAAAAACAAAGTTGGTTTCAACCGTAGATGGTTTTACGGTAACGCTGCTTAACGGCGAGGATTTCAAAACAAACAGAAATCAGGGCTTGCAATTTTCAGTAGAAAAGGAGGGCAAGAAATTAGCTGAAGAGGATATGCAGAACTATCTCGGAGCGACTGCCCATATCGTAATGATAAGCAAAGCCGATAAGGATTTTCTACATATACACCCCGTTTCAAAAGAAAATTTCCCAATCTATGCCGAAACGCTTATCAAAAAAGCGGGGCTTTACAGAGTATGGGTACAGTTCAAAATAGACAACGTGGTGCATACGGCAGATTTCACGATTACCGTATCAGAGGGAGAAAAATCGGAAGAAGACCACAGCCATCACGCCCACAAACATTAATAGTCCGCAAAACAGTAAATGTCACAAATTAAACCCAGAATATCACAATAGCAGGCTTAGGGATTATATTGAATTTTGTGGCAGTTCAAAAAATATTAAATAAAGTTTAAAAAATATGGAAAATACAGAATTTCAGTTCAAGACCAATCTTAATTGTGGTGGTTGTGTATCAAAGGTAAAAGCGGATTTGGATAGTGCGGACGGTATCTGCGAATGGAATGTAGATACAGCTAACAATGACAAAATTCTAACCGTAAAATCAGAGGGCATAACACAAGATGAAATAGTTGCCATCGTTAAGAAAAAAGGCTTTAAAGCAGAACCATTAGCGGTTTAATCTCTTAGCCCTATCCTGTTTCTAATAAAGGATAGGGCTTTCTCGTACCCTTTCAATACATATTAAAATGAGGCAATTTATTGTGGGCTATCTGCAATTGCTGCCTCATTTTATACTTTTTAATTGGTTTCACACTTTAAATTCCGGTTCCGATGATAGATTATTGCCAAACTATAATAAGCGAATTAGACGATAGAATAAATGAATTGACCTATGAGCCGAGTAATTCACTGGTATCGTATGAAAATGCTATTGGACTGGTCTTACAGAAACTTGAAGAGATAAAGAAATACATTAAGAAAAATGGCTTTAAAGATGATGAAGAGGAAATACTATTTTTCAAGCAGTTAAAACCGCAGTTGGTTTCTAAGCTCATCTACTTCAATTCGATTTACAAGATTGAAACCAAAAGACCACGTGGAGGGGATAAAACCATCAAGAAATATCTTAATGTAGAGCTTTCCAAAATCAAACGATATTTCGATGCCAATCTGGAATTTTACAAGTATTATAGAACCAACAGCACCCACCTCGACAATAAATTCTTTTTGCGTGGCAAGCACGATATAAAGTTAAGTTTAGACACGTATTATTTTGAAGCCGACCATAATTTCACAACATCCCACGATTACAAGGTTGCCAAGATTATTGCCAACGATTTGATACAGGTTTATCTTGAAGACCAGTTGAGTAATAACAATCAGAGAAAGCTATTTGAAACCACACCTTTGAACTGGACGGGCAGCAAAACTTCACTCATTGAATTGATTTATCCCAAATTCCGCAATAGAAAAAAAAGAGTATTTTAGTATTCTAATATCCAACTGCGTAGCAGTAGAAAAAAATAAGCGATGAAATTCGATCTATCCTTTACCAATAAAGAGATTACGCCTTGGGGAGGAATGGTGTTTTTAAAGCAAATGTTGGACAAAATCGGCTTTAGAGAGCAAATTGAAAAATGCGAATCTTTACCTGTGTCACTTTCCAATAATTCTTATAAAAAAGAAGTTTTGCTTGAATCTTTTATTACGAGTATTTGGTGTGGCGCCAATCGTTTTTTGCACACAGAAATTACCCGTGCAGATAAGGCTCTTGGGGAAATATTTGACTGGCGGAAAACCCCTGCTCAGGACGCATATAAACGCTATTTTGGCAAGTTTACACAACACATCAACCAGCAAGTTGGGCATCATTTTTTCAGTTGGTTTTTTCAGAATTTGAACCTCAATTATTTTACGTTAGACATTGATTCATCTGTAATTACTCGATACGGAGAGCAAGAGGGAGCAAAAAAAGGCTACAATCCTAAGAAAAAAGGAAGAAACAGCCATCATCCTATCATTGCATTTGTGAACGATGTAAAGATGGTCGCTAATTTTTGGCTCAGGAGCGGTGATACTTCTTCGGCAAATAATTTTGTAGGATTTTTAGAAGAAACACTCTTAAATTTTGGGGATAAAAAAGTAGGATTAGTTCGTTTGGATAGTGGTTTTTTCCAGAAAGACATTATGGATTATCTTGAATTAAAAACACTCCAATACATCATCGCTGCAAAATTTACTCACCCCATTCAACACTTGATAAACCAGCAAGATTTTTGGATAAAAGTTGATGAGGGCATCGAAATTTGCGACAAATATTATCAAGCAAAAAACTGGGAAAAGCCAAGAAGGATAGTCATTGTAAGGCAAAAAACAGCACAACGGCCGAATGCGGCAGGTCGAATATTAAGCCTGTTTCCGGAAGATGAAATCCATAGAAATTATCGTTATTCAGCCTATATTACCAACCAAGAACAATCGGCAACAGATGTTTGGAGAACGTACCGAAACAGAGGCGATGCAGAGAATCGAATCAAGGAATTAAAGGCAGATTTTGGAGCCGAAAGTTTTAACCTTAAAGGCTTTTTCCCTACAGAAGCTGCACTTATATTTTCGATGATTGCTTATAATCTGATGTCAATTTTCAGACTGTTTGTTCTTCAGGAAAAAACGCAGAAAACATTATCTACACTACGATATAGAACCTTTGCTATTGGAGCTTATTTTGAAAAAGTAGGTGACACACTCAAACTGAAGATTGCACTCACCAAAAAACGCAGAAAATGGTTCGTCGGAATTTGGGATTACCCCATAGACTTATCTCAAAAAATTTCAACTGCGTGATTTGGGTTTATTCACTGCATTCGCAGGGTTCCATTGACAACGGGAATGCCGACATTAAAATCATTGCCAAGACCTTTGAGAATATGTTTAATATTGACTTAGGGGATTTCTACCATTCCTATTTGGAACTGAAAGGCAGGAAGATAAACCGAACGAAGTTCCTTGATAGTCTTCGGGATGCACTTATCAAAAGAATGGACGAGCAAGACGAAAAATAAAGGTAAAGTTTCACTGCTTTACCTTTATTTTTTATAAATTTGCAATAATGATTTACAAGGTAATTGAATGAAAGCAAGTGCAGTAAGCACCATTACTAAATCGTTACCGATAACTCTTTCGGTTCTTGTAAACTACTCTTTATTAGTCAGTTTTGACTAAATTAATCTTTTTTTAAAAAAAAACAAAAAAATACCGCAACCTCTTTTCAAAAACATCCCATAGCAAAGCATCGGCAATGTTTTAGAAATGTGGTTGCTCCTATTTCGCAAAAATGCGGTTCCGACCGTAGTGAGGAGCTGCATTTTTGCCGCCGACCAAATTTTGGATTCGGTCGGCGATATTTTTTACAATCTTATCGGTTGGGACTGATAATTTTTGAGATTAAGGAAAAATCCCCTGTATTCTGTCATTCCGTTTCGGAACAAATTCCACAAAAGCGAACTTCCCATTTGTGCCAAAGTGGAGTTGATAAACAAGTCCTGTTTCCCCAATGCTTCCGCCAAACTGCAACTCGGTGTGTCGTCCTGCATTTCAGAATTCCTCAATAGTTCGCCAAATTCTTCGGTTACGAAAGGCAGATTTTCAACCGTATTGTATTTTTCTGATTGGGGTTGGCTGATTTTTCCAATTGTGGAAAGGACGACCTGTCCAGTATTTTGGCTGTTTCCAAAGTCCATCCAATAACGTGGACGGTTGGAATAATAGCCTACATTTTTTAAGTTTTTCAATATTTCGGCAATTTCAAACCGTGTCTTCACATTATCCACGCAGGAAATATAGATACTTGCTCCGGCATTTTCGGGAAGCCTGTTTAGTCTGTCTTTTTCAAATTTTCGAGTTTCTGCTTTCCAATCCGTCCCGAAAAATCGGTTGGCTCGGTTGATTAATGCGACAGATTTGTGCAATCCCAACTCACTTTCTGCAAATAGTTGTCAACCAAGATTGGCTTCGGTTACAATATCATTATCCCACAATCTTACGGATAATCCTGCGTGGTGAAGTTCATTAAGTGCGTGGTTCATTCTTGCCAATGAAGTAAGCATTTGCGAACCTGTTCCTCCTGCTCCGATTAGGTTTACAGAAATCGGATTGGTTGGGTTCAGTAGAAGATTGTCCGTAAAGTGGACTTTAGTTTTAATGTCTTGTTCAGTTGTAGTTATTGCGATATTCATTTCAGTAGGTTTTTTAAGGTCTTGTTGGATTTTTTAAGCACTTTGTTTGGAAATTTGTTCCCTGTTCCTATTAACTCTTTCCACAGATTCAAACAGTTTCCGTTGATTGGGTTATGTCCGTTCATCAAATGGCTGAAATAGGAATTGAAAAAATAATCTTCCCATTTTTGGGTAAATTCTTCCAATGAAGCAGATTTTTTGATGTCCACATCCACTGTTCCCATACAGACATTTCCGTTTTCGTAAACATTGAAAAATGGGGCATAGAAAAGCAGCGTGTTTTCTGTCGGTCTCCTGTTGTTGGCGAGTGCAAAAACGGTCAAGTTTCGTTCGGTTGCGAACCAAAGCAGTGCGGGAACTTCTCCTATTCCGTTGGGAATTTCTAAATTTCCACTAAAGAATAGATTCCGCTTACCTGATTTTGTGAACCAAATTACCGAAGCATTTTCGCTTGGGTTGATGTGCAGAATATTCGTCGCCAAAATCCCTTTAGGATTCAAAAATTCTCGTCTTTTTTCCTTTTTCGTATTGACTGCCAAAGATTTTGCCAATACTTTCGCTTCTCTCTCTGTCAAAGGATGGGCGTTGATTGGATTTCCGTTTTTATCCATATCAAAATGCTCTACATAGTTATCTTCAATTTGCTCCTTAGATTGATAAAAAACCAATGCTGATGTTGGATAATAAAGTGTTCCGAAGTTTTGGGTTATATCTTCCATTTCTTTAATTTAAATATTGATTGATGATGTTTAAGAGTTGTTCAGTAAATCTATCAGTTCCTCTATCAAACGAAAAATTCTTTTTTCATAATCGAGGTTTATATCTGTCAAATCGCTTCCATCAAACTTTTTGATAATTGTCGGTTCTTCTGTCGAAGCATATTCTTGAAACTCCATATTTACATTTTCAAAAAGTGTCTGAAAAAGGCAACCTTTATCTTCCGCACAAAAGGAAATATATTTGTCCATTGATAGAGATGAATAGCGCTCATCATCGTCAAAATTTCTTTGAATTTGTGCGTTCCGATAAATGTTTTCATTAGGATAGTTCTGATATAGTTCATAGAGTTTTGATGCCAATAAAAAGCAGTCATTATCAAATTTGTCTTTACTTTTAAAGGCATTTAAACGCTCTTTAAACCGACTTAAATTTTGATGGCTGAAAATTTTCTGCGCCATTAATTCACCGATAATTTCCGCCTGCTTTAATTCATACAAGTAATTTGCAGTATCTTCGTTTTCATCATCAGAAACAATCCAATCCGTTATCATTTCATACATCCAATACAGATAACTGTTTTGGTCCCGATAATACGGAATCTCTGCAACGTGATACAGATACGAATACACCGACTTTAAAAGTTCTGTTGCCTGTTTTCTTTTTGGATTTTTTGACAATCGGTATAGTGCAACAATGGGAATGTAATAAAGCATTGAACCTGTATCATAGCGTTCCTTAGTGGTAAGGTAGATTTTTTCTTCTGCCTTTATTAATCGAACTTCTTCCCAATCTCCTATCTTATTTTTGAGTTGGTATTCAAGATCGTCCAATGCCAATGCAATATTGTAAGGATAATCAAAATGCTTTGTCGGTTTCGTTTGGATCTGGTAGTGTTCCGCCAATTGGGAAAGGGAATTGTAAAAATCCCTTTCCATTATTTTGGTTTCAATTGTCGATAATTTTTCTGTCTTGCGTTCTCTCAATTTTGGCAGAAATGTCGCCTTTAGAAAACCATTGGCAGTTGGTTGATGGGAACTGATTTCCGTTTGTCTTTCCTTATTTCCGAACCATCTTTCGGGCGTTTCATCCATTCCGAAAATTCGGTTAGTTGTCGGTGCAGTTGCCTTTGTTTTCTTTCTTCGGGAAGTTTTATGATTCCCGAAATGGTGTTTTGTTGTTGCATAGTTCATAATTGATGATTGATGATTGATGATTGATTTATGATGATTTAATATCTAAATCCAAAAACCTCGCAAAATGGGAGGTTAGAGGCAATTTTATCCTTTTGTTCCCATTACACTTTCAAATCTGTATTGAACCGTATCGTCCTTGATTTGTGGTGCAGAAACTTTGGCTGTTGTCAGAATCGGATAGGTGTTGGAATAAAAATTCATCACCGCTTCTACGCTCCATTTCGGTTCCGGGTCGGGAAGTTTGATTTCCTGTCCGTTGTCTTTCAAGATAAACACTCTTTCTAATTGGGTGGCTAATAACATAATTTCTCATTTTTAAGATTCTATTCTGTAACTTCGTTTACCTATTTTGTTTTCGTGAAAAGACTTGGAGCAAAATGTCTTTCGTACTCGTCCTGCTTTTTTCGGATGACTTCTGCAAAGTCGGGAAACTCCGATGATTTGGGAAGTGCCGACCACGCTTCTTTGTATTTGCCGTCTTTTTCGAGTGCTTCGGCTTTTTCAAAGGCTTCTTTGTATTTTTTCTCTTTGGCTTCCTTATCTTTTTTCTCTTTATCGGCTTTTTCCTTTTCCATTGCGGATTTCTGTTTGGCTTCTTCGAGTTGCTTCATATACTGCTCCATATCCACCATCAGTCCCCATGCGGTTTTTAGCGGTGTTGAAATTCTCTCAAAAAAACCGTTATCCAATTCTTCGGCTGTTCCCCGAAGATTTAAGGGCGGAATAAGTTTTCTCGCATCGTCCCCGCATTGCTCGTTGTGGAGCAATACGGAAAGGACGAAACTATTTTCTGTGGTTGGTCTTAATGTAATCTGCAAATCGCCTGTAAGGTTCAAATTGGCGAGTTGTCTGAAAAAATTGGTCTGCATATTTTTTGCTTTTTGAATTGTTGTTGGTCGTAATGGTTCTAAATTTTTAATCAAATTGGATTGCTGTTTTGCAATAGTTGGACATTCTCATTCCTGCTTCTCACCTTTCTTTCGAGTAAGGTTTCCAATATTTCGGCATCGCTGTCATAGTATTCTCCCTCAAAATGGTAGGTGTCGGTTTCATCATCATATTGATACTTTTCAAAATCTTTATCGTCCAAGTCGATTTCTGTCAGTATTCCATCTTCATAAATGCTCCTGCCGTAAAGCAAGCTTCCCATTTCCTCGTAGTCGTGGATAAAGTCCACATTGAAGCGTTCCGCAATCTGAACCAAAACTTTGGTGTTCTGCGACCATTTCGTTTGATAACTGAAAATGCAGTCGCCTTCATCCCAAATGATATCGAAGAAATATCCTCCGTCTTTTGGATTAATAAAATTGGGAAGTTGTCCGCACTGTTCGCTTCTTTCAAGGCTTATCATTCTTCGGAACTTCGATTTTATCTGTTCCAATGCTGTTTCGTTGCCTTCAAAGGCAACCATATTGCTACACCAGTTTGCCATAATTTTTTGAATATAAAGGTTCTGAATTTTCGTAAATGTAGGTTCCGCTTGTCTTCAGCGGTTCTTTTCCCTCTGTCAGTCGGATTTCCGATTTGAACATTTTGGATAGGTTTCTCGCATAGCGTATTGCGGTGGTTCTGTCGCAATGGGTTTTGTAGTACACCTCTATTTCTTCCCAATCTCTTTTGTCGGTTCGGTGTTTCATCTGAAAATTAAATTGTGCTGTCATTTTGTGATTCTTTAGAATGGTAAATCGTCTTCGGTTTCTTCTGCAAATGGGTTCTCGTTCTTTGGTTGCGCGGTTTGTTTCGCAATGGTTTGGGTTGCATCCAACCTTTGTCCGCCACCGTGAAGTTTGATTTTAGAAGTGTGGAAATTCAGTCCCGACTTTATTTCGCCATCCTTTCCTATCCACGCACTCGAACTGATTCTTCCCGATAATTCCACCAATGTTCCTTTGGTAAGTATTTTGGCGACATTCGGACTAATCCAATAAGAGCAGTTGTAGTAAGTGGTCTGTTCTTTCCTTTCTCCATCTTTGGTTCTGTAGCTGTCGTTGATGGCTACTGAAAAATTCACGACCTGTTTGTCGTTTCTTAATTGGTTGATTTCTGCGTTTTTGGTAACTCTACCGATAATTGTGTTCATAATGTGTTGTTTTAAATTGTTGATATTTCGTTGATTTTCGTTTTGTCAGTTGGTCAAATTTTCGAGTGAATTGATTTGGTATCGAGGACACTCGGCTTTTCTTTTTCTTTTATATAGTGTAAGGACACTATTGTTTCCTGTATTTTTTTGTTTTCCCGCTGATGTCAAAGAGCGTCTTTTGTTGAATTGATTCGTACAACTGAGGTTCCGGCTTTTTCTTTGCCGATGACCATAGGACGGTAACAGACACACAAAACCCGATTCGTTCCACTGATGAAATCATCAATGCCGAATCGGGCTTGAAATCTTTTTGTCCGAAGGATTTAGGAGTGTCTGGAAAAATTATTGGAGCGTGTGGAAAGAATTTTTGTAGAAACCCAAAAAGATTTTTTTGAGTGGCTGTTGCCGTCCTACATTTGCAAACGTAAAAGCAGAGCCAAGGTTGGAGTAAGTTTAAAGGACGCTGTTGTCAGAAGAAAATAAAGGAAATGAAGTAAAATTTTGGATTTAATCTATTTGAATTGAAAATTTCATCGTTTATCCGAACACCACCACTCATTCAAATCCTTGAAATCGTGATAAATTAACGAGCAATCTTCAACAGTTTTATATTTACAATGATTTTGAATTTTCATCTTAGAAGATTTGCCATTGTCATCGTTGTCTAAAAAAAGGCAAATTTTGTTATAATTCTTTAGAATTTCTTCCGCTCTAAACAGCATTGAAGTAGAATTTAAAATTAGATAATCACAAGTTGGAGTTTTGTTTTTCTCCAAATTTCGGTAAGTGAGGTAATCGAAAAAACCTTCAAAAATTACGATTTCAGAACTTTTTGTACTCAACTGAATGAGTGTAATATCTTTTTTGCCAAGACAGATTTTTGAATAAGTACTACGAATTTCAAATCCCCCCGATTGATTTTCAAATCCAATTCCGAAGCCTTGTTTGCCACCTATTTCATAATGAATTTCTCTCACTAATTCTTTTTGTTCAAATACTTTTCGCGATTTTAAATAATCTGCCAAAGCAGGATGCCAGACTTCCTGAACTTTAGTAATTCTGTGATTTTCTCCTTTTGTAGTTGGCGTTTTTGAACTTGCATTTTCGCTGATGCCAGCAAATTGTGCAAGGTATTTCAAGGCATCTGAAACGGAACATTTATTTATCTGCTGAACGATGGAAATCACATCATAACTTCTGCCTGTCCCAAAATCGAATGCCTGATTTTTTTCAAAATCAACAGAAAGACTCGGGATTTTCTCCTCCCTGTCCAACGCAAAGTAAAAAGCGGTTTTCCTATTTTCTTTGACGGGAAAATGATTGAAGGATTCCAAAACCGCGCGGATTAGAATTTTTTGCTTGATGTTTTTGCAATTCATTTTTTTCTTTTTTAAAGCAATTGACTTATACACATTTCCTTTTAAATAAAAAAAGACTTTTTAATTTCTTTTAATAATACTTTTAGTTTATTGTCAAAGTCCCTTTTGACAAAGGATTTCTTTCTATTTTATGGTGAGTCCAATTCCGAATTACGGGTGAGTGCAAATCCGAAAATGTGGTGAATGCAATTCCGAAAAACAAACTGTTTTTTGGTGAGTGCAATTCCGAATAAATTTTTTTCTTATTACACCAAATCTTGAGTTATCCACAAAAAAGGCAGTCATCCGCAGTTTTACACTTGCATTGGAATTGTCGGTGAGTGCAATTCCGAAATCAGAATCAAAAATTCCTATTTATTAACAGTTCTTTAACTTTTGAGAGTGCAATTCCGAATTACGGGTGAGTACAATTCCGAATTCAGAGGATTATCGGGTAGCCATTGGGAAATAACTCTCCCATTTTTGTGTTCCCATAGATAATCTTGATATGTTCCTGAATTTCATTTAAGAACTGTTTTCCCTGAAACCGTGTTGATTTTATTTTGTTCATTCTGCAGTTTTGTATGAATTGCTTAAATGCCCTCTCTATCAAATCCCTCGTCTGTGCAATGTTTTTATACTGATGGAAAAACTGTATTGCATCGGTTTCACCCAATCCATATCTGCTTTTGAAATAGATAAGTCTTCTTGTTATTTTTTCCGTAGGATCAAAACGGTTTTTCATTTGATCAAATTTTTCAAATGGGCTTGAGTTCAATAATTGATTATCGGTTTGAGCATTTTTGTTGTGATATGGAACGATAAAGATGGAATCTTTTTCATATCTGAAATTGAAGGAAAGCGTATTGAAATTATCAAAACTAATTCGTGCGGGCTTTAAAAATTTGAAGCAAAAATCCTTCGCGGATTTATAATTCAGTCCAAACTTTTTGTTGAATGTTGCAAGTTTTAAAACCGTTCCGCTTTCGGGAATTTTGGAAAGCCAAATCGCAAAAATAATATGCTTGTTGTTTCGGATATTGTACACGAGGTTGTAAAGGACGTAGTTGTATTCGGGAATGACCAGCAGCTTCTTCAACCAGTAACTGCTGATAAGGAAACTTGTAAAACCTCTCTGGTCGTAACTTGGCGTGGAGATAAGTCCGCCAAATGTCTTAATCTCCCTACCTTTTGAGTTTATGGATTTGTACCATCCCATTTTGAATTTGGCGAGAAACTCGTAAGCATCTACCACCTGCTTTGTGGAACCACTTGGCGAAATCCTGCTGTTCCGTATTTTGATCGAGGCGAAAATATTGTTTTCGGTCTCAAACTCTTCATCAAACAATGAGAGTTGTTTTGGGCGAATTTCCGGATGGAACTGTTCGTTTCCGATAATCGAGATAATGTTGAAAATCACTCTAAGTGCATTAATCGGAATATCTGCTGCCTGCTGGTCTTCGAAAATAAAATCATCCACAAATCGGTTGCCGAAGCGTATTTTTTCCGGAACATTATCAACTTTATTTTCAAATTTTTTACGGATGAGTTTTACCTCTTTTTCAGGAACAGCCATTTTAATCTCGTCATTAAAACCCCTATGAATTCTTCTGTAGTTTTATTTTCTCACTTTTAAGCGTTTTAGAGCCTTCGTTGAGATTGTAATATCTGTAAACATCAATTCCTTCACATCTAAAAACTCTTTTCTCTGCCTTTCCAAAGTTTGGAATCCTCACTTTCTGGATTCCTAAATATTCGGCAGATATTCCATTGATACTCACTTTTTGTCCGGGCTTCAAATCTGATATTTTCATAGTATCGAGTTCTTTGTAAGTAATTGTTTTTAAGGAGAGTTTGGTCTGTTGATTGTGGGAATTTCAACTGACGCGTTTTCAGCATTAAGGTTGTTCGACAAATACGGCAAAACACTTTTCAAAGAAGATTTCCAGTTCTTAATGGGTCTTCCAAAGTTGTTGAGCCAATTGTTTTTTTCCCAGGTTTGATATTTCTCTTTGATGTCTGAATCCAGTTCCTCTTTGTAGGAATCCAATGTTTTTGCATACGCTAAAAATTCTTCAAATGTTGGATTTTTGCTGTCTTCGGATGGATTTGGTTCTGTCGGTTTAGATAATTCCGTAATTAGCAGTTTGTCATTTGGTAAAACATCACTAGAAATTGCTTTTGAAGAAAAGAATTCTACTTCTTCTTCAACGAAAGATTCGGACTCCGGTTGACTCTTTTCAGGGGTTTTCTCTAAAGTCTCAATATTTAAATTGTAGTTGAGAATTAACCGGTACGAACACGGCAAACCTTTCTTTGCCTCAAATTGAATAAGTTCATAATTTTTCAATCTTTTCTTGGTTGTCTTCACCGTTTTTCTCGTGATTCCTAAAGTGGCACTGATTACACCATCCGAAACAACTACTTTATAAGAATTATTTTCATTACCCATCTTCAGGAGATACAAATACATGGCAATAGCGATCGCACCAAGACGGGTATTTTCATTGAAGCGCCACAATCGATCAATAAGTTCCTGATAATACATTCTAATTTTTTCGAAGAAGTTCTAACGCTTTCTTCTTATCGATAATGATAATATTTCCCTTCTGGACAATGGCTTCATTTAAAATTCCCGTTGACTTTATTTCGGAGGCCTTCGATCTCGAGCAACCGAGGAATTTTGCTAAGCCTTTTAGTCCGTGAGCATAATTTTCGTCAGCAACAATTTTTTTGGATACTTCCAAAAACTCTTCGACAGTAAGGTTTAATAGTGGGGTTTTCGAATTTATGCGTTTCATTACACTTTCGTATTTTAACGAGATTACAATTCCTTTCTATCTAATTTCTTCAACCAATTTCTTGCTGCAGCCGTCCAACTTTTCATTGGAAATTTTCGGGCAACAGTCCATCCGATTTTTTCGTAATAATCATAAAATTTTTGTGCTTCTTCCATTGGGGCTTCTTTTTCCTGAAAATACATTCGTATTTCAGAAAGATGTGGTGGCTGAAAATCTATTGAGTTAACATTAGGTGAGTTTTTACCTACATCCATTAAGTTTTCATCTTTGAAAGAATTGAGCGATTTGTCAATTGCAGAGTCAATATTCCTACTTTTACGCTGGATAGATGAAGTTTCTACGATAGTAACCAAACTTCCAATGTATGGGTTGAAACTCGGCTCATAAATGATGTAGCCTAGATTATGCAAATCTGTAAGACATTTATGGTAAGTGGCGACGGATTTTATCTTGCTTACTTTCATCACCTCTTCTCTTACAATTCGAAATTGATTTTCAAAACGATTAATTGTCCACAGTTGGAAAAGCGACATATACATGCTGATATGCGTAGGACTTAATCTATCATTATTCAGAATTTGGCTGAAAAAACTGTTCAGATATTGCATGCAGTTCATAACCTCCAATTATTTAGGTTGCACCATTTTTTCAATATCCTGAAAATCATAATAAATTGTTCCACCCACTTTTGAATAGCGAAGAGTCCCGTTGATTCGTAAGTTTTGGAGTGTGCCGGATGAAATGTTAAGTAGTTCCCGAACTTCCGCTGAGCGAAGCCATTGTTTCTGTCCTGAAGATTTTGAATGAAATAAACTTTTAATATCCTCCAAAAGTTCTTTTTTGAAATCCTGAAGGTCTTCTTTGGTGAGTACTTCGATTGCCATAATGATAAGAATTTATTTGTGGCAACAAAGTTTGGGATTATCTGTGAGACCATTTCACAAGTGAAACCGAAGTTGTGAACGATTTTTTAAAACAAAAAACCCTAAAAAGTGTTATTAAAAATTACTTTTTAGGGTTTATAAACTGAGCAAGTTGCAAATCACAAGTTGCACAGAATTGTGATTTTTTCTAACTATTCAATTAAAAATTCATCGTATACATATCGAACATCTTTGGGATTCTCAGAAATCCATACTTTTTTACCAATTCTATAAAGTCCTTTTTCTAACTGCTTATTTTTCATAAAAGTTTTCAAAAAAAGCGGATAAGATTTTGAGGTTTTCTTTTCTAATGAATAATTAATCTCTCCAAAAACTAATTTAGGATCTAAAGCCTGTTTTAACCATTTTTCATCATTAAATTTCTCAATAATAAAATCGCTTGAATATAATATTTGATTTTCAGTATTATTTATGAGTTTATAAGTACCCTCTTTTTTTGAATCAGAATAATTGAAAATTTTTGGTGAAATTTTTAGTACTACCTCCGTTTTTTCACTTCTATTTAAGACATTTTCATTCATTGAATATTTATTAACAGATGGATTTGTAGGATTGAGTTTTTTGTTACATCCATAACTTATAGTAAGCAATAACAAAAGCAAACTTCTCATTACTTTATTTTTAATAATTAAGTTACTTATTTTTAATTCCTAGATAATCCAAAAGTACTAAGGATATTTGTAGCTTTTGTAAAATATCTTGTCGTTCCAATTGCACCCATATGTATTCCAGCTGTTGGTCTTGCCCCAGTACTACTTATGTAAGTATAAACAGTACCACCACTATCACCCTCATCACTATTATAATCTGCAGTTGACATATTATCAATAGTTTCCCCTGTAGCACTAATTATACTTATATTCGTACTTAAAATCTTACCAGATGTTGCCCCCGTCTGCCTACCTCTTTTATTAACAACTGTTCCAACACCGGGAAGAGTTGTAGATAAAGACAAATTGTCAACAGTGCTGCAAAGTGTATTACTTACTTCATCTGTTGATATATTATTTAAAACAACAAATGCAGCATCAACCGTTCCAGATTGTTTTGAATTTGCACAAGTGCCAACCGCTGCACCTCCATAATAAGCAGTTTCGCCAACTGATATTGCATGACCGGCAGTAACAAATCCGATTTTTCCATCAGAATTTCTTTTTGCCTTAAATCCTACTGAACCAGCGGTGACCATGGAAGGGGTTCTATCAACGGCACATCCCGGATATATTATTGTTTCTAATTTAACTCTTCCACTTACATTTGTAAATTTGATTCCTTCTTTTCCAAATATAGATTTTTCTAAGAGAGATTTCTTGTATTCATCCAATCCCAAAACATTGACCTCGATTGTATTAAATTCATCCATTACCCCAAAGGTTGAAATAAAATTTAACAAAGAGGGATCCTCTTTAGTTTTTGCCCAAACATTCAATTCATCCATTAAGCCTGTTAAATATTTATAGGAAAATTTTGCCGGCTTAAATTTTACTTTGTCTTCGTCAATTATTTTCAGTATTTCTTTTTTACCTACGCCAAACTTACCTGAAATATAAATGGTTAAAATATCCTTATCAGATATAAATGAACCTCCATAATAATCTGGATAACTAACATTGGATTTCCCTAATGCATTGTTCGCTCCAAAAGCTTGCATTAATTTCCCAATCTTTAAATTTGCTTCTTCCTGAATTGCTGCATCAGCTTCTTCATTTATATCAGAAGTAAACTTTGTGATTTTTTCAGAACCTCTTTCATCAAATTGAGTTGATATTGAAGAGTCTGAGCATGATGTGAATAGTAAAAATAAACAGCATGCTAATGTCATAAAAAAATGTTTTTTCATAATATTATGTATTTTGGTTAGTAATAATTAATTTTCATCCGCATCATCCATTCTTTTTACAAGGGTTTCTTTCAGATTATCCAGAAACTTCGTTTTTGAGGATTTACGAATTCTAATTTCAAGGAAAACTCTGTGAAACTGTCCTAGATCGATATTGAACATTTTCTCAAAACTTTCTGCAATTTCTTTCAGTTCCACTGCGCCATTGTTAAAAACGCCTTCTGCGTGCAAAGCATAAAGCAATTCAATTAGCGAAACCTTTGGAGCTGTCCATTTTAAACCGGACAAAAGTTCTGCCTTCTCTTCTCTGCTGTGGGTTTTGTAAAGATTAGTGAGCTCATTTTCAAGATAAACCTGAAGTTGGTCATTGGCAATAATTTTGGCCACTTTATAGTCGTGGGAAGTAGTGAAAGAATGGTCCGATTCAAAGAAGTAAGTATCCAAACTCAGCTTTATATCATACTTACCTCTTACAAAATAATGATCATCCAGAAAGGTATTTCCAGTTCTGTAATATTTATAAAACTCTAAATTATTCTCAAAATAATTTTTGAGCTTGGCCAATTGTGATTCATAATATTTTCTAATAATTTTCTCACCACCATTTGGCTTTTTGGTCTCTATCCTGAAAACTGAATTATGATAGATTAATTTTGAAAGAATTTTTGGTTTAATATTTTTGAAAAACCAAATTTCATCTTCAATATTTTGGAATGGGTGTTCGAGAACATATTTCTTAAGCTCAGAAAGCGTATCCAAACTCAATTTGATGGCCAACTCGGAAAATACAATGGGATTATCAATCTCCATGGATAATTCCTGGATGTTTTCCTGGAGCGTTTCGATTATATTTTCAAAATATTCCTGCATTTGGTTTTGATAAGCAAAGCAAAAATATTGTTGAATTGTCCTAATTTACAAGCATTATAGGTCGTGATTTATAAATTAGGACGGGCTTTATAACTCTGCAACTATTTTATTAAATATGTCTTCAGCCAATTCCTTATTTTTCTGTTCATCTTCATTACCAAAATCGGGTTTCTTAATCCAATCAATCTTGTATTCTGGCTCTAATAGCTTAACAAAATCGACAGTGGTTCCCCTCGTTCGAGTTGCGCACAGAATAATATCGCAGTTCATTTCAACAAAAATGTTCAAGCTTGTTTTCAACCTAGAATCAGGATCACCTTGGCTTTCTATCCCAATTAATTTACCATTAATTTTAACCGTAACTCTGATATCACCTTTTTCATAAAAAATATTCGTATCAGTCTCAACGATTATTTTATTACCAAATTTTTTAATAAGCAGTTTGTATACCTCCTTAATTGTTGAGGTTTTTCCTATTTCTCCTCTGCCATAAAGTGCGTAAATGTTTTTCATAATATTTTTCTAGAAAGTGTAGCCTATTCTTAAATGAATATCAAATTCTCCATAATTTTTATATTTAAACTCGTGGCGGAAACCAAAGCCAAAGCCAGCTTCATAATTAAAATGATTGCCGAAGTTCCTTCTAATTCCCCATTTCGGAACAAAAGAAATACTCTCAATTGTTTTTAAATCTTTATTGTTAGAAAAGACGACAGCATCTGGTCTATAATTAAGGGCAATTCCAAAAAAATTTCCTGAATTGTTATTTATTGGATAGCCTTTTTCAACTCTTTTTTCAAGGTTATAATAATACCTAGGTTCAAGTCTAAAATTTGGATGCCAAACTGTACCATCTCCGACAAGCCAAATAGGCTCAATGCCAATTTCTGACCTTAGCACAATTGATTTTGCCAATTTTAGTTCGTTGTTTGCCCAAAAACCAACAAAGCCCGTCTGAATATTAAAGACTGACTTTTCAACACTAACATTTTTTTCTTGAGACAGTGCTAAACTAGAAATAGTAAGTAGTGCAATTATATATACTTTTTTCATTTTATCTTATGCAATTTTGATTATTGTTTTGTTACAGTCCAGCTACCATTTAAAGATCCTTGTTTCCATACTCCTGATTTAGTATTTAAACTACCCGAAAGAAAAAAACCAGAATTTGAATACGTATCATTTAAAACACCATTATCATAGACTTGTCCGTAGAAAGTTTCTGTGGTACTATTAAAAATGCGTTTTACTTCAATATTACCAGCTTTATAGACCATTATTTGTAACTGACCATTTTCAGCACCATTATATGCTCCATACCAGGTACCCTGGTATGGAGATGTATAATTGTTTAACTCTGTATTAAATTGATTTTGCTCAATTATTCGTTGACAACTTGTAAAGCAAAATGCAATAATTAATAAAAAAGTTAATCGTTTCATTTTCTTAATTATTTATAGTATTTATTTTACTACCGTGCCACTGCCCATTCCTTTTAGCAATTCCATACATTAAAACTCTAAATTCTTGAGGCTTATGCAATCCCTCTCCAGTTGTTGGGCTAATATTTCCGGTTGAAGGGTCTAAATTAAAGCCAACTTGAAATCCCCAATCGAATGATTTTTCTAATTTATCATCATTATAGGCACTATTATAAAATGTTTTTTGTATAAGAATTTTTCCATATGTAGGAGCTTTATACATATATGTGATGTTATTAGCAGTAGGTGCAGGCTTACCTAGATTTTGCCACCAAGTACCAAGGGTAGGAATTACATAATTCCAAAATTGCTGGTTCAATTTGTCTGCAGTTAAAGCTTTATTACCCGCTTGAATTGCTTGGTTGATGTATTGATTATTGGAAAACTGTTCAATAACAATATCATCTTGTAATATTTTTGGGAAGCCTTGAGTTGAATAACCAGTAATGTTCAAACCATTTTGTGACCAATAAGTAGTTGCGTCAAACATTAGACGACTATTATTGTTGTATATTGTGGTTATATTATATTGTGTCTGAGGATATTGAAAATAAGAAGAATAGTCGTATGAAAACTGACCGCCAATAACTCCCAATCTCAATTCATCACAATTTTCCTTACGCCATATTCCTGTCCAACCCTTATACTGATGCTTAACTTTAACCCCTAAATTATAGACCAAATAATAGTTATAATTATAAGCCTTTGTCTTTACTCGGTATCTACTTTCATACTGATCTTTACAAATATCACTATCTCCAAAAATACCATCAAATAGGCCATTTGTAGGACTGCAGTTTTGAAGACCATTAATGAAATTTACCATTTGCTGATTAGGATCTACAACTGGTGGATAATAGGTTCCACCACCTCCGCCACCACCACCAGAGTCGGGATCAATCGGAGCAATTCTCGCATTAAAATAATCAATATTGGTATCAACCGATATTCTTTGATTTGTCGGCTGGGATTCTATAAAATTTTCTTTTACAGATTCATCAGTAGGATAAAGCAAATCATCTGAAATATTTCTTACTGCTAAATAATCTCCCAATTCTTGGTAGTTTTCCTCTGGAACTATAAATAAACCTACATCAGTATATTTATAAATTTCATCTGCAACCTGAATTTCAGCTTGTTGATTTAAAAATGCACTATACGCATCATCACCTACAATTTCTTCCAAATCATCAATGTCATCGGCAATTTCTTCATCATTTGCAATTCTGGCACCAGCATTTTTTGTTGCCATAAAACGCTTATTTGTCTTTAAATAAGAAATCCTGGTTTGTAATTTATCATTAACTAGTTTCTCATTTTCTTTTGTGACAACAGGTCTCAATGATATGATATTTTTACTATCAATGTATTTTGCAATGGCTTCATCATCAGCATTTTTTACTTTATCATATGCAAATTGTAATGATTCTTTGTTGGGGAAATACAATCTCCCATTCTTCACACTGCTTTCTTGAATACTAACATCATTAGTTTTTTCTGTGTTTGGTAACTCTTCTCTACACGAAGCTACTAACGTTAAAAAACTAAAAGTAGCAATTTTTAAAAAATTGTTGTTTTTCATTATAAATTTGATTTTTGATTAATACAATTTAATCTTGTATTGCGCACTACTTGATTAAAAAGTCTTTTAATTAATTAATTTCCCAATTCCAATTGATTTTTAACCAAATTAAAGTAATCTGCCTTTTTGTTTACCAGCTCCTGGTGATCTCCATGTTCTACAATCTCACCATTTTTCAGTACAATAATTTGATCTGCATTTTTTACTGTAGAAAGTCTGTGAGCCACTATTATCACTGTTTTTCCTTTAAAGAAAGATTGCAGATTATCGTGAATTATCTTTTCATTTTCTGAATCCAAGGCAGAGGTAGCTTCATCAAACAAAATGAAGTGTGGGTTCTTGTAAACTGCTCTTGCAATAAGAATTCTTTGTTTTTGTCCTCCTGAAATACCGTTACCTGAAGCTCCAATTTTCGTATTTAATCCTAACGGAAGTTCTTCAACAAAAGACTTAATATTTGCAGTATCTAATGCTTTATTTAGCTTTTCATAATCAATATTTTCATCGCTTGTTGCAATATTTCTCTCAATCGTATCAGAAAAAATAAAACCGTCCTGCATAACTACACCGCAGTTTTTTCTAAGATCCGTTGGAGAGACATCATTTAGATTTAAATGATTAAATTTTATTCCACCTTTTACTGGTTCATAAAATTTCAGCAGCATTTTCATCAACGTTGTTTTCCCGCTACCGCTAGCCCCGACAATTCCCGTCTGCTTTGCCTTTAGGTTCATATCGTTGTTAAAAACATCGGTGTTGGTGGCGATATTCCATTCTCGGTCAAACTGATAAGATTTGGTATTGTAGTAGGATCCGATTATATTCAAACTTAACTCGTCTTTTTTACCGATGTTTTTTGAGTATTACAAATCTACAGAAGGGTTCGAATAATTGGAATTGCTGTTGTGAATGGTATTATGCGAGGTTTCTGAAGCATCCTTTGTAAACAAACTTGTTCCAAGTCCTTTATTAAAGCTTGAATTCAGCACCATATTAAATTTTGCCTGAAACGCATACTTTCCTGCATCCACATTCGCATATCTTAATCCCATATTATGATAAGTGTATCCAAAATGGTCCTTTTGCTGTTCTTCTGAACGGTAATGACTATTGTGTAAATGATAGTCGTACACTTTGTCAACGATACGGTTGTCATAATCCCGCAGATTAATAGAATATTCCAAGCCAAAATCATTCTTACCTTTCGTATACCCTGCGTTAGCCGAGCCGATTACAAATCCTGTAGTCAATGCCGAAGTAACGTCTGCACCGTAAGAATACCCAACTTCGGGATTTCTTGTAATGATGTTCACCACGGTTTCGGCGCGTTGGGAATATCTTGCAGGCGGAATATCGAAATATTCAACACGAACAACATTGGTCGGTACAATGCTCTTTATTTGGTTGTCCGAGGCTTCAATGCCGTTAATCAGAAAAAGCGTTTTTCCGCCTATAATGCTTACGATGGTATTTGAAATGGGATCGAGTTGCAATTCTGGAAGTGTAGATAACAAATCCTTGGAATGTCTTGATTTTTCCAATGCTTCTTTATCAAAAGTATAATTGGCATGATCGGAAAATTGTTTCTTTCGTTGCAATTTTATAAGAACCTCTTTAATTTCTTTTGTAGTAATACTATCATTTTTATTTTGTGCACCTACAAAATAAAATGAAGCTAAGGCACAAGGAAAAGAAATTAATTTTATAAAATTTATTTTTACCATAATTCTAAATTCACATTTTATAAATGTAAACAATCATCTAATGAATTATATTACCAATTATGTCCATCTTTTACGGGAGGATCTTTAGGAGTATTCTCCATTTGGGTGTTGTTTTCTGCATTAGTCTGTATATTTGCAGAATCATTAACCGTTTTTGCTGCAAACTTTAAGTTTTGATTTTCAGAAAAATCTGAGATTTGTTCTGCTTCTCGACATCCAATTGCTGAAAATAATACAGTAGCTAATGCTACGAATGAGATAAACTTTTTCATATTTTTTATTGTTGTAAAGTTTATCCCGGCCGGGAAATTTTTATTTTAGAATTCTGTGGCTAATGTATTAGGGTTAAAAAAATCGTGCAAGGATATGGCGTCCTGAACTAAGGAATTTAAGATTAATGACGTCAGCATTTATAAATTACGACACAAAAAAAATAATATTAGCTGAAAATCAACATGTTGGACGGTAAATTATTTTTCTTGAATTTTCCCCTACTCTAACGAAAATTGTTTATTTTTGAAACTAAAGTTCCATTCAATATACTTCGATGAATTTTAAATCATACATGTTTTTAGTGTTTGTAGTATTCTCGTTTTCATTTTTATCAAAAATGAATGCGCAAGAAACTTACATTGATGCTAGAAAAAAATATGAAATGTATGAGCAAAATGACGATTCAGCGCTTCCCATAGTTAATAAATTTATTTATAAGGCTAAATCCGAAAAAAATTATGAACAATTAGCACAAGGTTATGAAGATGCTTTTTATTTTAGTTCAAACCCAAATAAGAAATTAAAATATGCTGACAGTTGTATTATTGCATCTTTGAAAACTGATAATAATGATCTTATAAGTCGCTCTTACTTGGGAAAGGGCACAATTTATTATTTTAATTTTAAAAAATATCAGCCAGCGCTTTCAGAGTATCTTAAAGCCTATGAATATTCTAAAAAGGGATCCGATGAATATCAAAGGTATAAGATAATTTACCATATGGGTGTAGTCAAAAGCTATTTGGGATATTTCAATGAGGCTGTAAAACATTTCAAAGAATGTATTAGTTTTTTTGAACCTAAAACAAAAGGAAATTATCACCCAAATTTAATTTACAATAATAGCAAAGGATATCTCAATAGCTTGCACCAAGCAACCATTTGCTACAGAAACTTGAGTAATTTCAAAAAAGCAGATTCTTTAGTGCAAGTAGGGTTACAATTCACTAGCAGAACAAAAGATTTTCCTTTAGAAAAGGCCTATTTTACAAAATGTAAAGGAATACTTGAATTTCATCAAAAAAATTACGTTGAAGCAATTGGTAAACTTAATAGTGCCTTACCAATCTTGAAAAAAAATAATGATTTTGCATGGACTTCAGTTGCTGACTTTTATGTTGGAAAAAGTTATTTGGGAATGGGAGACCAAGCCAAGGCTATAAGACAATTTGAAAAGGTAGATTCTATTTTTCAAAAGCACTCTTTCATCGTTCCAGAACTCAGAGAAAATTATGAATTATTAATAAAATTCCGTAAAGAAAAAAAAGATTATAAGCAAGAGTTGTATTACACTAATAATTTGCTTCGAGCCGACAGTATTTTAACGAAAGACTTTCCATATCTCTCTGCAAAAATTCATAAAGATTACGATACTCAAATTTTAGAAGATGCTAAAATTAAACTTGAGAATCAAAATCATTGGAGTTTACGTGCAATTTTTCTATTAGTTTTTGTAGTTGGAATACTTTTATTTACTACTTGGAAACTATATAAAAAGGAAAAGAATATCAGAATTAAATATTCCGAGTTAAAGGTAAAATTACTAAACCATCAAAAATCAGAACCATTAATTTCTTACGAAAACATACCTCAAAAAAGTAAATCTGTAATAAGCAAGAATGTATTTGCAGATTTGGAAAAAAAATTAGATCAATTTGAGATTTCAAAAAATTTTAAGGAAAATGGGTTAACGCTTCCACAACTTGCGGAGAATTTCGGAACTAACACTACTTATCTTTCAGAATATATTAACGATGTGATGGGAGTGAACTTTAATAAATATCTTTCTACCTTAAGAATTAATTACATCACTGAACTGATGTATAATGATTCTAAAGTTTTGGGTTACTCTGTTCAAGGTTTGGCAGATGAATGTGGTATTTCTTCCCGCCAAAATTTTTCGGATTTGTTTTTGGAAATTAATGGAATACGCCCTACTGATTTTATTAAGCAGAGGAAAAAGGAATTGGAGTCCGGTGTCATATCACTTTCGTAACAGATTTTCCTGGAGAGCTTAATTTGCATTTTAACATTATCATATCCTCACTCACTTTTGCATCCAAAATTTTAGCATAATGTTGAGTAGTTTTAATGCTCTTATGCCCAAGCATCTTGCTTACACTTTCGATAGAAACACCGTTAGATAAGGTAACTGTCGTTGCAAAAGTATGTCTGGCAATGTGATAGGTTAACTCTTTATTTATTCCGCATATATCTGCAATTTCTTTGAGATAAGCATTCATTTTTTGGTTGCTTAGAACCGGCAATAGCTTCCCGGAATTGAGGCGTGTTTTATGGTCCTTGTATTTTTCAATAATATGTTCTGCTTGTGGAAGTAAAGGGATATTGGAAGTTGTCTTAGTTTTTTGCCGCTTGGTAAAAATCCATTTGTTGCCGTCTAATCCAAGATTGATATTGCCCTGAGTTAGTTTCTGCGTATCAATATAAGCAAGACCAGTATAACAACTGAACAGGAAAATATCCCGCACCAATGATAGTCTTTCGTTTTTGAAATCCTTATTGATTAGGTTCTCTAATTCTTTTTCATTGAGGAAAACTCTGGTTACCTCATTAAATTTTGAATGGTAGTTGAGGTAAGGATCTTTGTCGAGCCAGCCATTTGCCAAACAAATTCTGATTATTTTCCCAAAATTTTTCAAATATTTTACTGCGGAATTGTTGTTACAGGATTTTTCGGTTCGTAGATAGAATTCAAAATCATTCAGAAAAGCGTAATCAATCTTTTTAATATCTATGTCAGAAGTATTGAATTTCCATTTTAAGAATTCTTTCGTATGGCTGATGCAAGTTTGATATCTGCCAAGCGTCCCCTTGGCAAATTCTTTTCCTACTAATTTTTCCATCCGGTTATTATGGTCCTGGAAAATTGGGATGAGCATCCTTTTTTTTATTTCTGTACCCAGGAGTTCATTCTTTAAATTTTCAGTTGTAATGAATGAATTTTCCTTCATCAGGAGATGGTAGGCATCATAAACTTTCTGTTCGAATGTCTTGAGGAAAAAATTAAGCGATTTGACCGATTCTGTATTGCCGGTAACCTTTTGTTTAGAATTCCATTGAGCTGGCTTAATATGCCTTTTTGTGCTGATTTCGCTCACTTTTCCGTCGATAGTAATACGGAGATAGATTGGGGCTTCACCCTGAGAATTAATCTTTGCTTTCTTCACATAAAAAAGCAGGTTGAAGGATTGGTTCATAATGTGTCACTTTTTAGAGTTTAAAACTAATCTAAACCAAACCCGGCCACAAGATTTTCAATTTCTGAAAAGCATGTTGAACAGGTGGTTTTCCAATATTTCAGTGACCTGTTTTTGACCGTGGTGACAGGTCACCGAATAGGTCACTAAATATTTATGTTTTTTTGATACTCTTTGGTAGCAGCACAAAACAAAAAATGCCGTAAAACATATATTTTACAGCATTTTGTATTACTTTGTTGTCGTAATTGCGATCCGGACGGGACTCGAACCCGCGACCTCCGCCGTGACAGGGCGGCATTCTAACCAGCTGAACTACCGGATCAATTTTTTGAAAAGTAATTGATAAACTTTTTGCGATCCGGACGGGACTCGAACCCGCGACCTCCGCCGTGACAGGGCGGCATTCTAACCAGCTGAACTACCGGATCATTAATACCTAAAGAACTTCTTTCGTTTTGGTGAGTGCAAAAATACAACTTTCTGGCTATCTACAAAATGTTTTCTCACAAAAAATGCTTTCTTTTTCAGAAAGCATTCATTTTCACGGGATTATTTTTTATAAATGCGCTGATAATTTTTCTGAAATTACCTCTTTTGATGCCACACCTACGATTTTATCAACCACCTGTCCGTTTTTGAAAATCAAAACTGTTGGGATATTTCGGATTCCGTAGTCTACAGAAACCTGCTGATTGTTGTCAACATCCACTTTTCCCACTACAGCTTTTCCTTCAAAATCTGTTGCAATTTCTTCTACAATTGGCCCCAGCATTCTGCATGGTCCGCACCAAACTGCCCAAAAATCAACTAAAACCGGTTTATCGGAATTTAAAACCACTTCCTGGAATGACTGATCTGTTATTTCTAATGCCATTTTTCTATATTTTTATAATTAAATTACTTTTTCGATACAAAATTACAACTTTTCAGCGACTTTGGCTAATCCTCTATCTATGTGAAACATTTGTATTTTCTATCTTAAATGATGCTGCAATTTCCTTCAGGGCAGTGACCAAAGAATCAATTTCTTCTCTGGTCGTAAGATGACTGAAAGAAACTCTTAAAGGTGTGGAATCCTGCATTTCCTCCTCATCCAGAATCATCATCATCACCATCGAAGGTTTTGAAGCCCCTGATGAACATGCACTACCCTGCGAGATTGCGATTCCTTTCATGTCGAGTTTAAGGCCGATCATTGGATCTTTAAAGGGTAAAAGCACGCTTAAAACCGTATATAAGCTTTTGTCATCCTCGGCACTTCTTCCGTTGAATTTAACGCCTTCAATTTCAGCAGAAAGTCTTTCCACTGTATAATTTTTTATCGCTTTAATATGAGTGGCATATTCCGTCATATTTTTCAGAGAAAGCTCCAGCGCTTTACCAAGGCCTACGATTCCGCACACGTTTTCTGTGCCCGCACGTAAAGCCCGTTCCTGGGGTCCTCCTGTGATAATGCCCTTTAATCCTGAAGATTTTCTTACAAAAGCAAATCCGCTTCCTTTTGGACCATGAAATTTATGGGCACTGCAAGATGCAAAATCCAGCGGAATCTCGGAAAAATCAAGTTCCATGTGTGCCATCGACTGTACGGTATCCGAATGGAACAACGCACCGTTTTCTTTACAAATCTTCGCTACTTTTTTAATATCCAGAAGATTTCCGATTTCATTATTGGCATGTATTAAACTTACCAGTGTTTTCTTTTCTGATGCTTTAAGTAACTCCTCTAATTCATTGATGTTGAAATCTCCTTTATGGTCGGGACGAAGATAAACCACTTCAATTCCCTTCCTTTTCTTCATATCCAAAACCGTTTCAGCAACGCATTTGTGCTCCATTGGTGAAGTAATGATGCGCTCTACACCCAAATGATTGATGCAGGATTTAATAATCATGTTGTTGGATTCGGTTCCGCAGGAGGTAAAAATAATTTCAGAAGGTGATACATGGAGATAGTCAGCCACTTCGCGCCTTACATTTTCGATGAGAATTTTCGCTTCCTGGCCGAGACTGTGGGTGGATGATGGGTTACCGTAATTTACTTTCATCACATTTACCATTGCATCGATTACTTCTTCGGCAAGTGGCGTGGTAGCAGCATTATCCAAATATATTTTATCCATTTTCTTAACTTTCTTTTTAGCGGTATAGCGGGTATAAAATTAGTGAAAAAATTCAAACTGGCTTTCATCTGCCCAAGCCAAGATTTCAGTATCGCCGGATGTGTCGCCAAAAGCTATGGTTTTATCGAATTTTCTGCCTTGCAATGCTTCATTAATCCTGTTCACTTTTTCCGGGCCGTTGCAGTTTTTTCCTATAAAATTCCCTGTGAAAATATCATTTTTAAACTCTGCCTGGGTTGAGAGTAGATTCATCCTGAGTTTTTTCGCGAATGGCTTCACCCACATGTCCAGGGAAGCGGTAACGATATAGCATTCAGTTTGGTTTCTGTCGATATTGGTAATGAATTCTAAAGCATTTTCACGAAAAATCTCGTGTTGGTATTTTTCAAAAAAAGCCTGCGATTTGTTTTCAATTTTCGTCCGGCTTTGGCCTTTGAGGATTGAGGCAATAAAACTTTTTTTCACTTTCTCAGCATCCGCGAGCTTGAGTTTTAAAAGCAAAAAAAGCGGAATATGTTTCAGAAACTGTAAATAAAATTTCGACGGATTATAGAATTTAAGATACAGAAACATGGTGTCTTTGTAGGTTAAAGTACCATCAAAATCGAAGAGATACAGTTTTTTCATTTCCAGTTCTTTAAAGTTTTAATTTTTTAAATATAAACTCCGGTATACTCTTAATAATCAACATAATAATTCCCCAAACCGGCAAAACATATGCTGTGTTTTTTTTCTTTCTAAAAGCTTTATAAATTCCTTCTGCAGCCTGTTTTGGCGTTGCGGTAAGTGCAGGATTCAACGGTAAACCTTCTGTCATTTTGGTGTCCACAAAACCAGGTTTTATGGTAAGAACATGAACTTTTCTACTAAAGAGATAATTTCTTAAACCGCTTAAATAAGCCGATAATCCTGCTTTTGCGCTGCCATAAATAAAGTTGCTCTGCCTCCCGCGGTCTCCTGCGACAGACGAAAGCACAATTAAGGTTCCGGAGCGCTGTCTTTCCATTTTACCGGCAAAAAAGTTGAGAACAGGAATTAGTTTCGCGTAATTTATATCAATAATTATTTCAGTATTTTTATTGTTATACAGGCCTTCTTCCGTGTTTTCGCCCAAGTATCCTGTAGCGCAAAACAGTAATTCGGAATTGATCTCATCAAGCTGAGTATAGTCGATTTCCTTCATCAAATCAAGTTCGATGATTTCGGTACGCTGAAAAAACTTGACATCAAGATGGAGGGCAAACTTTTCTGCAGTTCCGTGATTTGAGGTGAGAAGATAGATGACCGAGTATTTTTCACCAGCTTCTAAAACCTTTTCTACAAAGGCCTGGGCGATTTCTGAATTGCTGCCGAGAACGATCATATTTTGTAGATTTAATTGCTGTTGCTGAGGATTCTCTTGTGTTGCACCGACACAAATTTAGGATTCTGAACGTTTCGAAGATAATTGGTAAGTGATGATTTGCTCATACTGTCTTTGGTTAAATAAATCCTGCCGCCAAATTCTTCTACAATTTCATCTAAATCTGAAACCAATTTTGCAAGCTTCGGATTTACTTTAAAATCCAACGCCAATGTATACCCTTCCAGAGGGAAAGAATTGTAAGCTGAAGGATTTTCTTTGCCGAAAAGTTTCAGAACCGCGAGGAAAGATCCGTTTCCGCTTTTGGCGATGGTTTCAAGGATTTTTTTCATGCCCGCTTTTCCTTTCTCCTTCGGAATTACCATTTGGTACTGGATAAACCCTTTCTTTCCGTAGATTTTATTCCAGTCATTCACCACATCCAAAGGATAAAAAAAGGTTTCGTAATCCACAAAATTCTTCACCTCTTTTTTTTGTTGTTTATTGAAATACAGATAGTTGAATAACTTTACACTCCATTTATTAAGCATAAAATCAGGAAAATAGAAAGGCACTTTTGGAATGAATTTCTGTTTTAGCCTCAGTGGATTCTGCTGCAATTTCTTAGGAAGTTCATGTTTAAAAGCATGTTCGCCACGCATCATGATACTTCTGCCGATATTTTTTCCGGTTTGCAGGCAATCAATCCACGCAACATTATACGTCCAGGACTCGCTTTCATCAAAAAGTTTAAAAATTTCATCGAGATTTTCTGCCTTGATGGATTCCTGGCGGATATAGGCAGTCTCAATATTCTTTAATTTGAATTTTGCAGAGAGAATAATTCCCGTAAGTCCCATTCCGCCAATTGTTGCCCAGAATTTATCCTCATTTTGAGTTCTTGAACACGTAATGACTTCGCTGTTTTCATTGAGCAAAGAAAATTCCTCCACATATTCGGAAAAACAACCTTCGGCATGATGATTTTTGCCATGCACGTCCGAAGCTATAGCTCCACCGACGGATATAAATTTGGTTCCCGGAGTTACGTAGAGGAAATAGCCCTGCGGCACAATTACTTCTAAAATTTCAGAAAGTAAAACGCCTGACTCGCATTCAATGACACCGTTTAAACGGTCGAAACTGATGAATTTATTAAGCCGCTTGGTTGAAAATATATGTTCTGAAAGGGAAGCGTCGCCATAACATCTGCCGTTACCACGGGCAATAACTTCATTATTGTTTCTAACGAAATCTTTTATTTTCTCAATAGAATCTTCTGACTTTATTTCCTTTTCCACCACAGGGAAATTCCCCCAATTTGTTACTTTCTGTATAAAATTCGGTTTCATTATTTGAAATAAATTTGAAGTAAAAATGCAGCGAGCCAAAGCACCAAAGTGACCTGAATATATCTGTCGCGGTATACTATTTTTGTTGGCGATTCGGTTTTATTATACACGAGCGTTTGCTGCAGATATCTTAAAAACGCAAATACAACAAAAATTACAGTATAAAAAACCCTGGAATGGAATTTCTGCTGAACTTCCGGTGAAAGCGTAAACATTAAATAACAAACGATTGCAAGGGTACAGCTTATTGAAAGCGCGATATCGGCAAACTGAACATTGTAACCATCGAGTGCCCGACGGGTTTTTCCGGAAATCTGCGCATTGATAAGTTCGCCTCTTCTTTTACCGATTGCCAAAACCAGCGCCAGAACGAATGTTAGCAGAATTGCCCACTGAGAAATATAAATACCTGTCGCATATCCGCCTGCCAAAACCCTCAGCACAAAACCTATGGCGATGATACAAACATCGATTATGGCGACATGTTTCAGTTTGAAAGTGTAGGCCACATTCATTAAAAAATAAAATACCACGATGGTGGCGAACTTCCAGAAATTATTCTGGAAATATGCCCCGCCGCAAAATATCAAAACTGAACAAAGGGCAATTAATCCTATAAAAATAAAAACCGCTGTAGGCTTTGAAATCGCTCCGCTTGCGAGTGGTCTTTTGCTTTTTTCCGGATGTTTTTTGTCGGATTCAATATCTGAATAATCATTTAAAATATAAACTGTACTGGCCGCAAGGGAAAATACTGCAAAAGCAAAGAAACTTTTGATCAGCAAATCGGGATTGGTAATATTTCCGGAAAAGAAAAGTGGCGCAAAAACGAAAAGGTTTTTCACCCATTGTTCAACGCGAAGCAGTTTTAAATATTTCGTCATTCGTATTAAAGAGTATCACAAAATTAGTGATTTTAAAATAAAAAAATCCGCCGAAGCGGATTTAAAAATATAATGATTGTGATTTGGTCTTATTTACTGACCGGTTTTTGCATCGTTGATCATTTCTTCATTTGCGGTAATCGCAAATTCAACACGTCGGTTTTCTGCTCTGCCTGCATCTGTATCATTAGAAGCGACAGGTTCTTTTTCACCAACCCCCATTGTAAACATTCTGCTTGCTGAAACACCCTGAGAAACCAAATAGTTTTTCACTGCTGCGGCTCTTCTTTCAGATAGAGAAAGGTTATAAGCATCTGTCCCCTTACTGTCGGTGTGTCCATAGATATTAATGTTAGTATCCATGTTATTTTTAAGAACCTGAGCCAACTTGTCTAAGTTTGCTTTAGCTGCTGATGTTAAATCTGATGAATCGAAACCAAAGTTTACCATATTTTCTTTCATGGTCACTTTAATACCTTCTCCTACTCTTTCAACTTCTGCACCCGGCAAAGTTTCTTTAATTTCCTTGGCCTGTTTATCCATATTTCTACCGATAACATTACCTGCAACACCACCAACGATTCCTCCAAGAACTGCTCCGGCTGGTGCATTTTTGCCTTTTCCTAAGTTGTTTCCAAGAACTCCGCCAATTACAGCTCCTGCTGCAGTACCGATTACAGTACCTTTCTGTTGGTTATTGGCATTTTTTACTGCTTCGCAACTTGTTAACATCATTGTAGATGTAATGAAAAGAGCTGCTATGTTTGTTGTATTAAATAGTTTCATTATTATAATTTTAGATTATTTCATTCCTGTTCTTGCAAAGTTATATACAATTCTTACGTTTTGACCACCTGACGGAACGTTTTGTTCTAAACTGAAAGAATCTGTTGTTTGGCTGATTAAGTTTAAAGAGTAGCCTTGGGTTACGGATTTTGCTTTGGTATCTTCCAGTAATTTTTTGAATTTAAATTCGTTACCGTTTACCACTTCAAATTTAATTGGCTGAATAACACTCGGGCAGGCACCACCTCCGTTAAGGGTATAAGATCCGCTCCAGTTATTAGGAATTAATCTCCAGTGGCTGCCTACGAAACATTTTGCATCTGCACCTTCATCAAAAGGCTTTACACTGTAATTTTTGTCGTAGTCGACACTTGTGATTTCCCAATCTCCTTTTAGCTGTAAAAATTCTGCTCTGTTTGCCTGAGCGGTTTTTGCTGTGGAACAGGAAATGCTGATTGCAGCACCTAAAATTCCTGTAAGTAGTATATTTTTCATAGTAGTAAAATTATAACTACTAGTTACAAAAAACCGTGCCAAGTTTTCTACTAAACGAGAAAAGCCCGAATAATTCGGGCTTTTTATAAATAATCTAACAAATCATTAATTTCGTCTTACGGTTTTCTTCACCGTTTTCTTTGTCGTTTTCTTTACAGCTTTTGGTTTTGCTGTCGGTACAGGTGTTCCGGCTTTATAGAAATTTGTGAATGCATATTCCGCGGCTTTACGAAGGTCAATGACTCCGCCAGCTTCAGAGATCAAATCGAATCTGTTGTTTGTATTGGAGTTGATCATTGCATTAACAGAAGATTTGTTGGATGTTTTCACCAATGCTTCAATGATCTGTTGCGGTTTTAAATTCGGCATATATGCCCAAAGAACAGAGGCTGCACCGGCAACTACAGGCGATGCCATTGAAGTTCCCTGCAGATACTCATATTTACCATCCGGAACGGTAGAATAAATTTTATCTCCCGGCGCGAATACATTCACCATTTTTTGGTTATAGTTGGAAAAATCTGCCCGCAGGAATTCATTATTATTCGTAGAAGCTCCCACTACAAGCATGTTATTGATGAAGGGTTTAGCATCTGTTACCTCTTTAAAATTTGTTGGATAATAGACATTTTCAGCAATATTTTCATTTTCGTTGCCTGCAGCTTTAACCAAAAGAACGCCTTTGTCCTGTGCGTACTTAAAGGCATCCCAAACTACTGTTTTACCCGGAGAAACAGGCTTGCCAAAACTCATATTCAGAATTTTAGCACCATTATCTACAGCGTATCGAATTGCATTTGCGACATCTTTATCACGCTCATCACCATTCGGAACAGTTCTTACGGTCATAATTTTAGCCGTTTTGTAACCAACTCCGTACTGCGTTTCTGAACCTTGCGGATAACCTGCAATGATTCCTGCAACGTGGGTTCCGTGCTGGGCATCGGGACCTTCATAATGATTGTTGCCGTAATATTTCTGAGTATAATCTTCGTAATTATCACCAACCACAGATGCTCTTGGATCGAAATCAAGGTTATACTGCTGTGTGGCCTGCGGTGTGTAATAATCTAAAGCTTCTTTCATTTGCGCCTCCAAAAACTTCTGAACATCTGCAGGAGATTTTCCTTTTACAGAAGGATCCTGAGCGACCTGACCAAGCACTGATGCTGCCATTGCCTGCTCCTGGGTAGTTGGTCTTATTGCTGCCACCGCCTCTGGAGTCAGATTCTGGCCATTCAACAACTTAACCATATCCGGAATCATTTTCTGAATTCTGGAATAAGTTTCGTAACCCTGCTTTGCTTCGATGCTTTTCTTGGTGAAGATTTCTTTGGATTTCATGTACATTGCAAATTCTTCGGGCATTTTCGCCTGATTTGCTTTGTTTGTGGCAGAATTTGGACCTTCAAAAAGTGATTGGTATTTTTTTACCACTCTGGTCACTTCCATATTGTCAATATCAATATCACCATTTTTTCCACCAATGAAATTCCAACCGTAGATATCATCGACATAACCGTTTCCGTCGTCATCTTTTCCGTTGTTTGGGACTTCATTAGGATTTTTCCACATGTTTTTAATTAAACCCGGATGATCAACTTCTACCCCACTATCAAGAACGCCCACAATTACAGGCTTTGGTTTTAAACCTTTGGATTCAAGATATTTATAAGCATTTTGTGTATTAACTCCGTAAGTATTTGAAGAAGAAAAATCTTTGTGATACCAGGTCATTAAATCTTTGTCCTTCATGGGATCCAAAGCAACGTCGGTACTTTGGGCAAAAGAAGCAACTCCTGAAAGGAAGGCAGCTGCAATAAGTATTTTTTTCATTATAAATTTTTATTTGGTCTGAATATTCTTTAAATATGTCAAAGTTTCCGGTCCTTTGTTACAAATCAGATCCAGAATTGAAAGGTCTTTCTCGAACCCCAACTTATCACTGAAGGTTTGGTAATATTCTTCCATTTCAAATTCTGTTTCTTTTTTAGCTGAAAATTTCTCACGATAATTCTCTTCCAACGGAATTTTGACATAGTCATTATTCAAAGAGTATGCCTTTTCGGTCTTCAGAATATCCTGAATAATTTTTAAGGCATTCAGATTAAACTCAATCAAAGAATCCGTTTTAAATTCAAATATTTTTTCAAGTTTTTCCTCATAAAATTCAAAATAAGGAGAGCGCTGATACGCAGTTTTTATCGATTTCCAGTGAAGTTGCTGCCAGTTTTCGCGGTGAGAAATTTCGGTTTCCTTCATTACGCACTTTCGCGTGTGCCTCGTGGGAATGATTAAAGACAATCTTCCGTTGGCACCATAAATATTGGCCCTGTTCCGATAGGTTTGTTTCGGAAAGTTTTCGCATTGCTCCAAAACCACCTCGTTTTCATCCTTCAAAAAAACCGCAAACCACGAAATGGGCGGCAGATAAAATATGGGTAATAAAATTTTCATAATCGGTTTAATAAAAATCCCCCTCCGATGGAGAGGGATTGTATTTATATCAGGATAGATTATTAGTCTTCGTTATTTTTCTTTTTGAAGAGTTTAGCAAAGTAATCCCAGCCAAAAAACAGTACTAAAAGTATCACGGCTACCCACCAGTAAGATGTCTTGTTTGCTTCGCCGGTGTTGGTGGCTTTGAACATACGGTCCCAACGGATTTTTTTACCTTCCGGTTGGTAAGATGAGCTTTTATCAGAAAACAGGCCTTCCACACTCATCCAGGTAAACATCGGGCTGCCGACAATATTTTCTTCCGGCACGAACCCGAAAAACCTGGCGTCGAGTGAAGCATCTCGGTTGTCCCCAATCATCATGTAATAATCTTGTTGAATCGTGTATTGAGTCGTTTCTTTACCGTTGACAAAGATTTTTCCGTTTTTGTTTTCGAGTTTATTATGCTCATATTCTGAAATAATCCACTGGTATTCAGGTAAAGTTTCCTGATTTAAAGTTACCACATCTCCTTTTTTAGGAATTTTCAATGGTCCATACCAATCCTGATTCCATTTTTTATTAATTGGGAAAATAGACTGAGTCGTATCTAAATTCTTCGTATAGCTGTCTCTTGCGGCATTCACTTTATAGGAAAGCGCTGCCGAATCTTTTGGCCAGATGTGTTCTTTAAGCTCGATAACCTGTGGCAATTCTTTTATTTCTTTAGCCGTTTGATCGGTCAGACCTTGAAAATCGTACAAATAACCTGTTTCTGTTTGTATCTCCTGCACAGGCAAAAAACCGTATTGTCTGTAAAGCGCCGGAATATCTAATTGGCTCCCTGTAGTTGCAATAAATTTGTGCTGTTTCTGCTGATCTCCTAAGATCGTTTCCGGTTTTCCGTTTACGAAAAGTCTTCCGGCTTTAATTTCAATAATATCTCCGGCTACAGCAACACAACGCTTTACGTAAGGATCTTTTCTGTCGATTGCTTTATGAACCGAATCCTGAGGATAATTAAAAACTACAATATCATTTCGCTCAGGTTTGCTGAACTGAAAAATTCTGGCATACGGTAATTTCACTGCTTCCACATACGATTTTGGATCATCTTTCGGGTTGCCTTTTTCGCCTGTATCCATAATGGTTCCCTGCAAGAACGGAATTGCCACAGGACGCATCGGCATTCTGAATCCATAGCTCCATTTATTCACAAACAGGAAATCGCCTACCAAAAGCGTTCGTTCCATGGAACCTGTCGGAATTCCGAAAGGTTGGGTCATGAACACGTGAACGATTGTCGCAAAAACGACAGCAAAAGTGATGGAACCTGCAAAAGACTCTTTCTTTTTCTCACTTTTCTCGTCCTCAGTTAAATACAGTTCGTCCTCAGTTTCTATCTCTGGATCTTTCGAATAATTGATGAAAGCCATATAAATGAAAGGAAGAATCACAGTAAGTAACCGCTGCGAGAAGGTGCTCTTACCGAAATGTTTCATCAGAAACAAATGGAAAACGGTCATCATAATAGGCCCGACAATCGGAAGATAAGCCATCGCGACCCACCATTTCGGGTGGCCGGTTTCTTTCTGAATGATATAATAATTATAAAAAGGGACAAAAGCAAAAAGCGGATTGTAACCCATTTTTTTATAGAGTTTCCATGTAGAAATCCCCATCAGAAGAGAGAGGATTAAGACATAAACTGTATAAGTGAGAAAATAATTCATAATGTGGTTTTGGTGGTTGTTTTAATGGCTTATTAGTTAGCAGGATATTGTAACTGTTACAAAATAATTTTTACTAAGAGAAAAGAACATCTTTCATGGAAAAGTTTCCTGTTTTTCCCTTAATCCATTCCGCGGCAATTACAGCGCCCAGTGCAAAACCATTTCGGGAGTATGCCGTATGTTTTATCTCGATTTCATCGACCTCACTTCTGTAAAAAACGCTGTGCGTACCGGGAACCTCATCTTCACGGATTGCAAAAATTCCCAGTTCCTTATCTCTGGTTTCATCGAGCTTCCACCCTTCAAATCTATTGTCATTTTTGATGATTCCTTCTGCAAGAGAAATCGCCGTTCCGCTTGGAGCATCTTTTTTGTGAATATGATGAATTTCTTCAAGCTGAATATTATAGTCAGGAAAATTTTTCATCAGATCAGCCAGTTTTTCATTCAGTGCAAAGAAAAGATTTACTCCCAAGCTGAAATTCGAGCCATATAAAAAAGAGGTATTATTTTCAGCAGCGATTTTTTCTATTTCAGGCTTCTGATCGAGCCAGCCTGTCGTTCCGCAAATCACCGGAATTTTATTCTCCAGGCAGGTTTTAATATTGTTAAAAGCCACTTCAGGATTGGAAAATTCGATGACTACATCAGCATTATTCAGGTTTTCTGAATTTGGAGATTCATTAAGTCTTGCCACGATTTCATGATTTCTTTGGGTCGCTATTTCATCAATAATTTTACCCATTTTTCCGTATCCTACCAGTGCTATTTTCATACTTTCCGTTGATTTTGCTTTAAAAATTATAACTTAAACTAAGACCTGCTTTTGAATTCTGTTTTCCGAATTCATCATAAATTACCGTAGGCTGCAAAGCAAGATCGGGATCCTTTCGGCCTTCATAAAGGTGTGCGTCCACTACCGCGTCTACGATATTGAGTATGTAAACCAAGCCGGTAACCGCGATGGCGTAATCGCGCTGCCGCTTTGCCCTGTCCTGCGTTCTTCCCAAAGCTTCTGCTGTAATTCCGGGAATGTCGGAAAATTCATGAGTCTGCCCGTTGAGCTGCGCAATAAATGCATCCCGGTATCTGTTATACTGTTTCTGGTTCCAAAGGGTAATCCCGATTCCGGTACCGATTCCGCCCCAAACGATTGGGATTTTCCAGTATTTTTTGTTGTAATACTGGCCGAGTCCAGGTAAAACAGCCGAATATAATCCTGCTTTTGTGGGATTGAATTTTGCCACAGTTGGCGCAGCGTTGGATTCCTGAATTTCGGTATAAACTTCGATTTCAGATTTTGGGGTTACTGCAGAGATGGAGTCTGTAGGATAATTTTCAACACGAATTGTATCTTTCGGACTTACCTGTGCGAAGATTTTCATTGAAAACAGTAGGACGAAAAGTACCGTTAGTTTCTTCATTTATCTGAAATGTGAAAGAATATTTTCGAGCTCTTCTTCGTTTTTGAAATCGAGTACGATTTTTCCTTTTTTTCCGTTAGCAGCAGCTTTAATTTCAACTTTTACGTCTAAAATATCGGCAAGATTTTTCTCGGCTTTTTTAATATGATTCGGGACTGCGGCTTTCTCTCTTTTGGGTGAATTATCCGGATTCTTAAGCCGGTTAGACTCTTCTTCTGCCTGGCGAACGCTTAAATTATTCTTCACAATCTTGGCAAAAAGTTCTTCCTGCTTCTGCGGATCATCCAAACTGATGATTGCACGGCCATGGCCTGCCGAAATTTCTCCGCTGCGGATCGCGTTCTGCACGTCCGGATTCAGCCTTAAAAGACGGATAGAGTTGGTGATGGTACTTCGTTCCTTCCCTACACGCTGACTCAAATTTTCCTGAGTCATCCCGATTTCTTCCAGAAGTCTCTGATAAGTTAAAGCAATTTCGATGGCATCCAGATCTTCTCTCTGGATGTTTTCAACCAAAGCCATTTCCAGCAGTTCCTGATCATTAACCAAACGGATGTAGGCAGGAATAGTTTCCAAACCTGCAATTTTACTTGCACGGAATCTTCTTTCGCCGGAAATAATTTCGAATTTACTGCCGTCTTTCCTTAAAGTGATGGGCTGAATAATGCCTAAATTTTTAATCGACTGCGCTAAATCATTCAGGGCTTTTTCATCGAAATATGTTCGCGGCTGCGAGGTATTCGCGTAAATATCATCAATAGAAACCTGTACGATATTTCCCACAAACTTATCAGCTCCTTCATCGGTAGCGGAGTTTACCGTAGCTTTGGATTCGGCACTTAAAATAGCGCCCAAACCACGTCCCATTGCTCTTTTCTTGTCTTTCATTTTTTATGAATGATGATTTTTTATTATAGCGATCCGTATTAAAAGTCCAGTTTAATTTTTTACTAAGTTCTCGTTTTTCAACAAAACCTCTTCAGCCAGCTGAAGATACTGTATCGCTCCTTTGCTTTCTGCGTCGTAATTCAGGATACTTTCACCGAAACTTGGTGCCTCGCTTAAACGCACATTTCTGCTGATGATGGTTTCGAAAACCATTTCCGGGAAATGAGAATTTACTTCTTCCACCACCTGATTCGAAAGTCTTAAACGGGAATCAAACATCGTCAGCAATAATCCTTCGATATCCAGATCTTTATTATGAATTTTCTGCACATTCTTAATGGTATTGAGCAGTTTCCCCAAACCTTCAAGCGCAAAATACTCACACTGAATCGGAATAATCACGGAATCAGCCGCAGTTAAAGCATTAATTGTGATTAATCCCAAACTTGGTGCACAGTCGATAATGATATAATCGTAATCTTCTTTTACAGATTGCAAAGCTTCTTTCAGCATGTATTCACGGTTTTCGCGGTCAACAAGTTCGATCTCTGCTGCCACCAAATCGATGTGGGAAGGAATAATATCCAGATTTGGAGAAGCGGTTTTCTGAATACAGTTTTTCGCATCTGTACTGTGCTCCAATAAATTGTAGGTTGAGAAATTAGCTTCATCAATCCCCAGTCCTGATGTTGCATTAGCCTGAGGATCTGCATCAATCAAAAGGATTTTCTTTTCCAGAACTCCAAGTGCGGCTGCCAAATTAACCGCAGTAGTTGTTTTACCAACGCCGCCTTTCTGATTTGCAACCCCTATAATTTTAGCCATTAGTTAAATTTTAATCACCAAAAATACACTTTTTTATCATTTTCGGATGATTGTTAATAACTTGGTTTAAGTTAAAGTATTGTTAATTAAAGCTTTATAGCGGAAAAAAATTATCCACAAAACCTGATATTTTGTGGATAACTGAAAATTAAGAAATTCATGCTGAGCTTTTACTCAAACTGCATAGAAATTGGGAATTTAAAATAACTTCGCACATACGCCCCGTTGAGTTTTGCAGGCGTCCATTTTCCTTTGATTTTTTTGATGGATTTTTCTGCTTCTGCATTAAAATCCTTATTGCTTCCATTTGCTTTGATGTTCGAGATGGTACCGTCTTTTTCCACAATAAAAGTGACTGTAGTTTTCATAAGCCCAAAAGAGTCGTCGAAATCCTCTGAGTTAAAATTCTGCACGACCTGCGCCCGAAAGGAATTAATTCCTCCATTGAAACCCGCTTCAACATCTACCCTATCAACCGGAGTATTATCCACTTTTTTCGGAAGTTCAGGTATAATTGGAGTAGTGATTTGCGGAGTTTCTACAACCTGCGGAGTAAGTACAGGCGGATTATCCAAACTAGTATCAATGCCCGGTGCCGCATAATTTTTTTCGTCTGCAGTTATGGGTTTCGGTTCCATCGCGTCTCGTGTCGGTGTTGCAACACGGGAATCGTAAGTATTTACTTTTGGTGCAACTGGAGGCGCAGGTTTAATAACATCAGGCTCTTTATCTCTGATAATTGGGATCGGTGTTAAATCATGAATAACTGGCGGCGCCGGAAGCACTGTTTCTTTCACCATTAAAGCATTAATTAATAAAGGAGTTAAAGCAATGGCCGCAAAAAAGGCGACTCCTATAAAGAGCGACTTTTTCATAATCAAGCCTTCTTCGTTTCGCAGCACGTACGCTCCATAACTCTTGTTCCGGTTTTCGAAAAGAATCTCATTAAACCGAGATTCTCTGTCAGAAGTTAAAAAATTTTTCATGATCCTGTAATTTAAATGTTAAATAATGCCGTATTAAATTATCTAATTTGAATTAAATTTTTAATACTTTTAAATAATCATCAAAAAACAAACCAAATTTTTAACAATTAAAATTAAAATATATTCTATCCATAACAATATGAAAATTTTATACTAACCCAAACTGAATTTGATGACTAGCCCAGACGAATTGATTTAAATATTTCTTTCTTAATATGTTTATGGTTAAAAATATTTAAAATAAATTTTTAACATATTAGAAAAATACCATAAAAAAGCTGCAATAATTTCTTACCGCAGCTTTTTGATATTTCTAAATAACCTTTAAAACAACTCTTTACGGATGATGTTCTGACTTCTTTCTGGTCCTACAGAAACCAAATATACATTGATTCCTAAATAGTTTTCAATAAACTCAATGTACTTTTTGGCGTTTTGCGGAAGCTCATCGTAGCTTCTAACTTTCGTAATATCTTCAGTCCAGCCTTCAAGCTCCTCGTAAATCGGCTCGTATTTATAGAGTTTTGTTGTGGATGAAGTGAAATAATCGATGATTTTTCCGTCCTCAGTTTTATATTTAGTTGCAATTTTCAGTATCGGAATACCGGAAAGCACATCTAATTTAGTGATAACCAGATTATTGATTCCATTGATCATCGTCGCATGTTTCAGCGAAACCAGATCGAGCCAGCCGGTTCTTCTTGGTCTTCCGGTAGTTGCCCCAAATTCGAAACCAATCTGTCGGATGTTTTCGCCCAGCTCATTATCGAGTTCTGTTGGGAAAGGTCCCTCACCTACTCTGGTGGTGTAAGCTTTTGCAACTCCGATTAAATTCTGCAGACTTGTCGGGGGAACACCCGCACCGGAACAAACCCCACCGGTAGTAGGCGAAGACGAAGTTACATAAGGGTAAGTTCCGAAATCAATATCGAGCATTGCAGCCTGCGCGCCTTCAAAAAGAATGTTTTTTCCGTCGTGGATGGCCTGGTTAAGTTCAACTTCAGTATCTACGATTCTGTCTTTCAGTTTTTCACCCAGCTCGAGGAATTCTTTATAAATTTCATCAAATTCTAAAGTAGGTTTTTCAAAATATTTCTCGAAAAGAGAATTTTTAATTTTAAGATTTTTTCGGATTTTTTCTTCCAGAACTTCAGGATTCAGCAAATCTACCATTCGGATGCCGATTCTGGCGATTTTATCTTCATAACACGGTCCGATTCCTTTTTTTGTGGTGCCGATGTGCGTTCCGCCGGCTTCTTCTTCACGGTAGGTGTCGAGTAAAATATGGTAAGGCATAATCACGTGGGCTCTGCGGCTGATAAAAACATGATCTGTTTTCATCCCTTTTTCTTCAATTTGCCCGATTTCTTTAAGAAATGCTTTAGGATTTACTACAACTCCGTTGGCAATGATACATTTCCCTTTACACTGCAGAACACCGGATGGAAGAATATGCAATACAAATTTTTCTTCGCCCGCATACACTGTATGTCCTGCATTATCACCGCCCTGAAAGCGTACCACGTAATCGGATTTTGCCGACAGCACGTCTGTTATTTTACCTTTACCTTCGTCCCCATACTGAAGACCTACAACTACATAAGTTGACATATTTTACTTTTTTTTAGATTTCTACAAAAATAGATTTAATTAAGGTTTTGCGCAAAAGTTTTAACTCTAAATAATACCATCAACCTCTGTAAATGGATCAATTTGAATGGTCTGTAATTTATAATTCAAAAAAATTCCTTAAAAAACCTTAAATTTGCATTTTGTAAATATATATGGAGTCCATTCAAATTCACGACAAAACTTTTGTTCCGTATCTTAAAGATGCTGAAATACAGGAAATCGTAAAAGCAACCGCGCTAAAAATCTATGAAGATTACAAAGATGAAACCCCAGTATTTATTGGTGTTTTAAACGGCGTGATCATGTTTTTTTCTGACCTGCTGAAACACTATCCCGGGAAATGCGAAATCGCTTTCATCCAGATGAGTTCATACGCCGGAACCCAGTCTACAGGAATCGTATACCAGAAAATGGAACTTACAAAAGACATCAAAGACCGGCATATTATTTTAGTTGAAGACATTGTAGACACCGGAAACACCGTAGAAAGCCTATTTCAGTATTTCACAGAAACCCAGCGTCCCAAATCGGTAAAATTAGCCTCTTTCCTTCTGAAACCTGATGTTTACCAGAAAGAATTTAAACTTGATTACATCGGCAAAGAAATACCGAACAAATTTGTTTTAGGTTACGGTTTGGATTATGATGAACTGGGCAGAAACCTCAGAGATTTGTACCAACTTGAAGAAGGCAGGATAAACGAATAAGTAAAAATTGAGTATCAACACTCAAATTCAAAATATAAATCTAATAAAATGATAAACATCGTTCTCTTCGGTCCTCCGGGAAGTGGAAAAGGTACGCAAGCACAAAATCTGATTGAAAAATTCAATCTGAAACAAATCTCTACCGGTGATCTGTTCCGTTACAACATGAAAAACGGCACAGAACTGGGCAAACTCGCTAAATCCTATATCGATAAAGGCGAACTTGTACCCGATCAGGTAACCACCGATATGCTGATTGATGAAGTAAAAAAACCGACTGATACTAGCGGTTTTATTTTCGACGGCTATCCAAGAACTGCAAATCAAACGGAAGCGTTGGAAAAGATCGTGAAAGAAATTCTGAATGGTGAAATCTCCGTTTGCCTTTCTTTGATCGTAAACGATGAAATTTTGGTGGAAAGACTTTTGAAAAGAGGCGAAACCAGCGGAAGAACAGATGATTCGAATGAAGAAATCATCCGGGCAAGAATTAAAGAATATTATACAAAAACTGCAGAAGTTGCAGAACTTTACAAGCAGCAGGGCAAATACGTTGAAGTAAACGGCGTAGGCGGAATTGATGAAATTTCCGAAAAACTCTTTGCAGAAGTAGAGAAGATTAAATAAAAAGCCGGTAAAGTAAGACGCAGAATTTTCCCTAAAACATAACTTTACTCAGGCAGATCAACCGATTCAGGAAGAACTTAAAAGTTTTTTAGCTGAAATCAGAATTTTAAAAATATGTCAAATTTCGTAGATTACGTAAAAATCCATTGTAAAAGTGGTCATGGCGGCGCAGGCTCTGCACATCTCCGCCGTGAAAAATATATACCCAAAGGCGGTCCCGATGGTGGTGATGGCGGAAGAGGCGGCCACGTAATCATGAAAGGAAACGCTCATGAATGGACGCTTCTACCTTTACGTTTCACCCGACACATCAAAGCGGAACGTGGCGAAAACGGCGGCAAAAACCAGCTCACAGGTGCTTATGGAGCCGATGTTTACATTGAAGTTCCTATCGGCACCATTGCGAGAAATGAAGAAGGAGAAATTATCGGCGAAATTATGGAAGACGGCCAGGAAATCATCATTATGCATGGCGGAAAAGGAGGTCTCGGAAACGAACATTTTAAATCTGCAACCAACCAAACACCCCGCTATGCGCAGCCTGGACTTCCTGGAGAAGAAGGTTTTGTTACGTTCGAGTTGAAACTTTTGGCAGATGTGGGTCTTGTAGGTTTTCCAAATGCGGGAAAATCTACCCTTTTAGCCGCAGTTTCTGCAGCGAAACCAAAAATTGCAGATTATGCGTTTACCACGCTTACTCCTAATTTAGGGATTGTAGATTACCGGAATTATAAATCTTTTGTAATGGCCGATATCCCGGGAATTATTGAAGGTGCAGCAGAAGGAAAAGGTTTAGGGCACAGGTTTTTAAGACATATCGAGCGAAATTCAATTCTCCTATTCTTAATTCCGGCAGACGCTGAAGATTACTATAACGAATTTGAAATCTTGGAGAATGAGCTGAAAAAATTTAATCCAGAACTTTTGGATAAGGATTACATCATTTCCATTTCCAAATCGGATATGCTGGATGAAGAACTGAAAGAAGAAATCTCAAACAAATTCCCTGATAACAGAAAACCCATTTTCTTTTCGTCGGTAACGCAGGAAGGCCTTATGGAACTGAAAGACGCGATCTGGAAGAAACTTCACGGATAAAAATTTCAATATTTAAAAATAGATTTGAACATTCAAATCTATTTTTTTTGGAATAAAAGTTGCCGCAAATGTTTAAAATTAATTATGAAATATATCGTTTTTCTCCTCTCATTGGTTTTTGTAGTGTCGTGTGCAACTACAAACCCATCAAACTATTCCAAAATTGAATACAATGCTGAAGCCTGTTTTGGGTTCTGCCCGATTTTCAAAATAACCATTAATCCCGACAGAACAGCAGTTATTGATGCGGAAAGATTCACTTTTACTGAAGGAAGGTCGAAAGATGATTTCAGCGGTCCGAAAGAAGGTATTTTTAAAACCACAATTAAACAGGCAGACTACAACAAATTGATTTCACTTCTGGATGAGTTAAATCTTAAAAATCTAAACAGCTATTACGGAAACAAAAATATTACCGATTTACCCACTGCGCATTTAAGAATCACTTTTACTGACGGAAGTACAAAACATATTGAAGATTACGGAAAAGGCGGCACCGAAAAACTGGATGAAGTTTATACTTTCATCGAAGAACTACGGAAAACCCAAACGTGGACAAGAGTTGCTAAATAAGCATTAATACTTGTTAAATATTTTTACACTATCTTTGCAGCACAAAATTCCTTCCTCGCCGGAAGGATTTTTTATGGACGATGTCATTCTTGATGAATCCGCAACCTGCGGAACCCTGAAAATTTCACGGATTTTCTAATTCATTTCTTCGTTACATTATAGAAAGAATGACGCAGCTCATTTTATTTTAATTAAAAACATTTCATTTGAATTTTACCGACTTACAATTAATAGATCCTATCGCAAAAGCGTTACAGGAAGAAGGTTACACCCAACCAACACCTATTCAGGCAAAAGCAATCCCAAGCATTCTGCAGGGAAGAGACCTTTTGGGAACCGCACAGACCGGAACCGGAAAAACCGCAGCATTTGCCATCCCAATTCTTCAGAATTTAACAGAAAAAAATATCCGTAACAATCAAATTAAAGCTTTGATTTTAACGCCTACAAGAGAGTTGGCGATACAGATTGAAGAAAGCTTTAATGCCTACGGACGACATTTAAAACTCAGAAACCTCGTGGTATTCGGCGGAGTAAAGCAGGGCGCGCAGGAAGCTGCTCTAAAAAAAGGTGTAGATATTCTGGTTGCAACACCCGGAAGACTTCTCGATTTTATTTCACAGGGAATTATTTCACTTAAAAATCTTGAAATCTTTGTACTCGATGAAGCCGACAGAATGCTGGATATGGGTTTCGTACACGATGTGAAACGGATCATAAAACTGCTTCCACAAAAGAGACAGACGCTTTTTTTCTCGGCAACATTTCCGGAAGAAATCAGCAAACTGGCCAATTCGATGCTCACCAATCCTGTAAAAGTAGAAGTAGCTCCTGTTTCCGCAACTGCAGATACCATTCAGCAAAAAGTATATTTTGTTGAAAAAGAAAATAAACTCGATTTGCTTACTCATATTCTGAAAAACGATATTTCAGATTCTGTTTTGGTGTTCTCGAGAACGAAGCACGGCGCTGACAAAATTGCAAGAAAACTGCAGTCACAAAAAATTTCGGCGGAAGCGATTCACGGAAACAAATCTCAAAACCAAAGACAGAACGCTTTAAATAACTTCAAATCCGGCAAGACAAGAATTCTTGTCGCTACCGATATTGCAGCGCGCGGAATCGACATTGATGAACTGAAATATGTGGTGAATTTTGAACTATCTGATGTTTCGGAAACTTATGTTCACCGTATTGGCAGAACAGGAAGAGCCGGCGCTGATGGAAGTTCCATTTCGTTTGTTGACGGCCTCGACTTGCTGAATTTAAAAAACACAGAAAAACTCATCGGAAAGAAAATCCCTGTGGAAACCGATCATCCGTATCATACAGACGGTTTGGTGCCGCAGAAAAGAGATTCGAACAACAAACCTTTCACCCCAAGACCAAAGCCGCAGAGCAAAGAAAATATCGGTTACAAAAAACCGAAGAATAAAAGTAATTTTTCAAGGAAAAAATAAATATCTAAAAAAACCGCGAAGCACATTTCGCGGTTTTTTAATTTTAATTCTTAGAAAAAATCCGTTCAGCATTTTCGGTCGTGATGCGGTCGATTTCTGAAAAATCTTTCCCGTAAATATTCACGAGCTTTCCGGCAACGAGATCAAGGTAAGAACTTTCGTTTCTTTTGCCACGGTGCGGAACCGGAGCCAGGTATGGCGAATCAGTTTCGAGGACGATTTTGTCTAAAGGAATTTCATGGAGAAACTGGTCGATTCTACCGTTTTTGAATGTTACTACTCCACCGATTCCTAACAGAAAATTCAAATTCACTGCATGTTTTGCCTGGTCGAGATTTCCGGAAAAGCAATGGAAAATCCCACGAAGTTTCGGGTGTTTCTTCCTTTCTAAAACCTCGAAGACTTCATCGAAACTTTCACGTGTGTGAATCACGATCGGTAAATCCTTCTGTATCGCCCAGTCGATTTGCTGCTCGAAGGCTTTCACCTGAATATCCAGGGTTGATTTATCCCAGTAAAGATCAATCCCAATCTCCCCGATTGCAGGAAAACTTCTTTGATTTAGGTAATCCTCTACAATTCTCAGTTCTTTTTCCCAGGTTTCAGGTTTCACATAACATGGGTGGAGTCCCATCATCGAAAAAATCTGATTCGGATATTCCTTTTCCAAAGCGAGCATTTGGTCATGAGTTGTAGAATCAATCGCCGGAAGGTAAAATTTGGAAACTTCTTTTGTAAGAGCTCTTTCTATCATTTCCTTTCGGTCTTCATCGAATTCTTCTGAGTATAAATGGGTGTGGGTATCGATCATTACATTTGTTTTTAGGTTGCAGCCCGACTTGAACGGAGCTCTTTTTGTGAAGCAAAGCGGAACAAAAAAGCGGGAGTGGAAGGCGGAAAAGCTGCCCAAATCAATTTAAAAAATTTTATGTTTCACTTTCGTTTGCTGTGCTGCAATTCGTTTTTCAATAGTTGAGAGAAATTCCTGATGTTTCGGGCTTTTTTCATCCGCAGGTTTGTGGTCTAAAGCTTTTGCGATCTTAAAGTTTTCCTCAACAAAATCCATGGTTTCATCAGAAAAATAAGCGCTCCCAAATTTTTCCCAAATGTACTGAACAGCCTGCCTGCTGGGATGAATTAAATCTTCTTTATAGAAGCGATAATCGCGTAAATCATCCATCAAAATCTCGTAAACCGGCAGATAGTGGCAGTTGTCGAACTCTGGCAGAATTTCATGAATTGCTGCGATTAATTTGGCTTTACTCAGATTATTTTCAACCATTCCGTCTTTGGTATGACGCACCGGAGAAACCGTGAACAGAATCTGAACATTTTCTTTGCAGATATCTTTCAGCAAGGTTACTGTTTCGTAAACAGCATCTGTGATTTCCAGATGTGTTAAAAGCCTTTTTTCAAAATATTTCCCGGGGATTTTATGACAGTTTGCCACCAGTTTTTTCTTGGGCATAAATTCATAGACAAATGAAGTTCCGTACGTGATAATCACCCAATTGGTTTCCTGCAGAAAACGGTTTCCCAACTCAATTTCAGCATTTATTTTTTCCAAAGTCTGATGAACAAACCGGGAATTGAATTTGCTGTGATGATCCAGGGAAATTACTTCTTCATTGAACTTTATTAAATCGTCTTCAGCATAAAATTCGGAATGGTACAGCTTTTTAACCGCCTGATTGATTGAAAAGGGGTTAAATATTGTTCCAAAAGGATTATTCAAAGTCTGAATCTGCCCTGTTTTCAGCAAATCTGATATTTCAGACGCAAAGCATGAGCCGATTGAAAACACGCGGTCATCAATTTCCAGCGCTGTATCTGAAACTGGTATTTGTACTTCGGTACGGAATTTCATTGGTGAGATTGAGAATTAACTTTCGCGTCGAAGAAGATAATTTGCAAGTTCGATAAACGGCTTCTTTTTCTCATCCGGAACATTAATCTGGTTAAGGTATTCCTGGGCGATTTCGTTATACTTTTGAATAAGAAGAAGGGTTTTTTCATCAACTTTTGTACGGCGGAAGATCTTCTCAACACTATACACTTTGTCTACATTATCGGTTTTTTTCGCATACCAGTAATCAAGTTCTTTCTTTTCTTCTTCGGTTCCGTGTTCTTTGGCTAAAAGATATAGAACGGTTTTCTTATTTTCGTAAATATCACCGGCATGTTTTTTACCGAACTGTTCCTGATTGCCGAAAACATCCAGATAATCATCCATAATCTGGAAGGCAATCCCTACATTTTTACCGAAGTTAAAAATCGCTTTAGCGTCTTTGAAATCAGCACCAGCGATCAGCGCACCAATTTCAAAAGAAGAAGCACTTAAAACCCCGGTTTTATAAGTGATCATGCGGATGTAATCATTAAAAGTTACATCTTCCTGGGTTTCAAAATTAATATCGTACTGCTGGCCTTCGCAAAGTAAAATACCGGTGTGGGTAAAGACCCTGATACATGCTTTGTAAAGTTCCGGCTCCAGATCATCGAAAAATTTATAGGCTTTCAGCAGCAGTCCGTCTCCCGACAGAATCCCGGCATTAATTCCATGTAAAGTATGAATAGTAGGTTTGTTTCTCCGCAAGGGTGCCTCATCCATAATATCATCATGAATCAGCGTAAAATTGTGGAAAAACTCAATAGCCAAAGCTGGTTTTATGGCTTTCTGAAGATCGCCGCCAAACATATCGTTCGCCATTAAAACCATAATCGGACGAAGTCTTTTGCCACCATGGGAAATGATGTAATTCATCGGATCATAAAGCTCAGTGGGTTTATCTTTGAATCTATATTTGTCGATCGCTTTGGAAACTATTTCCTGATATTCTTCTAAAAACTGCATAAAATTTCTTATTTGTACAAAATTACGATTTTAAAAACTTTCTTGCTTCACAAATGGACATAAAAAAACCACTTTGTTACAAGTGGTTTCATGTTTTTTCTGAATATTTTTTATCTTACTGCAATAACAAGCAGGTAAGTAACTCCTGCTACGATCGCCGAAATTGGAATGGTTAAAACCCACGCCCAAAGAAGACTTACTGTGATTCCCCAGCGTACTGCGGAAACTCTTTTTGTTAACCCCACCCCGATGATTGCACCGGTAATGGTGTGGGTAGTAGAAACAGGGATCCCAAGGTGATCGGTAATGAATAGAGTGATCGCTCCGGCAGACTCCGCACTTACCCCTTCCAAAGGAGTAACTTTAGTAATCTTGGTCCCCATTGTTTTTACAATCTTCCATCCGCCGCTCATTGTACCCAAACCAATCGCGAGGAAAGATACAAAAGGTACCCAAATGTAGTCGGTGGTGAAATGCTTAAACCGGTCTGCTGAATCCATCAATGCATAAGGATCATTTCCGCCAATCAGCGTTACGTGATAGTAGATTACTGCAGCACCAATAATTCCCATTACTTTCTGCGCGTCATTAAGGCCATGACCTAAACTGAAAAGTGCAGATGAAACCAGCTGCCATTTCTTAAAATGCGCGTCAGCTTTTCGCGGATTGCTGTTTTTGGCAAAATTTACGATAATCAAAGTAATGATTACAGAAACCAACATCCCGATAAACGGCGCCATAAATATGAACAGGAAAATAGGGATTACCTTTTCATACTTTACAACATTCTGAGTGAACAGCTGCTGAAAGGCCAGTTTCAGTTTCTCAAAAATACCCAAATCCGGACTCGCTAATGCTACGTGATGATAATCCATCACCAAAGCGTGCATTAAGGCCGCGCCAAGGAAACCTCCGATCAAGGTGTGCGATGATGAGGAAGGTATCCCGAACCACCAGGTAAGGAGATTCCATGCGATTGCTGCGATAAGTCCAGAAAATATAACTTCAAGGTTAATATAATCTTCGTTTACGGTTTTGGCAATCGTGTTACCGATTTTAAACTCACCAATGATGTACATTGCCACAAAAAACGCTGCGAAATTCCATACAGCTGCCCAAAGAACTGCCTGAAAAGGCGTAAGAACTTTTGTTGAAACAATGGTAGCAATGGAGTTGGCCGCATCGTGAAAGCCGTTGATAAAATCAAATATAAGTGCGAGGACAATAATGATTATTAATAATATTGGTAATTCCATTCTTAACTTTTAAGGTTACTTCCCTGGATTAAGCATATTTAATAACAATACTGTCCATCGTGTTTGCTACATCTTCAGCCTTATCGGTTACGATTTCAAGATATTCCAGAACAGATTTAATTTTGATGATGTTAATCGCATCATTGGTCTCGAAAAGTTTTACGGTAGCCTGACTTAAGACATCATCAGCAATATTCTCGTAGGAGTTAATTTTAATACACGATTCTTTCACGGCTTTTCCGTTTTTGAAATCCTTCAGGTTTTCCATTGCAGTTTGGATTTCAATACAAGATTTGTATATCAATAAGCTGAATTCGGTATAAGCAGGATCAAGCGGTGTTTTATAAAGGTAAATGTACTTTGCAGAAGCATACATATAATCTGCAATATCATCCAGCCCGCTCGCTAAATGGCTGATGTCTTCTCTGTCGAATGGCGTAATGAAGTTTTCGCCTAACTGTACAAAAATCTCATGGGTAAGATCATCGAGTTTGTGCTCGTAATCGCTCATATTGTTAAGCATCGTATCATCATTGATATCGAAATCCAGAAGCCCTTCATGAAATTCTTTAGACATCTCAGTCAAAGTTGCTGCTACTTTTTCAAACAGTACAAAAAACACTTTGTCTTTTGGTTGGAACGCTTTAAAAATATTGCCGATTCCCATTTTTTTTGATTTAAAATTAGTGGTGCAAATTTCCGAAAAACCGTTTTAACTTAGCCATTTTAATATTAATTTTTCGTAACATTGAGAAATATCTATCCACAAAATTACAAAAAATAAGTCCCGAAATAATATCGGGACTTATTAATTAATTGAGAAAGGAAATTAGTTTGCCACTTCGGCTCTCATTTCTTTTCCTTTAAATTTCTGGGTTTGTAAACCTTTTATCACTTCATCTTTAAATGATTTTTCAACTTCAAAGAACGAGAATTTTTCCAGAATCTCGATTTCACCGATATCAGGTCTCTTCTTGGATTTTGCGGTAGATTTGTTAATAATCTCGAGCATATCCATTTTCTTCAGCTGATCTTTTTTTCCTAAGTTAAAGAAGAAACGCACCATATCACTGTTGCTTTTTCTAGGCTTTCTGTCGCGGTCGCGTCCGCCGTCTCTGAAGCTGTCTCTACGGTCACCTCTGTCGCGGTCTCTGCCACGGTCACGATCTCTGCCTCTATCGCGGTCTCTACGGCTGTCGCCACGATCATCAGCATTGAATTTCTGATCTGCAAGGTCATTTTTATCTTTGTAGAACATCGCCAGATCTCTTAACTGCAACTGAAGAAGTTTGTGAACCAACTCTTCTTTAGAGAATTCAGATAAATCCGGAATTAAAGCATCATCGAAAGTGAAAAACTCTTCGTGTTCGGTAAATAATTTCTCGAAAACACCGCCAACCTGAGCTTTGATAATCGCCTCACCGGTGGGGATTTTCTTTTCAACAATGTCAATTTTGGTTGACGATTTAATCTGCTTCAGTTTTCTTGATTCCTCTGGCTTGATTAAAGCCATTGATACTCCGTCTTTTCCCGCTCTACCCGTTCTACCGCTTCGGTGAACAAATACTTCAGGATCATCCGGCAAAGAATAATGAATAACGTGAGTTAAGGAATTTACATCCAATCCTCTCGCCGCAACATCAGTCGCTACCAGGATATCGATATTTTTGAGACGGAATTTTTTCATTACCGTATCACGTTGAGCCTGTGACAAATCACCATGAAGTGCATCTGCAGCATATCCGTTTTGCATCAAGAAGTCTGCAACTTCCTGCGTTTCCATACGAGTACGGCAGAAAATAATCGAGTATTGATTAGGGTTTGCGTCGATCAGTCTTTTCAAAGCTTCTTTTTTATGACGGTAACCTACCACATAAAATTCGTGCTTGATGTTTTTCTTCACCTCATTAATCGATCCTACCGAAATACGGTGTGGTGAAGTTAAATAGTTTTTAGAAATTCTTTCAACCTCTTTGTTCATCGTTGCGGAGAACAGATAAGTTTGCTTGGTATCCGGAGTTTCTCTTAAAATGGTTTCCAGATCTTCTTTGAAACCCATTGAAAGCATTTCGTCGGCTTCATCTAAAACCAACCACTGGATTTCTGAAAAATCAAGTGCTTTTCTGTTAATTAAATCGATCACACGACCTGGCGTACCCACAATAATCTGTGGTTTTTCGCGGAGTGACCGGATTTGATCCATAATACTGCTGCCTCCGTAAACCGCGGTGGTTTTAACGCTCGGCATGTATTTCGAATAATTTTTAATGTCTTTCGTAATCTGAAGACACAGTTCTCTTGTCGGACAAAGCACCAAAAATTGGATTTTGCGACTACCCTCGTCAATCATATCCAAAATCGGAAGCGAAAATGCTGCTGTTTTGCCCGTCCCCGTCTGCGCTAGTGCGATCATGTCGCGTATATCTGTAGAGATAAAAGGAATGGTCTGTTTTTGGATTTCTGTGGGGCTTTCGAAGCCCATTTCGCCAATTGCCTTCAAAATTTCAGGACTTAGATTGGTTTCCGTAAATAAATTCATTAAGTATTTTAAAATATTCTGCAAAGATACACTTTTTTGAATTGATAAAAATTACATAGTTTTATTAAACTTTTGTTAAAGCAGTCTTCCGTTCTGCAGCTTTATAAATTTTCTCTAAATTTGAATAAAAATACCAGAAACATGTCTGCTGTCATCAAAAATTCAACTTTACTCTTTCTTAATGATCTTCATAAAAACAATAACCGCGACTGGTTTAATGAAAACAAAGGCCGTTATATTTCAGCTAACACCAACGTGACCGATTTTGTGGATGAACTGATTGAAGAAATCGGAGAATTTGATGAAGAAATCTTAAAGACAGATGCTAAAAAAGCACTGTTCCGGATTTACCGCGATGTAAGGTTCTCCAAAGACAAATCACCGTACAAAACCAATTTCGGTGCGGGTTTAGGAATGGGAAAAGGAAACAGAATTTCAGGCTACTATCTTCATATCGAGCCCGGAAAATCTTTTTTAGCAGGCGGTGTTTACCAGCCCGAACCTTCAGTTTTAAAGGAAATACGCAAAGAAATCTCCATGAACGGCAAAGAATTCCTGAGTATTTTACAGCAGGATGAATTCCGCAATAATTTTCGGGGATTAAGTGTAGAAAATAAGCTGCAGCGCGTCCCGGTCGGTTTCGAAAAAGATGATCCCATGGCGGAATTTTTAAAACTGAAAAGTTTTATTGTGGTTCATCCGGTTTCCAACGAAGCGCTAATGAAAGAAAATGCCGCTAAAAATTTCGCTCAGATTTATAAAAGCATTAAACCACTCAATGACTTTCTGAGGGCACCTTTCCTTTAAATATTTTTTCTAAAGACTGTTGTTTTTCAGCTGATCAATCGTTTTCTGCATTTCGGGATCGGTTGGACTGATTGCATAATATTTTGCGATTCCGCCTTTCTGGTCTACAATAATAAACCTTGGCACCCAGTTCAGATCGATATAATTATTGAAATTATTTTTCCAGCCTTCATCAAACCAGTAATTTTCATTTTCAGCAATCTGGTATTTTTCCAGACCTTTTTTCCATTGCTCGTGCGAGCGGTCGAGTGAAAAATAAACAAATTCAATTTCAGGGTTTTTCTCCTTAAGTTCTTTTGTGGAAGGCAGCGCGAGAATACAGTCGCGGCACCAACTTGCCCAGAAATCGATGATTAAAATTTTGCCTTCATGCTGTTTCAGAACTTCTGAAACCGAAAGCTTTTTACCGTTTTGCGAGGTAATTTTTTGTGCTAAGGCTTCCTTAGAAAACGATGTTTTGTTTACTGCCGGAACTTTCTGTGAAAAAACCGTACACGAAATGAATATAATGACTAAACTGAATATTTTTTTCATATTTAAATCTGTTCAAACAAAACCAACGAAAATTCAGTATTGATTATTGCTTTTCCGTTTTCAACTTTTATCGTTTTGCCGGAATACGCATCGCGGAGTTTTGTGCCGTTTTCGAAAATACCTGTTACAGAAACTTCTTTGGTTCCTGTATTTAAATCCAAACCAATCAAAACTTTGTCGGTATTGAAAGTTCTTGTAAACCAGTAAGGCGACGACGAAACCATCAGATGAACCCCCGATCCAACAGCAGGATGATTTGCACGGAATTTCCCTAATTTCTGGTAATGCTTTAATAAATTGTTCGTCGATGCACTTACTGCAAGATCATTCCAGTTCATATTGCTGCGAAGCGTTGCATCGCCGGATGCACCTTCAATCGTTAAATCTCTTGCGGTTTCGTCACCATAGTAAACCTGCGAAATACCAGGAGCAAGAAGCAGTTTTGTGCCGGCTTCAAAAGTTCTTGTTCTGTCTTTGTCGAATGGTGAACCATCGTCGTGGGAAGTCAGATAATTCATCACGGTTTTACCGTTCAGATCCCCGTGCAGAAGTTTTGAATAATTTGAAAACAGTTCTTCATAAGATTTATTTGCGTCACCTTTAAAATCGAAATTAATTAAAGATTTGAAACCGTTTTGGTAATAATTTACTTTTCGGTCACTAAAATTGTAATCCTGTTTTTGGGAAATCCCGTAACCGTAAACCTCGCCCACGGTGAAAAACATATTATTATCGAGAACTTTTGTAGGATTATTCCGTTTATAAATATCGAAAGCTTCCTGACAAACTTTCTGGAAGTCTTTCCAAACATCCTCATTCGTATGTTTTACTGTATCCACGCGATATCCGTCAATCCCGAATTCCTGCACGTAATCGGCAAGCCATTTCATGATGTAGTATTTAGGTGCTCTTGGATATCCGGTTCTGGCAAAAAAATCATTAAGTGATTTTATTTCAGCCTCATAACGGCCTTCTTTTTTCCATTTTTCCACCAACATTTGTGGCAGTTCGGCTTCCGCATTTGATTCTGTAAGAATGTCGGGAAGATTTGCGACCAGAGTACACGCCGTTGTGTTTTCGTAGGTATTGTACGTACACTGTGGTGAAGTCCGCACCCAGGAATCCGGGTAAACCGAATCAATTGGCGTTACCGGACCGGTGTGATTAATTACTGCATCCAAAACAATTCGGATTCCTTTGGCGTGAGCTTTTTCTACAAGTTCCTTTAGATCTTGTTTCGTACCGAAATTGGGATCCAGCGCCGTCCAGTCTTTCGTCCAGTAGCCGTGGAATCCGTATGTTTTACCAGTTCCCTCGTCAGTGGCTCCGTGGATTTGTTCCACAATCGGCGTTATCCAAATCGCATTGATTCCCAAATCCGAAAAATAATTGTCATCAATTTTCTGAATGATTCCGCGGAGATCGCCTCCTTCAAAACCCCTTAAAACTGCTGCTTTTTCAGTTCTTCCGAAGTTTAAATCATTGGTTTGGTCACCATTCTTGAAGCGGTCGGTCAACAGAAAATACATGTTGGCGCCCTCCCAGGAGAACGGCTGTTTATTGGCGTTTTGCACTGTTGCACACGATGTAAGAAGTGCAAATCCGGCGAGGAGAAATATCTTTTTCATAAAAAAACTGTTAGAAGGCTAAAGGTAGTGAAAAGCAGTTTTTAGACGAAACAATTTCATCATCAAACTTTGTTTTAACATTTATTTAACATAATTTACTATCTTTGTTTGCTGCAATCGATAAAACGTATGTCTTTATACCACCGAATTACTGAAAAATTACAGTTTTTTGCGCCGGCTTTTTACAAGGAAAGATATTTTAAACACTTAAAAAATATTTCTAAAGTAAATTATTCCGCACGCAACATCGAACCGGAACTGATCTGGATTAAAGATTTTTTACCAAAAAATGCGGTAATGATCGACATTGGTGCTAACGTAGGAAGTTTCATTTATCAGCTTGAGCAAAAACTTTCGCCACAGAATATTTACGCCTTCGAACCGAACAAAAAACTTTACATGCGTCTTAAAAGAATTTTCCCTCAGGTTCATGTTTATCCACTGGCGCTTTCCGACCGAAATGAAACTGCAGAGTTTAAAATTCCGGTCATCAAGGGAAAAATCTACACTTCACGGGGAACACTGAAACTCGATTACCGCGAAAATGAAGAGTCGAAACATTTTCTTCAGCAGGTGAAAGTAATAAAACTGGACGATTGGGCAGGCCTTGAAAACCTTAAAAAAATCGATTTCATTAAAATTGATGTGGAAGGAAACGAAATGAACACCCTGCGCGGCGCAAAAAAAGTGATTGAAGATTACCGACCAACTTTAATGGTAGAAATGGAACAGCGCCATCATGCGGAACCGCTCCAGCAATTAATCCGTGAAATTGAGCATTGGGGCTACGGGGCTTTTTTCCTGAACCGCACCACATTCGAACTCGAAAAACTTACTGAAAATATTATTGCCGGACTTTCCGGAAACAGTGTAGGCAGCAAAGAGACGTATATCAACAACCTCATATTTATTCCGAAACCTCTAAAAAACACCCACGGATGAGTGTTGTAGCAAGACAGGGTTTTAAATATTCGATTATTGGGTATCTGGGTTTTTTACTCGGAACGTTTTCGGCAATTTTCGTATTTCCGCACGATATGGAATTTTACGGAAAACTCCGTTACGTGCTTCCCACAGCAGAAATGCTTCTTCCGGTTGTGGTTTTCGGACTTTCTTTTTCAAATGTAAAATTCTACACCCAAAGCCGCGCAGACGGTAAACACCAGAATTTTCTGTCGTTGTCTTTACTGGGGATTCTGCTGAATTTCATCATCTTCCTCATCGGTTATTTTGCGGTAAACCTAATTTTTCCAAAACTTCAGGAAACTGAAATGTGGCAAATGAAGCGCCTGATTTTGCCGCTGATTCTCGTGCTGGCATTCAGTGCCGTTTTTAATAAATATTTATCAAACTTTAAGAGGATTGCCATTCCGAATGTTTTTGAAAACCTTCTGCCAAAGCTTGCCAATCTGGGTGCCTTCTGTATTTTCTTTTTCCTGGGATTCCCCGAAAAAGCAGCGTACCTGTTTTTTATCTTCATGTTTGTACTGGGGCTTTTCGGCTATGTGTATTACACAAACCGCCTCGAAAAATTAAAGCCTGATTTTTCCACAGATTATATTAAAAAAGACAATCTGTGGAAAGAAGTGCTGAATTACAGTTTCTACGGTTTCCTTGGAAATATCGGGAACTTCGTCGCTGTAAGAATCGACAGTGTGATGATCGGTGAATTTCTTGGTTTCGAGCCGAACGGCGTTTACAACACACTGTACTCTATCATTTCGCTCATTACCGTTCCGGCCATGGGATTGTACAGCATTTCGGCGCCGATTATCAACAAACATCTCGCCGGAAATGAGTTTGATGAACTCGACAGGCTGCATAAAAAATCTTCCCTTGTGCTGTTTTTTTTAGGGTTTGTACTGCTTTCCTGCGTTTTGGTTGGTTTCCCGTATCTCACTCATTTCATTAAAAACGGCGAACTTTTACGGCAGTCGGAACCGGTTATCTGGGTGTTGGGATTTGCCATGCTTTTTGATCTGGCTACAGGATTCAACGGTCATATTATTTCGCTTTCGAAATATTACCGTTTCAATATTGTAGTGATGCTGTTTTTAGCGGTAACCACGGTAACACTGAATCTTTATTTCCTCAACAATACCAACCTGGAACTGTTCGGCGTGGCGATTGCGACCGCAATTTCACTTACCCTTTTCAATATTGCGAAGATCGTTTTCAACTACATTAAATTTGGAGTTTTCCCACTGACGATTGAAATGATTTATGCTCTGATCATCGGGACTTTAGGAATTACGGTGGCGGTAATTCTTCCGGAATTTAAAAGTAGTTTTGTAAATCTGTTTTATAAACCCGGAATCGTATTACTCATGTTTTTCGTCGGCAATTATTTCCTGAAAATCTTCCCGCTGGAAGAATACATCAACCGAAATTTCCTGAAAAGTCTTTTCAAGTTTTAAAGAAGCTCTGCCAGTGTTTTTTCTAATGATTTTAAAACGGTTTCCTTCTCGAAATGTTCCTGAAAATCATAATCTATCCCATTTTGGCAGCTGTCAATCTGGTTTTCAACATTTTCTTTTTCAGGAATAATAAAAGGATATGAATCCGGATAATCGGCAGGAAAAATGGCTGTTTTTCCATATTTAATGGCGTCGCCCACGTTGCCGCTCATCTTGGTGATTCCGTAGAATTCTTTCTGACTGAAAAATTCAGTTTCTTTCTGAAGCGGACACCATAAAACATCGGCTTTGCGCATCCATTCATCAAACACAGGTTGACGAACTTTTTCTGTGAAATATTTGAAGGAAATATTCTGAATTTTGTCTTTTTCAAAATCCTTTAACCACCGAAGTTCCTTTCCTACAACTTTACCTAAAAAAACAAACTGAAAATGAGTCTTCCTTTTAAAATCTTTAATTCTTTTTAAAATATGAACATAATCACGTCTTTCCTGAGAAACCCCGCCCGGAATTACAATGGTTATAATAGATTTCCGGTTTATTTCGTATTCTTTAAAAAAGAAAACTGGCAAAAATTTCAATTTAGATTGAGGATTTGTCTTGAGTAAAGACTCATCCAAAACCAGAAGATTTCTGGCATTTTCAAATACTTTGGGTGCAGAAAGCAAATCTTCTTTCAATAAAAGTTTTAAACGGTATTTAAAATCTTTTTTAAAGATATTTTTAAGAAGTTGAAACCTGGAAATCTTCGTGAAATTCAGATTGTGAACGATTACTGAAGTATTGAACTGTTTTGAAATTTTTAAAAACGCATCAAAATACCGGTGAACAGTCCCGATAATCACCAAATCATAATTCTTTTCTTTCAGAATATTGAAAATATCAGAACTCTCCGCCACAAATATATTGTCAGCCGTTTGCCCGATTTGCTTTGAAATCTTATTACTGAAATAATAATCCACAGAAAATTCACTGGAATCCTTCATGAGATCCATAAAATTCCTTGCAATTTCAGCGTGCGTATCGAGCTCGATGTAGGCGATTTTCTTCAACGGTTAATGAACTTTTTTTCCGTTGGAGTACGTTGTATTAACTTTTGTATCAAGAATTTTTCCTTCTTCAACAGTCATTAAATCCTGATTCAGCACCACGAAATCCGCAGATTTCCCTACTTCAAGACTTCCTATTTCTTTTTCCTGAAAAGCAGCTTTTGCAGCCCAGATCGTCATTCCGCGCAGCGCCTGTTCTCTTGTCAGCGCGTTCTCTTTCTGGAAACCGTTTGCCGGGAAATTCTTCGCGTCTTTTCTTGCCACCGCAGCATAGAAAGTTTTTATCGGATTGATTTCTTCCACAGGAAAATCGGTTCCCAAAGGAAGCCAGCCGTTCTGTTTCAATAAGTCTTCGTAAGCATAAGAATATTTCAGCCGCTCTTTTCCTAACCGCTCTTCTGCCCAATACATATCCGAAGTCGCGTGTGTAGGCTGAACAGACGGAATAACAGAATATTTACCGAACAAATCGAAATCGGTTTTTTCCACAATCTGTGCATGCTCAATCCGCCATCTTCTATCATTTTTTATGCCTAAAACATCGCCGTAAATTTTCAGAATGGTACGGTTGGCAGAATCGCCAATCGCATGCGTACACATTTGAAGATCGCTGTTTTTAAGTTTCTTCGCCAAATTCTCAAAATGTTTCTGATCACTTAAAAGAAAACCTTTCCAATCTTTTTTATCTGAATAATCGTGTAGCAAACACGCACCACGACTTCCCAAAGCACCGTCTGAATAGACTTTATAACCACCAAAAGTGATGTTACCATTGGTAAATCTGCCCTTTTTAATCCATTCGTCGTAACTTGTAGGATTGTCCTCAAGCAAGGCAAAAATCTTCATCTGAAGTTTATTCTGCTTCTGCATTTCTTCCAGAAGCGAAAAAGTATGCGTTGAAATTCCACAGTCGTGAAGTGAAGTAAGACCGTAAGAAAAACACTCTTTTTGAAGATCTGCAAAGTAGTTGATCGCCATTTCGCTGCTGATTTCAGGAATGTGTTTTTCCACCAAAAGCATGGCGTTATCGATTAGAATACCGGTGAGTTTACCATTTTTCTGTTCGATTTCTCCACCGGTTAATTTTGTATTCACCGTAATTCCTGCAATATCCAAAGCTTTCTGGTTGGCCACTGCGGCGTGTCCGTCGATTCTTTTTAAATATACCGGACGGTCCGGAAACAGCTGATCAAGTTTTTCCTTCGTCGGAAATTCCTTTACCGGCCAGTCGTTCTGGTCCCAACTTCTGCCGTAAAGCCATAGCATGGGAGCGTTTTTGGAGTATGCTGTAAGCCGCGAGATAATTTCGTCCCAGGATTTTGTTCCCCACAGTTCACATTTCCACTTATCGGTTGCGTATCCTGTAAAATGGCAGTGTGCATCGATAAATCCCGGAAAAACCGCTTTACCGTCGAGATTCTGAATGTTTTGGGATTTATATTTTTTCAGAATATCCTTGATTTTCCCAACCGCAAGAATTTTTCCGTTGGTAACCGCCATCGATTCTGCTACATCGAATTTCTGGTTAACTGTATAAATTTTTGCATTCGTAATGATGAGATCCGCAGATTTTTGTGCAGATAATCCTAAAGAAAGCAGGACAGAAAAAATTCCAAAAATGTATTTCATGATTTTATTTTTTTTTAAGCATTTCACGCCAGCGCAAATTGCGAATGAACTGAAGTTCTTCTTTCTTCAATGACCTTTCACCTTTCTGCGTGAGAAACGATTTCATTGTCAGAAAAAATTCAGAAAATGATCTGTTTTTAAAAGAAGATTTTGCTGAGGAAATTACAGCCAAAGGTAAACTCAAACCGATATTGTAAAAATACTCACCAAGTTTTACGGCTATTTGATTTTTGTATTTGTAAGCGGTTGGCCGTAGGTGCTTCACCCACAAATCTTTAATCGTCACCACTTCCCAACCGTGTTTTTTTGCCAGCATTACGTCGATATTATCCCAACCGAGAACAGGCCGCAAACCGTTCATGTGCTGGAAACATTCTTTACGGTAAGATTTTATCGGTCCGCGAACATGATTTTTTGAGGAAATATTCTCGAAAATCCAGTGCTTTTTTTCGTCTCTGAAATCGAAAGCCAGTTTCTTTTCGAAAAGCGATTTTTTAATTTTTACGATTCCGGAAACCATTCCTGCTTTTGGATTGTTCTCGTAAACTTCATTTACTTTTTTGAGATAATCGGGCGGAAAAATAATATCTGCATCGAATTTACAGATGATATCAAAGTCATTCAGACCAACCGCTTGCAAACCTTTGTTGAAAGTACGAACCACTTTTGCGCCGGGCTGATGTTCCGATTTTTCTAAATTCTTTAGTTCAAAATCTCGATGATTTGCGAGAAATTCCTCCAAAATCTTTTGAGTATTGTCACTCGAGCCATCATTTACAACTACAATTTTATAGTCTTTGAAAGTTTGATTTTTCAAGGATTCCAGACAGAAAAGAATGTTCTTTTCTTCGTTGTGTGTAGGAATAATGATGAGGAATTTCATAGTTTAAAACCGTTTATTTCCGTTTGCTAATGCGCCTCCAGCCAGTTATCTCCTACTCCAACTTCCACCAGCAAAGGTACTTTGGTTTCAATTGCCGATTCCATTTCGGATTTTATTAAATTTTTGGCGATCTCAACTTCCTCTATCGGAGCTTCAAACAAAAGTTCATCATGAACCTGAAGCAGCATTTTGGTTTTTAAATTCATTTCCGTCAGTTTCTCGTCGATTTTAATCATTGCCAGTTTAATCACATCGGCAGCACTTCCCTGAATTGGTGCATTCACAGCGTTTCTTTCTGCATGCGCTTTCACCACAAAGTTAGCGGAATTGATGTCTTTTAAGTGACGCTTCCGGTGAAGAATTGTTTCCACATAACCCAGTTCCTGCGCTTTTTGCACCTGCTCTGCCATATACTTTTTAAGTCTTGGATAGGTTTCAAAATACGCTTCAATCATCTGTTTGGCTTCGGTTCGTGAAAGTCCGGTCTGTTCAGCCAAAGCAAAAGCGCCCTGGCCGTAAATAATGCCGAAGTTCACCGTTTTCGCCTGAGAACGCTGGGTTTTACTTACTTCTTCGAGTGGAATATTAAATAATTTCGAAGCTGTGGAAGCGTGAATATCTTCTCCGTTCTGGAATGCCAGAATCATATTCTCCTCATTGGAAATTTCTGCTATCAGACGCAATTCGATTTGTGAATAATCTGCAGAAATAATTTTTTTCCCTTCACCTGCAACGAAAGCCCCGCGAATCTGCTGACCTCTTAAAGTACGGATTGGGATATTCTGAAGATTCGGATTTACCGAAGCCAAACGGCCTGTAGCTGCCGTTGTCTGCGAAAAATTGGTATGAACCCGCTGATCATTTTTGTCGATCTGCAGAGGTAATGCATCAACATACGTTGATTTCAGTTTCTGATAGGTTCTGTATTCTAGGATATATTTAATGATTTCATGCTTACCGGCAAGCTTTTGCAATATATCTTCGGAAGTGGCGTACTGACCGGTTTTAGTCTTTTTCGCTTTCGGGTCGAGCTGCATTTTTTCAAACAGAATTTCGCCCAGCTGTCTTGGGGAATTCATATTGAATTCTTCACCGGAGAGTTCAAAAATATTCTTTTCAAGCTCTCGCAGATCATTTTCGAGGTCTTTACTTTCCTGTTCAAGCCAGTTTTTATCCAGCGAAACACCCTCAAGTTCCATCTTGGCCAGAACTTTCAATAACGGCATTTCAACTTTATAAAATAAATCCTGAAGATTTTCTTTGTGAAGCTGTGGCGCAAAAAGCTCGTAAAGTTGCCACGTAATATCTGCATCTTCAGCCGCATAATTCGTTTGCTCTTCAACGGAAACTGCCCGCAAAGTGACCTGGTTTTTTCCTTTGCCAATCAGCGTTTCAATGGATACCGGTTTGTAATTAAGATAGATTTCAGACAGATAATCCATGCCATGCCGCCCATCGGGATTCAGCAGGTAGTGGGCAATCATGGTATCGAAAATTTCACCTTGGACCTCGATTCCATAGCGCTTCAGGATTTTGTAATCAAATTTAAGGTTATGCGCTACCTTAAGGATTTCTTCTTTTTCAAATAAGGGCCTGAAAATTTCGAGCGTTTCCAAAACTTCCTCCCTGTTTTCAGAAAGTGGAATGTAATAGGCCAAACCTTTTTTATAGGAAAAACTCATCCCGATTAATTCGGCTTCCAGCTCATTTAAGGAAGTGGTTTCGGTATCAAAACACACCGCTTTCTGCTGAAGCAGGTTTTTAACGAGAATCTTCTGCGCTTTTGGCGAATCGATGTATTGGTAAAGATGATCGCTTTCGGCAATATTCGATTTGGTATTGGTCGCCTGATCGAGTTCTTCATAGCTGGCAAACAGATCGAGCTGAACCGATGCCGCGCCAAGATTTCCTAAAGGTGCAGCATTTTCAACTTTATCATAACGGGAAATTTTATCCGGACTTTGAGCCTGAGCTTCCGTTGCTGGCGCAAAAGCCCGGTAAAGATTTTCGTACAGTCTGCGGAATTCGATCTCGTCGAAAACTGATTTCACTTTTTCGAAATCGGGAGTTTCCAGATCGTACTGTTCCTGATGAAATTCTATTGGTGAATCACAAATAATCGTGGCCAGTTTTTTTGATAAAATACCGCGTTCGGCACTGGCTTCTACCTTTTCGCGCAGTTTCCCTTTGATTTCGTGCGTGTTTGCCAGAAGGTTTTCGATGCTTCCGTATTCTTTCAGGAATTTTTTTGCAGTTTTTTCGCCTACACCGTCCAGTCCCGGAATATTATCTACTGAATCTCCCATCATGGCAAGGAAATCAATCACCTGTTTCGGGTCATCAATTTCGTATTTGGCTTTTACTTCTTCAACGCCTAAGATTTCAAATTCCGCTCCCTTTAATCCGGGTTTGTAAATTTTAATTTTATCGGTCACCAACTGCGCAAAATCTTTGTCCGGCGTTACCATATAGGTCGTGTACCCTTCTTTCTCTGCTTTGCATGCAATGGTTCCGATAACATCATCGGCTTCATAACCTTCAACTCCAAGAATGGGAACATGCATCGACTCCAGAATCCGGTGAATGTAAGGAATTGCTATCTTAATGGCTTCCGGGGTTTCGCTTCTGTTGGCTTTATAATCTGAAAAATCAGCAGTCCTCACGCTGGCTTCCCCAACGTCGAAAACTACGGCCAGATGCGTAGGTTTTTCCCTTCGTATGAGCTCGATTAAAGAATTGGTAAACCCAAAAATGGCAGACGTGTCTTTTCCGTCGCTCGTAATCCTCGGACTGCGGATTAGGGCGTAATATCCACGAAAAATCATCGCATACGCATCGATGAGGAAAAGCCGTTTATCGTTGTTGTGTGACATAAAAGCAAAGATAATATTTTTGACTGTAAGCCGGGGACGAAAACAGAAGTTTTGGCGCGAGCGAAGCGAGCGCCAAAAAGTATAATAATAAAATCAGTGAAAAATACGCGCTGTCAGGAATTTGTTTTCGCTCTGTTGTAAATCACTTTTAATGAAAGTGTCGCAAAAAAACCGCCCAGGAAAAAGCCCATTAAAGCTCCCATGATAAGATCCATCGGGAAATGTACCCCCAGATAAATGCGGCTGTAGGAAACCATTGCCGCCCAGAAGAATAATAAATAGGGCAAATATTTGTGGGTTTTCCGAAGCAGGATGCTCATTAACGTGGCAATAAAAAAAGTATTGGAAGCATGGCTGGAATAAAAACCGAATTGACCGCCACATTTCACCTCCCTTACCAAACCTTCCAAAGTTGGGTCATGACACGGTCTGAGCCTTGCAATCCCGGTTTTGAAAATCCCGGCAAGCTGATCAGACACCGTCACGCCCAAAGCGATGAAAATAAGGATGAAAATTAAATTCCGAACCCTGTATTCTTTGTACAGTAAATAAAGAAAAATAACATAAAGAGGAACCCAGATCCAGGTCGCAGATACCATAATCCAAAACTGGTCGAACGGCTGGCTCCCCAGATTATTGAGGTAGAGAAAGGCTTGTTGGTCTTCCTGAATGATTTCGTGCATATTAACGGCTTACAGGTCCTTCGTGCTGGTCGTCGTCAGCAAGATTAACTTTAGGTTGTACCTTTTCAGCGAGTGCTTCTTTATGCTGTGCCTCAGCAAGTGGATTATAATCTTTGGCCGCCTGCTTTACTTTGTCGATTTCACGCTTTATTTCAGATACAGGATTATCGGTTTCTTTTAAAATCTCAGTTTTCACGTCCTCCATAGCACCGCGCATCTTACGCACACCCTCTCCCAAATCTCGTGCAATCTGAGGTAATTTATCTGGACCGAATAAAACGACGATTGCAACAGCAATCAAAAGCATCTCTCCTATACTTAATTCCATGGCGTAAAATTACGAAAGTTTATGAAATCAATTTTCATTTTTAAAAATTTAAATCTTCGCGGGGAAGTTAATGACTCCTTTTCTCCCGAAAAACATAATATACGATTACCGCACTGATGGCCATCAGCAAAAATCCAAGGAAAAACGGCGCTCCTGGAAATATAAACGGTGCTGAATCGTGCGTAAAATAATAAAAAGTATTGGTCATGAGCGGTGGACCTACAATGGCGGTAAGACTAACCAGACTTGCCAGCGCGCCCTGAAGCTCGCCCTGTTCACTTTTTGGCACTTCCGAAGAAATGACCGACTGCAGCGCCGGACCTGCAATTCCGCCCAGACCGTAAGGCACCAGAAACGCGAACATCATCCAGCTTTCACTGGCAAAAGCAAATAAAATCATCCCGACGGCATACAGCGAAAGACCGTAGAAAATACTTTTTTCGTTTCCGATTTTAGGTTGAATGAAGCGGATTAAGTAGCCCTGAACCAAAGCCGCCATAAAACCGGAAACTCCTAAAGAAATTCCGACCAAAGTTTCAGTCCATTTGAATTTATACATCGTGAAGAATGTCCAGTTGGTCTGTACCGCATGTCCTGCAATATATACGAAAATTAAAGCTGTGATAAGTCCAAGGATTTTCGGGTATTTTTTCAACTGCAAAAGCGAACCTATGGGATTTGCACGCCTCCAGTTAAAGGGACGGCGGTGTTCTTTATCAAGACTTTCAGGGAGAATAAACCAGCCATAGAGAAAATTGACAAGACATAGAATCGATGCTGCGTAAAACGGAACCCTTGCGCCATACTGCCCCAAAACACCACCGATCACCGGTCCGATGATGAAGCCCAATCCGAAAGCCGCTCCAATCATTCCAAAGTTTTTAGCGCGGTCTTCATCGGTAGAAATATCGGCAATATAAGCACTGGCCGTTGTAATACTGGCTCCCGTAACTCCGGAGAACAGCCGGCCTACAAAAAGCCAGAAAATAGTCGGCGCTAAAGCCTGAATCATAAAGTTAATCGAAAACCCAAGCAGTGAAAAAAGAATAATCGGTCTCCGCCCAAACCTGTCGCTTAATCCTCCCAGAACCGATGCAAAGACAAACTGCATTGCGGCGTACACAAAACTCAGCCAGCCTCCGTATTGAGAAGCCACACTGAGATCCGGATTCTGAATTAACTCCTGAATAAGCTTGGGTACCACAGGAATTACAATTCCCCATCCTGTAATATCGATGAGCAATGTGATAAATATAAAACCGATGGCTGCGGATTTCTGATTCTTTTTCATGACAGAATGCAAAGATAGTTTTTGTAAAAGCAAGTTTTATTACAAAGCCAAAAAAAATGCCCTTTTTTCAAAGGACATTCTATTTATATGAAATAAGATTAAGCTTCTTCAGGCGTAGCTTCTTTCTTAGCAGCTAAACTTTTCTTGGTTCCTTCCACCCCTTTCTTCTTCAGCAAATCATAAGATACTGCTGATGCGATAAACCAGGTAGAATACGTACCAAAACCAACCCCGATAAGCAGGGCAAACATAAATCCTCTTAAGTTTTCACCACCGAAGATAAAGATGGCAAGAATTACAAGGAAGGTCATGAATGCGGTATTAAACGTTCTTCCCAAGGTACTTGAAATGGAGTCATTGAATAATCCTTCAAGGGTCAGGGCCTTTTTCTCGTTTAGATATTCACGGATTCTGTCGAAGATGATTACCGTATCGTTGATGGAGTACCCCAGTACCGTAAGAATTGCCGCGATGAAATCCTGGTTGATCTCCATATTGAAAGGCATTACATTCTTCAGGATCGAGTAAGCACCCAGAATTACAATGGCGTCATGCACTAGCGAAGCCACTGCGCCGGTTGAAAACTGCCATTTCTTGAAGCGTACCAAAATGTAAAGAAAAATCCCGGCCAGCGCAATAAGCAATGCAATAACACCGCCTGATTTAATATCATCCGCTACCGTAGGTCCTACTTTTACAGAACTTACAATACCGTAACTGCTTCCTGAATCTTTAAACCCTGAAAGCTGTGCATCTGCAGGAAGATAAGGCTTCAGTCCGTTAAACAATTTGCTTTCAACATCCTGATCGGCTTCTACACTTTCTTCATCAATTCGGTAATCTGTTGTTATTTTAAGCTGGTTATCGCTTCCGAAGGTCTTCACATCCACTGCGTTTTTCTGGCCTTCTTTGTTAACGAACTGTTTTTCAAGATTATCGGCAGCGTCATTTGCCACTACAGGTTTCTCAAAACGTACCACATAACTTCTGCCTCCTTTAAAGTCGACCCCGAATTTAAATCCTGAAGTTACGATGGAAGCAAGACAGATGATGGTAATAATTCCGGAAATGATATAAGCATATTTTCTTTTTCCAATGAAATCAACCCAGGTATTTCTGAAGATGTTTTTACTGAACTTAGTCCATACAGAAAGTCCTTTTCCTTTTTCAAGTCTGCTGAAAATAAGTACTCTCGTTAAAAGTACACAGGTAAACATCGAAAGGATAATACCGATACCCAATGTTACCGCAAAACCCTGAATCGGACCTGTACCGAAGATATAAAGCACCACCGCTGTAAGAAGTGAAGTTATGTTGCCGTCGATAATCGCCGAAAGCGAGAAGTTGAAACCTTCGTTGTATGCTTCACGGATATTTTTACCGGCAAAGAGTTCTTCTTTGGTTCTTTCATATACAATTACGTTCGCATCAATCGACATTGCCATGGAGAGTACGATACCCGCGATACCAGGAAGCGTAAGCGTAGCATCCACAGAATCCATGATTCCCATCAGGTAAAACAAGTTGAAAGAAATCGCGATTACCGCATAAATCCCTGCCCCACCGTAATAGAACAGCATATAAAGAATAATGATTACAAAGGCGATGATGAAGGAATACATCCCGGCATTTACCGATTCTGCTCCCAGTGACGGCCCTACCACTTCTGCCTGTACAATTTTTGCACCTGCAGGCAGTTTACCTGCTCCAAGAACGTTTACCAGGTCCTGCGCCTCTTCCTGTGAGAAACTTCCGGAAATCTGTGTTCTACCGTTAGGGATTTCGTTTACAACGTTCGGTGCGGTATAAACCACATTATCCAAAGTTACGGCAACGGGTTTGTTTACGTTTTTACCGGTCAGTGTTTTCCAGTCTTTAGAACCTTTAGAGTCCATCTGCATGTCGACCACGATTCTTCCAAGGTCATCATAGTTTACCCTTGCAGATTCCACCGCACCGTCTACCGGAGCTTTTTGGTTGATGTTTCCACGGATGGCGTAAAGTACAAGATTGTTTGCGTCACCTGCTTCCGGCTTATATCCCCACATAAACTGGGTATATTTAATGTTCTGCGGTCTTAAATCGTGAGCAATTTTGCTGTTGATGATTTTATTAATCGCAGCAGTATCGGAAAGTTTTACATTCGCAACACCGTTAGATCTTAACGAATTTAACTGTAAAAGGTTTATGAGGTTGGTATTTTTGGCAACACCCATAGAATCACCTTTCGTAGCGATTACAGCATTAAGCTGTTCCAGGTAAGGATACACTTCCTGAAGCTGCTGAACTTCCCAAAACTGTAGTTTCGCAGAGGTCTGAAGCATTTTTTTCACCCGGTCGATGTCTTTCACGCCAGGCATTTCCACAGAAATTCTTCCTGTTCTTGGTACACGCTGCACATTAGGCTGGGTAACCCCCATTTTATCGATACGGGTTCTGATTACTTCGTAGGCAGTCCCTGTAGAAAGCTCAATTCTGTTCTCTATAATTTTTTTAACCTGCTCATCGGGCGTATTGAATTTAATCTCGGAAAGATTAGTATTCCCGAAGATTTCAGCGTCTGCAAGTTTCAGGTTGGTTCCTTTTTCTTTATTTACCAGATCAAATTGGGTAAAGAAATCCTTGATATAAGGATTGGTAGAGTTTTTCTGCATCTGGTCGGTACGGTCCAGCGCCTCCAGAAGAACCGGATTGGTAGAATAATTGGTTAAGTTATTTACCAAATCTCTTTGGTTGATCTCCAAGAGTACGTTAATCCCGCCTTTCAGATCCAGACCTAGCTTCATTTCCTTTTCTTTCGCCTGGGAGTAATAAAGTTTTGTAAAACCGAGATTCAGGGTGTCTTTAGAAAGTCTGGCCATCTCTTTCTGATACTTTTCCGGGTTGTTACCGGCGAGTTCAGTGGCCTGTTTTTCAATTTTGCCTGCATACCAGGTTGGTAACAATTCATTAAGACAAATAAGTCCCAGAATTATCGCAACCAGCGTAATAAGTCCTTTTCCTTGCATTGTTAATAGTTTACAACATTAAAATTATAGTCGGCAAATATAATGATTTTCAATAGAATTAAGAATTTTTAACAAAATAATTTAGATTGAATTATAAATGGATAAAAACTCTCAAAACATTGCTAAACCAACGGCGTTTTGCGGGTTTCCCGACTGAAATATAAAAAGCGGCTCAATGGCCGCTTCCCTATTAGATCGTCATAGAAAATATTCTTGTTTCCGGTTTGTTGCGCATCATTCTGAGATCGAACGTCATGGCAACGTTTCTGGTAAAGGCCCGTCCTTGCTCGGTGATCTTTATGGAACTATCGCGCAGTTCCACCAAACCGTCGGCTTCCATTTCCTTTAAAGATTCCAGTGCATTTTGAAGCTCCGGAAAATCGGTGGATTCATCCCAAGAAGTTTCGAGGCGACACATTAAATTGAGAATATGTTGACGCACCAAAAGATCTTCCTGATTTAAAATATGACCTCTAAACACAGGAATCATTCCTTCCTCTACCCTTTTTTGATATTCTTCGACGGTTTTTTCGTTTTGTGCAAATGCATACCAGGAATCCGAAATGGCGCTCATTCCCAAACCAACCATCAATTGGGTTTTGCTGGAAGAGTAACCCATGAAATTTCGGTGAATATCTCCAGAAATCATGGATTGATAGAGGTCGTCATGCTCCAATGCGAAATGATCCATCCCCACTTCGATATAGCCCAATTCTTCCAAGAGTTTTTTTCCGTTTTCGTAAAGTTTTCTTTTCTCCTCTCCACTTGGCAGATCGTTTTCATCAAAACCTCTCTGTCCAACCCCTTTGATCCACGGAACGTGTGCATAAGAATAGAAAGCCAAACGGTCGGGTTTCAGTTGCAAAGTCTTGCGGATGGTATATTCCATTTTTTCCCAATTATGAAAAGGAAGTCCGAAAACCAAATCGTGAGAAACGCTTTTATAACCGATTTCTCTAGCCCAATTGGTCACTCTTTCTACATTTTCGAAAGGCTGAATTCGGTTGATCGCTTTCTGAACTTGCGGATCATAATCCTGTACCCCGAAACTGCATCGCCTAAAGCCTAAATCATATAAAGTTTGCAAATGCGCTTTCGTGGTATTATTGGGATGACCTTCAAAAGAAAACTCTGGATCTTCAGCAATTTCTGCATGTGCGAAAATTCCTTCCAATAAAATTTTGAGATTCTCGGGCGAGAAAAATGTTGGCGTACCACCACCCAAATGAAGTTCTTTGATTTTCGGTTTTTTACCAAATAATTGCAGGTATAATTGCCATTCCTTCAGCACGCTTTCCAAATAAGGTGTTTCCACAGAATGTTGTTTGGTAATGCGTTTATGACAAGCGCAAAACGTGCAAAGTTGCTCGCAAAACGGCAAGTGAATATAGATGGAAATCCCTTCAGCATCGTTGCTTTCATTGAAAGATCGGATGACTGATTGCTGCCACAAATCCGAAGTAAATGCCGCTTCGTCCCAAAAAGGAACGGTAGGATAAGAAGTGTAACGCGGTCCGGGAATATTATATTTGTTGATCAGAGAAGTGTTCATGGTGCAAAAGTAGGAAATTTATTTCCTTTGTTTCACTGATTAATGTCAACTGAAAAATTGCCTATCATTAAAACGAACAAGCTATAAGATTTTACTCGATGGGCTTTAGCTCATCGTTTTATTTTGATGATGCAACCGTTGATTGGTAATTCATTAGTTATAGGAATTGATATCATTCTATAGCTTTTGTTCTCCACCCATCCATAAGAATTCCATCTACCCTATTTAAAAAATCCATTAAGAGCGATGGATTTTTTGGTTTGAATAGTTTACATTTGGAGTCAACAATTCTTTTGTTTGCAGTTTAGAAGGATAAAAATATGAGTGAGATTTTAAGACGTCAAATTGAGAAAATTACGCCATTAACTGACCAAGAGTTCGAGTACATCCTGTCTCATTTTACCTTGAAAAAAATTAAAAAGCATCAGATTTTAATTCAAGAAGGAGATACCGTACAAAATGATTATTTTGTGATGAATGGTTTGTTAAAAGCTTCTTACCTGAATAAAGAAGGGAAAGAGCACATCATGCAATTTGCAATGGAAGATTGGTGGATTACCGATTATCAAGCGTATTTTAATCAAACGGAAGCTACTTTTACCATTGATGCATTAGAATCTACCGAAGTACTTACTTTGTCTCTCTATAACCGAGAGAAACTCTGTGCAGATATGCATAAAATAGAACATTTTTTCAGGAAAAAGTCTAATAATGGTTATATCGCGCTCCAAAGAAGGATTTTGTCTCTGCTGAATAGCAATGCCAAAGAACGCTATGAACAATTTATTTCTCAATATCCCACACTTTTACAACGATTGCCCAAAACATTAATCGCTTCATATTTAGGTGTTTCCAGAGAAACCTTGAGTAGGCTTTCGGTGTAATGTGATGTAGGTCACAAAAAAGTTGTGAGGTAGGTCCTGTTGTTTGTGGGGAGCTGCATTTACCTTTGTACTATCAAATCAATAGTAAAATGAATCACAACAAGTTTTTATCCAAGATTATTTTCTTAACGGGTTGTATTCTTTTTTTAGGGATTAATATGATCAATGCACAAACAAAAAAATCTAACAAAATGAGCAAAAAAGTGTTATTCGTGGTTACGAGCCACGGCGAATTAGGAAACACTGGTGAATCTACCGGTTATTATTTAGGTGAAGTTACGCATCCTTGGGCTGTATTAGTAGATGCTGGTTACGAAATAGATTTCGTGAGTCCAAAAGGTGGAAATCCGCCATATTATGGAAATACTCCAGATGATAAGGTTAATGAAAGATTTTTGGCAGATGAATATTATCAAAATAAAATTCAGAATACCATGACGCCTTCAGAAGTAAATCCTGATGAATATGTGGGGATTCTTTATGCTGGTGGTCACGGTACGATGTGGGATTTTGCAGATAATGAAGAATTGGCAGTAATCGCACAAAAAATCTACGAAAAAAATGGAATCGTAAGTGCGGTTTGTCACGGTCCTGCTGGATTGGTGAACATTAAACTCAGCAACGGAAAATACTTGGTAGATGGCAAAAAAATCAATGCTTTCACCAACGAAGAAGAAGCTGCTGTGAAATTAGATGAAGTGGTTCCATTTAGATTAGAATCTAAATTAATAGAACGCGGAGCCAAATTTGAAAAATCTGGTTTATGGCAAACTCACGTTACCGTAGACGAAAGAGTGGTAACAGGACAAAATCCTCAATCTGCTCATGCAGTTGGCGAAGCTGTTTTAGAAGAACTTAAAAAACTCTAATAATTAAGAATACAAAAGAGACGGTTTTCAGTCTCTTTCTTTTTATGCTAAATTGAAATTTTCTTTGAAAAATCAAGATAAATCTTGTATACAAAGCAAAGGTTCAACCTTTCACAAAATCATATAAAAAAATGGAGCCGGGGAAATACCTGGCTCCATTTAACTGTATTAAATATTTGTGTTCGATTGCTTACTTTACTGCTAGTAGATCTACCATTTCAAGTACAGGATCTTTCGCAAGTAATTCAGAAGCATTGGCCATTAAAGCCTTTGCAATCTCACCATTCAAGTGAGCCTCTCTTGCATCTGTAGTTCCGAACGTATCGAATATTCCAAAAGTAGAAGGGCCGATTTGTAAAGCATACCATCTTACGGTTCCCGGCTCACCTTCAGCAAGCGGCAAAGCCGACTTTAGGAATTCCAATACGTCATTTTCTTTACCCGGTTTTGCTTCTACTCTAGCTAATATTGCAAACTTTTCCATAATTTAAAAATTTAATGTTATAAAGAGTGTTCTTCAACTCTTTCTAACAAAAATAGGTTTTACTAACCAGTCTAAAAACACAAAAGATGTTAAATAACGTTAATGTGGATCATCGAAAGTCAGCATCATTTGTGCTGCCCACCTACAATTTGTTCAGCAGAAAGTAGTTCAGACGATTCCTTGGGTAGCTTTAGTATTATTTTTTATAATAATCTCCGGCTAAACTTGCACCGCCGCCACAAAAGTAATTTAATACGAATCTATCGTCAAATTTCGAAGTAAATACTTCAGCTGTTTTATCCTTAAATAAAATCGTCATCGTACCTTTTAAATCTTTATTGATGGTTTTTAAATCAACATCAACCTGATTATTCACTAACTTTCCTTTGCCCTCAAACGTACATCCTTTCGCAGCACCGGTAAAGGAAATTTTCACTGAATAAATACTGTCATTTTCAGATTTCAATTCCAGAATTTGGTTGTATCCTTTTCCGCTTGCGTCGGTGTTATACGTACCGTTCAACTGAGCCGGCGTATATGCTTTTATTTCTCTAAAAATATAATTTTTGGCTAGTTCTCCACTTACTTCTTTCTTATCACCATCCAATCTTACCAAGGTTTTGTTGGGTTTTACCAGATAATATTCCTTGGGCGAATTTGGGATGGACACTTCAATAATGTCATCATTCTTTGTCCAGGTACCATACTCGTTTTCAGAAGTACCGTCGCTGTCTAAATACGATGTACTTTTAACCGCTTTGTTGTCTTTTTGAAAGGTAATATAGGTTTCGATTCCCATACAATCTGCGCAAGGCAATGTTGCAGTGTAGATTCCTGAAGAAAAATCATTTTTCTGCTGCGCCTCAGTTTTTGCCTGCTCTTTATTTGCAGTTTCAACGGTCGATTTACTGTCGCTGCAAGAAACAAAAATGGTGGGTAGTGCTGCTACGGTTAAAAATTTAAATGCGTTCATTATTTTTTTTTGATTAATTTAAAATGTTTGATGACCTAATTATTTATTCTAAAAGACAGATTTAAGTCTTGAGAAGTACTAAAATTTGAAGTAATTATTTTTGAGATAAGAATAAATTTCCATCGAAAAACTGCTGTTATCGTTGCAGGTGATTTCCCATAGAGGAAAAAATAACAAACTTAATTTTTGGTAGCTTAACTCCTCGCACAACTTTGTAATATCAGTTAAAAAAGGCTACAACCGATTTACAAAAAAGAGACCATTCTAGAGGTCTCTTCAGTATTTTTAAATTTTTTATCGATAAATCCATAATGCTAAAAAAATCTTTCGAATCTTTCGTTCAAAAGAAATCTATTTCAGCGTTTTTTATTTTTATTTTGATTCGATGATTTTTCAATTCATTGTCGGCTTTTTAAGAAGGACAAAAGTCTGGTTATAATCTGCAGTCTTTATTATTCCAAATTGTTATCTGTAGCGTATATGTGGGCGCGCATGCAGGGTGAGTAACATTCGGTCTGCATGCGGATGCATTCTCTGCTCAGCACACTTGAAGATTAAGTTTTTATTGATTGAAAAGTCTGGTCAGCGCAGGGTCATTTTCACAATTCTGTCTTTACCCGCAAAAATCAAGGTGTTTTTGTCGAGCCATTCGCACACATACAAGCCTTTCTCATCGGAAATCTTCGTCCAGGTTTTCCCATAATCACTGGAGAATTCGATATTCTGGTCCCCAACGGCAATGATGTCTTTTCCTTTAGATTTCGGCCGGATTTTTACACAGGTTTTATACCCGGCATTTTTCCCTGAAGCCTGAATCTGCCAGGTTTCGCCGCCGTCATGGGTGGTCGCGATGTTGTTGATGTTTGCGGCCTGTTTGGTGTAATCGCCACCCACTGCGATACCGAATTTATCATCATAAAAATCAATGGAATAAATGCCCTGCGAAGAAGTGCCCTGGATGAAAGGGGTATCGAAAACTTCCCAGCCGCAAGATTTAATATTTTGCCTGAAAATTCTCGAAGACAGCCCGCCGGTTGCAAACCACATCTGTTTTTTTGATGAAGCAATATTGGTATTACTGGCTGCAAATGCAGCTTCACCAGTTTTAAATTCCGGCAAACAGCTCGCAGGACATTTTTGCCAGAGTTTACTGCCGGTTTTTAAGGAAGAAGTTGCTGCTTCTTTTCCGTTTGGGTCACTTAAAGCAAATCCAAATCCGTCGTTGCTAAAATGCAGTGCGTCATAAAAAGCGGTTTTCGCAGTATCTGTAAAAACGATTTTTGAGTTTAAAGACTTTTTGTCAATCTTAAAAAAATAAGCCGGACTTTCAATATTAATAGCGTAAAAAGCATTTTGATCCTGCCCCAGCGTTCTGAACTGTAAGTTCTTTTCAGAAAGTTTCAGCTGCTTTTTATCCGCTGTATCCCTCAGACTCACGTATCCGAATTTGGAATCGGTGCCGGAGTACCACACTTTACCGTCATACAGCTGCAGGGCTCGGATGGAGATTTTATCTTTCAGAAGAATTTTTGTTTCCAGCTTTTGTGAAAAGATGATTTGGCTGAACAGACACAGAATAATTAAAGCTGATTTTTTCATAAGCATAGTAAAAAAAGTCCGCATCAATGCGGACTTTGGAAATTAATTAATCTTTGTTATCGATGTCGACATCTACTTTTTCCAGAGGCTCCTGCTCGGCTTTGAAAGTCTCACCAAAACCGCCGTTCTGAAGGTTCGAATGTTTTTTACTGTAAAGAAAATAAATCACAGTACCGATAAGCAGCCAGATGAACGAGTACGTCTGGGCTTCAATACTCAGGTTAATGATCAGGTAAACATTGATGAGGATTCCCAATGTAGCGATCACCGGTAAAAACGGCACACGGAAGCTTCTTGGCAGATTAGGCTGCTTCACCCGCAACATCCAAACCGCTACACACACCATGGTGAACGCGAACAAAGTTCCGAAACTGGTCATGTGCGCCAGGTCATTGATCGGGGTAAAAGCCGCAACCACAGAAATTACAGCGCCCAGAATCATCAGGTTTTTTCTCGGTACCCCGCTCGCAGCGTTTACTTTAGAGAAGGTTTTAGGAATTAAACCGTCCTTCGACATGCCAAGGAAAATTCTTGACTGTCCCATGATCATCACCATTAATACAGAAATTAATCCTACCGTCGCAGCAATGGTAATAATATACCCTGCCCACGCCTGCCCTGCAATATCGAAAGCATACGCTACAGGCGCCTTAATCGCATCAGGATATTTCCCCAGCGGATTGAAATCGGTGTAATGCATCATCCCGGTAAGTACCAGAGATACCAAAATATATAGAATGGTACAGATCACCAAAGAGGTAATAATCGCAAACGGTACATCTTTCTTAGGATTAATGGCTTCACCGGCCTGCGTAGAAACAGCGTCGAAACCTACATACGCAAAGAAAATAGCAGAAGCTCCGGCCACAATTCCGGCATAACCATAGGCCTCATGTGAAACTCCGTTTTCTGTAATTACAGTAGGCTCAGGAATAAAAGGCGTCCAGTTGTCCACATTGATGAAGAACAAACCGGCGATAATTACGAAAATAATGGCCGACACTTTAAGGATTACAATAAAATTATTGGCTTTCGCAGCGCCTTTGGTTCCTCTTACGAGAATAGAAATCACGAAAAGCACGATCAGCAGTGCCGGCAGGTTCATGGAGAAGCCTGTTCCGCCCGCTGCCGCAAAGGTTTGCGGATCGGTCGTAAGCCAGTTTGGCAAATGAATCCCAAACATGTGCAGGAATTTGGTAAAGTAACCCGACCAGGATACGGCGACCGTCATGGATCCCATGGCATATTCCAGGATGAGCCCCCAACCGATAATCCAGGCGAACACCTCGCCCACGGTTCCGTAAGCATAAGCATAAGCCGATCCTTCCACCGGTAATATGGAGGCAAATTCTGCATAACACAAAGCAGCAAACACACACGCAATGCCTGCAATAACAAAAGAAAGCGCAAGCGCCGGGCCTGCATGATAATACGCTCCGGTACCTGTTAAAACAAAAATACCGCCGCCAATGATGGCACCGATACCAATTGCTGTCAAACTCCATTTCCCCAATACACGTTTCAGCTCGCTTTTTTTAATGTCTGCTTCATACGCTTCCATGGGTTTCTTAATCCAAATATTTGCCATACGTTTTTAATTTTTTTAAAGATTTCCAAAAATATAAAATATTTTGAGATATAATTATTTTCTGGTGATTTTATTTGAGTTTTAATGGCTTTTATTGGCTTATTCACTGATTTTGAAAGGAAAAAGATAATTCAACTGATCATTTTTATTCCGAAGCAAATCATATTATGCAATGTAACTTCTGTTACCGAACACCGTGCAGGCTTGCCCTACCTTTGCATCATTAAATAACAGTAAAAATACAGAGCTATGTTCGATTCGATTAAAAATTTGTTCGGGATGGAAACCACCGATTTCGCTGCACTGGTAAAACAGGGCGCCACCGTAGTGGATGTAAGAAGCAAAGGCGAATATGCCGGCGGCCATATTAAGAATTCCATTAATATCCCGGTAGACCAGCTGGCCGCAAACCTGGCAAGACTTAAAGATAAAAACAAACCGATCATTACATGCTGCGCGTCGGGAATGAGAAGTTCTTCGGCCCTGACGATTCTGAAAAATGCCGGCTATACCAAAGTGTACAACGGTGGCGGCTGGATGAGTTTAAACAATAAAATTTAATATCATGGATGCACATTTTTATAACGTAGATATTAACTGGAAAAGCGGACGCACCGGCGAGATGACTTCTCCCGAACTTATCACCGCAGTAGAAGTGGCTACCCCACCTCAGTTCCCGAACGGTGTGGAGGGAATCTGGTCGCCGGAACATCTTTTTACCGCCGCTGTGGCAAGCTGCCTGATGACAACTTTTCTGGCGATCGCGGAAAATTCTAAACTCCAGTTCAAAGAGTTTACCTGCAAATCGGGCGGCAAGCTCGACCGGATTGAGGGTAAGTTTCTGATGACGGAAGTAATGCTGGAACCTACCGTAGTGATTCTGAACGAAGAAGACCGTGAAAAAGCAGAACGTGTTCTTCAGAAAGCTGAAGCCAACTGCCTAATCTCGAATTCAGTAAATTCAAAAATTACGATGACTCCGAATATTGTAGTCGGATGATAAAACAGAAAATTGAAAATGACAGGACCCCGGTATTATCGGGGTTTTTCTTTTGCTGAATTCTTATCTGGAAAATGCTGTCCGACCGCGCACGATAGTCAGGCAAAAAAATTATCTTTGAGTCATGAATTTCTACGATCTCTTCCTGAAACCTTACGAATCCTACGAAACCTATCAGATTATTCTGGAAATTACTGCGGCGGTCTTCGGCCTGCTGAGCGTGTATTTCTCGATTAAAAAGAATATCTGGGTGTATCCGACCGGGATTGTTTCTACGGCACTTTACGTTTACATCCTCTTCAAATTCGGGTTACTGGGCGACATGATGATTAATTTCTACTACACGGTGATGAGCATTTACGGCTGGATTTTGTGGGCAAAAAATGCTGAAGACCATGTACATGTAGAAGTTTCTGCAGCCACCAAAAAAGACTGGCTGGTAGCGGCGGTTTTATTTGCCCTAAGTCTTATTTTTGTTATGGTGGTGTATTATTACAAACCATTAATCGACAATCAGTTTTCTACTGAAAATGTAAACTTCGGACTGTATCATCTCGACTGGGCCAACTGGCTCGACATCTTCACCACTGCTATTTTCCTTGTCGGGATGTGGCTCATGGCGAAAAGAAAGACCGAGAACTGGATTTTCTGGATCATCGGCGACCTCATCTGTGTACCCATGATGCTTTACAAAGGGCTCGGCATTACATCTGTTCAATATCTGGTTTTTACGGTGATGGCGGTGATCGGGTATCTGGAATGGAAAAAAAGCAGGGTTCCGAACCCTTAAAGACGAACCCATATTTTGTAAAAACTTTAACGCAGGAACTTAAAATGAAATTACCGGTTTTAAGTATATTTGCTGCCATATTTTATAACCATTTAGGTTTATTATGCAGAAAACCATAGAATTTTATAAATACCAGGGAACAGGCAACGATTTCGTGATGATTGATAATCGCGACCTGCAGTTTCCCAAAGAAAAAGAGTTGATCGAAAAACTTTGCGACCGCCGGTTCGGAATTGGTGGCGATGGGCTGATCCTTTTGGAAGATGATGAAAATTCAGACTTCAGAATGGTGTATTATAATTCCGACGGTAACGAAAGCACCATGTGCGGAAACGGCGGAAGATGCATCGTAGCCTTCGCTCATTTTCTGGATATATTTGAGAACACTGCTACGTTTGAAGCGGTGGACGGGCTACATGAAGCAGAAATCCACAACGGCATCGTAAAACTCAAAATGATTGATGTGGCAGGCATCAATAAAGATGGAGACCACAGTGTTCTGAACACCGGTTCGCCCCATTTCGTGCAGTATGTGGAAGATCTGGAGCATTTTAAAGTCTATGATCAGGGTAACAAAATCCGTAATTCGGCGACTTACAGAAATGAAGGAATTAACGTAAACTTTGTGGAAGAGATAGGTGACCACGAAATCTTTGTGAGAACCTACGAACGCGGAGTTGAAGACGAAACGTTGAGCTGCGGAACCGGCGCTACAGCTGCGGCACTCGTTTATCTGAAAGACAGAGACGAAAATATGGTGAACGTAAAAGTTCTTGGCGGAAACCTTAAAGTATATGCCGAACAGCACGGTGGTTCATTTACGGAGGTTTGGCTCGAAGGTCCGGCAAAACAGGTTTTCAGAGGAAAAATAGATCTCTGATCAGAACAACAATCAGAATAAAAAAAACAGTAAGAAGCATATGAAAAAAGGAAATTCGGCTGTTGCCGTTATCGCACTGGCCATTCTTTTAATCGGTGGATTTTTCGGGTTCCGGTATTACCAGAAGTTTTTCGGAAACAATGTGGAAAAAGAAGGCTACATCCTGATTCCGCATTCGGCCAGTATGAATTCTATTCTGGATTCCATTGCTCCTTATATTAAAAACAAAGAAAGTTTTGAAGCGGTAGCCAAAGACAAAAACTTGGGCAAACACTTCAATGCGGGTCGCTACCGCATTAAATTAGGAACGAGCAACACCGATCTCGTGAACATGATTAAAGCCGGCAACCAAACTGAAAATACGTACAGGATTGGTGATTTTGGTGATGTGTACCAAATGGTGGGACGCGTTACTAAGAAAACCGAACTGGATTCTCTGAGATTTGTTAAAGATCTGAACACCATTGCGGTTAAGAAAGGCTACAGCAACGCCGAAGACCTGAAGAAATACTTCTTTATCGACACCTATAATTTCTTCTGGACGGTAACACCGGAACAGTTTTTCAAGAAATTCGAAGACCAGTATAACGACTTCTGGACTGCGGAAAGAAAAGCCAAAGAAGAACAAAGCGGCTTAACCCGTGACCAGATTTACGCCCTGGCCTCCATCGTGTACAAAGAATCCGGCGGTAAACCGGATGAGCAGAAAACCATTGCAGGGCTCTACCTGAACCGTTACCGAAAAGGCATGAAACTGCAGAGTGATCCTACGGTAATTTACGCCATCAACAAAGACAGCAATTTTACAACGCCAATCAAAAGGGTTTTTTACAAGCACCTGAAACACCCTTCTCCCTATAATACGTATGCCAACGCGGGAATTCCGCCGGGACCTATCTGTATTACTGATAAAAACTCCGTGGATGCGGTTCTGAATCCTGCGCAGCATAATTACATCTTCATGGCTGCTGATCCGGATAAATTCGGGTTTCACCGCTTTACTGCAAGCGATACAGAGCATGCTAAAAATGCCCGGGACTACCAGGAATGGCTCAATTCCAAAAATATTAAATAAATGTTTAACATTATTTAACATCTTCTGGTTTAACATTTCCGCGAAAACAGCGTCTAATTAACTGTTACATTAAAAAAATTGCCATCTAATCGTCTGTACCTGCCATCCCGGTAAGGGTGCTGAGCGATTACAAAACGACTAACATGATTAGAACTGAAATTACTCAAAATTTAACCAGAAAAACTTTAGGCTTAACCTTTATGCTCTCCGCTGCGGCGTTTGCATTTGCACAGGAAAAAATGAATGTAAGCGGCCAGATCGTCGACAAACAGAACCAGCCGGTTCCTTATGCTTCGGTAAGCTTCAGCAACAAAGCAAACAAACTTTTCAGCGACGCCACACTCACCGATGAAAAAGGAACCTACCAAGTGGCACTGGTTCCCGGAAATTACGACATCACTATTGAAGCGATCGACTTTAAGAAATCTACACTCAACAAACAAATAGCAAAACCGGGCAGTCTGGGTAATTTTACTGTAGAACAAGAAGGTTCTTTAACCAATACAAAAACCCAGGATATTCAGGGCGTGACCATCACCGCTGCTGCAACAAAACCATACCGTGTTGAACTCGATAAAAAAGTATACGATCCTTCCACCGACCTCATCAGTAAAGGCGGTAACCTACAGGATGTGTTGACCAACGTGCCTTCGGTTTCTGTAGAAACTGACGGAACGGTATCGATGAGGGGGAACTCGAACGTACGATTCCTGATCAACGGAAAACCTTCAGCCTTACTCGGAATCGACAGTGGCGCTAACGCTTTGCAATCGATCCCCGCTGACCAGATCGAACGAATTGAAGTGATTACCAATCCTTCTTCTAAATTTGAAGCCAGCGGAACTGCAGGAATTCTGAATATTATCCTGAAAAAAACAAAAGGAATGGGCTTCAACGGAAGTGTAACCGGAAGTGTCGGCTATTTACCAAGCACCAACCTTAACACCAACCTCAGCTGGAAAAAAGGCAACTGGACCTGGTTCCTGAATGGCGGCGGCGGCTACCGTGAGAGCGAAGGAAAAAACGATAGCGATACAAGATTTTTTGATCCTGCAACTGGTGCGACTACTTCATACTTCGAGCAGAACTCGCTTAACGCCAGTGAAAATAAAAATTACAATGCCAACGCAGGTTTTACAGTAGACCTTTCAGAGAAAACATCATTCAACATGTCGGGAATGGTTCGTACCTTCGAAAGTGAAAACAACAATACAGTAGATAATTTCGCATATAATGCTGCAAGAGTTGTTGATTCCTATTCCCAGACCCTTGCTTTAGGCAACAGTAAAAACCTTTCACTTCAGGGTGATTTAGGTTTGGATCACAAATTTAATACAAACGGACATAACCTTTATCTCTCTTTAAGTTTACAGAAAAGCGACAATAAATCCAGCGAAGATTCCCGTGAGTTCGACAACACTCTTTTTAAGTACGGATCAACCGGAGCCAACAATACAGTAAATAAATCGGTGATCGGTAAGATTGATTACGAATTACCAATCGGTGAAGCTTCAAAATTAGAGGCCGGTTACCGTATCGACAGTAATAAAAACGATTACGACTTCCTTAACCGTGAGACTGATACCTTCCTGAATTATGGAACGGTAGACGCATACAGCGGAAACACGGTATACAGCGAAACCATTAACGCGGCTTACGCACAGTTTAAAAGCAAAATCGATAAATTTGGTTACCAACTTGGTCTGCGTGCTGAAAATTCCGATATCGGGATCGACTACAGAAGTTTAAGCGGCAACGTTTCGCGTAAGGACAAAAATTATACAGGATTTTTCCCAAGTGTATTCCTGAGCTATGATTTAGGAAGCACCAACAATCAGCTTTTACTGAACTATTCAAGAAGAATCAATCGTCCGCGTTCATGGTTCATGATTCCTTATCCGACTTCCCTGGCAAACCGCCAGAATTTATTCCGTGGTAACGAAGACCTAAACCCTGAATACATCGACTCTTTCGAATTGGGTTATGCCATCCAGAAGAAAAAATTTACCATTAACCCTACCCTGTACTACCGATCTACACAGGACGAAACTCAGTTTGTAGTGATGAGTGAGAGCCCGGGATCAAACGTACTGATTACCCGTCCGTACAATATCGGCAGCGATCAGCAGTACGGTCTTGATCTGAATGCTACTGCAGATCTGTTCTCGTGGTGGAAGATTATGGCCAGCGCAGATCTGTTCGGGTATAAAACTGAGGGTGAATTTTTCGATGCTGCAACCATGACCAAACCACTTTCTTTCGACGGTTCAGGTTTCTCAACAAGATTTAGACTTACCAACAGTTTTAAAATTGATAAAACTTTGGGAATGCAGGTTCAGGGATTCTATCGAGGCGGTCAGAAAACACCTTCCAGCGAAAGTAAACCAATGTACGTTCTTAATTTTGGTGCTAATAAAACCATCTGGAATGGAAACGGAACTCTTGCCTTCAACATCCAGGATATCTTAGGAACCAGAGGCCGTGAAATGACAAGTTTCGGAAACAATTTTGAGAAAGAATCATTTATGCGGTGGATGCCAAGAACATTCAACCTTTCACTCACCTACCGTTTCAAACAGGGTGAAAAGGTTGATCAGCCAAAACGTAAGAAAGACATTAACAGTAATTCTTCCGGCGATGATGAGCCGCAAGGACCAATGTAAAAAAAGTGTTAGTTTTATTATAAAACAGTCCCGTTCGATATTGAACGGGACTGTTTTTTTTTAGCTTAAATAATATTATTCCATTAATTGTTTCTGGATTCCAGATACTTCTGCCATTCCCAGGTGGTGCGCAAAGCTTCCTCTAAACTTGTTTCAGCTTTCCAGCCAAGTTCTTTTTCCGCTTTATCGGCGTTGGCATAAGCAATGGTAATGTCTCCTGCCCTTCTTTCACAGATCTGGTAAGGAACTTCAACCTGATTTGCGTTTTCAAAGGCCTGCACCACTTCAAGGACCGATGATCCTTTACCGGTTCCTAAATTGTAAATGTCGATTACTGTTTCCTCTTCAGAAAAAATGAGTTTCTGTAATGCTTTCACATGGGCTTTTGCCAAATCAACCACATAAATATAGTCTCGGATGGCAGTACCGTCTTCCGTAGGATAATCATTACCCCAAATGCTGAGTTTTTCGCGGATTCCGGATGCTGTTTGGGTAACATAAGGCACCAAATTATTAGGAATTCCGATAGGCAATTCGCCCAGCAAAGCTGTAGGATGTGCACCAATTGGATTAAAATATCTTAACAATGAAATCTTTCTTTGGTGAGCCGTTGCGAAATCCTTCAGAATCTCTTCACCCATCTGTTTGGTCTTGCCGTAAGAGGATTCCGGAGTTTTCAGCGGCGTATTTTCATCAATCGGCTGCTGGTCTGCCTGTCCGTAAACTGTACACGATGAACTGAAGATAAAGTTCGAAATATTTCTGGCCTTAAATTCCTGCAGAATATTAATCAACGAGAACAGATTGTTTTCGTAATAATCAAGCGGTTTTTCCTGGCTTTCGCCCACTGCTTTGTACGCAGCAAAGTTAATGCAGCCATCGATTTCATACGCATCAAAAACTTGGGTAAGCAGTTCTTTTCTTTTCAGATCAAAGGGAAAAAACACCGGTCTTTTGCCGGCAACTTTTTCTATATTGTCTAAAATAAACTTTTCTGAGTTCGATAGGTCATCAACAATGATGACCTGAAAATTATTTTTTAAAAGTTCTACAACAGTGTGTGAACCGATATAACCGAGTCCGCCGGTAACGAGTATTGTCATTGAATTTGATTAAAGTGGGTATTAAGATTCAGCACTCATAAATTCCAGAACTGCGTCGGTAATATATTTCAGCTGTTCTTCATCAAGTTCCGTATGCATCGGAAGCGAGATTACTTCATTTAAAAGTCTGTCAGTATTTGCAAAATCTTTGTCATCACTTTCCTGGAAATAAGCCTTCTGTTTTCTTAAAGCCACCGGATAATAAATCATGGCCGGGATTTCTTTTTCGGCTAAAAACTGCTGAAGTTCGTTTCGTTTACCGTTCAGGATTCTTAATGTATATTGGTGAAAAACATGGGTTGAATTTTCTGCTCTTTTCGGGGTTAAAATATTCGGGTTCCCGGCAAATGCCTCATCATAATAATCTGCAGCTTTTCTTCTGGCTTCGTTATACGTGTCCAAAAGCGGAAGTTTTTTTCTTAAAACTGTCGCCTGAATACTGTCTAAGCGCGAATTCACTCCTACCTCATCATGGTAATATCTTTCGTACATGCCGTGGTTTACAATCCCGCGAATTTTGTGCGCCAGTTCAGCATCATTGGTGAAAATTGCACCGCCATCGCCATAACAACCGAGATTTTTTGAAGGGAAAAATGAAGTGGTTCCAAGAATTCCCATCGTTCCGGATTTTTTTGTGGTTCCGTCTGAGAAAGTAAAATCAGCACCAATGGCCTGCGCATTGTCTTCAATCACAGCAAGATTATGCTTTTTCGCTACCTTTAAAATTTCTTCCATGTTCGCACACTGCCCGAAAAGATGCACAGGAATTATGGCCTTGGTTTTCGGCGTGATGGCTGCTTTCAGTTTTTCCACATCCATCGTGAAGGTTTCGTAATCTACATCAACCAAAACAGATTTCAGTTTCAATAAATGAATTACTTCTACAGTAGCTGCAAAGGTAAAATCGGCGGTAATCACTTCGTCGCCTTCCTGTAAATCCAGTGCCATGAGTGCTATCTGCAGAGCATCGGTACCATTTGCGCAGGGAATTACGTGTTTTACATCCAAATACGTTTCAAGCTCAGTTTGAAAAGATTTTACTTCGGGCCCATTGATGAATGCGGCAGAGTCCAGCACATTAAGCACCGCATTATCTACATCAGATTTTATCTTGTAATACTGACTTTGAAGGTCAACCATTTGAATTTTTTTCATATATACTATATTTTTTTCCTGTCTCAACGTTCTGATGTAGCAACTGTTAAAAATTCAGATTTAAGCCAGTTGCGAAAAGAATTTTACCAACAGAATATTTGCTCAAATTTAAGAAAATTAAATTTTGGACAGAAGGAAAAGTCAATATGTTTTCAGGAAAGATTTCGTTAAAAAACATCATTCATTAAGAAAACCTTAAAAAATTACGTCAATTAAAATTTAAATCAACAATAAAGACGAAATTTTCATCATTTTTATTAATTTTGTCTGAATTTAATAAGATAGATAATGATTAAAAAAACACTTTCGGTTCTTGTTCTTATCGTTTTTACTTTTGCCAGCGGGCAGACCGAACTGGTTTTTGTTTTCTTTAAAGACAAACCGAACAAAGCGGCGTTTTACGCAAATCCGCTGAGCGAGCTTTCACAGAAATCGCTGGACAGAAGAGCAAGATACGGCATCGCACTTAATGATCAGGATGCACCGCTCGAACAGTCTTATGTTCAAAACATCAGGAATTTCGGCTTTACGGTAACCGATTACTCGAAGTGGATGAACGGAGTCGCGGTCAACGCAACGCCGGCGCAAATCACAACTCTTCAGGCTCAGCCCTATGTTCAGTCGGTGGAACGTTTCATTAAACATCCTGCCGGGGGAGGCAAAACCGAAATTAAAAAGGTAAATAAGTTTGAGGAATTCAACAATACCATCGGAAAAACAGATTTCAATTATGGCGCAGGACTTTCCCAGATTAACCAGATTAATCTCCGCCCTCTGCATGTTGCGGGATACACCGGGACCGGCGTTACCATCGCGGTAATTGACACCGGATTTCCGACCGTAAATACAGGAACCGCCTACGCAAGAATCCGCAACAACGGACAGATTAAAGGCGGCTACAATTTCATCAGCAAAAACAACGATATCTACAGCACTTCTTTGAACAATCATGGCTCTTACTGTCTTGGTGTAATTGCAGGATACGTTCAGAACCAGTATGTAGGTTCAGCGCCCGATGCAGATTTCTACCTTTATGCCACCGAAGATGCGTATAATGAAATTCCCGAGGAAATGATTTACTGGACAGAAGCCGCCGAAGAAGCCGACAGAAAAGGGGTAGATGTTATTTCGACTTCACTGGGATATTATGATTTTGACGACAGCCGGTATAATCTTCTGTATTCAGATATGAACGGTACCACTTCCTTCATTGCAAGAGCCGCCCAGATTGCTTCAGAAAAAGGAATTTTTGTTTTGGCAGCGGCAGGAAATGAAGCCCAGAAACCCTGGAAATATATCATTACTCCCGCAGACAATGAAAAAGTTTTCACCATAGGAGGAGTAACGTCAACAGGTGCAAGTTCGTCTTTTTCATCACACGGGCCCAATGCTGCAGGCGTGATAAAACCTGATGCCAGCGCCCGGGGAACCGGCACTGCGATGGGATATAATAACGGAGCGACTTCGGGAAGCGGAACTTCCTTTGCAACTCCGCTTGCCGCAGGTGGTGTTGCATGTCTGATTCAGGCCGTTCCTTCCAAATCTTTGCCTGTTTTAAAGGATTTGCTTCGTGAAAAGGCGTCGCTTTATCCCAACACTACTCCACAGATGGGTTACGGCATCCTGAATTTTAACGAAACCCTTGCTGATGCAGTGCTGGCCACTGCAGAAAACAATCTGAAATCTAAAATTAAAATCTATCCGAATCCTGTGATTACTGATTTTAGCATTGAGACTTCGGAAAAAATAGTGTCGGTGGAAATGTATGATGTTTTAGGAAGAAAAGTTCAGCAACTGCAGAATACCAAAACCAACAATATTGAAAAATTCGGGAAAGGTATTTACTTTGTCAAAATAAAAACCGAAAAGAACGAGTACATCGAAAAACTCATTAAGCAATAGTATAAAAGACCTTCGAACGAAGGTCTTTCTGTTAAAATATGGACGTACAAATCATGTAAAAAAGCGCAGCTTACAGGTACAGTGTTTCATTCTGCGGTTACCGGATCGATGATACTGGTTATTTTACTCACCGAGTTTGCGGGAAAACCTCCCTGAGCCGCATGCTCCCTTATCATATCTTCGTTGGGTGCATTGTAAATACAATATACTTTGTCATTTGTAACATAACTCTGAACCCATTGGATCTGGGGCCCCATCTGATTTATCACTCCACAGGATTTCTGCGAAATTGCTTTCAGTTCTTCGGGAGACAGGTTTCCGGCTCCGGGAATTTCTCTTTCGATGACGTACTTAGGCATTGTTTTTTTTAATTTAATTTCATGCTTACTCTGTCCGGTTTTCAGCTTCCCCGTATGACTTACATGATGATTGAAAATCATTATATATTTCCCACTTTACGCTGTTTATCAATCGTGTTTTCTTTAATAACGAAGCATAAAATTACGGAATCCGATGGGTCTGTCAATCTTTTTTTCACCCTTTCTGCCATCCCAAAAAACCATGATTTTAATTACTGCTCAACTGAAATTCACCAGAAAACACCTTTACCTGAAGCTGCTGCTTCATTATTAAGCTGAATTTCTGCTTGCATTAATATTCCCAAACAGCGAGCGCATTACGAGTTTTTCGTAAGCTTCCCGGTTGCCCTCATCCTTCTGGATTTTCATCAGCGCATATTGCTGGATACTGAGCAGCGGCAACACAATTTTCTCGCGGATTTTCACCGATTTTCTCGAAAGTGGCTCCTCTTCCATCAGCATTCTAAATCCCGTCAACTCAAGCATCATGGACTTCGAAAGTTCGAATTCATCAAAAAGAATATTCCAGAAACTGCCGAACTTTCTGTTATTTTTCATGTAATACGTGAGCGGAAAATAAGACTTATTCATGCTCATCATGGAATTCAGCACTAAAGTTTTAAAGAAATCTGATCCTTTGTAAAGCGATTTCACCTCTGCGAATCTTCCCTGATTTTTAAGTTCATTCAGCGCAAAACCGAATCCGAAAAACCCGGGAACATTCTGTTTCAGCTGACTCCACGAACCTACAAACGGAATGGCGCGCAAATCCTCAAACTTCAGCTCGTTGGTACCGCCCCTTTTGCTTGGCCGGCTTCCGATATTGGTACGTCCGTAATATTCCAGCGTGCTCATTTCCTGCAGATACGGCACAAACATGGGGTGCGCCTTTAAATCCGAATATTTTTTAAAACTGATATCCGCCAGTTCTTCGATGAGTTGCCTTTCTTTTACCGTTAAATCTTTTTTTGAATTTTTAAAGACATCATTTTCAATTCCGGCAGTTAAAAGCTGTTCGAAGTTGTATTTTGCCTGGTCTTTGTTCCCGAAAACACTCGTTATTGTTTGTCCCTGAATGGTAAGTTCAATTTTATGATTGGCAATTGTTTTTCCTTGGGAAGCATAGAAATCGTGGGTTTTACCTCCACCACGTGCCGGCGGGCCACCGCGTCCGTCGAAGAAAATGACTTTAATATTATTCTCATCTGAAATTCTGGTGAGCTGTTCTTTGGTTTCATAAATTTCCCAGTTGGCCTTCAGATAACCGCCGTCTTTTGTTCCGTCGGAAAAACCGAGCATAATCGTCTGTGCATTCCCTCGTCTTTCCAGATGTTTTCTGTACGCCGGAAGTTCGTAAAGTTCCTTCATTACCTTTTCGCCCGCATCCAGACCTTCCATGGTTTCAAAAAGCGGAACAATATCGATATTGATTTCCTCCTCGCTGTACCCGCAAAGCCTGAACATTCCAAACACATTCAGCACATCTTTCACCTCATCAGAATTTGAAATAATGTACCGGTTTAAACCTCTTTCTCCGTTTTTTTCCTGAATACTTCTGATATTGCTAATATTCTGTAGCGTGTCTTTTGTAATTCCGCTGAAATCATCGGGATTTAAAACAGTTTCCGTTTCCAGCAGCCATTTCAGTTTATCTTCTGTGGTGATATTTTTCAGATAAAGACCGGATTTTTCACCGATGATTTCGTCGATCACCTGCTGATGGATCCTGCTGTCCTGGCGCACATCCAGCGTTGCGAAGTGGGTGCCGAATATCTGTACACGGTCTTTGTAATCCTCCAGCAGATTATGGAAAAGTCCGTTATGCTGTTCTGTAAGAATTTTTTCAGCTTCACTGATTCTACTCAGAATATGCCGGGTTGTAATGTTTTGGTTCTTGAAAATCGCATCATAAAGTTCATGGCTCAATTGTTCCAACACCTCGGAAACTCCTCTGAAGCTTAATCTTCTTCTTAAATTTTTCAGGTGTTCGTAATAGGACTTAAGGATTGAGAAATGCAGTTCCTGTGCAACTTTCTGGGTGATCTCCGCAGTAACGAAAGGATTTCCGTCGCGGTCGCCGCCGGGCCAGAAGCCTAACTGGAAAATATCGTGAGGCAGCTTGAAATCTTGAGTTCCAAAGGAATTTTTAATCTTTCTGTACAATTCACCAAGAGAATCATAATACACGTACCGAAGGTAAAAAATAATACTCATCGCTTCGTCGAGCGGCGTAGGTTTTTCGCGGTTCAGGAATGGTGTTTTACCAAGTTGCTGCAAAAGCATATCGATTTCCGTCACCGAATCTTTCATAATGGCTGACCGCAGATCGTGCAGAATCCGCTGTACGGAATTGGGATAAAACTGGGTTGGATGCGCCGTAAACACAACCCGTACCGAAAAACCCCTCATTTTATCGTGGGTAGCCGTTACAAGATGTTCCTGCAATGCCCGCTCGTGAAGCTGATGAAGTGTTCCCGTTTCGCTCGGAGGATGGAGTTCGCAGAAAGCCGCATCTTCAATACTGTCGAAAAGCACCACCTGTCTTTCGATATACTGAATGATTTTGAAGAGAAGTTCAGTCTTCTGCTCTTCGGTTTCGAGTTCGGTGTGTTTGGCAAAAAACTCTTCTACAATTTCTTCAGGACTTTTCCCCTTTTCATAACCAATTTTGCTTTCTTCATAAAGAAAAGGCAGCAACATGCCTATATTGGTCATTTTGTCGTACGGCAAACTCATGAAAAGTGAGTTATAAATCTGAAACTTGTTTTCGACGAGCTGTCGGAATTTTTCGGTTTTTTCTTCGTTTTGCATAAACAAATTTAGTTCTTTTTGAAATTTATTTGCCTTAAGATTCTTTAAATTAAACAAATCACAACGGAAAAACCGTATCTTCATGTTATGAAATTTACAGCTGTTTTATTACTTTTTGTATTCTCGTTTATCACAGCGCAGAAGGGATTTGAAATTTCAGACCACAAGAAAACAGTTATTCCCTTCCAGCTCATCAACAATTTAATTTTTGTTCCGCTCAACATCAATGGTGCTGACCTTACATTTCTGCTCGATTCCGGGGTTAACGAAACCATTCTTTTCAGCTTAGAAAACAAGGATGTAAACTTTAATGACATTGAAAAAATAAAATTTTCGGGCCTTGGCGAAAGTAAGGACATCGAAGGTTTACGTTCCGACAACAATATTGTGAATATCGGCAAGGATTATAAAGATTTCAAGCACACCGTTTTTATAATTCTGGATGAAAGCATTAATTTTTCTTCGCATGTCGGGATTCCGGTCAATGGGATCATCGGTTATCATTTTTTTAAAAATCATCCGGTTGAAATTGATTACATCCGCAAAAAAATTACAGTTTACAGCGATGATGAAACCTTCAGAAAAAGAAATAAAAAATTCACACCATTTCCCATTACCATTGAAGGTAACAAACCCTACCTCATCGCCGGCGTAGAAATGACAAGTCAGAAAGTTGATTCTAAACTTCTTGTAGATTTGGGAAACAGCGACGCGATCTGGCTTTTCCCGAAACTGATTAAAGATTTTGTGTACAACCGCCCGAATATTGATGATTACTTGGGACAGGGTTTTAACGGCGACATTTTTGGAAAACGAAGCCGGATTCACCGTCTGTATATTGGCGATTTCGTTTTCGAAAAACCTTTAACCGCAATGCCCGACGAATATTCGATTCAGAATTTAAAGCTGGTTCCCGATCGGAAAGGTTCTGTCGGGAGCGATGTTTTGCGGAGGTTTACTGTACTTTTCAATTATCCCGAGAAAAAGATTTATTTCAGAAAAAACGCCAACTTCAAAGATCCGTTTCTCTTTAATAAAAGCGGCCTTGATATTCAGCACGACGGCATGACCTGGGAAAGCAATCTGGTGAGGGTTGAAACCAAAAAAAACAATCAGGAGAGTGAGGGAATAAAAGTGTATGACGCCAAGGAAGGGTTCCAGTACAGTTTCGTACTCAAACCGAAATATTCCGTCGCAGGTTGCGGGCCCGATTCACCCTGCTTCGTCGCAGGTCTCAGAAAGAACGATAAAATCATCAGCATCAACCGAAAAAAAGCCGGAAATTACACCTTGCAAAGCATTAATAATCTGCTGAGGAATGAAGACGGCACCAAAGTAAATTTCGAAGTGGAAAGAAACAGCCAGATCCTGAATTTTCAAATCATATTAAAAGATCCAATTCCGTATCAAGATGAAAATTGAAGAAACCGCCATCGACCATATCCGGGCAAGACCGAGATTTAAAATTTTTACTGAAATCAGCAGAGAAAATTACACCACATTTCTTAAACATTTTCTGGCTTCCAGATCCGATGAATTTTCCGGAAGTATCAATGCGGAAACTGCCGTGATTACCGTAAAAACCGGCCAAGACGATTATTGGAAACCCTGCCTGGCGCTGCGTACAGAAACCGAAGAAAATAAAACAGTGATCCGCGGTGTTTTCGGGCCAAGTTCTGCAGTGTGGACTTTCTTTATGTTTCTTTATTTTATTTTTGCGATTTTGTGGATGGTTTTTATCACGATTTGGTTTGTGGAAAAACAGATTAAAAGCAACGATTTTCCTTGGGCTCTTAGTGCCTCATTTCTGATGCTTTTTCTTCTGCTGGCAACCTATGTCGCAACCAAATTCGGCCATTATAAAGCCAAAACCGAAATGCAGAAACTGAGAAAATTCGCCGAAGAATCAATCACGGAATTCGAAAACTAGCAGGCTACTCTTCCACCAGCGAACCGGCTTCCACTTCTTCCCTGTTTTTCTGTTCTCTGAGAATTTTGTTGAGATGCGGCTTTATGATTTCATTCATTTCGTCCAGAGAAATATCATTAGACACAGGATTGTTGATCAAATTTTTCCACGGTTTTTTGCCGCCCCATTGGTAATCACCAAATACAATCACCGGCGTGCCGTTTGCTTTCAGCGTTGCACCGCCTTTGTTCAAAATCCACGTATCCACCCAATTGTAGAGGTATTTTGCGTCATCCATCAGCAGCCTCAGACAGGAATGCGATGCCGGGAAGCCGGGCAGGTCATACTGGTGCCACCCAATCCCAAGCGTGTTGTGCACATTAACATTAAACGGGAGTTTCCAGTCACTGTCAACCGTAGAAATCGCCAGTTCTTTTTTCCAGTTTGCAAACATAAGCCCCCGTTTGGTTTGGGCAGATTTCTTTCCCATACTGGTAGGTCCCCACTTAATCAGCTTACCGCTTTCATACAATGCATACGCCTGAATGGGATAAGAAAAAAACACCATTTTTTTCACCTCTTTCAGGGTTTCGATATTTTTCGGAAATGGCGAATAAGCCATTAAAGTATGGTCGAATATATCAGGAACTGCAAGCGTATCGGCACGCCATTTATTTTTGGAGTCCAGCCGGTTTAAGGCCAGAATCGTATAGCGTTCCTCCTCTGAAAACTCTTTATTGAAAGCCGCCATGGCGGAATCTTTCTTTTTTGTGGGAAAAATGAAAGCGCTATAGGTAATTTGAGGTTTAATTTCTTCAACCTTCTTTACGGTGTCATTTTTAATGGTTTCGGAAGAAGGATTCTTCGCATTCCCTGAAATGTGATTGTCTTTTTTACACTGTACAAGAACTGCAAGAATAATTATTGCAAAAAATAAATTTAAAAATCTGAAGTGCTTCATAAGGTCTGCAGGCATAATTTATCGGTTTCGGGTGAACTTTGCAAGAACAGTACCAAGAACAAAGGATTTCTTGAAATATCGTAGAACACTTAAGGCAACGAAGAGCGATCTGTTTTATCTTTTGTACATTTCCAGATATCTTTCCGCGGATTTTTCCCAGGAAAAATCATAATTCATGTTTGAGTGTAACAGGCGCTGCATCAGTTCTTTATTGTGATAAATATGAAGCGCACGATGAATAGCATGTACCGCATCTTTGGCCGTAGCCGCACCGAAATTAATTCCGCTGCCGCCACTGGAAACATCTTCTACGGTATCGCGTAGACCACCGGTATAACGCACGATCGGCACAGTTCCGTAACGCATTGCATAAATTTGGTTCAACCCACAGGGCTCTACACGCGAAGGCATCAGCAAGAAATCAGATGAAGCATAAATTTTATGAGAGAGATATTCTTTATACCCCAAATCAAGCGCAAAATTTGAGTAGGATTGGGTAAGTTCTTTTAGCTGATATTCGATATTTTTGTCACCGGAACCTAGAATAATGATATTCAGTGCGCCATAGGTCTCCTGTATGCTTCTCCAGACGATATCCGGCAGCAAATCTGCACCTTTTTCGCCGGCAAATCTTCCGATAAAACCAAACAGAGGCAGATCCGGATCCAGATTATATTCTTTACAGAGGGCAATTTTATTCTTCTGTTTACCGATCACCACATTTTCTTCTGAAAAATTAAAATCTAAAAACGAATCAGTGGCGGGATTCCACACCTCCACATCAATTCCGTTGATGATTCCATAAGCTTTTGCATGTTCCTGACGCACGAGGCCTTCCAGACCTCGGAAACTTTCGAAAAGTTCGTGCAGGTAACCTTCGGAGACCGCATTGAAGGCGTGGCAGCACTTAATCATCGCCGCCAAAGGATTGATGAACCCATTCCAGTCGAGCTGTCCCCACTGTTCGCCATAAAACCACGGAAAATAACCCGACATTTCCCAGTTCATCTGTCCTTGGTATTCGCCGTTGTGAATCGTGCCGATCGTTTTTACGCCTTTCAGAAAACGGAATTCCGGGCAGTTTTCGATCATGAATGGAACTAAACCCGTATGGTAATCGTGGCAATGTAAAATATCTGGACGAATTTTCATTGCGGTAAGCCAGTGAAGAACTCCATGCTGGAAAGCGAGAAACTGCTGGCTTTCGTCCCAGTAACCGTAAGGATTATCACGGTCCAGAAGTCCGGGGATTTTAACCAGATAAAGATCAAAACCCAAAACTTTCGATTTTTCCTTCATCACCTGTACCTGAAAAGTGTGGTGGCTCTGATGAATCCAGCCATCGAAAACAATTTCAAACTCGTGTTCGTGAACAAAAATTTTGTTATACCATGGCATCACTACGCTGGCTTCAATTCCCTCAATTCTGTTGAGATATTTAGGCAATGCACCCACCACGTCTCCCAGGCCGCCAACTTTTGCAACCGGGTAACATTCCATGGAAAGATTAAAGATTTTCATATAAGATTTTCAGACGAAAGTTGTAAGTGCAGATTTAGAATTTAAATAGTTCTTTTCCTACTTTTAGAGGCAGATTTTGCTTTTTTTATATTCTGAACAGATTTTTTCTGCTTTAAAATTACTCCGGCAAGCGGTGGCAATGTCAGCACGATGGCATTGGGGCGATACATCCACTCGTCGTCTTCTTCATCTACAACTTCAGCTTTTACGCCGCTACCACCATATTTCTCATCATCAGAATTCAGAATTACTTCCCAGTTCGTCCCTTCATTCACGCCTATTTTATAATCGAAAACTCTTGGAGTAAGATTCAAAACCGTCATGGTAACATCATCCTCTTCCTTCCCTTTTCTCAGATAAATAAAGATTGAATTATCACCATCATTGGCTTCAACCCATTCGAAACCTTCGGGTTTAAACTGGTTTTGGTACAGTGAAGTTTCGGTGGTATAAATGGCATTCAGATCTTTAACATAATTCTGCATGCCTTGGTGAACAGGATATTGCAGCAAATGCCAGTCGAGACTTTGGGTATAATTCCATTCCGCGGTTTGGGCAAATTCATTACCCATAAAGAGAAGTTTGGCTCCCGGATGGGTGTACATATAAGTGTACAACGCCCGCAGATTCGCAAATTTCTGCCATTCGTCTCCAGGCATTTTGTAAATCAAACTCGATTTACCGTGTACGACCTCGTCGTGGGAAAGCGGCATCATATAATTTTCATTATACATGTACATCGATGCGAAAGTAAGCTTGTTATGCTGGTATTTTCTGTTGATAGGGTCTTCCTTGAAGTATTTTAAAGTATCATGCATCCAGCCCATCATCCATTTCATTCCGAAACCGATTCCGCCATCATGCACGGGTTTTGTAAGCATCGGAAAATCTGAACTTTCTTCCGCAATGGTCATGATATCGGGAAACTCTTTGTAAACTGCAGTGTTGAATTCCTGCAAGAACTGTTTAGCTTCAAGATTGATGTTTCCGCCTTCAATATTCGGTTCCCATTCGCCTTCGTTTCTGGAATAATCGAGATGAAGCATAGAGGTAACCGCATCTACACGCAATCCGTCGGCATGATAACGATCCAGCCAGAACATCGCATTGGAAATAAGAAAAGATTTTACTCCCGGTCTGCCGTAATTGAAGATATGCGATTTCCATTCGGGATGGAACCCTTTTCGTGGATCTTCGTGTTCGTAAAGGTAAGTACCGTCGAAAAAATGCAGACCATTAGCATCGCCCGGGAAATGTGACGGAACCCAGTCGAGGATAACGCCAATTGAGTTTTTGTGGAGTTCGTCAATTAAAAACATGAGATCCTGTGGTGAACCAAAACGTGAAGTAGCCGCGAAAAAACCGGTCACCTGATAGCCCCAACTTGGATCGTAAGGATATTCCATCACCGGCATAAATTCCACATGAGTGAAATTCATTTCCTTTAAATAAGGCACCAACCGTTCTGCAATTTCACGGTAACTGAAAAACCTGTTGGGATCATCAACGCCACGCATCCAGGAGCCTAAATGCAATTCGTAAACCGAAAGTGGTGCTTCAAGATTATTCTTTTTCCAGCGGTTTGCCATCCATTTTTTGTCATTCCATTCGTACCATGTTGTTGAAATGATGGAACTGGCCTGAACATTCTGCTCCCAGCTCAGTGCAAACGGGTCACCTTTTTCCAGAAGAACTCCTTTGTTTGATCGGATGGCGTACTTATAGAGATTTCCCCAGTTGAGGCTGGGAATAAAGCCTTCCCAAATACCGGATTCATCCCATCTTGGTAACAGTTTGTGTGTTTCTGAATGCCAATTATTAAAGTTTCCTATTACAGAAACTTCTTTCGCAAACGGTGCCCAGACTGCAAAATAAACGCCGCGTTTTCCGTTAACTTCTACACTGTGGGAGCCGAATTTATCGTAAAGTCTGTAATGCTTGCCTTCTCGAAAAAGATAAATGTCGTGATCTGTAAACAACGAATGAGGAACAACTTTTTCCATGGTTTCAGGGATTTCAGTTTTTGAATGGTAAGTATAAAACAACTTTACTTTAATCCATCAAATATATCCAAATTTACGGTAAAAAGCTTGGAAAAATCTGTTAAAACTGATTTAAACACTAAGTATCTTCACTAAAAACAGATGAAAATTTCAACTGAACCTTATTACCATCACTCAATATAGAAATCCCAGAACATTGTAAGGCCACGGTATAAAAGTGAAGTTTACGCTTCGTTCACTTTCGGTACTTTCACGGCAAGTTCGTAAACATTGCCACGCATCAGGAATTTAATTCTTTCTCTGGTAGTAACCGTGTTCACTTCGCCGTCTTTCAGCACGATAATCCGGTCTCCGGTTGCGATATTCTGATCTGAAAGCCAGTCTTCCGGAGCTACATCATTTTCGAGTTTTTTCATTTCTTCCAGAATTTCCTCCGCCATTTCCTGGAAACCTTCCTCGTAGGAATACAGTACTTTATATTCCGGATCCAAACCTACTTTAAAGGTTTTCTTTTCAGCGATAAGGTTGGCTTCCGAATTCGGCATCGGATTATCTGAACCATCGGTAAAACCTACTTCAATAAGTTCGCCGTTGTGTTTCGCAGCATAATCCAGAATATCCTGATACGTTTCGAAATTGGTTACAACGGTATATTCATCATATTCGTAGCGCTGTAGTCTTTCATTCTTGTCCATAATTATTTAATTTTTAATGTTAGTGATCTTTTTTATCAGTAATTTCTTCCTTTACCTCGTGCCACTCGTTGTCTTTAAGTTTGGCTTCTATTTTTTCGACTTTAAGACTTTGCCTCAAATAGGCGAAAAGACTCATATATACATTGGCGATAAACACGACTGCAAAAAATGAAATCAGATAGCCCCGCCAGTCGTCAAAAAGAAGTTTGTAGCTTGTGATAATTATAAAAAATGCGGTTACATAGTGACTGAAACAATATTCGCATGTAAAGAGATAGAAAAATTTTCGCTGATAGAGCTTTTTGCATTCCCTAGATTTCCTGACACAATACTCTCTGGGCTCTCTGAAAATCTCTTCATGCGTTACCGTCCACGCAATACATGCTACCGGAACGGCGAGAAGAAAAAGCCATAAAATCTGTTCGTAAAGAAAGTTCATGCTGAAATTTTCTTCTAAACTTCAAAAGTAATGCCACACAATTTATGGTGCTGAATTTGTATATTTGAGCTGAAATATCCCAGATTATGTCGAAAGAATGCTGTACTACAGGCGAACACACAAAACCAGTCTCTCCAATTCCACAAAATAATCTTCAACATGATCATGAAGGTCACGATCATTCACATGATCATTCAGACCAAACGGTTTTTCAGCTTTTTCTGCCTGCAGGAATTTCTTTCATCCTCCTTGCCGCCGGACTTCTACTCGATTATTGGCTGAAACCCGATTGGTTTACAGATTGGATTCGGCTGGCACTTTATCTTCTGGCTTATATTCCTGTAGGATTTCCCGTGATTAAAGAAGCTTTCTCGAGCATTAAAAACGGTGATTTTTTCTCTGAATTCCTGCTTATGACTATTGCCACAGGGGGTGCTTTTGCCATTGGAGAATATCCCGAAGGCGTGGCCGTGATGCTTTTTTATTCTGTAGGTGAGGTTTTTCAGACGCTGGCCGTTCAAAAAGCCAAACTTAACATTAAGACTTTACTTGATCAGCGTCCGGACGAAGTAACCATACTGAAAAACAATATTCCTACAACCATTAAAGCAAAAGATGCATCCATAGGAGAAATCATACAACTGAAACCGGGTGAAAAACTGGCACTGGATGGTGAACTGCTCTCTGAAACAGCTTCGTTCAACACCTCTGCATTAACAGGCGAAAGCAAACCCGACACCAAAAAAACAGGAGACAGCGTGTTGGCGGGAATGATCAACCTCAACACTTTGTCTTTGGTAAAAATCAATACCGCTTATGAAGATTCCAAACTTTCGCGGATTCTCGAATTGGTACAAAACGCAAGTTCACAGAAAGCAAAAAGCGAACTTTTCATCCGTAAGTTTGCGAAAATTTATACCCCTATCGTGGTGGTCCTTGCTATTGTAATTACTTTCCTGCCCTACTTTTTTGTCGAAGAATATGAGTTCCGAAACTGGCTCTACCGCGCACTTGTCTTTTTGGTAATTTCATGCCCTTGTGCTTTGGTAATCTCTATTCCGCTGGGTTATTTTGGTGGAATTGGTGCCGCAAGCCGCAACGGTATTCTCGTTAAAGGCAGCAACTTTCTTGATATTCTTGCCAGCGTAAAAAATGTGGTGATGGATAAAACCGGAACCATGACTGAAGGCGTTTTTAAAGTTCAGCAGGTTCATATTGAAAAAGGATTCAACGAAGAAGAAATTCTAGTTTTGCTCAATATCCTCGAAAGTAAATCGACTCACCCGATTGCCGCTGCGGTTCATGAATATGCAGGCGAAATCAGCCATGATAATGTGATGAAAGATTTTGAAGAAATCGCAGGTCACGGATTGAAAGGTACGATCGATGGCAAAGAAGTGCTCGCAGGAAACTTCAAACTGATGGAAAAATTTGATATTCCACATTCTTTGAACCATATAGAAGTTTCAGACACCTTGATTGCTGTCGCAGTGGACGGACAATTTGCAGGTTATGTCACCATATCAGATCAAATTAAAGAAGATTCATCTTCTGCAGTTACCACGCTCCAAAAAATGGGTATTAAAGTGACCATGCTGAGTGGCGACAAACAGGTGGTGGTAAAGGAAATCGCTGATAAAATCGGTATAACCAATGCATTTGGAGATTTACTGCCCGAAGACAAGGTGAATAAAGTAAAAGAAATTAAAGCCCAAAACGAGACGGTCGCTTTTATTGGCGACGGTGTAAATGATGCGCCGGTTGTGGCACTAAGCGATGTAGGCATTGCCATGGGCGGCTTGGGCAGTGATGCCACGATTGAAACTGCCGATGTGGTAATTCAGGACGACAGGCCTTCAAAAATTCCGATGGCAATAAAGATCAGTAGGGAAACCCGAAAAATTGTATGGCAGAACGTTATTCTGGCGTTTGGGGTAAAAGCGGTTGTCCTGATTCTAGGTGCCGGCGGACTCGCAACAATGTGGGAAGCGGTTTTTGCCGATGTGGGCGTAGCACTTTTAGCTATCCTAAATGCCGTGCGTATTCAGAATATGGATTTCATTAAAAAGTAGGCATAAACATTCACTACTTTTTGGGAACTTCAACCTCTGGACTTCATTTTTCCAGGTTCACAAAAATTCCTTATTTTTAGGCGAAATTTTGAATACTGATTTCAATTCTCAGATATAATAATAGATTTATGATAAACAAGAAAAATATATTGCTTGCGGCAGTGATATTTCCTGCAGTAATGGCCTTTGGGCAGCAATATGGCGGAATGTGGATTCCTACAGAACTCAATGAAAAAGAAATGAAAGCGATGGGTATGAAAATTTCTGCCAAGCAGATTTTCGACCCGGCAAAACCTTCCATTAAAGATGCAGTAGTGCAGTTCGATGGTGGATGTACCGCTGAAATTATTTCACCAAAAGGACTTCTTTTAACCAACCACCATTGCGGTTATGATAACATCCAGTCACACTCTACGGTTGAAAACGATCTTCTTGCGAACGGTTTCTGGGCAAAAAACATGGGCGAAGAACTTCCGAATCCCGGAGTAACGGTTGATTTTGTTCTCGACATTAAAGATGTCACCGGACAAATTCTGGGGAACACTAAAAATCTTGACGCCAAACAGGCCGAGCAGGTGATTAAAAACAATATTGATGTGGTTTCGAAATCCTTTAAAACAGAGCCTCACCAAAAAGTAATCATCCGCCCAATGTATTATGGCAACAAATATTACGCTTACATTATTGAAACCTTTAAAGACATCCGTATGGTTGGTGCACCGCCGAGCTCTATCGGTAAATTCGGTTCAGATACCGATAACTGGGTGTTTCCGAGACATACAGGAGACTTTATGATGTTCAGAATTTATGCCGACAAAAACAACAAACCTGCAGAATACAGCAAAGACAATGTTCCGTACAAGCCAAAACATTTCCTTCCGGTTTCTATAAAAGATAAAAAAGAAGGCGACTTTACTTTTGTGTTTGGCTTCCCGGGCAGAACTACTGAATATTTACCGTCGATTGCGGTAGAAAAAATCCGTACCGAAATCGATCCTGCGATGATTGATGTACGTGATGTTGCTTTGAAAACTTTGGACGAGAAAATGCGTGCAGACCAGGCGACCAAAATTAAGTATGCCTCGAAATATGCCAGTGTTGCCAATTACTGGAAAAAATGGAAAGGCGAAGTTGAAGGGCTTACCAAATCTGACGCAGTAGGTAAAAAACAGCACTACGAGCAGTCCCTGATTGCTAAAAATCCGGAAGTGAAAACTACCCTGGATGAATTCAACCGTCTTTATACCGAGCAATCGCCTTATGCCCTAAGCAGAGCTTATTATAGTGAAGTTATCCGAAACGCAGAAACCCTTTCCCTGGCTAATAATTTTTACAATTTTGCCAATGCTGCAGAAAGTGGAAAAATGGATGCAAAAACTTTGGAAAACTTTAAAAACAGACTGACAGAAATCTACAAAAATTATGATCCTGAACTGGATGCAAAAGTAACTGCAAAAGTACTTGCACTGTATGCAAACCGTGTTCAGCCACAGTTTCTGCCTTCCGGTTTCGAGCAGTATAAAGACGTCAACCGAAATCTTCAGACCATCGAAGAACTTTCAAAAAATTCTGTGATTACAGGACGTGGAACTCTGAACGGCGCAACAATGTATTCCGGAATTGACAAAGTTTTCGAAGATCAGAATTCATTGGTACAAAACCTGAAGAATGATCCATTGATGAAACTGTTCACCTCTATGAGGGAATCGTACCTTACCAAAACTGATGGCAAATACGCAGAGTATCAGAAACAGATTGATGTGCTTCAGAAAAAATACATGGCACAGCAAATGGAAACCGACAAAAACCGCACGTTTTATCCAGACGCAAACTCTACCCTTCGGGTAACTTATGGTGAAGTGAAAGGTTCTAACCCGAAAGATGCGCTGTATTACGGTTACCAGACCCATTTATCAGGAGTTATGGAAAAATATGTTCCGGGAGATTACGAATTTGATGTCCCTAAAAAACTCATCGATCTTTATAACAAAAAAGATTACGGAATCTATAAAAACAGCACCGGTGATGTGCCTGTAAACTTCACAGCAACAAATCACACGACTGGCGGTAACTCCGGAAGTCCCGCGCTGGATGCGAACGGAAACCTAATCGGTTTAAACTTCGACAGACAGTGGGAAGGAACGATGAGTGACATTAACTTCGACCCGCGTTTCAGCAGAAATATTATGGTAGACACCAAATACATCCTCTTTATCGTTGATAAATACGCTGATGCCAAATGGTTACTTAATGAGATGAAAATCGTTAAATAAGACATGTAAATCGTTAATTTTCGATTGAATTTTAAAATCCCGTGAACCGTTCACGGGATTTTTTCATGCATATTTGAAAGATGAGCCTTGAAATAAATACAAACAAAACTCCGGATCTTCATCCGGAGTTTTTGGTTTTCATGGTTAATGAAATAAGTTTTATGAAAAAAGATAATGTTATGTTTTACATTGCAAATATGCAACATAAAAATTGATTTTACCAGCGTGATTTCACCTTTTTTTTCAGTCATTAAAAACCGCCACCACGATAAAAAAAGGCGAAACCTAAGTCTCGCCTTTATATTTCAGGAAAAATTCTATATTAATATCCGAAGATTTCATCAAGACTTACTTCATGAAAAGTACCCATTTTCGACATTGCTGCCATATCCAGATTTTCTTTTTTGCCGATAATTGCCGTATTATATTTCAAAGGTTTTACCTCAGCATTATAAAAATTGGTAACATCAGCCAACGTGAGTTTTTCTATTTCAGCATATATATCTTTTCTTAAATCGTAATCGATTCCAAGTTTTTTAAGATTCAACTGATTAAAGAAAATGTTGGTTCTGTTGATTCTGCCTGATGCAATTTGCTTCAATGCTGCGTTTTTAGCATTTTCAAACTGTGCCGGAACCTGCGGAAGGTTCGCCATCAGTTCATCCATTGCGCTTACTGCCTGCGGAAGTTTGTTCGCCTGGGTTCCGATATAGGTCGTTATGTAATCCGGACGGTTCAGTTCGCTGTTGTTTGCGTAAGAAACATACGCAGAATAAGCTAAACTCTTACTTTCACGGATTTCCTGGAATACGATTGACGACAGTCCGCGACCGAAATATTCGTTGAACACATTAATTTTGCCAAAGTTTTTAAGGTTTACAGGCTTTCCTTTCGCCACTTTGCTCATTTCGGTCTGCACCATATCATAATTCGTGAAGAATACTTTTCCTTCAGTATCGGGTTCAGGATAGATTTTCTTAGCCGGAATTTTTACCGTTTCCTTTTCTACGAAGGATTTCGCATACTTTTTAAATTTATTGAAATCGTTTCCGTAGAAGAAAATTTCATAAGGCATTGCCAATAAATCTTTAATCTTATTGGTCATTTCCTCTGATTTGATGCTTTTCAGACGCTGCTCCGAAACCACATCAGAAAAACGCGAATCCTTTCCGAATTTAGCGTAATTGGAAAGCGCTGCCATAATTCTTCCTTTGTCTTTTTTAGCAACTTCGCGGCTTTCTAAAATCGTTTTTACATTTTCTTCGTAAACTTTCTGATCCGGCTTTGCATTTTGCAGCCAGTTTTTCAGAAGTTCAATTCCTTTCGGCATGTTCTCTTCCAAACCGCTCAGCGAAATCATCAGTTGATCCGGCGCTGTACGGAAATCGTGCGAAATCCCGAGTTTGAAGAATTCCTCTTTCAAAGCTTCCGCAGAAAGTTTGTTCGTTCCAAGATATTGTAAAACCTGCGTCGCCAGACCCAATTCTTTGTCATGGTCGCTTCCGAACGGGAAAATGAAGTAGGTCTGTGCAATATCGTTGTATTTGTTTTCAACAAAACTTGCCTTCTTACCTGCGATTTTATCTGTTTTAATGGCTTTCGAAAAGTCGATGAATTCCGGTTTAATTTCTGAGGACTTTTCGTTTAAAATGCTTTTCAAAAACGGCGACTGGGCTTCTTTATTCAGTTTGATCGGAGTAATTCCCGGATTTTCTACCCGAACTAATTTATCGTTTATGCCTTTTTCTTTTTTGATGACCACATAATTATCCTTGAAGAATTCGTTGGCGAATTTCACCACATCAGCTTTGGTGATCTTTTCGTACTCGGAAATTTCACTCAGTTCCTTCTCCCAGTCCTGGTTGTTGATATAGCTGCCGTAAAGCGCAGTTGCCAGTCCGTCAGCAGTTTCAAAACTTTTCATCCTTCTAATTTTCATATCATTGATGATTGCCGGAATTTGCCATTCTTCGAATTCGCCTTTTTTCACGAGTTCGATCTGGCTGAGTAGCAGCTGTTTTGCTTCATCCAAAGTCTGGTTGTTTTTGGGAACAATGACCATCGAAAAATTGCCGTAAGTTTTAAACGGCGAATCGTAGGCAAATGCCCGCAATGCCTTCTGGCTTTGGTTAATATTCAAATCGATGAGTCCGGTTTCTCCTGAATTCGACAAAAGATTTGCTACTATTTCAGCAAGTCTCGCATCATGGGTTCCGTAAGAATCTGTTCTCCAGGCCAGCTGCAAGCGTGATGCAGAAGGGCTTTTCACTGTTCTTTCAACGATTTTTGTCATTGGTTCCTCAGTAATCATCTTCTTCATCGGCAGTTCCTTATATTCGAAACTTCCGAAATATTGATCAACCAGTTTTATGGTTTTGTCGAAATCAAGATCACCAACCAGCACCATTGCATAGTTGTTCGGCACATAATACGTATCAAAGTATTTGTGAATCGCAATCATAGAAGGATTTTTAAGATGTTCAGATTTTCCGATGGTGGTTTGCTGACCGTTCGGATGTTTAGGGAAAAGCGCATCCATCAGTTCATAATTCACCAACCGCGAATCGTTATCCTGCGCCCGGTTGAATTCTTCGTAAACTGCCTCCAGTTCTGTATGGAAAAGCCTTAAAACGAGTTCTGAAAATCTTTCTTTTTCAACTTTCAGCCATTTTTCAAGTTCGTTGTTGGGAATATTGTTTTTGTACACCGTTTCATCGAGCCACGTGTGCGCATTGGTGCCTGATGCGCCCAAAGACGAGATGGCTTTATCATACTCGTTGGCGATTGCATATTTGCTTGCTTCCTGAGAAACTTCATCAATTTTTTTATAGATTTCTTTCTTTTTTTCAGGATTCTGTTCTGCTTTATGCTGTTCGTAAAGGCGAGAAATTTCATCTAAAAGCGGCTTCTCCTTTGCCCAGTCTGCAGAGGCCAGTTTAGAAGTTCCTTTGAACATCATGTGTTCCAGATAATGCGCCAATCCGGTATTATCTGCCGGATCATTGTTGCTCCCGGTTCTCACCGGAATATAGGTTTGGATTTTTGGTGCATCAAAATTCTGAGCGAGGTAAACCTTCAAACCGTTTTTTAAAGTATATATCCGAACACCGTTTTTATCATTCAGTACTGTTTCGTATGTATATCCGGCTTTATCGGTAATTTTTTTAGTTTCAAATTTTTGTGCTGTCGTCATTGTTAGCGCTCCGATTAAAGTTAAAGTGGTGAGTATTTTCTTCATTTTTAATTTTTGGTTCAACGTAATTTTTGTGGGGAATTAAATTTTTATATTATAGATGATGAGGCTTCAGCATATTTGCCGGATCCAGAATTTCATCTAATTTCTCCTGTGAAAGAATGCCTTTTTCAAGAACGAGATTGTAAACACTTTTGCCGGTTTCCAGCGCTTCTTTGGCAATTTCAGTGGAATTTTTGTAGCCAATGTATGGGTTGAGTGCGGTTACAATGCCGATACTGTGTTTCACCATGTTAAGGCAAACTTCTTTGTTGGCAGTAATTCCGGTGATGCATTTCTCTCTTAAAGTATCGAGCGCATTTCCCAGGAAATTAATGCTTTCCATAATAGCGTGAGAAAGCACAGGTTCCATTACATTAAGCTGTAATTGGCCGGCTTCTGCGGCGAAAGTCACGGTAAGATCATTACCAATAACCTTATAACACACCTGATTTACGACTTCCGGAATTACAGGATTTACTTTGCCGGGCATAATTGAAGATCCGGGCTGCATTGGCGGAAGATTGATTTCAAATAAACCTGCACGCGGACCGGAAGACAACAGTCGTAAATCATTACAAATTTTTGAAAGCTTCACTGCAAGCCTCTTCATGGCGGATGAATAAATTACGTAAGACCCGGTATCAGGAGTAGCTTCAACTAAATTTGGCGCAGAAACAATAGGATAACCTGAAATCATGGCCAGATTTTTTGCACACAAATTGGCATAACCCATGGGTGCATTAAGTCCGGTACCGATAGCGGTGGCTCCCATATTGATTTCTACAAAAAGATTGGCGTTGGCGTTCAGTTTAGAAATATCTTCTTCTAAAGTAGCTGCGAAAGCTTCGAATTCCTGACCCAAAGTCATCGGAACTGCATCCTGAAGCTGTGTGCGGCCCATTTTAATCACATCGTGAAACTCTTTCCCTTTCTCACGGAATGCCGAAATTGTTTTTTTTAGTTTTTCTACCAAATCCTCATTCATCTGCAAAAGCGCCATTTTGAGTGCTGTAGGATATGCATCGTTTGTGGACTGGGATAAATTGATATGATCATTAGGCGAACAGAATTGATAATCTCCTTTTTCTTTTCCTAATTTTTCGAGAACACGGTTGGCGATTACTTCGTTGGCATTCATGTTTACAGAAGTTCCTGCACCGCCCTGAATCATATCGATTGGGAACTGATCTTGCAAATTACCTGCGAGAAGTTCGTCGCATACTTCGGCAATTGTTTGATACAGATCGCCATCAAGCAAGCCAAGTTCGTAGTTCGTTTTAGCGGCCGCTTTTTTTACCATTGCCAGCGCTTTGATAAAGTGGGGATATGATGAAAGATATTGTCCCGAAATTTTAAAATTTTCAATAGCACGCTGCGTTTGAACTCCATAATATGCGTTTGCCGGAACCCGAAATGTTCCCAGCAAGTCGCTTTCATTTCTGAAATTTTCCATATAATAAATTTGATGAAAAGATAAGATTATTTGTTCGTATTTAACGAATGTTTCAGCCATTTTCCCAATTAAAAAAGGGCGAATGTATACCGCCCGATCTTATATAAGTGAATGTCAATTCAGTAAACAGTTTGATTACTAAATTTAATGACTGCAGTACAGTTTTTATTGGCTGATAACGGGCTTATTTGTTAGGATATTTCACGTTCAAGGCCTGCAGAATTGACCAGGTTTCAGCATCCATTACGCCATCATACTTCTCCGGACGGAAATGAAACTGAAAAGCCTCTATGGTTTTCTTTGTGGCATTATCTACCATTCCAGAAGGCTCTAATCCATAACCCAGTGTTTTAAGCGCGGCCTGATATTTAAAAATAAATGGTGCGGTGCTCATTTCAACGGCATAATTTTCGGGAATAATCTGGTTATAGAATTCCTGTTTGGTCGCTTCATCATACCACATGCCTATTTGATATTCATCATAGAGTTTTTTCCAGGGGAATTTCGGGCCCGGATCAGATTTTCTCGTGGGAGCAATATCGGAGTGGGCTAAAATATTGGTCGGTGGTATCATGTAACGGTCTGCAATATCTTTTACCAAAGCTGCTACTTTTTTCATCTGGGCGCCATCAAAATCCGGGAAAATCCTCATTCCGGAAGCATCGGCAACATAACCTGGATTTACAATTTCGATCCCGATGGAAGTATCGTTCAGCATTTTATCATTCCTCCACGCACTTATACCTGCATGGTATGATCTTTTATTTTCATCTACCAACTGATAAATTTCCTTATCTCCAAGGTTATTCACCAGATAATGCGCACTCACCGACTGCTGGGTAAGCACGGTAACGGATTTGTCATCATCCAAAGCGGTATAGTGTAAAATAATATATTTCTGACGGAAATTCTGAGCAACTGAAGGGAAAAAGGTTTTCACCACCTTATACCCTTTTGGATTGGCGGAGACGATAGAACCGTAACTTATGGTATTGTCATTTTTAGAAATATCACCAATGTTTACCTTAAAAAAGTCGTAATTGCCTTCATGTTGAATTTGCGTTTTTGGAAGCGTTGGGGTGGGCGGTTTTACCTGCGAAGTTACCTGTGGTACTGGAGTTTTAGATTTTGTTGAATTTTTTTTCACGGGTTGGTGTGAAGCACATGAAGCCAGAGCTACACTTAATCCTATGAAATATAATGAATTACGCATTTTAATCTTATTTTTTAAAATTTATCTTTCAAAAATACAAAAAAATTTAAGCAAAAAGTTTTGGTTAATATCGAAAACTATTCTATATTTGCACTCGCAATTACAGAACAGAAGCTCTTACAAATATTGCACTGGAGAGTTGCCTGAGTGGCCGAAAGGACTTGTTTGCTAAACAAGCGTACGGGAAACTGTACCAAGGGTTCGAATCCCTTACTCTCCGCAACTTCCACAAAAAATTATTCGGGGCGTAGCGTAGTCCGGTCATCGCGCCTGGTTTGGGACCAGGAGGTCGCAGGTTCGAATCCTGCCGCCCCGACTTTTTAAAAAATTCCTTCGGGAATTTTTACATTTATTACCCTATTAGGGTGCGTAGCTCAGCTGGATAGAGCATCTGCCTTCTAAGCAGACGGTCCCAGGTTCGAATCCTGGCGCGCTCACAAAACAACCTTACATATTGTGTGAGGTTTTTTTGTTTATATAGTTTTAATCTCCACTGCATTTATTTCTTTAAATTTGCACTCAATTCAATACTATTCATGTCACTTCAAATTATAAACTTAAGCAAAAAATTTGGCTCCCAAACCGCATTAAACGGAATCAATATCGAAATCGGAAAAAGCGAAATCATCGGGCTTCTGGGTCCAAATGGTGCCGGTAAATCAACGTTAATGAAATCAATTGTCGGCGCGCTAAAAATTGACCAAGGAGCGATACTTTTCAACGGCAAGGATGTTACACAAAACGAAACTGAATCAAAGAAAAACATGGGTTTTCTGCCGGAAAACAATCCGCTTTATCCGGAAATGTATGTAAAAGAGTATCTGAATTTCGTTGCTGATCTCCATAAAATTCGAAAAGAAAGAATTGATGAAGTGATTGAACTCGTAGGAATTACTCCGGAAAAATCAAAAAAAATCGCTCAGCTTTCCAAAGGTTACAAACAGCGAGTTGGTCTGGCACAGGCCATATTACACTCGCCTGATCTTTTAATTCTGGATGAGCCCACCAATGGACTGGATCCTAACCAAATCATCGAAATACGGAATGTAATTAAAGAAATAGGTAAAGAAAAAACCGTGATACTCTCCACCCATATCATGCAGGAAGTAGAAGCGCTTTGTTCGCGAGTGATTCTCATCCATCAAGGAAATGTAATTCAGGACACCAATATCGATGAATTTAGGGGCAAATATGGCAGCCTGGAAGAAGCTTTCGCCAGTTATACCCACGAATAAAAAATCCCGCAACTTAAAATTGCGGGATTTTTTAGCCATAATATTTTTCCTTACAGTTTTTCCAGATTATCGGAAAGGGTGTTGATAAAATTCTGCAGCGGTTTTTCAACCATCATTTTGATAAAAGGATTAAATTTTCCTTCAAAGAGCAACTGAACTTCAGTTTGGTTTTCGTTTAAAGCATTCATCAAACCTTTCAGTTCAAAATCCAGACTTGAGCTGGCCGATTTCAGCACCACCGCCTTATCGCTCACTTCTTCAATTTTCAGCGCGATTTCCGGCATTCCCTTTAAACCGAATTTAAACCCATTATCACGAACTTCGAAGTTTTGCAGCGAATCGGGCATCAGGTTTTTATAATCTTCAGGTTTATTTAGCATTTCAACCAGCGTGTTTACCGATTTATTTACCACAATTTTACGTCCTTCTAAATTCATTTTTATATTTTTGTATGATTAAAACGTTGCAAATGTATAAAGTTTTCGTGAATGAAAAAAAATTAACTTTAAGTAAATATCCGGAAGAGATCGATAAAAAACTTAGGTTTGAAGGATTTGCAACCCTGGAAATTGCCGTAGATCTTCTTCAAAACACTTCCTGCCCTGAGCTGAATGTTTACGGAGAAAATCTTGAAGAAATCTGGGAAGATTTCACCCATATGTTCCGCGTAATTGAAGCGGCCGGTGGCGTAGTAAGAAACAAAAACGGCGAAATTTTATTTATTCACCGAATCGGAAGATGGGATTTGCCTAAAGGAAAAATTGAAAAAGGCGAATCTCTGGAACAGGCTGCCCTGCGCGAAATCGAAGAAGAAACCGGACTGAAAGAACTGATTCTTGAAGAATTCATCAACAATACATTTCATCTTTACACCGAGAGAAACGGCGAGAAAATTTTAAAGACAACTTATTGGTTCAGAATGAATTATGTAGGTAACGAAACTCCAACACCACAAACAGAAGAAGGAATTACCGCAGTTTCATGGAAGAATAAGGACGAAATTATGAATGAAGTTTTTCCTAAAACTTTCAATAACATCAAACTTATCCTGAATGACTACTGGGAGCAGATTTAATCTATAAATTCCAGCACTTTTTCTAAGGCGATGCCACGCGAAGCTTTCAGGAGTATATTTTTCGATTCGATTTTTCTGTCTTTTAAAATCTTAGAAAGCTCTTCAGAATTATCATACGATTCAAAATGTTCATTTACTTTTTTGAAGTATTTTCCGACTGTAATAATTTCATCAAAACCAAGTGATTCAGCCAAATAGAGAATGTTTTGGTGTTCTACGTCCGATTCTTCGCCCAGCTCCAGCATGTCACCGATAATAATCGTTTTTGAACCTTCAAACCTGCTGAAATTCCGCAGCGATTCTGCCATCGAACTCGGATTGGCGTTATACGTATCGAGAACGAAGGTTTTGCCGTTACGTTCCAGAATTTGCGAGCGCATATTGGTTGGCGTATAATTTTCGATTGCAGTTTTAATCTGACTAAAATTCAGCCCGAAATGAAATCCCAAACTCGCAGCAGCGCACAGATTGGTAAAGTTATAACTTCCGGTGAGTTTCGATTGCGCTTTATCTTCTTTAAAACTTAATCCAACGAAATGATCCTTCGAAAATTCTTCAAAGTAATAATCGGAATTTTTTTTACCGAAAGTTATTTTCGGAGAATAGTCTGCAGTTTTTTCCGTCTGGATAGGATCGTTTTCGTTGACCAGAATTGTTTGTTCAGCAGTTTTTAGATAATCGTAAAGTTCCGATTTACCTTTAATAACTCCTTCAAAACCACCGAAGCCTTCGAGATGGGCTTTCCCGAAATTCGTGATGTAACCGTAATTGGGTTGTGCAATTTTACACAGCAGTTCAATCTCTTTCTGATGGTTCGCTCCCATTTCTACCACAGCCAGTTCATGTTCCGGCTTTATAGAAAGTAGGGTAAGCGGCACCCCGATGTGATTATTGAGATTGCCGAAAGTGTACTGAACTTTATATTTCTGAGACAGAACCGCATGAATAATCTCTTTGGTTGTGGTTTTGCCGTTGCTGCCTGTAAGTGCGATGACGGGTATTTTGATATGATTGCGGTGATACGATGCAAGCTCCTGCAAAAACGCTAAAGTCGAATGAACAAAGAAAATATTCCTTTCCTGATTTTCGAAATTCCGGTCTTCAACAATAACAGCTAACGCGCCTTTGGTGATCGCCTCCTCCGCGGATTTGGCGGCATTGAAATTCTCGCCTGAGAAAGCAAAAAAGATATCATTTTTTTCGACTTTACGGCTGTCGATGGTTACTTTTCCGGACTTCAGGAAAAGCGGGTAGAAAGAAGCTGCATTCATTTGCCAAAAATAAAAAATCCTTCTGCAAATACAGAAGGATTTTTAAATATTTTAGATTAATTATCTTTTGGTTCTGCCTTTTCCGCTGGACTTGGCATCCTGTGCAACGCGGAAACCAACCCAACCGTAAGCTTTCGCTTCGTCACGGAATCTTCTCTGTCCCGGATCAAGCCAGTAAGCTCCGTCCAGCCATGATCCACCTTTGATCACACGCACTTCATTGGATACTCTTGTCGTTCTAGAAACAGGATCTTTTTGTAAAACCACTCTTCCTCTTCCGTCAACAATAAATCTTTTCTGCTTAGAGTTGTACATGTTATAACCAGCAGTAGTACTGTCTTCCGCTCGTCCGTAACCTGCATCGAGTGAAGACTGGAAGTCCCCGTCTCTGAAGTTTCTGTTATCGGCAACCACTTCTCTTTCGTACTGGCCTGGAAGTCCTCTGTAAACAAGTCTTCCGTCAGCTAAGGTATCATACTTCGCTTCCTCTACTTTTTTGAAAGTTCCGTCTTGATTTTTCACCACTTCTTTGGCAACGTTTCCTCTGTAATAGTTGAAATCGCTGGCTTCGTCATCAATGATCGGTCTGTAAACATCGGCAGTCCATTCTGCAACGTTACCGAACATGCCGTAGATTCCTAAATTATTGGAAGGATATTGTTTTACATCTGCTGTAGTTGGCGATCCGTCGTTTTTCCAACCTGCTACCCCCGAATAATCACCTCTTCCCTGCTTGAAGTTTTCCAGGTACATTCCTCTGTCTCTGCCTTTTTTACCTTTCAGCTGCTGAATTTCCGGCTGCTTGTTGGTATACAGGTTATATTCTCTTTCTTTCTGCATTCCCAGTGCTGCGAATTCCCATTCCACTTCCGTAGGAAGACGGAATTTTTCAACTACACCTGCTGTAGCATTACGGTTTGCAGCAAGAATTCTTTCGTTAGAAGTTCTGATACCTGATTTCTGCTTTAATCTTTCCTTATTGATATAAGCTTCCATTTCAGGATCATTTCCTTTGAATTTATCAAGGTTGAAGGCATTTGCTCCCTGGTTGTTAGCGTCGTTGGTATAGAAATCTTTTGAGATTACCCCTTGCTCCATCAAAGCTTTTTCGTTCGCTCTGTCAGTCAGCCAGTCACAGTATCTTGAAGCCTGTAGCCACGAAACTCCCACTACCGGATAGTAATCGAATTCCGGACTGCGGAAATAGGTTTCCGCAAAATCGTTTCTTGAAAGTTCGTTATTCCAAACTAAAGTATCGGGAAGAGCTCCCTTGTAAATCTCTTTAAAACTAGGATCTGATGGTGGGAAAACATATTTCAGCCACGTTACATATTCTCTATATTCATAGTTTGTAATTTCTGTTTCGCCGATAAAAAATGCGCTCACCTGCATTCTTCTGGGCGTATTGTTCCAGTCGTGCATTACATCATCTTTCACCAACCCCATGGTAAAAGTTCCGCCTTCTACATATACCATTCCCGGCCATCCTTTCTGTTTTTGTTGTTTTCCGGTGAAAAACCATCCTTTCTGATCATTTGGCTTCCATCCTGTTTTACTGGTAAAACGTTTTGTACCACCGCCTTTTTTGCTGTTACCGCCTCCTCCGCAACTGATCATAAAAAGTGTAGAGCTTAACGCTATTAATGTAAACAACTTTAGTTTATTCATAGTTGATATAGATATTTTCAAAGTACAAAGAAAAATGAAATTATTTAATAACCCAAATTATAGATTGATTTTTTTTAGAAAACGTTAACAAATTAATTTTATTGCATATATCGTTATTTATTATTTTTCGTTTAATTTGTAATTCTGAAACTTAACACCTGATGAAACGCATTTTTATTCTACTATTTATATTATTTTTTTCAATTGGTTTTTCTCAAACTGTGAAACTACAGTGGGAAGGCAATAAAGTGATCGATTTTGGAAATTATCAGGTTACTGTTCCTTTTTTTAAGAATGAGGGTTTTGCTTTTGAGGAAAGTTCAGTTTATTTTCGGTCTACCATGAGATATTCTGGCGTGAATCAGAAAGTTACCAATTTTGTCTGGGAAAAAATTACTCCTAAAGAACTTTTTGAAATCAGTCCATCGGACATTCCTGCCCGGGAAGAAACTGAAATAAGTGATTTTACCAATCCGTATACCAACGAAAAAACAATAAATATCAGAGTCGCTGCGCTAAAAACCGAAAACGGAAATCTTTACAGACTTTCGTCTTTCAGTATCGTGAACAGCGGCGCACCGGAACCCAACCCTTTATTTTCAGGAAAAGTGGGCACCACCGAAAATCCTTTGAAAACCGGAACATTTTATAAAATAAAGGTTGATAAATCAGGCGTTTTTAAAATTACCTCGAAATTTTTGCGCGACAACGGCATCAACCCTTCCAATATTAATCCGAAAAACTTCAGGATTTATGGTAATGGTGGTTTGATGCTGCCCGAGCACAATCTTGACTCTAGATATTCTGCATTACAGGAAAACGCCATACAGGTTATAGGCCAGGACGATGGAACCTGGAATGAGGAAGATTATGCCCTTTTCTACGCCCAGGGTCCACACGGATACAACGTATACAAAACACAGGGGAATACCGATGGTAGTGGCAACAGGCGGATTGAAACCCGAACTGACACTTCGGCAAACTTCATCAATATCTACAGTGATTTTGCGTTTTATTTTATCAATTTCGATTTGGGACCCGGAAAAAGAATTCTGGAAACAGATACGCCCGTAACTGCTGATGCCATTACCCGTTATGATGATTACCAGTTTATTAATGAGGAAAAGTTCAATTTAATGAAAATCGGCCGCATCTGGACCGGCGATGCCATTACCGAAAACAAAGCAGTTACATTCACCACCAGATCACCCATACAGCCCACAGATATCATTAAATACCGCAGCAGATATATCGGTTACCTATCTTCGGGAAATAAAATTACTGTAAATCTCAATAATCAGAGGCCGTACAATTATACTATTTCTCCTGCCGACAAAAAAGAATACATTCCGATTGTCTATACAGGAACACTTACCAATTTACAGGGCAGCCAGCTTACTTTCAATTACAGTCCCGATACCTCCAGCAATCCGAACGGGAAGTTTTATTTCGATTATGCTGAAGTGCAGTACAAAGAAGACTTGAAATTCAATAATACGCAGATGAATTTCCGCAGCTACTCCATAGCAGAGGGTAGCGGAACAGCCTACACTTTCAGTATTTCGGATGCCGGTTCATTAGAGCAGGTTTGGGAGGTTTCAGACATTACCAATGTGACCAAAAAAGTAAACAAAGCTGGCGGCAACAGCACGTTCAGTTTTGGATACATCGCCAGCAGCAATACATTTGTGAACGAATTTGTTGCCTTTAAAAGCAGTGAAGCTTTTGCACCGGCATTTGTTGGTAAAATTGAAAACCAGGATCTCTCCGGGTTACAGAACATTGATTATTTAATGATTTCTTCACCTGAAATGTTGGGCAACGCACAAAGACTCGCCAACTATTATCAGGATGAATTCAATGTTGCCGTGGTTGATGTGAATAAGATTTACAACGAATTCAGCAGCGGGAACAAAGATATTACAGCAATCAGGGATTTTGCGACAAAACTCAATACCCCTACCGGGAAATTGAAATATCTTTTCATTCTGGGCGATACTTCTTATGATTTCCGCGGGATCAATCATCCCGGAGCCGATATTATACCCTCATTTCAAAGTGAGGAAAGCGGGAATTATGCAGATGCTTTTGTATCCGACGATTATTTTACGATGACCTCGCCGCAGAGTATGACCGCCATCCGTTTATCTTCTACCCTTCCTAATTTTCCGGTCGGAAGGTTGCCGGCCGGCAATGTATCCGAAGCTAAACTTCTGATCGACAAAGCGCTGGCTTATAATAATGCACTTCCGGGCCAGTCGACCCCTTTCGGTGAATGGCGCATGAAAATGGATTTCGTGGTGGATGATGATGCCGACAACCTCCTCCCGTTCCACAACACCATGAATGCTTCTCTGGTGAACGTTTTTGAAAACGGAAATCTAAGGAAAGAATACAACATCAGGAAATTATACCTTGATTCGTTTACTGCACAGACTTCATCCGGCGGACAGCGGTATCCGCAGGTCAATCAGGCAATTTCCAACGATGTCGGGAACAGCCTTTATCTCTTTTACTTTGGGCATGGCGGGATCAACGGTTGGGCGCAGGAGCGAGTGCTGACGATCGATATGATTCAGAGTTTTAACAATTATAACGCGGTATATTCGCGGCTTCCGCTTGTTTCTACGATTACCTGTGAATTTACTCTGTGGGACGATCCTGCAACCTTCTCTGCCGGTGAACAGGTCATCAAATCAAAACAGGGCGGTGCTTCGATGATGCTTACCTCCAGCCGCGCGATTGGTGTGGGGTATGGCGAAGAATTTACGACCATTTTTACCCGCCATCTCTTTGAACTCGTGAATGATGATTTCATTTCGCTGGGTGATGCTTTCCTGAAAGCCAAAATCGAAAAAGGCACCCATAGCGACCATTTAAAAGTAAACCTTTTGGGTGATCCGGCGACAAAATTAAGCCGCCCCAAAAGACTGCTGAACATCGATGAAGTTGAATCTCCCGTTCCCGGACAGTTGCGTGCACTGGATTTCGTAAAGGTAAAAGGGCACATCAACAAAGCCGATGGAACCTTAGATACTTCCTTCAACGGCAGAGTCGCCATCAACATCTTCGATAAAAGACTTAGTAAAAAAACGCTTAATAACGATGGGGTGCCCAAAATGAATCCAGTATTAACGTATACCGAAGAAAACGGACCGATTGTAAAATCTTCAGGTCAGGCGGTAAACGGCGTGTTCACAGTAGAATTTTATGTCCCAAAAGATATTAATTACGAAACAGGAAACGGTAGAATCTTAGCGTATGCAGACAATAAAGTTTTCGATGTTTTCAACAATCAGACGCAGAAAATTGGCGGAATAAATCCCGATGGCATTAATGATAATGAGCCTCCCAAGGTAAAAGTTTATATGAACAATACGAACTTTGCCGATGGTGGAATCACCGATCAAAACCCAACACTTTTAGCCTGTGTAACAGATGACAAAGGAATTAACTCGACAGGCTCGGGAATCGGACACGACATTACCGTAATCCTCGATGGAAAAATTATTGATACCGTTGTTCTAAATGATTTCTATTTTTCAGGCGATGGAAACGGCTGTGTGAATACTTCTTTAGCAGATTACCAGAAAGGGAATGTGACCTATCCTTTCCGTAATTTAGCACCTGGACCGCATCAGCTGACCTTTAAAGTTTGGGACATCAACAATAATTCAACGACCGAAACGTTAAACTTTGTAGTTAAGGATGAATCCAACCAAAATTTAATTGTTAACAAACTCTTAAACTGGCCTAATCCCTTTACCAATAAGACTTACGTTCAGTTTGAACACAATTGCGACGATATGCTGGATGTAAATGTGCAAATTTACACCATCACGGGTAAACTGGTAAAAACCATCAGTACAACAGTGACTGCAGAGCCGTTCTTTCAGGGTTTCCGCACGCCGAAAACTGCCATCGAATGGGACGGGAACGATGATTTTGGAGACGCAGTTGGAAAAGGCACCTATATTTTTAAGATCTTTGCAAAAAGCCAGAATCAGGATAAATGCAAAGGAAGCGCAACCGCAGTTGAAAAAATGGTATTATTGAAATAAAAATATAAACGATTAAAAAAACGACTTTATGAAATTGACTAAAAAACTGTTTTTAGGATTAGGCTTAGGACTGGGCGCATTTACGTATGCCCAGGTTCAGCCGGTTCTCACCGGAGCCCCTTTTCTAAGAATTTCCCCGGATGCCAGAGCAGGCGGTATGGGTGATCAGGGGGTAGCCACAACTACCGATGCATTCTCACAGTTCTGGAATGCTGCAAAATATCCTTTCAGCAAAACAACATCTGCCATCGGGCTCAACTATACGCCTTATATGAGCAAGCTCACCAACGATGTTTTCCTCCTGTATGGTGCTTTTCATCAGTTTTTAGGTGATGAAGAAAGATCAACCATTTCTGCAAGTTTATATTATTTCAATATGGGCGCAGTAGATTTAACGAAACTTGTAGGTAATGAAGTTGTACAGGAAGGCACTGCGAAACCAAACGAATTCTCTATCGATGTAGCCTACGGTTTAAAACTTAGTGATTATTATTCCATGGCGGTTACCGGTAGATTTATCCGTTCAGATTTGTCCGGCGGTTTTAACTCCGACAATACCCTGAAACCGGCAAACTCTTTTGCAGTTGATGTATCGGGATACTTTCAGTCGGAAAAACATACAAGTATAAACGATTTCGAGGGCCGCGCTAGAGCAGGTTTTGCGATCCAAAATATCGGACCAAGATTAGATTACACCGGCGATGAAGAATCCAGATCCTATTTGCCAACCATGGCGAGATTAGGTGCTGGTTACGATCTTTTTATTGATGATTTAAACCGTGTAGGCTTAAATTTCGAAGCTTCAAAACTTCTTGTTCCGGGACCTGATAACACAGGAAACGTACCGAATGTAGGGGTAATTGAAGGGATCGGGAAATCATTCAGCAACGAAAAAAGCATGATGTTCAGTGGTGCTGTGGAGTATGAATACGACAACGCTTTTGCTTTACGGGGCGGTTATTTCCACGAAAGCGAAGAACAGGGCGCAAGGCAGTATGCTACGGTGGGTGTAGGCTTAAAGTACCAGTCTTTCGGGTTGGATATGTCTTACCTCATCAACACTTCGAAAGTAAATTCCGCTCTTGACAATACTTTGAGATTCGGACTGACCTGGAACATTGGTGAAGAATCTTCAAACTCGGATTATTAAAATTCAGCTCACAAAAATTTATTTTAAAGCCTCAATAATTGAGGCTTTTTTGTGGATTAAATCCTAAATTAGCAAAATGAACTACGCAACAGAACTCAGGAAATTCGCCACCAGCCAATATATATTTTCTGCGGTAAGGATTACTTTAGCCATTGTAGCTCCCAGTATCATTTTAGCTTATTTCGGTGTGCTGAAAGAATATTTCCTTTTCCCACTGGCCACCAGTTTTGTAGGCCTTACCGATCAGCCCGGCCCGTTTATCCGCCGGAGAAATGCACTGATCTTTGCCATTATCTGCTTTTTTGCAGTCTCCGTTATTGCCACCTTACTGAAGGATTTTCCGCCCATCATTTATCTGGAAATCATTCTGTTCGGAATGTTTTTTTCGATGATCGGCGTATATGGGCAGAGGCTGGCGGCAGTGGGATCTCTTTCGCTTGTGGTGCTGGCGATTTTTGTCGACGGGCATTTAAGTCAGGGAAACCTGGTGAAAAATTCCCTGATTTTCTTAGCAGGATCGGTTTGTTATTTACTGGTTTTTCTTGTCGTTTCAAAAATTCAGCCCTATAAACTTGCAGGCCAAATGATTGGCGAGAATTATCTTGAACTGAGCGATTACCTCAAATTAAAATCCAGATTTTATCTGCAAAATCCAGATTTCGATGCGCTTTACCTGCAGGTGATTTCGCAACAGGTTAAAATTAAAAATTTACAGGAAGAAACCCGCGAAACCGTCTTTAAAACAAGAAAAATCGTTAACGAATCTACCACAACAAGCCGGCTTTTGATGCTCATGTTTCTCAATTCGATTGACTTACATGAAAAACTGATGACCTCGGAAAGTGATTACGGAAAAATTCAGGAAAGTTTTGGAGAAACAGGTTTACTGGAATCCATCAGCGACTATTTATCAAAACTGGCGGAAGAACTCAGCAATATCGGCATTGCGCTGCAAAGCGGTACCAAGGCAAAATCCCTCAGAAATTTAGACGATGAGCTGGATCAGGTTTTCGATGAATATTTCGATTTACGCAATAAGAAACTGAACCCTGATACTTTGGAGAATTTCATGATCATGCGGATTATTCTACTAAGAATAAGTGATATTACGGAACAAATCAACACCATTTATAAAGTATTCACTCAGGATCAGAAACTGGCCAAAAGCCTATCTACCGGTCTGGATTTAAAAGAATTTATTACCAACGATGAAAAACTTAATTTCAAAGTACTTCTTAACAATATTTCTTTAAAATCTACACACTTTCGCCATTCTGTGCGTATTACCCTGGCGATGCTCACCGGTTATATTATTTCACAAATGGAGTTTTTGGGCATCGGTCACTCCTACTGGATTTTAATTACTATTGTCGCCATTATGAGGCCGGCCTACTCTACCACCAAACACCGTAATTTACTGCGGCTTTACGGTACGGTCGCCGGCGCGGTGGTGGCTTACGCAATTTTGCATACAGTTCATAATAATACCGCGCTGTTTACCATCCTTTTGCTCAGCATGATCCTTTGTTTCAGTTTTCTGAAAGCGCAGTATTCGTGGGCGGTTTTTTTTATGACGATTTATATTTTCCTAACTTTCAATTTCCTGAATCCGGGGAACATCAATAACATATTCCGAGACCGTATTCTCGATACGGCCATTGCCGGAGTGGTGGCTTTCGCAGTTTCCTACTTTGTTTTACCGGTTTGGGAACATACCCAAAATCTGGATTTCATGAAGAAATCATCAAAAAGCAATGCGAAATATTTTAAAGCAGCAATGGATTTTTTTAAAGATGAAAACATCGGAATTCAGGAGTATAAACTCAAAAGAAAAGATGCGATTATTGATTTGGCAAATCTTTCCGATAACTTTCAGCGGATGATTTCGGACCCGAAAAACCAGCAGAAGAAAATGGAACAGGTGCATCAGTTCGTGAATACCGCCCATTTAATTACGGCTTATATTGCCTCGTTTTCTCAATATTCAAAAAACGCGAAGGATTATCCGGAAATCGATTTCGACAGCTGGAACCGAAAAATATCTGCTGAATTGCTGCGTACAGGTTTAATTTTGGAACAGAAAAAATTCGACGTCGATATTGTGGAAGAAAGCAGGCTGAAACCAGAGGATTCAGTGGACCAACTTCTGGAAAAAAGAAAAAAAGAAATTTCCGAAAGCGAAATCATGAACCGCCGGGATCCTAACAGAATCACACATTTAACAGAACTTAAAAATTTACAGGAAATCCTGGAACTTATTTACGATGTTGCTAAAGAACAACGCAAAGTAGCTGAGAAATTAGAGCCTGTAATTTAGTCTACAATGGTTAAACAGTAATTTTCGAAAAATTCTACGCGGGCTTTGTAAAGATCGGAAACCTTGTCATCGTGAACCCGGCAGACAATATTAAACGGAAAATCGAGGCTGAATGGTTTTACTTCGTAATGCTTTTTCAGCGACCAATAGTTGGAATGATGAATTTTGTATAAACTCTCTTTCAGCGACCAAATTACGGTAAGATAAGCGGTTTCTTTACTTTCTTCGATAAAACCTGCCTCGTCATCATTCAGGAATTTGTGCCTGATTCTGATGATTTTATCATGAAAAGGTTCGATATCTATCCCTACTTTATTCTTAGAAACAGCCAGTGCCGCAAACGGAAACGAGTGGGTAATCGAAATTTCGAAATCACGGGGCTCCAGATAAGGTTCCCGACCGTTGTAAAGGATTTTGTGTTCAGGTAAAATAGATTTTAGTATTTTCCTTACCAAGAGCAGTTCCTTCAGTTTTGTCGGGTGGTAATCCTTCACCTTCTCGTAATTTTCTTCTTCCAACAGGGTTTTAGGATCCAGATCTTCCTTTTCATCATACTTCCAGAGAAGAATGGTGGCATTATGATCTGAAAAATCACGGTATAAAGGCATATTGTAGAAAGAAGAACAAATTTGTTTACCTCTGCAAAAGTAATTAATTTTAGGCAATTCATGTGGTAAGTTTTATTGGTCCGATTTAAATCCGGAACTTCTAAAAACTTCACAAAACCGCATTTTTCTTCGGTCTTGGCAAGAACTTTGCGTGCTTTTTTCAAAATTACAAGATATGAACACACTGAAAATCGCCTTAGGCATCGCTGCCACAGCAGCCGGGGCTTATGCCCTGAATAGAATAAGAAAAAATGAATCCCAAAAGGAGCTTGCAACAGCGAACGCAAATTCTGATCATACATCAGGAAACGAAGACAGGGATCATGTAAAACCCCAAAATCATTTTATTACCGATCCCATCACTGCCACAAAACACAGTGATACGTTTTCGCCGAACTATCAGAGCGCGAATAAAAACGTCCAGTTCCACCAGCGGGGCGTGAGACACAGATAAAACCGTTTTTTCTACTTTAAAAAAGACCGTTTAAAAATTCAAAGAAGAAGCAGCGACTGAAATAGTCGCTGTTTTTTTCTTAAGCTGCTTAAGCATCTGCTTTATTCGGTAATTTTGCCTGACGAGAATCCCTGCAATGAACAAATACGGCTACCACGATAACATCAGAACATTTTCAACTTTTGAAGAACTTGTAAATTCGCGATTTCAGAGGAATACCAATGCATTCTGCTGGGAAAGAAAACTGGAAGGAGATTTTCATGAAATCGTTACTACATTAACTTTGATCGAAGACATTACTGAAGTTTCTGCACCGGATCTTCTCGCACTTCAATTATCAGAGAAAGGAAGTTTGGCCCGCGAAACGATCCTTAATGATTTGGAATTACTTACTGAATTCGGTGCTTTACCTTCGCTTAACCTACTGAAATGTTATGAGCGGGACGACGAATTCAGTTTTATTTCGACCGATGTTTACTCCTTTCATGTTGACCGTTCTCCCGTTGCTGCAGATACCTTTTTGTGCACTTATTATGGCGCTTCAAGCGATATTTTACCCAACCACGAGGCCATACAGAAAATTCTTGATCCAGAAATCAGGGCAAAACTCCGGAAATTACATGATGGAACTGAAGAATCATTTGATACTTTTTTGCAGGAACATTTTTTTGATCTTCATTACCAGCCAAAACCCAATGCCAAACCAATTAATTTAGGAAACGGAAATCTCTGGAGGCTGGCAGTAGACCACCCATTTCAGGAAGTTTTACCTTGTATTCACCGCGCGCCTACAGAAAACACTGCAGAATACCGGTTGCTCCTGATCTGTTGAAAATTATAGAAATTTTCAATCGCTCTCAAACCCAAGCCAAGTTTGACAGTCAGAAGAAAATTCCGTAATTTCGCAAAAATTTTTTCAATTAAAATGGAAACAACTACACAATACGTGCCTTACAAAGTAAAGGACATTTCCCTTGCAGAATGGGGTAGAAAAGAAATTAAATTAGCGGAAGCTGAAATGCCCGGGTTAATGGCCATCCGTGAAGAATACGGGCCGTCTCAGCCTTTAAAAGGTGCCAGAATTGCGGGTTGTCTTCACATGACCATCCAAACGGCGGTTCTTATCGAAACTTTAGTTGCGCTTGGAGCTGAAGTTACATGGTCTTCATGTAATATATTCTCAACCCAGGATCACGCTGCTGCTGCAATTGCTGCTGCAGGAATCCCTGTATATGCCTGGAAAGGTATGAATGAGGAAGAATTCGAGTGGTGTATTGAGCAAACCGTATTTTTCGGTGAAGACAGAAAACCCCTGAACCTTATCCTTGATGACGGCGGAGATTTAACCAATCTTGTTTTCGATAAATATCCTGAGTTAACAAAAGATATTAAAGGGCTTTCTGAAGAAACCACTACAGGTGTTCACAGATTATACGAGAGAATGGCGAACGGTACACTGGTAATGCCAGCTATTAACGTTAACGATTCTGTAACCAAATCTAAATTCGATAACAAATACGGATGTAGAGAATCTGCGGTAGATGCCATCAGAAGAGCTACAGACATTATGCTTGCAGGTAAAAGAGTGGTTGTTTGCGGTTACGGAGATGTAGGTAAAGGAACTGCAGCTTCTTTCCGAGGTGCAGGATCTATCGTTACCGTTACTGAAATCGACCCGATCTGTGCGCTTCAGGCTTCTATGGAAGGTTTTGAAGTTAAAAAACTGGATAGTGTGGTTGACAATGCTGACATTATCATCACAACTACAGGAAACTTCAACATCGTACGTGCGGAACATTTCGCTAAAATGAAAGATAAAACCATCGTTTGTAACATCGGCCACTTCGATAACGAAATTGATATGGCATGGTTGAACGAAAACTATGGTTCTACAAAATACGAAGTAAAACCACAGGTTGATGTGTATAATATCGACGGCAAAGAAATCATCATTTTGGCAGAAGGCCGTTTGGTAAACCTGGGCTGTGCAACTGGTCACCCATCTTTTGTGATGAGTAACTCATTCAGCAACCAGACTTTGGCACAAATCGAATTATGGACTAATGCTGAAGCTTACGGAAACGAAGTTTATACTTTACCGAAGCATCTTGACGAAAAAGTTGCGGCTTTACACCTTAAGAAATTAGGTGTTGAACTTGAAACTTTAACTCCTGAACAGGCAAAATACATCGGGGTAACGGTTGAAGGACCATTCAAACCTGAGTACTACAGATATTAATAATTAGCGATCAGCAAAAACAGAAACGCTTTGGACATTCCAAAGCGTTTTTTTATTTAAGATTCTGAGAAAACAATGCTGAAAAGTTGGTCGTATTTATCACCAAGTTTTCGCTTCAACCGCTGCCGTGACTTTTTCACCGCATCCTGGGTAATTCCCAGCAGTGCGGATATTTCCGACGAACTGAAACCCATTTTCTGGAGAAGAATAATCCTGAGATTTGCGTTTGTAATTTCAGGAAATTCGGTTTTCAGCGTTTGATAAAAATCGGGATATTCTTTCTGAAATTCGCGGCGGAACATCTGCCAGTTTTCTTCAGTCATTAAATGCGAATCCAAGATCTCATGCAGCCTGCCGCTCTCTTCTTCAATGTGAGAGGATGCAGAATTTTTTATCTCCTCGATTTCCGCAGTTAGCTGTTTGATATGATAATTTTTGGTTTTGAGATACTCAATTTGTGCATGCAGCGTTTTTTGCGCTTGTAAAAGTTTTTCTTCGTACCTGTTTTTTTCCAGTTCACGTTCCTTGATTTTTGCATCGTAAATTTGCTGTCTTTTACGCTCTATTCTTTTCGAATGAAAAAAATTGAAAGTCAGCAGAAATGCGACAAGAACTGCTATAACTACTGCTGTTTTTGCAATGAGAGATTCCTTCTGTAAGTCTTCATCCACTTTCTGCATCTGCAGCTGATACTTTGCTTTTTGCGCCATAAGATTCGCGTGAATAAGCGGCAAAGCACCATCGGTAAGTTTAAGTGAATCTTCCAGAACTTTCATTTTTCTTCTGGCTGCAAGCTCTTCACCAGTTCTGTTCTGCTTGCTGTAAATATCAAGTTTAAGCTTAATGATTTCAAGTTCATTATTCTGATAATACGGTTTGGTCTGGGCAATTGCTTCTGCCTTATCCGCAGCCGACTCTGCTTTTTTCCATTGTTGATCTTTTAAGAAAACTTTTGCTAGCACCGTGTAAGCAAACATCGTATTCTGGTCAGTTCCTAATTTTTCGGATATGGCAATGTCTTTTTCCAAGAGCTGAACCGCCTCTTTAAAATTTCCCTGTGTCTCCCGGATACGGCCAATATTACCGAGTGTTTTGGCGTAGCGGATGTCATCTTTAATAATTTTTGCCGTAACTGATGCCTGTACAAAATATTTTTCAGCATTTTTATAATCATTAGATGCAAAATAATATTGCCCGATGTTGTCTAAAATTTCGGCAAATTCTGAAGTGTTACCTATTGTATGTTGCAAAGCTCTCCGGAGATAAATAATCGCCTCAGCGTTATCACCGATTGTTCCCATATAATATCCGATTCTCTTAAAAGAACTGGCGGGAAAAATCATCTCGCCGGGCGAAATATTCTCAATATGCCTTATTGCATTCAAATAAACAGGCAGCGCTTTGGTCATTTCACGGTAATTATAAAGACATTCGGCATAACACAGTTGAGTCCAAATAAGCAATGCAGGATCTTTCAGTTTATTTGCTTTTTTAATAGAACTCTCAAAATGCTTTTCAGCCGTAGGGGTTAATCCATCAAAAAGCTCTGTATATACTTTTCCCATCAATGCTTGGTAAAGCACTTGATCTTTCATGAATTTACTTGTCTTTAATGGCTGAAGTATCTTTTTAAAAGCCGCTGTGTCCCGCTGTGAAATTACTTCTGAAATTTTACTTTGCCACAGCTTTATGTCATTTTCGAAAGACCGGGGATCCACCGGCTGCGCCAAAAAATAAAACTTATTCAGAAAAAAAAGAAAAAAAAGGAGATAAAAGTTTTTCATTCAGCGGATATCGGTGATCGTTAAAGGTTAGTCTAAATAAGCAACTGGTAAGGGTTGAGGATTTATAAACGTATAAATCTATTAAAAAAAAGTCACAATTCGATCGCTTATTATGTTTTACATAATAAAATTAGGGTGTTTTAACCATATAAGTATTAAAAAAGTATAAATATATTTGCAATAACACAAAAACACAACATGATGAAATTAAATTTAGTGCCAGGGTTCCTGGTCGCTTGTGCATTCTGCTATGCGCAGATTGGCATCGGCTCAAACGTCACCACTTTCGATGATTCGGAAGTTCTGAAAATTGTTTCTGCCAATAAAGGTGTCCTTCTCCCCAATGTATCTATCCCTAATCTCAACAGCGCCGCACCCGTAGTGAATCCTGCTAATTCGCTTATGGTGTACAATACGAACGCCAGTACGGGAAAGGGATTTTACTTTTGGAAAGACAATAAATGGAACCCATCTTTGGATACGGCAAACATTTATAAATATTTAGGAATAGTCCGTTCCGAGTCGGCAGTTTCTACAGGTGGAGTTAGTGACAGTACACCGATAACTGGCGTATCCTACACTATGGGTGAGGCACCCTCTATTCATGATTTTCAACTTATTCCCGGTTTATCAAAAACGATTTCGATTTACTCTCCTCAAAATACAGTTTCGGTTTCCGGAAGTGGTATTGTACAGGTAAATTCGGCGGCTTCAGACAACACCTTTATGTCGTATTCAATTGCACTTTTTGTCGATTCTCAGTTAGCAGGTGTGCGAAACTTTATTATTAACGGTAATGAAAACTGTTTGTACAATGATTTCAATGTTTATTTTAACATTAACAATCTGGGAGTTGGGAATCATCTGATTGAGTTGAGAGAAACATTAAGGGTAACTCAGGTGGCAACCCAAAGCATCACCTTTGGATCTAAAGATTCCGCATGCAACAACCTTAGTCCATTAATGGACAAGTCGATCATGACCGTACAAACTTCTGAAAAACCGTAAAAATTTACTATGAAAAATTTATATTTACTAATGCTGATCATGGCATCATACACGTTTTCGGCACAGGTAGGAATTAATACCAGAACTCCACATCCATCTGCAAGTTTAGACATTCGTTCAAGCAATAAAGGTGTTTCTTTTCCTCAGGTTTCATTACAAAACAGAAATGACGTCTCGACAATACCCAATCCTAAAGAATCACTCATCATCTATAATACCAACAATGCGATCGGTGGAAAAGAAGGATTTTATTATTGGAATCAAACAAAATGGGAATATTTGTTTACCGACATTAATCAGGAAAGCCTGATGAATCAAATGAAATACTATTCATCTAATTCATCAACGGCTTTTACATTCACCAGAACTTCTCCTAATCAATTCTTAGGGCATCTGGCCCATGTTCCAGGTGAAACATTAAATACAGCCCAATGGACCGTTATACCAGGTCTTACAAAGTCTATTGTGATTGACAGACCTCAAAATGATTTATTACTTAATATAAATGGTATGTATCAGGCAAGCAATAGCTCCGCTAACAATACCGGCGGCGTTTCCTCGACTATCGGCTTTTTTGTTGATGATAAACTTATAGATGTTAAACCCCTCTATCTTGATTTTCAGTCAGCATGTTCATACAGACAGTTTATGATATATGGTATTGCTAAAAATTTAAGCCCAGGTAATCACACGGTGAAATTTGCGATACGGAATATTTCAGCACCTAACATCAGCGGACTAACAGTGACCTACGGAGCGCCAAATAGTTCATGCAGTTCATTAACCGGTTTCGAATCAGCAATGAGCAGTACCATTACAATCAATCAACCTTATTCTTTTTAGTTATGAAAATTTTAACCCTCATATTTACCTATTGCCTGATGAGTTTTATAAAAATAAATGCACAGGTTCTCATTGCCACAAATACCTCAATTGTAAATGCTCCGGATCCTAGCGCGGTTCTACATATTGCAGATGATAAAAGAGGAGTTCTCTTTCCCGCTGTTGCCCTTAGCAGCAGTAGCGATATTGTTACAGTACCTACCCCTGTACAAGGCTTACTCGTACAAAACACCACGACCAACAAACTCAATTTCTGGGATCAGGGAAAGTGGAACAAAACCTTTGAAATTGCAGATGGCTTGGCCATTATCAAGCAAACCGAAAACACTTCCGGCAACTCAACAGCAAGTACTACCATCAGTACTTTCCCTTCTACCATGCCGCTATTTTCACTGAATAGCAATACAACTGGATGGACAAATTTAAATGCTACGACTACCATTACCATCACAAAAACAACAAATACCAATCTTATTATTGCTGAGGGGATGGCTCAAATTAATAATGCGAGCGACACCAATCAAAAGTTTCAGTTTGCCGTTGGTGTCTTTGTAAATGGCCAGCTAAAGCTAGCCAGTAAATACACTTCATCGGGAAGAGATTTTGTTTGTGACTGGAAAAAATTTAATCTTGCCGGCGTATTTAATGACTTGCCTATTGGAACACATACTGTATCTATTTACGGTAGAAACCTACCAGCAATTACAACTGGATATAACTCAATAACATATGGGGGCAACACCAGCAACTGTTCAAATATCAACAATGATATGGCAAGAATTTTTGTCACAGCACAAGTAACTCAATAAAAATAAGAAAGAGAGTAAATCAATTTCGGATGAAAATACATTCAACAAATAACTCATAATCAATATATTAAACATTATTATGTTATTTGTCCCCTATTTGTCCCCCCTATATTTTATGCTTTAAAGACTCACCTTTATATATTTGCAATACTTTATACGGAGCATCACAGTTATCAACTGAACAACAACACAAATGCTGGAAAGAAAATTAAGCTCCGAATTATTACTCCTCAGGTTAATGACCTGAGGAGTTTTTATTATAAATTAAATGACCTAAATTTGTTGTTCGTATGTAAACGGATCGATTAAACAATCGATTTCTCACCTCAATTCGCTCACCATGAAAAAATTATTTTCAATATTTCTTATTACCGTTTTTATCTCGGTTTCCGCACAGGACAAACCTGTTTTCTGGAACGAGATACAAGAATTTAAAACACTCAACGTAAAAACGCCGCCACCAAAAAATGCAATTCTCTTGTTAGGCAGTTCTTCTTTCACCATGTGGAAAGATGTGGATCGCTATTTTCCCGAGTATTTATTAATTAACCGGGGTTTTGGAGGTTCGAGTCTGTATGACTTAAATTTTTACTCAGATGAACTTTTAGCACCTTACGCTCCCCGACAAATCATAATTTACTGTGGAGAAAACGATTTCGCAGGCAACGAAAACCTGAAACCTAAAGAAGTCTTCAACCGGTACAAAAATTTCTACTCAGAAATACGCAAATATTATCCAAATATTCCGGTGGCTTATGTATCGATTAAATTATCACCCAGCAGAGAACATCTCTGGCCAAAATTTATTGCTACCAACGCAATGATTAAAAAGTTTATGGACCGAAAACCTAACGCTGAATATATTGATATCACCAAAGCGATGAACGGCCCCAACGGAAAAGTACGTGAAGATTTATTTCTGGAAGACATGCTCCACATGAAAGCCGAAGGTTACCAAATATGGCAAAAAGAAATGGCTCCTTATCTCAGGAAGCCATAAATTAAAAACGTGTCTGCTTTAGAAATCTACAGAAAACAGCATTTATTTTTTCTTTTTTGCCTTAGCTTTCGCTTTTTGCTGGCCACGGTTTACCCCTTTTGTTTTGGGAGGATTTCTTTTCGTAGGTCCGCCCCAGTTTTCTTTTTTGTTTTTGTCTTTTTTCTCGTGGAATGCGCCGCCGCCAGGTTCAATCTTTACAGTATGTGCATTTTTCATCACGATTTCATCTTTCTCCGAAGGAATTTTCACGGGGTTAATTTTCACTTCTGAAGGAAATTCCTTAACCACAACAGATTTATCCATCAGCAATTCGATGTCAAGGAGAAGAGTTTCTTCCTTTTTAGTCACAAATGATACCGAAATTCCATTTTTATCCGCTCTACCCGTACGCCCGATTCGATGAATATACTGTTCCGGAATTTCGGGAATTTCAAAATTAATCACATGCGTTATATCCGAAATATCGAGACCTCTCGCCATAATATCAGTAGTAATCAACCCACGGATTTCCTGATTTTCGAAGCTTCTCATCGCGTTGAGACGGTAATTCTGCGATTTATTGGAGTGAATTACATCAAACTCATCAGGGAAAAGTTCTTCAATCTTTGTATAAAGATAATCGGCGTGTTTTTTATTGTTACAGAAAATCAACACTTTAGAAAAATCTTTGTCAGTATTAAGTAAATGTTCTAAAAGATTAATTTTCGTATTGAAGTTCTCCACTTTATAGGCCAGCTGTTCTATTTTTTCAAGCGGAGTTCCGGATTTTGCAAGAGAAATTTCCACAGGATTTGCAAAATATTCATCCAATACTTCGTCTACCGCTTCCGTCATTGTCGCGGAAAAAAGAATATTCTGTCTTTTTTCTCTCATCATCGTAAAAATATTCGCCAGCTGAGATTTAAAACCAAGATTCAGCATCTCATCAAATTCATCAACGATAAGCTTCTGAACTTCCTTCAGAGAGATGGCATTATCAATCGCCAAATCCATGATTCGGCCCGGTGTCCCAATTAAAATATCGCACCCTCCATCGAACAGAAGTTTTTGGGTTTTGATGTTTACACCACCATAAATTCCAATTACACGGGCAGTAATATTTTGCGTAAGATTTTTGGTAATTTCAGTTACCTGCACCACCAGTTCTCTGGTAGGAACAAGGATTACTATGGTTGGATTTCCGTTTTTGTTGTATTTCCAGGTTTTTAAAACGGGCAGTAAATAAGCCAGCGTTTTTCCGGTTCCGGTTTGGGCAATACCCATCACATCGCGGCCTGAAAGTATAGGTTTAAGAGACTTTTCCTGAATCGGTGTCGGTTCAAATAAATTTGAATCTGCTAATACATCAAGAATTTTTTCCGGCAATTCGAAATCGGCAAAAGTGATTTTTTCCATTTTGCAAAGATATGTTTTTTAGAGGATTAAATTATTTTGTAATTTGGATGGATGAAAAAGTATATTTTCTTACTCTCATTTTTTCTTTTTTCGTGTTCTGATAAAAAGGAAAAAAGTACTGAAATTTTAACTCCGGAATCTAACACTACTGAAATCACAGAACCGCTTCCGCAGGCTGAAAATGCTACACTAACTACATGGATAAGCTATTACAGAGAAACCAATCCCGATTTCAGTGCTGAAAAATTCGCTGTTACTACTACATCCCCAATCACTTATTACCCAAGTAACGTGAAGGTAATGAATGAAGAAGGTTTTAACGAAATCTACAAAACGTTTTTCGTCTTTAATGAAAGCAAAGACAAATATCTGGATTTCGACAGTTACCAATGGAATATTGCTGCGGACGGACGCGCAAGCTTCGAAGCCGATCAGGAAGTTGCATTAGTTGATTATAAAAATAAAAAGGCGCAGCGCATCGCATTTTTTGGTCCTTCCTATTCTGTCGAGGAAGCTTACTGGAAAGGCGATTCTGTTGCTGTTCTTCTGGGTAACTCTTACGAAAAAGTACCTTTTATGATGAAATACAATTTCAAAAAGAAAACCGTTGAAAATTTACAGTATCCCGATACTTTGAAATTCGACATTCCTTATTCCAAAGTAAGACTGCAGAAATTCGGGATTAAAACTGAATAAAAAAACGCACCGGTTAGATGCGTTTCTATTTTCTTATTCCCATTCGATGGTTGCAGGTGGTTTGCTCGAAATATCATAGGCAATTCTGTTGATACCTTTCACTTCGTTAATGATTCTGTTGGATACGTTTTCCAAGAATTCCCAAGGGAACTTACTGAATGTTGCTGTCATGAAATCCGTCGTATTAGCAGACCGAACGACCGCAGTATATTCATAAGTTCTTTCATCGCCCATTACGCCAACAGATTTTACCGGAAGCAAAACGACAAATGCCTGCGAAACAGTTTCGTACAAGTTATTTTTATACAGTTCATTGATGAAAATATCATCAGCTTCCTGTAAGATTTTCACTTTTTCTTCATCTACTTCACCCAAAATCCTGATTCCTAATCCAGGTCCCGGGAAAGGATGACGATGAACCAAATGATGCGGTATACCAAGCTCCTCGCCTACTTTTCTTACTTCATCTTTAAATAATTCTCTCAAAGGTTCAAGCAATTCAAAATCCATTTCTTCGGGAAGTCCTCCCACATTGTGATGCGATTTAATTACTGCTGAAGGACCCTTCACCGACTGGCTTTCAATAACATCAGGATAGATGGTACCTTGAGCGAGAAATTTTGCACCTTCTATTTTGTGAGATTCTTCATCAAAAACATTAACGAACTCGTTCCCGATAATTTTTCGCTTTGCTTCCGGATCCGAAACACCTTTCAATTTGGCCATAAATCGATCTTTCGCATCGATCAATTTGATGTTCAAGTGAAAATGTTCCCCATAATTTTTCATCACTTTTTCAGCTTCATCTTTTCTTAAAAGTCCTGTATCTACAAAGATACATTGCAACTGATCGCCGATGGCTTTATTAATTAAAACTGCAGCAACAGAGGAATCTACTCCACCGGAAAGACCAAGAATCACCTTCTGATCTCCCACTTTTTCTTTGATTTCGGCAACCGTTTTATCGATATAATTGGTGAGTTTCCAGTTTTTGGGAGCGTTACATATATTGAATACGAAATTATCGATCATTCTTGCTCCTTCTTCCGTGTGGGATACTTCCGGATGAAACTGTACGCAGTATATTTTCCGTGATTCATCTGAAATGGCGGAAATAACATCGGTCATTCCATTAATATTAAAACCTTCGGGAACTGTTTCCACTTCGTCGAAATGGCTCATCCACACGGTTGAAAACCTGCTAACTCCCGAAAGAAGCGCATTGGATTTTTGGATCTGAAGTTTTGCTTTTCCGTATTCGCCTTTCTCGCCTTTTTTTACTTTACCGCCTAACAAATGGGTAGTAAGCTGCATTCCGTAACAGATTCCCAACACAGGAATTCCTTTTTCAAACAGCGCTTTATCAACCAAATGTGCGTTTTCAGCGTTCACCGAACTTGGTCCGCCAGACAAAATAATTCCTGAAGGATTGCGCGACAAAATTTCGTATAAAGGAGTGTCGAACGGAAGAACTTCAGAATAAACGCCGAGTTCGCGGATTCGTCTGGCGATGAGTTGGTTATATTGTGACCCGAAGTCGAGTATAATGATACCGTTATTCATGTATGATTTTTACTTTTTATGTTTTCCTTTTAGTTTATAATGAAAGAAAACGTTTTTATGACTTGATTTATTATTTTTCCATAAAATCCTGACAAACAGATATTTATTTAAAAACCGCCAGGAAATGGTAGAAAAAAAGCGTGATTCTTCACGCCTTTTTCTGTATTAAAATTTACCGATATCGTCTCTGTAGGTTTCGTAATCGAAGCTTACGGTTTTGGCATCTTCGTAAACCAATTTTCTAGCCTCTTCGTAAGAATCTGCTGTTGCCACCAGACTCAGTACACGTCCACCGGAAGTAAGAATTCTGTCGCCTGCCTTTTTAGCACCTGCGAAAAGAACCTGGCTGTTCTTAACTTTATCCAGGTTTCTTATTTCGAAACCCGTTTCAATTTTTCTTGGATAACCGCCGGAACACATCACGAGGCACACTGCTTTTTCGTCTTTGAATTTCAGTTCTATATCTTTTCCTTCAAGACAGTCATTAATCACATCGAACAGCTTGTTTTCCATGAGTGGCAGGATCACCTGTGTTTCCGGATCGCCCATTCTCATATTATATTCCAGAAGGAACGTTCCGTCTGCAGTAACCATCAAACCAAAGAAAATAAATCCTTTGAAATGAATATTGGCAGTGCTGAAACCTGCTAAAGTTGGTTCAAGAATATTTTTTTCGAAATCTTTGTAGTGTTCGGAAGTAAATTCCGGGCTTGGGGCTACACTTCCCATTCCGCCGGTATTGGGACCGGTATCTCCGTTTCCTGCTTTTTTATAATCTTTCACCGGGATACACGGAAAGAGTTTTTTTCCGTTCGAAAATGCAATAATCGAAGCTTCGAAACCTTTCAGATATTCTTCGATCACCAACTGAATTCCGGCATCGCCATAAATTCTTTCGATCATAAATTTATGAATGGTGGACTCGGCTTCGGCTAAATTATCAGCGATCACAACTCCTTTTCCGCCTGCAAGTCCGCTGGCTTTAATAACAATCGGAAATTTCTGATTTCTTACATATTCAACCGCATCGTGGTACGCATCAAAAACAACCGCTTTAGCCGTTTTGATGTTATTGGTCTGCATGAATTTCTTAGAGAAAGCTTTACTTCCTTCCAGTTCGGCAGCTCTTTTTTCCGGACCGAAAATTTTAAGGCCATGTTTTTTGAATTCATCTACAATTCCTTCTACCAGTGGAGCTTCGGGACCTACAATCGTAAGATCAATTCTTTCTTTAATTGCAAAATCTCTTAACCCTTCCACACTTTCGTCATATACATTCTGGCCGAGCTGGCCAGTGGTTACAGTGCCTTTGGCAAAGTATAATTTAGATATTCTGCTGTCGTCTTTCAGCGTAAGTGCGAGGGCCGATTCGCGGGCTCCATTTCCTACGATTAATATTTTCATGTGAGTTTACTTAATGTTTGTGTTCTCCAAAATTACTAATTTGAATATGAATTTCAAATTTACCGGAGCGAAAAATTTCTTAATTAACAGTTAAAACCGCTGTTTAAAGTGAGCGGAAGCACCCTGTTTTTTACTTAATGCAAAAAGTGGCGCATTCCTGTAAACATCATCGGAATACCATGTTCGTTTGCCGCTTCAATGCTTTCTTCATCTCTCATACTGCCGCCTGGCTGAATGATTGCTTTAATACCTTCTTTCGCGCAGAAATCTACCACGTCTCTGAAAGGGAAAAATGCATCAGAAGCTAAAACCAGATCACCGGAAAATTTCTCTTTTGCCCGTTCTACAGCATGTTGCGTAGCCCAGATTCTGTTTACCTGTCCGCCACCAATTCCCAGAGCCTGAATTCCGTTTGAAACTACAATCGCGTTAGATTTCACATATTTTACCACGCGCTGGGCAAATAATAGTGCTTTTTCCTGCTCTGCAGAAGGTTTAAAAACCGTTACCGTTTCTATTTTATCGGAAAACTGGTTATCGTTATCCTGAACCAAAATTCCACCATCAATTTTCACCCAGGTTTGTTGATCGGAAACCGGATTTTTAATTTTAATGATTCTCAGGTTCTTTTTCTTTCTTAAAATTTCGAGTGCATCAGCATCAAAATCCGGAGCCATCACAATTTCAAGGAATGTTCTGTTGAGTTCTTCTGCTGTGGCAGCATCCACCTTGAAATTCATCCCGATAATTCCGCCAAAGATGGAAACCGGATCGCATTCGAATGTTTTTGTGTACGTTTCGAGTGCCGAACTTCCCACGGCAACGCCACATGGTGTGGAATGTTTCACCGCACAACAGGCCATTTCTTCTTTGAATTCATTCACCACCTTCCAGCATAAATCCATATCGCGAAGGTTATTGAAAGAGAGTTCCTTACCGCCGAGAATTTCAAAATCTTTCATCGCGCCGTTCTCTGTTGTTGAGGCATAATATGCTGCAGACTGGTGGGGATTTTCACCGTATCTGAGGTCTGAAACTTTTTTATAGGAAGCATTTAGATATTGCGGATAAGCTTCATCGAGCAACATTTTAGAAATCGCCCCGTCGTAAGCGGAAGTAAGATTGAACACTTTACCAGCCAGTTTTTTACGCGTTTCCATAGTTGTATCTCCTGTTTCAGAAATTTCCTGCTGAACTTTTTTATAATCTTCAACATCGGTAATCACCGTTACAGAATTGAAATTCTTAGCGCCCGACCTCAACATGGAAGGTCCGCCAATATCAATAAACTCTACTTTTTCATCGAGAGAAATATCGGCGTTTGCATTTTCGAAAAATGGATAAAGATTAACAATTACCATATCGATAAGCCCAATACCGTGTTCGTGAACGGTTTTCATGTGCTCTTCGCTGTTGCGGACCGCAAGTAGGCCGCCGTGAACTTTTGGGTGAAGTGTTTTTACTCTTCCGTCAAGCATTTCCGGAAATTCTGTAACCTCATCAATCTGAATCGGGTTCAATCCGGCGTCTTTCAGATGTTTGAATGTTCCGCCGGTGGAAATCAGTTCGTAATTTTTTTCTTCTAAAAATTTTGCAAAACCGATGAGTCCGGATTTATCGGAAACAGAGATCAGTGCTCTTTTTTTTGACATTTTTCTTTCTTTTTTACTTTTTATTAGATCTTTTCTTTTACTTTTCTGTTTTCTGCAAAGCCAGATTTATAGCTTCGGGGAAAATATTATATTCAATTTGATGAACTTTTCCTGCCAAACTTTCAACCGTTTCATCAGGTGAAATTTCAAATGATTTCTGAAGGATAATTTTTCCTTCATCAATTCCCGATGTCACAAAATGTACTGTTGCACCGCTTTCTTTTTCTCCGGTTTTTAAAACTGCTTCGTGAACATGATGCCCCCACATTCCCTTTCCGCCAAATTTAGGCAGCAATGCAGGATGAATATTGATAATTTTCCCTGAAAAACGCTCGCAGAACTCTTTACTTAAAATGGATAAAAATCCTGCAAGAATGATAAGATCGGTATTTTCGGGAAGCATTTCGGATAGTTTTTCCGAGAAATCTTTTCCTCTTTTTATCAAAATATTTTTAATCCCGTGTTTTTCTGCGCGCTGCAATCCAAAACATTCCCGGTCTGCAACAACCAAGGTGACATGTGCGTTTGGAATTTCTCCGTTTTGGGTGCAGTCGATGATTCTCTGAAGATTTGTTCCGCCTCCCGAAACCAAAACAACAATGTTTTTCATTAAGATGCTGCAGCTATTAATTCAGAATTATTTTTTCGGCACCTTCAGTAATTTCACCTATTTCGTAGGCGTCATCAAGAAGATCAAGCACTTTTTCTGCGTGTTTTTCGTTCACTACGATTACCATTCCAACTCCCATATTGAACGTTCCGAACATTTCCAATCTGTCAATATTTCCTCTTTTCTCCAGCTCCATCATTACGCTTGGAATTTTAATTTTAGAAGTATCAATTGTTGCACAAAGGCCGTCGCCTAAAATTCTCGGCACATTTTCGATAAGGCCGCCGCCGGTGATGTGCGCAATACCGGAAACTTCAATTTCTTCCAGTAATCTGTGAATCGGTTTATAATAAAGTCTTGTAGGGACAAGAAGTGTTTCGTAAAGCGGTTTACCTTCAAATTCCTCATTAAAATCAGGGAAAATTTTTCTCACCAAAGAAAATCCGTTGCTATGGAAACCGGAACTTGGTAATGCGATGATTTTGTGTCCGTTTTTAATTTTCGAGCCGTCGATAATTTCATCTTTTTCGACGATACCGACACAGAATCCGGCAACATCGTAATCGCCAGGTTTGTACATTCCCGGCATTTCTGCTGTTTCACCGCCGATAAGTGCGCACTCGTTGTCTTTGCAGGCGTTCACCATTCCCATCACGATTTCTGCAGCAATTTCGGAATCGAGTTTTCCACACGCTAAATAATCCAGGAAGAAAAGGGGTTTTGCGCCGTGACATAAGATATCGTTGGCACACATCGCAAAACAGTCAACCCCAATCGAATCGTATTTTTTTGAATCCAGGGCAACTTTCAGTTTGGTCCCAACACCGTCGGTACCACTTACAAGTACAGGATTTTTGTAACCTGCAATCTGGTAAAACGCGCCGAAACTACCCAGGTTGTTCAGTACATTTTTGTTATGGGTTTCAGCAACTGCAGTTTTAATTTTATCAACTGTTTTGTAGCCTTCTTCTTTGTCCACTCCGGCTGATTTATAGGTATTGCTCATGATATAATTTAAGATAAGCGGTTTGAAGTTTAATGATAAAAAAAGCCGACAATCATTCAGACGTCGGCTCATAATTAATTTATTTCGGCGAAGATTTCACTTCCAGAACTTGGAATTTTTCTTTTGGGGAATGTAATCTCTGCGGTTTCAAAGTGTAAAAATTTTGTTCTGCGAAAATAAGATTTTAAAATGAATTTAAAAAATCATTGGTGAAAAAAAGCAGATTTTGACTATAGTAAAAGCGTATATATTGATTCAAATGGTTATTTTTGTCTGAACTTAAAACAAAAATATGGCTTCAGGTTTTTTTGCAATTCTGGATGATATTGCAGCTTTGATGGATGATGTAGCAGTAACATCTAAAATTGCGACCAAACAGACCGCAGGAATTTTGGGCGATGACCTGGCAGTGAATGCCGAAAAGGCGACCGGATTTCTTTCTTCAAGAGAAATTCCCGTGCTTTTAAAAATCATGAAGGGCTCGTTTATCAACAAACTGATTATTGTGCCCATTGCTTTTTTACTTCAGGTTGTGTATCCGCCTGCAATTAAGGTTATTTTAATTTTAGGCGGACTGTATCTGGCGTATGAAGGTGTTGAAAAAGTGATCGAATATTTCTTCCACCGCCAGAAAAAAGGGCAGGAAGTCATAAAAGAAGTGGAAGAACCTTCAATGGATGGCGAAAAAGCTGAAGCTGCAAAAGTAAAATCTGCCATTACCACCGATTTTATTCTTTCGATCGAGATTGTAATTATTGCTCTGGGAACAGTTCTGGATAAGAGTCTCCTGATACAGATCATCACGGTTTCAATTGTCTCGATCATTGCAACGGTAGGCGTTTATGGAATTGTAGCATTGATTGTGAGGATGGATGATGCCGGTTACAAACTCATGAAGAGATCAAATGAAAAAGGATTTTTTAACAGTCTAGGCGAAATTCTGGTTAAGGCATTGCCCATCGTCATCAAAATCTTGGGCGTTGTAGGAACGATTGCGCTAATCCTTGTATCCGGCGGAATTTTCGACCATAATATTGATGTTCTTCACCATTTTTTACCCGATGTTCCTGAAATGGCCAAACAGATTCTTTATGGAACGGTTGCCGGTTTAATTATGGTTCCACTTGTGTTTGGTGGCAAAAAAGTGTATGCCATGGTGAAGAAATAATCTTCTTTGAATTATAATAAAAGAGCAGCCTTGATGACTGCTCTTTTTTTGTGATGAATGTGTAAGGCTGTATTTATGAAAAATGTGCTTTCACGGCTGCTAATTTTTCATGGAATTCTGCTTTTTTCTCTTCATCAGTAATTCCTTGGCCTTCTTCAAAGCGTTCTTTAAAATTAGGCAGCGAAAAATAAGCAATCACATTAGCTCCACTGAAAGGAGCACGTTTCAGGAACACTTCTATGACATTTTTTCCGCCACCGTTACCTGGAGCTGTTGCCATCAGGAAGATGGGTTTATCACCGAAATGTTTGCGGTCTTTAATTCTGGAAACCCAATCGAAGACATTTTTAAAAGCCGCAGAATAGACAGAATTATGTTCCGCAAGAGACATCAAAATAAGATCACTGCCGTCGATTTTTGATGCAAAATCTTTTGCCAGCTGCGGAATTCCGTTTTCCAGTTCTCTTTCATGCTTGTAAATCGGCATTTCAAAATCGTTAAGATCCAGAATTTCGACATTATCATCGGGGAAGAATGAAGCGGCAAAAGTCACGAGTTTTTTATTGATGGATACCTCGGAATTGCTTCCGGCAAAAGCTAATATTTTCATTTTTGAGGTTAAGGTTAAGGTTAAGGTTAAGTAAATTTTGATAAAGATAATCAATTATAAAACCATGGGAACTTCCATCAGTAAGATTTCGGAATCTTCCAAAGCTTCAAGTGTAAATTTATCCGTTTCCCAGATTCCAAAACCGTCTCTCGCTCCCAAAATCTGATCTCCGATTTTCGCTGAACCTTTCAGAACGAACACATACACACCGTTTCCTGGCTGGTGTATTTTGTACTCTTTGGCATTTCCTTTTTCAAATTTCGCCAGATTAAACCAGGCATTCTGATGAATCCAAACACCTTCGTCATCGGGATTTGGAGAAAGAATCTGCTGAAAATCGTTGATTTTTTCGTTTTCTTTGATGCTGATCTGGTCATATCGCGGGCTAACATTCGTCTTGTTTGGAATTACCCAAATCTGCAGAAATTTTACGAACTCATCTTTGTTTTTGTTGTATTCGCTGTGCATTACACCGGTTCCGGCGCTCATGACCTGAATTTCTCCATTTCTGATCACTGCGGTAGTTCCCATGGAATCTTTATGCTCCAGATCGCCTTCCAGCGGAATAGAAATAATTTCCATATCGCGGTGAGGATGCGTTCCGAAACCCATTCCGTAAGCGACCTGATCGTCATTCAAAACCCGTAAAACCCCGAAATTCAGTCTTTCCGGATTATAGTAATTGGCGAAACTGAAGGTATGATGGGATTTCAACCAGCCATGATCGGCGAAACCTCTGGTATCTGCTTTATGATAAACCGTTTTCATTTTAATATTTTTATTGGTTTGTTGATGCAAAAATAGAACAACTGAACGGCTAAAACATTGATATAAGATAAGTTCATGATGTGGTAAAGCTGACCATCAAAACCTTATACGGGTATTTTCTTTTGGGTGTGGTATGTGAGCGTAGAAAATATTGACTACGAACGCAAGAATCTTGTTTCCTTACACAACAACGTTATCTGCGGTGACAAAAATTGAACTTTCGTAAGCAAGAATGTGAGTTACAGCTGCGAAAATGTGGTTTCGTAAGACAAGAATGTAAATTTCAGGTCTAAGATTCATTTGAAACAGTACAAAGAAAAATCCTTAAAGTTTTTGAGGCTTTAAGGATTTTAGATTTATGTTTTTATTGTAGAATCTGCCGACTTTGCGGGACTTGGATTAAAAATGCACCTGCTGAATTTCTTCTTCCAGTTCTTTATCTGATTCTTTGCCTTCACCTTTAATTAAAAACATGGTTACGGCTGCAGCAATTATCAGACAAAACCCGCCTACCACAATATAATCGATGGACATGTTGCCGAAAAGATTTTTAACGATAGGCCCGCCGAATATTCCGTTGAAAATCTGAGGAATTACAATGAAAAAGTTGAAAATCCCCATATAAACGCCCATTTTTCTCTGCGGAATGGCATCGATGAGCATTGCATAAGGCATTGCCAGAATACTGGCCCAGGCAAATCCCAGCCCGATCATGGAAATCCAAAGCATACCGGTATCTTTAATAAAAAACATGGATATTAAGCCAAAACCTCCCGAGAGTAAAGCTAATGCATGAGTCTGTTTCTTTCCGATGGCTTTTGCTATAGGCGTTAATAAAAATGCAAACGGAATTGCAAATAAGTTATAAAGCCCAAACAAATGTCCGGTTAAATCACCTGCTTTATTAAATTCCGCAGACTGCGTATCTTCGGGAGAAAGTCCGAAATGATGGGTAGCTAGAGCACTGGTGGTAAATACCCACATGGTAAACAAAGCAAACCAAGAGAAAAACTGCACGGCACCCAATTTTTTCATCAGTGGTGGGATGGTCGCAAAATCCTTAAACATATCCGAAAACTTGGAACGGTGTTCCGTACCTTCTTCCCGGCCCTCGAACTCAGCAAATTCCTTTGGTGAGTATTCTCTCGTCGTAAAAATGGTGTATAAAATAGAGGCAATTAAAACAGCTGCACCTATATAAAAGGCATAGATTACATTATTGGCTACATAACCTTCAGCCGCTACATTAGAAACGCCCATCTTGGTGAGCCAGTTGGGCATTTCGGAACCGATGACTGCGCCGATACCTATCAGAATCGTCTGGATAGAGAAACCCAGCGTGCCCTGATGTTTCGGAAGCATATCTCCTACCAGCGCGCGGAAAGGTTCCATGGCAATATTCACGGAAAAATCCATCATGGCAAGGAAGATTACGGCCAACAACAATACATTGGCTGCGATGAGATGGGTTACAGAAGCCGCGTTTGGCAAAAGAACCAAACCGATGGCGCACAAAACCGCACCAATGAGGAAGTAAGGTTTTCTTCTTCCGAGCGGACTCCAGGTATTATCGCCCATGTGACCGATGATGGGCTGAACGATTAATCCGGTAATGGGTGCTACGAGCCAGAACCAGGAAAGTTGGTGCACATCAGCACCGAGGTTGGCGAGAATTCTGCTCGCATTTCCGTTCTGCAGGCCAAATGCCATTTGGATGCCGAGAAACCCCATACTCATATTGATAATCTGAGCGATACTGAGGTTGGGTTTTATTTTTTTAGCCATAACTTAATGAATAGGAATATTTAATTTTTCTTTAATTCTGAAATTAATGCGTCCTCGATTGGCGTTTTTATTTTCACTACCTCATCGATGACCTCATTGGGAACTGTGGTGGATAAAACATACTGCCGGATTTTCCATTTGCCACCAATTTTTTCCAAGACGCCGGAACCGCGGCAGATTTTCATCTGGGTATCTAAAACCTCATCAAACCATGCATAGTTGCCGTCTTTGCTGAAAGTGATGCTTCTTTTCAGGGAAGTAAAATTCCAGGCTTTGCCTTTGTCAAAAAAAGGTTTTGCCCAAGCCATAAATTCTTTTTTGTTCCAGACTTCGGTGGCGTCGGTACCAATGAACGTGGATTCTTCCGCATACAGATCGAAATAATTTTTGTAATCGGCGGTTGCAGCGAAAGTATTGAGATCGTCGAGAACTTTGCTGATGTTTTTCTTCTGCACATTTTCGTAAAAGCCTTTATTTTGGGCTGAAAGTGTTACTGAAAATGTAAAAAACAGCAATAGGACTGTGATAAAATTTAGTGTTTTCATAATCATGGTTTCTAAACTTACAGCGGCGTAAGATTATTTCAATTCTAAAATTAAAGAAGATTTTCCTGAAACCGTCAATTTATTTTTTGAATTTACCACAAAATCTTTTCCGGAGATGATATCCTTTCCTGCAGAAACTCCATCTAAAGACTCCGTGAAGCGGTTCAAATCAAGAGTCTGTGCTTTTTCGTTATTGTTAATCACGACCATAACTTTCTCCTTTTCGTTATAACGGAAATAGACATATACCTTTTCTTTCGGCATATAATGTTTTGTTTTTCCGCTGTGGATCACGTCTTTGCCTTTTCGCCAGGTTAAAACTTTTTGGGTAAAATCATGATAATCCTTCTGCTCTGCCGTGCGCGTCTGAGGATTGAAAGCATTCTGTGAATCCCCTTTCCACCCGCCGGGGAAATCTCTTCGGATATCGGCATCGCCTTTGGATTTTTCTCCACGCATTCCGATTTCAGAGCCGTAATAAATCTGCGGAATTCCGCGAACGGTGGAAATTAGAGTTAAAGCCATTTTGTAGTAACGCAAATCGCCGTTGAAGATTTCGTTGAATCTTTCCGTATCGTGGTTTTCGAAGAATACGAGGATGTTGTTGATGTCCGGATACAGAAAATCGTTTCCGAAGGAATTGTAAATTTTAATCATTCCCTTGTCCCAGCTGTCTTCTTCTTTCAGTGCTGAAGGCAGATCGGTATAAAGGGTAAAATCCATAACGGAAGGAAGATTAGAGTTGTAACCATCGATCTCACCGATTTTTGAATCTTTCTGCCAGTAGGAAACATGCGCCGGATTATACATCCAGGCTTCTCCCACAATATTGAATTTCGGATATTCGTCGGTAATCGCTTTGGCCCATTTTGCCATGGCCACTTTATCGTTGTAAGGATAGGTATCCACGCGCAGCCCGCCAAGTTCGGCATATTCAATCCACCAAATGGCGTTTTGGGTTAAATATTTCAGAACCAAAGGATTGCTTTGATTTAAATCAGGCATTGTGGTATCAAACCAACCGTTGAGCGCTTCCTTTTTATCGGTATCTGCCACGTTGGTATCAAACTGCGAAGTGGTTCGGTAATTGGATCGCTTGAAACCATATTTTCCTTCACCGTCCGGGAACTGATGAATCCAGTCTTTGGTGGGTAAATCCTGAATAAGCCAGTGCGAAATTCCCCAGTGATTCGTCACATAATCCTGAATGAGCATCATGCCGCGTTTCTGCAGCTCGCGCGAAAGTTCAAGATATTCTTCGTTGGTACCGTAGCGTCCGTCGATTTTGTATAAATCGGTTTGGGCGTACCCGTGATAAGAAGTTTGCTTCTCATTATCTTCGTTTGCCGGTGTAAGCCAAAGTGCCGTTGCGCCAAGATTTTTCAGATAATCCAGATTGTTGATGATTCCCCGCAAATCGCCGCCGTGTCTTCCGTTTGGTGCATCGCGGTTGAGTTTATCAGTGAGGTTTTTCTGTGAATCGTTAGAAGGGTCACCGTTTGCAAACCGGTCTGGCATGATGAGATACATTACATCTTTCGAGGTGAATGAATTTCTGTCCGCAGAACCAGGCTTTCGGTTTTTGAGTTCGTAATTGTAGGAATACCGTGTTCTGTTCTTTTCCTTAAAATTAATTTTAAAGGAAGAAGTATTGATTTCGTTGGTATTTACGGTAATAAAAACATAATTGGGATTTTCGGTTCTTGTGAGATCTTTGACCTGAACATTGTCGGATAATTCTACAGAATATTTTGAAATATCTTTCCCGTAAACTAGAATCTGAAGTTCAGGGTTTTTCATTCCTTTCCACCAGAAGGCGGGCTCCACTTTCTGGATTTGGGCAGATGAGAAAGAAAAAACGAGGATAAAAAATACTGAAATATAGTTCTTCATTTTAAATTTTGGCTAAAGCCTTAGGTTTAGTTCTTAAAAAAACTGGCTGAAGCCCGTTTCTAATGATTTATTTTACCGGTTTCACAGAAATGGCGTATCCACCGCTTCTTGCAAGCTTCATCGGGAGTTTCGATGAACTGGTTACGGTTTTCTTATAGATTTTGTAGGATTGCGGATTGTTGATATAATCAGCATTGTCGCCATCGGCATATACGGTGGCTTCGTACTTTTTACCTTTCGGTAGGAAAGAAAAATCTACAGTGTAGTTTCTTGCATTTTCGTCGGTAATTCCGCCGATATACCACTCGTCTTTGCCTTTTGCTTTTCTTGCAGTGTGGATATAATCTCCGGGTTCTGCCGAAAGGATTTTAGTATCATCCCAATCTACCGCAACGTCTTTGATGAACTGGAATGCATCCATATGCCGGGCGTAATTTTCGGGTAAATCTGCCGCCATCTGGAGCGGAGAATACATTACAACATATAGTGCAAGCTGCTTCACAAGCGTGGTTTTTACAAATCTTTTATCTCCGGGGAAATAATAATCCAGTTTAGTCTGGAAGATTCCCGGGGTATAATCCATCGCGCCGCCCATAAATCTGGTAAACGGAAGAATGGTTTGGTGATCGGGATTATTTCCGCCAAATGCTTCGAATTCTGTTCCACGTGCGGCTTCAGCAGCGATCCAGTTTGGATAGGTTCTGCTTAAACCGGTTGGACGGACGGATTCATGGGAATTCACCATGATTTTATATTCATGTGCTTTTTCGACAATTCTCAGATAATGATTGATGGTCCATTGGGAATAATGGTGTTCGCCACGCGGAATGATATTTCCCACATAACCGGTTTTCACCGATGGATAATCGTATTTGTTCATCAGCTGGAAAGCTTTGTCAGCCCAACGTTCGTAATTGGTCGCAGAGCCGGAAGTTTCGTGGTGCATCATAAGTTTCATCCCTTTGGAATGGGCATAATCGTTCAGCATTTTGATGTCGAAATCGGGATAAGGCGTAATGAAATCGAAAACAAATTCTTTGCTGTGACCGAACCAGTCTTCCCAGCCCACGTTCCAGCCTTCAATAAGAAGCGCATCAAAACCGTGAGCAGAAGCGAAATCAATGTATTCTTTAACTTTGGTATTGTTCGCCGCGTGTTTTCCGTTCGGCGTGAGTTTAGAAAAATCAGTTTTCCCGATGTGTACATTATTAGCGGTTGAATACGACCAGTTCGATTTACCGATGATCATTTCCCACCAAACGCCCATGTATTTTGTGGGTTTGATGTACGAAGTATCCTTATATTCCGTAGGTTCGTTCAGGTTGAAAATCATTTTCGAAGCCAGAACTTCTTCGGCTTTTGGCGAAACAATGATGGTTCTCCACGGCGAAACTGCAGGGGTCTGAATATACCCTTTCGCACCCTGAGCGTCAGGAGTTAAATGTGTTTTAAATTTGAAATTCGCCGCATCAAGTTCCAGATTGGAAGCCGGATAATTAATCACAGCAGCCTCAGAAATATTCACATACAGCTGGTCTTTTCCTTCTTTTTTGAGCATTAAAGGCGTTTGCACCGCATTTTTAATTAAAGACTGTGATGCATTTCCGTCGTAGGAAGTTGGCCATTTTGCAGGAACTTCCGAAAGATTCGAGGTTTGAGTCTGATATTCCTGCGAATCGTAATCTCCGGCAAGCCACCAGGCTTTCATATCGGTTGGAAGATCGATTTCGGAATCTTCTTCGCGGATTATGAAATAATTAAGGTTTTTCTGCTCGGGGAACTCATACCTGAAACCTAAACCATCATTAAACAACCTGAATTTCACAATAATATGTCTGTCGTTTGCATCCTGATTTAAAGTTACAGCCAGTTCGTTATAATGGTTGATGTAGGATTTTTTCTCCCCCATAATTGGATTCCAGGTTTCATTTTTCGAATCGAATTTTTCGGCTGTTTTCGTAAAACCACTGTCGAGGTTTTTTCCTTTCTGGTCCTTATTTTCGATTTCGGAAGCAAACTGAATGTCGTCGTCTCTCAGCAGTCTTAATCCTAATTTTGAATCCTCAACCACAGTTTTCCCCTGATATTTAAGATTGTAATAAGGCATTCCGCTTTTGAGTTGAAAATTCATTTCGAATTTACCATCAGGGGATTTCAGAGACTGTGCGTTAAGTGCGAAACTTCCCATCAGCAGGAAAAGCGCAGATATTTTTATATTTTTCATACCATAATTTTCGAATCAATAAATTTAGAGAAATTGTGAGTAATGACCAAGCTTTTGAGCCATCATTTATCACTTAAAAACAAAAAAACTGCTGCCGAAAAGCAACAGTTTTATAAATAATTATTTGTAATCTGGTTATTGAGGCGTTAATTTATAAGTCCCCAATTTTATGTTTGCCGTGATTTTGTATAATGCACCGCCACCATCGAATTGGATGTTATCATTATCTCCTTTTGGCCCAAGGAATCCTGAGTTTCCACCGGTGTGGATATTTGCCCACTCTAAATCTCCCCAAGCCTGCTGGCCGATGAATTTGAATTGGGCTCCGTCCGGAATTGCAATCGTGTATTCGTAAACACCATCGTTAACCTGCTCCATTGGCAAAGCGTTGTTTGCATCCCACCCGTTAAGTGAGCCTACCAGATATAAGTTGGTTGGCAGTGTTGGCAGCGCAGATGGAGTTACAGTGATATCTCTGGAATTCTGATTGATTGTAATTTTGTACATTCCGGAGTTTCCTGTAAACTTCATGTTTTCATTGCCTGAAGGTACCAAATTCGCTGACCAGGTGTTGAAGTATTTGTAATCTGCATTAATACCATCTGCATTTAAACTATAGTTAACAGGTCCCCAGTCCTGCTGACCTAGGAATCTGAATTCGCCATTCTGCTCAAGATAAGTATAGATCTCTGAAATTTCATTGTCGTTTTTCAAAAGCTGCGCTCCACCTGCATTCCAGCCAACTGCTGTTCCGCCACCTACTAGATAGAAATCTACAAATGCAGGAGTGTATGGAGTCAGTTTAAAGGTGACAACATTAGACACTTTGGTAATTACCCCTCCTGCAGATTCAGTTTTGGCCGTAACGCGAATATCAACATCCGTTGTTATACCAGCGGTTAAACCTGCACCTATTGCTGCATTATTAAGTGTAAAGTTTGACACAGGAAGTTCTTTTTCGTTCTTCACCGTTCCTAAAGAGGCAAATGCTGTTGACCCTTTTGGAGCAACCTCCACCGTATAATTTACATCTACGCCGTAAGTGTAATCATTCCACATAACCGTAACTGCATTCGTTAACGGTTCAGACGAATCTAGCAAGACCGCCTGACCAGCGGTTGGTTTTGTAATTACAGGGACAGCCGAAGGATACGGAGTTACAGTAAAGCTGATTACATTTGAGACAGCCGTTCCACGTTCTACTCTTACAAAAACTTTTTGAGGAGCATACGGGTTGATTCCTGCCTGTAACATCGCAGTATTCAAGTTTCCTACTGTTGTTCTTAAGGTAGTACTTTCAGAAGTACCTAAAATTGCTTTAGTGGAAAAGTCTTCTTTAGAAGAAACCACTACCGAGTAAGCACCTGTTCCCTGAGCTGCATCCCAAACAAGAACGTACGGATTATTTTCCATCGTGGGATAAAGCACTGCTGCATCCAGCGAAGTATTTTTGAGGGTAAAAGAAGGCTCTGGAGTCGTCCAGTCTCTGTCAGCATCGTTTCTGCAGGAATTCAGAAGAATTAATGGCAGAAACAGCACGATCAAAATTTTAAATATATTTTTCATTTTTTTCAGTTATTTTAATGAACTTATAAACGGTGTTCTAAAGTTTTACAATGCTGTAAGTCCCTCTCTTGATATTCACGGTAATCTTGTATTCAGATCCGCCACCATCAAATTTGATGTTTCCGTTATCTCCTTTTGGGCCAAGGAATCCGGTATTACCGTTTCCACCGATATTACCCCAGTCAAGGTCTCCCCAAGATTTTTGTCCGAGAATCTTAAATTCAGCGCCATTGTCAAGCGTTGTTGTGAACTCATAAACTCCCTCACCAGTTTTAGTCATTGCAATTGCATTGTCAGCATTCCAGCTATTTCCGGCGACGTTTCCAACCACATAAACAGTGTCGAAATTGAAACCGGAAACTGAAGAAGGAACAATGTCTAAAGTCTTTTTATCAGCAGCTGCGTTAATGGTAATTTTGTATATACCTTCTGTGCCGGAGAAAATCATGTTTTCCTGTTCAGCAGTGTCGGGCGCAATTGTAGCAGGCCACTGGTTGAAATATCTATAGTTTTCTTTGATTCCAGGATCATTAAGACTGTAGTTTGTAGGATTCCAGTCTTGCTGACCGAGGAAACGGAAATTTCCTGGCTTCAAATAAGTGTAGATATAAGAAAGGTTAGCATCTTTATAAAGAATCTGTGCTGCACTCGCAGTCCAGTCTACAGCGGTGGCACCACCTACAAGGTAGAAATCGGGATAGGAAAGCACATAAGGAGTAATCTGTAGTGAGGTTACATTAGAAACAGCGGACATCATTTGACCTGTTCCTAAGTACGATACCACTCTTAAATACATTTTTGACGATACTGCCGGTGACATACCTAAAGCAATAGCTGACTTATTCATTTCATCTACAGTAAATGTCACCGCATTGCTTGATTCAGCAACAGTAGCAAGCTCTAATGGCTTCGTAAACTTCTCATCAGAAGAAGCTTCGACTTTATAGCGAATTTCAGTTGGAACTGAGTATGTTGCTGCTGTCCAGGTTACTGTGAGTGCCGGATTAGCCGGAAAATTCTGATCTAGAAAAAGTGTAGAAGCCGAAAGATCCATCACAATAGGAGCTGATTGATTTTCTACCATAATCAGTTCCCGGTCCTCGCAGGCTGTAATGCCGAAAAAGACCAGCACTGCAAGAAGTATTTTATATAAATTATTGGTTTTCATTATTGAATTAAATTAAAGTTAGTAACCTGGATTTTGGGTCAGATTTGGATTCGCCTGAAGCGCAGTACTAGGAATAGGAAACAATTTGTAGTTGTCCGAAATCGCAGTACCGTTCTTCACACCACCTTTCCAAGGCCACAGATAAGAACCACCTGTAAATTTCCCGAAACGGATAAGATCCTGACGACGCACACCTTCTAAACCTAGTTCGCGACCTCTTTCATTTAGAACTTCGTCAAGTGAAAGAACAGAAACAACTGGAGCTCCAGCTCTTGTACGAACCTGGTTGAAGTAAGTGATTGCCTGCCCCATTGAAGTACCTGCCGCGCCACGAACCGCACATTCAGCATAAATTAGATAAGCATCACTCAAACGGAACAGAGGGAAATCTGTAGAAGAAAAACTTGTTGCGCTACCGCTGCCGTCGGAATTCTTGTTCCAGAACTTGTCAGATGGAAACCCGTCAGTCCAAGTTTTATAATCATTCATCTCCCAATTGTGACCTGTTGACCAGAAAAGCTTTGCACGTACGTCAGTACTGCTCTGAAGACCAGCTGCAGAACCTGCAAATAAACCATACCATGCTTTAGTTGCCCGGTGACCAGCCCAACCATCTGTCGCGCCAAAATCTGCAGGCGTCATGGTATCCGTACTGATGCTTCCATTAACGATGTAAGTAGTGTTACCGAAACTCTGGCTGCTTGCAGCGTCAGCTATAAGTGGGAAGATAATCTCTTTCGAAGTATTGTTGTCAGCAGAAAAATTCTTGCGGAAGTTTCCTTCCAACTGATATCCACCTTCACTAATTACTTTACTAATATATGCGGCAGCATCATTATATCGCGGCGTTCCTGTATAAACTTCAGCATTCAGATAAAGTTTAGCCAAAAGCATTCTTGCCGCAGATTTGTTTGCACGTGCATAAGAATTTTGGGCAGGAAGTTTTCCTTCGATATCTTTAAGTTCAGATTCAACAAAAGTGAACAGTTCAGTTCTTGAAGCTTCTGGAAGCGGTGTACTCGTATTGAAAGTTTCATCGTTTACCAAAACACCTTTACCAAAAAGATCAATAAGATAATAGTAAGAAAGCGCACGTAAAAAGCGAAGCTCACTCACCACCTGATCCTTATTCTCATATTTAACGTTATCGCTCTTCATAATAAGGATAAGGTTAGTTGCCTGAGGAACGGTATAATAAATTCTGTCGTAAGCGTATTTAAAAAATTTATTATTGTCTGTCCAGTTGCTCGTAGTAGTCAACTGATCAAGACCGTTATCACCCCAACGGTTTTTCATTCCGTCTGCTGTAAAATCCTGAAGATTCACCAGTCCGCGGATAAATGGCGACTCTCCCGGGTCAGCACCGGAGATGTCAGATTCACCAGGACCTTTAACACTGGAAAGAGCGAAACTTGCATAAAGACGGGAAAGCATTCCTTCCACTGCTTTAGGATCCTGTTGCAGTATATATTCAAGTGTCATATCATATTTTGGCTCAGTATCCAGATCCCGGAGACAGGATTGCGTGGACAGCATCACTACCGCTGCAAAAGCCAATAATTTGAATTTAATATTTTTCATTTTGTTTTATTTAAAAATTAAAGTTTAAACCAATGGTATAAGTTCGTGGTCTTGGATAAAAATTGTTGTCAATCGCATTGAAATTTTCTGGGTCCAAACCTTCATATTTTGTAATTACAAATGCATTGCTCACGGAACCGTAAACGCGTAGGTCAGTAGAGTTAAATAAATCTTTGAACAAATACCCCACAGTCGCGTTGTCCAAACGCAGGAAGGTAGCATCTTCAAGGAAATAATCTGAGAAGATCACCTGGTCTGTAAGGTTAGTGAACGGAGTATTTTCAGCAAAAGTAAGAACGTTGTTCAGAGAGTTCGAGTTCTGTGGAACTGCATACTCGCGGAAGCCTTGAGACATTTTTCTGGCGTTATATACTTTGCCACCTACCTGCCCGCGGAAGTTAGCGCTGAAATCCCAGTTTTGGTAATTAAGTGAAGTGCTGAAACCATAAGTCCAGTTCGGTCTTAACGCTTCATAATAACGGTCATCATTATTAATTAAACCATCACCGTTTCTGTCGATAACAACACCTTGCATCGCATTTCCATTGTTATCATAAACCTGCTGGAATACCCAAGCTGAATAGGGCTGCCCGTTTACTGGATGATATGCAAGGCTTACCCCTGTACCTACAGGCAAACCACTGTCTGAAGCTGCAATGCTTTCGACATTTTTCAGGTTGGTCACCTCACCTAAGTTGTACGCAGCATTTCCGGAAATACTCCAAGTTACCTGGCTGTTCTTCACCGGCGTTACTGTAAGGTTCATTTCAGCACCTCGGTTGGTCATTTCACCTACATTGTCAATAAACTGGTTAGTAAGACCTTGGCCTGGGGCAAGAGGAGTCCACAAAAGAAGATCCGTTGTTTTTCTTTCATAGATATCAAAGCTACCTGTCAGGAGATTCCCACGAAAGAATCCGAAATCTAAACCTGCATTAATGGTAGTGGTTGTTTCCCACGTAAGATTTTCGTTAAACGGAAGCGCACTGTACGTACCGATTCCAGGGAAATACTGTGCATTAGAACTACCCAATGCGAATAGGGGCCTTGACGGATAAAAACCAACGAGTCCTGTAATATCCTGTTGTCCGGTTTTTCCCCAACCAAGTCTAAGCTTCAGTTCGCGTACAGCCTCTGCATCACGCAGGAAGCTCTCTTCATTCACTTTCCAGGCGAAACCTACTGCAGGGAAATAACCCCACCGCTGATCTTTCTTGAACAGCGAGGAAGCATCCGCACGGAAAGTAAGAGTAAATAAATAACGGTTTAAGATATCAATATTTGATCTTGCAATAAATGACTGCAAGTTCAGTTCATTGTAATAAGCATTTGTAGGATTGAGGTCATTATCTACGAACGGTGTTCGAACTCCTGTTGTTTCGTGATAAATATACTTGTCTTTATATCCTTCGTTCTTAAAATTTTGATAGGAGTATCCACCTTGAATAAGGAAGTTCGTAAGGAAATCCGAAACTTTTGTGTTGTAAATCAGATAGGCATCCATCGTTTTGTTGAAGATGTCTTGATGCTCGGCGTAATCTACGCCGGGGTTGAAGGTATAATCATTCGGGAACTGTGATCCACTTGGCGTTCTATAAGTCTGAATTGCATTATCTGCATAAACAGTCTTCAGATCAGAACTTGACGTTTCCATTCCTAAATTCAAGACAGCGCGAAGTTCTGGCAGGAAATGCATTTTGTAGTCAAATTCAACGTTTCCGAGTAATTTGCTCACTTTCTGCGGCGCATTTCTTTGAAGAAGAACAGCAAGAGGGTTGGTTTGACCTAAAGTTCTGTACTGACCACCCGAAAATTCTGTGTTTTGGAAGTAACCTCCGAAACGGTTGTAAGGACTTCCTGTAAGACCTGTTTGTGAAACATAAACTGGTTTTGTAGGGTCCATGTTGACAGCACCCCCAATCGCAGCACCTACATCTACCGCATTAAATTTAGATTGAGAACCTTTTAAGTTCAGATCAATTTTTAGGTGCTTATCGAAAAATGTAGGAGTAAGCTTTATCGCCTCGGTAAAACGCTCATAATCACTTGTACGCACTACACCCTCTGTGCGGTTATACCCCATAGATACTCTGATTGGAAGAGCATTCCATAGTGTTCCTGCAAGGCTTACGTTATTATCGGTAGAAACTGTAGTTCTGAAAACTTCATCCTGCCAGTTGGTGTTATAGATGGTACCCGTTTCAGTTGGATTATTTTTATCACCACCTACGCCGAGTCTCCAACTGTACTGAGGGAAATTAGTCTTGATGTAATCTACAAAATGTGAGGAATCCATCACGTCAAGATTCTTCGTTACCTCACCTACGGAAACGTTGGTACTGAAACCGACTTTCAGTTTGCCACCACCCTTCTTAGTCGTAATAATAATTACACCATTGGATGCTCTTGAACCATAAATAGCGGTCGCCGAAGCATCTTTCAGGATTGAGAAAGATTCAATGTCATTGGGGTTAATTAGGTTCAGTGGGTTTCCGACACCAGCTGGGTTACTAGAATCCAGTGGCACTCCGTCAATAACGATCAATGGGTTATTTTGCGCGTTCAGCGATGCCCCACCACGGATTCGGATGTTCGGTTTCGAGTCCGGCGATCCTCCTTCGTTGGTGATTCTAACACCTGGCGCTTTACCTGTAAGCAACTGATCTGCCGATACGATAGCACCTTTGTTAAAGTCCTTCTCAGAGACAGCCGTAACAGAACCTGTAAGATCAGACTTTTTCTTGGCGCCATAACCAATCAGTACAACCTGCTCGATGTCGGCAGTTTTAACCGAATCCGTAGTTTGTGCGTGTAACATTGTGCCCGCCAATAAAAAAGCCGGCGCAATTTTCAAAACTTTAGTATAGTTTCTCACAAAAATAAAATTTAAGGATTAATATTCAATACATCTCTTCTCCATTGAAGAAGCACTGCAATTTAAACAAAATTACAATTATTATTAAAATTATCATAAAATAGTTAATTATATCTGAGATTTATCATATATTAACAGATCACACTTTTATTAAACAGTTGATTCATTGTGATTTAACAATGCTATTGTCTCACTAATGAGACTTTGAACTTTAACAGAAAGTTAAACATGTGTTTATCTAATACATCACTTCTTTTTCGATTATGCAATACATCATCAATATTTTCAATTAAAGTGGATATCGCGTATCTTTGCACAAATTATTAGAAGAATATGTCAGAGAGAAAGATGATTACAGCGGCTTTGCCTTATGCAAACGGCCCAGTACATATTGGCCACCTGGCAGGAGTTTATATTCCTGCCGATGTTTACGCCAGATTTCAGAGAAGACTCGAAAAAGAGGTCGCTTTTATCTGCGGATCCGATGAACACGGCATTCCGATTACCATCCGCGCAAAAAAAGAGGGAGTAACGCCGCATGATATTGTAGACAAATACCACGAAATCATTAAAAAATCTTTCAGTGATCTGGGAATCTCCTTCGACGAATACTCCAGAACAACTTCTAAAAAACATTACGAAGTAAGCCAGGATTTTTTCTCCACCCTATACAATAAGGGAAAATTCACAGAAGAAATTTCCGAACAGTATTTCGACGAACAGGCCGGCGAATTTCTGGCTGACCGCTATATCGTGGGAACCTGCCCGAATTGCGGCAACGACGGTGCGTACGGTGACCAGTGCGAAAAATGCGGCTCTACTCTTTCGCCCTCTGAACTTATCAACCCGAAATCGATGCTGAGCGGAAACGTTCCCGTCTTAAAGGAAACCAAAAACTGGTATCTTCCCTTAAATGATTACGAAAGCTTCCTGAACGAATGGATTATTGAAGGCCACAAAGACGACTGGAAACCCAACGTTTACGGACAGGTAAAATCTTGGTTAAACGATGGACTGAAACCTCGTGCAATGACCAGAGACCTCAACTGGGGCGTTCCCGTGCCACTTCCTGATGCGGACGGAAAAGTGCTCTATGTTTGGTTCGATGCGCCCATCGGATACATCTCATTCACCCAAGAATGGGCAATAAAAAATGGTAAAAACTGGAAAGATTACTGGCAAAGCGAAAACTCCGACCTTATACACTTCATCGGGAAAGATAACATTGTTTTCCACTGCATTATTTTCCCTGCAATGATGAAGGCTCACGGAGATTACATCATGCCGAAAAATGTTCCAGCTTTTGAATTCCTTAATCTTGAAAACGATAAAATTTCTACTTCAAGAAACTGGGCTGTTTGGGCTCATGAATATGTGGAAGAATTTCCTGGTCAGCAAGATGTTTTGCGTTATGCATTACTTTCCTCAGCTCCGGAAACCAAAGACAACAACTTCACATGGAAAGATTTCCAGACTAAAAATAATTCTGAATTAGTCGGGATTTTCGGAAACTTCATCAACAGAGTTGCTGTTTTAATTCATAAATATTACGACGGTATAGTTCCTGCAGGTGATGAAAACGCTTTAGAACTCAATGAAACGGCAAAGGCAGCTAACGAAATCGAAAACTTCCTCGAAAATTTTGAATTCCGAAACGCATTATCTGCCATGATGAATTTAGCAAGATTCGGAAACCAATATTTGCAGACCGAAGAACCTTGGAAAACCATCAAAGACAACCCGGAAAAGGCAGCAAGTTCACTTTTCGTAGCAGCGCAAATCGCGGTAGGCTTGGCTCAAGTTTGCGAACCATTCATGCCATTCAGCGCAGAAAAACTACAAAAAATGTTCAATGTTGACCAAATAAGTTGGGAGCAACTGAAACAGGAAAAGGTTTTGATCAAAACCGGACATCAAATTAATAATGCGGAACTTTTATTTTCTAAAATAGAAGATGAAACCATCGAATTCCAAATTCAAAAATTAGAAAACACCAAAGCTTCCAACAAAAAAACCAACCCGAAAGCGAATCCTATGAAAGACGAAATTCAGTTTGATGATTTCACAAAAATAGATTTAAGAACAGCCACCATTCTTACCGCTGAAAAAGTGGAAAAAGCGGATAAATTATTGAAATTTACCGTAGATACAGGCGTTGATGTAAGAACCGTGGTTTCGGGAATCGCTGAAAGCTTCACGCCGGAAGAATGCATCGGAAAACAGGTGATGATTTTACTGAATCTGGCACCGAGAAAAATCCGCGGTATCGAATCTCAGGGAATGTTGCTTTTAACCAACAACGCTGATGGAAAACTGGTGTTTGTAACGCCGGATGAAACCGTAGAAAACGGTGTCGAAATCGGGTAAGACAAATCATATTCTTGTAAAAAAATAAGACGCACTTTTCTGTGCGTCTTTTTTATTAAAATGATCTCAGCAACTTTAAATTTTTATACATTTATAAATACAAATCCAATTTCTACTTCAAAATGAAAATGTCCATCCTATTTTTAGCTCTATTTAGCTTCATCAGCTGTTCAAAAACCGATCCTTATGCGGTAAATACTGAGGTAAACGCTTCTCTCATGGAAGTGATTCCGGAAGACGCCGCTGCTAACCAAAAATCAGCTTCTGTAAAGCCAGATAGTGCTCCAGCAAAAAATGACAGCATTGCTAAAAAGATCATTAAAAACGGGGAAATGGGAATAGCTGTTGCCCATATTAACGATGCTAAACTGAAGGTAGACGGCATACTGAAAAAACAAAATGCATACACCCAAAGCGAAACCTTCAGGAATACAGAAATTTCAGAAGAACTGGATCTCGTAATTCGTGTTCCTTATCAGAATTTCGATCAGCTGATCTCTTCTTTTTCAGAGGGTATTGGCGCAGTTGAATACAAAAATTTTTCCTCTGAAGATGTGACTGAAGAATATACAGATGTCGCCATAAAACTCGAGAACAAAAGGATTTATCTGGAAAAATACCGCGATCTGCTGAAGAATGCAGCAACTACAAAAGACATGCTCGAAATCCAGGAAAACATCCGCAAACTCGAAGACGAGATTGATGTTGCAGAAGGCAGACTCCGTTTCATTGACGACCGAGTAAACTACAGCACCCTGCGCCTAAGCCTCACTAAAGAAAAACCCAGAAGTTCTGTAACATCTAGAATCGGTTTTGGAAGCAGATTTTCAGATTCCGTCGCACAGGGATGGAATATTTTTGTAAGTTTTGTACTGGGTCTTATTTCCCTTTGGCCGTTCTTTATCCTCGCGCCTTTTGTCATCATACTTTACCGAAAATGGCGGGCCCGAAAAAAAACTACTGTTAATGATTCTTCTCATCCAAATAATGAAAGCTGAAAAATATAAACAGGATTAAAAAATTGTAATTTTGTTGTTTAAAATGAGCATCATGAAAAAATTAAACATCTTTTTACTTTATTTAATTGCGGTCACTGTTTTTATAGCCTGCGGAACAAGAGAAGATGAACTCTCGAACGAACAGTTTGTAGGTACCTGGAACTGGGCAGCTACAACAGGCGGAATCGGAAATATTAATGACACTCCGTCAAGCACAGGAATTCAGCGTACCATCACTTTTACAGATGCCTACATTTATACCGTTAAAGAAAATGGTGCAACGGTGAGCGAAGGAACTTACAACCTTTTAATAGAAGTTACGCCAAATGAACACAAAGAAAAACTGTTTATCGATTTCTCGAATTACCCTGACGTTTTTGTTGACGGTATCGACTCTTCAAACCTCTACCTCAGCGATCACACCAACGATGGATATTCTTACCATTATAAAAAATAAAAAATGCGGTCAATAATTTGGCCGCTTTTTTTATCATCTTTTCCGGATTATTCTCCGAAATGTTTTTTCACTGTTTCCAGAACCTGTTCGTCACTCATTTGCTGAGCGGTATCCAGGGTAATTTTAAGGTTCTTGAATTGTGCCGTATCATGAAGGAAACTTTTCAGTTCTTCCTGAATCGTTCCGGGACCGGTAACATATACTTCTTCGGAATTGGTTAAAAGATGGGCAATCTCCTTGAAGAATTTTGCCTTGTTCGTCTGTTCCGCGTTATTGCCCGCATTCTCGCTGGAATTACCGTGCTGTACAACAGCTTTCACAGGTGAACAAAGAAAAAATTTAAAGGCATTCTGCGCATCATGATTTTTTACGACTACCGCTTTGTGCTGGTCAAGCCAAAGGCCTGCTAATTTTTTATCTGACATAGTAATTTATTTTCGTAAGTCAGCTTCAATAATAATGCAAACACGCTGTTAAAGGAAGTTAAACTATTTACCCAGAACGAAAACCGCGGGAATTTTATGAAGTTCCGGCTTGTTTTTCTGCCAGTCTTTGATGCTTAGCGTTTTGATAAATTCCTCATTTGGATCATTAATGTTGGCCGCGATACAAAGCCTCGTAATCGGTGCGAGGAATTTACACAGATCTTCAAAAAGCTGATTGTTCCGGTACGGAGTTTCCATGAAAATCTGCGAATAGCCCGTTTTCTGAACCTGATTTTCCAGATACTTAATTCGTGATTTCTTCTCAGACTTATCAATCGGAAGGTACCCGTGAAACGTAAATTCCTGACCATTAAAACCACTTGAAATTAATGCCAAAATAATCGAAGAAGGCCCATTAATCGGAATAATTTTGATGTTATTTTCGTGACACCATTTCACCATAAGATTTCCGGGATCGGCGATACACGGGAGTCCGGCTTCAGAAAGTAAACCGAAATCCTGACCGTTTTTCATTAATTTCTGAGCTTCCTTTAAATCTGCAGATTCAGAATATTTATCGAGAAGAAAGAGCTTCAGATCAGCCTGCTTTTTTTCAGGTGCAAAAAACTTAATGACTTTTCTGGCGGTTTTTTCGTTTTCTACGAAGAAATAATCGGTCTTCAGGATATATTCTTTAATTGCAGGCGCGAAATATGCAATGGGTGAATTTTCGGAAAGGTAAGCGGGAATTAGGAAAAGCATTTAGAATTAATTTTGATTGTTAAGGAGCTTTGATGTAATCTTTTCGGAGGCTTTATCCAGCAACTGATAAACTTTTTCAAAACCATCCAAACCGCTCCAGTAGGGATCGAAAACTTCATAATTGTTCTCGGGAATTTCTGCCGCTTCCAAAAAAAGAGAAATCTTACTCCGCTGTTCTTCGTTTTTTGCCATCGAAATCACATCTTCATAAACGCTTAAATCCATGCAGTAAATTTTATCGAAATCTTCTAAATCCGTTTTGGTAATAGGTCGCGACCGCTGTTTTCCAATCGTAATTCCGTGATTTTCGGCAGTTTCAATCGCGCGTTTGTCGGGATGTTCGCCTTCGTGAAGGGAAATGGTTCCGGCCGAATCGATTACAAAATTTTCAGGCAGTTTTGATTTTAAAATACCTTCGGCAAGCGGACTTCTGCAGATATTACCGAGACATACAACAAGGATTTTCATGTGGTGCTATTTTATTTGAAGCCTTCAAAATTAAAATAAAAAAAGAAGGAATTCAAAAAACCCCTTCTCTTCTTATGATTAATATATGGCAAATCTACTGTTTAATTTTTTCGGTAAGTTCTTTTACATACTTTTTCAGTTCTTTATCGATTTTAGATACGTCTTTTATTGTATCGCACGCGTACATCACAGTTGAGTGGTCTTTTCCGCCCATTTCCTCTCCAATTTTGGTGAAGGTGGCATTGGTAAACTCCTTGGCGAAATACATCGCTAATTGTCTTGGCAAAGCGATTTCTCTTTTTCTGGTTTTCGATAAAAGCTGCTCTCTCTGGATGCCGAAATATTCGCAAACCACTTCCTGAATATAAGGAATATTGATCACCTTTTTCTGGTTGGCTGCAATTTTATTGATGGTTTCCTTTAAAAGTTCAAGACTCAACTCAGATTTATAAATCGTGGAATACGCGATTACTGAATTGATAACACCAATCAGTTCACGAACGTTGGTTTTTACTTCAGACGCAAGGAAATCGAGCATATCTTCCGTTAAAACAATTCCGTCGCGGCTTAGCTTATCAACGATGATTTTTCTTCTGGTATCGAAATCCGGAGATTTAATTTCTGCAGAAAGTCCCCACTTGAATCGAGAAACAATTCGATCCTGAATATCGAGAATATCAACCGGCGCTTTATCTGAAGTTAAGATAATCTGTTTGCCGTTCTGGTGCAGATAATCGAAAATATGGAAGAAGCTGTCCTGCGTAGATTTCTTACCGGAAAGAAACTGAATATCATCGATAATCAGCACATCAACCATTTGGTAGAAATTCGCAAATTCGGTCTGTTTATGAGCTTTCGCAGCAGATACAAACTGCTGAATGAATTTTTCTGATGATAAATAAAGTACCACTTTGTCCGGAAAAGCATTTTTCACTTCCAGACCTACAGCGTGGCCCAGGTGGGTTTTCCCTACTCCGTAACCTCCATATAAAAACAGCGGGTTGAAGGCAGTTGCGCCCGGTCTTTTGGCGATAGATTTTGCTACAGTGGCAGCAAATTTATTGCTTTCGCCTTCCACATAATTGTCAAAAGAAAAATCGGCTTTCAGATTAGAGTCGATATTCACCTTCTTCATTCCGGGAACTACAAAAGGGTTGATGAGATTTGCAGAAAATGAAGGCGGAAGCGTTTCCTGTACTTTTGGCGTCGCAATACTCTTACCCTTTACATTCATGGTAATGGGTTTTTCCTGACCGCTGGGCTTGTTTTCCATAACGGAATACCAAAGCTTAACTCCTTTTCCTAGATTTTTTTTCAGCGCAGCAGAAAGCAGGGATAAGTAATTATCCTCAATGTATTCTTTGTAAAAATCACTCGGTACTAACAGGGTAAGGTTATTGCTCACCAAAGATACCGGCTGCACATTGTCGAAAAGTAAATCAAACGAGTTTTCGAGTTTTTTAAGGTCAGTATTGTCTTCTGCTGCGTTGAGGTTATCCCTCATGAACTGGAGACACTTTTCCCAAATAAGAGTTAAATTTTCATTCATTTTCGTTCTGCAATTACCTGCAAGTGTTTAATTTTAGTGGGAAGACAAATATCGAATTTTAAATTATGATAAAAAAATTTTTGTGCTATTGGTTATTTAAAAATATATTTGTATGATTGATTTAAGTCTTACAATGATACACACAACCCATTCATTACGAGTACGTTACGGAGAAACAGATCCCATGAAATACGTTTATTACGGGAACTATGCGGAGTACCTGGAAGTGGCCAGAGTCGAACTTTTTCGGGAGCTCGGAATTCCTTATGACGAGATTGAAAATCAGGGCATTTGGTTACCTGTTTCGGAGTTCAGCATTAAGTATCTGAAGCCTGGTTTATATGATGAAATTCTCGAAATCCATACCTACATCAAAAAACTCCCAGGCGTGCGAATTGAATTTGAATACGAAATTTATAACAGTTCTAAAGAAAAGATTACGGAAGCAAAAACCACCCTCTTTTTTCTCGACGCCAAAAAGAACAAAGTGATAAAATGTCCGGATTTTTTAATGGATCTTCTTGTAAAAAGATGGGCAGAACCCGCTTAAAGTTCTGTACCGGGAGCAATTTCGTAAGGTTCCTTATCTTTCTCGAAAATACGGGTTAATTCTTTACCTTCCACAGTAATTTTCTGCCCAATCTTCCGGATCCAGTTACCTTCCCGCAGGCCTACAACTTTAGTATTGTTCTGGGTGAGAAATTCTTTAATTCTCGTTTCGCGAGTTTCGCCGTTGTGCTTCAAATCCGGATTCGGATCCAGATAATGCGGATTGATGTTGAACGGAACAAGTCCCATACATTCAAAACTTGGCGGATAAACAATCGGCATGTCATTCGTGGTTTTCATATTCAGTCCGCCAATGTTCGAACCGGCACTGCAGCCAAGGTATGGCGTTCCGTTCTCAACATTTTCTTTTAAAACTTCCATGAGATTTTCTTCGTGAAGCGTTTTCACTAAAAGGAAAGTATTACCTCCGCCGGTGAAAATCCCTTTTGCGTTGTTTACCGCTTCAATTTTATCTTCAAACTCGTGCAGGCCTTTTACTTTTATATTAATTTGAGTGAAAAATTCGCGAGCTTTTTTGGTATATTCTTCGTGTGAAATTCCGCCAGGTCTTGCAAACGGCACAAAGATAATTTCATTGGTTTCGCTGAAAAGATTTTGAATTTCTGGCTTTAAATATTCAAGATAATTACCTCCGAAGAGCGTCGATGTTGAAGCAAGGATAATATTCATAGCACAAACTTATAAATTATTTAATTCCAAAAAAAACGCTTCCTCAATATTTAAAAAGGAGAAAAAATGCGGAAGTAAAAGCATTTCCTTAAAATTCAATTTTTTCATTTATGAAAAAGTCCGTGCTTTCGAGTGCGGATTTTTATTTTATGTTCCGTTTTCTTAGGTTTAATACTTAACTTTGAATTTTTCCTTAAAAATTTTCTATGAAATATTGCTTTCCGTTAGGGGTTATTCTTTTATTTCTGATGAATTTCAGTTTTGGCCAACAAAAAACATATTGCAATCCCATTAATATCGATTACGGGTATACACCATTTGAAGTATTTTCAAAACAGGGAAAACACCGTGCTACAGCAGATCCGGTGATTGTCAATTTTCAGAAAAAACTTTTTCTTTTCTCAACCAATCAGGAAGGCTACTGGCACAGCGATGATATGCTGAACTGGAAATTCGTGTCCCGAAAATTCCTGCGCGACGACAAATATATTCACGACCTCAATGCACCTGCTGCATGGGTGATGAAGGATACGCTTTATGTTTACGGTTCCACGTGGGAATCAGATTTCCCGATCTGGAAATCGACCAATCCTACAAAAAATGAGTGGCAAATTGCAGTCGACACCTTAAAAGTAGGCGCCTGGGACCCTGCATTTCATTATGATGAAGATAAAAACAAACTTTATCTCTATTGGGGATCAAGCAACGAATGGCCGCTTTTGGGAACTGAAGTGAAAGTAAAAAATCTCCAGTCCGAAGGTTACGTAAAACCCATCCTGCGTTTAAAACCCGAAGATCATGGCTGGGAAAGATTTGGCGAATATAACGACAATGTTTTCCTGCAACCGTTTGTAGAAGGAGCCTGGGTAACAAAATACAAGAACAAATACTATATGCAGTACGGCGCGCCCGCTACCGAATTCAGCGGATACGCAGACGGAGTATATGTATCTAAAAACCCATTGGAAGGTTACGAATACCAACAGCATAACCCCTTCTCTTATAAACCTGGGGGCTTTGCCCGTGGCGCCGGCCATGGCGCGACTTTTCAGGATAATTACGGAAATTACTGGCATGTTTCCACCATTTTTATTTCTACCAAAAATAATTGTGAAAGACGACTGGGCATTTGGCCGGCAGGGTTCGATAATGATGATGTAATGTACAGCAACACGGCCTACGGCGACTACCCTACCTATATTCCCGAATTTGCGCAGGGTAAGGATTTCACCAAAGGTTTATTCACCGGATGGATGCTGCTGAATTACCAGAAACCAGTCTCTGCCTCATCAACTTTAGGAGGTTATCAGCCTAATTTTGCGGTAGACGAAGACATTAAAACCTATTGGTCTGCAAAAACAGGAAATTCCGGAGAGTGGTTCCAGACCGATTTGGGCGAAATTTCTACCATTAATGCAATTCAGATTAATTACGCAGACCAGGATGCAGAATTTATGGGCAAAACTTTAGGTAAAATACATCAGTATAAAATTTATAGCTCCAATGACGGCAAAAACTGGAAGATTTTAGTCGACAAAAGCAAAAACAACACCGATGTTCCGCACGATTATATCGAACTGGAAAAACCTGCAAAAGCAAGATTTTTAAAAATGGAAAATCTAAAAATGCCCACCGGCAAATTTGCTTTAAGCGGTTTCAGAGTTTTCGGAAACGGTGGTGGCGAAAAACCCGGTAAAGTTGAAAATTTTGTTCCGCTACGCGCTGATCCGAAAAAATTTGGCGAACGAAGAAGCATCTGGATGAAGTGGAAACAAAACGAAAAAGCGGACGGATATATGATTTACTTTGGCAAAACCCCGGATAAACTATACGGAAGCATTATGGTGTACGGTAAAAACGAATATTTTTTCACTGGTGCCGACCGCACAGATGCTTATTATTTTCAAATCGAAGCATTTAATAACAATGGCATTTCAGAAAGGTCGCAAGTTTTTAAATCAGAATAATTAATCGCTAAATCTTACGTTCTTCCATTACATATTTCTACATTTGTTCTATGAAAAATTTTCTCCTCCTATTGATCCTGTTCTCCGTTTTCTGCTTCGCACAGCAAAATTCTTTAAAACAAACTACAGGAATTTTTCCACTGTATGTGGTTGATGGGATGATCGCGAATGAGGCACAGCTGAAAGCAATTACCTCAGCAGAAATCTCATCAGTAAGCGTTTACAAATCCGATAATTTACCTGATAAGCTTTCTCCTTTCAGCAATTTCAGCACCGAAGGAATTATCGATATTACGCTGAAAAACAATTCAACGCTTCCAACCGTTTTACTCTATCAGATGAACATGGAGCATCGACTGCAGGAATCTAATGCGGTTTACATCAACAGAATTTTAGTGAAGAGTAACCATATTAAAATACTGAAAAACGCAATTATAGAGACTGAAATTATTGATGACAACGGACAGCATTTCCTCAACATCTGGACTTTAACAAAAGAAGAACGCAGCGGAATTGTAAAAAGAACCGGTGGAATAAAAATTAATCCCAAGGACAGAAGTAACATTAAAAACGTAATCCTGAAATGAAGATTGCATACCTCGGTCCACAGGCAAGTTTTACGCAACTCGCCGCATCACAGATTTTCCCCGAAAACGAGTTGATTGCGGAATCGAGTATTTTAGACTGTTTCAATGCTGTGAAAAACGGTGAGGTTGATAAAGCGGTGGTGCCGCTTGAAAATTCTATCGAAGGAACTGTATCCATGACACTGGACTATCTGTATGATTTCGAAAACATTTTCATCCAAACCGAAGCCATAATGCCGATTTCACACCAGCTGATGATGCATCCCGCAAACGAAGATTTCTCTAAAATCATTTCGCATCCACAGGCTTTAGCTCAAACATTTCATTTCAGATTCAATCATTATAAAAATACGCTGACCCAGGACTACAGCTCTACCTCAGCTGCCGCAAAACTGGTTTCTGAAAACCCTCAGGAAAAATGGGCCGCAATTGCCAATTCCTACGCGGCGAAACTATATGGCTTGAAGGTCATCCACAAAAACATTCAGGATTTTGAGCAAAATCACACCAAATTCATCATAATTTCTAAAAAAAGAACCTCTTTAAATCTCAATTTCCCTAAAAGTTCGGAAAAAACTTCGCTTCTGGTAACACTTCCGGAAGATCATGCCGGAGGCTTGCATCAGGTGTTATCGGTTTTTGCCTGGCGTAAAATGAACCTGTCCAAAATTGAAAGCCGCACGATGAAAAAAAACCTGGGCAATTATTTCTTCTTTATCAATGTAGCCAGCGAATGGCATCCAGTTTTATCAGAAAATGCTCTGGAAGAGCTGCGGTTATTTGGCGCAGACATAAAATTCATTGGGCATTATAACGAGTATATCCTGGAGGATTAATTTTTTATTCCTTCACGAATTTGAAACTTTTAGCATTGATTTTCAGAAAATAAGCACCCACTTTTAACCTGGAAACATCAATAGTTTGGGAAGGGCTGTATTTGCCTTTTCTGATCAGTTTTCCATCAGTTGAAAAAATTTCAAAATCAGAAGTTTTTTTGATTCCTTTCATATTCAACCTATCACTCACTGGATTTGGGAAAAGCATCACCTCATTTTCCGAAACCGATTCCGTGGATAAAGCATTATCAAAAGCTATCGTTGAGTTTTTTTCGATGATTTGTTTTTCATAATTGAATTCAACATTTACTACCTGAAAATTCAATGGTTTTGAAAATAACTGTGCGTTTGATGTGTTTTCTAATACCAAAAAAGCGGTTTCACCATTACTTCCGGTAACTTTTACAGGCAGAGGCATTTCAAAAAAACTTACAGACGGGTCACTTTGCGTTTGCGAAACCCAAAAATTCATATCCAGATTTGCAGACTGATTCCATTTAATGGTGTACGTTGGATAACCTTCTCCGTAAATCCAGTCGTTAAAAAAAACAGTGAAATCTCTTCCTGTGGAAACCAAAATCTGATTTTTGAAATCTTCGGTTTTCGCGTAACTGTAAGCAAAAGCAGGATTTGCCGCATAATCTTTCAGAAGCTGATAAAACGCTTCATCACCTAAAATCCACTTCATCATCCGCAAAACATAGCCGCCTTTCACATAGGTAAGTCTTCCGCTGAAGAGCACCGGAATATTCGCCAAATCGCTGTCGTCAACATACACACTTCCGTTTGGCTGACTTGTGATAACGTTCATTTGGTTCGCGAGATAAGTCATAAATTCAGAATGGTTCATCAGGTTTTTTTCATTGACCAAGTGTTCCCCGAAGGTGGCAAAACCTTCATTAAGCCAGATGTCATTCCACGCGCCACAGGTTATTTTATCGCCAAACCATTGGTGTGCAAGTTCGTGAGTGATGGTAGATTTCGCGAAAGAATTCATCGACGACATCGTTTGATGTTCCATTGCAGCGCCGTTTACCGCAAATTCCATGTGTCCGTACTTTTCGGCGGAAAAAGGATAAGTCCCGAAATGATTTTCAAATAAAGTCATTGCGGTTTTAGTCCATTCGATATTATCCATCACTCCAGAATTAGCATTGGTTGACGGATAAAGATAATTCACAAAAGGAAAACTTCTATTTCCGATGACATCATTAATTTTATTGAAATTACCTATCGAAAATGCTACCAGATAAGCCGCCATAGGATAATTGGTTCGCCAGAAGGTAAGTTTTTTGTTATCCGGAAGGAAAGTTTCAGACATCAGTTTACCGTTTGATGCAACGCTGTATTGGTTGGGTGTGGTAATTTTAATGTCGAAACGGTCGATTTTGTCGTTCATGCTCTGTTTTGTCGGAAACCAGTTCTGCGCGCCGTAAGGTTCCGAGAGCGTTGATAAAACCGGGCTTCCGTCGTGCGTTCCCATATAAAAAGACGTTCTTCCGGAATTATCGGGCGCACCGGAATAGTGTATCGTAATAGAATCCAGCGTATTTGATGGAAGTGAAGCCGGAAAATCGACCTTCAGTTCTTTGGTCGTTAACTGCTGAAAATTAAGATCTGTACCATGATATGTAACTTTTGAAACCGGCAAAAGATTGGTAAAATCAAAATAAATTGAAGACATATTCTGGTTTGTCAAAAAGTGAGACGTTACCGTGCCTGAAATCTGAAAAACCTCCGGATCCAAAAACACCTCCATTCTTTGATATTGAAGATCATAATTTAAAGTATTGGGGTTAACATTAAAATCAATCATCCGCTGATATCTGCCCATTTCCTTGCTCATCAAATCTTTGTTTTCCGAAATAAACTGCGCCGGAATCTGAATAGAGAAAAGAAGGAAAATCATTAAAAAATAAATCTTTTTCATCACACGAAATTTAATTTAAAGATAAAAAAAACACCTGACAATCAGCCAGATGTTAAATTATTTTTAAAATTTCAGAGCTTAATATTTATCTTTCCATTTTCTTTTAAGCTCTTCCCGTATTTTATTTTCGGTGGAATTATTTCCGGGTTCGTAGAATTTTATTCCGGAAATCTCTTCGGGCAGAAATTCCTGATCTACAAAGTTTCCTTCGTGCGAATGGGCGTAAGCGTAATCTTTACCGTAATTTAAATCTTTCATGAGTTTTGTGGGCGCATTTCTCAGATGGAGCGGAACAGGTAAATTTCCGGTTTGCTTTACCTTTGCAATTGCATCATTAATCGCAACGTAAGTGGAATTACTTTTCGGAGAAACCGCAAGATAAACTGCTGTTTCGCTAAGAATAATTCTTGCCTCAGGATTTCCGATGACATTTATGGCCTGAAAACAGTTGTTTGCCACCGTAAGCGCGTTCGGATTGGCCAAACCGATGTCTTCAGCGGCCAGAATCAGCATTCGCCTTGCGATGAATTTGATATCTTCACCACCAACCAGCATTCTGGCGAGCCAATACACCGCACCATTGGGATCAGAACCGCGCATGGACTTGATGAAAGCCGAAATAATATCGTAATGCTGCTCGCCGTTTTTATCATAAAGCGCCATGGTTTCCTGCAGCACTTCAAGCACATCTTCGTTGGAAATTTCCTTTTTCTTCGAATTTTTAAAGTTATTCAGTACATTTTCTACCGAATTGATGAGTTTCCGTGCATCGCCGCCAGAATACTGAATAAAGGCTTCTTTGTCTTTTATTTTGAATTCGGTGTTCTCTTTTTCGTTGTATTTTTTCAGGGAAAGTTCGGCAAGCTCATCGAGTTTTTCATAACTCAAAGATTTCAGAATGTAAACCTGGGAACGGGAAAGCAATGCGGAAACCACTTCAAAACTTGGGTTTTCTGTGGTAGCACCAATTAATACAATCCACCCTTTTTCAACTGCATGAAGCAAAGAATCCTGCTGCGATTTATTAAACCTGTGAATTTCATCAATGAATAAAATCGGGGATTTTCCTGAAAAAAGATTCTGTTTTTTGGCTTCCTCAATCACGTCGCGAACATCTTTCACGCCGGAAGAAACTGCCGAAAGTTTGTAAAATTTTCTGCCGGATTTTTCTGAAACAATTTCCGCCAACGTGGTTTTTCCGGTTCCGGGAGGTCCCCAAAAAATCAGAGAATTCAGCGTGTCATTTTCCAACATTTTTCGGATTGTTCCGTTCTTTCCGGTCAAATGTTCCTGCCCGAGAACTTCGTCTAGCGTTTTCGGTCTTAAAATTTCGGCTAAAGGTGTATTGGAGCTCAAGGTTTCGGGTTCAAAGTTTTAGATTAAACAAAATTACAATTAAAAAACAATTTTATAAACTTTAACCCTGAACTTTAACCTCGAAATGGTGTTATCCCATAATATGAAAGCCACCGTCTACATGACGAATTTCGCCGGTAATTCGGGTTTCCGGACGGAAAAGATGAACGACTTCGTGTGCCAAATCTTCCGGAGTGGCATTTCCGAGCGGACTCAAACGGTCAGCTCTGTCGACATCTTCGGTTTTCAACGTGGCGTTTCCGGCTTTACTTCCCATGTAAGGTGAAAAACGCACACAATTAGCACGAATTCCGTAATCTCTGCCCAATTCATAAGCCATTTCAATGGTTAATCTTTCAAGTGCAGCTTTGGCAATACTCATGTTAATGTATGGGAAAAACGAAACTTTTTCCGCAGCAATATAGCTTAAAGAAACTATGGAAGCGCCTTTTTGTAAAATATGGCTCATCAAAAGAACGTGCGAAAGTGAAATCAGTGAAAACGCTGAAACCGTCATCGTATCATTAAATTCTTCTGCCGTAACTTCCAACATTGGTTTTACAGATTTGTTACGAATGGTTTTATCCATCGCAATTGCATGAAGGAAACCATCTAATTTGACGTTATTCTGATTTAAAAATTCAACCAAAGAATCCAAACTTTCGGGAAGCGTAACGTCGAGTGGAAATGTCAACGTATCAGCGCCGAGTTTATTTTTACAAGCAGTTTCGAAATCGCCGTAGGATTTATTCAAAAAACTTGCGGCTTTTTCGGAAAGGTTTTTGTGGAAAGGCGTTACGCCAAGTCCGGTGCAAACTACTTTTCCGTTGTTTTGAATAATTTTTTCGGCCACTTTCATCGCTAATGAATTTTCATCTGCAATTCCGGTGATTAAAAAGGTTTTATTGGTGAACATATTTTGTTTAATTATAAATTATAAATGATGAATTATGAAATAATGTTGAATGTTTATTAACTAATACATAAATCCTAAAACCTAAACTTTATAAATCGCAGTTCCCCAAGTCCAACCGGAACCCACAGCGGCGAATAGTAATGTGTCGCCTTCTTTAATTTTTCCGCTTCGGTAGGTTTCATCGAGCACAATCGGGATGGTTCCGCCGGAAGTATTGGCGTATTTGTCCATATTCGTCATTACTTTTTCAAACGGTATATTCACTTTTTCGGCGACTTCCTTTAAAATTCTGATGCTGGGCTGGTGTGGAATTACCCAATCGATGTCATCGGATTTCATTTGGTTGGCTTCGAGAATTTCGTTGATGCATTCAGGCAAAACTTTGGTGGCAGTGCTGTAAACCTCCTTTCCGTTCATCTGAAAATAATGGAGTCCGTTTTTGATGGTTTCTTCTGAGGCAGGAATTTCGCAGCCACCTGCAGGAATATTGAAATGCATTTTCCCGGTTCCGTCTGCATGAAGCTTGAAATCGATAAATCCTTTATCTTCTACTGTTGCAGACAATAAAATTGCACCGGCTCCATCTCCGAAAAACACAGAATCTTTGCGAGACCAATCCGTAATGCTCGAAAAAGTATCTGCTCCAATTACTAAAACATTTTTGTACATCCCCGTTTGAATGAACTGAGAACCAATGGCTAAACCATAAATCCCACCGGAACAAACTGCGGAAATATCAAAAGCTACAGCATGATTTGCATCAATTTTTTCCTGAACAAAACACGCAGTAGAAGGTGCCTGTCTGTCGGGAGTGGAAGTGGCAACTATAATTAAATCCACCTCTTTCGAAGTGATTCCGGCGTTTTCCAAGGCTTTTAAACCTGCTTTGGAAGCTAAATCGCTCGTCACTTCTCCATCTACAATTCTTCTTTCTTTAATTCCTAAGTGGGAATAAATCCATTCGTCGTTAGAACCTACGGCTTCAAAAAAATCATTTTTTAAAACTTTTGGTGGCGTGTAAGATCCGGTTCCTTTAATAATTGCTCTTGCCATATATAATTGTAATTTTTGTGTTTTAATAAAATTTTGAAAATTTGATGTTCAGAATGAACAATTTTTATCTATAATCTATCTATTTAACTCCTTTTTTATCAAATTTTTAATAAACAAATGTACCAAACATCTTCATACAGGCAAGTTTTAATGTAAATAAATTTTAGTTTATTTTTGCACTGTTTTGAAAAGCACATTCAACAAAATCATCACGTTTCCTTTGGTAATTTTCATTAAATTTTACCAATGGTTTATTTCGCCTTTACTCCCGAAAAATTGCCGCTACGAACCTACCTGTTCTCATTATATGGTAGAAGCGCTGCAGGTACACGGGCCCATTAAAGGTTTTTGGCTGGGAGCAAAAAGAATTGCACGCTGCCATCCCTGGGGAGGTGAAGGTTACGATCCGGTTCCGCCGAAATGCGGCCATCAACATTAAATTTAAATAATAAAATAAACTATGCTTACAATTTTATATACCACCTGGGATCCGTCTACCGGAATACATTTAGGCCCAATAACGCTTCACTACTACAGTTTAATGTTCATTCTGGCTTTCGGACTGGGATATGCCATCATGTCGAAAATTTTTAAAATCGACAATGTAAACCAAAAATACCTGGAGCCGCTTTTCACATGGACTTTGGTAGGAACTATTCTCGGTGCAAGATTAGGCCACGTTATTTTTTACCAGCCCGAACTTTTCAAAGAGGATTTCTGGTCGGTATTTCTGCCGATCCGTACCAAACCGGAATTCGAATTTACCGGTTTTTCAGGATTGGCAAGCCACGGAGCAACCATCGCGCTGATTTTTACCACCCTTTATTATTCCTATAAAATCATTAAGAAAAATCCGTTTTGGGTGTACGACAGGATTGGAATCGTAGTAGCTTTAGGAGGCGCTTTTGTAAGAATCGGAAATTTCTTTAACTCAGAAATCATTGGCAAACCTGCACCTGAAAATTCGCCTTTTGCGATCCTTTTTCCACAGCAAAGTACAGAATACGGTGCAATCGTTCCGCGTTACCCTACCCAACTTTTCGAAGCTTTAGGCTACTTTTTACTGTTTATCCTTTTATGGGCTCTTTACCGTTACACAAATAAAAAATACCAGCAAGGCTGGCTGTTCGGCTTGTTCTTTATCATCCTTTGGGCGGTAAGATTCTTTGTTGAATTTTTAAAAGAACCCCAGGGAGACGAATTTATTCAGTTTGTAGGATTAAATACGGGACAAGTCCTTTCAATACCATTCATGCTGGCTGGTTTCGTGATTATGTGGTATTCTAAAAACAATAAAATTACCGAAGAAGAAAACGGAAAACCCGAATAATTCTTTAAAATAAACCCGAACCCTTCAAATCTTTTGGAGGGTTTTTTATTGGGAACTGTTCAAATACTTAAATACGTTACCAAGTTCCGCGATCAGATCGGAAGGTATCATCGCTTCTTTTGAATGATTTTCCGCAGCAAAATCACCGGCTTTGCCATGAAGCCAGACTCCAAAAAGCGCTGCTTCTTTCACCGAATAATTTTGCGCGAGCAGCGAGGTCAAAATTCCGAGCAGAACATCGCCACTGCCTCCTTTCGCCATGCCGGAATTGCCGGTAAGATTATAAAAAACCTTGCCCTCAGGCGTTGCGATTTGGGTGTGATGATCTTTTAAAACGATATAAATCTCCAGTTGTTTTGCTTTATCTTTTGCCAGATTTAATCTTTCAAACGAATTCTCAGTTGTTCCGAACAGACGTTCAAACTCCTTGGGATGCGGCGTTAAAATCGATTTTTTAGGAATTAGATTTACATGATCGGTGTTTTCCGCAATCACGTTGAGTGCATCCGCATCCAGCACTAAAGTTTTGTCGCAGGCTTTTAAGAAAGCTAAGAGAGCATTATAGGTTTCACGTTCTGTGCCCAAACCCGGACCAATTCCTAAAATAACATCTTGATCAACCTCAAAACTGGTGATGAAATCCTGCCCACATTTCAGAAACATCGCTTCCGGACAGGTAGTCTGAAGAATTTCGTATCCACACTGTGGTGCAAGACTGAAAGTGAGTCCCGAACCGGTTTTCAACGCGGCCTGCGTCGCCAAAACTGCAGCACCCATTTTGCCTGAACTTCCGGCGGCAATTACGGTTTTTCCGAAATTTCCTTTGTGAGAAAATTCTTGCCGCGGGCGATAAATTTCGCGTACCAAACCTTCATCAATCACAAAACTGTCTGAAATTTCATTCTCAATAAATTCGGAACTTAAGCCGATATCAAGGATATTAATTTTACCACAGAACTGACCGGTTTCAGCATGTAAAAATGCTTTTTTCCAGAACTGGAAACTCAATGTTTCATCGGCCTTAAACACGACACTGTTTTTATCCGAAACCTCATCAGCAAATAAACCAGAAGGAATGTCGATAGAAATTTTCGGAAATTTAAGTTCATTCAATACCTTAATCAATTCAGCAGATTTCCCTTCGATGGCGTTATTAAGTCCTGTACCAAAAAGCGCGTCAATAATAACACTTTCCTTCTCGAACTGAAATTTATTAACCTTACTGAAATCTGAAAATTCAATTCCTGAAATATCCTTGGTTCTCTTAAAATTTATTTCAGCATCCGCACTTAAATTTTGGGCAGAATCCATAAAAACATTTACATCACAGCCTTTATGATACAGCAGCCTTGCCAATGCAAAGCCATCGCCGCCATTGTTTCCGTGTCCACAAAAGATGTTGTACACTGTTTCTCCTGAAAACTTGCGGCTAAGCCAACCTGCACAGGCTGTAGCAGCTCTTTCCATAAGAGCCAAAGAAGTTACAGGCTCATTTTCGATTGTGAAAGCATCACACTTTCTGATCTGTGGTGAGGTAAATATTTTCATATCATTTGTTTAAATAAATTTACTTAAATAAATTTAAATAGATAAAAGTTTAAAGAAAATATTGATGGGTTGAAGTTTCCGTAAACAAAATAGCCAGATTTTAAAATTATTTATTACATTTGAGTAAATTAAAAACTTAAATTATGGGACTTGTACAGGAATTTAAAACATTTGCCTTCAAAGGAAATGTGATTGATTTAGCAGTCGGTGTGATTATTGGCGCTGCATTTGGCAAAATTGTATCTTCTTTGGTTGAAGACGTAATTACTCCACTATTACTGAATCCAGCGCTGAAAGCGGTAGGTGCAGAAAACATTGCCCAGCTGAGCTGGAATGGCGTAAAGTACGGCAATTTTCTTTCCGCAGTCATCAGCTTTTTATGTATCGCAATGGTATTATTCTGGCTGATTAAAGGAGCCAATAAACTGAACAAACCGGTAGAAGAAGTGCCCGCAGGACCTAGTAATGAAGAAGTGCTTCTTGCAGAGATTCGTGACCTTTTAAAGAATAAATAAACAGACTGTCATAAATATTAAAACCCGGAAAATTCCGGGTTTGTTTTTTTTATGATAAGCAGAATGTCCTAGTAAACCTGCAGAATGCTGCATATTTGCTCTGCTAATGAGAGCCCGATTCTGTCCTGTGCTTCCACGGTTGAGGCACCTGTGTGAGGCGTAAGAGAAATTTTCGGATGATTCAGCACTTCTTTTGAAGGCGTTGGCTCATTGATGAAAACATCCAGACCTGCAAATGCAACTTTTCCGGAATCTAAAGCTGAAATTAAGGCTTCTTCATCAATTACCCCACCTCTGGAACAGTTTACCACTGCTACACCATCTTTCATCATGGCAAATTCTTTTTCGCCAATCATGTAACCGTCTTTCTGTGCAGGAACGTGAAGGGTGATGAAATCCGCATGTCTTAAAACTCCTTCCAGCGGTTCGGTTTCAATATCTACATTGATGAACTGATTGTTGTAGAATTTAACTTTAATACTCGCGCGACCTACATTGTTATCTGCTGCGATAACGCGCATTCCTAAGCCTAAAGCGATTCTCGCAACCTCCTGACCGATTCTTCCCATCCCGATAATCCCGATGGTTTTACCGCGAAGCTCGATTCCCTTTTCGTAGGATTTTTTAAGTTTTGCGAATTCCGAATCGCCTATTATCGGCATTTTGCGGTTAGAATCCTGCAAAAATCTCGCGCCCGAAAACAAATGTGCAAATACGAGCTCTGCCACCGATTCCGATGATGCAGACGGTGTGTTGATGACATGAATATTTTTCGAACGTGCATAATCCACATCAATATTATCCATTCCTACCCCGCCTCTGCCGATAATTTCGATTGACGGGCATGCGTCGATAAGCTCTTTGCGAATCTGTGTCGCGCTCCTTACCAAAACTGTTCTTATATTATTTTCGTTGATGTAACCCACTAACAATTCCTGTGGAACCTTAGTGGTAATAACCTCGAAACCCTTTTCGGTTAGGGCATCGATTCCTGACTGGTCTAAACCGTCGTTTGCTAAAATCTTCATTTTTTTCCTTAATCTTTAAATACTTCTATGGTGACCTGTTTTTCAACCAAATCTGTGAATTTTCCTTTATATCTTGTGGCTCTTACCAAATGATTATCGATCCAGTGATAATTTCCGCCACGTGGTTTTCCGCATAAAACACTGTGATATTTAAACCCGTGTTTATCTAACCAGTCGATGGTAAGCTGCTTAAGATTCTCTGTACGCGATGTAAAAAAGCAGATGATATGTCCCTGGTCGTACCAGCGGTTGATGGTTTCCAGCGCATCCGGATAGGGTTGGCAATCTATCATTCTTTCCGGCTCTTCATTGGGTACATCATCGGTTATGGTGCCATCGATATCAATAAGATAGTTCTTGATATCACCCTTCAACATCGGGCTTAAATGGTCTTTATATTCGAGTTCCATGGCGTGAATTTTAAGGAGCAAAATTACAAATTTTCGTCGGTTCACAGGCATATAAATCTAAAATTCCGCAAATGGATGCCATAAAATCTGCCAGAAAACGTAAGATAACATTACTTGTAACCGGTGATTTTTAATGGTTGGGTTATTAAAATTTCACAAAAATTTGAGTACCTAGTTTTTAAAACTTAAATTTGTGTGATATGGAAGAACAAGTGGTTTTAGTTTCTGAAAAGGACGAAATTCTGGGAGTTATGGATAAAATGCAGGCTCATGAAAATGGGATTCTGCATCGTGCATTTTCAGTTTTTTTATTTAATGACAAAGGTGAAATGCTGCTGCAGAAAAGAGCTGCCGACAAATACCATTCGCCTAACCAGTGGACCAATGCGGTATGCTCGCACCCAAGAATGGGCGAAACTTATATGGAAGCGGCACAGCGCCGGCTGAAAGAAGAGTTGGGAATCGAAACGCCAATCACCTACCGGTTTAATTTTCTTTACAAGGCAGATGTAGGACAGAATTTGTGGGAACACGAACTGGATCATGTGTTCACCGGAAATTTCGAGGGAGAATTTAAGTTGAATGAAGAGGAAGTGTCGGAAGTTCGCTATATTTCGATTGATGAGCTTGATAAGGAAATGTCGGCGAATCCGGAAAACTTCACGGAATGGTTTAAGATTATCCTCAAAGAATACAAACAGCACCTCGGATAAAAAAAACGAAACTTTGTTATAGCCCCGATTGAAGCGGCCTTTTGGGGAGCGCAGCGGAGCAAAAGATACAGCGGAAAGCGGGACTGGTTTTCGAAATAGAACCGAAACACCAAGCTCCTGAAAAAAAAATAAAATAAATTAGAATAAATGAATAAAAAGACAGCCCTGTTTGACAAGCATGTTGCTCTGGGCGCAAAAATGGTACCTTTTGCAGGCTTCGAGATGCCTGTGCAATATTCCGGCGTTACTGATGAGCATTTTGCCGTACGCGAAAAAGTTGGGATTTTTGATGTTTCACACATGGGACAATTTTTTGTTGAAGGCCCCGCCGCAAAAGATTTGCTGCAATACGTAACCACCAATAACGTTGATGCGCTTGAAGACGGAAAAGCGCAGTACACCTGTTTGCCCAATGGAAACGGCGGAATTGTAGACGACCTTATCGTGTACAAAATGGCTAACGAAAAATATTTTGTAGTAGTAAACGCTTCAAATATTGATAAAGACTGGGATCACATCTCCAAATACAACGAAAAATTCGGGGCGACACTGAAAAATGCTTCCGATGAAATGTCGCTGATCGCGATTCAGGGCCCGAAAGCAACAGAAACACTTCAAAAACTTACTGACGCTAATTTGGCAGATATTCCGTACTATCATTTTAGTGTAGGTACCGTTGCGGGAGTTTCCGACGTGATTATCTCCAACACCGGATATACAGGAAGCGGCGGTTTCGAGATTTATTTTAAAAATGAAGATGCCGTAAAAATGTGGGACGCCCTGACGGAAGCTGGTGAAGAGTTCGGTTTAATTCCTTGCGGATTGGCCTCCAGAGACACATTAAGGCTTGAAAAAGGCTTCTGCCTTTACGGAAACGACATTGATGACACCACTTCGCCAATGGAAGCGGGATTGGGCTGGATCACAAAGTTCGATAAAGATTTTGTAGACAAAGAAACCTTCGCAAGACAGAAGGAAGAAGGGGTTACAAGAAAGCTTGTTGGTTTCGAAATGCAGGAAAGAGCCATCCCAAGACACGATTATCCTGTGGTGGATGCGGAAGGTAAAGAAATTGGCAAAGTAACATCTGGAACCATGAGCCCGATGAAAAATATCGGGATCGGTCTTGCTTACGTGGCAAAACCACACTTTAAATTAGGTTCGGAAATTTTCATCCAGATTAGAAATAAAAATGTTCCCGCAAAGGTGGTAAAACTGCCATTTGTATAAGTAATATCGTTCAATAAATACAAAAACCGTTTGAAAAATTCAAACGGTTTTATTTTTATTGTTAAATCAAATTATTTCACTTCAATTGTTTTCACATTCTGCATCATTACTTCTTTCTTCGGAATGGTGATTTTCAGAATACCGTCCTCATAGGTTGCTTCAATTTTTTCCGGTTCAGCATCTTCAGGCAGGGTGAAAGCACGGCTGAAAGAGCTGTAATTAAATTCTCTTCGGGTAAATGCACCTTTTTCGTCCTTTTCCTGGTTTTCGGTTTTAGTCTCGCTGGAAATGGTTAAAACATTTCGCTCCAGATTAATTTTTAAATCTTCTTTTTTAAATCCGGGTGCAGCTACATGAATTTCAAAGCCATTATCAAGTTCTTTCACGTTAACTGATGGCAAAGTCAACTCCGATCTGTTAAATTTCGGTCTGTTAAATTCAAATAAATCTTTCGTAAGGAAATCATCAAAAAAACTGTTGCTTCTAATTAAATTTGACATGACATTAAATTTAAAGGTTAAACATTTTGTTATTGATTACGGTATATTCCTCAAAAAAAATGCCCGATAGAATTATCAGACAAAATTACTGCATTAAACTGAATTTCAGGAAATTATGTCATAAATGAAATTAGATTTCTAAAATTTTTAAACTTATTTTGGTAAATGCTGGAAACAGAAATTGTTGCCTATACTTGTATTTCTCTTGCACCGTGTTCCTGCTTTTGTTGTTGCAAAACACCGGTTCGCTGAATTTGTTCCGGATGTTTTTTTGGGCTTTGAAACAATTCCCAATCCTTGTGTGAAAGGTGGCTTACAGATTTTACAGGGCGAAAGTCCCTCTTTCAGTGCTTTCTCGATGCTTAATGCTGAGGAAACATTTTTTACCATCCGGCAGGATGACAAATGATATTTGGAGCCTGAAGGTGTTTTATAAACAGTTTGTGCTGAAATAGTCAGGGCAAATAACAAAAGAAAAACCGACAGGAATTTCATGATTTAATCTGCAAAATATCCGCGTAAAGCTTCCAGGGTTTTCTTTTCGTTACCAATAAAGATTTCTTTATCTGTCATAAAAACCGGACGTTTAAGAAAAGTATAATGATCCAGGATAAGTTCCTTGTAATCGTTTTCCTGCAATGTTTTAGGATTTATTTCCCGGAGCTTGATCTGGTTTGATTTTTTGCTGAAAAGTGCTTCGTAGGAACCTGCTAGCTTGTACATTTCTTCCAGCTCTTCAACTGTTATAGGATTTATTTTTATTTCCCTAAGTTCCCAATCTTTTAAATTAAATTTCTTAAGAATTTTCAAACAGGTATCACAAGTTTTTAAATAAAATACTTTCTTCATTTTTCAAAAATAGGGTTAATAAAAGGAATTAAAAAAGGTTTAGCTAATAATTAGTGAAATTTAAGAAAATATAATTAATAAAACATTTCTTTGGCCAACAATTTACTAAAACAAAAAAAATCCTTCCACTATATAAATGGAAGGATTGCAATAGGTATAAAAAAGGAATTACCTTGCAATATTTACTGATCTGGTTTCGCGAATTACTGTTACTCTCACCTGCCCAGGATAAGTTAATTCATTCTGAATTTTCTCTGAAATATCATAAGAAAGCTGTGCCGATTTATCGTCGCTTACTTTTCCGCTTTCTACCATAACACGAAGTTCGCGGCCGGCCTGAATGGCGTAAGCACTGGACACACCATCGAAACTTAATGCTGCCGCTTCCAGATCTTTCAGTCTTTGGATATAAGATTCCAAAACCTGACGACGTGCGCCCGGTCTTGCACCGGAAATCGCATCGGCAACCTGAATGATTGGCGATAGTAATGAAGTCATTTCTACCTCATCGTGGTGCGCTCCGATCGCATTTACTACTTCTGCATTTTCACCAAATTTTTCTGCCCACTGCATTCCGAGAAGTGCGTGCGGAAGTTCAGATTCCTGCTCCGGAACTTTTCCTATATCGTGAAGTAAACCGGCTCTTTTAGCTAATTTTACGTTCAGTCCTAATTCTGCAGCCATGGTAGCAGCGATATTTGCAACCTCTCTGGAGTGCTGCAAAAGGTTCTGCCCATAAGAAGAACGGAATTTCATACGCCCCACAATTTTCACAAGTTCCGGATGTAAACCGTGTATTCCTAAATCGATGACGGTTCTTTTACCGACCTCAATAATTTCTTCTTCAATATGTTTTTTGGTTTTCTCCACCACTTCTTCGATTCTCGCCGGATGAATTCTTCCATCTGTAACAAGTCTGTGAAGCGAAAGTCTTGCGATTTCTCTTCTTACCGGATCGAAACATGAAAGCAAAATAGCTTCCGGTGTATCATCAACGATAATTTCTACACCCGTAGCAGCCTCTAAAGCACGTATATTTCTGCCTTCTCTACCGATAATTCTTCCTTTTACCTCATCAGATTCAATATTGAAAACAGATACTGAGTTTTCAATAGCCTGCTCTGTACCAATTCTCTGGATGGTTTGGATGACGATTTTTCGGGCTTCCTGTTTTGCATTAAGGTTAGCTTCTTCCATGATGCTTTGTACATGAGCCTGAGCTCTTGTTTTCGCCTCAGATTTCATGGCTTCAACAAGTTCATTTCTGGCATCTTCGGCAGAATAATTAGCTATTTTTTCAAGCATTTCAACTTTCTGTGCTGTGGCTTTATCAAGTTCTTGCTGTTTTCTTTCGAGGATTTCGTGCTTCTTGGCGTAATCTGCAATCTGGCGATCCAGATCTCTTTCAAGTTTACCCGTTTTACTCAATTCATCATTGAGCTTGTTTTCTTTGTCTTTGATTCTTTTTTCAGCATCCTGCATTTTCTTTTCCCGGGCCTGGATATCAGCATCGTGCTGAGATTTCAGTTCCATGAATTTTTCTTTAGCCTGAAGCTGTTTTTCCTTTCTGATGGATTCTGCCTGTACGTTGGCTTTTTCTATAAGGTTTTCGGCATTTTTCTTTGCATCCTGTACGATGAATTTTGCCTTGGCATTAAGGGAACTTTTGGAAAATAACATTCCAATTACAGCTCCGGCTACCAGGCAAACAATACCGATAATAATGGCGGTTGTTGTCATATGTTTAGTTTAAATTGTCTCAAATAAAAAAAACCTACAATAATTCAGTGATTTAGAGTAAACTCCTAATCAACACGATTTGAACTGATTTTCACTTTCTGTAATCCGGGCAGGCCGGCGCGCCATTAAGTGAACTTTCGTTCGGTAATTGTTTAGCGTTGAGTTTACCTTAATGTGTTAGAACTATTGTAGGCAGTTGTTTTCGGAAAAGAAAAATCTACTTTTCCAGCTCTTCCAGCAGTTGATTAATTTTCATTAATCTTTCGTTGGAAGCATGTATATTTTTTTCGTTGGTGATCACCGATACTTCTGCATTCGTACCTAATTTTAAGGCACACATTGCGAGGGCATCCTGTTTATCTCTCACATCAAAATTCTGTTCAAAATCTTTAATCATCACTTCAATCTGTTTCCCTACTTTCCGCAGGGTTTCTTCTTCTGCAGCTGGCACATTCAGCGGATAATTTCTTCCGGCAATGCTGATGGTAATTCTTCTTACTTCCATTACAATCCGCTGTTTTGAAGTTCTGCAATACAGTGATCCACTTCTTTTATCAACCTGTTGATGTGGTTTTTCATCAGTCGGTTATGATCGGGATTACCGGTAATTGCTGAGTAAAGTTTTATATTTTTTTGTTCTTCTGCTAAAACCTGGCTTTTTTTTCTTTCCTCGTCGTATTTCTTCTTCAGTAATTCATGCTCCTGCGATAATTCCAAATATTTTTCGTTCAGATTTTGGTAATTCTTGCTTACATTCAAAATCTTTTTTTCTAAAACCGAAAAATTGTTTTCTAAATCTTTGAGCATTTTCAGGCTTAATTAATTCTAACTATGAAGCAAAAATATAAAATTTTAATTTGAATTGATGGATTATTTAAAAATATCTTGAAATAAAAAAGAGAAGACCCTGATTGCCTTCTCTTTATCAATATTTTAAATGAAAATTTATTCGAATTTCAGGACAAACATCAGCGCACGGGATTTCGCACTGCTGATGGCTGAAGTCCAGTAAGGTGGTGTATCTGGATTATCGGCAACCATTTCGTCATTGATCATAAATGTTCCGCGGAAGCCTGGCGTGAGCTTAAATCTGCTGAAATAAAACTGAATCCCAAGCTCCGCCGACCATGCAAAGTTACTTGAAGTGGTTCGGAAAAGGCCCTGAGAATTGTCATCGGCTGCTTTGCTGTTGGACTGGAGATTCATCATCCAGTTCACTCCTGCCGCTGCGTAAGGACGGGAATTATACCATCGGTCACCATGTACTTCAATTAAAAGAGGCAGATCAACATACGTAGATTTTACGGTTCTGAGTTTATCTGCATCCGTTAAAGTTCTGGGGGTGAAAGGGGGATTGGCGTTGGTTCCGCCCGCATACTGGTCATTAGATTGGGTATTGAAGTAAAGTTCTCGCTCTACAAACTGCAAACCGGGTTCAAATCGTAAGTCGAAGTTATCATTCAGACGAAGTTTCCCGATAAGTCCGGCGCCAAAACTGTAAGATGATTTGCTTTGCACGAGATTTTTCTGCCCATCCATACCAAACATAGGATCTAAAACCAATTTATAATCGAAGTTATTACCGGCAAGATAAAAACCATAACTGAATTTCTGATTATCAAAACCCTCCAGATTATCTGCCCGGTCTTTCGTCCGGAAAAGCTGTGCGTTGCCGAGGGAGGCAATAAAAATTGCTGCTACAAAATGAATTTTAGATGCTGTTTTCCACATATTATTTGGTTGCCTTGTAAATCGTTGCAATGCCTAAACTCAGTTTTTTATATTCCACATTTTTGAATCCTGTTTCGAGCAGGATATTTTTCATTTTCTCGCCGAACGGAAATGCATTTACCGAATCCGGAAGATAAGTGTATGCGCGGTTATCTTTAGAAACCAGTTTACCGATCTGAGGCAGAATATTTTTAAAGTAGAACATATAAAGCGGACCTAAAAAGCCCTCCACTTTAGAAAACTCAAGAATATAAACGCTTTTATTTTCCTTCACTACTCTTCTGAGTTCCGCCAGACCTTTTTCCAGATTCTCGAAATTTCTTACTCCAAAGGCAACGGTAACCGCATCGAATTTATTGCTTTCGAAAGGCATGTTTTCGGCGTCGCCTTTTATCATGCTTATCTTGCCGTCTAAATTAAGTTTTTTTATTTTATCGATACCTACATTCAGCATCTGCTGCGACAGATCGAAACCTACAATCTGCGCACCGGTTCCTTTCTGAACGGCAATGGCAAGATCTCCTGTTCCTGTAGCCACATCCAAAACCTCTTTTGGCTGGTCTTTGTTTAGCCATTTCACGAGTGTATTTCGCCACAGCACATCAATTTTCATCGATAGAACATGGTTCAGCAAATCGTATTTCGGAGCAATATTGTCGAACATTTCTTCAACTTCATGCTTTTTTCCGGCTTCTGTATTATAAGGCTTTACAGTATTCAAGATTGTGATTTTAAAATTTGTAATATTCTTTGTAATAATTCAGAAAATCAACTTTTCTGAATATTTTGGTACGCGATTCTACTTTCTGAACATTTTTTACGATTTTGTCGTAGTCTTCATCAATGTTATAGTAAAATTCGTCTGTGTATAATTTATTGAAGTGTTTTGGAGCATTCACATATTTTTTTCCGTCGATCACTGTTGTTTTTCTTGCAGATAAGAGTGAATCTTTATCGAGACCATACCCGTAGAACTGTTCGTTGATATAATAATCCTGATGGGCGATATTCAGCAAACCCCGGTTTTTGTTCACCACAAATGCAGAGTCATAGAGCAGTTCTTTTTTCCCGTCAAAAACCTGAATTCCGTTTTTACCTTTATTCAGATTTACCTTAAGCATTTGCCCAGCAGCGATGATTTTCTCGTCTCCTTTATTGAGTATGAAATAATAAGTTTCGCCGGTAGGATTATCTACAAGGTAATAATTTTTCTTAGCCAAAAACAAAAAGTAAACTCCGAAAGCAAACAGTACAGCAATGACCGATATAATTAAACCTTTAGTAGCAGGACTTATTTTCATAAAATTTTTCAAAAAAACCTTTGCAAATTTAATAATAATTTTCATTCAACCCGATACAATATAATTCTTAACTTTGTCCGAAATTTTTCAATACAAAAAAATATGCCCAATACAATCATAATAGGGTCAGGAAGTTACATTCCAACCAAAATTATCGGAAGAGATCACTTCATGGATTCGGTATTTTATACCGATGAAGGCGATAAAATCAACAAGCCCAACGAAGAAATAATTCAGAAATTTGTAGAAATCACCGAAATCGAAAACCGAAGATATCTGGAGGACGATGAATTTAACTCAGATCTGGGTTTCAGGGCGGCAAAAGAAGCTATTTATGATGCGAAAATTAATCAGGAAGATTTAGATTATATCATTTACGCAAGTAATTTCGGAGAAGTTGATAAAAACGGAATGACCAATTTTATGCCTTCAATGTCGGCACGTTTAAAAAACAAACTCGGGATTCAAAACAGAAACTGCGTAAATTACGATATGATTTTTGGCTGCCCGGGTTGGGTTGAAGCCATGATTTTGGCCGACACTTTAATTAAAGCTAAAAAAGCCAAATTAATTCTGGTAGTGGGTTCAGAAACACTAAGCCGTGTAACCGACGCTTTCGACAGAAACAAAATGATTTTCGCCGATGGTGCCGGAGCGGTAGTGGTGCAGGCAACCGACGAAGAAAATGTGGGAATTATTGCAGATGCCACACTTTGCGACAATAATGTAGAACTGAATTATCTCGAAAACGCACCTTCGCTGAAACAGGATGAAGACAGGAGACCACTCTACATCAGAATGCACGGCAGAAAAATTTACGAATATGCACTGAAAAATGTGCCCGACGCCATTAAACAAACCATCGACAAAGCAGGATTAACCATTGATGATATTGATAAAATATTGATCCATCAGGCCAACGCAAAAATGGATTATGCCATGATTTCCAGGCTGTTTAAACTTTATGGAAAAACAGATTACGACCACGCCATTGCACCGATGACCATTCAGCAGTTCGGAAATTCTTCTGTAGCCACCATCCCAACAATGTTCGACCTCATCATTAAAGGCGAAATGAAAGATCAGTCCTTCGCAGAAAAAGGTAACATCGTCTTTGCATCGGTAGGTGCAGGAATGAATATCAATGCGATTGTGTACCGATTTCCTTAAAAAATTTATATAAAGATAAAGAAAGCACAAAATCGATTTTGTGCTTTTTTAATGAAAACTTATGCAGAAAAATTTTCTAATCATCACCGGAATTGTTTTCATTCTGGAGTTCTACGTCTACCAGGCCTTCAAAACCATCACTTCCAACAGTTGGCTGCGGGTAGGTTACTGGGCTGTAACCCTTCTCGTTTATGGCTTTTTTGTTTATGAACTGCTTAATTTTAAACGGAGCGACCGAGACCATCACCGGATTCAGGTTGTAGCATCCGTATTTCTCATTTTTCTGGTTCCAAAACTTTTCATCGTTCTTCTTCTTTTAATGGAAGACATTGCAAGATTCTTCAATTATCTTTTTACGTTTTTCGTAAAACCCGAAACCTATTTCCCTGAAAGAAGAAAATTTGTAAGCATCATTGGGCTTGCCGTAGCTGCAGGATTTTCGGCCATGATTATTGACGGAATTGTTTTCGGAAAATACAGACACCGGGTACGTCGCGTTAAACTGAAAATTGCCGGACTACCAGAGAGTTTTAAAGGGTATAAAATCATCCAGATTTCAGATATTCACTCCGGCAGTTTTTTTAATCCCGAAAAATTACAGAAAGCAGTCAATTTAATCAATGAGCAGAATGCAGATTTGGTTCTGTGTACTGGCGATATGGTGAATAATTTTGCCAGTGAATTCATACCATTTGTTCCGATGTTTGCCGGAATTAAGGCAAAAGACGGGAAATTTTCAGTCCTCGGAAACCATGATTACGGAGATTACGCCGAATGGAAATCCCAAGGTGAAAAAGCACAGAACGTCCCGAATTTAATTCAACTTCAGAAAGAAGCTGGATTTGAGGTGCTCCGTAATGAACACCGTATTATCCAAAAAAATGGAGAAAGACTTTATATTCTTGGCGTTGAAAATTGGGGACTGAAGCCCTTCCCGCAATATGGCGACCTGAATAAAGCTGCGTTTGGGGTGCCGGCAAATGCTGCCAAAATCTTAATGAGTCACGATCCTACTCATTTTGATGAAATCGTAAAACATCATCCGGCAAATATTCAGCTCACGCTTTCTGGACATACACATGGGATGCAGTTCGGGATCGATTTGAAAAATGTTCGTTGGTCGCCGGTTCAGTATCGGTATAAAAAATGGGCAGATTTATATGAAAGCCAGGGGAAATACCTCTACGTTAACCGTGGTTTCGGAGTAATTGCGTTCCCTGGAAGAGTTGGAATTGAACCCGAAATCACCCTTTTCGAACTGAGTTAAAAAGTTAAAATCGATGACTTCTTTAGTAAAAGCAACAGAAAAAGACATCCCGCTGATTCGCGATTTGGCGGAAAAATCCTGGAATTCGGCTTACAGCGGACTTCTTTCTCAGCAACAGATTAATTATATGTTATCTCAAATGTATTCGGTCGAGGAAATTACTGAGCATCTTCAGAATCCAAATTATCATTATTATTTAATTCTTGATCAAAATTCAGCCGTCGGTTTTATAGGTTACGAGCATCATTACGAACCCGGAACCACCAAACTCCACCGAATTTATTTGATCGACGGGGCAAAAGGAAAAGGCTGTGGAAAAACCGCGTTGATTTTTGTTAAAAAACAAACCGCCGAAAAAGGAGATTCCCGCATTATTTTGAATGTAAACAAAGAAAACATCGCGAAATCTGTTTACAAATCACAAGGTTTCAACATTTATGAAGAAGGCGTTTTTGATATCGGAAACGGATTTGTAATGGATGATTATTTAATGGAATGCATTTTATGATCCCAGAATTTTTTTGAACGTATTATATTTTTGGTACACTTTTAGAATACTCAGAAAGTATAACATTAAAAAATTAAATTATGACACGTTCTAACCTACTTACAAAGATTCAGATTTTCGCATTGGCAGTTGCAGCAAACTTCGCAACGATTCTAGTTAAAGCTCAGGACAAAGCAGCCGATTTAAATGTTGATGTAGACATGAATAAAGGTGGTGACGCAATGAGTGGAGACTGGATGAGCAATCCACTGGTTTGGGTAATTGGTGCCTTGGTACTTATCGTGATCATCGCATTAGTTGCCAGAGGAGGCGGAAACAAATAAAATAAAAACACATCATTATATTTCACTTATATTAAGATCCCGGAAAATTCGTTTTTCGGGATTTTTGTTATGTAAAACTGACTTTAAATACAAAATAAATCGGCTACATTTGTATTTATTAAGATTTAAAAATCATTATGAAAAAAACGCTGTATATCGCCATAATCTTCGTTGGTATTTTACGCTGTGGTACATTAAATGCGCAATCTGTTGCCGACAGTGTTACTGTTTCAAAGTCTGAAAAAGAAGTTCTGAAATTAAGCATGAAACTGACCGAAGACAAAAAAGAACTCGAAAAAGCTAGAAAAGAGTACGCCGTGGAATATGAAGATGCTAAAAAAGCGACCCGCGATGCTGATAAAGCCGGCGACAATTTCAAAAGCACAACAAATTTCGGTAAAAATGAAAGAGGAGCAAGATCAGCAGCAAGAAAAATGAAAAAAGCCGAAACTGCAAATAAAAGACTCGCGCGAAGCAAAAGAAACATCGAAAATCTTGAGAAAAAAATAAGGAAAACGGAAGAAAAAATAAGGAAACTCAATCCGCAAATAGAATTAACAAAAGTTCCTGACTGAAATTTCAACAATTAATTTTGGAATTGATATCCCATAAAAAAAGAGTTTCGGTATTCCCGAAACTCTTTTACTTTATTTAATTTTTCGACTTTAGATTTAATGTTCAAGCGCTTTTGCTAAAGCTGCATCAATCCCGGCAAGATTTTTTCCACCGGCTGTAGCAAAACCAGGATTTCCGCCACCGCCGCCCTGGATTTCTTTTGCCAGTTCTTTCACAATGTTTCCCGCGTGATATTTAGATTCCAGGTCCTGAGAAACTCCAACCGTAATCATTGGTTTCTGATCAGCGTCTGAAATAATGATGATTACTGAGTTTTCAACCTCTTTTTTGAGTTGAAAAACGATATCTTTCACACTTCCGGCATCCATTGAAACTTTTTTAACCAACAGTTTTTTGTCGCCTTTCTCAGTGAAATCATTTTTCCAGTTCGCGGTTTCCCCTTTTGCTTTCTCTTTTTTCAAGGATTCAACTTCTGATTTCAGAGCCGAATTTTCTTCCAGTAATTTCTCAACAGATTTCGCTAAATCCCTGGATTTTAATAAAGCAGAAATTTCTTTAACCTGAACTTCCATATTCTTGAAGTATTCCGCAGATTTATCTCCTGAAATCGCTTCAATTCTACGGATTCCCGCAGCGGTTGAGCTCTCATTCTGAATCTTAAAATACCCGATTTCGCCTGTATTTTTCACATGAGTCCCGCCACAGAGTTCCTTTGAACTTCCGAACTGAATCATTCGCACGCTGTCGCCGTACTTTTCACCGAAAAGCGCCATTGCGCCTTTCTCCATCGCTTCTGCAATCGGAATATTTCTATATTCCAGCAAAGCAATATTTTCTTTTATTTTTGAATTTACCTTCTCTTCAACCAATTTCAGTTCTTCTTCATTCATTTTAGAGAAATGCGAGAAATCAAACCGAAGATAATCCGGACCCACAAAAGAACCTTTCTGTTCTACATGAGTTCCTAAAACTTCTCTCAAAGCTTCATGTAACAAATGCGTCACCGAATGGTTAGCCTGGGTGTTTTTTCTTTCTGTTGCGTTCACCTTTGCATAGAAAACCGCTCCTGCATCTTTCGGCAAGTCTTTTATTAAAGAAACGATCAGGTTATTTTCTTTTTTCGTTTCCAGAATTTCTACAATATCTGCGCAATCAGTAATTCCGAAAACACTGGGATTTGAAATATCGAATCCTTCAGTATAGCTTGGGATTAGAATCCCTTTATCACCTACCTGTCCACCACCTTCCGGATAGAACGGCGATTTCGATAAAACAATTTGGTAGAATTCGCCGTCTTTATTTTCGATTTTTCGGTACCGGGTAATATAGGTTTCTGTTTCAGTCTGGTCGTACCCAACGAAACTTTCCTGCTTTTCTTCTAGAATGACCCAGTCATGAACTTTCTGGACTGATGATTTCTTGGAACGCTGTTTCTGCTTTTCCATTTCTTCATCAAAACCTTTTTCATCAACCGTCAACTGCTTTTCTTCCGCGATGATTCTTGATAAATCTGCCGGGAATCCGTAAGTGTCATAAAGTTCAAAAACCTCAGCACCGGGAAGTGTTTTTTCGTTTTTGGAAAGGGTTTCATTAATAATTAAATCGATTCTTTTTAAACCATGTTCAATGGTTTTCAGGAAAGAAGTTTCTTCTTCTTTAATCACTTCTGTAACCAGTTTCTGCTGTTTCACTAGTTCCGGGAAAAATTCGCCCATTTCACTTCTCAAAACAGCAACCAATTCAAAAAGAAAAGGTTCTTTCATTCCTAAAAAACGGTAAGAATATGAAATTGCTCTTCTTAAAATTCTTCTGATCACATACCCTGCTCCACCGTTGGAAGGCAGCTGTCCGTCGGCAATTGCAAATGCTACAGCACGAATATGATCCACGACAACACGAATCGCGATGTCTTTTTCATCTTCTAAAATCCCAGTGTATTTTTTACCTGAAAGCTCTTCTACTTTAGCAATTAAAGGCGTGAAAACATCGGTATCATAATTGGATTTTTTGCCTTGCAAAGCCATACACAGGCGCTCGAAGCCCATTCCTGTATCTACGTGCTGAGCGGGCAGTTTTTCTAAACTTCCGTCGGCTTTTCTATTGAACTCCATGAAAACGTTGTTCCAGATTTCCACAACCTGCGGATGATCATTATTGATTAATTCAATTCCCGGAACTTTCGCCTTTTCTTCTTCAGACCTTAAATCGACATGGATTTCCGAACAGGGTCCGCAAGGTCCGCTTTCTCCCATTTCCCAGAAATTGTCTTTTTTATTTCCGTTGATGATTCTACTTTCATCGATATGTGTTTTCCAGTAATCATAGGCATCCTGGTCGCGCGCAAGATTTTCGGAAGCATCACCTTCGAAAATGGTTACATATAAATTCTCTTTCGGAATTTTATAAACTTCCGTTAAAAGTTCCCAGGCAAATCCGATGGCTTCTTTCTTGAAGTAATCGCCGAAAGACCAGTTCCCCAGCATTTCGAACATCGTGTGATGGTAAGTATCGCGACCAACATCATCCAAATCGTTGTGTTTCCCGGAAACCCGCAAACATTTTTGCGTATCTGCAATTCTCGGGGCTTTGGGCTCTTTATAACCCAGAAAATAATCCTTAAACTGCGTCATTCCCGAGTTCGAGAACATGAGCGTTGGATCATCTTTCAGCACAATAGGTGCGGAAGGAACGATAAGGTGACCTTTTTCTTTAAAATAATCTAAAAACTGCTGGCGTATCTCTTGTGAAGTCATATGTTTTGAATTTATGCAGAAAGTGCTTGGTTTAAAGCCTTCCGTAAGTCTGCAAATTTAATAAATTTTGAGGGAAAAACAGGGCGTAATTATCGGTATTAAAAAAATCCGCCTCATTAACAATGAGACGGATTCACATCACTTATCACACTTAAATAAAAAAATTATTTCTTTTCCAAGGCTTTAATCAAAATCTGAAGATTTACCTCATTTTTGATCACGCCGTTTGCAAGAGGCATCTGGAATTTCACACCGAAATCCTCTCTGTTGATGTCTTTTGGTTCTGTAGCAATGCTCACCTCACCATTGTTAACGGTAACATTCGCATTGAACTGAACCGGTTTTGTAATTCCTTTGATTGTTAAGTTGCCATCGAGAAGTGTATTGTAATCTCCATTGGCATTTTCAGAAACTTTTGTAATTTCATAAGAAGCGGTTGGGAATTTTTCAACTTCGAAAAAATCACCACTTTTCAAATGTCCATTTAATTTATTCAGCTGTTCGGCATCATCTTTCAAGTCAACTGAGGTTAAAGAATTCATGTCTGCAACAAATTTTCCGCTTTCCAGTTTCCCGTCTTTTACGGTAACATCTCCACTTTCGAACTTAATGGTTCCAAAATGGCTGGTATTGTCGGATTTCAGAATTTTAAAGCCTTTCCATTCAATTTTACTGTTTAAAGTATCTACCTGGAAAGAATTTCCTTCTGTTGTTGTAGTAACCTCGTTGTTTACGCTGCTCAGCGGTTTGTCTTTTCCACATGAAACTACTGTCATTCCCAAAATAAATGCTGAAAACACTGAGATCTTAAACATATTTTTCATCAAATTTTTGCTTTTTTTATTGCTCCCGCTAAAATAATAAAAATAATTCACAGTAAGATCAAATTTATTAATTTTGCAGATATGCTATTAGAAATCAATCAATTGTTTTTCTCTTATTCCCCTGAAAAAGAGCTTTTCCGAAATCTGAATTTAAAGATTGAAAGAGGCAGGATTATAGCGCTGGCCGGCGAAAGCGGCTGTGGAAAATCCACATTGCTTAATTTAATTTATGGCTTGCTCGACTGGGAAAAAGGAGAGATTATTTTTGATGGAAAACCCATATATGGCCCTAAAAAAAATATCGTTCCCGGAGAAAGTGAGATGAAACTCGTGGCACAAAACTATGATCTAATGCCTTATGCTACGGTTTCCGATAATGTAGGAAAGTTTATTTCGAACATTAATCTTCAGGAAAAAAAACACAAAGTGCTGGAACTGCTGAAAGTTGTAGGCCTTGAACAATACGCGAATGTTCTCCCAAAATACCTGAGCGGGGGCCAACAGCAGCGTGTTGCGATAGCACGGGCGCTTTCCGTAATGCCGAAACTGCTTTTGCTGGATGAACCTTTTAGCAATCTTGATTATTCCAGAAAAATTGAACTGCGGGAGAAACTCTTTAATTATGTAAAGGAGAAAAACATTTCACTCATTATTTCCACTCACGAAATTCAGGAAGTGATGCCGTGGCTTGATCAGATTATTGTTCTTCAGGAAGGCAGGCTGATACAGAACGACAGCCCAAGAGATATTTTCACTAACCCCTACAATGCTTATGTAGCTAAACTTTTTGGCGAAGTGAATGTTTTCTCTGATGAAGAGAAATCAGCATTCGGTGTTTTTAAAAATTTCTGGTATCCTCACGAGATAAAAATATCACAGTCAGGAAAAGATGCCCAAATTCTCGAAAGCCGTTTCGCCGGAAACCACTATTGGAACAAAGCTTTGGTGAGCGGAAAAGAATTGATTATGTATACCGACACTCAAATATCCGGTGCGGTGAAGGTTGATTTCATAGACTAACATCAACATATTTCAAAAAACTGGTACGGAAATTGAAAATATTTTCTTAACTTTACTCTTCCCAAATAAGGAAATTTTTGGTTAATTCTCTTTCTGCCTTTAAGACGAAATTAGTCCGTTAATTTCGGACAACCAAGTCTTTGAAACAGAACCCTGTCCAAATCTTTCCTTTTTTTTATGCCTTTTTCACAAATTCAGATTTCAGCGCCATCGCTCCGAAACCGTCGATTTTACAGTCGATATTATGATCAGAATCAGGGCGAAGGCGGATGTTTTTAACCTTTGTTCCCGCCTTTACAGGTTTTGGTGCTCCTTTTACAGGAAGATCTTTCATCACGATTACAGAATCTCCGTTTTGGAGTTCGTTGCCGTTCATGTCCAGAATGGTTTCGCCACTGGCAACTTCATTAGGATCCCACTCATGAAAACATTGGGAACACACCTGCAGATTATCCTGTTCGTAAGTGAATTCGGACTGGCATTTCGGACAAATTATGGTATCGCTCATCGTTTTATTTTTTTGAAACACAAAAGTACGGATTTTTTACGGTCATTAAAAATCCCTGATTCTCAACAACCCCGCTGCGCCCCAACCTGAGTGGAGCTCTTTTTTATGGAACGCAGTGGAAGAAAAAAAGCGGGAACGGAGGGCAGAAATTGGCGCCCAAATCAATGGCATCATTATTCAGTTAAAAACTGTATTTTTGCAAAAATTTTGTCCCGGAAATCCGAGCGAAACTAAACATTTAACTATCCATACATGGAACTGATACACAGAAACTTACTAATAGGAATTCACGACGCTTTACAGGAAACCTTTTTCGAGGACCGAAAATATGCAGATAAAGTGATAGAGCGGCTTCTGAAAGCCAACAGAAAATGGGGCAGCGAAGACCGCAAGGTAGTTTCACAAATTTTCTACGACATCATCCGCTGGAAAAAACGCCTCGAATATTATATGGGCGAAGGCGTGAAACCGAATAATATCTATAAACTGATTCTCGCATACTGCCTTTGGACCAAAACATATTATAAAAAATTTGAGGAATTTGATGGGATTAAAAATGCTGACATTCTTAATAAACTGAAGAAGAATACAGTTCCCACCAAAGCAATTGAATATTCAATTCCCGAGTGGCTTGCCGAAACGATGGAAAAAGAACTCGGGAACAACTGGGAAAAAGAAATGCATGCGCTGAATGAGCAGGCTCCGACAATTCTTCGCGCCAATACCTTGAAAACCACAGCGAAAGAATTGATTTCTGACCTGAAGGATGAAAATGTGGAAAGCTTCCAGATCAGAAATTATCCTGATGCCGTTCAGCTTGATGAGAAGAAAAACGTATTTTTAACCTCAGCTTTTAAGGATGGTTTATTCGAAGTTCAGGATGCCTCTTCCCAGAAAATCGGTGAACTTCTGGATGTTCAGGAAGGAATGCGCGTTGTAGATGCCTGCGCCGGAGCTGGTGGAAAAACCCTTCACTTAGCGGCTTTGATGAAAAATAAAGGTCAGATTATCGCCTTGGATATTTACGAATGGAAATTGGCCGAACTAAAACGCCGTGCGAAAAGAGCCGGAGCGCATAATATTGAAACCCGTTTCATTGAAGACAATAAAGTGATCAAAAGACTTCATGAAAAAGCCGACAGACTGCTGATCGACGCACCTTGTTCGGGATTGGGCATTTTAAAAAGAAACCCAGATTCCAAATGGAAAATTGACCAGGATTTTATTGACCGAATCAAGCAGGAACAGCAGCAAATCCTTCAGGATTACAGCAAAATGCTGAAAAAAGGCGGTAAGATGGTATATGCAACATGCTCCATCCTACCAAGTGAAAATAATGAGCAGGTAGAAAAATTCTTAAAAAACAACGAAGGCTTTAGCTTACTGAAAGAAGAAAAAGTAATGCCGAGCGAAGGTTTCGATGGTTTCTACATGGCGCTGATTCAGCGAAATGCTTAAATAAAAGTCATTAACGAAACGTAAAGCAGGCATTTGTCTGCTTTTTTTTTGAATTTTTTCCACCAGATTCTCTAAATTTCTCCTTTCAACTTAATTTTTTCCGCTTTAAAAGCTAATTTTAGTAAAATATTCTTATTTTGCTTAATATTATTTTGTTTTATAAACATTTACTTTATGTTTGCAGAACAAAATTAATCAATTATTAACAACTACTTATAATTATAAATCTATGTGCGGAATTGTATGCTTGTTTGATGCTAAACAAAAAACCGAAACTCTAAGACCTCAGGTTTTAGAAATGTCTAAAAAAATTCGCCACCGCGGACCAGATTGGAGCGGAATTTTTCAGGACGAAAAAGTAATTTTCTCCCACGAAAGATTGGCCATAGTAGACCCAACTTCTGGGAAACAGCCATTATTTTCTAATGATAAAAAAATCGTTCTTGCCGTAAATGGTGAAATCTACAACCACCGTGAACTTAGAAAAGAGTTTCCGGACTACGAATTTCAAACCGAATCCGATTGCGAAGTAATCATTCCTTTATTTAAAAAATACGGCAAAGATTTCGTGGATAAACTGAACGGAATTTTTGCTTTCTCCTTATACGATACCGAAAACAATGTATATTTTGTTGCCCGCGATCACATGGGAATCTGCCCGCTATACCAGGGTTGGGACCAACACGGAAATTATTATGTAGCTTCTGAACTTAAAGCTTTGGAAGGTGTTTGCAAAACCATCGAAACTTTTTTACCCGGGCATTTTCTTTACAGCCCCGAAGGTTACGAATTGCAGCAATGGTACACGAGAGATTGGGAGGATTTCGAGAATGTAAAAGACAATAAGACCGATTTAGCTGAACTTAGAAAAGCTTTGGAAGAAGCTGTTCACAGACAATTGATGAGCGACGTTCCTTACGGTGTTTTGCTTTCCGGAGGATTGGATTCTTCGATTATTTCTGCGGTAACTGCAAAATATTCGCGAAACCGTATCGAAAGTGGCGATACTCAGGAAGCTTGGTATCCGCGTTTACATAGTTTTGCAGTAGGTCTGGAAGGAAGTCCCGATCTGGTTGCTGCACAAAAAGCTGCGGATCACATCGGCTCTATTCACCACGAAGTTCATTTTACTGTTCAGGAAGGTTTGGATGCGGTTCGCGATGTGATCTATCACTTGGAAACTTATGATGTAACTACCGTACGGGCTTCCACACCGATGTATTTATTAGCGAGAGTCATCAAGTCAATGGGAATTAAAATGGTGCTTTCCGGCGAAGGTAGTGATGAATTATTCGGAGGATATCTGTATTTCCACAAAGCGCCTAACGCAAAAGAATTTCATGAAGAAAACGTGAGAAAACTTGGAAAACTTCACTTGTATGATTGTTTGCGTGCCAATAAAGCCTTGATGAGTTGGGGAATCGAAGGCCGCGTACCTTTCCTGGATAAAGAATTTATGGATGTTGCGATGCGCCAAAATCCAAAAGATAAAATGGTGACCGCTCACGAACCAAAAATCGAAAAATGGCTGCTAAGAAAAGCTTTTGAAGATTTGTTGCCGGAATCTATCGTGTGGAGGCAAAAAGAGCAATTCTCCGACGGAGTTGGCTATTCATGGATCGATTCTTTAAAAGAAGTTGCCGAAAAAGAAGTGACAGACGAGATGATGGTGAATGCAAAATTCCGATTCCCGCTGAACACGCCACAAAACAAAGAAGAATACCGCTACAGAACGATTTTCGAAGAGCATTTCCCAAGTGAAACCGCCGCGGCAACAGTTCCGTCGGTTCCGTCGGTTGCGTGCTCCACTCCTATCGCTTTAGAATGGGATGAAGCTTTCAAAAACGCCAACGATCCAAGTGGTAGAGCCGTGAAAACCGTTCACGAAGACAGTTACTAATCGATAGCTACATTTAAAAAATTTGATATACCCTTAAGAAGTTTAAGCTTTTTAGGGGTGTTTTCTTGGAGTGAAGATTATTCGAGATAAACATTCTTCATGTTCAAAAGTTTTTACTTACCTTTGACGTTAGTAACGCAAAAGAGGATGATTATCAATTTTGGAAATAAAGAAACAGAAAAAATCTGGAATGGAGTTGTTTCTAAAAAACTTCCAAGAGAAATTCAGGAGGTTGCCAGAAGAAAACTGAGGATGATTAATAATTCAATTGATATAGCTGACCTTAGAATTCCGCCCGCAAATCGGCTAGAGAAACTAAAGGGTGATTTATCCGAATTTTATAGCATTCGGATTGATAATCAGTGGAGAATTATTTTCAAATGGAAAAATCATAATGCGTTTGCGGTTGAAATTATAGATTATCATTAAATTGAAAAAACATGAAAAAGTTGAGAAATATATCACCTGGAGAAATATTATTAGAGGAATTTTTGGTTCCACTCGAAATTTCACAATACAGACTTTCGAAAGATTTGGAAATTCCACAAACCAGAATTTCGGCAATCATTAAAGGAAATAGAAGAATTTCTGCCGATACAGCAGTGAGACTAAGTGCTTACTTTGGAAATTCTCCGAAATTTTGGCTCGGACTTCAAGATGATTACGATATTGAAAATGAATTAAAAGAGAAATGGAGCGAAGTGACAAGAATTACACGTATCCGAAAAGAAAAAGAAGACGTCGTTTAACATTCTAAATCCCGCGAGTTATCACGGGATTTTTTTTATTTTTGTTTAATGTCTGAATCCATCAATACACCAAACCCTTCTGTTAAAAAATTTCTCCCCATTATTCTGGCGACGGCAATTTTCATGCAGATGCTCGATTCTACTATTCTGAACACATCGCTGCCATCAATCGCAAAAGATTTAAACGAATCGCCACTGAATATGCACAATGCAATTATCAGCTATGTACTAACTTTGGCTTTATTCATGCCGGTAAGCGGTTTTTTGGCCGATAAGTTCGGAACCAAGAAAGTTTTCATTTTCGCTTTGATTATTTTCAGTGCAGGGTCGATATTTTGTGCCATCTCTCAAAACCTGATGCATTTGGTAATTTCCAGAGTGATACAGGGTATTGGTGGAAGTTTAATGACACCAGTGGGCAAATTGGCATTGATCAAAACTTTTCCGAAAAACGAATTACTAAAAGCGATGAATTTCGCAATTATCCCTGCATTAATCGGTCCGGTTTTAGGGCCACTGGTTGGCGGATACATGGTGGATTATCTTTCTTGGCACTGGATTTTTCTCATCAATATTCCTATTGGCTTGCTGGGAATAATTTTAGGACTCAAGTACATGCCCAATTATCAGTCCGCGTCTTCGGAATTTGATTTGAAAGGGTTTATCATATTCGCCTCAGCGTCTTTGCTGCTTTCAGTTTCCCTGGAATTATTTGGAAATACTACGCACACCACTCCCGTTTTGCTGATTTTCATTTTGGGATTTTTGATGATTTATTATTATTACAAACACGCAGGCAAAACCAAAAATCCGATTTTCCCTTTAAACCTTTTTCAGGTAAGAACCTTTCGAGTAGGCATTGTAGGAAATCTCGCTACACGATTGGGAATCAGCTCAATTCCTTTGCTGTTACCTTTAGTGATTCAAATTGCTTACAAAGAAAGTGCGGTGATTTCGGGTTGGATTGTCGCCCCGATGGCTTTAACTGCGATGTTTGGGAAATCTTTCGTGATTTCTATTTTAAATAAATTCGGCTACCGAAAAACACTGATGACCAATACCTTTATCATCGGTGCACTCATTTGTTGCCTCGGAATTCCGGGAATTCATACTTCCATTTTCTGGTTTATTCCCATTATTGCAGTGCTCGGATTTTTCAATTCCATTCAGTTCACTTCGATGAATACGATTTCTATTGCTGATTTGCGAAATGATCATACGAGCAGTGGAAACTCATTGCTTGCCGTAAATCAGCAATTGGCCATTGGTTTCGGAATCGCATTTGGGCTGATTATTTTAAAATCCTTCGAAGCAAAGTTGGAAAATCCCCACCTAGCCTTTCGTTACACTTTTTTTGCGGTAGGAATTCTCACCATTCTCTCAGGTTTTGTTTTCCGACGCCTTCATGTAAAAGATGGCGAAAACATGAAATCCGAATAATCAAAAGTTTCTTCAGTAAAAAATAACTGATTTACAACGAGATTCGTTCTTATCCTACATCAATGTTTTTGCCTTTGTGTTGAAGTACTTTTGTATCATCAAAAAATAGCACAATGGCAACAAAAAATATAGAATTAATCGCAGCACCTAAACCTCCACATTTTGTTGGTGATGGTTTCAGGGTCCATAATTTTATTCCCAGCGGATATCATTTGGACATGAAAAGAATGGATCCTTTTCTTATGTTGGATTATAATTCGAAGTTTCATTTCTCCGGCACCGACACGCCGCGCGGAGTTGGTGTACATCCACACCGCGGTTTCGAAACGGTAACCATCGCTTACAAGGGCTGTGTTGAACATGGTGACAGTGCAGGTGGCGGAGGAATCATCGGTGAAGGTGATGTGCAATGGATGACCGCTGCTTCCGGAGTTCTTCACAAAGAATTTCACGAAACAGAATGGGCAAAAGAAGGTGGAATTTTCCAGATGGTGCAACTCTGGGTGAATTTGCCTGCGAAAGATAAAATGAGCGCTCCAAAATATCAAGCCATTAAAAATTCTGAGATGAAGTTGGTGGATTTAGGAGAAAATGGTTTTATTGAAGTAATTGCGGGAGAATACAACAGCCAAAAAGGTCCGGCTTCCACTTTCAGTCCCGTAAATTTGATGAATGCGAAATTGAAAGAACATGGAAAAGCAAATTTTAGTTTTCCTCCCCATTTCAATACGGCAGCTTTGGTGATTGAAGGAAATATTTTGGTTAATGGTGAAGAAAAAGTTCCTACAGATCATTTCGTTTTGTTCGAAAATGAAGGCGAAGATTTCACCATCGAAGCATCGGAAAACGCTATCGTTTTAATCATTAGCGGCGAACCGTTGAACGAACCTATTTTCCCTCATGGTCCTTTCGTAATGAATTCCCGCGAAGAAATCATTCAAGCTTTTGATGATTTTAATACAGGCAAGTTTGGCTATCTGGAAGATTAAAGTTTTGTTAAAAGTAACCGCGAACTATTCGAGTTGTTATTTTTCCTCTACCTTTAATTAATAAAAAAAACTTTAAATTTTAAATTATATAAAAATGAAAATAGCACTGATCGGCGCTACAGGTTTTGTAGGAAATGCCATTCTTAATGAACTATTGGAAAGAAATTATCAAGTAACTGCAATCGCAAGAAATACCGATAAAATCAATATCGAAAAAGAAAATCTAGAGAAAAAAAACGTTGATGTTTTTAGCGAAGCTGATTTGGCGGAAGCCGTGAAAGGCAGTGATGCGGTAATAAGCGCTTACAACCCGGGATGGACCAATCCCAACATTCACGAGGAATATCAAAAAGGTGCAGCTTCCATTCAAAATGCAGTTGAAAATTCAGGAGTGAAAAGATTAATCGTTATCGGAGGTGCAGGAACATTAAAAATTGATGGAAATCACCTGGTTGACGGACCGAATTTTCCGAAAGAAATTTATCCCGCTGCAAGTGCGGTGAAGAATTATTTTGTTGAAAACCTTTCCAAGAACGAAAATCTCGATTGGGAATTTTTCAGCCCCGCCATTGAAATGAGCATGTTCAGCGAAGACCAAGTAAAAACTGGAAAATACAGAGTAGCAACCGACTCACCTATTTTTGATGAAGAGGGACGTTCCAGACATTCCGTTCAGGATTTGGCAGTTGCGGTTGTTGATGAACTTGAAAACAAAAAATTCATACATCAAATTTTCACAGCAGCTTATTAAAATTCACAGCAAATATGAAAAAGATCGAATTTGGCTTGATGACCTTTGCCGATATGGCTCCGGAAACTGTTCCCGGTAAAGGATTCAATGCACACCAAAGAATACAAAATCTTTTAGAAGAAATAAAACTAGCCGATGAACTGGGCGTTGATGTTTTCGGAATTGGCGAACATCACCGTCCGGATTACGCTGTATCGTCACCAACCACGGTTTTGGCGGCAGCTGCTGCAATCACCAAAAATATTAAATTATCGAGTGCGGTAACAGTTTTAAGTTCCGAAGATCCGGTTCGCGTTTATCAGCAATTTGCAACGGTGGACGCAATTTCCGGCGGAAGAGCAGAAATCATGGCCGGACGGGGTTCTTTCATAGAATCTTTCCCTTTATTTGGTTTTGATTTGAATGATTACAACGAGCTTTTTGATGAGAAACTCGATCTTTTGCTTAAAATTAATAAAGAAGAAAAAGTTTCTTGGCAGGGAACTCTTCGTACGCCGATTCATGATTTAGGTGTTTATCCAAGAGCATTAAACGGAGAACTTCCCATTTGGCTTGCAGCGGGAGGAACTCCGGCTTCGGCAGTGCGAGCTGCAAAACTTCAGCTTCCACTAATGCTTGCAATTATCGGTGGAATGCCAAGTCAGTTTGCGCCATTTATTAATCTTTATAAAAAATCTGCTTTACAAAATGGAGTAAAACCGGAAGATCTTCAAGTGGGAATCAATAATCATCTGTTTGTAGGAGAAGATGGCGAAAAAACTGCCGACGAATTTTTCCCTTATTACGCCCAAATGATGGATCGTGTAGGGAGAAGCCGCGGTTGGCAACCGATGTCTCGCGAACAGTTTGAGTTCATGAGAAGTCCGGAAGGATCACTGATGGTAGGAAGCGTAGAACAAGTTGTTGAAAAAATTATTTATGAATACGAACTTTTCGGCTTCACCCGATTTTTTGCGCAGGCGAGCATGGGATTTGTCCCACATGAAACAACGATGAAATCCATCGAATTGTTTGCAACGCAGGTCATTCCGGAGGTCAAAAGAAGATTAGGAATGCACTAAAATATTGCCGCACTTGTTTATTCTATAACATTAAAACCCAATTTAATCATGTCAAACATCGGACTCATCATTGAAGAAAAAGCTGCGGACATTGGGAACTTTTTAGTCGGAAGGCTGCTTCCTTTCAGAGAAAAACGCGCTGTTGGACCTTTCGTTTTCATCGATCACATGGGCCCTGCTTCGTTGAAGGAATATCAGAATTTAGAAGTTCCGCCTCATCCGCACATTGGACTTTCTACACTTACTTATCTTTTTGAAGGATCCATTCAGCACAAAGATAGTTTGGGAAGTGATATCGAAATAAAACCAGGTGCGGTGAACTGGATGACCGCCGGAAAAGGAGTCGTGCACTCCGAAAGAACTCCGGAATACCTTAGAAGTACCGAAAAAAATCTTCATGGTTTTCAAATTTGGGTAGGTTTACCAAAAAATCTGGAACAAAGCGAACCTACCTTTCATCACACCGAGGCGGAAGACGTTCCGGTTTGGAACGAAGGAGATTTGCAGTACAAACTGATTGCGGGCGAACTTTTCGGAAGAAGATCTCCTGTTCCTGTTCATTCAAAATTGTTTTTTTTAGAAATTAAAAGCCAAACTGCACAGAAAATAAGCATCGGGAGAAATCTCTTCGGCGAAGTGGCGATGTATGTATTGGAAGGAAATGTAACCATCGAAGGAAATACTTTCGGCGGAAAACAATTGCTGGTTGCTAAAAATGCGAATTTATGCGAATTTGAAATCAGTGAAAATTCGACCATCTATCTTTTTGGTGGCGAACCTTTCGAAGAAGAACGCTATATTTTCTGGAATTTCGTGAATTCTGATAAAGAAATCATCGAGAAAGCCAAAATCAACTGGCATGAGCAAAACCACGAAGCATTTCCTTTGGTTGTAGGAGATGAAGAAGAGTTCGTGCCTCTTCCCAAATCCATTTTAAACGGGAAACTGTCAAAATAACAAACGCAATCTTCGTTTAATTCACCTGTCAGTTTATCTTTTCACCCAAAAATATCATACAATTAGATAGAATGAAGTTTATGAAGCTATTTTAATTTGTAACTTTATCTGACAAAATATTATAATCATGGAAGAAAAGAAAAAACTGACAAGACAGACCGGAGCGCCTGTGCCAGACAACCAAAATGTACAGACCGCGGGAGCCAGAGGACCAATGCTGATGCAGGACTTCTGGTTTCTGGAAAAAATGGCCAACTTCGACAGAGAAGTTATCCCGGAAAGAAGGATGCACGCCAAAGGTTCCGGCGCATTTGGAACATTTACCGTAACCCACGATATTTCGCAATATACAAAAGCCCATATCTTTAATGAAATTGGCAAAAAAACAGAAATGTTTGCACGGTTTTCTACCGTGGCAGGAGAACGCGGTGCTGCCGATGCAGAAAGAGACATTCGTGGTTTTGCCTTAAAATTTTATACCGACGAGGGAATTTGGGATTTGGTGGGAAACAATACTCCGGTATTCTTTTTCCGTGATCCGATGAAATTTCCTGATCTGAATCATGCCGTAAAACGCGATCCGAAAACCAATATGAGGAGCGCCAATAACAACTGGGATTTTTGGACTTTACTGCCGGAATCTCTACATCAGGTAACCATTGTGATGAGCGACCGGGGAATCCCAAACGGTTACCGCCACATGCATGGCTTCGGAAGCCATACTTACAGCTTTATCAATCACGCCAATGTCCGTCATTGGGTGAAATTCCATTTCAGAACGCAGCAGGGAATTGAAAATTTATCAGATGAAGAAGCTGCTGAAATCATCGGAATGGATCGCGAATCTTCACAGAAAGATTTGTTCGAAAATATTGAAAAAGGCAATTTCCCGAAATGGAAAATGTTTATACAGATCATGACCGAAGAACAGGCAAAAACTTACCGGTTCCATCCGTTTGATTTAACCAAAGTTTGGTCTAAAAAGGATTTTCCACTCATTGAAGTTGGTGAATTTGAACTTAATAAGAACCCAGAAAATTATTTTCAGGATGTTGAACAGGCGGCTTTTAACCCCACCAATATTGTTCCCGGAATTGGTTTTTCACCGGACAAAATGCTCCAGGGAAGATTATTTTCTTACGGCGACGCGCAGCGATACCGATTGGGCGTAAACCATTTTCAGATTCCTGTAAACAAGCCAAGATGTCCTTATCATGCTTTCCACAGAGACGGACAAATGCGCGTGGACGGAAATTACGGCGCAACAAAACATTATGAACCAAACAGTTACGGCGAATGGCAGGAACAACCAAGCGCTAAGGAACCACCATTGGAAATTTCAGGTGATGCTTATGCTCACAAATTCCGGGATGATGATGAAGATTACTTCACCCAACCAGGGGATTTGTTCAGAATCATCAAAGCCGATGGAAAAGCCGATGTTTTATTTAAAAATACTGCCGCAAATGTCGGTGGAGCCGAGAAATTCATCCAAATCCGCCATATCAGAAATTGCTACAAAGCAGATCCAGAATATGGAGAAGGAGTAGCAAAAGCCCTTGGACTGGATATGATGGAGGTTTTTGCTTTCGATATGTCGCCTTATGATCAGTGGGCACCAACTCAATCTTAAATCCAGAAAAAAAGTGAAACTCAACCTTTAACTTTTTTCTTTTATACAATTTTTTAAAAATAAAAACATGGCAGAAATACAACATCACAACAACGAAAAAAACGGCGTATTCGAAATTTATGAAGACGGCGTAAAAGCCGGAGAAATGACCTACACTTGGGCAGGTACAGATAAATTCATCATTGATCACACCGGTGTTGATGAAGCTTTTAATGGAAAAGGATACGCAAAACAGCTGGTAATTGCAGGCGTAGAATACGCAAGAGAAAATGGGAAAAAAGTGATCCCTCTTTGCTCGTACGCTAAAGCTACGATTGCAAGAAATGTAGAACTGCAAGATGTTCTGGCATAAAGAATTAAATACTTACTTTCCAAACCCCATCAGCTAAAACTGAGGGGTTTTTTGTTACTGGTGACTGACCAACCAAGTAATGCTAAAGGAAAGTAAAACCAAAGAAATCTATCACCGATAAGAAACGCAGGACAGGCTTCTGGAGAAATAACGTAAAAAAACTATATTTGCTCATTAAATTCTTAAAAAAATGAACCCAGGAACGATTTTGCTCTTATTTGTTTTCGCGTATTTTATCGGTTTATTGGTGATCTCGTACATCACCAGCAGAAATGCCGACAACCAGTCATTCTTTATCGGAAACAAAAAAAGCAAATGGTGGCTTGTCGCGTTTGGGATGATTGGCACCAGTTTAAGTGGCGTTACGTTTATTTCGGTTCCGGGAACTGTCGGCAAAATAACAGCAGGAGATTATCCCTTCGGTGGATTCGAATACTATATGCTGGTCATCGGTTTTTTTATCGGCTATTTTATCGTGGCATTTGTTCTTCTGCCTCTTTATTACCGGATGAATCTCACTTCCATTTATACCTATCTGGGGCGGAGGTTTAATGTAGAGGCTCACAAAATCGGTTCTCTGTTCTTTATTATTTCACGTTCCATTGGTGCAACAGCAAGATTATACTTAGTGGTAAATGTATTGCAGATATTTCTTCTCTCGGCTTTAGGCGTACCGTTTTGGGTAACTTCTGCTGTAATTCTTATCATGGTTTTACTCTATACATTCGAAGGTGGGGTAAAAACAATTGTAATTACCGATACACTTCAGACTTCATTTATGATCCTGAGTTTGGTGGTTTGTATTATTTTTATTCTCTCGAATCTTAATTTATCCGCAGGCGAAGCATACAATGTGCTGGCGGCTAAAAACTATACGCATTTCGTTAATTTTGATGTAAACTCGAAAACATTTTTCCTGAAAACAATTCTCGGCGGTATGTTTATCACGATCGCCATGACTGGTCTGGATCAGGAGATGATGCAGAAAAACATTTCTGTAGACAATCTTAAAAATTCCAAGAAGAATATGCTCACTTTTGCAGGAACACTATTACTTGTGAATCTTGCCTTTCTTTTCCTGGGCGGACTTCTATACCTGTTCGCCATGGAAAATGGTGCTGAATACGCAAAAATCGTTGATATCGTAAACGGGAAAGAAAACATTACCAATGTTTTCGGTTTTAAAGATGCTGCAACAGGCACTGTAAATAATATCATGGGCGACGATCTTTTTCCTGCACTTTCGCTTCAGGGCTATTTCCCGCTGTTTATCTCGGTAATTTTCATCATCGGTTTAATTTCTGCACTTTTTCCTTCTGCAGATGGCGCATTAACTGCCGTTACAAGCTCATACTGTGTAGATTTATTAAACATCAATGAAGACACAACCAAAACTGAAAAGCAGAAAAAAAGACTGCGGATGAAGATTCATTTAATCTTCACCGCCATTTTCTTCGCTTTAATCATGATTTTCAAAGCCATTGATGATAAATCAATCGTATATCTCATCATGGAAGTTGCCGGTTATACTTACGGACCGCTTCTGGGACTTTTTGCCTTCGGGATTTTAACCAAATATCAGATTACCAAAAAATATGCAATCATTGCCGTAACTTTGCTGGCACCGGTTTTAACCTATTTCATCAACTATCTGGTAACCCAGAATACAGATTACAGAATTGGTGTAGAACTTATTATAATTAACGGTCTTCTCACTTTTATAGGGCTGTGGCTGATCAGGAAGAAATAAAAACTCAACAAATAATCACCAATATTCCGGGCCGAAAACCCGGAATTTTTCATTTCCAAAACCCATCAAAAATTTGTAAATTCGCTGGCAAATAAATCAAAATAATGAGCAAAAGTATTGAAGAGCTGAAATCTCTTACAACGCAAATCAGAAGAGACATTTTAAGAATGGTTCACGCCGTGAATTCCGGGCATCCCGGTGGTAGTTTGGGCTGTACCGAATACTTCACCGCACTGTACGGGAAAGTAATGAACTATAAACTTCCGTTCACCATGGAAGGTAAAAATGAAGACCTTTTCTTCCTTTCCAACGGACACATTTCGCCGGTGTTCTATTCAACTTTGGCGAGATTTGGCTACTTTCCGGTAGAAGAACTGAAATCTTTCAGAAGATTGAATTCCAGATTGCAGGGACACCCAACAACTCACGAAGGTTTACCGGGAGTTAGAATTGCTTCAGGTTCACTTGGACAGGGACTTTCTGTAGCAATCGGAGCGGCTCTCGGTAAAAAATTAGACGGTGACCAATCCCTAGTTTATACCCTTCACGGAGACGGGGAATTACAGGAAGGACAAATCTGGGAAGCTTTGATGTTTGCCGCTGCTAAAAAAGTAGATAATGTAATCGCAACCATCGATTACAACGGAAGACAGATCGACGGAGATACCGATGATGTCTTAAGTTTAGGAGATTTACACGCGAAACTGGAAGCTTTCGGATGGAAAGTGTTGAATGAAAAAAACGGAAACGATCTGGAAGCAGTAATTTCAATCCTTGAAAGAGCAAAAGCAGAAACCGGAAACGGAAAACCTGTCGCAATTATTCTTCATACCGAAATGGGTTACGGGGTTGATTTCATGACCGGAACTCACGCATGGCACGGAAAAGCGCCTAACGATGAGCAGCTTGATACCGCCTTCAAACAATTATATTTAGAAGCCCCGGCTGATTACTAAAATTTGTGAAGTTTAAAGTAATTCACAAACATCAAAAAAGATAAAAATGAAATATACATACACAGAAAAAAAAGATACAAGAAGCGGTTTCGGTGCAGGATTGGCTGAATTGGCCGACAAGAACCCTAATGTCGTGGCACTTTGTGCTGACTTAATCGGTTCCCTGAAAATGGAGAAATTCATTGAAAAAGCTCCGGAAAGATTTATCCAGGTAGGGATTGCAGAGGCAAACATGATGGGAATTGCAGCAGGATTAACCATCATCGGAAAAATTCCATTTACCGGAACTTTTGCAAATTTTTCGACTTCAAGAGTTTATGACCAAATTCGTCAGTCGATTGCGTATTCAAATAAAAATGTAAAGATTTGCGCTTCTCACGCCGGTTTGACTTTGGGAGAAGACGGTGCAACGCACCAAGTTTTGGAAGACATCGGAATGATGAAAATGCTTCCGGGAATGACGGTTATCAACACTTGCGACTACAACCAGACCAAAGCCGCAACTTTGGCGATTGCCGATTTTGAAGGTCCGGTTTATTTGAGATTTGGTCGACCTGTAGTTCCGGTTTTCATTCCGGAAGATATGCCTTTCGAAATCGGAAAAGGAATTCTTTTACAGGAAGGCACCGATGTAACCATCGTGGCGACCGGACATTTGGTTTGGGAATCTCTGCTTGCAGCGGATGAACTGGAGAAAGAGGGAATTTCGTGTGAGGTGATTAACATTCACACCATTAAACCTCTGGACGAAGAAATTATTCTGAAATCTGTTGAAAAAACCGGCAAAATCGTAACCGCTGAAGAGCATAATTATTTAGGTGGTTTAGGCGAATCGGTTGCAGGTATGTTAGCCAGAAAAAGACCTACAATCCAGGAATTTGTTGCAGTAAACGATACTTTCGGTGAATCAGCAACACCGGCGGAACTGATGAAGAAATACGGAATTGATGCAGATGCCGTAAAAGCAGCGGTAAAAAGAATTATAGCGTAATAATTTCTCTTCAATTATACATTTAAGACACGTCTTTCAGAGGCGTGTTTTTTCATATTTACTATCAGAATATCTATTTTAAAAACAGTTATGAAAAATTTCATCATCGTTCTAGCGCTAGCTCTGGTTTCATGCAACGCCAGGACCAATTATAAATCAGATAAAAATGCACCGATCGTTGATTATAATCAATCTTACGAATATTATGATCAGAGTAGAAATTTAAACGAGGCTACAAAAAGGTATAATGAGCAAACAGTTTATCTCTTCAATGGTAAACAAATCACTAACAAAAAATTTAAGCAACTTTTTGAGAAGGAAAAAATAAAATCTATTGAAAACATTTTGGATAAGGAGAAAATAACTCATTTAGGCTATTCATACGACAAGGTAAAAAGAATAATATTCACGAGCAGTCTCAAATAGATTTATTTTAACGCTAGAATTAAATCTTTCTTAAAAAAATCCTACAATTCTCCTTATATATCCTATAATTCAATCTTCAACTAAAGTATTTTGGTAAGTGATAATTTTAAAATAAAATAATGACCGACAGATTTATAAATTCATTAAAATTTTCTCTTGCTGCTTTCGCACTATAATCCTCTGCGAACCTTTAATGTAAACTTATGTCCACGCGATGTCTGCCGATCTGCATACGAGAAGCTATGTACGCGCCCCGTGCAGGTGTTACCCAATAAGAATTTAACTTTCGGTGTAGGCGCAAATATGGAATATTACGGCCCGCTGAAACACAACGAAAATAATATCGGTGCGTTTCTTCAGGTAGCGCTTTTCTAAAAGATTTCTCAGCAAAACAAAACCGTTTCAGAATATTCTCTGAAACGGTTTCTTATCAAATAAACAACTACGGAATTAATTTAGAATGTTTTTTCCATCGCGATTGCTTTTGGAAAAAGAATGTTATTTTCTAAGTGAATGTGTTTGTGCAGGTCGTTCTGGAAGTCTTCCAGCATTCTGTACGTTACCTGGTAAGTTCCACAGGCGTCATCTGGAAACTCATAATTATTGGTAAGTTCAGCAATTTTTACGAAACGTTCGCCTTCAGCTTCATGCTCGTGCTTCATCATGGCAACAGGATTTTCTACTGTTCCGAAACGAGGCGCCGGCAATGCGTCGCCATTTTTCTTCGCTTCTACCATCTGCTTGATGAACGGGAAAAGAATGAGTTCTTCTTTTTTCATGTGTGCTGCCAAATCCTGGGCACTGCCAATGAAAAGTTCGTTAATTTCAAAAAGTTCAGGATGTCTTTCACCGTGTACTTTGCAAAGTTTATTCAAATAAGGAATCAGCATTGCAGATTTTTCTTCCACGTAACGGTGGTGGGTTTTCTCAACATAATCTGCCAATAAATCCAGTGGCCAGGAATTAAAATCGATGTCTTCGGATTTTCTGTTTACTATTTCTTCCAATTCCTGATAAATCTGTTGGGGACTCACTTTTTTACTATCGCAAGCTTCTTCTACCGTTCTCCCGCCTTTGCAGCAGAAATCGATATTGTATTTTTTAAAAACTTCTGCAGTTCTGAAATTTTCTGCAACGAAGTCGCCGATTGTTTTTTCTTGAGTAAGCATTTACTTTTGGTTTTAAATTATAGTACAAATTTATAAAATATTTTTAATTCGGACAAATTTATCCTAATTAATTTTAAAAGTAATCTATTGTTGAGTTCTTTAAATTTTGAAAACTGAAATATGAATTTTATTTCAGCCAGGCGAGACCGCTTTCGGTTTTAAGTCCTAAGTCGTAGAAGGAATGTTTCTGGGTCATTTCGAGAAGTTTTTCACGCACTACCTTAAAATCATCGTGCACAGGACAAGGATTTTCTGCTGAACATTTTTGAAGTCCCAAACCACACTGGGTGAAAAGTCCGTCTCCATCAAAAATTCTTACCAAATGAAAAATTGTAATTTCTTTTTGTTTTGTTTTATCAAAAACAAATCCTCCCTGCTGACCACGCACCGATTCCAAAATATTTTCTCTGCACAGTTGCTGAAGAATTTTAGCGGTAAAGGCTACGGGAGCATCAATCGATTGGGATACTTCTTTCACATTCACTCTTTTTTGCTGCAGACTTTGCCGCGCAATGTAAATGGAAGCTTTAATGGCGTATTCGCAGGCTTTTGAAAACATAAATGTTATTTAAAGAATTGCCACTTCGGGATGAATGCGAGTAAACCAACCGATATAAAGATAAAAAGATTGGTAACATCGGTATACAAAAAGGTCGAAAGATAAAAATTATGAAGAAAGAAATGCAGCACCACCGCCGCCGGGAACATATAGACTCCCATTTTTCTGTAGAAAAAGATGAGAATTAGCCCAATAATCATCAGCAAATCGATAAGGAAAATAAGGATGAAGTAAAATCCGGGAATATTGAGGTCGTTCTGCTGAACATATTCGTCGGAATCGATCCCAATTCCCATCAGCGTGAAGAGCAGCAAAGCCGAAAGTGATAAAATAAATCCTAAATCTTTTTTCGGACTTTCGTTAGAAAATTCTTCGTTCATAGTGGTAAAATTAAAAAAACTTTTGAAAGAATTCAAAAGTTTTCAGTTATTACTAAAGATTCAGTTCAGTTAGATTGAAACTGCGTCGATTAATCTGTTTTTATCAGAAAGATATTCCTGCATTGAGATCATACTTTCAGTTCTCATCACATCCTGAATGTCATCAATCTGGTAAATGATTCTTTTAGCATCTTCTGTATTTTTGGCTTTTACTTTACAGAAAATATTGTATTTACCGGAAATTACACTTGCCTCGATAACGTTCGGGATGGTCGCAAGTTCTTTCAAAACTTCCTGGGTTCTGTTTGATTTGGTGAGCAGAATTCCGATGAAAGCTGTGAAATGATAATCGAGTTTACCGTAATCGATATTAAGAGAAGAGCCTAAGATAATCCCGGCATCTTCCATCTTTTTAACTCTTACGTGAATGGTTCCTGCAGAAACTTCCATTTGTTTAGCGATTTCTGTAAAGGGCATTCTGGTGTTTTCTACTAAAAAATCCAAGATTTTTTTATCTATTTCGTCGAGTTGATAGTTCATTTTATATATGTATTGTATAATTGATAATTGTTTGCAAACATTTTTGCAAATTTACAAAAAAATATTAAAATGAAAAAATTTAGATAAATATTAACAGGTTTTAACGCAATCTTTACTATTTAAGTGATTATCCTTATTTAATTGTATCATTTATAATTGAATCTCTTTTAGATTCTGACTGTTTAGGATTATTATTTTTGTCTTTTTTCTTCCTTTTAAAGATGGTATTAAAACTTTTACTATAAACTACACCTACTCCGTAGCTTTGGTTGGCACTTGCATTTCCGGCTCCAGCACCGTTCAATCCGATATTTGTCGGTTTACTGTAAGCTCGCAACAATCTTGTACCGTCGTTTTTCTTAGACCAATCGTATTCTACAATCCCTTCACCCGAAAGATAATCGGTATTCGCGTTATCTGATCTGGAAATTGGGATTCCTAACCCTGTTTTTACCGTTACTCTCGGCGAAAGCGCAATACTCACACTGGCATTTGCACGGTCGCCACTGTTGGAGTTTGCATCGCCTTTCAGGTAATTTAAATCGACCTGAAATTCGTTACTGATCTGGTTCAATACAGAACCTAACTGCTTGAAAAGCATATTATAACCAGAAGTTTCAAGTGTATTCCCCAGATTGATATCGAATGCAGAATTTCCAACATTAAAACTGCTCATCACCAGAACAGATCCAAACTGAATGATTTTTTCGTCTTCATTACTCATTTTTTCGGCGAGAGTTTCCCTCAAACTGCTCGATACATCCTGTGCGGAAACACCCAATTCAATTTTCGGATTATTCAGTGTCTGCGAAATTCTTGTAGAAAGCAAAACATTGATTGGCTGCAGACTTCCCATGTTTAGATAGGCTCCGGCATTGGTTACGGTTCTTAAATAAGTTGCATTAATATCGAGTTGCGGCGCCATTGCATCACCATCCCAACGGATGCTGCTTCCTTTGGAAATCTGGAACGTTCGGTTAAGAATCGCTTTGGAAACAAAGGTTCCGTTATCGACGAAATAATTTCCGTTCATTGAAATTGCTCCGGTCCTGGACATCTGGAATCGCAGTTTCTCAGAATTTCCACGTACGGTTATATCACCAATATCATCGCCCACCATAACGTTTACGGTAGTTCCCTTATCAACCGCAATCGTAAAATCGATATTCATGTTCGCGCTGGATCTTTTCTTTTCTTCTACGGAAACAATTCCCGCTTCGTCTCTTTTCAGGAATCTCAGCATCTTGAATTCTTCAACATTAGAAGTTGAATTAGAATTAAAGGTGAAGACACTGTTGTTTAAAGCCCGCATTTCCGGCGTAGAAATATTTAAAGCCGAAACCGGTCCGTCCACGTATAAAGTTCCGGTACCGTAAATCCGTCCCCAGAAAAGGTCATAATCTTTCTGCGTGGTGTTGAGCAGCATTAAATTATCAGCCCTCATCACTAAGTTGACGCCCATTGAAGATAAAGTTTCAAACTGAATCGCACCGGAAATTGATCCGCGGGAATTCGATCTTCCGTCTTTTACGCCAATGTCATTCAGAATCGCCAAACCTTTGGAAAGTGAAATTACAGTATCCTCGAACGAATAATCAACACCTGTGAAGTTGAGTTTCAGCCCCAAGTCTTTCATCGCGATATCACCACTGTAATCAACATCACTAAGTTTACCAGTAATTTTTAAGTCTCCTGAAGCTTTTCCTCTTAGATTTCCGAAAACGCCTTTTACGAATTCCTGGGCAAAAGCGATATCAAAATCATTCATATCAGCAGTTAAATCAAGCGTTGGTGAAGAAGTATTGTTGTTAATGGTCCCGGTAAGGTGAAGGTTATTGTCACCAATAATTCCTGCGGAAACCACCTTTGCTTCAACATCGAAAACATTCGGTACACTGCTTTTTTTAGCGGATATAACTACATTGCCCATATCTTTTCCATTCATCAGAATATCAGTAATATTCAAATCGATAAGCGGTTCAAGATTGTTTTTATCCATGGTAATATCGAAGGTTCCGTTAGCAATTCCCTGTACATCCATACTGTTGTCGCTATTGGTAAGTGCAAAAACTTTGGCAATATCCAGGTTTTTAATTTCGCCATCTGCCGAAAAATCCTTGGCTGATTTGAAGACGGCCTGATTCAGGAAAAGTTCGCTGTTATCCGAATAGAGTCTCAAACGCTGAATGTAGAAATCACCGGCTTTTTTTCTGTATGTAATCGAATGATTTAATTCCGGACTCGTATCCACACTCCATGCGACATCATTGAATTTCACGGTAGTAGGCTCAAAACGGAAAACATAATCCCCCGCCCGATCTGTAGTTTGGTTAAGATTTACCGCATACTCCTTAAGTGTTTCTTTAATTTCGTCTTCTGGAGTGCCGTGTTTGAAATTAGCTGCGATATGCAGAATTCTGTTATTTTCGTTACGTCCGCTTAAAGTGATGTCTTTCAGAATATTGGTATTGTATTCTACTCTATTTACCTTCGCGAAAATCTGTTCATCAAGATTTGCCGTATTAATCCGAACGATTAAACTGTCGACCATCGCACTGTCGCGGGTAATTTTATCGCGTTCTGTAATTTTATATGCAGGATTTGCAGCGGCTAAGGCTTTGTCGGCATCGGTGATTTCTTCTTTTTTGGTCATCAAATATTTTAGCGAAGCTGCATCAACATTTAAGACCAGATTATTACTGTTACCATCGTAGGCGCCGTTAACAATCGCACCTTTTGGAATCTGCAGATTGGGCTCAAAATAACTTACCAATCCCTGTTTCACATCAAAGTCCATCGTAAAGTGCTGCCCTCTGTATAATTTTCGTGGCGGTGGCCCGACTAATATCTTACCGAGCCCATTCTGAACCATCCCGGCTAAATCACCAAGATTGAATTTTCCGGCAATTCTGCCATTTACAGCTCCCGGCGCGTCAACAGAAACAATACGGTTTCCGTTTTCAAAATAAGCTCTTACTTTAGCATTGGGAATCAGATACTTCTGTGCGGCATTGGTAAAACTTACGTTCCGCAAATCAGCATCAAGATTCAAGTCGTTGATATTGGTCATTGCAATTTTACCGTCAACCAATCCACTCACAATCTGCGTGCCTTTTCCGCCGGTAAAATAGTTGACATTCAGATACTTAACATCCGCAACAACATCTGCAAGCAAACGGCTGGTGCGGAAATCGACAAGTCCTTTTACATTTGCTCTCGCCTGTTCGTCATTTACATTTACAATTCCGTTATAGGTTTTGTGATCCAGCAAACCATCCAGATAAACGTTATTAATTTCCCTGTTCATGATTTCAATTTTCGAAATCTGTGAACGGGTTCTCAGTTTCATGGTATTTACATCAAAACTCTGCCCCTGGATATTAAACTTACCGGAAATTAATCCCACCTGATTCATTTTGGTAATCACCGAAGTATTCAAATCGTTTAATTCTGCATAACCACGGTATTTCGGGAGATTAGAACTGTAATCTTCGAGGTAGAAATTATTTATTTTTGCCTGGCCACTCCCCGTAATTAAATTTGCGTTGGAAACATAAACCTGCTTAGGATTTAGGCGTACAGCGCCATTGTATTTTAACCTTCCGAAATCATCAGCAAAATTTTTCATTTTTGATGAAATGAAAGTGGGCATCATTGCTTTCAGTTCTTTGTACGTAAAATCGGTAGAAAGTGAGTTGGTCTCAATCTGAAAGTTACCATTCAGAATATTTTCAACCTTCATTTTAGCCGTTCTAATGTTAACTTGCGGATTTCTAACCAAAAAATTATCGAGATAAAAATCGTTCAGTGGGCCGGTCATATCACCAGAAATATTAATTGGTTTATAATTATCCCAATTGGTGACAAAATAGCTGATATCGTAACCGCTGATCTGGCTTCCGGGCTGCAGCGTCATGTCCCATTTCACTTTATTCGTAAAATCAGCCCAGGAACCGTTATTCAGATTTAAAATTAAATCTCCCTGAAGGAGTGAATGATCTGTATTTAGGGTTAAGTCCTTCAGCGTAAGGGCTTCTTTGGTCAATCCAAAATCCGCAGAAAATGTATCAACAAAATGTTTTTTACCCCATCTTTCAGTAGTAAAACGCATGTTATTAATCTGAGCAAAAACATCAGATCCATTTACACGAAGTTCTGGCACCACAAGATTAACATTCTGAGCAGTAAGCCATTTACCGGCTTCACCTTCACTGTTCTGATTTACAATAGATATTTTGGAATCAGTAATAAAAATTCTGGATTTTAACTGAAATGGCTCTTTTTTAACCGTAGGTGCCGGGGTATTGAAGAGATCCACAAATCGGATGAAATTCGAAATACTGTCGCCTTTATACGTAATGACCTTTAAATCCATTTTTTCCAAAGACAACGATTGAAACTGCAGATTCCGTGAATCACTGATGATTGCAAACCAATTAGAGTCTGCATAAAGTTCCTTGGCTTTCAGAAAGGGGAAGTTTTTATAATCTTTAATCGCAACTTCGTGAATATGGATATCTCCAAAATAATTGATGTCAACACTTTTAAACGACATCTGCGATTTCATGTCGGTATTAAGTTTTGCAATCACTTTTTGTGCTGCCCAATTCTTTGTTGAAGGAAGACTTACAATAACCAAAAAAGACGCGACCAGAAAAAGCCCGGACCAGAATAAAATAAGTAAAAGTTTTGCCCACCACTTATAGCTGGTAACATCTTTGGCAGCCTGATCCACAAATTCGCCGGCAGTTTCTACTGGTTTTGTAATTGCGTCGGAAGCCAGTTCTGCAGCACCTTTTACGGTTTCTTTTACAGTTTCCTGAACGTTTTCCACACCTTTCTGCACAGAATCGCCAATGTTCTGGGCTACAGATTTTTTGTTTTCGTTATCGTTATTATTCTCTAAATTTGCCATTGTTATGAGCGACTCAATAATTTTAGGGATAGAATCGTCCTGCGACGATACTTCAGCAGCAATTATTCAGGGGAATAAAATCCTTTCAAACATTGCAGCTAATCAGGAAATTCACAACGACTATGGCGGTGTGGTTCCGGAACTGGCTTCACGTGCGCACCAGCAAAACATTATTCCCGTGGTTGAAAAATCACTGTCCAAAGCAAATATACAACAAAAAGATATTTCTGCCGTCGGATTTACGCGCGGCCCCGGACTTCTCGGCTCGTTGCTCGTAGGTACATCTTTCGCCAAATCACTTGCGATGAGTTTAAATGTCCCTTTGATTGAAGTTAATCACCTTCAGGCACACATTCTGGCGCACTTCATCGACGATGCAAATATTATGCCCCCGAAATTTCCTTTTCTGTGCCTCACCGTCTCCGGCGGGCACACCATGATTGTGCTCGTGAAAGACTATTTCGATATGGAAATTATCGGAAAAACAATTGATGATGCTGCAGGAGAAGCATTCGACAAAATTGGAAAAATATTTAATCTTGATTATCCGGCTGGACCTATTGTTGACCGGCTTGCAAAAACAGGTGATAAAAATTCATTTAAATTTAATAAACCGAAACTTGAGCAATACGATTATTCTTTCAGCGGTATAAAAACGTCTGTACTTTATTTTATTCAAAAAGAAGTGAAAAAAAATCCGGATTTTATTAAAGAAAATCTTGCAGATCTTTGCGCTTCTGTACAGAAATCTATTGTTGAAATTTTAATGGATAAACTTGAAAAAGCTTCAAAAGAATTAAATATCAACGAAGTGGCAATCGCAGGTGGCGTTTCAGCAAATTCCGGACTTCGGGAAGCAATGCAGCAAAACGCCGAAAAACTGGGCTGGAATATTTACATCCCAAAATTCGAATACACCACAGACAACGCAGCAATGATCGCTATGGTTGCCAAACTGAAATTCGACCGGGGTGAATTTGCTGACCTTTCGGTTTCTGCTACTGCAAGATATGATATTGAAGAAGGTTTTAAACAAAAATCCGAATGAAATGAAGCTATTTTTTGGTGAAATTTTCCCTGCCGTTCACATCAATGAAGAAGAACAGCAACATATCGTAAAAGTCCTGAGAATGCGCGATGGCGAAGAAATTTCCGTAACCGACGGAAAAGGAAATCTTGCCTACGGAAAATTGGTTTTTGAAGGCAAAAAAGCTTCTTTAAACATCGATGAAATCAAAGAAAATATTCCGGAATTTTCGCCAAAACTTCATATCGCAATTGCGCCTACCAAAAACATCGACAGAATCGAGTTTTTTTTGGAGAAAGCTACCGAAATGGCAGTTTCCGAAGTGAGTTTTATTCATACCGAAAAAACGGAACGAAAAAATCTAAATATCGATAAACTCAGAAAGCAGAGTATCGCTGCGTCGAAACAAAGTCTGAGATTTCATTTCCCGGTGGTTAATGATTTGGTGAGATTCTCAGATTTCATAAAAAAGCTTGATCCGGAAACGACATTTGTTGCACACTGTAATGAAAATCTGGAACGAATTGATTTAAAAGAAATCAATCCTCAGAAAAACATCACCTTTTTAATCGGTCCTGAAGGTGATTTCTCGGATAAAGAAATCCAACTTTTGGCAGAACGCGGAATTAAAGCAGTTTCGCTGGGAAGTCAAAGACTGCGAACGGAAACAGCCGGTGTTTTTGTCGCGGCGTGGAATTATTTTAAGATGATGTAAAACGTTTATTACACGGAAAAACGTTTCTTAATCGCCTTTTCAACTCTTACCAGAAGAACTATAACTGCCAAACCAACCATTACCAGACCAACCAGAAGCTTTACGGAAGTTGCAAAATCTGTAATTAATGTAAGCAGGCCGCTTGTTGCTAATACAATTCCGGTCAACATCATTTCCTTGGCTGCATAGCTCTGCGCGAAATCCCACTGATCCTGATTTTTCATAGACGCACTTGTTCTATAGCCGTATAGATAATTTATTTTCTTTGGTGGAAATTTCAACATAATAAATCCTGCGACTACAAAAACTCCTCCTACAAGTGCCGTTATAGTGAAAAACGGATCGTCAAAAAGCTGATTCATTATATTTTCTGTTCTTTTAAATATTTCGCTAAAATCTGCGGACCGCTGGGAATAGAATTCACCGCCCATCTTACTTTCATCTTCCCTATTTTCTCTTCAGAAAGTTTGTAGTCGAGTCCGGATTTGATCAGTTTCTGCTTCAGTTCATAAAAACAAATTGCGGCAGCAACCGAAACATTAAAACTCCGGGTAAATCCATACATGGGAATTGCTAACGTTTCATCAGCAAATTCCACAATTTCTTCCGTAACGCCTTCTTTTTCCGTCCCGAAGACCAACGCTACAGGTTCTTTGACCTCGTAATCCGGAAGCATCGTCGCATTTTTTTCGGGTGAAACCGCCAGAATTTTGTAACCACGGTTTTTTATTTCCATCAAACTCTCCAGGTTATGCGGAAGTTTTTCAACTTCCACCCAGGTTTCAGCTCCTTTTGTTACACGAAGATTTGGGTTGAACTCGTTCTCGCTTTCCATCGCTACAATCTTATGAAATCCGCACGCTTCTACCGACCTTACAATCGCAGCGGCATTGCGGAACTGAAAAATATCTTCCATTACCGGCAATACAAAATCTGAACTTTCCGGTGCAAAATGTTCGATTTTTGCGAGTCTTTCATCGGTTAAAAATTGTTTGAGATAGTTGAAAGTATGCTGATGATTCATATTTCAAAAATAAGAATTTTTGCAGGAGGCGCGAGCCAAGCGAGCGCCAAAAAGTGTTGAAAGGTGCAATTAATAAATTTTGAATAATTGGTAAATCGAATGATTTTTAAAACTTTACCGCGCCCCGGCTTGAACGGAGCTCTTTTTGTGTAGCGAAGCGGAGCAAAAAAGCGGGAGTGGAAGACGGAAACTGGCGCCCAAAAAAAAATTAATTTCAATGGCCTCGTTCTGAAACAAACTTTCAAACAAAAGAAATTAGCTTGAAAAGATGTATTTTTGAAGCTATGAAAAGAAAAGTACTCCTGATCTACACCGGTGGAACCATCGGCATGGAAAAAGATTATGAAACAGGCAGCCTGCGGGCTTTCGACTTCGGAAATATCTTTCAAAAACTTCCGGAAATGAAACTTATTGAATGTGAAGTTTCTGTGCATCCTTTCAAAAAGCCACTGGATTCATCGGATATGGGGCCCCAGGAGTGGAAAATTATCGCGAACTATATCGGTAAAAATTACGATCATTACGACGGATTTTTGATTCTTCACGGCACCGACACCATGTCTTATACGGCTTCTGCTCTGAGTTTTATGCTGAAAAATCTCCGAAAACCCGTTGTGCTTACAGGATCGCAACTACCAATTGGTGACTTACGAACTGATGCGAAAGAAAATCTCCTCACAAGTCTTTATTATGCAAGTCTGTACGAAAACAACGAAGCGGTAATACAGGAAGTTACCATTTATTTTGAATATAAACTGCTGCGGGGAAACAGAACCTTGAAATATTCTGCGGAATATTTTGATGCTTACCAAACGCCAAACTATCCTGTTTTGGGACAATCGGGCGTTCATTTGAATATCGAGAAAGATTTCCTGTGGCGTTCTGAAACCGAAGAAAATTTCAGCGTTGATGACCACATCTCAACGGATGTATTGTTCTGGAGGATTTTTCCCGGAATGCATCTTGAGCATTTGTTACAGATGCCCAAAATGAAAGTATTGATTCTGCAGGTTTTTGGCTCGGGAACGATTTTTAACACCGAGAAAACACAACAGACGCTACAGCTGCTTCGCGACCGGGGAACCGAAATTGTGGTGGTATCGCAATGTGTTTCGGGTGGAATAAGTTTTGGCAAGTACTCAAATTCCAATATTTTTACTAAAATAGGGGCCATCAGCGGGCATGACATGACTGCTGAAAGTGCCATTACCAAAGCAATGCATTTGCTGGACAACCCAAAATTTGAGGGTAATTTTGCAGAAATATTTTCCAGAAATATCTGTGGTGAAGTTTCTGTGAATTAAACTTCAAAAAAATGAGTTTCAATTTTCAGTTCTCGATTAAATATTCTATTTTTGCAGTCTTCAATTAGAGAGGTGTCCGAGTGGTTGAAGGAGCTAGCCTGGAAAGCTAGTATACGGGTAACTGTATCGAGGGTTCGAATCCCTTCCTCTCTGCTAAAAAATCTCTGAAGTTTTCTTCAGAGATTTTTTTATTTACTAAACCTATTTAAATCTACTTCAGGCATTAAAGGTTTTTGATTTTCAATATGTTCATATAATTCTTTTGAAAAGAAACATCCGTTTAAAATTCCACGTGCGCCCAAGCCATTGAAAACGTAAAAATTGGGATGTTCGGGATGACTTCCCAAAATGGGTCTTCGGTCTCTTACGGTGGGCCGGAACCCAAAGTTTACTTCATTAATTTCGAAGTCGTGAGGATAGAATTCCGAAAGTCCTTCTATTAGCTGCTGCTTTGCGAAATCATCAATTTCGTTCGTCCTTTCGTTGGGGTCGTAAGTTCCGCCGTAATAATAGCTATCTCCGTTTAAAGGAAAAAGAAAATGTTTTTTCTTCAGCGTAAATGAGTTTGTGAGTGGTTTTGATAGCTGCACTTTCAGGTGATGCCCTTTATTTGCCATTACAGGAATTTCGGAAAAAAATGGATTATTTTTCACTCCTATACCTTCACAAAAAACAATATGTTTAAAACTGATTTGTTCATATGAATTATCCGCAATTATTGAATAATCAAAATGTTGCTCCCTTAGATGATTATTTTCCTTGAGAAAAGCTTTAAAATCATTAAAAAATTCTTCCACATTAAGCCTGGCAGATAAATTTACAGATCCAGCCGCAAACGGGTTCAGAACAGTCTCCAGATTCTTAAATTCTGGGTTTAAGAAAGGCTCCAGTTGTTCTGTTTCAGATTTTGATAGCCAGAGTTCCTGCTCTTTTTTATCGTGAAAAATCCGGTGAATATTTTCGTTGATTAAGTAGTTTTTACCAGTATATTCTTCAATTTCTTTTAATGTACTTTTCAGAAAACTGATCTGTTCCTGAGCAAGCCAAAAGGTGGTAAATTTCTTTAAAACAACAGGATTCACGATGCCTGCAGAAACCTGAGACGCACTTTTACCGTTTTCAGAAAAAATGAGGAAAGTTTTATTGTTCTGTATTAACTGATGGGCGAAAAAAAATCCTGCATATCCGCCCCCAACAATGATATAATCTACATTTTTCATCCTGATATATTCTTACAATTAAAGCTTAAAAAAACCTGAGTAAAAATACTCAGGTTTTAGTATATATTCAAAGGAAATGATTAGTAATTCCACATATCATTTTCCATCTGAAGAATCTGTGCTTTGATTCGCTCGCTCTCTTCAAGCTGTGCGTCAGCATCACGTGGGATATAATCTTTGATTACACCGTTTCCTAAACCATTGTCAGATTTGTAGATAATCGATGAAAATCTCCTTGCATTCATCACATCATCATAAGTAATATCCGAGGAAAGGTTTTTACCGTTGAATACGACGTAATTGGCTAAAAGTGGCCGTACATTTGGGTAATATACCCAAAATAAGTCGATATAGTCGTCACCAGAATCCACCAGTTCTCCATCACCACCAATTACGCCCATTGTCTGTGGATCTTTCCCCATTGCCGCGATTCCCAGCAAGCGGTATTTCATTTGGGAATCTCTTTTGTCAATATACCACATTCCCTTAATCTTGAGGAGTTTCACATCCTCAGACTTGGTTTCGTACACGTCGGTACCGGCTGCTCTATCTGCTTCTGTCACTTTAGCTCCGGAATTAATTTTATCAATCAGATCATCAGAAATTACCAATTTACTGGTTCTCTTCTTGATTTCTTCCGGCTCTAATCGTGTGGTAAAATATTCGTCATCATACACTTCGCTGATTTTACCTGAGTTAATTCCATCTATTAAAATTTGGAAAAGCGACTTGTTCTGGGTAACGAGACCGTCGGAATTATGGTATAATTGCTGGTTGAGTTTATCATTCATATCAATGATTTCCCAAACTACGATACTTTTCAGCACGTCTTTCTCATCGATATACCCGTAAGAAAGCGGTACCACTTCTTTGGAGATGATGCTGTCTCCTTTCATCATCTTATTTTCTTCGCGCAGTTGCCGGAACTCTTCGGGAGACTTCGAATTAAGAATGGTTTGTGCCTGCGAGAAACCTACTGATGCGAGGAATATACTTACTATTAACTTTTTCATTATGGTAGATGAATTTAATTTTATCTCATATTAATTCGTCACATTTATTGTAACGTTGCTTGGCGTTTTCGGAATGCTGTTCCCCATTCCGGTTGCAGTAACCTCGATGTCGTGGATGGTCACTTTATCACCAGCTCTCAGGTTCGCAAATAAGTTAGCCACTTCAGCTAAAGAATTACCTGTTACCGATACCGATGGTTTATTTGGAACTTTCACTTTAAAACCGTTTACCGCAAAACTTACCGGATATACAAATCCTGGCATATCTACCGCTACAGTTTGATTTTTGATAGACGTTGCAGGCATTGCTACTGCACTTTTGCCTCTAACTGTTCCTACCACTGGCGGTAATTTCTTAACCATATATTTGGTTGATTTACCTCCCACTGTAAGGGTTACCTCATCCACCGGACCAGGAGTTACTGTCCATTTGCCACCGCCACCTGATACCGTAGCACCTGATGCCGAAATGGAAGTTGAGGAAGTCGCACCGTCAACATTAACCGGGTTCGGAAAGCCCTGATATAATACAGTTCCAGAGGTAATTGTTGCGGTAAAATCTTCTTTTTTATCTTCCTGATGAGTAGAATTGGAAATCATCGGAGGAACTGTTTTAGGCGTATCAGTTACTAGAGTTGCGTTAGGATCAGCCATGACACTTTTCCCCTGCAGATAAACGGATAAAACGTCTGACTGGATGTTCCGTATCTCGGTTTCTAATACTTCTAAATTTGCCAGTGCAGCTACCATAGGTTGGTTGTAGAACTTGTGAACCAGCCATGATTTGCCGTTCTTCTTCTTTGGATATTCTGTAATGATATTCTGCTTAGCGCGGGCTACTACGTTTTGGAAATTTTCTTCTCCCTCAAATTTCTGAACAATAAAATTTCGAAGTACATCAATCTTTGACATCATTGATTTTGCTTCGGCTGAAGGTTTAGACTCTTCCCCTCCCTGGAAAAAAAGAGAGGTAGCAGGATCTGCACTGTTTAAAGTGTTGTAATCAAAATCTGTTTCACTATACTTAAAGCCGGAGAGTGCGACCATTTTCTGTTTTTTACCTTCGATATCACCAATGAGATCGTCGCCGAGCTGCTTAAGCTGCATATAATTGTCGTAAGATGCTTTATCTTCAGGTGAAATTTGTGCTTTTTCCGAGAGATTATATTCAAATAACTGGTTTTTTGCATCTGTTAATTTACGGGTTTCGGTAAGTGAAACCTGTGTATCATAAAATGATCTCACGATTTCCTGATCGATCTGCAGTGCAAGCATTGCAATAAAGACCAGGTACATCAGGTTAATCATCTTCTGACGAGGGGTCTGTTTTCCTTGTGCCATTTTAGTAAATTTTGTTAATAATCTTAAATTTTAATTATAAATGGTTAGAAAACTATGATTTCATTGCACTAAGCATGCCGCCGTAAACTCTGTTAAGACTGTTAAGGTTTGCTGTTAATCCTGTTAATTCTTCATTGAATTTTTCTGAATGTGCTGCAGATTTCTGCATATCTTCAACATATTTTTTGCTGTACTCAGTTTGCGTTTTACCATGCTCTAACTGAAGTGCATATAAAGCGTTCATACTTTCTAAGTGACTTGCAGCTAAAGTTAACTGATCGTTATATTTCTGCGTAGAAGTGGTAACATCAACAGTTTGATTGATCTGATCAACTGAGCTTGAAAACTTATCAATACCGGTTCTTAATCTTTCGAATAAGTTTACATCTAATTTTGCATCAGCAAGCATTTGATCTAATTTATCGGATAGAGAAACTTCCAGTTCTTTAACTTCTGCAGATTGAATGCCTAATGTAGAGTGTTTAGGGTTTGGGTTTGCATCTTTGTCTAATAATTCAGGATATACATTTTCCCATGCATAAGATTCTTCAGTTTTCGGCGGATCGAATGCGAAAATAATAAAGATAATCGCTTCCGTAATAAGTCCTATTGCCAATAAAGTATTGCCGGAAAGTGGACCTAAACTCCAGTGCGTGATTTTAAATAGTGCACCAAAAATTACGATTGCAGCTCCTATGGAGTAAATAAAATTATAAATAGCTTCTTTAGTCTTAAACATGTCAGTTGAATTTTTAGTAGTTAATTATTTGTTTAGTTTTTTTATCGCTGAATTTAGTTTGTTCTTTTCTTGAATTTTGCAGTTCCCTCCGGAATATCCTGAACCGTTCTGAAGCCAATATAACTTCTCGCCGAATCTTTTCTTTCGTAATCTCTGGCGCCCGTCATCAGGAGGTATCCTACATCTTTCCAGGAACCGCCACGTACAGATTTTCTTGGCTCTTTGTAAGCTTCATTTGATAAATAAGGATTTAAAGTTGAAGCAAACTGATAAGTTGAATTGTTGTAAGGAGACTCGGTCCATTCAGCAACGTTACCAGCCATGTCATAAAGACCAAAACCATTCTTCTGGAACTGTTTTACAGGTGCTGTATAAGTATAGGTTCCTTTCTTCTCGTCTTCAATGTAATTACCACGTTTTGGTTTAAAGTTGGCGAGGTAACATCCTCTGTCATCCTGAAGGTACGGACCACCCCACGGATATGTTGCATTTTCTCTACCTCCTCTCGCGGCGTACTCCCATTCCGCTTCTGTAGGCAGACGGAAGGCCATTGGTTTTTGTTTTTTCTTTTTCAGTGCTTCATTATAATCAGATTTCAGTTTTGATCTGAAGTCACAGAATGCTCTTGCCTGATCCCAAGTTACCCCAACAACAGGATAGTTTTTGTAAGCACTGTGCCAGAAATATCCATCATATAACGGTTCGTTATAAGCGTAGTTGAAATCTTTGATCCAAACAGTAGTGTCCGGATATACAGCAATACTTTCTTTCTTAAGATAGTTTGCACCTCTCGATTTATCTTTAACCGCTGATTCTATATCTTCCCAGGTGTAAGCATAAAGAAGTTTTCTACTATCTAAAATTCTTTCATTATTAATTCTTTCAGCTGGTGGAAGATACATAGATTCCAGAATCTCTGCATACTGTGCATCCGGATAGTCAGAAGTTTTCCAGCGGAGAGGCACAGACCAGTCGAGTTTTTTAGATTCATCATAACCTTCTCTCCCGCCCTGAGATTCCATAAATTCCTGATAAGCATTCTTCTCGTCAGCTGCTTTTTTTGAAGCATAGGCAAAATCTGCTATCGACGTTCCGTCACCATCAGAACCACCTTCTCCAGCAGCTTCTGCTAGAAGAGAACGAGCAATAGAGTCTCTTACATAATTAATGAAAACACGATATTCCGCATTGGTAATTTCTGTTTCATCCATAAAAAATGAAGAAACGGTAACTGTTTTAAGAGTTGCTTTTTCCGGAGTATTGGTAAAGTCCTGATCAGCCATACCCATCACATAGGAACCTGCCGGCACAGCTACCATTCCGTAAGGTCTTTCGGCTACGAAAGATTTAGATTTTCCCTTTGGGACAAGTTCTCCTTTTATTCCGGGCTTACCTGCAGAGGCACCACCACCTTTGGAACAAGAGATTACTACAGATGCTGATATTAATATAAGAAATATTCTTTTCATGCTATTTTTTAGAAATTAAGCGGTAAATATATATAATTTTTTAGAAAACAATTATGATTTTTTTTGCAGAACGTAAAATTGCTTGGATTATTTTACAAAAATTAACATTTATTTTACTCTACAGTCACAGATTTTGCAAGATTTCTCGGCTGATCAACATTTGCTCCCCTGTAAACAGCAATGTAGTAAGCCAGTAACTGTAATGGAACTGACGCAATAATTGGAGAGAAACATTCTGAAGTTTCGGGAAACTCGATAACATAGTCTGCCATGGAAGCTACCTGGGTATCTCCTTTGTTAACTACCGCGATTACTTTCCCCTTTCGTGCCTTAATTTCCTGTACGTTGCTTACAATTTTATCATAATGTCCTTGTTTTGGCGCAATGATCACAATCGGCATGTTTTCGTCGATCAGTGCAATTGGTCCGTGTTTCATTTCAGCAGCCGGATATCCCTCCGCATGAATATAAGAGATTTCCTTAAGCTTCAGAGCTCCTTCCAACGCTGCCGGAAAATTGTATCCTCTTCCTAAATAAAGGAAGTTTTGTGCGTCAACAAAATTCTTAGCAATATTCTGGGTAATTTCATTGGTAGATTCAAGGACTTCTTCAACTTTTTTCGGAATAGCATCTAGCTCAGTAATAAGTTTCATGAATTCCTGATTGCTCAAATGTCCGTTGTGTTTACCTAATTTCAAAGCGATAAGCGAAAGTATCGTAAGCTGGGCTGTGAATGCTTTTGTAGAAGCCACACCAATTTCAGGTCCAGCATGAGTATAAGATCCTGCATCGGTAATTCTTGCGATTGAAGAATCTACTACATTACAGATTCCGTAAATGAAAGCACCTTTTTCTCTCGCCATTTTAATGGCTGCCATGGTATCTGCCGTTTCACCGGACTGGGAAATTGCAATAACCACATCTTTTTCGGAGATAATTGGATTTCTGTAACGGAATTCTGATGCGTATTCTACCTCTACCGGAATCCTTGCAAACTCCTCTATTAAATATTCACCAATTAAACCTGCATGCCAAGAAGTACCGCACGCAATAATCGTAATTTTCTGTGCCTGGCTGATTCTGTCAAGGTGATCCCAGATTCCGGCCATTTTAATGATTCCTTCATCAACAAGTAATCTTCCTCTTAAAGTATCATGAATAGATTTAGGCTGTTCGAAAATTTCTTTAAGCATAAAATGCTCGTATCCACCTTTCTCAATTTGCTCCAGACTTAATTTTAGTTCCTGAACTTCAGGGATAACTTTTTCATTGTCTTTAATGTTTCTAATGTCAACTCCTTTTTCCAAAGAGATTGTTGCCATATGACCTTCTTCAAGATAAACAGCTTCCTTGGTAAATTCTACGAAAGGTGAAGCATCTGAAGCAATAAAATACTCTTTTTCGCCAAGACCAATCGCCAACGGAGAACCTAATCTTGCTACTACAAGTACACCTGGGAAATCATCGTGCATTACCGTGATTGCATAGGCACCATAAACTTCATTCAAAGCGAAACGTACTGCCGTAGGAAAATCGATTTCCGAATTGGTATCCATAAAATACTGGATCAGGTTTACCAAAATTTCAGTATCGGTTTCTGACTGAAAAGTGAAGCCTTTATCGGTAAGCATAATTTTAATGGTATCGTAATTTTCGATAATCCCATTATGAACTAATGCTATTTTGCCGTTATTTGAAACATGCGGATGCGAATTTCTGTCACTCGGCACGCCATGGGTTGCCCATCTTGTATGGCCCATTCCTACATTTGCCTTGCCGGAAAGATCTTTGGAAATGGCAACTAAATCATCAACCTTGCCTTTGGTTTTAGCTACAGCGAAATCTGAATTTTCACTGTCGAGTACAATCCCTGCACTGTCGTATCCGCGGTATTCTAAACGGCGAAGACCGTTGATTACCACTTCATATGCATCCTGAAAACCGGTGTATCCTACAATACCACACATATAATTATATTTTATTTAAAATTCTTAATCTATTTTTTTCCGTAAGTAATAATGAGCTGCGCACTTCTGGCATTACCAGGATCTGTTCCTACGAATACAGCTCTGTGAGGTGTATAAGACCTCGTATTGAAGTTTTGCGCTCCAAGATCCGCATAAAATGAACCCAACAAAGCACCGGTCTGATCATAGGTATAATTACCTACGTTCAGGATGAAATGGCGGGACTTAGCTTCTTTCTCGACAATATTTTTCAAAGTCTGCGTAATACCAATCTCGTACTTAGCCGGATTTTTATCTAGATCATAAGACTTCACTAGATTATAAACTCCAGTATAGGCAAGCATGCTCATATCCTCAAGATAGGTGTTAAGATCTTTTTGTTTTACTACAAAATAAGAAGGTTTCTGGTAATTATTGCTCCAGCTCGCTACATCGGTGTAAAGCCTTAATTTTGCTGAAATAATTCCTGCTTTTTCGTTGTTATATAAATCTTTAATCGTTGCAATCGTAGTTTCAGGAATTTTAATTCCGATTCCCGGACCTCCCATTCCCTGCGCATATAGTTTTGGCATTCCATTGATAGTATCCTGAACTGAAACTACAGATGCGGACGGAGTATTCGTCCTGTCATATACAATTTGGTTAAAGTGGGTGTTTGCAGAGCCTAAATCAAGAGGAAACACACCTTCTTCTCTCGTTATGGTGCCGTTTTCAACTTTATCCTTCTTATAATAAAGATTGATTACAACACTGTTGGGATCGAAATTGAAAATATACCCATCGTTCTGTTCCACAGATAATCTTACTCCTTTAAAATATCTGATAAAGGATGCAGCGTCAGCAAGTTCAGGTGAAGAAGCTTTGGCAATAATTTTATTCTGAAAAAAAGCACTGTCTAAAGAAATTCTAAGGGAAGCCTCGCGTATATAAAGATCTGAATTATCTGAATCTTTTGTAATTTTAATAGAGTTAATCGTACCGTTGAAAACCTTATTTGCCAATAAATTCCCGGTCGTAACAGCTTTGTTTGAAAAAATCTTATCGGTATTAGAGCCTAAAAAGTCGTTAACTTCATTAACTTTTATATTAAACAATGTTTTTCCATCGATTTTGGTTTTGCCGTATTTGGTCACCGGATAAGTCACAACCACCTTTTTTGCAGGCACTGCTCCCACAGGATAAATATAATCATCTGCAGTTGTAGTGGTAGCAGAATCTGAAGCATAAGACGGCTTAATAACCAAAACAGCTGAATCCAGAACGGCGTTTGTCCCAAAATCCGGGCTGTAAGAAGAAAGTCTGACCTGCGAAACGTAAGCTGATTTTTGAAGACCGAACTGTGGCTCATTGAAAGCTCCTAAAGTAGCGCTTTGGAGTCTTGTCGCATCTGTACGTATGGTGTCGTTATTATTTACGCTATAAGCAATTACGCTATATGTTGAATCTATCCCCTGAGCTCCGTTCTGAAAAAACTGTGAACCCAGTTGATCTGCATCGGGTTCACAATTCCATAAAATTAAACTTCCAATTACCAGCGAAGCTGTAATATTGAAGAATTTCTTAATATTTTTTGTCATTAAATTTTAAATTGATTAGTATAATTTTGCGATTGATTCAGCGTCTAAATATTCAGATTTTGCAGTTTTTGTCTTATTGAAGGCCGCATCCAGTTCATCCTGCAGAAATTCATCACCTTTTACCACGACATCTACCATGTCCATGCTTTCGATAACGAACTGCTGAAAACTAGGCTTCTTAAACGCTTTTAGTGAAGTAATATTGTCGAAATTCAATTTTTGTTCTACAGAGGGTGAAAGCGCTGCATCTTCCTCGTTATAAACAGAAAGTACAAGCTTTGAATCTTTAAAATAAGAATCGTTCTTGTAAAAAGTTTTTAAATAAACCGGGATGAAAGAAGCCATCCAGCCATTAAGATGAATTACATCCGGAACCCAGTTGAGCTTTTTGATGGTTTCAATTACGCCTCTGGCAAAAAAGATCGCACGCTCATCATTATCCGGAAAATAATTTCCTTCATCATCTGCGTAAAATTGCTTTCTCTTAAAATACTCATCGTTATCTATAAAATAAACCTGAAGTCTTTCGCCCGGCAGAGAAGCCACTTTAATAATCAGCGGTTGATCCAGATCATTAATAATAATGTTCATCCCAGAAAGGCGGATAACCTCATGGAGCTGAAACTTCCGTTCGCTGATCTGGCCAAATCTTGGCATAAAAACGCGTACATCGTTGCCTTCCTGGTGCATCTTTAGCGACATTTTGTTAACCATGGCGGCCATATTGCTGTCTTCCTGGTACGGAAACATTTCTGTAGTGACGTATAATATTTTTTGGTTCGGCATAAAATCTATCGTTTCTTCAATTATCAAGCAGAATATTCTGTCGGGCAAAATTACGAAATTTTAAGCTAATATTTTTCAATTAACAAATTTTAATAATTATAATTGAATTTGCTCTGTTTATGCGTAAAAAACATTTTTTTACAAGTGTATTATTTTTTCTCAGAAATAACTATTTTTACCATTACATTAATAAACTATGGAAATTTTTAAAACAAAGAAAACACTTCTGGATTATATAGAAAGGCAGAAAGAGATGGGTAAAAAAGTGGGTTTTGCTCCAACTATGGGCGCATTACATGATGGACACATCTCTCTGTACGAAGCCGCAAGAAAAGAAAACGACTTGGTAATCTCCTCGATCTTTGTTAATCCCACCCAATTCAACAACGCATCAGATCTTGAAAAATATCCGCGTACAATTGAAAAGGACATAGAAATTCTGGAAAAATCCGCATTCGTAGATGCTGTTTACATCCCTGAAGTCACTGATATTTATCCCGAAGGACTAAAAAGCAAGGAATATAACTTCGATGGTTTAGAAAATGAAATGGAAGGCAAATTTCGTCCAGGACATTTCAATGGTGTCGGCACTGTGGTAGAAGAACTCTTCCGCCAGGTAAAACCCGACAACGCTTACTTCGGAGACAAAGATTACCAACAGCTCGCCATCATAAAAAAACTTGTTGAGAAACTCAATTTACCAATAAAAATCCATGGCGTACCGATCTACCGTGAAAAAAACGGGCTCGCGATGAGTTCCAGAAACAAAAGATTAGATCATGAGCAGTGCGAAGCCGCAAAAGTTATTTATGAAACACTGGTAAAAGTAAACGACTGGTTCCGGATCATCACCGTTTCTGAAATATACCAAAGGGTTAAAGATATATTCGAAGATCAGCGGGGAATGGTTTTAGAATATTTTGAAATTGCGGACGAAGCCACCCTGAAAGAAACGGACTTTTTTTATAAAGACCGCAATTACCGCGCATTCATCGTCGTATTTGTTGGCGACGTACGGTTGATAGACAATATGCACCTGGATTAATAAAACGTCAAAAGTCTTCCTTGAGGGAAGACTTTTGATCACCAAATCACAAAATATTAATATGAAAAAAATTTACTCCTAAGAGTAAAATTGTGACCCGGCTGGGATTCGAACCCAGGACCCATACATTAAAAGTGTATTGCTCTACCAGCTGAGCTACCGAGTCTTAGAAAATGTAAACAATAAAATTTACTTTCTAATAAATTTAACTTGTGCCTGCGACTGGACTCGAACCAGCACATCCTTAGGAAACCACCCCCTCAAGATGGCGTGTCTACCAATTTCACCACGCAGGCAAAAAAAATCCGTAACAGTTACGGAATTTTTAGCTAGTGACCCGGCTGGGATTCGAACCCAGGACCCATACATTAAAAGTGTATTGCTCTACCAGCTGAGCTACCGAGTCGGCCACTCTCTAAAACGAATAATTAAAAACCGAAGTCTGTAATTATTTTCCCTTTTTGAGTGGTGCAAAGATAGGCCTTTTTTTAAAATCTCAAAATTTTTTTAGTAATTTGTACAAAATTCAAAAATGATTATTTCACTCATAGGATACATGGGAAGTGGTAAATCTCACATTTCCAAAGTTTTGAGCCAAAAGCTACATTTAAAATTAATTGATCTCGACAAAGAAATTTCTTTGAAAAATAATTTATCCATTCACGAAATCTTTCAAAAAAAGGGTGAAATCTACTTTAGAAAGCAGGAACGGGAATTACTTGAAGAGATTTTAGCAACTTCTGAACACTGTATTTTAAGTCTCGGTGGCGGCACACCAGCTTACTATAACAATATGCAACTTATCAATAAGCATACGCAAAGTATTTTCCTCCGAACTTCTGTAAAAACACTTGCTGAGAGACTTTTAAAACAGAAACAGAAAAGACCGCTTATTGCTTCGCAAAACGATGAAGATCTCCCCGAATTTATCGCCAAACATCTTTTTGAAAGAAACGTTTATTATTCACAGGCAAAATTTACTGTAGATACCGATGGTAAAGAACCAGAACAGATTGCCGATGAGATTGCTGCGTTTTTTAATCCGCAGGATTTTCGTTCACATCACTGAAAAATAAATCCCAGTCATCATCAGCCATTTCGGAATTTGCATCTCCGGCTACATATTCATCCATATCCCGGCGGTCTTTTTTCGTAGGTCTTCCCTCGCCTTTTCCTCGGTAGTAATCCTGGGTAAGCTTACGTAGTTTAAGGATTTCGTATTGTTCTTTATCTGTTTTGTCTTCAATATGAAGGGGAACCAACTTCGCACCTAACCTGCTTTTCGGGATCTCAAGAACCTTAAGCTGATAATCGATTTGATTTTTGCGAATTTTTATCACATCTCCCGGATTCACCTCTTTGGATGATTTCACCACATTATTTCCCACAGAAACTCTGTTTTTCTTGATTTCATCGGCCGCAATACTTCTTGTTTTGTAAAACCGTACACACCATAAAAATTTATCGATTCTCATATTTTATTTATACTTTTGCTGGATTGAAAATTTTAGCAATTTAATGATAATATTAAAAATGAAGAAAACATTCTTATATCTCGCATTAGCATCTATAGCCCTTATATCTTGCAGAAACGATGATGATCCCGAGACAATAGAGGAAGTAAGCATACAAACGCAGAATACATATGATGACCAGGCAGCACAACACTTTCTGGAGACTCATTACCTTGATGCGAAAGGAAATATAAAGGATTTTGTTGCTACAGATACGGTAAACGTAAAGTTAGCAGATTTGAACCCTGTAACATTGCCGTCCGGTGTTATTTATATCGTAAGACCCGGTGCACAGCCAACCGCTGGAGCAAATGTCGGCCAATATGATTTGCTTAGATTAATGAGTAAATCGACAACTTATGTTGCTACAAATACCGATAATAAGGTTACTTTTACATCACCATCAACCTTCAGAAATACCATCGACGGTGCTGGGGTTCCGGAAGTAGATCCTTCTTATTTCTACGTGAAGAAATCTGTTCTCACAAGTGCAACAGTTGCCGCTGCCAAAGAGAGAAGTTATTATGAAATTGAAGGATTTCAGGAAGCGATTAAAAAATTTCAGGCATTTGATATGCCCGATGACAGCAATTATAATCTTCAGGGTGTGATCATTGTTCCTTCCAGAGCAGCTTTTGCAAGAGATGTACATTTCAATTATACCGGTCTTGCATACAGAAACAGGAGTTTTGTATTTAATTTCCAAATTTACAAAACAACACATTTTGATGCAGAAAGATAATATCTGAGCATAAATTATAAAGTTCCTCAAAAATGAGGAACTTTTTTTTATCCCGTTATTCGTAAATCTGTCGCAAAACAGCCAAAGAATTAGGGGTATAGAATCCCGAAAAATGCAAGTGATAATAAACCATCAGCGAATCGAGAAAAGCATTTCTTTCTGCTCGCTGAAGCTTAATTGAGTAGGTTTGGGGCGCAGTTAAAAAACGCTTCCAAAGCTGTGAAATTTCTTCAGTAAAAAGTGGATGAGAAATTTGGTCTCTGAAAACTCCTGATTCGGGGTCCAAATATTTTTCGTCTTTAAAAAGCGGTGCAATTCCAGAAATTTTTAAAAAATTAAAAATTAACGATATATGCGAATTATGGTTATTGAGGGCAATTTCATGCATGAACTCTTCTATTTCATTAAAAGCCAAGTCATTCTGATCTTCTTCCCTTAAAATCTGATGAAGAAAATCTGCAGTAAAGAACAGGACTGAGTTGATCTTCACATCATTAAAATCGTGGATACCGGCAGAAAGTTCGATTTTTGATGCCGTTGAAATTCCTTTTTGAGCATTGGGTTTTGAGACCGTGATGTTTAGAAGATTTAATGGAAGAAGATAAGGTTTCTTTTTATTTTTTGAAGAATAAATGCCCCGTGCAAAAAAACTCTGGTAGCCTGTATCTGCCGAAAAACAATGCAGCACAGCACCATTATCTCCATATTTCACATACGAAAGTAAGTAGCAGGTTTGGGTAAACATTAATTTACTACAGCAATTTTTGCAGTCGCAGTATCGGTTCCGTCTGCATTGGTCATCAGGACAAAATAAATCCCGGACGCTACCCGAACTCCCCGATGGTTATTGAGATTCCATTCGTAATATCCTCCTCTGGAAACAGCCTGATGAACAAGGTTTCCCGCAGCATCTGTAATCCGGATATTGGTTTTTTCAGCCAAACCTCTAATCCGTACATTACCTTTATATTTGGAATAAACCACAGGATTCGGATACACCAATACATCCCCGAAATCTGAAGTGACATTCAGTACATCACCCTGATAAACCATCACTCCATCGAGCGTTACAAAATATACTTTTCCGGTTTTATTGTCAACTTTTATATCGGTTACGCTGTTACTTGGGAGAGGTGAATTTTCTTTTGTAAAATGCATCAGCGTCTGTTCGCCGGTTGAACTCAGATAAAAAACACCGCCATCATCAATTGAAATCCATTTTTGGTTTCCGGCATCCACCTCGATCTGCAAAATGCTGCTGTCGCGGAACAGTTCTTCACCAAGACCGTTTTCTTCAATAATCACAGGTTCTGTCTGTGGATTTTCTTCACTGATAAATGAAGATGGGTTACTGATGATACGGAGACCTATTCTTGTCCCAATCCAGATATCATCATTTTTATCAATATTCGCAGACACCACTCCATCCGCAGGAAGATTATTGTTTTTTCTAAGGATTTTAAAACGGTCATCGCCTGTAACTGCAGGTGTATTTTTGTAGTCGTAAACCAGTAAACCACCTGATGAAAAGAAAGGAGCCGGAATATATAAAATTCCTCCTTTTGCAAATGGCTTCTGCACGAGTCCTGCGGTTACAGAAGAAACGAAGCCAAACTGGTCTGTAGTGGGATTATAGTGATAAAATCCAATTTCCCCGGAACTTCCCTTGGCACTCCACTGTGAAATAAGGAGCTGATTATTTTCGTCGAAAACACAGCCCACAACCCGGTTGTATGCACCACCGGTGTTTGCGTAAATTTTTGCAAACTGATTATCATCCATCCGGTAAATCCCTTTGCTTCCATCTTGAAAAGTATAATTAGTGAAGAAGATTTCTGTAGGTTTTGAAGGATTGATCACGGCATCCAAAACATTGAAAGGAACAGTAGAGTTTCTGAACAGTTCAGGATATACCCAACTCGTTCCGTTAAAGTGATAATATCCTAAATTCCTGTAAATTGGTGTATTAAAACCATCCCGACCTCCGGTAGAAATTACGATCTGGTTTTCGTGAAGATTGATTTTATACGAGGTATTGCTATATGGTCCGTCTGGTTTTAAACTTTCTCCCGCTTCATTTTTTATTCCTGAAATCCTTGTTCCTGCATAAATTTTTGAATCTGCATAAATTGCGGAATTCAGTAGTTCACCGGCATCATAGGATTTAATAAAATTTCCCGCAGTGCTAAAAAGAGAAACTGACGAAATATCTGTAACCACAATATGTTCCGGGGTTACCAAAACATCCTGTATATTAGAAAAACTCCTCGGTAGATTTGAAAATGTAGTACCGTTTCCATATCTCACCGTATTTGTATTAGAATACGCAATAACGCTTCCATTGCTGATATGGCTGTAACTTTCTCCCACTATGGTGTTCCATGTTGAATAGATGGGGAAGGTTACATTTATTTCGTGCGATTTTAAACCGGTTGCGGTAACAGCGTACACCACATTATCTTTAATCACAGCTTCGCGGGCGGCCTCGTATACACCTCCACTGGTGAAAAAGGCAGAGTCACCGAATTCTTTTCTGTCTAAACGGAAAATCGAAACACCATATCCCACAGAAATTACTGCCAAATTTCCTGTAATCGAAATATGATTAATTTTTTTATCTCCAGCGTATCCTGTAGCAATCGGAATATCGACTACATAAGTTATCCCTTCCGGTGTAATTACGTCCATCGAACCATTTTGATAACCTACTAAACCTATTTTGGTTTGTGGATTATAATCAAAAGCAGAAATCTTCACTTCATGCAAACCATTTGCTTTCGAAAGTTTGCTAAGTTCGCCGCTTGCAGGGGTGTAAAAAAATATCCCGTTTTCTGTAGCCGCGATCAGTCTATTTCCATCTTCCCGGATCGCCAAAACATTGTTATAGGAAAACAAATCGCTCCACTTACTGCTCGAAATTACCTGTGCAGAAATTTGTAGCGTACATAAAAGGATTAAAAACGGTAATATCTTTTTCATCGTTCAATTCGTGTTGTAATTTAAGGTCTCGCCTTTTCTTAATATCTCTTATCAGACCAGAATGCTGTCATCTATAACTTGATTATTCCAGGAAATATTTTTTACATTCTTATTTTTGTCGAAATAAAAATTAATTTTCCCTAAAAGCAGTCCGGCCCAACCTACCTGATTTACAAGTACATTCTTGCCGGATTTATTAATAAATGACTGTGGTTCGGGTAAAAAAGTATGGGTATGTCCGCCCAAAATCAGATCAATACCATCGGTCTTTGCAGCCAGAATTTTGTCTGAAATCTTCTTAGGATCATCTTTGTAATCATAACCGATGTGCGAGAGGCAAATGATCATATCACATTTTTTTTCTTTCCGCAAAAATGTAGCATAATGCTGTGCAGTTTCCACAGGATCAAGATAAAGGGTTTCGCCATAGCTCTTTTTGCCAACCAAACCTGAAAGTTCAATACCTACGCCGAAAATCCCGACTTTTATTCCATTTTTATTAAAAATTTTGTACGGTAATGTATGCCCGTCCAGAATGGTATTTTTAAAATCGTAGTTGGAGCACAGAAACGGGAATTTAGCATTTGGCTGAACTTTTTTAAAACCTTCCAGACCATTATCAAAATCATGATTGCCCATCGTCGCGGCATCATAACCCATCATCGACATGAGTTTAAACTCCAGTTCACCGCCAAAAAAATTGAAATACGGTGTTCCTTGAAAAATATCACCGGAATCCAGTAAAAGCACATTTTTTTCTTCACCGCGGATTTTCTGAATTAAAGCTGCCCTTCTTGCAAAACCTCCCTGATTGGGATTTCGGCTGTAGCTGGAATCAAACGGCTCAATCCGGCTGTGCTGGTCATTGGTATGGAGAATTGTAAGTTTATAGTCTGAATTCTGCTCTAAAAATTTAAAGTTTTCCGCCAGCAGCAGATTCGGAGCAAGGGTGAGCGCCAAAGTTCCACCTCCTATCGTTTTCAGAAATTTCTTTCTATCCATCGGTTCTGTTTTTTTTATTTTTAAAGTTTAAGCGGATGTCTTTTGGGGCTGTAATCTCAGGATTTGCCTTGAATTTGTCCAAAAATAAATCCCGAAGCCTTAAACCTGTAGAAATCACTTCTCCCTTCCCGAAAAAAGCCATATTATCTCCGCCCAAAGCCAAATAATCCGAAGTTGCGATATAATAATCCTGCGTCTCGATTACCTCTTTTCCTTTTACAAGGCCTTTGATAACTTTGTCATTATCAGTTTCAATATAGAGATGAGAAACGGGGTTGTTTTTCTGGGTTTTCAGATAATAATCAAAAAGTTCCTGCAGATCCGAACCTTTCATCTTTACAATTACCACTTCGTTTTCGAAAGGCATTACTTCGTACACATGTTTGGTAAGGATATCTCCTGCGCCAATGCTGGATCGTATTCCACCAACATTAATCACCGCGGCGTCAACACCGGCGGGGATTCCGTTTTTTTTCGCCCAGTCATCAGCACCTTCAAAAGTATAATCTGCCAGAAGATTCCCCAGATTGCTGTTATCGCCCTGTTTGTTGAGATCTACCGCAGTGTGCGAAATCTTTGTGTTCATTTTACCTTCCACTTCCTGTTTGTAAGGCTCAATAAAATCTTTAAAATTTTGAGCTTCCGGTAAATCTTTGGAAAGTGAAATATTTTTTTCGGGGCTTACTTTGGCAATATTCAGCGGTGTTTTGCAGGCTGTAAAAGACAAAAACGCTGATGCTATAAGCAGGAATTTAATTTTCATGAAAATAAAATCTAGTGTTGCAAATATAAAGATATGAATATAAACTTATGATTGTTTTTCATAAATTCTTGTTTTAAATTTTGTAATTTTGACTGATAATTATACAACAATGAGCAATTTAAAAGGAGTTGGTGTTGCTTTGGTTACACCTTTTAATGAAGATTTATCCGTAGATTTCGATTCACTTACCAAACTGGTAGATTACAACATCGAAAACGGAACCAACTATCTTGTGGTTTTGGGAACTACCGCTGAGGCCGCAACGCTTTCGTCCGAAGAAAAAAACCAAGTTATCAACCACATTATAAAGGTTAATAACAAACGCGTTCCGCTTGTTCTGGGAATTGGTGGAAACAACACAATGGAAGTAAAAAAGCAAATCGAGGCAACCGATCTTTCAGAATTCGATGCGGTTCTTTCTGTCTCTCCTTACTACAATAAACCGAATCAGGAAGGGCTTTACCAACATTATAAAGTTTTAGCCGAAACGGGAAAAAAAATCATCATTTACAACGTACCTTCCCGGACAGGACAGAACATTGAAGCTTCCACCACACTTCGTTTAGCTGAGGAATTCCCGAATTTAATCATGATTAAAGAAGCTGCACCGAATATCCTGCAGTATTTCGATATTTTGAGACTGAAACCTGCAAATTTCAATTTAGTTTCCGGTGACGACGAATTTACGCTTCCTGTAACACTGGCGGGCGGAAACGGCGTAATTTCGGTGATTGGACAAGGTTATCCGAAAGAATTCTCAACAATGGTTCAGCTGGCTTTTGAAGGAAAAGTGAAAGAAGCTTACGAAATCCACAATAAATTGGTTGAAATCACAAGATTGATCTTCGCGGAAGGAAATCCGGCAGGAATTAAAACCGTTTTGGCAGAATTAGGAATCATCAAAAATTATTTAAGACTTCCCTTGGTGGCAGCAAGCGCAGGTTTGCAGGACAAAATTAAAGCTGAAATGGCTAAATTTTAATCTTATTCTCTAAAATAAATTGAAGGACTTCTTTTTGAAGTTCTTTTTTTATTGGCATTTTTCAACCAAATTTTGAAAATAACCTTCGCACTTCGCAAGTCGGGTTCCGTACCAGGAAAATGATTCACCATCTACCAAAAATATTTTGGCGTCTGGAAGCTCTTTTTGGAGTTCATCAATATGTTTTTGCCGAAACGGAAACGGTTCCGAAGAAAGAAAAATATAATCCGCAGTTTTCAAATCTTCCACTGAAATTTCCGGATATCTTTTATGATCTTTAAAAATGTTTTGAAAACCTATTTTATCCAAAATATCATGGATAAAAGTATCGAAGCCTACGGTCATATAAGGATTTTTCCAAATCAAATAGGCGCATTTTTTCTTTTCTAAAGTGGAAAATTTAGCAAGAATTTCATAGATTTTCAAATTAAATTTCTGAGCGATTTCTTGTTTGCCAAGTAAATTTCCCAATGTTTTTAGAAGGTAATAATTATCTTCTAGATTAGAAACATTGGTCACCAGAACTTTAAAATATTTCTGAAGCTCTTCCACATCTTCTTTTATATTCTCTTCTTTATTGGCGATGATCAGATCAGGTTTCAGGGCCTTAATCTTTGTAATATTAAGGTTCTTCGTGCCGCCAATCACAGATACATTTTTAAGCCGGTTTGCAGGATGAATACAGAATTTTGTTCTTCCGATGATTTCATTTTCAGATAAACCCAAATCAAAAAGGGTTTCGGTAATACTCGGAACCAGTGAAATGATTTTCATAAAAGTTTTTATAGAAGTTTGCCGCTCAAAAGCAGTCCTGCCACAGAAAAATAAATGACCAAACCGGTAACATCAACCAGAGTTGCCACAAAAGGTGCCGAAGAAGTAGCCGGATCCAGTTTAAAACGCTTCAGGACAAAAGGAACCATAGACCCCGAAAGCGTTCCCCACATAACGATCATCGCCAGTGAAATCCCAACGCTTAATGCAATAAATGCCCAATATTGGCCATAGTTGAACCAGCCTGCGTATTGCCAAAGCATGATTCTGAAAAATCCGAAAATGCCTAACATTCCACCAAGCACCATTCCCGTAACAAGTTCTTTTTTAATTACAAGCCACCAGTCTTTAACGGTAATTTCCTGAAGTGCCATCGCACGGATAATCAATGTAGCTGCCTGTGAACCCGTATTCCCGCCACTTGAAATAATCAGCGGGACAAATAAGGTAAGCACTACAGCTTTCTGAATTTCATCTTCGAAATAACCCATCGCCGAAGCCGTTAAAAGCTGAAAGAAAAATAAAAGAATAAGCCAAAAACCTCTTTTTTTAATCATTTCAAACCAGTGCGTTTGGCGGTAAGGTTCGTCAAGCGCTTCCATACCCCCGAATTTTTGGATATCTTCGGTGTTTTGCTGCTCGATTTGGTCTAGGATGTCATCAATGGTAACAATTCCAACCAAAACTCCGGCTTCGGTTACAATCGGAAGCGCAGTTCTGTCGTACTTTTCGAAATACTGCACCGCATCCTCTTTACTCGTGGTGGTGGTAATGGCTACAAAATGATTGTCTGTAATTTCGGAAATTAAAGTATCTTCTTCCGCTAAAAGTAACGAACCGATCGCAATGTCATCAATAAGTTGGTTTCTTTCATCCACCACGTACAGATGGTTCATTGTTTCCATCTTTTTACCGACTTTTTTAATCTGCTGCAGGCATCTTTTCACCGTCCATTCTTTTCGGATCTGGATGTAATAAGGCGTCATGAGCCTCGCAATGGAATCGGAATCGTAACCCAAAAGTTTCAGGGCAATTCTTCTTTCCTGCGGATTAAGGTGATTGATGGAATATTTGATAAGTTCGTCCGGAAAATCCTCAAACAAAGCCGTACGGTCATCCGGCGTCATGGCATTTAAGATTTCTGAAACTTCTTCGCTGCCAATGTTTCTGATGGTTTCTTCCTGAAAATCGGGATCCAGGTGCGAGAACACCTCTGCCTTGTACTGTTTCGGAACTTTCAGAAATGCCAAAACGCGCTCTTTAACGGGAAGTTCGCTGAGCGTTTCTGCAATATCTGCCGGATTAAATATGAGGTCCTGTGTTTCCAAAAAACAATAAATTTTCTGTTGAACTGCAAAAATAGTTCAAAAACTTGCAACTAACGAAATTAAGAATGATTAAAGCGAAGGAATATCAGTTCGCCCCAGAAATTGAATATGTTTTGGATTTACGCAGGTTCTTCCCAAGATTCGTCATTGCACCGGTGGCGCCAATTTTAATTGAATTTTCTGCCGAGCCCAAAATTCTGGCATTTTTGCGGTAGGTGTCGTAATTGGTTTCTGCCAGGAAATTGCCGAGAGAATCGTATAATTTCATACTGATGATCACCTGATTCGAGAAAACATACTTCCCTACTCCTACTTTAAAATACTTAACTTTCGGAATCACCGCGAGTTGCGCATTGTTATTTTTGCAATACTCAACAACTGAATCAACATCCACCGCATCGTAAGGCATGTATGAATCTACCCGCAACATATTATAATTGCGGAAATACTGCGTTTTTTCGGAAACAGCAGCATAAAAAGCGGTGTAAGTGGGCTCTTTAATTTCATCAATATCGGGAAAAACTTCAGGATTGAAATAGATGATATTCTGGTTCTTCAAATCTTTTGCAGCAGTAATATTTTGAGCCGGAAGTGACTGGCAGCCAGTAAAAAACAAAAAAGTGCCTAAAGCAAACAGGTAAAGATGATTCATCATGATTTTGTGTTTACAAAAATACTGCCATTTAACGGAATTGCAATAAGAAAATTAAGATTTTTTTAACATTTATATCTAAGTCTTTACCCTCATTAATGCAATAATATTTTCGTGGAAAAGAAAATTATTGTACTTTTGCACCCGTTACATAATAATCATTAAAATAATATTGGAATGTACTTAACAACAGAAAAGAAGAAAGAAATCTTCGCAAAACACGGAAAGTCTGATGCAGACACAGGAAGCGCTGAAGGACAAGTTGCCCTTTTCACTTACAGAATCAATCACTTATCTCAACACCTTAAAGCAAACCGTCACGATTTCAACACGGAGCGTTCTTTGGTAGCGTTGGTAGGTAAAAGAAAAGCGCTTTTGGATTATCTTAAGAAGAAAGATATTAACCGATACAGAGCGATTATCGCAGAACTTGGTTTAAGAAAATAATCATTTTTCCGAGAAAAATTAAAGCAACTCAATTGAGTTGCTTTTTTATGCTTAAAAGTGTATAATTCATTATACCCTTCTGCCGGAAAAAAGATTAATCACCGCTAGTAAGATAATAGATCCCACAGCTCCGGTTAAAATTTGACCTATAACTGCAGTTCCGAAAGTGGTGCCCAAAAGGTAATATCCTATTACACCACCAATGATCCCTACAATAATGTTTCCGATAAGGCCAAGGCTTCCTCCTTTAAAGATCTGTGAGCCCAGCCAGCCTGCGATTGCGCCTATAATAAGCGTCCATAAAATTCCCATAATAATATTTTTTTAATGATTTCCGGGTTAAATTCCAATATTATGCCACCGGAGACAGCTCTTCTGAGAAAAAATATAATTTCCGCTGCTCAAAATTATTTGTCAAAGGCAACTTTACTGATACGAGTATAAAGAAATCTGCGGGTATATTTCAATCTGTGACCAAACATCCTGCAAAAAAACGCAGTAAAAAAGAATAGTGCAGTCCTCATAACGAAATCAATGCTTTCTATAACGGTGAAACTCTGGTAAGAAGTAAAAAAGAAGACTTCTGTTTTAATATAATTTTCAGGTTTATCGTTTTCTTATCTACCGGAAATTTATTTTACCGGCACGCACCCTTAATGCATTAGTCTTCATTAAAACGGTTTAACATCTAAGATTTTCAGTGATTTTAACTATCTTTGCCTCCGATAATTTAAAACGATTAAATATTAACCGCACTCAATACGGAGTGCCAAAGACGAACAAATTTTATGAATGCTCCACAAGCAATTATTGAAACAATTCAATTAAAAGATGGTAGAGAAATCACCATCGAAACGGGGAAACTGGCAAAACAGGCCAACGGATCCGTAGTAGTAAGAATGGGCGGCACCATGCTTTTAGCAACCGTTGTTGCCAACAAAGAAGCAAGCCCGGGCGTAGATTTTCTTCCGTTAACGGTAGATTACAGAGAAAAATTCTATTCAGGAGGTAAAATCCCAGGAAACTTTTTCCGAAGAGAAGCAAGACCATCTGATGAAGAAATCTTAACGATGAGACTGGTAGACCGCGTTTTGCGTCCGCTTTTCCCGGAAGATTTCCATGCAGAGGTACAGGTAATGATTTCATTGATTTCTTACGATAAAGAAGTAATGCCGGAAGCCCTTGCAGGTTTAGCCGCTTCTGCAGCAATTGCCATAACCGATATCCCTTTCAACGGACCAATGTCGGAAGTAAGAGTGGTAAGAATTGATGGCGAACTTTCGGTAAACCCAAGTATGGTAGATCTTGCAAAAGCTGATCTGGATATTATGGTAGGTGCAACCAAAGATTCTATCGTTATGGTAGAAGGTATTATGGACGAAATTTCTGAGCAGGAAATGATCGAAGCAATCAAATTTGCGCATGAAGAAATTAAAGTTCAGGTTGCAGCACAGGAAAGACTTGCTGAGAGAGTAGGAAAAGCTTTCCCTAAAAGAGAATACAGCCACGAGACTCACGACGAAGAAATTCGTGCTAAAGTGTGGAAAGAAACTTTCGATAAAGTATATCAGGTTGCAAAAACCCCTTCTGCAAAAGAAGAAAGAGGTGAAAACTTCAAAGCTGTTTTAGATGAATTCTTAGCACAGTATTCTGAAGAAGAACTGGAAACAGTGAAGCCTTTCGCTAAAGTATACTTCCACGATGTGGAAAAAGAAGCGATGAGACAGATGATCCTTAACGACAAAATCCGTCTCGATGGCCGTACACCGGAAACCATCCGTCCGATTTGGTCAGAAGTTGATTATTTGCCAGGAGCGCACGGGTCCTCAATCTTCACAAGAGGTGAAACCCAGTCTTTAACAGCAGTAACTTTAGGTTCTGTAAAAGACGCTAACATGGTAGATTCGGTTGCTATTAATTACGACGAGAAATTCTTCCTTCACTACAACTTCCCGCCGTTCTCTACCGGTGAAGCAAGACCTTTAAGAGGAACTTCAAGAAGAGAAGTAGGCCACGGAAACCTTGCACAGCGTGCATTACAGAACATTATCCCGAACGAGAATCCTTATACGATCCGTATCGTTTCTGATATTCTGGAATCTAACGGTTCATCTTCAATGGCAACCGTTTGCGCCGGAACTTTAGCTTTGATGGACGCAGGTGTACAGATTACAAAACCGGTTTCGGGTATTGCCATGGGATTGGTAACTGATCCTGAATCAGGTAAGTTTACCGTACTTTCAGATATCTTAGGTGATGAAGATCACTTAGGTGATATGGACTTTAAAGTAACCGGAACTGCAGACGGAATCACGGCTTGTCAGATGGATATCAAAATCCAGGGACTTTCTATGGACATCATGGAAACTGCTTTGAGACAGGCAAGAGAAGGACGTCTACATATCCTTGGAGAAATGTTGAAAACCATCGACAAACCAAGAGCTGATGTGAAGCCACACGCTCCGAAAATGGAAGTTCTTGAGATTCCAAAAGAGTTTATCGGTGCGGTTATCGGGCCTGGTGGGAAAATTATCCAGCAGATGCAGAAAGATTTCGATACGGTTATTGCGATTGAAGAAATCGGTGAGATCGGTAGAATTGAAATCTCCGGCGTTAGCAGAGAGAATATCAATGCGACCATCGCTGCGATCAACGAAATTACTTTCGTACCAACAGTTGGTGAAGTTTATAACGGTAAAGTAGTGAAAGTTATGGATTTCGGTGCGTTTGTAGCAATTGCCAAAGGTACTGAAGGTCTTCTTCACATCTCAGAAATCGAATGGAGCAGATTAGATAAAGTTCCTTACAGCGAAGGTGATGAAGTGGAAGTGAAATTCATGGGTTATGATGACCGTAAGAAAATGAAACTTTCAAGAAAAGTGCTTTTACCAAGACCTCCGAGACCGGAACGTAAAGAAGGTGAAGGTGACAATCGCGAAAACCGCGAAAACCGTGGCCCAAGAAACGACAGAAGAGACGGTGGCGACAGAAGACCGGGCGGTAATAACCGAGGCGGTAACGACAGACCACAGCATAGTGGCCGACAAAACGAGAGACCTGCCGGCGAAGACACTTTTAAGCCACTGAACGAAGGCGAAAACACTGAAGATGTGAAGCCGGAAGGATTCTAATCTTAGAGATTTATAATAATGAAACCACCTCGATTGAGGTGGTTTTTTTTTATGAGTCCAGGGAATGTGGTGAATGGTGTTGGGTACGGGCGGATTGTAGAGGGTGTACGCCGTGATCTGCTGGATGAGTTTCCGGAGGTTCGCGACATTACGCGCGTGCCCTACTTCTGATTGTGATGCCATAGTTTAAGTTTTTTAGGTTGTTGAGAATCAAATATATTTGAAAATCTGTGACCGCACACGGGTGAAAACACCTAAAGTTGGGATTTTTGTTTTGGAGGGAAAAAGAAACCTCCGAAGCTGGGGGCTTCGGAGTTGTGATTAATAAAGGCCGTTTTTTTTTAGTAGGCTCAAAGTCGGGGGACTTTGCGCAGGGGGGGGGGGGGGGGGGATAATTTAGCTTTCAAGAAGAAATTATTTTTCTACTCGTATTCGTAATAATAATCTTGGAGCCAGGATTTATCATTTTCTGATAAACTGTATCGTAAACTTTCTGAAATTAATGCAAATAATGCTTTTATTTGAAACTGGTTTTTCAGTTCAGTTACCTTATCTATATTTTCCTTTAATTTTTTAACGTTGTGAAATCTGTCCGGTTCCTCATCAATTTTCAATTTCCAATATTCTATAAAGAAAGGCATCATGATGTACAACATAACACTTCCAGAAAAGACGGGGAAGAGATCTTTTATAGCAAAATGACATTCGATAGCCTGTTTTGCGGGCATGGTTATCGAACATGCCATATAACCTAGAAAATGAACATCGTTTAATTCATCTACGTCAAGAGCAGAGATTTTTGCAATCAGATTTTTCGATTCAGCAAGGTTTGATGGGAAATTATCAATAATTTCAAATACATTTTTTATTAAGATATCACTATTAAGAATTTGTTCAAATTTTGAAAACAGATCCTTAAATATCAAGTTAGCCTCGTCAATTTTTATTTCATCTCTTAGAACTCTATATAGCAAACGTATATAGATTGAATTAAATGCTAATAAATTAACTGTGAAACTTAATGAAGACCCATTTACATACTTCTGCAATTCCTTAATTTCCTCCTTTTGCGACTGGGCGACATTATTTTCATAGATTTCGATCTGCTGCTGCACAGCATCTTCATATTCATCTTTAATAATTTTATATCCAATCAAGCTACTAAAGATCATTTTGAAGTGGGTGATTTTTATTTTTTTTTCTAAAGAAAAAACTAAATCTGCCCAATAGCATGCCCGTTCTTTATTATGGATTTCCTCGTAAAACCAAATGAGGTTAGCAATTATAATAACTAGTTTTTCGTCGAAATATAACTCTGAAATATCTTTTGAATTTTCAAAAAACCCTCGATATGGCTCAGTGTGCGTGTCAGATTTTTCTAATTTTTCATTATAGCGAAAATGTTGATAAATATATGAGATTATATTCCCATACCTTAATTGTACATTTTTGTAAGAATTATTATCTTCAAATGTATTAAGTAACTTTTCATAGCCTTCTGATAATGCTATCAGTGAGGCACTTATTTGATTATCCAAATATAATGAGATTGCGTATTCACCCACAATCTTCAAGTACCATAATTCACTAACATATACATTATTTTTTGCAAAATAGTAAGCTTGTTTGGCATATTCTAACGCCTTCTTACTATCGTCTTGGCCATGCAATTTTGATAGAGTCATATACGTATCAATGTAAGTGATATTGTAACGTGGAACTTCAATGCTTTCTATAGATAATAAATATTCAAGGGCTTTATGATTGTTACCTTTATAGAAAAACTGTCTTCCTAGTTCATCAACCATCAAATAAACCGCAATATCCTCTGTAAAATAGGATTTGTATTCGTTATATAAACTTTCAGCTCTTTCGATGTTATGTAGCTTCTCAGATAGAATTCTTATCTGGTATTTAATAGCATATGACTTAAGTATTTCCAGATGAAGTTGATCACTTTTTTCGAAAATAATCGTCAAAGTTTTTATTAACTCTTCCCAATTTTGTTTTGGTTTTTTTTCTTCGACCGAAATAAAATTAGCATATAACCTTTCTGATAGTAAATCAACTTGTTCTCTTTCAAAATTATCAATAGGTATAGATAATTTTGTAATGCTTTTAAACCAATCATCCAAGGAATCGAGGTCATAAATATCCATTAATAACAACCATATCATAACCTCATTGCTCTTGTCAAAATCTTCTGGGAGGGATTGCAATAATTCATTCGGTATGTTGTTGTATGTGTGGCTATTTAAATAATATGAATAATATTTTAGTGCTTTTTTTCCATTCTCCTTTAAATAGCTGTAGGACAATATTAATGAGGGAAAATAAACATCTGTATTTTCTTTAATAGCATTATTCACTAAAACTTCTAAATCATCTCTTAAAAATTTTTTTTGAACTTCGTCCTCTGTTTGACTATATGATTCTAAGAGTAAATGCTGACTTCTGATAAAAAGACGTAGTTGTAAAGACATCTCTAATGGTAAAGCAGTTTTATACCAAAAAAGATCGAATTGCCAATTAATAAAGTAATTATAATTAGTATTTATATACTGTAAAAAGCTCATTAAAATAAATCCTGCATCATCAAACTTTTTGGCAGAAAGATAATACATGATGATATTGCATGCATCAATTTGATTAATTTTTCCCTTACTTAAAATTGATTTACCAAGTTTGTAATTTATATCAAGCACAGTACTTTCAGATAAATCATTTGTTCCTAATCTCTTAATTAGTGGGGATATTAAGTATTCTCTATAATTTAATTGTTGTATCCAGGTTCCCTCAATAAGATTAATTTTCTCCTGTGGATGAGCAATTGTGGGCGAAGATTCGGCGACTATCCTTATTTCGGCAGTCGAAATTTTTGTCTGAACTATGTTAAGCCTATACAAAAGTTCTCTTGTTTCGTGGTCTTGAACTTTGTTGAGTAGTTTTTTTACAGTATCCTTAGTTAAATCTGTGAATATTTCGCCTCTAAAAAACTTTAAAAGTTGATCTTCTTCTACCACCCAGTTGTTGGTTTCTAAATATCTGCATATTATCTGAGTATATATGGGATATCCTTTTGCTATGGTATAAATGAGAGATTTAAAATCAAAATCTTTACTTTTTGGATAGGAGTCAATAATCTCCAGAGTTTCCAACTCATTTAATAGTTCTACTTCTTTTTCGCAAATATTATCAAAGTGAACTGAGGCAATATTATTATGAATCTTGTAATTAGAAGTGGAGATTATTTTTATGTTGCTTTCGAAACAAATATGGACAAAGTCAATAAAGAATTGATCAACTTTAGCATTGGTTCCAAATTCAAATAGATCATCTAAAATTATTAATTTATTCTTCTCTGATTTTAGGGCAATTATTTTTAGATGTAGTTCCTTCTCATCTTTTGAGTCAAATGTTTGCAATATTTTTTGTACAAAAAGATGAGATTTTATGGTTGCACAATTAATCCATATATGTTCTACCTTTAGGTAATCAATTATTAGAAGAACTAATTGTGTTTTTCCTGTGTCATACATTCCATAAATTGCAAGCCAACATTTTTCACAGCCTTCTAAAATATTTCTTACTGTTGCTTCTCGTTTGGAATTGTGTGATGATAATATAGGAGTACTATCTTTTGATATAATGAATTCTTCAAAAGTAGGTACATTAAGTTCTAGTTTCGTGCTAATTTTTTCTATCTCACTTTTTAGATCTTCGGTAGAAACTGATTGCTTAACTGCTTTTTTTTTAAAAGTATCTAATATTGCCTTTTTTATCGAAATGATTAGGGTTGAGTTTTTATTTTCGGGTTGTAATATGCTTGAATGATCGTCATCCGTGTATACGATATCAAAGTCTTTTCCTTTCTCTCTAGCATCATAACCAGAGGAGGAATTATTAGGGACAATGTTATCATTTTTTCCTTGAAAATAAATCGTCATTGGAAGAGATGACCTGTTTGCAGTATTTATCCACTTTCGAGTGACATTATCAATTATTTCGCTTAATGGTGCTAAATCCTTAACATTAGGGTTATTTAAAATTAATTTACCTATGTCAGCTAGTTTAGATCCATTATGGGGAACCGCTAAAGAAATGAATAAGGAAATTTTATTTTTGTTGTCACTAATAAGTTTAAGAATTGCAGCCTTAGCTATCAATCCGCCCATGCTATGTGCAATAATAACTATATTCTCATAATCATTAAACTTGACATCAATATCAGAGTAAAGAATATCTTTTATATCTTCAATAGAAATATTTTTTTTAAATTTCTTTTGCTTTGTAAAAAAAGATAAGCCCCATCTTAGTTTTTTAATTTTATCAGTCAGTTGTGTATAATAGTCAAAATATTCAAAATCAAATTTATCAGATATCGATGAGTCTTCGGTCAGAAAATCTGGAATTCTTTTTTCACCACTAGCCCTATTCCATGTTTCAATACCACCCGTGAAGCCATGTACGAATAAAATTAAATTTTTCTTTTTCTCTGATGCAGAATTCTTCATAGATGTATTACTTTCAACAAATTTAATTTAACTTTTTAATATTTAAATTTTAATTAAATCATATTACAATCTAAAACAATATTTTAGTTATATCAAGTAATAAATACTAATCATAAGTGCCGTAATATAACGTAGAATGTACTTTGATGAATAAACATTATTTTAAAAAAAATTATCATGATCTTAGACCAACTCAAAACCTCCCCGGAAACCATAGACTTTAAAGAAGTTATTGCCTTTATCGACGGAAATTACAGCTTTAAGCCTACCCGATTTACGAACGGTAATACGGTGAATGAGGCGGGGGAAAATAACGGTTCGTGCAAGGTTTTCAGTTTTGCAAAGCTGAAGGGCCTTAACGAAGAGGAAACGCTGGCGCTGTTCGGGGATTTCTACAGAACTGATGTGCTGAAAAATCCTGAGGGCAGCGACCACCAGAACATCCGCAACTTTATGCAATATGGCTGGGACGGAATTGCTTTTGAGGTCCAGGCGCTGGAGGAAAAGGAGTAATCTGCAGAAATGTTTGGCGTAATTCTTGAAACAGGTATTTCATAAAAAATAATTATTATGAATCCAACACTTTTAAGAAGACTCCTGATGTGGGTCGCGCCAATTGCAATAGGTTACGTCGTAAAAAAATACGAAGAGAAACAAGCCAGAAAAAAACAGGCAAAAGCACTGACCACAAACTAGTCGCTTTGAACAACAAAAAATATCCAGCTTACTAACAGGCTGGATATTTTTTTTTGCGCGCACAAAAATTTAAGACAAAAACAGTAAAACTGACGAATCGCATTACGGAAAATTGAGCAGAGAAGATTCTTATGATTAATTTTGAGTACCTAAATTAAGTAAAAATGAATTTCCCTACCGACTTAGAAATTGCATCCGAAGCCAAAATTCAGCACATCAAGCATATCGCTGAGAAAATTGGAATCGACCACGATGATCTGGAATACTACGGAAAATACAAAGCCAAAATCCCTTTATCATACATCGATGAAGAAAAAATTAAGAAGGCAAAACTTATTTTAGTTACCGCCATTAACCCTACTCCAGCGGGCGAAGGGAAAACTACCGTTTCTGTAGGCCTCTCTGATGGTTTGAATAAAATCGGTAAAAAAGCCATCGCGGTTCTGCGTGAACCGAGTCTGGGACCGGTTTTCGGGATGAAAGGCGGCGCGGCGGGCGGCGGTTATGCGCAGGTGATTCCGATGGTGGATATCAACCTGCATTTTACCGGAGACTTTGCGGCGATTGAAAAAGCCAACAACCTGCTTTCTGCACTTATCGACAATAATCTGCAGAACAAAAAACATAATCTGAACATCGACCCACGAACCATTACCTGGAAGCGTGTAATGGATATGAACGACAGAAGTCTGAGACAGATTGTAATCGGTTTGGGTGGCTCGAACAACGGAATTGCGCGGGAAGAAGGTTTCAATATTACTCCGGCGTCTGAAGTGATGGCGATTCTCTGTATTGCGAAGGATTTCGAAGATTTAAGAGAAAGACTGGGTAATATTTTCGTGGGTTATACCTTCGATAAAAAACCTGTTTACGCCAGAGATTTAAAAGCGGAAGGCGCGATGGCGATTCTGCTGAGAGATGCCATAAAACCTAATTTGGTTCAAACTCTGGAAGGCAATCCGGCGATTCTTCACGGCGGTCCGTTTGCGAATATCGCGCAGGGAACCAATACGATTATTGCAACCAAAACCGGACTTTCGCTGGCTGATTTTGTCGTTACCGAGGCAGGTTTCGGAGCAGATTTAGGTGCTGAAAAATTCTTCCATATCAAATGTCATTACGGAAAACTAAAACCTGACGCTTTTGTTCTTGTCGCTACCATCCGCGCGCTTCGTTATCATGGCGGCGCAACGAAAAAAGGGGAATTCGACAAACCTAACCTTCAGTTTGTGAAAAACGGCATCGACAACCTGAAAAAACATATTGAAAATGCCTTTAAATTCGGTTTAAGACCGATTGTAGCCATCAATCATTTCGCAAACGATGCTGAAGAGGAAATACAGTTTGTAAAAGATGAATGCGAAAAATTGGGTGTAAAAGCCATTATTGCTGATGAGTTTTTACATGGCGGTGCCGGCATGACCGAACTTGCAGCAGAAGTGGCACGATGTGCTTTTGAATGTGGAAACGATTTTCAGCCTTTGTATAAAGTAACCGAATCGGTTGAACATAAGCTTGAAACCGTAGCGCGTGAAGTGTACGGTGCGGACAATGTGGTGTATTCGCAGAAAGCAAAAAACCAGCTGAAAACGATTTACGATTTAAACCTCGATAAACTGCCGGTGTGTATGGCGAAAACGCAGAAATCCCTCACCGACGATGAAACGAAAATCGGACGCCCAAGCAATTTCAAAATCACGGTAAGGGAATTCGAATTTGCGGCGGGAGCCGGATTTATTATTCCGATTTTGGGTGATATGATGAGGATGCCGGGCTTGCCAAATGTTCCGGCTGCCGAAGGAATGTCGATCGACAAAAACGGGGTTATTACGGGGTTGAGCTGATGACTAAAAATCTGTATAGCCTGCCTGTCTAAATTCTTTCAGCAAGTTCTGGAAGACCTTTTCTACAGGCAGGATTTCTTTAATCAACGCTGAAACCTGCCCTATTTCGAGTTCGCCTTCTTCCAGATCGCCTTCGAACATGCCGCGTTTTGCACGGGCACGGCCGAGCGTTTCTTTTAATGCTTCGGCGTTTCTGCCGGTTTCGTAAAGCTTTTCCAGGTCATAGAAAAATTTATTCTTCACCAAACGCACAGGAGCAAGTTCTTTCAGCGTTAAATGGGTATCGCCTTCGCTGAGCTGGGTTATTTTGGTTTTCCAGTCGGTATGTGCACTGGCTTCTTCTGTCGCGGCGAACCGGGAACCAATCTGCACACCATCGGCACCGAGAATCATGGCGGCTTTCATCTGAGAACCGAGGGCAATTCCGCCGGCTGCGATTAAGGGTTTTGAAATATGCTGTTTTACATTCGGGATCAGCACCATGGTGGTGGTTTCGTCTCTTCCGTTGTGGCCGCCCGCTTCGAAACCTTCGGCAACAATAGCATCCACACCTGCATCTTCGCACTTCATAGCAAATTTGGTCGAGGAAACCACGTGGGCAACTTTAATTCCTTCTGTCTGGAGGGTTTCGGTGTAGGTTTTGGGATTTCCGGCGGAGGTGAAAACAATCTTCACTCCTTCTTCCAGAATAATGTTGATAATTTCTTCTAAATTTGGATAGAGCAATGCCACATTTACCCCAAAAGGTTTATCGGTCGCGGCTTTACATTTGCGGATATTTTCGCGCAGAATATCGGGATACATACTTGCAGACCCAATAAGTCCCAAACCGCCGGAATTAGACACCGCAGAAGCCAGACGCCAACCGGAATGCCAGATCATGCCACCCTGGATGATGGGATACTTTATTTGAAATAATTCTGTGATTCTGTTTTGCTCCTCGCGGTACATTTTTTCGGCGATCCCGAAATGGTTAAAATTGCTCATGCGTAAATTTAAAAAAATACTGAGAAAGGCGGAAATCTGTGGGAAGAAAATCCGTCCCTAAATCCTAGCCCCGATGGAAGCGGCATCCTTTTCTGAAGCGAAGCGGAAGAAAAGATACAGCGGACAGCGGGTAAAGTTTTCGGAGGAAGCGAAAAACCTATTGCTCCCGAAACAAAAAACTCTGCAAAAATGCAGAGCTTAAATTTATTTTCCGTCGGTATTTTTGCGCCAGTCGGTTTTGAAAGTGCAGTCTTTGTAACGGTTGTTGATGGAGATAAATACGTTGGGCAGTTTTTCTTTCACCCATTTTTCTACCATCTCGTTTTTCTTTTTGTTGAGTGCCATCTGCTTGATTCTGTCGTAATCTGTAGCGATATCGAGCTGGTGTGCGGCAATTACATCGTCGATTTTAATGATGGTCACCACTTTTCTGTCCTGTGCCTGGGTATCCTGAAAGACCTCGGTAATATCACCTTTGTTCTGCCCAGCAATCTGGTAAGAAATGGTTGGCGGCAGGTTGAGCTTCTCCATTTTATCGGAGCCGTCTTCGGAAGTGATAATTCCGGCGTTGAATTTTGTTCTTTTATCATCTGAAAAACGGAAAGCCGCTTCTTTGAAGGTAAGTTTCCCATCGAGAATCAGGGTTCTGATACTGTCGAGTTCCTTTTTTGCGGTTGCAATTTCATCGGCATTGGGTTCGGCTTTGAGAAGGATATGGCGTGCATCGTACATTTTTCCGCTCTTTTTCACGAGCTGAATAAGGTGATAGCCGAATTCAGATTCTACAGGTTCGGAAAGTTCGCCTTCCTGAAGGTTAAGTGCCGCAGCCTCGAAAGGCTTCACCATTTTGCCTTTTGCAATGTTGGTATAAAGTCCGCCATTGGCAGCAGATCCCGGGTCATCGGAATAAATCCTTGCCTGACTTTCGAAAGATTCGCCAGCTAAAATATCCTGTTTGATTTTATTCAGACGTGCGATAATTTCGTTTTTATGTGCGTCGGTAAGTTTGGGATACATGACGATTTGGGATAAGCTCACCTCATCATTCACCTGTGGAAGCTGGTATCTGTAGGTATTGAAAAAATCGGTTACTTCGTTTGGAGTTACATCGGCTTTTTCGGTAATTCTCCCGAATTTCATCTGTCCGTAATAATTATCGGCATCAATTTTCTCGATGGCGTTTTTCATTTCATAAGACGTACGGAATTTATAGGCCGCAAGCATTGTTTTCTCGTCGGGAAACTGGCCAAGAATCTGGTTGTATTTCTGGGCAGCATTTTCTTTAATTGCTGCAGAACGGTTTTCGATGAGGGTATCTCTTTTGGCTTCGTAAATCAGAAGTTTGTTATTGATGATGCTTTCAACAAACTCGCATTTATCGGCAACGGTTGCGCCCTGCTGCTTGGCATAGTTTGCCTGCTCCTCAATATCTGATTCCAAAATAATTTCATCTCCTACCACCACTGCAATGCCGTCGACCAAATCGCCGGTTTTGAGCTGTGCATTCATTTTAACACCGAAAAAGGCGAAAATAAAGCTCAATAGAAGTGCAAATTTTATATTCTTGTTCATATTCATTTTTTAACGATTTGCAAAATTATCATTCTAAACGAAATAACCTGCATTTTTTATTATAATTATTTCTTAAAGTTCTTTTCCAAATCCTTTCTGAATTCGGGCTGAATGACAATATTGGTTTTTGCTTTCTGCTCTGCAATAATAGCCTTCAGTCTTTCTTCATTTACTGCATCTTTTAACAGTTCTGCCGCTTCATCCTGGGTCATTTGAGTGGGCGGTAAAATCTGGTCGATTGCGATAACTAAAGTTCTTTCTTCCATTTTTGTCTGGTGCACTCCGGTTTTGAAAGGAACTTTGTATTTCGTAAAAACATCGGCATCTTCAGACATTTCTCCTTTTTCAAAATTGACAAGAATCTGTTTTTTATCGTTCAGTTTTCCGTAAAATTTTGCTTTCAGGGTTTCCCAGTTTTTTGGATTTTTAATGTCTTTTTCGATTTCTTTGGTGAGTTTGTCATCAGCAATGATTGCTACACGGCCATCGGCACGGTTGCCCCACATGTATTTCGATTTGTTTTTGTTGTAGTAATCGGTAAGCCATTCGGGATGCTTTGTGATTTCCTCGTTCAGATATTTAGAAAAAATATAATCTGAATAAAGTCCTTTGCGGAATTCATCGAGTTCTTTTTTGATATGTTTCTGGTTGGTGAAATCTGCGGAATAAAATCTCATCACATCCTGAGCATTGACTCCGGAAAGTGCTTCTGACCATAAAGCAGGTGTAAGTTTTTCGGCATCAGCTTTTTTGTCGCCAATCAGCTTTTTAAGATCCCCAACCGTTGTTTTATCTTTTTTATACTGGTAAAGAACCGTATCGTCTTTTGCAGTACTAAAAGCCTGGTAGGATTTTTTTACATTCTGAAATGCCGGAAACTCTTTATAAGTCGGGTCAGATTTCAGATAAGCCAACATTCTATCCTGAAGATTTTCGTTGTAAAGAGAACCATTCATATCTCTCAGGAAAAAATCTCTGTTCTTATCGGTAAGAATGTAAGGTTCTATATTATAAATATTGAACACGAAATAATTTTCACCGAAAAGCAAAGGTTCCGGCGTGTAATAACCTGCCTTTTTTCCTTTGAAGAGTTCGTAAACTTCGTCCGGAAGCGTTGGAGAACCCATCACTACTCCACCATTATTTTTTTCGTGATCGTTTGCGCCGTAAAGTTTGGCTACTTCCTGGAAGCTTTTGCCAGCTTTCAGATCGTTGTAAATCTTTGTTTTAACAGTTTCGGAATTATCATCTTTCGGGAAAGAAATGGTACCAAAAACCACATACCCGAGACTTGGTCTTGAACTGAGAACTTTTGCAAACGCAATATATCCCGGCAAATCCTGAAGTGCCGTGAATGAGTTGTTTGGTAAAGTCTTTAGTTGGTTATAAAGAATATGATCTACACTTCCGGGTTTTATAAAAATAGGTTTAGGAGAAGCTTTGGTATATTTGGAGATTGCATCTTCCATTGTAATTTTTCCAGCCTTAACATCGCTGTAAATCTGCTGGTAATTGTTGTTGTCGCCGGCAGTTTTTGCAACCATAAAAATCTGAACCTGCTTTTCGGTCTGGCTGTCCTTCATAAAATCATTTAAAACAGGATCTAAGACCTGCTTCGGATAGAAATACTGCTCGCGTAAATCGGCTTCTTTTTCCATCATTCTTTCGCGGAAAGACGCAGTGGTATCTGCTTTTTTATCTGCTGCAAATTGCTGAAGCAGGATAAAATCTTCGGTAGAACGCAGGGTTTTTTCGATCCCGCTGTTCTGTAAACCATACTGATATTCTTTTTTATAATCGGCCAGTGAAATGCTGTCTTTCCCGATAATCATGTACTGGGCTGACATAGCACTGCCCAATCCTGCCAACATTGCGAAAGCAAATATTTTCTTCATACTTAAATGTTCTTTTTAATTTTAAAAATGATTGTGATTGTTATTAGTTTTCGAAATCAAACCTCAACTTCAAAAGTTGTTAAATCTTTAAAATTCTTGATTCTGGCAATCATTTCACTTTCGGTTACTTCCTGTAGTTTTTCGGTACCGAATTTTTCAACAGTGAAAGAAGCCATGGCAGAACCTACGATGAGGGCAGATTTCATGGTTTCGAAACTGAAATCTTCTTTTTTCGCAAGATAGGCCGCAAAACCTCCTGCGAAAGTATCTCCGGCTCCGGTTGGATCGAAAACTTCTTCCAGCGGAAGCGCAGGAATTGCAAATATTTTACCGTCGTGGAATAGCAATGCACCATGTTCGCCTTTTTTAATAATAACGAACTCCGGTCCCATATCATGAATTTTCTTCGCAGCTTTCACCAAAGAATATTCACCGGAAAGCTGTCTTGCTTCTTCATCGTTAATCGTGATAACATCGGTTTTGGCAATCATCTGCATTAACGTATCCCAGGCAGAATCCATCCAGAAATTCATGGTATCCAAAATAACCAGCTTCGGGCGGTTTTTCATTCTTTCAAGGACTGAAAGCTGAACGCCGGGGTGAAGGTTACCCAACAACAAAATCTCTGCATCCTGCATAGATTCAGGAATTTTTGGGTCGAAATTTTCCAAAACATTCACTTCAGTGACCAAAGTATCTCTGGAGTTTAAGTCGTTGTGATATTTACCGCTCCAGAAAAATGTTTTTCCTTCTTTTACGATTTCAATTCCTTCAATATTTACTCCTCTTGCGGTAAGCATGTCTAAATCTGCCTGCGGAAAATCGCCACCAATTACGGAAACGATACCGGATTCAACATTAAGGATAGAAGATGCAATGCCAATATAGGTTGCCGCACCTCCCAAAATTTTATCTGTTTTCCCGAAAGGGGTTTCAATAGCGTCAAAAGCGACAGAACCAACAACTAATAGTTTCATTTATATTTTGTTTAAAGTTTTTAATTTATCTCGGGGAAACTTATTTCCATTCAAATGTATCGATTAAATGCTGTAAATCATTCTTTATATAAGCAACAGCTGGTGCCAGAGAATCGGGTTTTGGCCTGGAGTTGAAATACAGGTTTGCAGTTACGTAATGCCTGGTAGAATCTGTAACAAAAAACTGAAGATTGGAAGCTGTAGGACCGCTGAGTTCGTAAAAATTCCCGAAAACATTGCGTTCCGGATAGGTAAAAGATTTCGTATCGATGCTGCTTGCCTTAATAGTATGTTCATAAACCATCTTCTCAGACTCTTTTACATGAAGTGCAAAATCATTTTTCACAGGGAAATAAGTGACGAAGACTTTGGCTTTCATTTCCGGATATTCAATATAGTACCAGCAGTCGTTTTTTGCATTTACAATTTTAGCAAAATCCGAGTATTCGAAACTGAAACCGCACGGCGAAACGTATTTCTGGTACTTGGCCTTTGGATATTCTAACCGGAGCTCGCCCGAAGGTTTTGGCTGGGCTTCTTCAGCACATGAAAACAAAAAAAATCCTAAAAATGTGAAAATGAGTTTTTTAAACATTGCGCAAAAGTACAAATTTGATTTGAAATTTTATAGAGAGATTTCGCTGCCAAAAAGTGAAATTCTTTAAAGGAAAAATAAGTATTTATTAAGGAAAAAGGATTTAGGAATCTTCTTTTTATTTTGCATATCAATCATTTAATTCTAAAAGATTCCTAAATCCATTTAAACAGTTACAGTGGTTAACTGCTTTGTAATTAGAGTTCATAAAACGTGAAATGTTAAATTCAAATTTCATCTTCGATCCATTTCATATAATTTTCCAGTGGTTTTGGGAAAGATTTCTGGTGAGATTCTTCCAAATCTGTAATAATAAAACCATTTTCCTCAGCGAATTTCTTAAATATTTCCTCCGAATTTAAAATCACTTTGTATATCTGCACCGTTAGATTTCTGTGCGTGAGCTTGTGCAAAACCGTTTTATGATGAACGATTTCTGTTTTAAATTCGGCAGGAACCTCTGTAGGAAATTCGTAAAGTCTTTTCCAGATAAAATCATCGCCTCTTCTTTTAATGAGAAATCTACCGTTAAATTCCACATAATGATAGGTAAGCTCTAAATCTGTGGGTTTTGTTTTCTTTGACTTTACAGGAAATTCGTGAACTTTTCCCAAACTGAAGGCTAAACATTCCTTATTTAAAGGACAGATTTCGCACTTCGGATTTTTTGGTTTACAGATTTCTGAACCAAGATCCATCATCGCTTCGTTAAAATGCCCCGCTTCGTTTTCAGGCATCATCCTCAAGGCCAGTTCAGAAAAGTATAAAAACGCTTTCGATTTTGAAATATCGAAATCATCAGCAAAAACCCGGGATAACACGCGGTAAAAATTACCGTCTACCGCTGGGATCTTTGTTCCGAAACATATGCTTGAAATGGCTGCCGCAGTGTATTTCCCTACTCCTTTCAAGCTCAAAATATTGTTATAGTTTTCCGGGAATTTACCCTGGAATTCCCGTACGATCTGAAGTGCTGCTTTGTGAAGGTTCAACGCTCGGGAATAATAACCGAGTCCTTTCCAATATAATAAAACCTCATCATTTTCGGCCTCAGCCAAAGTCTGCACATCCGGAAATCTATGGATAAACCTGCTATAATGATTCAAACCCTGTTCGATTCTGGTTTGCTGAAAAATTATTTCGCAGATCCAGATTTTGTAGGGATCATTTGTATTTCGGAACGGTAAGTCCCTGCCGTGTATTTTGTACCATGCCAAGAGCAATTCACCAACGTGAAGAAAATCAGCATTTTGTTTTTTACTTTTCAAAAAATGTTCTTATATTTGCACACCAAAAATATAAATAAATAAAGGAAATGACAAAGGCAGAATTGGTGAGCACCATCTCGAATAAATTGGGAACTGAAAAGAATGAAACTCAGAAAGTTGTAGAAGCATTCATGCAGGAGATCAGAACTTCAATGTATAATGGCGACAATGTTTATTTAAGAGGTTTCGGTTCATTTGTTATTAAAACAAGAGCAGCAAAAACAGGAAGAAACATTTCTAAAAATACAGCAATCGAAATCCCGGCTCACAATATCCCGGCGTTTAAACCATCTAAAACTTTTGTTGAGAAGGTAAAAACCAAAGTAGCGATTAAATAATTAACTGAGAGAATATATAAGTTACAAATTAAAAATTTTTAAATTATGCCAAGCGGAAAGAAAAGAAAGAGACACAAGGTTGCAACTCACAAAAGAAAGAAAAGAAGAAGAGCGAACAGACACAAGAAAAAATAATCTATTCGCGATTTACAATATAACAATATAGTTGGTGTTTTTATATTTATAAAATTTCACCGACTATATTTTTGTTTTGTCCCAAAATTTAACCTACAGATTGAAGGATTTAGTTATACCGGCTTCAGCATGGTATACGCCCCACAAATACACATTCTTAGTCGGTAAACATTATTTAAGTACCAAAAACAGTTAAAAATTTTAGATAATATCCGCTGGAATTTCTGTAAATTCCCTTGTCTAAATCTTTTTAATTCCCCAATACAAGAATGAAGAAAGAACTTATTATATCACATGAAGATGAAAGGTCTAAAATCGCCCTTCTGGAAGACGGAAGGCTTTTTGAGCTGCATGAACAGGAAGACAAAAGCGACTTTGTAGTTGGCGATCTGTTTATAGGTAAAGTAAAAAAACTCGCGCCCAACCTTAATGCCGCATTCGTTAGCATCGGGTACGAAAAAGATGCATTTCTGCATTATCAGGATTTAGGTCCGCAGTTCCTCACTTATAAAAAATTTCTGAAAGACACTGTTTCAAAAAAACAGCAGAACTCTTCTCTCAAGAACTTTGAAGTTCAGCCCGAGATCAATAAAAACGGTCTGATTGACAAAGTACTTGCAAAAGACGACAGCATAATTCTGCAGATTACCAAAGAACCCATTTCTACCAAAGGTCCCAGAATATCCACCCAAATCTCCTTAACAGGACGATTTCTCGTTTTAATCCCTTTCGATAAAAGCGTTTCGATCTCAAAAAAAATTGCAAATGGTGAAGAAAGAGAGCGACTTAGGACTTTAATTGAAAGCATTAAACCCGAAGGTTTTGGCGTAATCATCCGCACAGTTGCCGAAGGTAAAAAAGTAGCTGAACTGCATAACGATATGAACCAACTGGTTCAAAAATGGGAAACCACCTTCAAAAACCTTCAGAAAAACAAGGTTCCAAGCCGGGTTTTAAGCGAAGAAGACAAAGCTTCAGCAATTCTGCGCGATAATTTCAATGCAGATTTCGTTTCTATTATCTGTGATGACGAGCAGATGGTTGACGACATGAAAGCCTATATTGAAGTCATCGCTCCGGAACGCAAAAATATTGTTCAGTTCTACGATAAGCCCATTCCGCTGATGGAATATTACAATGTTGAAAAACAGCTGAAACAGAGCTTTGGCAAACATGTAAATATCCCAAGTTCCAAAGGTGCTTACCTTGTCATCGAACACACGGAAGCGCTTCACGTGGTAGATGTAAATTCAGGAAACAACATTTCTTCGGGAAGTGCCGGAAACAAAGAACATGCGCTGACCGTAAACAAAATGGCCGCCACCGAAATTGCGCGACAGTTACGGCTACGCGATATGGGAGGAATTATTGTGATCGATTTCATCGACATGATTAACGCAGATCACCGCCGGGATTTATACGAACACCTGAAAAAGGAAATGAGCCGCGACAAAGCCCGTCACAAAATTTTACCTCCAAGTAAATTCGGATTAATTCAGCTTACGCGACAAAGAACCCGCCCGGAAAACATCATCGAAACCAAAGAAGAAAACCCTAATGCCGACGGCGAAATCCTTGCTCCCATTGTTGTGGTTGAACGAATGGAAGAAGTAATAAAAGGTCTCATTCAGAAAGAAAAAGGAAAGATTTTTCTTCATGTACATCCTTTTGTTGAAGCCTATCTTACCAAAGGTTTGGTCAGCATACAGACAAAATGGTATCTGAAATACAAAAAGTGGGTCACTATTATTCCGCGCGATTCTTTTAAATATCTGGAATATAAAATTATCAACTCCCAGAAAGAAGAGCTTATGAGCTATTCTAATTAAAACCGAAAATACAAAGCAGATTTTACGTAGAATTTGCATTTACAAATTACAACTCCCTCCTGTAGGGAGTTTTTTTATTACGAAAAGGATTGTGTTAAAATTTTATCCGGATAATTTCGTAAATTACAGTTCGTTTAACAACCCACAGCTTAAAATCTGAACTATGCCGGCAAATCCTTTTAACATTCAAGGTTTATCAGCTGAAGAAGTACTTCTCGCCCGCAAAAAATTTGGCGACAATACCTTAAAATATAAAAAGAAAACACTTTTTTAGATGCGTTGATAAGCCTTGTTAAAGAACCCATGATTATTCTGCTTCTGGTGGCAGCCCTAATCTATTTTGTGAACGGTATGGTGAGCGACGCGATATTTATGGTTTCGGCCATTGTGGTGATTTCGCTGATTTCGCTCTACCAGGATTCCCGCAGCCGAAATGCGCTCGAAAAGCTTAAATATTTTACACAACCTAACTGCAAAGTCATTCGCGACGGAGAAATAGTGGAGATCAACAGTGAAGAGCTGGTTGTTGGCGACAACCTGATTATTGAAGAAGGAACATTGGTTGTAGCCGATGGAACCATCGTTCATTCGAACGATTTTTCTGTTAATGAATCAATTCTCACCGGGGAATCGTTTGCGGTCTTTAAAGATAAAAGCAAAGAAGACAACTTTGTTTACAAAGGTACAACGGTAGAAAGCGGCCTTGCAATTGGTTTGGGGAATCAACTATTTTATTTCTCATGATATTCTCGACAGTTTGCTGAAAGCCTTAACCTTAGCAATGAGTATTCTGCCTGAAGAAATCCCGATGGCATTCACCGCATTTATGGCGATTGGCGCCTGGCGGCTTATGAAGATGCAAATTGTGGTAAAACAGATGAAAACCGTTGAAACTCTAGGCAGCGCCAGCGTAATCTGCACCGACAAAACCGGCACAATTACCGAAAACAGAATGAGTTTAGCTAAAATTTTCGCACACGGAACCCAACAGATTTCAGAACCTGGAAAAACTTTAACAACCGAAGAAAAAGAACTCATTACCTTCGCGATGTGGGCAAGCGAACCGATTCCTTTTGATCCTATGGAAACTGCGCTGCATGAAGCTTACCGGAATTTAGGAGCCGAAGATGAACGGCCGCATTTCAAAATGGTTCACGAATATCCTTTGGGTGGAAAACCGCCTATGATGACACATATTTTCAGCAACAGTGCCGGAGAAAAAAAGATTGCAGCCAAAGGAGCTCCTGAAGCAATAATTAAGGTCTGCAACCTGTCTGACGAAGAAACACAAAAAATCATCAACGCCATTGAAACCATAACTAAAGAAGGTTACCGCGTTTTGGGAGTTGCAAAAAGCGATTTCGCAGGTGACAGTTACCCCAAACATCAGCAGGAATTACCTTTCACATTTTTAGGAATCGTCGGCTTTTATGATCCACCGAAAGCAAATATCAGTAAAGTTTTGGAAGATTTTTACCAGGCAGGCATTTCTGTAAAAATAATTACCGGCGACAATGCTGCCACAACACAAGCAATTGCCAAGCAAATTAATTTTAAAGGTTCAGAGAAAAGCATGAGTGGTGATGAACTCATGCAGGTGTCAGATGCTGATCTCCAGAAAACCGTAATGGAAACCAATATTTTTACACGAATGTTTCCGGAAGCAAAACTTCGTATCATTAACGCTCTAAAGACCAAAAACCAAATTGTAGCAATGACCGGAGACGGTGTGAATGACGGACCGGCCTTGAAAGCCGCTCACATCGGCATCGCAATGGGAAAAAGAGGTACGGAAATTGCCAAACAGGCCGCGTCTTTGATCCTGATTGAAGACGATCTCTCGAAAATGGTAGATGCGGTCGCCATGGGCCGGAAAATTTACACTAACTTAAAAAAAGCGATTCAGTACATTATTTCGATCCATATACCGATTATTCTTACGGTTTTCATTCCGCTTGTTCTGGGTTGGATTTATCCAAATATTTTCTCACCGGCACATGTTATATTTTTAGAATTAATCATGGGTCCCACCTGCTCTATCGTTTTTGAAAATGAACCGATGGAGAAAAACGCGATGCAGCAGAAGCCCCGCTCCTTCAAAACAACTTTCTTCAACAGCCGGGAATTACTTACAAGCATCATTCAGGGTCTCGCGATCTCCGCAGGAACATTGTTTACCTATCAGTACGCAGTACAGAATGGTTTTAACGAAGCACATACACGCACGATGGTTTTCACTGTTTTGGTTGCTGCTAATATATTTTTAACGTTACAAAACAGGTCATTTTACTACTCCATCTTCACGACTTTAGGTTACAGAAACAACCTCATTTTACTGATTATTTCGATCACTACAGGCATAATGGTGCTTTTACTTTACGTACCAACATTCACCGAATTCTTTTTATTCGAAAGACTTTCAGCTAGTGACCTTGGACTTTGCATCCTGATCGGTTTAATCTCTGTCCTTTGGTACGAACTGGTAAAACTAAGGCTGAGATTGAAAAACAAAAAACAAGTTTAACTTATTTTAAAAACCAAGAAACATCAGCTTAAAAACTGCAATAGGAAAAGTGTTTCAAATCAATTTTAACTTTCTTTTAAAACACTTTCGGTATTCAATTTCCTAAATTTGTGACATGGAAGTTTTCGGGAGAGATCTTATCAAAAAAATTCAAAGTGCAGAACTGTTGGGCGAAAACGCGCACATGATTTATTCGCCACCTTACCGTCCGCTTTTTTCTTACGATGAAATTATAGCCAGAAATCCAAAATTTGCGGCAGTAAACATTGTACTTTATCTTAAAAATAACGAATGGTATTTCCCTCTGATGGTAAGGAGTACCAACGAACGCGACCGTCACAGCGGACAAATCTCTCTTCCTGGCGGAAAAAGAGAAGAAACCGACCGTAGTTTCGAAGAAACTGCAAAACGTGAAACCGCAGAAGAAATGGGAATCGAAGAACATTACATCAGGATTATCCGCGAAATGTCGCCCATTTATATCCCGCCAAGTAACTTTTATGTAAGACCATTTGTGTCGTATACCAAAAAAAATCCACAGTTCATTCTTCAGGAAGCTGAAGCCGTGGAATTAATAGAATTCCCTGTTTCTTCGATACTGGAACTTACCGAACAGCCTGAAATGATGGCCTTACCAAGCAGCAGAGGCGTGGAAGTTCCGGTGATTAATTTCAACGGATATATTATCTGGGGTGCGACTTCAATGATTTTAAGTGAATTCAGCACTTTGATGAAAAATTTGTAAATTCGCGGTCTATGTAAATTGATAATGGCGAAGAAAAATATTTTCACAGATGCATTTGGCAATCTTTATTTCCTGAAAAGATTAATCATTTTCATTTTAGGAATTGTTTCTTACAGAAGATTCAATGGCTTCAACAAACTGAAAATTTCCGGCACCGAAAATCTGGTTGATTTGCCCGACTCCAACGTACTTTTTGTCTCTAATCACCAGACGTATTTTGCTGATGTAGCCGCCATGTATCACGCATTCTGCTCTGTGAACAACGGTTATCTGAACACGATAAAAAATCCTGTTTATCTACTGAATCCTAAAGTTGATTTTTATTACGTGGCTGCGGAAGAAACCATGAATAAAGGTTTAATGACTAAAATCTTTAAACTTGCCGGAGCCGTAACCGTAAAAAGAACCTGGCGGTCGGAAGGTGCAAACGTAAACAGAATGGTGGATTTAACCGAGGTAGAAAACATCATGAAAGCGCTGGATAACGGCTGGGTAATTACTTTCCCGCAGGGAACAACCTCCGCATTTGCACAGGGCAGAAAGGGGACCGCCAAACTCGTGAAAAATCAAAGACCCATCGTAATTCCTATAAAAATCAATGGATTCCGACGTGCATTCGATAAGAAAGGACTTCGGGTAAAAGTTACCGGTGTGAAACCAACCATGGAGTTCAAAAAGCCTTTGGATATTGATTACGACAATGATGATGCCCAAACAATTTTAACAAAAATAATGGTCGCGATAGAACAAACCGAAGATTTCAACGTTCTACATGAATACGACCAGGAATTAAAAGCTCAAAAAACTGAAGAGAAATCTACCTTAAAATCATAAAAAATTCTGAATGAAAAGATTTATTGCATTTTTCGTTTTACTGGCACTCGCCTCTTGTACGACACAGAAAAAATATACCGATTTCGATTACAGTTATTCCCGCAGCGGCGGTTTGTCACCAATTTACGAAAACCTTTGGATCAAAGGTAACAACGCCCATTATTCCTTCGAAGGACAGGGTAAAAACATTAAAAAAGATTTTACACTTTCAAAAGAAGAGCTCAATAAAATACGGAATGTTCTGGAGCAGAACAATTTCCGAATGATTCAGGAAGATTATAAAAAACTTTACGATTATATTTCAACTTCTATTGTTGTAAAAAAGGGAAGCCAGTCTGCCAGTAAATCAGATGCATCTTATATCATGGAAGCCGATAAAACCCGTTGGGAAAATGTGGCAAACACCTTCCGCCAGCTTATTGATTCCAAAACTGCCGAAGCAAAATAACGATAGCTAATAATGACCGATTTTTCAGAAATTACTGCGTATTCACAACATAAAACGCGCGTATTAATTTACAGCTCATATCCTAAAACCGCCGAACTGGTTTTGCATGTCCTCGATTTCTTCGGAAAAAAAACCGATTATATTCTGGCAAACGGCACTAGTAAAACTACGGATTGCGATTTTGTAATTTTAGAAACTTCGGATCATCAGAAGGCTACAGATTTTAAAGCTAATATTGCGCTGATTTCAGATGAAATGAACAGCGAAAACCTGTCATTAATTCTTAAAAACATCACAGCAGGCGGCGTTTTGGTTTATCCTGAAAATAAGGAAGAAACGGTAAGTGAAGCCGAAAATTATTTCCGGAAATTATCTTTTTCCGACGCTGAATTTAAAACTGAAGGTGAAAAAATTCTTATCAATACTGAAATGGGTGAAATTCCACTTGGTTCCAGTGACGCAAATTTGGTAAAGAATATCAACGGAATTAAACTGCTCTGCCAGCAATTTGGTATTATGGAAGAAGATTTCTACGAAGCGATGATGAGTTTCGAATAATTGCTGACCAGCATTTTACGCATTCAACTTTTACTTTCATTCAAAGTCTGAAAATTTATTTAAATTTACCTTGAAACAAAAAGTAAAACAATGCGCTATCACCAATCCGGTAAAATTCCTCAGAAAAGACATACCGTTTTTAAATCCGAAAACGACAATTTTTATTACGAGCAGCTTTTCGGAACTGAAGGTTTTCACGGAATTTCCTCACTACTCTATCATATTCACCGCCCGACGCAGATAAAATCCATCAGCGAGCCCAAAGACGTATCGCCTAAAATCGCGGTCGGAAAAAATGTGACGCCAAGGATGTTTAAAGGTATGAATGTTACCGCTGAAGACGATTTTCTCGATAGCCGGAAAATACTGATGCTGAATAACGACCTGAAAATGGGTCTCTCAAAACCCAGAAAATCAACAGAATATTTTTATAAAAATGCAGAATGCGACGAAATGCTTTTCGTGCACGAAGGTACCGGAGTCCTGAAAACTTTTGTTGGAAATCTGGAGTTTGGTATGGGTGACTATCTTATCATTCCGCGCGGTACAATTTATCAGCTTGAGCTGCACACAGAAAACAATGTTTTTCTGATTGTAGAAAGCCACTCCCCGATTTATACGCCAAAGCGGTACAGGAACGAATTTGGGCAGCTTCTGGAGCATTCACCGTTTTGTGAAAGAGATATCGTAACGCCAACTTTTGTAGAACCGAAAGATGAAAAAGGCGATTTTCTCATCAAAGTAAAAAAGGAAAACCAAATATGGGATTTCATCTACGCAACGCATCCTTTTGATGTCGTGGGTTGGGACGGATTTTTCTATCCTTTCAAATTTAATATCAAAAATTTCGAACCTATTACGGGCAGGGTTCATCTTCCGCCACCGATTCACCAGACTTTCGAAGCGCATAATTTCGTAGTCTGCTCATTTGTAGCGAGAATGTACGATTATCATCCGCTGGCCATTCCGGCGCCTTACAACCACTCCAATATCGATTCAGACGAAGTGCTTTTCTACACGGAAGGTGATTTCATGAGCCGGAATCATATTGATTTGATGGATTTCACGCTGCATCCGGGCGGCATTGTTCACGGTCCGCATCCAGGGGCGATGGAACGCAGTATTGGAAAAAAATTTACGGAAGAATACGCGGTAATGGTAGATCCTTTCCGACCTTTACAACTCACGGAAGAAGCTCTGAAAGTAGAAGATCCTACTTATATGACTTCCTGGCTAGAAAATGCTGAGAATCACCTGGAAGACCGTTCTCAGGAATAAATTAAAAGCTAACATAACGTTAGCTTTTTTCATTTAAAATCAAGTAAATTATCTGGCGACAGAAGGAGTATAGAACATTCCAGCGTAGTTCCTAAATCGCAATCATATTATTCCAGGAAAAAAATTTTAAATATTTTCAAAAACTGAGTTTCCTCATTTCGAATCTTAATTGAAATGGCTAAATTTGATGAAATTAACAACAGTAATCTAATTTCAATATTATGGTTCAATACGTAAGTGCCGAAGAAGCAGTTTCGATGATTCAGAGTGGTAACCGGATATTTTCTCACGGCAGTGCCTGTACTCCCAACCTTTTCATTGATGAACTTGCAAGACAATCCTCACGGCTTAAAGGTGTGGAATTTGTCTCCATCACCCAACAGGGAAATGTGGAAGTAGCCAAACCTCAGTACAAAGGCAGTTTCTATATCAACTCTTTATTTGTTTCAACACCTGTTCGCGACGCCGTAAATTCGGATCGCGGAGATTTTGTTCCTGTTTTTTTAAGCGAAATACCTACGCTTTTTAAAAAAGGCTTGCTGCCTATCGATGTGGCTATGGTTACTGTTTCTCCACCGGATCAACACGGTTACTGTACCTTGGGAACCTCTGTGGATGTGGCAAGAAGTGCTGTCGATACCGCAAAGATCATCATCGCTCAGGTAAATCCGAGAATGCCGAGAACCCATGGCGACGGGATGATTCACTATACCAAAATCCATAAAATGGTTTGGCATGAAGAAGAGCTGCTTACGGTTGATTACGGCGCAAAAGTAGGTGAAGAAGAACTGCTCATCGGGAAAAACGTAGCAGAACTTATTGATGATAAATCCACACTCCAAATGGGAATCGGAACGATTCCTGACGCGGTGTTGAAATGTCTCAACAACCATAAAGATCTCGGAATTCATACCGAAATGATCAGTGACGGAATTGTAGAATTGGTGGCAAACGATGTAATTACCAATAAATACAAAGGAACGCACTCCAACAGAACCATTACCAGCTTTGCTTTCGGAACAAGAAAATTATACGATTATATCGACGACAATCCTTCCTTTGCTTTTATGGATGTGGAACACGTAAATTATCCCATCAACATCATGAAAAACAAAAACATGGTGGCCATTAATTCAGCCATTGAAATCGACCTTACAGGCCAGGTTTGCGCAGATTCCATCGGCACTTTCCAGTTCAGCGGAATTGGCGGACAAATGGATTTCATGCGGGGAGCTGCACTTTCAGATGGTGGGAAACCAATTATCGCGATTTCGTCAAGAACTAAAAAAGGAGTCCCGAGAATTGTTCCTTTCCTTAAACCCGGAGCCGGCGTGGTGACTACAAGGGGGCATATTCACTATGTCGTTACTGAATTCGGTACCGCTTACCTTTACGGAAAAAGTTTAAGACAGAGAGCGAAAGCACTGATTGATATTTCGCACCCAGACGACAGAGAAATGCTTGAAAAAGCAACCTTCGAAAGATTTAAATGTCTTTAAAAATAATCCAATCCCGAAATTTTCGGGATTTTTTTTGGAATTCTTTGAACTGATTTCCGCTTTAACTGTCGCATCTATTACATTTTATCTGTCCTGAAAAATTTTTGTAATTTGCCGTATCTAAAAAACAAACTCATGTCTACACTTACTTTTGCCGAAAAAATTGCACAGGCAGAAAATTTTTTACCCATCAACGGGACCGATTATATCGAATTTTATGTAGGAAACGCAAAACAGGCTGCACACTTTTACAAAACCGCCTTCGGTTTTCAGTCTGTAGCGTATGCGGGTCCGGAAACAGGTGTTCGCGACAGGGCTTCCTACGTGATTCAGCAGGGAAAAATTCGTTTGGTGTTAACTTCCGGACTCAACTCTGATTCGCCAATTTGTGAACATCAGAAAAAGCACGGAGACGGAGTGAAAGTTTTGGCTCTTTGGGTTGATGATGCATATTCAGCATTCGAAGAAACCACAAAGCGTGGCGCAAAACCTTATCTGGAACCTCAAACTTTAACAGATGAACATGGTGAAGTGCGTATGTCGGGAATTTATACCTATGGCGAAACAGTTCACATGTTTGTGGAGCGGAAAAATTACAAAGGTGATTTTATGCCTGGTTACCAAAAATGGGAAAGCAACTACAAACCAACCGAAACCGGACTTTTATACGTAGATCACTGCGTGGGTAACGTAGACTGGAACCGCATGATTCCTACTGTTGAATGGTACGAGAAAGTAATGGGATTTGTGAATATCTTAAGCTTCGACGATAAACAGATCAACACCGAATATTCTGCGCTGATGAGTAAAGTAATGAGCAACGGAAATGGTTTCGCTAAATTTCCAATCAATGAACCGGCAGATGGAAAAAGAAAATCCCAGGTAGAAGAATATCTGGATTTCTACGAAGGCGAAGGCGTTCAGCATATCGCAGTAGCCACCAAAGACATCATCAGAACAGTAACCGAACTGAAAGCCCGTGGAATTGAGTTTTTACCAGCTCCACCAAATGCTTATTACGAAATGGTTCCGGAAAGAGTAGGCCAAATTGATGAAGACCTTAAAAAACTGGAAGAACTGGGCATCCTGATCGACTGTGATGAAGAAGGCTATCTCCTTCAAATCTTTACAAAACCTGTGGAAGACCGCCCTACCCTTTTCTTCGAAATCATTGAAAGACACGGCGCACAAAGTTTCGGCGCAGGAAATTTCAAAGCGTTGTTTGAAGCACTGGAAAAAGAACAGGAAAGAAGAGGAAATCTTTAAAATAAAGACTTCAAAATCCTTCAATACCATGATGATGAAAAAAATATTTTTAATTGCTTTAATCTTTACCACCGCGGTCGGCATCAGAGCCCAGTACGGCAGCATCAATGCAATTCTCGACAGGCTGGAGGAAAAACGCGGCGTCAATAAAAACCTTAAAGATATAAATATTGACGATGCAAAGTTTGTTCTGATTAAAGATTTTGAAGATCACACCGAAAGAAGTTTTGTCATCATCAAAGGTAATAAGGCAACTTATGTGGAAATGTTTGATGACAAACAGACCGGCGAAACTTCTTCTAACGTTTTTTCCGGAGATGTTGTCCGTTCGAAGCATAATATTATTTCGCTCCGCGCTGATAAACTCGAAGGTAAACAAATCGCGTTGGCGATTACCAAAACCTTTCTCATGACGATGCAGAAAAAGGTTCTTTACCTCATCGACGTCAACACAAAAGAACGCTGGATTGCAGAAAGTGCTTTTAACAAATAACAAATCTTAAATAATAACGCAGGGTTCAAGGTGTAATAAAATTATTACTTTGAACCTTTCTTTTAAACAAAATATATTATGAAATCTTTTGTAAACTACGATCAGAACTCAGATTTTTCAATCTACAATATTCCTTTTGGAGTGGCAGTTTTCGAGCAGGAATATATCGCTTGCTGCACAAGAATCGGTGATCTGGTAATCGATTTGGCTACCATGTACGACTATGGCTTTTTCGACGAGATCGAAGGATTGAATGAAAATGTTTTTGAAGCCTACACACTGAATGAATTCATCGAACTGGGGAAACCGGTTACCAATGCCGTACGTTTGAAAATCCAGGAACTGCTTGATGAAAATTCCAAACTTGCCAACGACGAAAAAACAAAAGAAGAATGTTTTTACGACCTCGATAAAGTGAAGATGATGATGCCGGTTCACATCCCGAATTATACCGATTTCTACAGCAGCATCGAGCATGCAACGAATGTTGGGAAAATGTTCCGCGATCCCGCCAACGCACTTTTGCCAAACTGGAAGCATCTTCCCGTAGGTTATCACGGGCGGGCTTCCTCCATTGTAGTTTCAGGAACCGATATCATCCGTCCGAAAGGCCAGACTAAACCTGCAGATGCTGATTCGCCTGTTTTCGGCCCATCGAAACAGCTGGATTTTGAGCTTGAAATGGCTTTTATCGTAAACAAACATACCGAAATGGGCGAAAGCATTACCACGGCAGAAGCAGAAGACGCGATTTTCGGAATGGTAATTTTCAACGACTGGTCGGCCCGCGACATCCAAAGTTGGGAATATGTTCCGCTTGGGCCGTTTTTAGGCAAAAACTTCGGCAGCTCAATTTCACCTTGGGTGGTCACTTTGGAAGCGCTGGAGCCTTTCAGAACACCGTCTCCAGCTCAGGAACCGGCAGTTTTAGATTATTTAAAATTTGAAGGAGATAAAAATTTCGACATTAATCTCGAAGTTTATCTGAAACCGGAAAATGGCAGAGAAAACCTTATTTCACAGAGCAATTACAAATTTATGTACTGGAATATGGCGCAGCAGCTCGCACACCATACCATAAACGGCTGCAATGTTGAAGTTGGCGACGTGTATGCATCGGGAACAATTTCAGGCGAAAATCCGAGCTCTTTCGGTTCGATGCTCGAATTAACGTGGAGAGGCCAAAATCCTTTGAAACTGAACAATGGCGAAGAAAGAAAATTCATCAATGATAACGATACGGTAATCATGCGAGGATATGGGGAAAAAGACGGAATCAGGGTTGGTTTTGGCGAAGTTTCAGGAAAAATATTACCGGCAACCTTATAATTTTTTACAGAATTTAAGCAATGAAAACGATTTCTCCTCAAGATTTGAATAATGTACAATTACAAACGCTTTTGCAGACGGCAATTGCTCCCCGTCCGATTGCGCTGGCTTCAACTATTGACAAAGACGGAAACGTAAATTTAAGTCCGTTCAGTTTTTTCAATATGTTCAGTACAAATCCGCCGGTGGTTATTTTTTCACCGTCCCGAAGAGTGCGCGACAACACGACAAAACATACGCTGGAAAATGTTAATCAAGTTGCCGAAGTCGTAATTGGTATCGTAAATTACAGCATCGTACAGCAAATTTCACTGGCTTCTACCGAATATGAAAAAGGAGTTAATGAATTTGTAAAAGCAGGTCTCACGATGAAAGAGGCAGATTTGGTAAAACCGAAACTCATCGAAGAATGTCCGGTAAATCTGGAATGCAAAGTTCTTGAAATTAAAAGTTTGGGAACGGAAGGCGGCGCAGGAAACCTGATTATTTGCGAAATCATTAAAATTCACCTCCGCGAAGAATATCTGAATGAAGAAGGAAATCTTGATCAAAAAAAACTCGATCTTGTAGCAAGATTAGGCGCAAACTGGTATTCCCGGAACAACGAGAACAATCTTTTCGAAGTTCCGAAACCTCTGGCAACCAAGGGAATTGGTTTCGATCAATTGCCGGAAGCGATAAAATATTCAAAAATTTTTACCGGAAATGATTTAGGAATGCTCGCAAATGTAGAGCAGTTGCCGGAAGGTAGTTTTTCTGCGGATGAGAACACACATTCCGAAGCCCGAAAATTTCTTTCGGAAAACAAGATCGAAGAGGCCTGGAAAGTTTTAACGGTTTAATTTTAAATAAAAAAAGAGTGAATTGCATTCACTCTTTTTTATTTTATTCTTCGTCTTTAATACTTAAATCTTTATTGAGATCAGGATTCAGTTTCAGATATTTCTGGTTCTGCTTATTCCGGAATCGGATATTGAGCATTTCTACCGCCAAACTGAAGGCTAAACATGAATAAATGATGTTTTTACTAACATGCTGGTGGATTCCTTCTGCTACCAACATTACTCCAATTACCACAAGGAACGCCAGGGCGAGCATCTGCAGACTCGGATATTTATTGATGATGGCAGAAATTGGTCCGGCAAATGCCATCATAATTCCAATAGAAATCACCACCGCGATAATCATCAGTAAAACGTTATCAACCAAACCGATAGCCGTTAAAATAGAATCTAAAGAGAACACCATATCGATTAGGATAATCTGAAGAATCACCATCGTCATTAGACTTGACGCGCCTGATTTTGGTTTTGGTACTTCGTCGTGTCCGGACATTTTTCCGTGGATTTCGAACGTACTTTTTGCGATAAGGAAAATACCTCCGCCCAACAGAATAATATCTTTCCAGCTCAGGGCCAATGGCAGCTCGCTTCCAGGCTCGTTAAACCATTCCAGCGTGAGCACCGGCTCTTTCAGTCCGATAATCCAGTTGATCATAAGCAACAGTACTACACGGAAAATCATTGCAAATGCAAGTCCCAGGTTTCTGGCAAAACGCTGTTTTTCTTTCGGCAGTTTGTCGGAAATAATTGAAATAAAGATGATATTGTCGACGCCCAGTACAATTTCAAGAAAAGTAAGGGTAAGAAGACTGACCCAAATTTGTGGATCGGCAAAATTCGGCAAATCGATAACTGATAAAAATTCCATTGTTTAATTTTTGGGGTTAAAAATACATCTTTTTTCTAAAAACTTTATTTAAAATTTTCGAAGATAAACGTAATGGAACGCAACACCGCATTATCGAGATCCGGCGGCAAATCATCAGAATGCCATGGCTCTTTTGCACCAAATGTATGGTTTGCACCATCAATGATATAAAGTTCAGAATCTTTGCACCAATCATTGAGCAAAAACGCCTCCTTATCTTTCACCGCATCATCTTCAGTACCCTGAATAATGAGTACAGATTTTTGCAAATGCTGCGCGCAATACTGAATGGTAAACCGTTCCTCGTTTTGCTTAAAATCTTCGTAAAACTGGTAATAGTGAGGCATTTGCTGCTTGGTTCTTTTATTTTCTGAATACATGACGCCGGAATTTTTCCAACTCTCCAGACGCTCGCCTGAAGGAAACCTGTAGTTGAAATTACTTACTCCAGCCAACGTTATCAAAACCCTTATTCTATCGTCTTCGTAAGCTTTGATGAGTGAAATTCCCCCACCGCGGCTATGTCCTATAATGGTAATTTTACTGAAATCAACCGACGGATGTTCTGAAAAGTACGCCAAAAGCGCATCAAGATCCGACATTTCTTTTGAGAAATTATTATTTCCAAAAGCTTCCAGATCATCAAATTCTGTAGGGTTTTCAACAGTGGTTCCGTTGTGCGAAAAATTGAATTTAACAAAGAAAAATCCGCCTTCGGCAAATTTATTCGCCATCAAATCCCAGGCGCCCCAGTCTTTATAACCTTTGTAACCGTGTACGAAAATCACAAGCGGAAGCTTTTCTGCTCCCTCAGGGTAATAAGCATCTGCAAGAAAATCGCGTGTTTCCGGATTCTTAATGCGAATATTTTTCTGAATATTTATTTTCATGAGATTGAGGTTAAGGTTGCGGTTGAGATTTTCAAATTTAGTTAATTTGAGTGAGTGTTTCCAGATTGGGTCTGGTTTCGCGTGAGCGATGGTAGTGGAAATCCTTTTCTTGGGCGGCGGCTTCGCCGCCGCCCAAGAAAAGATTGCAGCGGACGTAGCGACCCGCGCAGCTGCAGATGCGCAGGCGAGGGACACGCCCAAAAAAAATCACCCAAATTAATGAGTGATTTTAAATATTTTACCAGATTTTAATTCTTTCTTCCGGTGCTTTATAGAGTTTGTCTCCCGGCTTCACATCGAACGCTTTGTAAAAAGAGTCCTGATTAACCAAAGGTCCAAAGGCCCTGAAATAACCCGGCGAGTGCGGATCGGTTTTCACCTGATTTACCATATATTGCTCGGTAGATTTGGTTCTCCAAACGGTAGCCCAGCTCATGAAAAATCTTTGATCCTGAGTGAAACCACTGATTAATCCAGGGTTTCCGTGATCTTTCAGATACATCTGCAATGCGGTGTACGCTACGGCAACGCCACCCAAATCACCGATATTCTCTCCGCTGGTAAATTTCCCGTTGATAAAACTTCCTTTTACCGGTTCGTATTTATCGTATTGCGCAGCAAGCTGCCCCACTTTCGCATCAAAGTTCCTACGGTCAGCATCGGTCCACCAGTTGTTAAGGTTTCCGTCCCCATCGAATCTTGATCCTGAATCATCGAAACCGTGAGAGATTTCGTGACCGATTACCGCGCCAATTCCACCAAAATTTACCGCAGGATCTGCTTTGAAATTAAAGAAAGGCGGCTGAAGAATTGCTGCAGGGAATACAATTTCGTTGTTGGAACCGCTGTAATAAGCGTTTACGGTTTGTGGCGACATTCCCCATTCGGTTTTATCAACAGGCTTCCCTACTTTGTCTAAATTTTTCGCGTACTGCCATTCTGAAACTTTCTGGAGGTTTGCATAATACGTTCCGCCGTCGGCAGGCGCGGTTAGCTGAAGCTTTGAATAATCTTTCCAGGTATCCGGGTAAGCGATTTTCACACTGAATTTCGAAAGTTTTTCCTGGGCTTTTACTTTGGTCTCAGCCGACATCCAGTCGAGGTTGGCTATATGATGTTCGAAACCTTTTTTCAAATAACTGATATAAGTTTCCATCTGTGCTTTTGCTTCTGCGGGGAAATATTTTTCAACATACAGTTTGCCGAAAGCTTCGCCCAAAGTTCCGTTGATTACGCCCAAACCTCTTTTATCCATGGATCTTTGCTCTTTCTGACCCTGTAAATATTTTGAATAGAAGTTAAAGTTGATGTCATCAAGCTTCTGATCCAGATTGCTCGCGTTTCCGGCAACCAGTCTTGCTTTCATGTATTCTTTAATCAAAGGAAGCGTTCCCTCATTCATCCAGGAATCCATGGTCTGAAGGTATTTCAGCTCGCTTACGATTACCTTATCGGTATTTACACCGGCTTTTTTAAGATAATCAGCAAGGTTGATGTTTTTTACCAAAGCCGGAAGTTCTGCAACTGTTTTCGGGTTATAACGAAGGTTTGCGTCACGGTTCTGCTCGTTGGTCAATAGGTTTGCAGCTAGCTGTTTTTCGAAAGCAACAACTCTCTGTGCGGTTTGGTCCGCATTTTTATATCCTAAAACCGTGAAAAGCTGCGCTACATAATTTTTGTACTCGTTTAAGGTTTTTGTGTTGGCTTCGTTTTCTTTCTGGTAATAATCTCTACCTAAACCCAGACTTGGACTGCCAAAATAAACGGCATTCATTTTAGAATTTTTCAAATCTGCACCTACACGCCATGCGTATAAAGGATTGTCGCCGGTTTTTGTAGCTTCGATTAAATACTTCTGTAAATCTGCAATCGTTTTCAGTTGATCGATTTTAGCAAGATCAGCTTTAATTGGGGAGATTCCATCGGCATTTCTCTTGTCCCAGTTCATGAAAGTGCCGTAAAGTGCCTGAATTTTCTGGCCTTCAGAGCCCTGAGCAAATTTCTCAGTCAATATTTTATTTAAAATTTCTAAAGAAGCCACATCTACATCTTCGCGAAGTGCATTAAAACTTCCCCAACTTGCTTTATCGGATGGTATTTCTGCAGTTTTCACCCAGTTTCCGTTCACATAGCTGAAGAAATCATCCTGAGCACGAACTGAAGTGTCCATATAAGAAAGGTTAAGACCTTCTTCTTTTACAGGTTCTGCTTTCACAACTGCCTGTTCTTTTGGTTGCTCGGTAGTCGAATCAGCTGATTTTGTGGTTCCGCACGAATTAAGGAAAACAATTCCCGAAAATGCCAGTGCGCTTATCGTTATTCTCTTCATAGATAAATATATTTCTTTGTTAAGTCGTAACCATTAACAAATTGTTACAAAAGCCCTGAAATCTCAGCGGATTTGTTTAGTGAAAATTAATTTTTCCACCAATTATGTTTTTTACTTTCCGGTCTTCCGGATCACCATGAATTTCAATAATTCCACCGGCTCTTGTAGTTGCATTTACTGATTCTGAGACATTTACTTCGGCTACTCCACCAGCATTTGCGGTAACTTTTGTATTTTTCGACTCGGTGTCTTTACCATAATATTTTCCACCGGAGTTTACCACAACATCCTGATTATCGGCAGTTCCTGAAATTTTTATTTCTCCGCCGGAATTGGTTTTAATGTTGAGTTTTGATGCATCAATATTGAGATTAATTTTTGAACCTTCATTTGACGTTAAAGAAAGCATATTGGCATCCAATTCATCGGTTGAGGAAATCGTGGAACCCTGGCTTGCCTGAATATCATTCAGTTTTTCATAAAAAACCTTTACCGAAATCTGATCACCTGACAGAATTTTAGCCGGAGAAAGTTTAATTTTCAGCTCCCCATTTTTGTTAACGGTCTCAATATCCGGATCGTTATTTTCAATTTCCACCTTGCTTTGATTGGATGGAATAAGTGTAACATTTATTTTGTTATACACCTTCAGTGACGAAAAATCACCCACATTTCTTGTTGATTGTGCAAATGCCAACTGACATGCTACAAGCATTAAGCTTCCTAATATTTTCTTCATAATGATATAGATTTACTTCTGACAAACGTTTTCAGAAGATATTTATTCTTAACTGAGTACGAATTTTTACACTTTCTGTTTTACAAGAATTTCTACCAAATCCTGCAGAACGCGCTGCGAAACGAAATTTGCAAAATCATTCCGCTCAAAATGAGGGAGATAAAGGCGGTTTGCTTTCTCAAAATCATTTACCCTGATGGAATAAAAGACCGTTCCTATTTCGTTATTAAAATCATCGCTGTTCGGACCGGCAACTCCGGTGGTAGATAGTGCAATATCGGTTTTAAACAGTTTCTGGCAGCCCAAACTCATTTCCTGCGCCACTTCTTCAGAAACCACGGTTTTCTTTAGAATTGTTTGTTCTGAAACGCCGAGAATTTCTATTTTTTTGTGGTAATCATAAGGAATTATACCGCCCAGAAAATATCGCGAACTTCCGGAAACTGAAGTAATCAATCGGGAAAGTTCGCCACCCGTACAACTTTCTGCAACACTTAGCGTGAGTTTCGTTTGCAAAAGAACCTCTTTCAATATTTCCTGAATATCATTTCCGTCCCAGGATATTACTTTTTCGCCGATTAATGGTTTCAGTTTCTCAACCTCATCGTTTAACTGGTTTTCAATTTCCTGTAAGTCGCTTCCTACAGCTGTTAATCTCAGCTTAATACGGTTACCAACGGGCAGATAAGAAAGCGCGATGTTAGCAGGCAAGGAAAGCTCCCACTCTTCAATCGTTAAAGAGAGCAGACTTTCCGGAAAATCGACCACCGAAATTATGCGTGCTGCGATATGATTTAAAGACAATTTATCTTTTAGATAAGGAATGATTTTATCGTTGATCAACGGTTTTACTTCATAGGGAACGCCAGGAAGACAGATGGCAATTCTTTCATTTTTTTCTACCATCTGGCAAGGCGCGGTTCCGTTTTCATTCTGAAAAATATGGGCTTTCGACAGAACAACCGCCTGGTTTTTATTGATTTCCAGAAGATGCTCGCGCTTTCTTTTGATCATGAGTTTTTTAAGATGTTCAAAGGTTTGCTCATCCAGTATTAGATCATCGTTAAAAAATTCCGCAAAAGCAGTTTTGGTTTTATCGTCCTTCGTAGGGCCCAAACCTCCTGTGGTAATCACAATATTTCCAATTTCGAAGGCAGATTTAAGGGTTTTTTTGATGGTTTCAATTTCATCAGAAACGGTAAAAATCTGAGCTACCGAAATTCCAATATTTTTGAGCTGTGAAGCAATAAAATTTGAATTTGTATCGACGGTATTGCCGGATAAAATTTCGTCGCCGATGGTGATGAGTACTGCTTTCATGTAAATATTTGAAGTGTAAAATTACTGAATTTTAGAAAGAATCGCCTTTAAAAACTCATTAAATTACAGTCTTGGTGGGAGGACAAAAAAAGCGGACCAAGGCCCGCAGTTATTGATATTCTTACACAATTGTCTTAATCCTGTTTTGTCCAGATTAAATTTTCGGTTTTGTAACCCAATCGTTTTGCTTCCTGCAAAAACCGCTGCTTTATGTCTTCCGGAATGGTTTTTTCGCGCGACAGAATCCACAGATAATCCAGATTATTTCCCGCGACCAACGCGTAACGGTAATTTTCATCAAGATCGATCACGTTATAACCTGCCCAGATAGGTTTGAAAAACGACACTTTCAGACGCGCAGTTTTTTCATCTTCTACAAAACGGGCTTCGCCTATACTTTCTTTCCATTCTTTTTTTACATAATTGTAACCTTTGTTATCCACTTTGATGTGGCCGTTTTCTTTCATAGAATATTCTGCGGTCACATTATTCATATCCTTCTCAAAGCGAAAATCAAAACGTGCGATTTCGTACCATTTACCTAAATATTTTTTAGAGTCGAAATTTTTCACCGCTGTCGCACCGTCGGGAATCCCTACTGAACACGAATTAAAAATAAATAAACCTAAAATTCCCAGAGAAAGTGGAATCGCAATTTTTGCCATCTTTTTCATTTGATAAGTTTTCCGACTAGTAATCAAATATAATGCCTTTGGTAAAGGCGATTTTTTTAAAATTCTGATTTAAAGTTTTCGTGTCCAGACCTGTGAATTTGCTGAAGGCTGGCAGAATCAACTGTTTTTCAGAAACAGCAAAACACGGAAGTCTTACCGCCTGCCGGGCTTTTCCCTGAAAAACAACTCCGGGATGAATATGACCGGAAACAGTGAAACGGTTTTCCATATGCTGGGGTTCGTGAACGAAAGTGAAAGGACCAATTTCCAGCGTATCTTCAACAATTCCGATGCAGTAATCTTCATAGAATTTTTTCGGAATCCTGTCGTGATTACCTTTAATTAAAGTAATTTTTAAATCCGGAAATCTGTTTCTCCAATCACAAAATATTTCTAAATCACTATTGTGCCCGGCATGAAAAAGATCGCCGACAATGAGCAGACTTTCGGCACCGAAAAAAGAAATCAAATTTTCCAAAACCTCCAAATCGTCGAGCAAAATCTGAGAAGTAACCGCGATACCGCTTTTTCTGAAATGCGCGGATTTACCGACATGCAGATCGCTGATTATCATAATTTTCTGGCTTTCCCAAAACACCGCTTTTTGGTTGGTGAAAATGAGTTTTTCGTTTTGGATGTTTTTTTCTAAGGTTTTAATCATGTTTTTTTGTAACACCTGGCTTTTTGAATTCCGTTCTTCAGCTGCTGAGGTTTTTCTTCATCGATTCTTTCTGAAGCCGCAGAATCCGTGAATCCAAATCTTCGCTGGTTAAACTCTGGCGCAAACTGTCGACTTTAATCGGAAAACTGAGTGGCGTAAATGCGTTGGCAAATTTCAGGATAATTTTAGAATTTTCAATTCTTTTAAAGGCATTCATCAGTCGGTTTTCGTCGATTTGCTGATTGAATACCTCTGCATAAGCCTGTTTCAGCAGTAAATTTTCGGGACTGTAGTCTTCCAGAACATTAAAAATTAAACCTGAACTCGCCTGTAAACTTTTATTGTTTTTCTGAATTCCGGGATAATTCTGCACCACCATGCCGGAAATTACAGCGATATCACGGAATTTCCGTCTTGCCATTTCGGTAGCGTTCACACTGCTCAAAACATCTTGAATTAAATTTTCTTTGGAGAGAATTTTCTGTAAAACCGCTTCATCGACAGGAATTGGCTGCGAACTCAACAGTTCGAAACCATAATCATTCATTGCCATTGAAAAGGAAATCGGCGTAATTTTCGAAATCCTGAACGCAATTAAAGCGGCCATTACTTCATGAATCAGCCGGCCTTCAAACGGATACATGAAAAGATGATGACCGTCGCGGGTTTCGATCATTTCTACCAGAAACTCATCGTCTTTCGGGATATGAGAATTCTGCTCCTGACTTACCAGCAAAGGATGCAGAAATTTGAGTTCCTTCTCCGAAGATTTTGCCTGCAGCGAATCGGATAATTTCAGTCTTAAAAAATGGCTTAAATGCGACGTAAGCGGCAATCTTCCGCCAAGATAACTTGGAATAATGGCTTTTCCTTTGGAGTTTCTTACGTAAACGGTCATTTCTTTAATGTGAGAAATCTCAAGAACACGGCCCGCCAAGATAAATTTATCTTCAGGTTTCAGTCTTGTAATGAAATATTCTTCAATCATCCCGATATAACCGCCGCTCACAAATTTAACTTTCAGCATCGCATCGCTCACAATAACGCCGATATTCATCCGATGAAGCATTGCAATCCGGCGCTGGGTAACTTTATAGATGCCGTTTTCGATGATGGTTTTGTGATATTCCTGATAATTTTTCAGCGCGCCTCCTCCCACGGTGATAAACTGCAGTACACTCTGCCATTCCTCAGGAGTAATTTCACTGAAAGCAAATGTTTTTTTAATTCGCTGAAACAACTCTTTCTCCTCAAACCCATCTCCCACCGCCAGGGTCATTAAAAACTGAACGAGAACATCAAAAGACATTACTACCGGTGTTCTGGGTTCGATAATTTTCTGTTTTACGGCTTCTTTCAACGCTGAAACTTCGATTAATTCCAGCGAATGTGTGGGAACGAAATAGATTTTAGAAGTTTCAAACGGTGAATGTCCGCTTCGGCCGGCACGCTGCAAAAACCGCGCAACTCCTTTACTGGAACCGATCTGAATTACCGTATCCACCGGCTTAAAATCGACTCCCAAATCCAACGATGATGTTGAAATTACTGCTTTTAAATATCCTGAACTTAAATTTTCTTCGATCCATATTCTTAAATCCCGGTCGATGGAACTGTGGTGAATCGCGATTTGGCCGGCAAAATCCGGATATTCTTTGAGCAATAACTGATACCACATTTCTGCCTGACTTCTGGTGTTGGTAAAAACCAAAGTGGTGTTGCTCTGAAGAATTACCGGCACCACTTTATCCACGAGTTTTGCGCCCAAATGCCCTGCCCACGGAAGAATTTCAACCTCGTCAGGGAAAATAGGGAAAATATCGATTTTCTTTTTTTCTTTCGCAACGACTTTAGTTTTTTTAATGGAATAAGGAATTAAAACTTCCATGGCTTCATCAAGATTGCCGATGGTTGCTGTGATTCCCCAGATTTTAACTTTCTTCTGATAACTTAAAATCTGTGAAAGCGCAAGTTCCACCATGACGCCCCGTTTGGAGCCCAAAAGTTCGTGCCATTCGTCGATAGCGACACATTTCAGATTTTTAAAAAAACGTTGGTTATTCTTCTGTGCTAAAAGCAACTGCAAACTTTCTGGTGTAATGATGAGAATTTCGGGCATTTTTTTGGTCTGGGAAGCCCTTTCTTTTTGTGGCGTATCGCCGTTTCTTACAGAAACTTTCCAGTCGAGGCCGATTTCATCAATCGCTTCGGTCATTGCTTTTGCGATGTCTTTTGCAAGCGCGCGCAGCGGCGTAATCCACAACAGCTGAAGACCGTCTCTGTACTGTTCCGGATGGTTTAAAAAATCAATGATTACCGCTAAAAAAACCGAATATGTTTTACCAAAACCTGTTGGAGCAATCACCATTCCGCTGTAATTTCTGCCAAATTTCTGCCAGGTTTCCAGCTGAAAACCGAAAGGCTCGAATCCTTTTCCGGCGAGCCAATTCTGCACTATTTGGTATCCTTGAGATTTCAGAAAATTCTCTGCCATTATTTTATCAGTTTTTTCACTTCTTCAATGTCATCAATTTCGTCAGCTTTCTTATCGCGGCGCCATCTTACAATCCTTGGGAAACGGAGGGCTACTCCACTTTTGTGCCGGTTGCTGAATCCGATTCCTTCAAAAGCGATTTCGAAAACCAGTTCCGGTTTCACGGTTCTTACAGGACCAAATTTTTCCAGAGAATTTTTGGTTACAAACCTGCTGACTTCCATGATTTCCTTGTCCGTTAATCCAGAATATGCTTTGGCGATGGTAACCAGCTGTTCATCTTTTTTTACCGCAAAAGTGTAATCGGTGTAGTATCCGCTTCTTCTTCCGCTGCCTTTTTGGGCGTAAATTAAAACGGCGTCGATGGTTAAGGCATCCACTTTCCATTTCCACCAGTCGCCTTTTTTACGGCCGGAATGATAATGGCTGTTTTTCTGTTTCAACATTAACCCTTCGCTGTTATTTTCGCGGGAATTTTCACGGATTGCGATTAAATCGTCCCAGTTTTTAAAAGGAACGCTTCCGGAAATTTTAATATGTTCTACAGGATATGTTTCTATTAAATTTTCAAGAATTTTTCTCCTTTCGGAAAGCGGTTTTTCCCGAAGGTCTTCATCATTAAATTCCAAAATATCGTAGACGAAAACTTTTACAGGTATTTCGCGGAGCATTTTCGGGGTGATGGTTTTCCGGTTGAGACGTTTCTGAAGTTCATTAAAATTTAAAACCTCATCATCATTTACCGCCAAAATTTCGCCGTCAAGGACAAAATTCCCGGGAATATGCTCCAGCGCGGTAACTAATTCCGGAAACTGCGGCGTGACCAGTTCTTCGCCCCGTGACCATATAAAAATTTCGGTATTTCTTTTAATGAGCTGTCCGCGGATTCCGTCCCATTTGTATTCAGCCTGCCATTCTTCAGGCTTGCCCAGTTCCTGCGTTTCTTTTTCCAACGGATATGCCAGGCAAAAAGGATAAGGCTTTGAATTATCTGGGTTGATATTGGTGCCCGTAATTAAATCATCGAAATTCATCTCATCCACATTCCATTTTCCCATAATACTGTGCATCAGCTGGCTTGAATCAATGTCGGAATATTTTGACAGCGCAGTAATCAGAAGCTTTTTTGAGACGCCGATCCTGAAACTTCCGCCAATTAGTTTATTGAAAATGAAACGTTCGGTATAATCCAACCCATTCCAGGATTCCGTTACATATCTTTTCTTTTCTTCGTCGGTTTGGTCTTTCAGATGAATAAGTTCTGTCATCCATTGCGAAAGTGATTTTTGAATATCGTTTTCCGGCGGCGGTAAAATCAGGGAAAGTGTTTCTCCCAAGTCGCCAACTGAGGAATAACTTTCCAAAAAAAGCCATTCCGGTAGCTGAATGATTTCCAACGCCCACTGCTTCAGAAGATTTGTATTGACGGGCCTTTTCGGCCGTTTTCCCGTGAAAAGGGCAAGAAACCAGAGTTTATCATTTTCAGGCGCGGTATTCAGATAATGAACCATCGCATCAATCTTCGCGTTGGTTTTGTTGGTGCTTTCCAGGGTTGATATGAGTTCTGCGAAATGTTTCATTTTGTATCCTGTTGTTCAGAATTTATCGTTTCGTCCGCTTCATCGTCGCCAAAATTGGTTTTCACTTCGTACGCTTCAATACCAAGTTCATTCAAATATTTTGAAAAAACTGCGGTTTGTCCGTGGGTGACATGCACTTTTTCTGCGCCCGTAGCTTTTACCGTCGCTAAAAGCCCGGACCAGTCGGCATGGTCGGAAATCGCAAAACCGGCATCGGCAGAACGCCATCTTCTGGAACCGCGCACCTGCATCCAGCCGGAACACAACCCTGTCGCACGGTTCGGAATTTTCCGGATCATATTGGAATCGAGTAACGCAGGTGGAACAATGACGATTTCGCCGTTAATTTTTTTTAAATCATCATTAAAATAAACTGTTTCGTACTCTGGCAAACCGATTCCTACAGACTCAATGGCTTCATTGATTTTCGAAATTGAACTGTGGACGAATATTTTTCCGCTGCCTTCTATTGCTTTCATAATGCGCTGCGCTTTTCCCAAAGAATATCCTATAAAGACAGATGTTTTTCCCTGTTCGCGGTTCTTTTCATGCCATGTTCTCATCTGTTCTGCATACTGTTCCGGAGAAAGCCAGTTGTAAATGGGTAATCCAAATGTACTTTCGGTAATAAATTCGTTGCATTGTACTACTTCGAAAGGGGTAGAAAGCCCATCATCCTGAACTTTATAATCACCGGAAAAAACAGCAACATAACCTTTATATTCCATTCGGATTTGGGAGGAACCTACGATATGCCCTGCCGGAAAAAAAGATACTTTAACACCATTGATTACGATTTCTTCATTATAACCCAAAGACTGAACCTCGATATCAGGACCAATGCGGTGTTGAAGAATCGGTTTTGTAAAATGATGGCAAAGGTATTTTTTCATTCCCCATTTTGCGTGATCACCATGCCCGTGAGAAATCACAGCCAAATCTACCGGCCGCCACGGGTCGAGATAAAATTTTCCGGGGACACAGTAAATCCCTTTATTGGTGAATTCGATGATCTTCAAAACAATGGTGTTAAATTATCTTCCAAATTTGAAATATTCTTTTAATTGATGGTTTTCTTTTTTCATAAAAGCGGAAGCCATTTCCATTCCGGTCACAGAAAATGTAATGCCATTACCGCCAAAACCCAGTACGAAATAAGAATTCTTGAACTTTTCGTGCTCACCGATGTAAGGCAAACCGTCTTTGGTTTCGCCGAAAGTTCCGGCCCAGGTAAAATCGGTATAAAACTGATATTCAGGTAGAACTTTTTTCAGATTGCGGAGAATTTCCTTTTCTTTTTTGTCTAAAAGTGCGTCGCGTTTCTCCGGGTTCTGAAAATCTTCGTCCCCACCGCCAATTAAAAGCCTGCCGTCATCAGTCGTCCGCATATAAAGATAAGGTTCATCGGTATTCCAGAAGAGCATTTTATTTAGGCTTGCAGGAAGTGAATCTTCTCTTTCCGAAACGATTGCAAACGTACTTTTAAGCTGAACAAAATCTTCTTTAATTAAGTTTTTGCTTTCGTAACCGATGCAGTAAATTATTTTTTTGGTGGTGATTTTAATATTCTCTGCCGTGAAAACTTCATTATAACCTGAATGATATTTCACCGTTTTCATTTCTGTTTTGTCAAAAATTTTCAATCCCTTTTTTTCATTGAATTGCAGCAGTTCATGCGCAAAAATAAAAGCATCAATGCTGGCTCCCTGGTCCGACAATATTCCGCCATAAGTTTTCTGGAAGCCGAATTTTTCCTGAATTTCTTCCGCTTCCAGCCATTTTACATTAAATCCTGCAGACTTCCGCGCGTCGGATTCTTTTATAAGCCATGAAACATCCTTCTTTTTGGAGGCAAAATACAATGATTTTTTCCTTTGAAAACCTGCGGTAGATTTTATTTCTACAGCGATTTTTTCAAGATCATCAATTGATTTTGCACAGGCTTTATAACTTTCAACAGCCCCTTTTTCACCGATCATTTCCGAGAGTTCATAAAGCGGAACATCGATCTCATATTGCAGCATTGATGTCGTGGCAGAAGTGCTTCCGTTGGCAATTTCGCGTTTATCAATTAAAATAGTTTTGTAACCGTCTTTTACCATCTGGTGGGCGATTAAACTGCCTGTAATGCCGCCGCCAACAATAAGCACATCACAGCTTTCATTGGATTTCAGAGATGGATAAGATTGTAAAATTCCGTTTTTTACGAGCCAGAAAGGTTCATTAGATTTAAGATCCATACCGTTTATTATTTTGCCAACCGAATCAAAAACTGCGCCTTCTTCTGGAGCCATCATGTCGGATGATGGAAGTCTTTATTTAAGAAAGTTTAACAATGGCTTAATAAATATTGACACGGTGATGGTTCAATTCTTGTTTAAAAACTGCGACAAACATTTTCGGAAACAAACTGACAGTTCGTTATAGCCCCGATGGAAGTGGAAATCCTTTTATTGCAAAACCCACTTGTTCATTATCATACTTCCATACAATAAAAGATTGTAACGTACAGCGGGTCGAGTCCTGTAAGAATACGGGATTTGTTGCTCCTAAAAAATACACCAAATAACATTAAAAAATACGATTATGTCAACAGAAAATTTAACCCAAACAGAAGCGATAAAAAAACTGAAAGAGCTTTCGGAAAAAGCAGGAACATGCATGTTCTGCACAGATTTAACGACGCTTCCTATCGCTGCAAGACCCATGAGTCTGCGCGAGACTGACGAAGAGGGAAATCTTTGGTTCCTGAGCAGTTCCGACAGTAATAAAAATTTCGAAATCGCCGATGACAACCGTGTTCAGCTGCTTTTTATGAATAACAGCGATTACCAATATCTTTCGGTTTTCGGGAAAGCATACGTTTATAAAGACCGCGCTACCATTGAAGAAAAATGGAGCCGCATCGCAAATGCTTGGTTTGAAGAAGGTAAAGACGACCCAAAAGTTTCGGTAATACGGGTTACACCAGATGAAACGTATTACTGGGATACGAAAGCGGGAAAATTAGTTTCGTTTGTGACTTTTGCCGCAGCAGCTCTTACAGGAATAAAAACAGATAACAGCGACGGTGTAGAAGGAAACTTACATTTATAACACTAAACAGAATATATTATTATGAAACCAGACTTAGGGATAAAGGAGAAAGACCTAACAGAAATTAATGATTTATTGAATCATGTATTGGCAGATGGAAATGTACTCTATATAAAACTGAGAAAATTTCACTGGAATCTTTCCGGAGACAATTTTATGGAACTCCACAAACTTTTTGAAGAACAATATGATGCTGTTGCTGAAGCTATAGATGAAGTTGCAGAAAGAATAAGCACTTTAGGCGGAGTTGCAATCGGCACCACCACAGAGTTTGCGGAACTTTCTTTACTCATTGAAAATCCGGGCAAAATCCCGACCAATCAGGAAATGATTAAGGAACTGGTAAATGACCACGAAGCGATTGTAAAATCCTTAAGAAAGTTTGTGGACGACACCGAAGAAAAATATGGTGACAAAGGAACATCGGATTTCTTAACCGGTTTGATGCAGGCCCACGAAAAAATGGCCTGGAAACTGAGAAAATACTTTAAAGGATCTTAAAACGGTTCTGATATTTAAAAAAAGCTCCGGCACAACTTCGCTGTACCGGAGCTTTTTATTGAAAGAATATTTACTTCAAAACCTCAGCAAGAAAGGTTTTCATTTCCTGCCATGATTTCTCATCCGCTTCTTTATTGTAGGCAATCGGAAGATTAAATTTCTTTCCTGTTGCAGTTGCATCCGGATTGGTAAAGGCATGCAACGCGTTGGGATAATCGATGAATTTATAATCAATCTTCGCACTGTCCATTTCTTTTTTGAAGGCCGCAATTTCTTCTTTTGGAACAAAGGTATCGGCCGCACCGTTCAGCACAAGATACTTCACTTTATTGTTTTTAGCACGGATTCCGGTTTGCAGATTTCCGTGGAAACTCACTACTCCTTTGAAATCACTGGAAAGCCTGCCCATATTCAGTGCCTGCGCACCGCCAAAGCAATAACCGATAATGGCCATTCTGCTGTAATCTGATTTTTCGGCCAAAATCACCTGATGTTTTGCTGCATCAAACATTCTGCGGGCATCGACACGGATATTATAAAAATGCGAAGAAAGCTTCTGTGCTTCTTCAGGAGTTTCCACCACTTTCTGATCGCCGTAATAATCAACACCCACTGCGTAATAACCCAAGTCAGCAAGTTGTTTCACTCTGTTTTTTACGTAATCATTAAGTCCCCACCATTCCGGAAGCACAAAAACTACAGGCAATTTCCCTTCAATATCCGGATTATAAGCCGCAAAAGAGCGGTGCGTAACCCCGTTGATTTCAGTTTTCAGTTCTTCAGTCTTAATATTTCCGCTTACTTTTTCTGTGTTTACAGTATTTTCTTTTTTGGTGGCAGTTTTTTCTTTACAGGCAATTGCGAACAGCGAGAGCGAGAGCGCAATAGTGAGAATTGGGAGTTTCATAATTTATTTTTGTTTAAAAATAATGAAATATTTTGAATGCTTTAATGGAAATAATAAAAAGCACACCTAAAAAATGGTGTGCTAAAATATTATTTTGTAATAATTTCTTTTGAAATTAATGAATATGTTTTTCCGCATGATAAGAACTTCTTACCAGCGGCGAACTTTCTACATGTCGGAAGCCTAAATTTCTGGCAAAATCACCAAATTCATTGAATTCTTCAGGAGTGATAAATTTCTTCACCGGCAAATGTTTCTTGGTAGGCTGCAGATATTGCCCGATGGTAATGACGTCGACATTTGCATTTCTTATGTCTTCAATGGTCTGAAAAACTTCATCTCTTTCTTCTCCCAAACCTAGCATTAAGCCGGTTTTCGTACGGTTTTGCCCCGCTTCTTTCATGTAACGCAATACTTCAAGGCTTCTTTCGTATTTCGCCTGAATGCGGACTTCACGCGTGAGTCTTTTTACAGTTTCCATATTATGGGAAATCACTTCCGGCGAAACCTCTATTAAGCGGTCGATATGTTTTGTAATTCCCTGAAAATCCGGAATCAAAGTTTCCATTGTGGTTCCGGGGGAAATTCTTCGTACCGCATTCACGGTTTCTGCCCAAAGAATAGAGCCCATATCTTTCAAATCATCACGGTCTACAGAAGTAAGGACTGCGTGTTTTATTTTCATTAATTTGATGGAGCGCGCCACTTTTTCGGGTTCATCCCAGTTCACATCCAAAGGTTTACCCGTTTTTACGCCGCAGAATCCGCAGCTTCTCGTACAGATGTTCCCCAGAATCATGAAGGTAGCAGTTCCTTCGCCCCAACATTCACCCATATTCGGGCAGCTGCCGCTTTGGCAAATGGTGTTGAGCTTGTATTTATCAACCAATGTGCGGAGTTCGCGGTAATTTTTCCCAGTCGGAAGTTTTACGCGGATCCATTTTGGTTTCTGTACTGTGGTATCGATAGTGGCTTGGTTCATTTTTTATAATAAAGTGCAAATTTACGAATTAAGAAATTGGTTTTATCAATCCTCGAATTCTTTGTTTTTTAATAATTCTGCCAGAACTTTCTTGGCCCTCATAATCCTTACTTTGGTATTGGCAACGGTTAAACTGAGTTCTTCAGCAATTTCTTTAATGCTTTTTTCCTCGAAAAATCTCAAGCGGATAATCTCCTGATAATTGGAATCCAGGCTTTCGATGATGGTAATAATTTGCTTCTGATCTTCTTCGGAAATTAAAAGTTCCTCGGGTGAGAGCGCAAACTGATTCTTAAAACCATCAAAACTCTCCACAGAATCTTCGTTTTCACGTTTTTTTTTGCGCCAATAATCGATCACTGTATTCTGCGCAATGGTAAGAATCCATGTTTTGAACTGAAAATTAGGATCGTACAGGTCGAGTTTTGCAAGAACTTTGGAAAATACTGAAACCGTAAGTTCATCGGCAACATTTTCGTCCTGAACTTTCTTCATCACAAAACTGAAAACATCCACCCAATAAAGATTAATGAGCTTGGTTTGCGATTTCTGGTTTTTCTTCTTCGCAAGCGAAATCAGGGATAGAAGTTCGGTTTTGTTCATTGGGAAACAAAGATAATGAAATTATTGCGCCGAGTATATGGTTGAAAATCAGTGGTGAATTTTAGGTGATTAATTTTAAAATCCTTACTTTGCATCACCCAAAATTTACGATATGAAAACCAAGAAAAAATATAAAAAACAGATTCTTAATTCTTTGAAAGACATGGCACAAGCCGAATATTCGATGCTTGAAACAATGACGAATCTAATGCTTCTGAAGGAAATGAAAGAACGCAATATTTCATTTAAAAAAGGAGATACTTTTTCTTTTGAAGATAATATCTTCGATTACAGCGAAGACAAAAGCATCCGCAGGATTGCCAAACTCCGAAAGAAAATGCTTAAAACCATGAATAAACTTGTGGAGAAAGGTAATTTCAAGGATAAAGAGATTGAATTTTTGGCGTAAAATCACCGCGTTAGTTCATTGAGGATTTCCATTTTTATAACTTCAACCTCTGTTTTTTGTATGGGATTTAAATGGTGATAATTTGCTTTAATAAGCGTTAATGCTTCCTTATTTTGAGAATGAGAAACCTTCTGTTCTATACTGGTTTTCAGCCTACTATAATGGTGCTGCCCGAAAGTAAACGAATAAAAAAGAAACAGAAACAGAAAAGTGTAAATTTTCATCATTACTCAAATCTAATTATTCTGTTATAAAATTTCAGTAACTTTAAAAATATTTTTTTAAAGCAATATTTATGAAATTCGGACAAGTTGAAGATCCTTCCCAGATAGATTTTACGCTCCCAAAAGATCACGAAAATACAGTGCAGATTTTAAGAAAATCAAAATCTAAAAATCTGGAAATCTGCGTGGGTTGCGCAAAATGGAACAAAACCGACCTTAAAGGATTTTATCCGAAGGGAACCAAAGACGAACTTACGTATTACGGCACCCAGTTTAATTCCATTGAATTGAATGCTACTTTCTACGGGATGCCAAGCCCGGAACAGGTACAGACCTGGAAAGAAAAAACACCGGCAGATTTTAAATTTTTTCCTAAAATCACCAATACCGTTTCGCATTTCCGGAGGCTGCTGAATATTACCGACGTGGTAACCCAATTTGCAACCGCTGTTTTAAATTTTGAGGAGAAACTCGGGATGGTTTTTCTGCAGCTTCACGATAATTTCAAGCCAAAGGATTATGAAAGACTGGAAAAATTTGTTCAGGATTGGCCGAAAGAAGTTCCTTTGGCTATTGAACTCCGTAATAACGAATGGTTTACTGATGAAGAAATTTTCAATAAAACCTGCGAACTTTTTGAAAAGAACCAAATCACAAATATCATTGTAGATACCGCAGGACGGCGAGATATGCTGCACATGAGGCTTACCACGCCGGTGGCATTTATCCGTTATGTGGGAGCCAATGCTGAAAGTGATTACACAAGACTCGACGATTGGATCGAGAGAATCAAAATATGGAAGGAAGAAGGTTTGGAAAAACTTTATTTCTTTGTTCATCAGAATATCGAGAAAGCCTCGCCGCTGCTTTCAGCTTATTTTATTGAAAATTTAAATAAAGAATTTGGGACCTCAATTCATATCCCGGAAATGGCAGAGGTGAAAAATAAATTTTAAAAAACAAAAAAGCCTCAGAAAATTCTGAGGCTTTTTATCTAAACTATTTTTGTTTAAGCTTCACAACTCGAGCAGGTTACAAAATTCACCATCATTTCCTTGGAAACAGACGAACTTCTTTGATAATACAAAGTTTTTACGCCTTTTTTCCAGGCTTCGATGTAAAGGTAGTTGACGTCTTTTACAGGCATGGTTGATGGAATCTGCAAATTCAGAGATTGTGCCTGATCGATATACTGCTGTCTTTGCGCTGCCTGAGAAATAATTTCCATCGGAGAAATTTCTCTGAAGGTTTTGAAAACTGCTTTTTCTTCTTCCATAAGCTCATTTAAATGCTGTACAGAACCGTGATTCAGCATGATTGTTCTCCACGTTTCCTCGTTATCGAGACCTTTTTCCTGAAGGAGTTTTGCCAAATATTTGTTTTTACGCATGAAATTTCCTTTTGCCAAACCTGCTTTGTAATAATTCGAAGCAAAAGGTTCAATTCCTGGGGAAGTCTGACCCAAAATCGCAGAGCTTGAAGTGGTAGGAGCAATCGCCATGGTGGTGGTATTCCGCATTCCGTAACCTTTCAGCAATTCCGGTTCGCCATAAATATTGGCCAGTTCCTGTGATGCCGCAATCGACTGTTCTTTAATCTGTCTGAAAGCCCTTGCGTTAAACTGTGTTGCTTCAAAACTTTCAAACGGAATCATGTTTTTCTGCAGATAAGAATGATAACCTAAAACGCCCAAACCAAGCGCTCTGTGGCGTAAAGCGAAGTTTCTGGCTCCTGTGAGGTAATAATTCCCTTCAGTTTTTTCAATAAATTCAGATAAAACCGCATCAAGGAAATAAATGGCAAGTTTTACGGCGTCGGTATCTTTCCATTCGTCGTATAACTCGAGGTTCATCGAAGACAGACAGCAGATAAAAGATTCTTCCTTGGAAGACGGCAGCATAATTTCCGAGCAAAGGTTACTCGCATTGATGGTCATTCCCAAATCTTTGTAAACCTGAGGCTTGTTTCTGTTCACATTATCGGAGAAAAGAATATACGGCAAACCTTTCTGCTGACGGCTTTCCAGAACGCGCGCCCAGATTTTTCGTTTTTCGATATCGCCATCAATCATATCCTGCATCCAGTAATCAGGAACGCAGATTCCCGTAAAAAGGTTCTGAATCGGGCTTCCAATATCTTTAATTGATAGAAATTCTTCAATATCACCGTGATCAATATCCAGATAAGCGGCAAAAGCTCCACGTCGGACACCGCCCTGTGAAACCACATCCATCGCGGTATCATAAAGTTTCATGAAAGAAACAGCACCGGAGGATTTTCCGTTGTCGGTTACGGCAGTTCCACGGTTTCTCAGTTCCCCGAAATAGCCGGAAGTGCCGCCTCCAATTTTCGTCTGCATGATGACTTCTCCCAGTTTGTGGGTAATTCCTTCGATATTATCAGGAACATGAACGTTGAAACATGAAATCGGCAAACCGCGCTGGGTTCCCATATTCGCCCAAACCGGCGAGGAAAAACTGATCCAGCCTTTGGTTATCATTTCCTCGAAAGCCGGCTGAAGTTCAGGTTTGTATAATCTTTTTGCTGCGGCAGTGGTAATTCTTTCGATGGCACCTTTTACGGTTTCGCCTTTCAAAAGGTAACCACGGTTCAGCATTTGTTCGGACTCTTCGTTGAGCCACCAGATATTTGTATTTTCTTCCATTTGTATGCTTTTTGGCAGTTGGCTTTAAGCTTTCTGCGTTATTATTTTTTTTATTTTTAGGAGCAGCGAGATTTTCGCTTTTTTTCAAAACCTGTCCCGCTTTCCGCTGTATCTTTTTTGTTGATTTCGGCTCCGCTCAATCACCAAAAAAGGATGCCGCTGCAATCGGGGCTAAAAGTTCTGTCGTTTTTCTTTCGAAGGTTTTCAGCGTAAAATAGGTTTTGGCTAAAGCCGATTATGCTTTCTTCGACATAAACGGGCTAAAGCCCGTTCTATTGATAATAATTAGCTGTACTGACGCTCGCTTCGCTCGCGCCACTCAACTTAGAACAAGTCGTTCTCCGTAATACTCTTGTCATGCTTGGTATAATCTACCGGTCTTTTCGCAAAGAAATCATCCATCGAATTGGCGAAAACTTCTTCTTCAAACCAAATCATTGGTCGGTACTGTTCCGGCGAAATGTTGTAGCGGGTTTTCATTCCGATTTTCTTCAGACTGTCGTCTACGCGGTATTTCATAAAGTTCAGTAGATCTTCTTTCGTGAAATTATCAATGTCGCCGAGTTCGAAAATCCAGTCCAGTATTTCTTCTTCCACGGTAATCGAATGATCAACCAGCGTGTAAATATCTTCAATATCAGAATCTGTTAGTAATTCCGGCTGTTCTTCACGGATTTTGTTGATCAGATAAATTCCTGCATTGGCGTGAATCTGCTCGTCAACGGAAGTCCACGCAATAATGTTGCTTACATTTTTCATGTAACCTTTGAATCTTGTGAACGACAAAATAATCGCAAACTGTGAGAAAAGAGATACGTTTTCGATCAGGATACTGAAAAGCAGAAGTGACGAAACATATTCTTTCGGCGTAGTAGAATTGGCATGCCTTAAAACGTTCGAAAGAAAATCGATTCTCTTTTTAATCGCAGGAATCTCGACAACTTTTGAAAACTCGTCGTTATATCCCAACACTTCCAGCAATCTTGAATACGCTTCAGAGTGGCGGAATTCACATTCTGCAAAAGTAGATCCCAATCCGTTAAGTTCCGGCTTGGGCATGTGGTTATAAAGATTTCCCCAAAATGTTTTTACAGAAACTTCGATCTGGGCAATCGCTAAAAGAGCGTTTTTAATCGCGTTTTTTTCATGAGGCTCAAGCTGCGAGTGAAAATCCTGTACATCTGCCGTAAAATCTACTTCAGAATGCACCCAAAATGATTTGTTAATCGCTTCTACGAACTGCAAAACCTCCGGATATTCAAATGGTTTGTAACTTACTCTTTTATCAAAAATCCCCATAACGTATTGTATTTTAAAAATTGATCAATTTAAGGCTCAGGAAACATTTCAATCCCAATCAACTTACTGCTTTACAGCTAATTGATTTATTTATTGGGCTTTAAAACTTAGATATTGTTTCCGGTAAGCGTGAAGCACAAAAGTAGAGAATTGAATGTGATATTAAAAGCGATAAAAATTAAATCTCTGACTTTAAGCAATAAAAGTTTTCCACAATCACACAGACCTCGCACTGCTACCTATTTTGCCGGGAACAACAAGACAAATACGACATCAACAGTCTTTTTTCATTAAACACATGCCTGAAAACATCTTATAACAAATACATATTTATTAAACATATGGTTTATAAAAAACAAAACCACAGTTGTAACAAACCGCAGTTTCTATCTACTTATCTTTTAAATAAACTTCTGCGCTCCATGGTAGTAATAAAGGACTTACATAAATCTTACGATACGGGAAAGAGCAAGCTTCATGTTCTTAAAGGAATAAACCTCACCATTGAAGAAGGTGAGTTTGTTTCGATTATGGGAAGTTCGGGTTCCGGAAAATCTACCCTGCTTAATATTATTGGTATTCTGGATGAAAAAGATTCGGGTGTTTACAATCTCGACGGAATCCCTATTGAACATTTATCCGAAGTAAAAGCCGCAGAATATCGGAGCAAATTTCTGGGATTTATCTTCCAGTCGTTCAACCTTATCGGTTACAAAACCGCGCTGGAGAATGTTGCGCTCCCACTCTATTACCAAAATGTCTCCAGAAAAGAACGCAACCAGAAAGCCATGGAATATCTTGAAAAAGTAGGTCTTGCCGAATGGGCCAGTCACCTTCCGAATGAACTTTCAGGCGGACAGAAACAAAGAGTCGCCATTGCACGGGCTTTAATTACAGACCCAAAAATTATTCTTGCCGACGAACCTACCGGAGCGCTGGATTCTAAAACCACTTACGATATAATGAAACTGCTTCAGGAAATCAACCGAAGCGGCAAAACCATCATTGTGGTGACTCACGAACCCGATGTAGCCGCAGAAACCAAAAGAAATGTAATTCTAAAAGACGGAATTATAGAGAGTGATGAGTTCATTACCCAACGCGTTCTCGCTTAATCCAAAATCCTGAACATTAAATCATGTTTGATATAGACCGCTGGAGAGAAATTTTTGAATCAATTCGCAGTAATTTATTGCGAACGGTGCTGTCGGGATTTACGGTGGCGTTGGGACTCTACATCTTCATTGTACTTTTCGGAATCGGGACCGGGCTTAAAAACGCTTTTACAGAAGGCTTTACCCGCGATGCAGCCAACTTAATCTCAATCTTTAGCGGCAAAACTACAATAGCTTACGGCGGACTTCAGTCGGACCGACAGATCATCCTCAAAAATGATGATTACGAACTGGCAGTAAGTTCGGATTCCACCAAAGTTGAAAATTCAACTCCCCGATACACAACCAGCATGACCGTGAAATACGGCAAAGAAAGCGGCAGCTACCAGATCAACGGTGCCAACCCCGAAGAAATCGTTATCGAAGACCGCAAACTAACGGAAGGCCGGTACCTCAACAGCAGAGATTTAAGCCTCAAACAAAATGTGGCGGTGATCGGAAGAATGGTTCAGCGCGATTTGATAAAAGATGGCGGCGCGATCGGAAAAGATCTCGACATCAACGGAACCTTCTTCAAAGTAATCGGTGTATTTTCTGATGATGGCGGCGATTTCGAAGAACGCGTTATCACAGTGCCCATCACCACTTTGCAGCAAATGAAGAAAGGTTCGGATACCGTAAGCAACATTTACATTACATACGACAGCAAACTTTCGCCAGATCAGGCGATAAAATACGGAGACCAGCTTCAGAAAGAACTCAAAGCAAAAAACAAAGTTTCGCCGGATGATGAAAACGCAATTATCGTACGGAATAATGCTAAAAACATGGGTGATACCATTCAGTTTTTGTTCATTATCACGCTTATCGTTGGCTTTATCGGAATGGGAACTTTGCTCGCCGGAATTATCGGAATCAGCAACATTATGGTGTATATCGTAAAGGAAAGAACGCAGGAAATCGGTGTCAGAAAAGCCATCGGCGCAAAACCAAGCAGTATTGTAGGATTAATTATGCAGGAAAGTGTTGTGATTACAGTAATTTCAGGGATTATAGGTGTTGCTTTAGGCGTAATGTCGCTCGCACTTATTGGCGACAGTTTAGAGAAATATTTCATCAAAGACCCATCCGTGGGCTGGGGATTAATTATTGTGGCCTTTATAAGCTTAGTGATTTCCGGGCTTATTGCCGGATTTGTGCCGGCGTACCGCGCGAGCAAAATTAAACCTATTGAAGCCTTGAGAGCAGAATAAAAATTAACAAGAAAAGCAAAATGAACATCATTTTCAAAATAGACACCTGGCAAGAAATTTATCATTCCCTCCGGAATAATAAGTTACGAACCTTTCTTACCATGATTGGAGTGGGTTGGGGCATGTTTCTGTTTGTCGCCCTTCTTGGCGCCGCAAAAGGAATGGAAAATGGTTTCGACAAAATATTTTCAGGGTTCGCTACCAACTCGATTTTTCTTTGGGCACAAAACACTACGATTCCGTATGATGGATTTGCGAAAGGCAGAAAAATGAATCTCCATTTAAGCGATCTGGAAATGCTGCCCCGAAAAATTCAGGAGATTGATTATATCTCGCCCCAGAATTCTCGCGGAAATTTCGGAAGTCCGGGCGAAAGCTTTTCACGAAACGGAAAAAAAGCTACTTATACCTTAACCGGAGATTACCCGATCGGAAACAAAATTTCCCAGAAAAAACTCATTTACGGAAGATATATTAATGACGCAGATGTTACAGGAAGCAAAAATGTAATCGTTATTGGTGAAGAGATTTACAAGAACTTTTTCGATGCCAAAAAGAACGAAAATCCACTGGGAAAACTGGTGAATGTGAAAGGGATTTTCTTCCACGTAATCGGAGTTTTCCGGGCAAAACAGGGCGGCGGTCCCGAAAATGACCAGTCAGCCTATATCCCGCTTTCTACCTTTACGAAAATGTATAACGACGGCGACAAAGTAGGATTCTTTGCCATTGTAAGCAAGCCCGATGCGGATTTGAGTATTGTTGAAGAAAAAGTGAAATCCGAACTCAAACAAAAATATCATGTATCGCCCGAAGACACCAATGCTTTCGGGAGCTTCAACCTCGGGAAAGAATTCAAGAAACTTACCGGATTTTTGACCGGAATGCAGCTTTTAACAATAATCGTGGGAACTTTGACCATCCTGGCAGGGGTTATCGCCATTTCTAATATATTATTAATTACAGTAAAAGAAAGGACCAAAGAAATCGGCATCCGCAGGGCTTTAGGTGCAAAACCCGCGGAAGTACGAAATCAGATTCTGCTGGAAAGTGTGGTAATAACGCTGGTTTCTGGCTTATTAGGATTTATCATCGGGATTTTTCTGCTGATGATTCTTAATATTTTAACCAAGGATCAGGACAAATTCCCTTTCTATAATCCAACGGTAAATTATCTGGAAGTTTTCGCCGCCATGTCGGTGATGGTGATTCTAGGTTTAATTATCGGAATGATCCCGGCACAGAGAGCGGTGAGAATCCGACCGATTGAAGCCTTACGTTCTGAATAATTCATTAACAAAAAAGAAAAATATAAAAAAATAAACTACAATATGAAAAAGAAGTTCACTTTAAAAAAAGGAATTTACATTTTTTTGGGACTGATTTTAGCGGTTGCATTAATCTCCGGAATCTCTTACCTCATCAAATCAAACAGCAAAGAGAGCGAAACATTCCTCACCAAAAAACCGGTAGTTCAGAATATGGACGATAAAGTGATGGCAACGGGAGACATTGTTCCGCGCGAAGAGATCGAAATTAAACCGAATATGTCGGGAATTATCGATAAAATTCTGGTTGATGAAGGTGATCAGGTCACTGCAGGACAACTCATTGCCACATTAAGAATTGTACCCAGCGTTCAGAACGTGAATGCCGCCCAGCAGGAGATCAATAACGCCAACCTCCAGATTAGCAATGCACGAGCTAATGTAAACAACCAGCAACAGCAGTTTGCCATGCAGCAGAGGCTTTATGCGCAAGGTGTAATATCTAAACAGGAATATATTTCTGCTCAGCAGCAACTTCAGTCAATGCAGCAGCAGCTGAGAAATGCCCAGCAGCAACTGCAGACTGCTCAGAAAAACTTGCAAATCGCCAGAACCGGTGCGACTCCCGAACTTGCAGGTTTGGCTACCACACAAATCCGCTCGAAAGCTAATGGAACTGTACTCGAAGTTCCTGTAAAAGTCGGAAGCCAGGTTATTGAAGCAAACTCTTTCAATGCGGGAACAACGATCGCATCTATTGCGGATCTAAATTCACTGATTTTTCAGGGAACCATCGACGAGGCACAGGCCGGAAAACTAAAGGAAGGCATGGAAATGAATGTGGTCATCGGTGCCCTGCAGAACAAAACATTTCCCGGACGCGTTACCATGATTGCGCCAAAAGGTAAAGATGAAAACGGAACGATTAAGTTCCCAATCGAAGGCGATGTTTTCAATAAAACCAACGAATACATCAGAGCCGGTTTTTCTGCCAACGGCGAAATTATCCTCAGTTCGCAGAAAAATGCGCTGCTCCTGGATGAAGCTTTAATTCAGTACGAAAAAGTGAACGGTAACGACAGTCCTTTTGTGGAAGTAAAACAGCCCGATGGGAAATTCAAGAAAGTTAAAGTTAAACTCGGTGCAAGCGACGGAATTAATGTTCAGATTTTATCTGGACTTACCAAAGATTCTGAAGTGAAAGTATGGAATCCTTCCGACAAAGATAAAGAAGCACTGAAAGCGCAAAAAGAAAAATAAAAGTTGAAAACTGTATTAAATCCCGGAATTTTTCGGGATTTTTTTATTAGATTTTTTCAGAAGAACGGCAATATTCAGAAAAAGAAGGAGCAAATCAAGGGTAATCCATATTGCTGTTTTCATGTTTTCTAGTTTCAGAATTTCGATCTGTTTTCCTGCGATTTCCGAGAGTTTCTGGCTTTGGTTAATGTAATTCTGGATTTCAATAATCTGGTCTTCATTCTTGTTCGGAACCGCATGCTGGGAGAAATATACCATGTTTTTTTTACCCATAAATCCGGCGATCCAAAATTCATCAGAATTGGTCATGTCCAGATATTCGATTCTGTAGTAATTACTGCGGATACTTCCCACGTGTCCTGTTTCATAAACCTTAGGAGTATCTTTTTCAGTATTGATTTTAATCAGATAAAAATCCAGCGGGAAAGGCAGTTTATTGATCATCTGCACGGTTAAAGCATCTGCACGGAATGTAGAGAGGCTTTTTTTCACAAAATAATACGTAAAAATACCGATGCCCGCTACCACAACAAAAATCCGGAATGCGTTGGTCCACATTTTAAAAATTCCGGTCCTAAAAACCGACAGCATTAAACCCGCACAAAGTGCAATAAACAAAAGAAAAAACACGTAAAACATTTGGTAAAGATAAAGAAAAATTGGCGCAGTTGATTCACTGCGGAAGAACAGGTTTTTGTTTAAATTATTTCAGATCCTAATTTATAATTCCATGAAAAACTTTACACATTCCACTCTTTGTAAAATTGATCCAGGAATTGCAGCATGAAATTATGTCGTTCTTCAGCGATTTCTTTTCCCTTTTTCGTATTCATTAAATCTTTCAGCAACAACAGTTTTTCGTAAAAATGATTGATTGTGGTTCCCTCATTTCTTTTGTATTCTTCCTTTGACATGTTCAGCTTCGGCGGAATGTCGGGATGATACATTAAATTATTTTTGAAGCCTCCGAAACTGAAAGTACGGGCGATTCCGATCGCACCAATCGCATCGAGGCGGTCTGCATCCTGCACAATTTTCAGTTCCAAAGCTAAATTCTCAGGAACTTCACCTCTGTTTTTAAAGGAAATATTTTTGATGATGAACAAAACCTGATCAATAATTTCTTCGGAAACGTTTTCCTTTTCAAGAAATTCACGTGAAATTTTCAGGGCTAATGTTTCGTCGCCACCGTGGAATTTGGGATCTGCAATATCATGAAGCAAGGCAGAAAGTTCTACAATTTCGAGGTTACAGGTTTCAGTCTCTGCAATTTTTTTTGAGAGTTTCCAAACCCGTTCAATGTGAAACCAATCGTGGCCGGCTTCGGCACCGTAAAGTTTTTGTTTTACAAAATCAACAGTGCGTTCAATTAAAACATTGTTCATTACTGCCTTTTATTTTTTCACTTCCACAAACTGGTAAACCATCTGTGTTTTCGGGTTATAAATCACCGTACTGGCATTGGGGAAGCGTTTTACTTTGTAGTATTCAATGCTTTTATCATTTTTAATGTCATCCAGAAAACTCAGATCAAACGTATTTGCGGGTAGAAATTTCTCAAAAAAAGTAATTTTTTCTACAATCGAAGCGCCATCAACTTTCTGAAAATCTTTATTAGATTGCGCTTCATTGGTTGTGGATTGAGATACCAGGGTATTCAGCAATAAATCTTTATCGTTGGTTTTATATTTAAAGACATAAAACGGTGTACCGTTCGGAAACGCGACTTTTTTCCCTACTTCATTTTCGAGAACCAAACTATTCTGGTGCGGAAAGACAGAACTGAAAGTTACAGCCTCAGCGTTAACCAGTTTTGTAAGTTGCTCGTTCACAGTTTCCTGAACCAGTTCATTTGTTTTTTGCTGTGCTTTTTCCTTCGCAGAAGTTACGGTTTGTGTCACGGTTTCCTCGATTTTATTACAGGAAGTTATGGTGAATGCTCCAAGCATGATGATGGATATTTTTTTCATATTTTAGATTTAGCTAAAGTCTTTTTATTTTTTTGCGGGTTAAAGTTCGGCTTATTTTTTTTAATTTTCTCTGTATGAACTCACCAGTTTGTCGAGATTAAGACTTCTTGCAGAAGCATCAAAAATTTCCCGGTAAATCCCGTGCATACTGATCAGTTCGTCGTGGGTGCCGCTTTCTACCACTTCACCTTTTTTCATGACATAAATTTTATCTGAATCCAAAATCTGAGAAAGCGAATGCGAAATAATAATCACCGTTCTACCCTCTTTTATCGCATCCAGGGAGTTTTTGATCTGTTCGGTAGCAATTGCATCCAGGCTTGCGGTAGGTTCATCCAGAAAAATGATGGGCGGATTTTTCAGAAAAAGTCTCGCGATGGCAATTCTTTGCTGCTGTCCACCGGAAAGTTGCGTTGCATCGTGAAGATACTTTTCCGGAAGATCCATAATCTGGTCGTGAAGATACGCTTTCTTCGCAGCATTTTGAATTTCCTCAAAACTGGCATTCATATTTCCGTACCGGATGTTATCTTCGATACTTCCCTGGAAAATATGATTTTTCTGTAATACCAAACCGATATCATCTCTCAATGCTGTATTTTCAAACTGATTAAGATTCACCTTATCGAGTAAAATTTCTCCGGAATCGGGAAGGTAAAATTTACAAAGAAGATTAATCACCGTAGATTTTCCGGCACCGCTTAAACCAACCAGTGCGGTAGTTTTTCCGTTTTCAATCAACATGGAAACATTTTTCAATGCTTTAGTACCGTTCGGATAAGAAAAATCAACATTTTTGAGTTCGAAAGAACCTTTTATATTTTCTTTAATGAAATTTCCGCTCGGTTCGGTTTCTTCATCTGCATTCAGGATATCAAAAAATCCTTCAGCGTAAATCATTGCGTCATTCATATCATCATAAATCCTGTGAAGCTGGCGGATTGGCGCTGATACATTGTTGAAAAGAAGGATATGAAGCATAATCGCACCAATCGTCATCTGCTGATCGAGCACCAGAAAAACGGTCAACAGAATGATTAACACCACACCGAACTGTTCGATAAAAGTCTTTAAGCCGTCGTAAATAAAATTTGTTCTACGCGTAAACAGCTGACTTTCCATGAGCTGCATCTGAAGATCGTACTGTTTTTTGCCTTCAAATTTTTCGCGCACGAAACTTTTAATCACCATAATCGAACTGATGAGATTTAAAAGTCCCGAAGTTTTCTGTTCTCTCTGGTTTCTTAGAGTTCTTCTTACGCCCGATAATTTTTTCGCCTGTAACGAGCTTACATAAAAATAAATAGGAACAACAATGGTGGAAACCATACCGACATATACATTCTGCATGTACATGATGATGAGGGCAATAATAGCATTCGAAAAAAGCGGTAAAATATCGATGAAAAAATTCTGAACAAGTTTGGTTAAACTCTCGATTCCGCGGTCGATACGGATCTGAAGCTTGCCCGACTCGTGGTTTTCGTCATTAAAATAGGCGACTTTATAAAGAAGAATTTTATCAATCACCGATTGCGCCAACACAGAACTTGTGCTGATGCGTATTTTTTCGCCGTAAAATTTCTGCCCAAACTGAATGAAGATATTCAGAAGTTCTTTACCCAATAAAATTGCGGAAATAATGACCAAAATATGAATCCCTTCTTCCATTGGATACGGAAGTTTGGTGAGTTCGGTTACCTCATCAACCGTATATTTCAAAACCAGCGGATTTACCTGCGCCATCAACGCACCCAAAAAGGTAAGAAAAAGAGTCCCGTAAATCATCAACCTGTAAGGTTTTATGAACGGAATAAGCTGTTTGTAAATGTGATAAAGCGTGATGCTTCGCTTGAATGGTTGTGCCATGATGATTAACCTACGAACGCCTCAAAATACAAAAAACGTGCGAAAACTGCTACCCTTCGTAAGCGTAGGTCGTTAAATAATGCAATTCGGGTTTGCTGAGCGCTTTGGCGTCGGTTTCTGCCTGGTCTTTTCGGTAAGTTTCGCCGATATGCTTTTTCTGAAAAAGAAATGCATTATTCGCGTTTTTATCTACAACTTCATTAAAGATATATTCAATTTCCGAATTTGAAAGTGAAGCAAAGCTGATGTCTTCAAAACCGTACATCAAACGCAGATTGTCGACACCCTGAAAGTTTTCATCCACAAAATCCTGGAACTGCTGCTTGGAATCGAAATTTCCGGCCCAAATATTATAGACGAAAGATTTTTTCTTCGGTTTGTTGAGAATATCCTGATACACGAAATTTTCGCCAAGATACGCTTCCCGAACCATAGGATCATTAGCCAAATCGTGCGGAAGACCTTCTTTCAAAATACGGCCTTCAAACATAATGTAGGTTTTATGAGTAATGGCTAAAGTCTGCTGAACATTGTGATCGGTAATTAAAATCCCGATATTTTTATCAACAAGACTGCGCACAATTTTCTGAATATCTTCAACCGCAATAGGGTCAACTCCGGCAAAAGGTTCATCCAAAAGAATAAAATCGGGGCTTGTCGCGAGACATCTTGCGATTTCGGTACGTCGTCTTTCACCACCGGAAAGCAAATCTCCGCGGTTTTTGCGGACATGCTGGAGAGAAAATTCCTCGATCAGCTCGTCACATTTAATCTGCTGTTCGCGTTTCGAAAGTTTGGTAAGCTGAAGAACACCCAAAATATTATCTTCAACAGAAAGTTTACGGAAAACCGACGCTTCCTGAGCCAGATAGCCAATTCCCTTTTGCGCGCGGCGGTACATGGCGTCATTGGTAATTTCTTTATCATCGAGAAAAATTTTCCCGGAGGTGGGCTTCACCAAACCCACAATCATATAAAAAGAGGTGGTTTTTCCGGCACCATTGGGACCGAGAAGCCCGACGATTTCGCCCTGTGAAACTTCCACTGAAACACCTTTTACGACTTTTTTAGGGCCGTACTCTTTAATTAAATTTTCTCCGCGTAGAATCATGGAACAAATATATAATTTTTGAATGAGAGTTACAGAATACGGTAGGTGATGTTGAATGGATAAGGAATATAAATTTCAGGTGAAAAAATGTTATATTCGCTACTTCAAACTGAACAAAATTGAGCGCCAAGGAACAGGAATTTTCGAAACTGATTAAAGATAATCAAGGCTTGATTATTAAGGTTTCCCGGCTTTATACCAATTCGCTGGAAGACGAGCAGGATCTTTTCCAGGAAATTGTGTTACAACTCTGGCGTTCTTACGACTCATTCAAAGGACAATCGAAAATATCGACGTGGATGTACCGCGTTGCCCTGAACACTGCCATTACGCTTTTCAGAAAAAAAACCAAGTCACCACAAACCGATGAACTGATGGATTTTCACCACAGTGGATATATGGAAGATGATGACGAAAAGCAACAGCAGGTTTCGCTTCTTTATAAAGTGGTAAAGATGCTTCCGCAGGTGGAACGGGCAATTGTAATGATGTATCTGGATGATTTGCCTTACCGTGATATTTCTGAAAACCTTGGGATAACGGAGGTAAACGCACGCGTGAAAATGAACCGACTGAAAAAAACGTTAAAAGAGTTAATGGAAAAACATGCCTGAATTTGATTTAGACAGCTTCAAAAAAACCTGGCAGGAGCAGAAGGTAAAGCCAAAATATAACAGCACCGAAATCGAGGCGATGCTGAATAAATCGTCGCGGAATTACGTGAAATATATCCTTTGGATCAGTATTGCAGAATTCCTTATCATTCTGGGCGTGAACATTTATTACTCCTTCCTTGGCGATGACTCCAACAGTTTCATCAGAATCCTGGGGAAACTTGGCGTGCAGAATTCTACCGATTTACAAACCAGTTTTGGGAATCTTTATTTAGTGCTGAAAACTATCAGTTTAATTATTACCGCTTTCTTTGTGGTACGGTTTTACCGAAATTATCGTAAAATCAATATAGAATCTAACCTTAAAAAACTGATTCTGCAGATCATCAGATTCAAGAAAACAGTAAACCTGTTCATCTTAGCCAATATTTTGCTTTTAATTGTCTTCACGGCGGTTTTAACGGTTTTCACCTTTACGGTTTTATCACAGCAGAACATTCATCTCACGCATCCAACTTTAATAGGATTTGTGGTGGGAATTATTGTAATGACGATTATAAGCATCGTACTGATCTGGATTTACTACCGCGTCGTTTACGGAATTATCCTTAAAAGATTAGGGAAAAATTTGGGTGAACTACAGAAAATAGATTCACAACAGGAATAAAAAAAAGGCCAGTTTTCAGTAACTGACCTTTTTGCTTATCATTTAAATTACAATTCTTTTCTTAGCCTTGCAACCGGAATATTCAGCTGTTCGCGGTATTTTGCAATGGTTCGTCTTGCGATGTTGTACCCTTTTTCTTTCAGTAATCCTACAAGAGCATCGTCGGTTAACGGTTTGCGCTTATTTTCGTTATTGATGACTTCCTGAAGATGATTTTTAATCTCCTTGGTGGAAACTTCTTCGCCGTCATCATTTGTAAGCGAATCGGAGAATAGGCTTTTCAGGTAAACAATTCCGTTTGGTGTGTCGGCATATTTGCTTTTTACCACCCGTGAAATGGTTGAAATATCGAAACCTGTAATATCTGCCACATCCTTCAGGATCATCGGTTTCAGGGATTTTTCGTCACCGGTAATGAAGTAGTTTTTCTGCAGTTTTACAATTGCCGTAATCGTTTGCAACAACGTATTCTGCCTTTGGTTAATCGCATCGATATACCATTTTGCAGCATCGAGTTTCTGCTTAATGAAAAGCGCTGCCTGCTTGTGATCCGGCGAGTTTTTATCGTGAGAATAAGTCGTAAGAATGTCTTTGTACTCATCGGAAACGCGGAGTGTAGGCGCATTTTTGCTGTTGAGTAAAGGGATAACTTCCGATTGGCCGTTTTTCCCTTCTTTGATCTGAATCACAAAATCCGGAATAATTTCCTGATTGATGGTGATGGTTTGCGTATCGAAATTTCCGCCAACCTTTGGAGAAAGTTTAGAAATTACTTCCAGGGCGTCCTTCAGATCCTCTTCTTCGATATCGTATTTCTGAATAATTTTGTTGTAATGCTTATTGGTAAGCGCATCGAACTGGTTTCTAAGGATATTTCCGGCGAGGCTTACGGCTTTGTCGGCACTTACTTTCTTTTCGATCTGCAAAAGCAAACATTCCTGAAGGCTTCTTGCGCCAACTCCCGGCGGATCGAGTTTCTGAACATAATTCTCTAAAATATCCTCTACTTTTTCTTTGGTGGTATAAACTCCCTGCGAAAAAGCCAGATCATCAACTAATTGTTTGCTTTCTCTTCGCAAATAACCGTCGTTATCCAGGTTTCCGATGATGTATTCGGCGATTTTAAGATCGTCACCTTCAATTGAAATCAGACGAATCTGCTCCAGTAGATAGTCGTAAAGTGACTGACCTTCCGTTAAAAGCGATTCATTATCAAAATCTTCGTCGTCTGCGGAATAATTGTTTGATGCTGTTTTATAAGCAGGTTCATCATCAAATATATATTCATCAACATCAAAATCGGTAGTGATGCTGTCGGTTCCTTCCTCTTCAAAACCTTCGTCCAGAGAGGCATAATCTTCTTCTTTGGATTCTTCCTGAACTTTTTCGAGTGCAGGGTTTTCCTCAAGCTCACGCTCGAGTTCTTCTTCAAATTCCAGGGTGTGAAGCTGGATCAACTTCATCAGCTGGATTTGTTGTGGAGCAAGTTTTTGCCCGAGTCTAAGTTGTAGGTTTTGTTTTAACATTCTTGATTTGGTCTTACAAAAATTTAATTTCTGTGTGTATATTTTTTTCTGTGAGTGGGTTAAAACTCAGCATTGTGTGGTGTTCTTGGGAATGGAATTACGTCTCTAATGTTCGTCATTCCTGTCACAAAAAGAACGAGTCTTTCTAAACCAAGCCCGAATCCTGCATGCGGAACCGAACCGAATTTTCTGGTATCCAGATACCACCAGAGCTCGTGTTCATCAACATTCATGGCTTTCATTTTGGCCGTAAGCACATCGAATTTATCTTCTCTCTGCGAACCGCCGATAATTTCGCCGATTCCCGGGAAAAGTACATCCATTGCAGCCACTGTTTTGCCGTCTTCATTAAGTTTCATGTAGAAAGCCTTAATTTCTTTCGGATAATCAAATAGAACAACCGGACTGTCGAAATGTTTTTCAACCAGATATCTTTCGTGCTCACTCTGCAAATCAGCGCCCCATTCTTCGATCGGGAACTGGAATTTGCCTTTTTTGTTTTCTTTTGAATTCTTCAGGATATCAATCGCTTCGGTGTAAGAAACTCTTTTGAATCTTTTCTTTATAACGTTTTCAAGTTTTTCAATTAAACCTTCCGCAGCTCTGTCTTTTTCAGGTTTTTGCTTTTGTTCTTCGGCAAATCTTTTGTCTAAAAACTCCAGATCATCTTTGCAGTTTTCTAAGACATAACCGATGACGTACTTTAAGAAATCTTCTGCCAGATCAATATTGTCTTCAAGATTATTGAAGGCAACTTCAGGCTCCACCATCCAGAATTCTGCGAGGTGACGTGTGGTATTAGAGTTTTCTGCACGGAAGGTCGGTCCGAAAGTATAAACGCGTCCCAATCCCATCATTGCAGTTTCTACGTTCAACTGTCCGGAAACGGTAAGGTTGGTTTTTTTACCAAAGAAATCCTGTTCATAATCGATATCACCATTTTCATCTCTCGGGATGTTATTGATATCGAAATTCGTAACGCTGAACATTTCGCCTGCTCCTTCTGCATCGGCACCGGTAATAATCGGCGTATTCATGTAAAAGAACTGGTTCTGGTGAAAGAACTGGTGAATCGCAAAACTTACCGCACTTCTTACTCTGAAAACAGACCCGAAAAGATTCGTGCGGAAACGCAGATGTGCCTGCTCACGCAGCAATTCCAGGGAGTGTTTTTTAGGCTGAAGAATGGTTCGGTCTCTTTCTTCGGTAAAATTATCTCCAAGAATCTGAATTTTCTTTGCAATAATCTCGATGCTTTGTCCGGCTCCCTGGCTTTCAACCACTTCACCTACAATCTTCAGCGACGATGCCGTGCTGATATTTTTGATGGTGTTATCATCAAAATTCTCGAAATCTACAACAACCTGTAAGTTGTTGATCGTTGAACCATCGTTCAAAGCGATGAAACGGTTGGAGCGGAACGCCCGAACCCAACCCTGAACAGTAATATCGTGATGTAAAAGTTTTTTATAATCTGAAAGTAATTCGTTAATCGTGGTTCTCATTGCTGATCTTCGTTTTTTTTAATGATCTTGCGAAGCATTTTTTCCGCAGATATCTTATCAATAGTTACAAATGTAATAAAATTTGGCGTAATTTTTGCTACTAAATTAAAATAATTCATCGAAAAAATCCCAAATTTTTCTTTTTTATTCTTATTAGAACCTGCCTGAGTGGAGCTATTTTTGTGCAGCGAAGCGAAACAAAAAAGCGGGAACGGAGGAAGGAATCTGTCGCCAAAAAAACCTCAAGTAATTATTCGTCTTTCTTTGAAGGAATCAGGAACACATCCATTAAGCCTTCCGGCAGCGCCATTCTGATGTATTTTTCTTCGCGGTTAAGTTCAATAATCCAGTCTTTGATGATGGGGATTACGATCTGTTTGTCTGCCAGATTCAAAAGGAAATAATGCTGACCTGTCTGGTCGTTTACAGATTCGATTATGCCACAGCTTTTGCCGTCTTCTTCACGGATTTCGAAACCGATAACTTCGTGGTAATAAAACTTGTTTCCGGTAAGTTTTGGCAGTGTGGAAAGCGGAAGATACACCTCTTTGCCCAGCGACTGGTCCACCAAAGCCTCGGTGGAATTCTTGAAGGAAATAATGAGCGTGTCACCTTTGCTCCAGGATTGTTTTGCCACAAAAAACGGCACGAGTAACCCGTTAATCTCTACAAAAATTGAATTTAATTTATTGTACATTTCGGGCTGATCGGTATCGAGTTTTAAAAATACATTCCCGTGAAGTCCGTGTCGGCGTGTGATTTTTCCTAGGAAATAACAATCTTCTTTTTTCATGCGTAATTTTTATGATTGATGAAACACAGTAAACTGCGTTAGCACTGCAAATATAATGGGTTTTAAAATAACAGAGACGCCAATATTGGCGTCTCTGTAGGATATTTTTTGTAAGTTATTACAGAAAAATTAAGCTTGCGCTTCTTCAGTACCTTCTGCTTCAGCAGCTGGTTCTTCTGCAGTTTCTTCAGCAACAGGAGCGTTTGCACCTTCTTCAGCAGCTTCTTCAGCAGCTTTTTCTTCTGCCAATTTAGCTTCAGCTTCCGCTTTTGCATCAGCTTCTAATTTAGCAGCTGCATCTAATCTTGCCTGGTTTACTTTTGCTTCTGCTTCTAAAGCTGCTTTTTTAGCATCTTCTTTTGCTTTGCTTAAACCGTCTTTTTTACCAAGAACCTGTTTTTCTTTTTCTTCTAACCAAGAGTTGAATCTCTTCTCAGCTTCAGCCTCATCAAATGCGCCTTTAGCAACACCACCAAGAAGGTGTTTTTTGTAAAGAGCTCCTTTGTAAGAAAGAATTGCTCTTGCAGTATCGGTAGGCTGCGCACCGTTGTTAAGCCATTTTACTGCAGAATCAACGTTTAATTCGATAATCGCAGGATTTGTAATTGGATTGTAAGTACCGATTTTCTCGATAAATTTACCATCTCTTCTTGCTCTTGCATCTGCAACAACAATGTGGAAAAAAGGCTTTCCTTTTTTACCGTGTCTTTGTAATCTGATTTTTACTGACATAAATGTTTGATTTTGTGGGAACTCGTCCCGATTAATTATGAGGTTGCAAAGATAATTAATTTATCTGAACTGAAAATAAAAATCCATATAAATTTCTACTGCATTTTCAGCCTCCCAATTAGAAGAAAATCTATTGAAAGAACACCATTATGAGTGCCAGAATAAAACCGAGTCCGGCGTAAATCATTCCTCTTCTGAAGGCCTTGGATTTATAATTGAACATCCAGAACGACGAAATCACAAAGAAAAACAAAACCACTCCGAAAACAGCATTTAATGTTGCATAACGGTGTTTCGAGGTCGATTTGTGCAGTTCGTTGAATTTTTCCAGAACAAATGGCAGCTGCATTTTCGAATATTTTGTTTCACCGGTTTTCATATTATAAGTCCCCTGTTCAAATTTCTGAACATCACCTTCGCTACCTTTAAATTCTACATTACGCATTTTAATTTCTTTCGCCAGCTCCTTTTCTGTAAGATTTGGCTTAAGAACGATTTCGTACTTGTTTTCCTTTTTCAGAAAATTGGTGTCACGGTAAATCAGCAGAACGCCGCTAATTGCGTATACCGCCATTATTCCTGCTGCAAAATAGCCCAAATAGCGGTGTGTAATCCGCATGAATGTTTTTGTATCCTTAATTTTTGCCATGGTTTATTTGATTAATTTGTTTTTTGAGGTTCACGATAAAAGTGGAAACGAGTTTCCACTCTTTGGTAATATTTTCACCTAAAACGATTAAAGTTTGTACGTTAACGTGAAGTAATAATTTCTTGGAGTAATTGGATTCACGGAGTAGTTTTCATGATAGTTATAATTCACGGTATCAAAGAGATTTCCTACTTTACCCATTACAGAAAATTTCTGCCATTCATATCCAACTGACAAAGCAACAGTGGTATAATCATCAACCGGCAATAACCTGGAAACCCCATTTCTAGTGTCTAATGTTTCCTTGGTATCATTCCATCCCGCGATACGGTCGCCTACAAAGTACACGCTGGCCCCTAGCTTAAGTCCTTTTATATAATTTGGCAGGGTGTAAAATACCGATGCATTTGCTGTGGTTGCAGGTGTACGGACCAACCGTTGGTTCTCAACATACCCAAACCCTTCAGGCGTATCCAAATAAACCGCGTGATTGTAGGAAGCACCAGCAATAATCATTAAATTGGGAGTTGGATTTCCGGTAATGTCGAGTTCCACACCCCGGCTGCGCATCTTACCTGCAAATTCTTTTATGGTAGAATCATTGTTCACCTGTCCCTGGGCATTAAATTCTGCCATCTGATAGAAGTTTCTGTTTTCAATCTGATAAAGGGACAAGTTCAACGCTACCGCATTTTTCCAGAAATTCTTTTTCATACCAACCTCGAACTGATCAATTATCGATGGCGTCAACGAGTTATCGTAAATGTCCCGCCCCGTATTTGCTGAGAACGAATTGGTGTAAGTTGCAAAAAGCGAAAGATTGTCGTTTGGCATATAAATAAGTCCGGCTTTTGGCGAAAAAGCTCTGTCTACGGTACCTGCAGTATTGTTTACATCATTGGTTACAAACGATTTCTTTTCGGTTTCGAGGTTTTCGATATAAGACCATCGTAATCCCGCCAAAACTTTAAACTGTTCGGTGATACTAATGAAATCCTGGGCATAAATACCAAATCGCTGCGTTGGGATTCGGGTTCTGTCTCTTTTTGTAGCTGTGGGCATTGCGCCGCTTGCCCACGTGGATGGATCATCAAGATAAATGGTTCCATTCGTGCTGCCATTAGTTCCGTAAGCTGTTTGTGAAAGATTGTAAGCGTACGCATCTGCAGTTCCGTAATCGCCATCTGTACCGATTAAAATTTTATGGTTAATTTTTCCGGTATTGATTTCTCCATTCAAATTAAGCTGTAAGGCCGTATAATTCTGCTCGTTGTATGTTCTGTTGACGGGTCGGTTCCATTTCAGGCGCCCTGCATTGTCGTAAGTCCAGGTGATTCTTTCTGTAGAAAAATAATCTTTTGTATAATTCTGGAAAGAAGCTACAGTATTCAAAGTCCAGAACTCACTGAACTGATGATTAAAGGTTATTCCCGCCGTTGCCTGCTCTGTATTTTGATATTGCCAATCTGTTCCCAGGAAAGCGTTTCTTGGCAAAAATGTATTTAAACGGTAAGATTTATCATTGTTTTCAATGGCGCCAATCCCAAAATCCGGAGTAAATTCATTCTTTAAATAATCTGCTTCCACAATCAACTGTGATTTTTCACCAATATTGAAGAGGAAAGAAGGATTAAAGTAATATTTCTGAGATTCCACCACATCGCGGAAACTTTCAGCTGTCTCGTATGCTCCATTTACACGGAACGCAATTTTTTCGGAAATCGGTCCGTAAAAATCAACGGTTGGTTTATAAGAATTCCAGCTGCCGGCGTTCAGTCCAACACTTCCACCAAAATTAAAACGTGGTTTTTTGGTAATTAAATTTACCACACCACCGGCGGAAACATTCCCGTAAAGCATGGCGTTTCCTCCTTTCAAGACTTCTACCCTTTCCAGACCTGAAACTTCAGGAAAAACACCACTGTTTACCCGTGCACCATTTTTAAAGATATTATCGTTCCCGAAATTAAAGCCTCGTCCGCCAAAACTGTCCTGCGAATTTCCCCGGGAAGAGGTGATGTACAAACCATTTACATTCTGAAGAACTTCACCCAACTGTTTCGCCTGTTGCTGCTCGATTACCTCGTGAGTAACAATTGCAATAGGCTGCGGATTCTCCATCACCGTAAGATTCGATTTAGCAGTTAGTGCCTTTGCTTTGTTCGGATTACCGGTTTTATGAAGGTTTATATCTTCAATTTCCTGAATCCTAATGGTATCATTAACCGGATCGAATTTCATTTGCGCATTTGCTGACATGCTAATCAACAAGACTCCCAACGACAATATCTGCTTTTTCATTTACAAGTTTTTATTTAGAATGAATTAAAATAACGGTGCAAATGTAAAAAAGCCTTCGGGAAATACAAAATCTATTTTGAATTATTCTAAATAAAATTCAGTGCCACTGTTTAACTGTTTGAAAATGAATGAATTTATTTATTACTGATTTTTATCATTATCGCTCATAAATAAGATTCCCGCTCCTATGAAAAGGAGATTTACGATAAAATACATCATTCCGTTCGGTGCAGAAGCAGTACCGAAAAGCACCACCACAATTCCCAATATCGCAATTACAGACATGGTAAGTTTAAAAAAACGGTTGCCGGAAAACACATTTTTTTTGAAGAGCCTGAACAACCCAATGAAAAGCGCACCATTAACAAGGTAGATAAATACAATAGGAATTGCAGAAAGATCAAAATTCCGGGCTGTAAAATATGAATGCGTATTGGTGATATAATAAATAATGATATAAAAAATAATAATTCCCAGTCCTAAAAAAGCGCTGTTTACAGGCATTTTTGTTTTGGGTTCAATTACATCCAGGTTCAGGAATTTTCTGGATTTTTTAAGATTCGCAAACTGGTAAGGTACACGGATTGTCGCTAAAAGCAAACCATTGGAAGTTCCCAAAACCGATACGATAATAAAAAGCTGCATCAACAAAGCTCCGGAATCTGACGCAATTTTGCGCGAAAATTCGGTGATATAGGTATCTTTCAGCTGAACGATCTCATCACCGCTCATCCTGAAAACAATTCCCATGTAATACGAAATATAAATTACCATCACAGCGATGGTTCCTAAAATTAATGCTTTCGGAAGGTTTTTACTTGAATTTTTAATTTCACCGGAAATTTGTGTCGCGATATACCAACCGTCGAAGGCAAAAGAAATAGGGATAAAACTCGCAGCGATTAAAAATAATAAAGACTGATTTTCCCTAACATTTTCAGCAGCGTAAGTGAAGTGATTCGCTTCTTCGACATCACCTTTCACCAAACTTAAAATTCCCAGAGAGGCAATAAATATCAATGGAAGCACTTTCAAGACTGTAGTAAACTGCTGAAAGATGCCGCTGCTTTTCGGTCTGAAAATATTGAAGGTAAAAAAGATCAGCAGATTTACAAAACCAATGAGCGCAAAATGCAGTGTGGTAGGTTCAAAATTCAAAAATTCTGCACAGAGATGCGCAATATAAATGCCGGAAACTGTAAATAAAACCGCAGTCAGCAGAGGATAAAAAAGACTCAGATACATCCATCCTACGAAATATGCAGCTTTTTCACCGAATCTGTAATTCACATAATTCAGGATTCCGCCGTCTTTGGGGAGCAACTCCGCGTAATTTGCCATAGAAATTGCCCCGAAAACTACGCTTACACCAACAATAATAAATCCTACAAGTCCAGCAAGAATATTTCCCTGGGTAGAGAGCAGTACATCATCAACTTTAAAGAAAATACCGGAACCGATGACCTGGCCAATAACCATTGAAATTGCTGTGAACAGGCCGTATTTAGCCTCGAGTTTCTGCTCCTTTTCCATAATTTTACTATTGGATTTTATGTATCATGCTATCTATTCCTGCAGTTCCAGCCAGCGCATTTCGAGTTCATCCATTCTATCGGAGATTTTCTCCAGATCTGCTGAAAAAACTGAAATTTTTTCATAATCAGTTTCGTTATTCAGTTTTTCAAGAATCTCCGTACGCTTTTTTTCCAGTTCCGGAATTTCCTTATCGATCATTTCGAGTTCGCGCTGTTCTTTAAAAGTAAGTTTCTTTTTTGTATTGGGTGCAGCAGCAACAGAGGCTGTTGAAACGGTTTCAGTTTTTTTAGGAACTTCGCGCACTTCAACCTGAGTTTTTTTATTCTGATCCTGACTTTTAGCCTCGCGATATTCTGAAAAATTGCCGACAAAGTCTTTAATAACACCATCACCTTCAAAAGCCAAAACGTGATCTACAATTCTGTCCATGAAATATCTGTCGTGCGAAACGATAATTAAACTGCCCTGAAACTGAAGAAGAAAATTCTCCAGAACCGTTAATGTCGGCAAATCCAGGTCATTCGTCGGCTCATCGAAAATTAAGAAATTTGGGTTTTGGTAAAGTACATACATCAAATGGAGCCTTCTTTTTTCGCCACCCGAAAGTTTAGAAATCGGCGAATACTGTGTTTGGTCATCAAAGAGAAAAAGCCTCAAAAACTGTGATGCAGAAATGGTTCTTCCGTTCGCTAAAGGAAAATTCTCGCCAATTTCCTTAATAAAATCAATTACTCTCTCCTCTTCTTTATACTGCAAACCTTTCTGGGAAAAATAACCGAATTTAATGGTTTCACCGGTTTCGATCGAGCCACTGTCGTACGGTTCAAATCCCTGAATGATATTTAAAAGCGTAGATTTACCTGCACCGTTTTTGCCGACAATTCCTACTTTTTCGCCGCGCTGAAACTGATAACTGAAATTTTTAAGCAAAACTTTATCACCAAAACTTTTATTGATATTTTTGAGTTCCAGAATTTTGTTCCCCAAACGTTTCATTTCGAAATCGAGTTCCAGTTTCTCTTTTTTCGTATTGGTTTTCGCTACCTTTTCGGTTTCGTAAAAATCATCAATTCTTGACTTCGATTTTGTGGTTCTGGCTTTTGGTTGTCTGCGCATCCATTCCAACTCTTTACGGTACAGGTTTTGGGCCTTATCGATGGTCGAATTTAAGTTTTCTTCGCGGATGATTTTATTCTCAAGATAGGTCGCATAACTTCCGTTGTGGAAATACAGATTCTGGTCTTCCATTTCCCAGATTATATCGCAAACTGCATCGAGAAAATACCGGTCGTGAGTCACCAAAAGCAGTGTTACCATTGCTTTTGAAAGATAATTCTCGAGCCACTCAACCATATCAACGTCGAGGTGATTGGTCGGTTCATCCATAATTAAAAGGGTGTGGCGGTGCTGCGCGCGGGTTTCAACCAGAAGTTTTGCGAGTGCAACTCTTTTGATCTGGCCGCCTGAAAGGTTTTTCATTTTCGCCTGTAAATCAGTGATTTTCAATTGCGTGAGAATCTGACTCATTTCATTTTCCAAATCCCAGGCTTCATGAATTTCCATTTCATTCAACGCTTTATCCATATCATCGGCATTTTCGGTTAAAAGCGCGTGATGATAGTTTTTTAAAGCCATAATGGGCGGAGAATCCAGCGTCATCATAAATTCTTCCACATTTAGTTCGCCTTCAAAATCGATTTCCTGATCGAATAATACAACCTGAATGTCTTTATTAATAATTACACTTCCGGAATCTGCGATTTCTTTACCCATTAAAATTTTAAGCAAAGTCGATTTCCCGGAGCCGTTTTTGGCAACGATGGCAATTTTGTCGCCTTCGTTGATGTTGAAGGAAATATCTTTGAATAAAACTTTTAAACCATAGGATTTGGTAAGGTTTTCTGCGGAAACGTAATTCATTATGAGTTGTTGTTGCTGTTAAATGCTGTTTTGAGACTGCGAAAATACGATAATTGGACTTAATCGAGGGTGAGTCTTTTTAATGACCAAAGACTACCGTTGTACACATCAATATCCACCTTGGTGTTGATTCCGTAGACGATTCCTTTTTCGGTGAACTGCCAGAAATCCCACTTTCCGTCGGGCATTGGCTGCGGAACATCATTGTAATTGGCGAGCCAGAGCGGATACTCATCAAATTCGCCTTTCAAAAAATCTTTGTAATAATGATAATAGGTGTAAATAATAGGTTTTTCGCCATATTTTTCTTCTACAATGCGGCACCAGACCTTTAAATCTTCAACGAGTTTTTCGTTCGATTTTCGTCTTGGGATTTTTTCAATATCGAGAATTGGAGGCAAATCGCCCTCTTCCAGTTTTACATTATCGAGAAAATTATTAGCCTGACGCACAGGATCTTCATCGGCACGGTAAAAATGGTAAGCCCCACGAATTAGCTGATGTTTTTTGGCCAGCTCCCAGAATTCATCGAAATGCCTGTCGGCACTGCGGTTACCCATCGTAGCACGTAAAACCACAAATTCTATCGGTATTGCGCGGTTTCCGATGCTTAAACTGTCCCAGTTGATGTCTTCTTTTCTTTGATAATGAGACATATCGATCCCGAAAGTTTTATCGGCATAATCTCCAATAATTCGATTAATACGCTGTTCTTCAAATTCGGTGTTCGAAAGCTTTTTATGCTCGAATTTATTAAAATACATAGCATAGTAAAAAGCGATTTTTTCTTTTAGATAAAACCCCGTACCCAGTAATGCCAACGCCAGAATCAACAGGAGAATCTCTCTTCTCAAAAGGAAATTTCTTCTGCGTTTTTTGTGGATTTTTTTGGAAACTTTTTTTTGAACAGGTTTTTTTGGCATAGAACTGCAAAAATAGGATTTAAACATAAAAAAATCGCACCTTATGCGCGATTTCCTTATTGTTGGATTTATATATTTTAATATCCGTCCTTCGCTTTTTCGTTTGAAACCAAAGCTTTTGCTGAAGAAGTTCCGATTCGTCTTACACCCATTGTAATCATTTTTTCAGCATCAGCCGGAGTTTTTACGCCGCCGGCAGCTTTTACGGAAAGTTTTCCGGAGTTTTCAAGCATAAGTTTTATTCCTTCGAAAGTAGCTCCGTTTGGTTTACCGTCTTCGGTTGGATAAAACCCTGTGGAAGATTTCACAAAAATATTTTCGAAATCATTCTCGCCAAAATTTTCTTCTGCCCAAATTCTCATGTTTTTAGTAATATCAACAATCTGCTCATCGGTTAAAGCAGCGATTTCGATGATCCATTTTACGATCTTTCCGTTTTTCACCGCCAATTTGGTGCCTTCTACGAATTCGTTTTTCACCAAATCGGTATTTCCAGCTTTGAAAGCTTCATAATTAACTACATAATCCAGCTCATCAACACCGTCGGCAATCGCTTTTTCAGCTTCAGAAAGTTTATCTGCAGTACTGGCTGTTCCTTCATGAAAACCAATGACTGTACCTACTTTTATCTCTGAATTTTTTGACTTTAAATAGTCTTTAATTTCCTTCACATAATCCGGACGGATCATTACTTCAAAAAAATTATGCTCAAGAGCTTCATCGGTAAGCTGATACACTTTTTTCAATGTTTCTTCTTCTGATAAACCAGCCTGCTGGGGAGTTTTAAGATAAGTAGAATCTAAATATTTATTGATTTCCATTGTTATTATACTTTCAATTGTCGGTTAATACTCTGCTCCAAAGATATGAAAGTCTCGGTTCGCGTTACGCCTTTGAGTTTCTGAAGTTTGTTAAGAATTTCCATCAAATGATCGTTATCTCTGCACAAAACCTTCAAGAAAATGGTGTAATTACCTGTGGTATAGTGCGCTTCCACCACTTCATTCACTTCTTTCAAAGCCTTCACTGCATCATGATAATAGCTTGGCTGATCCAGAAACACGCCGATATAAGAAACCACTTTGTAGCCGATTTTTCTGGGATTAAGAAAAGAAATGGAGTTTTCAATCACCCCTGCCTGCTCCAGTTTTTTAATTCTCTGGTGAACGGCAGTGGTGGAGATTCCAACATTTTTAGAAATGTGCGCCAATGAGGTTTTGGCATTATCCATCAGCATGTAAATTATTTCTTTATCTACAGAATCAAGGTGATAGCTTGAGTTTATTGCGCTTTTCATATATATTCTATCTGTTCTTTATTGAGTTGTTGTAAATGCTGTAATCACCGGGAAATGATCGCTGTAACCTCCCAGATATCTGCTTCCTGCGTATGTTCTGAACGGTCTGCCGGCAAATTTCTTATCCCAGTTGCTTAATTTATAGTGGTTGAAAATTTTTGCCGAACTAAAATTCAGCGGAAAAGAAGTCTCGAAAAACTGCTTTGATAAGAGAATTTGATCAAAAAGCAAGCCGTGTTTATGGTGATATGTTGAATAATTTTTGTTGAGATACAAATCCAGAAACGGGTTTTCAAGCAATTTATCAGATTGATCGTCATAAACAAGATTTCTTACATTATCATCATCCGGATTTTCATTAAAATCGCCACAGATAATAATCGCCTCGTTTAAGTCGGATTTTATTTCGATCACTTTTTCACGAATATCATTTAGGATAAACTCACGCTTTGGCTTGTTGATATTTTTTTCTCTTTTTGACGGAAGATGAAGCACAAAAACATTGATTATTTCACCGGAATATCTGAATTTACATCTTAAAATATCGCGGGTTGTATCGTAATTCGCGGGATTATTATCTTTAATTTCAAAAAAATAAGTGATGGGATCTGATGATATGAGCTCGAGTTTATTTTTGTCATAAAGTAGCGCTACATCTACTCCTCTTTCATCCATAGAATCATAATGCACAACAGCATAATCTAAATTAAAAGGTGCCATTGCAGCGAGTTCATCCAAAGGCGCCTGCCCCTGGATTTCAGAAAAACCAATAATCATTGGCAATGCATTTTCTGCTTCCCGCATGAGTTCAAAAACCTGGGCAACTTTCTGTACTTTATTCCGGTATCTTCTTTCGTCCCAGTTTCTTAGACCCGAAGGTGTGGGATCTAATGGGTGTACCGCCGGCGGATCCGGAGAAAATAGATTCTCTACATTATAAAAAGCAACCAGTTCCTGCACTACACGATCTACCATCAGCAAATTTATCTCCCTGTTTTATTGGAATTGTAAATTTATAAAAAATATCGATTATGAATGAATTATTCTAAAAGATCGGGTCTTTTTTCCTGAGTTATTTTTACCGATTCCTCATGCAGCCAGTCCTGAATTTTCTGAAGATTACCGCTGAGTAAAATTTCGGGTACCTTAAGGCCTTTATATTCAGCAGGTCTTGTGTAAATAGGTGGTGAAAGAAGGTTATCCTGAAAACTGTCGGTCAAGGCACTTTGTTCATCATTTAGAACTCCCGGAAGCAGCCTGATTACCGAATCTGCCAAAACACATGCAGCCAACTCTCCTCCGGTTAAAACATAGTCGCCAATGGATATTTCTTTGGTAATATGAAGTTCGCGAACCCTTTGATCAATCCCCTTGTAATGCCCACAGAGAAATATAAGATTACTTTTTGTTGACAGACTGTTCGCAATTTTTTGGGTTAAAGTTTCCCCATCGGGGGTAAGATAAATCACCTCATCGTAGGTTCGCTGTTCTTTCAGTTCGGAGATGCAACGGTCTAAGGGCTCAACCATCATTACCATGCCGGCACTTCCGCCATACGGAGCATCATCTACCTGGCGGTGTTTCCCCAAACCGAAATCGCGGAGGTGATGAAAATAAACTTCTGCCAAACCTTTATCAACTGCTCTTTTCAGGATAGACGTTTTGAACGGACTTTCCATGAGTTCCGGCAAAACACTTATAATATCGATTCTCATTGCTCGGTATTGTTCTTTTTATTTGGGATAATAATGAGGCGCAGTGAAGAGTCCTTATTCAGATAACTCCACATCCAGTTAAAGAAAATGGCGATTTTGTTTCTTACGGAAAGAATGAGCATTAAATGCAGAAACATCCAAAAATACCACGCCAAAAAACCCTGAAATTTAAAACCCGGCAAATCGACTACAGCGCGGTGTTTACCGATGGTAGCCATGCTGCCCCGGTCAGTATATTCATATTCTTTCCAATCATTCTCTGATTTTCTCAGAAAATTTCTGCCAAGGTTTTTCCCCTGGTTAATGGCAACATTTGCCACCTGGGGATGTGCCTGAGGGTATTTTGGCGTTTCCATATATGCTATATCGCCGATAGCGTAAATGTTTTGGTAACCTAACACACGATTAAACCGGTCTGTTTTATAACGGTTTCTTATCATTACATCAGGGTTCAGTCCCTCAATGATATTTCCGATTACACCAGCTGCCCAGATGACGTTGTTGGAAGAAATTGTTTTACCGCTTTTCATATATACTTTATCCCCGTCGTAATCGGTTACAAATTCGTCGCTCATAAACTGCACGCCCAATTCTTTCAGATATTTCTCCGACATCTGCTGAGATTCTTCACTCATCACACTTAACGGTGTGGTGGTAGAACTAACAAGAATTATATTGAGGTTATCGAAGTTCATGTGAGGATAATCGCGTGGCAGGATATCTTTTTTCATTTCAGCGAAGGCGCCGGCAAGTTCTACACCAGTGGGCCCGCTTCCTACAATTACGATATTCCAGTTTCCATCGTCACTTCGCTTGCGCTCGATAATGAGTTTTTCGAAAGTGAGGAGAACGTGATTCCTGATTGCGATAGCTTCCTGGGTATTTTTCATCCCGAAGGTGAGATGCTCCATCTTTCCGTTTCCGAAAAAATTGGTTTTACATCCTGTGGCAATGACTAACTTATCGTAAGTAAATTCAGCATCTTCAGTTATAATCTTATTCTGTTCCGGAAGAATTTTCTGTACCTCCGTCATACGGTATTGAATATTTCGGGACCGCTGAAAAATTTTTCGGAAAGGAAAAGAAATATTACTGGGCTCAATTCGACCGCACGCCACCTGATAAAAAAGAGGCTGAAACATGTGATGGTTTACTTTATCAATCACAATCACCTTTTTTCTCTTATTGTTCAGTGATTTTGCGAGCTGCAAACCTGCAAATCCCCCGCCAATAATAACTATTTTTTCGCGTGTTTCCATTTCAGCAAAATTAGGGATTTTTTTACAGTTAAGATTTCCCAGACGTATAAGAAGACACAAAAAATCCTGAAAGTTAATTTTCAGGATTCAAATTTTTATTGTTTTACGATTTGTGTAACTTTCTGTGTGTTGTCGCTCATGGTATAGCGCATCAGATACTTTCCAGGTCTTAACCTGTCGAGTCTTATCTCTGCCGAATTTTTATTAAGGGTATATTCTGCAACTTCCATCCCGAGTATAGAATACAAGGTAACGGATTTTATTTTTAAAGAAGCATCTTTAGATTTTACAACAATAAAATCGCGGGCAGGATTGGGATATGCTACCATTACTGCTTCCTCTGGTTTCAGAGAAGTTGCTATCGGCTCTTTACTAACAGACTGTGCGGAAATTTTTTCCGAAAAAACTGTTAAACTGCCGATTAATATGATAGAAAATAATAATTTTTTCACCTTATAGAACTTATATTTATAAATATCCTTACAAATGTAAGAAATTGAATTTTATTTTAAGAGCTTTTTTTGTAAAACTATAATTAAATTTGCATGTTTAAATCCAAATACCATTCCAAAACATGATTATATATTCTAGAAACCGCAGATTACGAACCAACGCCACCATTAGATCCCTCGTGCAGGAAACAGTACTCACCACCAACGATTTGGTAATGCCGATTTTTGTTATGGAAGGTTCAAACACGCAGGAACCTATTCCGTCAATGCCGGGAATCTACCGCAGAACCCTTGATCTTACCGTGAAAGAATGTCAGGAATTATACAGAATGGGTGTAAAAGCAGTAAACCTTTACATGAAAGTTTCTGAAAATTTAAAAGATAACAAAGGCACCGAATCCTGGAACAATAATGGTCTGATGCAGACGACAATCAAAGCCATTAAGGACGCTGTTCCGGGCATGATTGTAATACCGGATGTTGCTCTGGATCCCTACTCGATCTACGGACACGACGGAATTATTACCAACGGAAAAGTTGATAATGACGCAACAAATGATGCACTGGTAAAAATGTCGCTTTCACACGCTGAAGCCGGAGCAGACATTTTGGCACCCAGCGATATGATGGACGGCAGAGTTGCCGCTATAAGAACCGGCCTTGAAGAAGGTGGTTTCACCGATGTTGGAATCTTAAGTTATGCCGCTAAATATGCGAGTTCTTTTTACGGACCATTCAGAAGCGCATTGGATTCTGCACCAAAGGAAAATGCCGATATTCCAAAAGACAAAAAAACTTACCAAATGGATTTTCACAACTCCCGTGAAGCCATGGATGAAGTGCTGAAAGATGTTGCTGAAGGCGCCGACATCATCATGATAAAACCAGGAATGCCTTATCTGGATATTGTGGCTAAAGTTCGTGAGGCAATCGACTTACCAATTGCGGTTTACAATGTGAGTGGCGAATATGCGATGCTGAAAGCTGCTGCCCAAAACGGCTGGCTCGATAATGATAAAGCGATTATCGAAAGTTTAACCTGCATCAAAAGAGCAGGAGCAGACATGATTTTCACTTACGCCGCAAAAGAAGCGGCGATATTACTTAATCAGTAAGAATTTAAGTTTTTTAGCGTCCGGTTTGCTGAAAAATCAAAAAAATCTTTCAAATTATTTGAAAGATTTTTTTGATCACTAAATTTTTAAAACCAGGTTTTTCTGCCCTGAATATATGTCCGGTCGAACTGCTCATCGCTCATGGTAAGATAAATAATTCCCTCGATAAATGGAATCACAGTGGCGATTCCGCACGTTACAATATTCAGAACAATCTGGATGATTCCCTCGTTGATGTAACCCATATAAAATTTATTGGCACCAAAAGTCCCGAGTAAAATCCCCAACAATCCTGCTGCGAGTTTCTTTTCTGAGCGGTAATTTCGGTTACTGAAGTTTTGGTTTTGGGATTCGGGGTCGTTGTAGCCGTAAGTTTCCATTGATTAAAGTTTTTTATGATTAATTGTTTGGAAATCAGTCGGCCTGCCAAATAAAAAGTTACAGCTTTAATTTATATTTTTCCTATATAAAACAATCCGTAACACTTTTGATTCTCTTCCAAATTTAAAAATTCATCAAGATGTTTAATCATTCCTGGGCTGCTCCAGTAGCTGCCAATTCCGTGTGCGGTGCAGGTAAGATACATATTCTGAACCGCCATCGCTGTAGCAGCAATCTCTTCCCATTCCGGGAGTATCCCACTGAAATTCACAGAAATTGTAACAATTACATTTGCTTTCGCTGCTTTTTCAGAGATACTTAAATATTTTTTTTCGAGAAAATGCTGCGGTGCAACTGTATTTTTATAAATCTCGGCCAGTTTTTCTCCCAACCTGGTTTTTTCTTCACCTTTAAATATTTTAAAACGCCACGGTTTGGTACGTTTGTGATTTGGAGCGAACGTGGCGGAGCGAAGGATCTCATCCAGAATTTCCTGTTCTATCTCTTCGCCAGTATAATCCTTTGGAAAAATACTTCTTCTGCTTTCAATGATTTCCTTTAATATTGCTGCTTTTCCCATTAAATTATTATCTCTGATTTTTCATATTAACTTTTACATAACATTTTCGATAGTCTGGGCAATATTGTTCAGTACAAATGAGTCGCCCGCTTTTTTTCCGAATAAAATTTTTGCCATGGGACTTTCCTCAGAAATGGCATAGAAACGGTCGCCTTCATAGAAAAATTCGCCCAAAGACACCGAAATATAAAATCGCGCTTTATTCGTAAAAACCAGAGATCCTATCGCGACACGCTGCGTAGAATTATTCAGGACTTTAGTCATGTTTCTTTGCAGATCCTTAAGTGAAGCCAACTGTTTCTGCATCTGGTAAATCTCTTCCTGCATTTCCTCGCGGATGGAATCATACTTTGGAGTTTTCTTGATTTCACGGCTGGCTTCCAGAGTAAAATCAAGAAACTTTTCGAGTTTTTCTATCTTCCCCCGAATTATTTCTTTTACATGATTGCGCACCTCGCTTTTTGAAACCGTACTGCTCCGCATAAACTCCTAATTTTTAATAAAGTTAAAAATTCTTTTGAATTCAAATTTGATGCTAACCGATAAAAACTGAGAGATACTGGAGTTAAATACGTTATATCGGCATTGCGATTTTCTGGCGAACCGCTTCATATAAAATAGCGCCGCAAGCTACGGAAACGTTAAGCGACTGTGTTTTTCCTTCGATCGGAAGCTTAATTTTCTCATCGGAATGATGTAGAACTTCTTTAGAAATTCCGGTTTCCTCATTTCCCATTACGATTGCACAGGGCTGCGTGAAATCTACATCATAAATAAGTTTCTGCGCCTTTTCGGTAGCCGCGAAAACCTGTACACCCGACTGCTGAAGAAAATCTACGGTATGCGCCAGATTTTTTTCTTTGCAGATTTTCAGGTTATAAATTGCGCCTGCAGAGGTTTTTATCGCATCAGAATTTATTGGCGCTGCGCCTTTTTCAGGCAAAATAACGGCGTGAATCCCCACACATTCTGCTGTCCTGCAAATCGCACCGAAATTTCTTACATCGGTTAACCGGTCCAAAATCAAAATAAAGGGAGTTTTTCCTTCTTCAAAAAGTTGCGGAAGCACATCTTCAATCTTCTCAAAAGGAACATCTGAAATAAAAGCGACCACGCCCTGGTGATTTTTCCTCGTAAAACGGTTGAGTTTTTCTACCGGCACATAATTCGGGCGGATCTTATGTTTCGACAAGAGCGTTTTGAGTTCTTGGTAAATCTCGCCCTGTAACGCATTCTGCAGAAATATTTTGTCTATGGTTTTTCCGGCATCTATTGCTTCCATCACAGGTCGCAAACCAAAAATAAAGTCGTCTTTCATTAAATTGAATGTATGGAATAATTAAAATTAACTATCCGGGTTGATATAGGTTTTAAAATTTTTCGCCAATAATAGCTCTTTTCTGGGCCATCGCGTAACCATAATGTAAGGTCTCGTGCATGTTGTTGAAAATAATTGCATCCTGAATATTCTTCAGATCCAACCCAAAACTTGTGGTGTAAGGTGTATAATCTGCAAAGAAATCTGCATCGTAATCTTTCATTAAAATTTTTGAGGTTTCTGTGAGCAAAAAAGCCAAATCATCAACTTCAGACTGCTGCACATTGAGGTTCGGCAGTGTGCCCTTTTTATAGGTTTCAATCCAGTATTTATCGATTCTGAATGGATTTCCGCTAAGATAATAACACAGCAGCTGTTGTGTCGCTACCGTGTGCGCGATATTCCAGTAAATATTATTGTTAAAACCGTCGGGAATCAGCATCAAATCACTGTGTGATGTATTCTGAAGAATTTCCAGAAGATTTCTGCGGACTTGCCTGTGGGCCTGAAAATGATAGTTCATTTTACATTATTTTAATCCTCAAAAATAGGGTAATTAACTGAAAGAGACAAAAATGCATTTTCCAGGGAAAAAGCATTTTAAAAGATTCTAAAAATATTTATTTAAAAAATGCTTCAATTTGTAATCACGTATTAACAATTCGAATTCCTTCACCAATCTTTTGTATAGAGGGTTTAACAAAACTTTAACTCATTCTTGGCACCAATTATGTTGACTGATGAGGGTATTTATCAGAAATTTACACATTAAATTTTAAAATCACTATGTCAGAATTACATCAGGCCGAAGATATAAGACAGCTCACCGAAAAAGTAAGAGAACAGAATTATTTTTTCACCCTCCTGAAACAGGAAATCAACAAAGCAATTATCGGACAGGAACATATGGTAGACCGTTTATTGATCGGTCTTTTGGGCAACGGCCATGTTCTTTTGGAAGGTGTTCCTGGTTTGGCAAAGACACTGGCGATTAAAACACTTTCAGATGCTGTGCAGGGCGATTTTTCACGGATTCAGTTTACACCGGATCTTTTGCCGGCAGACGTTGTGGGAACCATGATGTACAATATAAAAGACAACGATTTTACTATAAAACGCGGACCTATTTTCGCCAATTTTGTACTCGCTGACGAAATTAACCGTGCACCTTCGAAAGTACAGTCGGCACTTCTGGAAGCCATGCAGGAAAAACAGGTAACCATCGGTGACGAAACTATGCCTTTACCAAAACCTTTCCTGGTTTTAGCGACACAGAACCCAATTGATCAGGAAGGAACTTACCTTTTGCCGGAAGCGCAAAGCGACCGTTTTATGCTGAAATGCACCATCAGTTATCCGGATTTCGAGGATGAAAGAAAGATTATGAAAATGGTAGCCACATCGCACCAACCGGAGATTAAACCGGTGATATCGCTCCACAATATTATGGAAGCCAAAAATCTTATCAACCAGATTTATCTTGACGAAAAAATTGAGAAATACATCCTGGATATGGTTTTCGCAACCCGGACACCGGAAAATTATGGCCTGGCAGAACTTAAAAATTACATCAGTTTCGGTGCGTCGCCAAGAGCATCCATCAACCTGGCAATCGCTTCCCGTGCGATGGCTTTCCTGAAAAACCGTGCTTTTGTACTTCCGGAAGATGTGAAGGAAATTGCAAAAGACGTTCTGAGACACCGAATCGGACTGAGTTTTGAGGCGGAAGCTGAAGAAATTACTGCCGATGAAATTGTAAACAGAATCTTGGGGAAAGTTCAGGCACCCTAATTATCGGGATAAATCCTAAAATAAACTTATAGCCCCGATTGAAGCGGCATCCTTTTGCGAAACGAAGTGAAGCAAAAGATACAGCGGAAAGCGGGACCGCAGATCAAAGAAAAACAAAATCTTCGGGCTCCTGAAAAAAGAAATCATGCAGATTAAAGACATCATCAAAAAAGTAAAACAGATTGAGATTCGGACTAAAAAAAAGTCGGAAGCAACGTTGATGGGTCAGTATCACAGTGCATTTAAAGGTCAGGGAATGACTTTTTCTGAAGTAAGACCTTATCAGTTCGGCGACGAGATTAGAAGAATCGACTGGAATAAAACCGCACGTTTCCGCGAACCATTTGTAAAAGTGATGGAGGAAGAACGTGAACTCACGCTGATGCTTTTGGTGGATATTTCTGCATCGATGGATTACGGCACCAAAACCCAGCTGAAACGTGAATTTGTCGCAGAAATTGCCGCAAGTTTGGGTTTTTCAGCAGCTGGAAACAATGATAAAGTCGGCCTTATTTTATTCGCAGATAAAGTTTATAAAGTTATCCCGCCGCAGAAAGGAAGAAAGCATATTCTGGCCATTATCAGTAATATTTTAACTGCAGATTATGTTCCTGCGGACTCGAAAATTGATGGTGCGCTGCAGTATATGATGAATATCTTCAAGAAAAAATCGCTGGTTTTTATGTTTTCGGATTTTGAGGATGATTACGATTTAAAGGTCCTTCGGGTGGCTGCACGAAAACACCAGCTTCTTGGAATGCGGATTTATGATGAAAAAGACAGCGAAATTCCGGATATCGGATATGCGCTCTTTCAGGATTCCGAGACAGGGAAACAGGTTTGGGCAAACACTTCCAGCGCAAGATGGCGTTATGAATTTGCAGAGAAACAAAAACAGAAAGTTCGCAGCGTAACCGAAGATTTCGAAAATTCTGCCGCCAGTTTTATGAATATCAATACCGGCGAGGATTACTCGAAATTCCTTTATCAGTATTTCAGAAAACGCTAATCAACATTCACGAAGTTTATAAAAACAGGAATCAGATTTTGAAAAAAATATATTTTATCTTATTTGCCCTTTTATATGTTTCCGTATTTTCGCAAACGCTGGGTTCACGCCTCGAAAAAAAGACTTTGGCGCTGGGCGAAGTTGGTCTTTTCAGGATTAAGATCTCCAATTTACAGGGGAAAGATGTAATTTCTGCGCCTCAAAACGAATTGTTGCCTTTTCATTTTGAAGAAATAAAAGACAGCATCAGCAACAGACCCGATTTCTACGAAAGAGTAATTGAATTTGCCATTTTCGAAGAAGGAAAATATACGATTCCCGCACTCGATTTCAATATTGGCGGGCAGCTCTACCACACCATACCTTACGAAGTTGAAGTCATCAACACCGCTCAGAAAGGTGATGAAATCAACGACATCATGAAAAACAAAGAGGTAAAACTTGATGTTAAAGATTACTGGGAACTTTACAAATGGTATATTTTAGGTGTGCTGATTTTACTGGCTTTAATCTTCATTATTTATTATTTGGTTCGGTATGCGAAACGCAGAAAAAATTTGCCGGCGGTAATGACCAATCAGACGCTGAAAGATCTCGAAAATCTTAAGAAGAAAAAATTTATTGAAAACGGAGATTACCGATCTTTCTATGTAGAATTAATAGATATCTCAAGAAATTTCATCACCAAACAGTACAAAATTCCAGCAGATGTTTTGCTGACTGATGACCTGATTGATGTGATGAAAACGAACAATACCATCTCACCAGAAAACGAAAAAATTGTTGAAGATATCTTTCTACGCGGTGATTTGGTGAAGTTCGCAAAGACGTTCCCGGATCAGCTTACCATGCAGACCGACTTCAATGATATAAAAACCTTTGTAAAACGTTCTTCCAAAGATCTGGAAGCCGAACAATTAAGAACAGGCGTATAATGACATTTGACTTACTTAATTTAGAATTTTACAGTCCGTGGTTTTTACTGCTGTTCGCTGCTTTCATTCCTTTAATTGTTTTGGATTTAAGCAAGAAAAAACGAACAGGAATTCGTGTTCCCACCATTCGGAACATGCAGGAAAACAAGGGAATTCTTTTTGTTCTTTTTCTTCTGAAAATTTCAAAGTACATCATACTTTCGGCATTGATTATTGCGATGGCACGCCCGCGAACCTTCACAATTTCTCAGGATAACGACGACAGTAAAGGAATCGACATTATGCTATCTGTGGACGTTTCACTCAGTATGCTTGCTAAAGATTTAGAACCCGACCGCTTAACGGCACTGAAAGGAATTGCCAAAAATTTTATCGAAAAAAGACCCGGCGACCGTATAGGCCTCGTCACCTATTCCGGCGAGGCGTTTACCAAAGTTCCTGTAACTTCGGATCATGCGGTTTTGCTCGAAGAACTTGAAAACTTAAATCCACTGGAACTGCAGCCCGGAACCGCAATTGGTGAAGGACTTTCGGTGGCGGTGAGTCATTTACGACACAGCAAATCGAAATCAAAAATCATCATTTTGATGACCGATGGCGTGAATACGATTGAAAATGCAATGCCGGCTCAGGTTGGCGCCCAACTGGCGAAAAGCAACGATATAAAAGTTTATTCCATCGGTATCGGAACCAACGGATATGCGCTGATGCCAACAGCAACCGACATCTTTGGTGATCTGGTTTTCAATGAAACCGAAGTGAAAATTGATGAGCCTGTGCTCCGTGAAATTGCAGAAACGACTGGTGGAAAATATTTCCGCGCCACATCCAACCAAAGTTTGGAGCAGGTATATGAAGAAATTAATCAGCTTGAAAAATCGGAACTTAAGTCCACAAAACTTTATAACTATCAGGAATATTTCAGGATTTTTCTTTGGATTGCCCTGGCAGTTTTATTACTCGATGCGCTGCTTCGGTGGCTATTTTATAAGTTTTTAAGTTGATGAGAAAAGAATTTGAACACTAATATGAATTGGTATTTAGGAAATAACTGGTATTTACTCTTGCTGCTGCTCCTGCCGCTGCTCGGGATTATTATTGCTGGATACACAAAGTGGAAAAACCGCAAGAAAACCGTATTTGCGGAAGCCAGATTCCAGGAGGAACTCTTCGAAAAGAAAAGTAGATTTTCCCGGTTTCTTCCGGCTTTATATTTGATCGCTACCCTTTTTCTTATTCTTTCGATTGTAGATTTACTCAGCGGTACCGAGGAAGTTAAAACCAGTCAGAAGATGAACAATGTAATTTTTCTTCTTGATGTCTCCAATTCGATGAATGCACAGGACGTGGAACAAAATCGCTTAACTCAAGCCAAAAACATCATCATCAACACGATGTTTAAGATGAAGAATGATAAAGTTGGAATTGTAGTTTTTGCCGGTGAATCTGCTTCAATAATGCCTTTGACCACGGATTTTACTGCTGCAGAAACTTATATCGGAGGAGTGGAAACCAGTGTAGTAAAAATTCAGGGAACTGATTTTTTAAACGGAATGAAAACCACTGCAGATAAATTTAAAAATGTCGCAAAAGGTTCGCGTAAAGTTGTTTTAGTTAGCGACGGTGAAGATAATGAAGGAAACGAAAAAGCAGCCATAAGACTTGCAAATAAAGAAGGAATTCAAGTAGTTTCAGTCGGAATAGGAACTGAGGAAGGAGCGCCGATTCCGGAATACGTATTCGGACAGTTGATGGGGTATAAAACTGATCTCACCGGCCAAACGGTGATTTCTAAACGACAGACGAATGCGCTGAAGAATATCGCTGAAGAAACCGGTGGAACCTATATTGATGGCAATAATCTGGACGATGCTACCTCGCAGATTATTGATGGGCTGGCAAAAACATCTTCGTCATCTGAAACCTTGGTAAAATCCCAAAACGCTATTCATTACTATCAGTATTTTTTAGGCATTTCTATATTTCTTTTTCTTTTAATTTTTCTCTTAAATCCAAAGAGAGAGTTTAATATTTAACTAATATTCAGGTATTTCGGTCTATATTTAACCGAATTTTAACAGAAACACCTACTCGACTTAACATTAAAAGAGATAATTTTGCAGTAATGAATCGCAATTTACTTTTCACCTCCATATTATTAATTTTTTGCACTGTCTTTTTCTCGGCACAGAAGAGTTACAACACCCTTATTTTTGAAGGAAATAAAGATTTCGATAAGAAGAACTACGAATCTTCTTCATCAAAATATATGGAAGCCATTAAGGTTAATGAAAAAGATTTCAGCGCACACTATAACCTCGGCAATTCACTTTATAAAAGAAAAATGTTTGCAGAAGCCACTGCGGAATACGAAAAAGCTGAAAAATTAGCTATAACGATTCCGGATAAAGCTGCCGCGCTTTATAATTTGGGAAATGCTCACATGCAGACAAATAATTCGAAAAAAGCAGCTGAATTTTACAAACAGGCTCTGAAACAGGATCCTTACAACGAAACCATCCGCAAGAATTACGAAATCGCGATGCTGAAGGAAAAAGAAAAGCAGGAAGAGAATAAGCAGAAAAATAGTTCCGGCGGCGGTGGCGGAAACGACAAAAACCAGGACAAAAACCAGGGCGATGAAAAAGGCGACACGCCACAAAGCCAGTCCGGACAAGGGCAGCAAAACAAAGGCGAAGGCGAAGGCGACGATCCCAACAAAAATAAAAACGACAACTCCGGCAAATTGCCTAAAGACCTTGAAAATTCAATCCTTAACCGTGTAGAAAATAAAGAAAGAGAAACCGCAAAAAGGATTCTCAATAAGAATTCCTATTCCATGCCACAAAGCAACGAAAAGGATTGGTGATGAAAAAAAGAATTCCATACATATTATTTCTTTTCTCGACGATATTAATTTATGGTCAGGTAACATTGGCTGTATCTGAAGTGAAGGATCAGAAAGTAAACCAGCCGTTTAACCTAACGGTTTTACTTGAAATTGCCGGCGAAAACATGCAGCAGGAAACCCCGCTCAGAATGCCCGACACTTCAAAATTCGATATCATCGGGACCGCATCTGAGCAAAACACAATTGTTCTCGATGCAAAAAAAGGTAATGTCTTGAATCAGATGGTTTACCAGATGGTTCTGAGTCCGAAACGCGCGGGTAAAGTTACATTCGGATCAGTACTGGTCACCGTAAACGGTAAGATTTACAAGACCGAGCCTTTCGAAATTAATGTAAGGGAAAACGATAAAAAATCTTCAGTTGCTGCAACTTCTCATTCGGATGAAGTGTATCTCAACATGGAGGTAAAGGATAAAGAGGTTTATAGAAACGAACCTACCATCGCAGTTCTGCGCGCTTATAGCCGGGATTACAATAATTTCAGAAAAGTTGGTAACATCCATTATCCACGAGATAGAAATATCCGGATTAAACCAGTGAGTTTTGCGAAATCCGAAATCGAATCCCATTCAGATATTGCGTCGCAGGTTATTGCCGTATTTATGATTTTTCCATCAGAGACCGGTTCTGTTGATGTACCGCCAGTTTCTGCATCAATTTCGGGTTCTTCAAAGGAAGAAAAAATAACCTCCAATAAAGTAAGGCTCAATGTAAAGAAACTTCCATCGGGAATGCCCGTGCATTTTAAAAACGCCGTCGGAAATTTTGCGGTTTCTGTGGCAAATAACAGCACAGTTGAAGTTGCGGAAATCGACAAACCTGTAAACATCTCGATACAGATTTCAGGATCCGGGAATTTTGGTACGCTTCATTTACCAAAAATGGTAAATTCTGCAGATTATGTGTTTTTTGAACCTAAAGTTTCAGTAAAAACCAATGCAAAAGACAACAGACTAAATGGCATTTTGAAAGCAGATTATGTTGTAATCCCAAAGCGGCCGGGACCTATCAGCATCAGTTTTGAGAACTTTTCTTACTTCGATCCTGAGACTAAAAAATATGTTGATTTGGGATCTCAATCTATCGCATTAAACGTAAAAACACCTCAACAGATTGCAGACTCTAAAACGACACTTGAAAAAGTTCACGATTATACCAATAACGTTCTGGAAACCGTAAACACCCCGGTTCTGCAGACTCATAATTTAAAAATAAAAGATAAAAGCAGGATTAACTGGAAAATAGTTTTCGGAAACTTGGCTTTAATGGCTGGACTACTTTCTCTCTTCCTTGTGATAAAGAAGAAAATGACACACCGCAATTTAAAACCGGTGATCACCACAAAGCCAATCACTACTATCGCCGAAACAGAGGAACTGATTCGCAATAAATTGAGCGTTCAGTTTGATGACAATATTAAATATTTAAAAAAACTGGCTGAAAATAAAGATTTCTCGAAATTTATTTCGGTGTACGAGGAATTAAATGCCGAAACAAAAGAATACATCGGCCTTCTTACAGAATCAGATTTTAAAAAATATCTGGAAACACATAAAGGTCAGAAGTTTGCGGACGAATACAGAGCACTATCAGAACAAATTCTGGTCGAAAAATACGCGCCATATCATTCCGATGAACATATCGATGAGCTTTTAAAATCTATCGTCAGAATATATTCTCAGATTAGACAATAATCAATTAATTTTTCTATTTTTGCGAAATTAATAATTTTAATAAATGCTTGACTCTTTCTCTTTAAAAGAAACGCTTACCACTACTATGGTTCTTTTTGCTGTAATCGATATTGTAGGCTCAATTCCAATTATTGTCACTTTAAAGCAGAAATTTGGGCATATTGAATCAGAAAAAGCCGCGATTGTATCGGGTATGCTGATGATTTCTTTTCTTTTTATCGGGAATAAAATTCTTAAATTTATTGGTGTTGATGTGAATTCGTTTGCAATTGCTGGTGCTTTTGTAATCTTCATCATCGCTGTGGAAATGATTCTGGGTATCGAAATCCAAAAGCATCAAGAAGCAAAATCTGCCTCGATTGTTCCTATCGCCTTCCCACTCATTGCAGGCGCCGGAACATTGACTACCACCCTTTCTTTACGTGCGGAATATCATGATATAAATATTATTTTGGGAATCATCCTCAATACAATTTTCGTATATTTGGTGCTGAAATCGGCGAACTGGATCGAGAGGAAACTGGGCGACGGAACCCTTCAGGTTTTGCAGAAAGTTTTCGGAATTATTCTTCTTGCGATTTCGATTAAGTTGTTTACAACTAACTTTGCACAGTTGATCACCACTTACGTTAAATTTTAAAGACCCATAAAATGCATCTTTTTTATAAAATATTCTTAGTATTATTCGTAATTTTCATTGGCTTCAACCTGTATGCAATGGAATGGCAGCTGGGTTTCTGGCACGAAGAAAATGCTAAATTCATTTTGTCAATTTCCGCAGCAATTGTGGGAATTCTGGTAGTTTTTGTAATGCATACCTTAAGCAGGTTTGCGGCGAAAAGGTAATTTTCCGGGATTTAAAACCTCATCACATCCTTCACGACACCGTTATTTTGAGTAAACTGTAAAAGCTCTTTTACAATAAATTCCTTGATTTGGTCTTCGTCCTTATCGGCCGGAAATAACAAATGAACGTTTGCACCCGCATCCAAGGTGAAAAACAGCGGTAAACCTGTTTCCCTGCGGAAATCCCAGATTTTATTAATGACTGCAAGCGTGCCGGTTTTCATAAGAATAAAGGCAGGATCACTCATCATCATCATGGCGTGAAGCGTAAGTGCTTCATGTTCCACCAATTTGATGAAATTCGACATATCACCAGATTTCAAAATATCCTTTAAAAGCGCAAAATTTTCGTGCGCTTCCTGAAATCTTCTTTCAGCGTACGGATTCGTGTTCATTAAACCATGACCAACTGTGGAACTTACGGATTTTTCTCCTTCATGAATCAGAAGAACCCAGTCGTTGAAACTTTTAAAAACTTCATGAATCTCATCATTCGGGTATTGTACCGCATAAAAATCAGAACTGTCTTCTACTTCTTTTGTTCTTCCCCAAACCACCAAACCGTCGTACAGACTCCGGCATGCACTTCCGCTGCCTAATCTTGCCAGAAAACTTGCCTTCCGCACTTTAAAATCACCATCCTGAATACCCGAAAACTGCTGCTCAAGCTCCATTAAACATTTGGCTATCGCACCGAATCCTGAGGCAGAGCTTGCAATTCCGGAACTGTGGGGAAAAGTGTTCTCGGTTTTTATAATGTATTTCCCTTTCAGAATCCAGGGAAGATACTCTTCGATATTTCTAAAATATTTTTCAATTTTTTCAGCAAATTTGGGTTCTTCATTGCCTGCAAGAAACGTTTGTACAGAGAATTCTTCATCTGCCAAAAACTCCATAGAAGTATTTGTTTTGCAGTTATTTAAGGTATAACTGATGCTTGGGTTTGCGGGAATCTGGCGCTCATATTTTCCCCAGTATTTGATGAGTGCAATATTCGAAGGACAGCTTGCCGAAACCATTTGGCTGGATATAGCGAAGTTTTTTTTACCTGTAAAATCGTTCATGTTGTCTAATTTAAATTTGCGCTAAGAAGTGTACATTTTATCGATTAACGCTGCATATTTCTGCATTACTACATTTCTTTTCACCTTCAAAGTTGGTGTAATTTCTCCTGTATTGATTTCGAATTCTGCCGGCATCAATACAAATTTCTTCACTTTTTCGAACCCCGAAAGGGCTTTCTGAATTTCCTCGAGTTTTTCGCGGTAAAATTCTTTTACTTTTTCCGAATCCACGATTTCCTGCCAGTTGGTAAACGGAATGTTCATCTTCGGAAGCTGTTCTTTCAAAGCCTCAAAATTAGGAATAATCAACGCAGTTACAAAAGGCTTATCTTCCGCCACGATCATCGCCTGATTGATAAAATTATTGTTTGAAAGTAAATTTTCTATGGGTTGAGGTGTGATATATTTTCCGTTAGCCGTTTTCATTAAATCTTTAATTCTGTCGGTAATGTAGAGATTCCCATTTTCATCAAATTTACCTGCATCACCGGTTTTAAACCAGCCATCTTCTGTGAAAACCTCGGCAGTTTCTTTTGGTAATTTATAGTATCCTTTCATCACACCGCTTCCTTTTGCAAGGATTTCGTCGTTTTCGCCAATTTTAATTTGGGTATCGCCAAGCGGAATCCCGGCGCTTCCGTGTTCATATTTAGTAAATGGAAAAGCTGTTAATGTAGCAGTAGTTTCCGTAAGTCCATAACCCACCGTCATATGAATACCCATCGCATCGAAGAACTTTGTTACTTCCGGGGATACTGAAGCTCCGCCGCAAGGCATAAACCAAAGTTTCCCGCCCATTTTTTTCTTTATTTTGTTAAAAACCAGCAGATCAGCAATGTTATTTTTAAATCCAAGACTAAAAGGAACGGGTTTTTCCAGCCGCTTTAATTCTGAAACCTGAGTTCCTACATTTATTGCCCAGTTGAAGATTTTCTTTTTGGATTCGGAACCGTTCTGTACCATTTCGTTGACTCCTGCATAAATTTTCTGGTAGAACCTCGGCACCGCGCACATCATGGTAGGTTTTACTTCGGTTAATGCGTGGGCGATAAGCTTGGTATTTTCCAGGAAATATACTTTTGCACCGCCGTACAGTGCCAGCAATGTCCAGCTTCGTTCAAAAACGTGGGTCAGCGGGAGAAATGCAAGTGAGGTCTCGTTCTCGAAGTTTTTAAATTTGAAAAAACCGAAGTGCGCCCTGATCGCATTGTGAAAATTTCCGTGCGTCAGCATTACTCCTTTCGGTACGCCGGTAGTTCCGGACGTGTAAATAATGGTCGCCAGATCATCGTCTTCTTTTTGAACAATATCAAAATGTTCTTCCGCTTTCTTGATGAAATCTTCAAAATAAATGCTTCGGTCTTTTTTAATCCAGATGGCTTTTTTTGAAACGACAATCTGCTGCAACGTGTTCTCTTTATTAAGAATTTCGAAAGCGGCATCATACTGTTCCTGGTTGCCGACCAATATAATTTTAGCTTCAGAATTATTGATGATGTATTCTGCCTGCGAACCGTTGTTTGTAGAATAAATCGGCACTGTAACTGCGCCAAGAGCGAGAATCGCAAGATCGAAAGTAATCCATTCAGCAGAGTTATCGGAGTAAATTGCTACCCGGTCGTTTGCAGAAATTCCGGCTTCTTTCAATGCGTTTGCGGTTTTGAAAACCATCCTGCGGAAATCGAGCCAGTGGATTTCTTTCCATACGTCCTTCTTTTTAAAACCTATCGCAGGTTTTATGGAGAACTTCTCTGCATTTGTATTCAAAAATTCTGCGAAATTCATCTTACTCTTTTTTACTTTTTTTATCAGTTCTGTAATTTTCCAGGTGGAAATCGATGCTGTCATTCACCGGAATGAACTTAAATCCCAGCGTCTTTACAATTTTATCATTACTTACATTGCTCATATTGGTAACTGACTCTGTGTTAACTTTATCTACCATTCTTAAAGGCGAAAAAAGCCATCCAAAAACAAAGTTCAAAACTCTGCCGACCGTAAGCACCGCTGAAGGAATAATTTTCGGGGAAGAAAGTCCCATTTTTTGTCTTACATACGACGCTACTTCAGCGTAGCGTTTATTTTCGGAAATCAGGATAAAGCGTTCATTAAAAACATTGTTATCCATGAGTTCGATGGATGCCTTTGCCACATCGCGCACATCTACATAAGAAGCTCCTCCGGAAAAGGTGTACGGTTTGGCAAGATTTGCAAACAGCATTCCGCTGCTTTGCGTCCAGTTTCCGCTGCCGATGATGATTCCCGGATTTACAATTACGGTGTTCAAACCTTCCGCGGCCGCGCGCCAAACTTCCATTTCAGAAAAATGTTTGGAAACGGCATAGGCAGAATGATCTAATTTCTGGTTGTAATCTGAATTTTCATCGGTTTCATCTTTTTCATTTACACCATCAAGCACCGCAATAGAACTTACAAAACAGAATTTCTTCACCTGACTTCCTTCGCACGCATAAAGCAAATTTCTGGTTCCTTCGATATTGGTATGATACATCCTGCGCTGATCGGCGGGATGAAAACTTACCGTCGCGGCGCAGTGATAGACTTCTTCAACACCAATCAACGCATTTTGCAGCGAATGAATGTCTTCAAAATCAACATTCATCCATTCAATTTTATTAAAGTAATCGTCAGGATTTTCGGTATAAAACTGAAAAGAATGGCGAACCTCCTCCAAATTACTGGATCTCCGCTTTGCTGCACGCACGATTTTCCCGCGTTTCAGCAGTTCTAAAACGATAACTTTTCCGAGAATTCCTGTTGCGCCGGTGACCAGAACCATAAATTTGGATATTTTACAAAAATACTCATAATAAATTCAAGCTCAAACTTAAAAATAGAATAAAAAACCCTGCAAAAGTTTTTTTTGCAAGGTTTCTATTATTATTAAAAATTAAATTCTTTTAATTACTTGGACTGCGACTGCTCATCAATAATTTTCTGGAATTCGCGCCAATCGTAGTAATGAAATACTTTTCCGTTAGTCATCGCTACAAAAACGCCGTTAGGAAATTTGGGTCCGAGATTGACATTAACCACTTCTGAACCGTCACTTTCCTTTGTAGAAACCGGAATTTCTGCAATTCTGTAATGTTGGTTCGCATTGCCATTGTCGCCTTCGCGCCTGTAAACGTTGAAGGTATCGGCTTGCTGATTTGAAATCAAAATGTAGCCTTTTCCGTTGCCTGTATCATAAATCGAAATTCCCTCCACATCTTCTTTGAAATCTTTCTGGCCAAAAAGTGCGAGTTCCTGATTGCCTTTTGCCGGATCTGCATAATATTTTCGGACACCGAAACCTTCATCAGAATAATAAATAAAGCCCAGCTCATCATCTACGGCAATGCTTTCAATTTCTTTTTTACCGCTGAAATTTCCGAACTTCCGTACCACTTCGCCAGTAACTTTCCCGTTGTTTTCTGAAAGTTTGTACTGCCAAAGGTAAGTTCCGCCCGGGCCGAATTTTCTGCCCACAATGGCGAAAATTTCTTCAGTATGGGGATTTTTATAGATTGAAATTCCCATCGGGTCGCGATCAGTTTCGCCTTCAAAAACACTGATTGCCCCAATTTCTTCCATCGAGGGAACTTCGTAAATCCTGATCTTGTTCTGCTGTCTTTCCGTGGTAACTGCTATATCGATTTTTTTACCCTGAAAATTAAATCCGTATTCGACATCTACGTTGTTAGGACGCTTTAAACCCGGCACTTTGTTCACGATTTTTCCATTTAAATCAAATACAAAAAGGCCGCCTTCCGTTTCTTTGTCGGTTCCGATAATTAAAGATTGGGAAGCATCCTGTGGATTGATCCAGATCGCGGGATCATCGGTATCAAAATTTACCTGTTCCGTGATCACTGCTGGTTGAACCTTTTTATGCAAATTTAAAGATGTACACTGTACCAATGCGGAGCAAAGTGCAATATAAAAAACTGTTTTTTTCATTTTACGAAATATTAAAGAAAGCGGATTGCTCCGCTCTCCTGTTGAAAAATATAAAATAGTAATTAAAAGTCAAACTTGAAACCGAAAGTATATCTCGGCATATAGTATTCCATCTGTGCCGTTCTGCTCTTCACACCCTGATAATATCTCAAAGGTTGGTTGGTAAGGTTGTTAGCCTCCACGAAGAACCTCATCCATTCCTTGATTGCGTAAGATGCGTTGAAATCCACAAAAGTCTGCTTATCATAGTAGCGGTCCTCGAAAGCATCTGCACCAAGTTCATAAAGATAAGCTGCAGCATGGTTCAATGAAATCCTTGCGGAGAATTTCTTGTTTTCCCAAGCCAATGAAGCATTGAACATATGTGGTGCCGTACCAGGCAACATAAGGCCTTCTCTTAAAGTTCCGTCCGCAGCGTAAATTCCTTTTGCTTCAGATTTGGTGTAAGTATAGTTGGCGTAAAGATTAAAGAATTTACCAAATCCAGGAAGGAAATCGAGCTGCTTTTGTACAGCCACTTCGAAACCGTAAACGTTAACACTTTCTCCGTTTTTCGACTGAAGAAATGTATAATCCTCTCCCTGCACCAAAACATTGGCAACATCCGGAAATTCTGCAGAGAATTTATCGTAACTGAATTTATTGTCCCTGTAATCGTAGATGAAATCATTGATCTTTTTGTAGAAACCACCCAATGAAATCAAACCTACAGACTTGAAATATTTTTCAGCCATCACATCAAAATTGTGTGCATAAGATGCTTTCAGGTTCGGGTTACCTGCAGAAATATCGTTGTCTCCCGGAATAATGCTTACGAAAGGCGAAAGTTTGTAATAGCTCGGCCTCGCCAAAGCGGTGGAATACGCTGCACGAAGAACCAGATTTTCAACTGGCGTATATTTGAACGCTAAGCTTGGTAAATAGTTGGTATAATCGTTTTCGATCTGGCGCGTTCCTGTGAGATCTTCTTCATCCTGAATTACGTTACCCGTATAATCGATCTGAGTATTTTCAAGCCTTAAACCGGCAATCATCGAGAATACATCGCTAAAATTCTGATCCCAACGCAGATATCCGGCGTAAATATTTTCTTTTGCTTTGTAATTAACACCTAGATATTCTGCGGGTTCGTCACTCTCCGTGAACATGGCTGAGTTTTTCAGATTTAAACCGCCCAAGTGCTCTTTGCTTGCAAACCATCCCGGAACGTATTTTTCGCTTGGATTATAATTTTTCCCGTTCCAAAAAACGCGGTTCACCTTATCCAAAGTAGAATATAAAGTATTGGAAGCTACAGGTTTGTAATCGAAGAAATTATTATCTCTTTCTTTAGTTTTGATTCTCGCCTTACCACCGATTCTCAAACGGCCTTTCTGTTCGCTGATGATGGAGAAAGGGAATCTGAAATTCAGTTTACCTGTGATTTCGTCTTCAAACGTCATCCCGTTTTGCTCTGTTAGGGTTCGGAATTTAAAATCTTTCAAAGCGGGCTGAGTCAGCGGTTTAAGTAAAGGCTGCTCCTCGCTGTCGAAATTTTTATCAAGCGCAACGCCTTTCACCTGATAATCTGTATATCTTTCGTTTGGCCTTTGTTCTTCGGCTCTGGAGAAGGATGCTCCCCAATCCATATCGATTTTTGAGCCGATGATGTGATCACCTGTAATGAAATAATTCTGCATGATCTGGCGCTCAAGCCTTGAACCTTTGTTCAGATCATTCCCGATTCCGCCTTTGGTTTGCGCTCTTAAATCCGCTGTATAACCCAGAAATTCACCGGTATTTTTGTCGAAATTTTCTTTTACGCTGTTAAAACGCAGCCTGTAACGGTTTTCCAGATCGTCTCTCCAGTTGTAAAGTGCGCCCAAAGTAAGGGCATTCTTACTGTTGATCTTGAAATCAAGGTTTGCACCTACAGATTTCCGTTCACGCTTTACATCGTATTTTCTGATGTCCATTTCACCGATGAAAGCTTCTGAAGTTTTACCTTCTTTCCAAACCGCTTCTACATTATCAGAACCGTAATCCTGTAGGTTATAAGAACCGTTCAACGCAAGCCCGACAGCGCCGCCAAAGAATCTGTTTCCGTAGAAAAACCCGTTGTTGAAGGCAAATTTGTTACGGATTGGGTTGAAGCCTGAAGCAGTCGTTAATGAAAGTCTTTCCTTATTGGTCGGTGTTTTGGTATTCAAGTTCACCGAACCACCGATGGCATCAGCATCCATATCTGACGTCAGAGTTTTGTTCACCTCTATCAGTTGGATCATATCTGAAGGGATAAGGTCCATCTGAACTTTTCGGTTATCGCCTTCCGCCGAAGGAATTCTGTTTCCGTTCAGTGTTACAGAGTTCAGCTCCGGTGAAAGACCGCGGATGATGATGTCGCGCGCTTCGCCCTGGTCGTTCTGCATCGTGATTCCAGGTACACGCTTTAAGGCATCACCGATATTGGAATCCGGGAACTTACCGATTTGCTCCGTAGAAATAACGTTGGTGATATTAGGATTGTTTTTCTGGGTATTTAACGCTCTTGCCTGGCTCTGACGACCGAAACCCACGACATTTACAGCTTCTATGGTTGTCGCTTTCTGATCCAGAACGATGTTCTGCACGATACCCGATTCATTTACCGTTACTGGATAACTCGCTGTACCGTAACCCAAATAATCAACCGTCATGCTATAGTTTCCTTCAGGAACGCTCAGGAAAACGAAGTTACCGTTTGCGTCTGAAGTGGTGAAGATGTTTCCGGGAGTTAATTTTATTTTTGCTCCGGGTAAAGCAATTTTGTTTTCATCATTAATCTTTCCCGATATGGTTCCTGTCTGCGCAAAAATATAGGCTGAAGCACAAAACAGCACCGAACATAAAACTCTTTTCATTACTTAAAATTTAGTTGGGCAAATATAGCCAAGGAAGTGTTGAAAGGAGTTTTCGGGTAATTTAACAGTTTATTAACAAATTGTTACCGAAATTTTTAGTTTTTGCACTAGACTATTGGTGTTTCGAAAATAAAATCTTTTACCGCTTCGTTGAAATCTTTAGGATTTTCTGCCTGAACCCAATGTCCTGCATTTTTTATTTTGATGATGGAAGCGTGCGGGAACTGCTGCTTGATCTGAAATTCGTCCTGTGGCAAAATGTAATTTGATTTTGCACCGGCAATAAAAAGAGTTTCTCCCGAAAACACACCGAATTTTATTGCATTAGAAACAAACTCGCTGTATTTTTCAGAAAGGGTTTTCAGATTAAAACGCCAACCGAGTTTTTTATCATCTTTCCAATAAAGGTTTTTCGCAAGAAACTGAATGACGGATTTTTCCGGAATATACTGCTGCAGGATTTCTTCCGCTTCCTGCCTTGTGGTTATTTTTTCAAAATCTACACTTTCCAGGGCTTTCAGAATCCCCTGGTGGTGCGGTGGGTACGCTTTTGGAGCAATATCTACAACGATTAACTTCTGTACTTTGATGGGATATTTAATAGCAAACTGCATCACGGCTTTTCCGCCAAGAGAATGCCCCAGAAGATTGGCTTTTTCGATGTGATGAAAATCCATGTAATGTGAAATATCATGCGCAAGATCGTCGTGAGACATTTCTGTAGAATGGAAACTTTTCCCGTGATTTCTTAAATCGATAAGGTGAACAGGAAAAAACTCGCCCATTTCTTTGCCGAAACTTCCCCAGTTATCGAGCATACCAAAAAGGCCGTGAAAAACAAGGAGCGGAGTTCCCGGTTTGTCCTGCCCGTAGATTTTAGAGTGTAGAATTTCCATTTATAATAATTTAAAGGTCAAAATTAACATAAATTTCGGCGAAAAGCCAATTAATACTGAATATAAAAAACGGGCTAAAGCCCGTTTCACAATACTTTTACCATTTGGCCAATCTCTTCAGATAAGCTTGAACCGTATTTTCCAGGCCCATATACAACGCTTCAGAGATTAAAGCGTGACCTATTGAAACTTCGAGCAGATTCGGGATTTGATCTGAGAAATATTTCAGGTTTTCCAGACTTAAATCATGTCCTGCGTTAACGCCAAGACCATATTTTTCCGCTTCTTTTGCTGTTTCTACATATGGTTTTATAGCTTCTTCTTTATCTCGACTGTAGTTTTTAGCGTACGCTTCTGTGTACAGCTCAATTCTGTCGGTGCCGGTTTCTGCGGCGAATTTTACCATTTCCAGATTTGGATCAAGGAAAATTGAGGTTCGGATTCCTGCTTTTTTAAACTCTGAAATTACATTTTTCAAAAAACCGAGATGCATTTCGCAATCCCAGCCTGCGTTGGAGGTAATCGCGTCATCAGCATCCGGAACCAGCGTCACCTGCTCCGGCTTAATTTCGAGAACCATATCGATGAACGGCCGGTGCGGATTTCCTTCAATATTAAACTCTGTACTGACCAAAGGTTTCAGATCATACACATCTTTTCGGGTAATATGTCTTTCGTCCGGCCGTGGATGAATCGTAATTCCCTGCGCACCAAATTCCTGAAGTTTTACCGCAGCTTCTACTACACTGGGCAGGTCGCCACCGCGGGCATTTCGGAGCGTGGCAATTTTATTGATATTTACACTAAGTTTTGTCATAGTTATTGAATTTTTGCAAACTGTATGACTTCAAGGTCAAATTCCTTGGAAGCGACAAGCAGATGATCGAAAATATCGGCCTGAATATCCTCATAATTGGCCCACTGTGAGTCGTTGGTGAAACAGTAAATCTCAAGTGGCATTCCCTGCGGGGTATTCTCCAACTGTCTTACGAGGATGGTTCCTTCCTGATCGATATGTTGGTTATTTTTAAGATAATTGAAAACATATTCCCTAAAGACGCCGATATTGGTGAGTTGCCTTCCGTTGATCAGCAGTTCGGGATTTTCCATCACTTTTCTTTCCTCGACCATTTCCGCTTTTTTAACCTCCAGATAATGCTTAATCAGATTTACTTTTGATAATCGGTTGAGCGTATAATCATCGAGAAATTTAAAGGAATTGATATTGAAAATAATCGAGCGTTTGATTCTTCGGGTATTGCTTTCGGACATTACCTGGATATTCTTTATTTCCGTTGTAAGAAAATCGTAAGTAGGAATCGTAGAAATAGTTTTATCGAAGTTCTGGATTTTCGTTGTCAAAAGATTGATATCCTGAATATTCCCTTCCAGATTATATTTAGGAATTCCGATCCAGTCACCTACTTTCAGGTTTTTGGAAGTTGCCACATGAATTCCCGTCACAAATCCTAAAATTGTATCGCGGAATACAAGAACCAAAACTGCAGTAATCGCTCCCAAACTTCCCAGAATCGCTGAACCGCTGATTCCGAATATCACACTGATGGCGACAATTGAAGACACAAAAATTCCAAAAATCTTTACACTCTGCGAAACCGCATTCAGGGCAATGATATTATAATAATCCTGCTTAATGGTAAAGTAATTTCTGAAGGCGCTTAAACCACGGTAAAGCATTCCTGCCACGACGAAAACAATCACTAAACCAATAATCCTTTCTAAAAATATAAAACTTTTAGGATGTCGTCCATAAAAAAAGGAATCAACAGCAAAACTGGCAAATAAAACTGCAATAATATGAGCAAAAGAATTGGTGATTTTAGCTACATAAATTGATTTCATCACCGGATATTTATTGTTGTCGTACAACAATTTAAAAATACTGTTGATGATTACTTTAACCACTAAATCAACCAGATAAATTAGCCCAGCAAAAACCACGAATTTTGCCAGAATCTGGAAGAGTGTCGCCCAGTTACTTGAAACATTATTCTTGATAAAAAAATGAATAGTGTCGCTTATTGCCTGTAAAAAATTTTTGGTATTTGTAAGTTCGTCATTCATTACAGCAAAAATAAGAAATCCGATGGTGTTTATAGGATTAATGCGTATTTTTAACAAAATTTATCATTCATGGATACTACTTTAATTCAGCTCATCAGTATTGTATTACTCATTTTGGGAATTCTAGGAACTTTCATTCCGGTTTTACCCGGTTTGCTTCTGAGCCTTTGCGGACTTTTAATTTATAAATTCGGGACCGATGCACCGCTGGACATGGTTTATATCTGGATTTTCGTGTTTCTTACCGCAGTTTCAGTAATTTTAAATTACGTAATTCCCGCAAGAACCAACCGCAAATATGGCGGCACGCGCTGGGGAAGCGTAGGATCAGTAATCGGAACCTTGGTTGGAATGTTTTTTATTCCGGTTCCCTTCGGTTTTTTAATCGGAATGTTTCTGGGCGTTTTCGTAGGCGAATTGCTGCATGATGCTTCGGATAAAAAGAAAGCCTGGAATTCAACCAAAGGAGCCTTTATCGGATTTCTTTACGGTACAAGTTTCAACTTTATGGTGGGTCTGGCAATGTTTTTGGTCGTGTTATTCGACATCCTTTAAATTTAACATCATGATACACAGACTTATCCTCACTTCCTTTGGCATTTTAACTTTAGCGACCTGCCAAAACCCGAAAATTTCAGAAACTACTGCTAAACAGGAAACTGTAAAGACAGAAACTTCAGCGAATTCAGCAGAACCAAAAATTTCAGATGTGACGACAAACCAAACATCAGGTACAACAAAATCCAAGTCGAACGGCGAACCCGAAATGTCGGTAGGCTTACCACCGGATAAAGAAGCTGTGGAAACCGCTAAAAAAGAACAGCAAAATTCAACCGTGAAAAACACAGCCGGAATCGTTTATCTGAAAGAAGGTGAAAATAAATTCTATAAAGAATATGAAATGAATGTTACCTTCAAAAAAATGACTGAAGACAGCCGCTGTCCGAAAGACGTCAACTGCATCTGGGCCGGAGTTGCGACCGCAGAAGTAGAAGTGATGGGTCTTTACACACGACCTGTAACCCTGAAACTGAGCACAATGAGCGATGCAAAAAAAGGATACACCAAATCTCAGGAATTTAACGGTTACACCATATCTTTAGTGGAAGTAACTCCTGAAACTACTTCAGCTAAAGGCTTTAAGGCACTTCAGGGGTCTTACCGTATCGGACTTCAGTTCTCCAAAGGAAGTACAGGTAGCGGAACTACCACGAAATAATTTCTGAATTTTTCGATTTCAGATAGTCGTTTATTTTAGAAAAAGGTTTGCTTCCATAGAAGCCGCGGTATACCGAAAATGGCGATGGATGCGCAGATTTAATGATAAGATGTTTAGAGGAATCAATAAATTCCTCTTTTTTTTGTGCAAAAGCACCCCACAGCACAAACACTATATTTTCTTTTCGGTCAGAGATCGCTTTAATAATAAAATTGGTAAATTTCTCCCAACCCAGATCTTTATGAGAATTGGGCGAATGCGCCCTCACCGAAAGCGTGGCATTCAATAACAAAACACCTTGTTGCGCCCAGTCGTCGAGTTCCTTTTTTGTTCTCTCAATTCCTAAATCATCCTTAAGTTCAGTGAAAATATTTTTAAGTGAAGGCGGTGCAGCAACAGTTTCAGAAACCGAAAAGCACAAACCATTTGCCTGATAATCATTATGATACGGATCCTGACCGATAATTACAACTTTCACCTCATCGAAAGGCGTAAGTTCCAGCGCACGGAAGATTTGGTTTTTCGGCGGAAAACATTTACCTGCAGCGTATTCTTCTTTCACCTTCTGCCAAAGATGTTCGAAGTATTCGGTATTTTTAATTGGGGCAAGAATTTCGTTCCAAATCATGTTCTAATGGCTAACAGATTTTTACTATTAAAGACATCAAATATAAATAAATATTGCATTCCCAAGTTCCCGAAAATCTCATTAAATTTGCTCCGTGCATATTACTAAAGATCAATTAGAAGAACTGGAATTTCCCGAATTACTCGCGGAAATTGCTCCTTTTGCGTACTCCGCAAAAACCGCATATAAAATCACCCAACTCAGGCCTTTTTCCATTGATGAGGCCGAACTGTCATTAAGAAAAGTGGCGGAATTCCTTTCGAGTTTCGAGAGCGACAATGCGATTCCTTTCAGCGAATATGAAGATATCGAGGAAGAACTGAAGCTGATGGTTATTGAAAATTTCAGGTTAGAAAACGCGGCATTTATCAGAATAAAAAGTTTGACCGAGCAAATCGGCAGGCTTCAGAAGTTTTTTCCGGTGTACGGCGATCTCTTTCAAAATCTGAACAACGATATCAGCGGTTTGGAATACAGAAAAGAAATCAGCGACAAAATAGACAAGGTTTTCAACCGTTTTGCTGAAGTAAAAAGTGAAGCATCACCTGTTCTTAAAACCTTGAGAACAGCAATTTCCCACGCCCGAAAAGCCATCCAGGAAAACTTCAACCGTACTTTAACGGCGCTTTCCTCCACAGATTTTCTTGACGATATCCGTGAAAGTATTATTGATGACCAAAGGGTTTTAGCCGTAAAATCGGGCTATAAAAAAAGAGTTCCGGGAAGGGTTTTAGGCGTTTCAAAAACCGGATCGATTACCTACATTCAGCCCGAATCAGTGGTGAAACATCAGTTTAAACTCCGCGAAGATATTGAGGAGGAGAAGAAAGAAGTTGATAAGATTTTAAGAAAACTTACCGCTGAAATTGCAGAATTCCAGCCCCAGCTTTCAGACTACCAGACTTACATTTTCGATCTGGATTTAACGAGAGCGAAAGCTAAATTCGCCGAAAACATTGGCGGAATTTTACCCAAAATCAACCGGCACAAAACACTCAGACTCGTTAATGCTTACCATCCACTTTTGCTGCTGCAGAACCGTGAAGAAAAAAAACAGATTTTTCCGCAGACCTTTACCTTAACCGAACACAACCGCATCCTGTGTATTTCCGGGCCAAATGCAGGCGGAAAATCAATCACGCTAAAAACGGTGGGATTGCTGCAGTTAATGATCCAGAGCGGAATATTGGTGCCCGTACACCCGAAATCTGAAATGTTTTTCTTTGACAGAATTATGACCGACATTGGCGACAACCAATCCATTGAGAATCATCTCTCAACGTATTCGTCCCGTCTGAAAAAAATGTCCGGAATTATTCGTGAAGCCGATGAAAACACGCTTTTGCTGATTGATGAATTCGGAACCGGTTCGGATCCTGAACTGGGTGGCGCACTGGCAGAAAGTTTTCTTGAATTTTTCTATAAAAAGAAAAGCTTCGCCATCATCACTACACATTATACGAACATCAAACTGGTGGTGGAACAACTCCCCAATGCTCAGAACGCCGCGATGTTATTCGACGAAAAAACGCTGGAACCACTCTACAAACTTGAAGTGGGGCAAGCCGGAAGTTCCTTCACTTTTGAAGTGGCTCAAAAAAATAAGATTCCGAATTTTATCATCAATTCCGCCAAGAAAAAGGTGGAACACGACATCGTAAATTTGGATAAGACGATCGTGAAGCTTCAGCAGGAAAAATTTGAAGTTGAAAAACTTAAATCCAACCTTACCGAACAGAAAGAATCGACTCAAAACAAGAAGGAAAACCTTGAAAAACTGAACGAACAGCTGCAGCAGAAACTCTTCAATTTCCAGAAACTATACGAAGAGGAACACCGCAAACTGCAGTTCGGGAACAAGATCGAAGGATTTATTGATTCTTATGTGAAAGGGAAATCGAGAAAAGATGTAGTGAAAGATTTTGTGAAAATTCTGGAACAGGAAAAATTCAGGAAATTGGGATCTGACAAAGACGAAACCAAGAAACTTCAGGTGGTGAAACGAAAAATCACCCAACAACTGAAAAAGGAAAATGTGCAGGAAAAAATTGCGGAAACCAACGAAAAACTGGAAGACAAAAGAGTGAAGGAACGTGCGCTGTGGCTTAAAGTAGGCCAGCGTGTACGGATTTCGGGAAGTACAAGCGTAGGAACGATCGAAAAAATAGACAAAAACCAGAAAGTGACCGTGAACTACGGCATGTTTAAAACCCAAATTTCTGCGGAGGAACTGGAGCGGATTTAAAAGATGAGAGTCTTAAAAGCATATTTCTATTTTTATCAAAAAATATTTTTGATCAGTTTTTTGGTTAGTGTTTTATTATCTTTTATAGCAGGGTTTAATTTTGGAAATCTAGCACTTTCCTATCTCTTGTTTTCTCCATTTTTCCATTATATGATTTATGAAATTCGCAATAAGAGTGAATATGATTTTTACGGTAACTTTGGTCTAAGCAGAAGATTCCTCTGGATGATGACTCTTTTAATAAGTTTAATTTTAGAAATTTTAGTGTGGAAATTTTAAAATTACACGTCGACAGCATTGAGAAATCATTAGATAACCAAAAGATTTTAAAAGATATTTACCTGTCTTGCGAAACAGGGGAGATTGTAGGAATTCTTGGTAGAAATGGAAGCGGAAAATCTACCCTTTTAAAGATTATTTTCGGAACAATGACATCAGAAAATAAATTCGTAAGAGTGGGAACAAAAGTAATTAAAAAAATTTCCGACAATAAAAACCTTATTCATTATTTACCCCAAAATCATTTTTTACCAAATCATATAAAAGTGAAATCGCTCATCGCTTTACTTTGCACTAGTGAAAATGCCGTGATCTTAAAAACCAATGAATTAATCAAAAGGTTTCTCAATCAAAAAACACAAAATCTTTCGGAGGGTGAAAAACGCTTGGTTGAAATCCTTATAATGCTCTTCTCTGATTGTAAATTTTTAATACTCGACGAACCTTTTCATTCTCTTTCTCCGAAGATTATTGAAGAAATAAAAAATTTGATAAAGGGTCAGTGTAAAGATAAAGGAATCATAATTACAGATCATCAATATAAAAATATTATTGAAATTTCTGACAAAACTATCTTACTGAAAGAAGGCTCCACCAAAATTATAAATGGAATTGAAGATTTAAAAAAGTTTGGGTATTTAAGGTTTGATTAATTGGCAAACCTGTTACAATTACAGCAGGACAAAACCAAAGAACTTATGACAGAAAACTTCTTTCTTCCAAAAACTTCATTGGGTGTGTTTAGTGGTAATTTTTTGTATATGTACCATGCTAATGATCTATTATTGTAGCCACAACTATAGACAGAATCACAAATAAAAAACCCTTAAAAAACTGCAAGTGAGTTAATTAAGGGTTTATGAAGTGGTTTCTCCAGGAATCGAACCAGGGACACATGGATTTTCAATCCATTGCTCTACCAACTGAGCTAAGAAACCGTTCCGTTATTGAGTGGTGCAAAAGTATAACCTTTTCCCTTACGATGCAAGTGATTTTATGAAAAATATTGCATCAAAGCCCAAATTTACTGATTCTCAGACGAATTATTTTCTTCTCTCTGGATCTGTTCACTCATTTCTTCAAGTACCGGTTTTATTGTACTCTCCGGAAGCTCGCTGATCCGGATGTACATCAACCCGTCAATAGCATCATTAAAACTTGGATCCACGTTGAACGAGATCACTTTTGCATTCTGCTTGATGTATTTTTTAATGAGAACAGGCAAACGCATTTCGGGTTCCAGATCATCAATAATTTTATCGAGTTTGTTGAGATCAGATTCTACTTCATCGAAAAACAGGTGCTTATCGCGGTCTTTCAGCTTTACTTTGAACTCTTTTTTCGGATGAATATACTGCGCTACGGCAGAATCGTAATAATGCGAACGCATAAATTCAATCATCAGGGATTTTGAGAATTCTGAAAACTTATCAGAAATACTCACGCCTCCCATCAGGAATTTATGCTCCGGATTTCTCAGACATACATGCACAATCCCTCTCCACAAAAGGAAAAGAGGCAAAGGCTTCTGCTGGTACTCTGCCGAGATATAAGCCCTTCCCATTTCAATCACTTTTCGGAAGAAGGGCCTTAATTCAGGATCAAATTCAAACAACGAACTGGTGTAAAAGCCTTCAATACCGTGCTTTTTCATCACTTCACTGCCCAGGGCCATGCGGTAAGCACCCACCAGTTTTTTCGCAGCATTATCCCAAAGAAAAAGGTGATGGTAATGCTCATCGTAATGATCCAAATCGAAAGGAAGATTGCTGCCTTCACCAATTTTTCTGAACGTGAGTTCCCGCTGTCTGCCAATTTCGCGCATAATCGATGGAATTTCCGAATAGGTACAGAAAAACACTTCGTAATTTCCATTTCGGAACAACATTTTATCTTTCTTGTAAAGCCCGTTAATTTCCTGCTCTATATCCTCCTGCGGCGTCTCGTCGATGATGTTCTGCACTACATTTTCCTCTTTAGTGAGCGGAAAATTAAGCTTCAGGTTGGGGAGTTTGAGTTGTTCTGCGATGGATTTTCTTTTCTCGTAATACGACTTCAGCATATAAATCTTCTTCTGCAGAAACTCACCCATTTCTTCAACCGAATCATGATCTTCCAAAACCTTTACCGAAACAGGCTTTCCGATTCTGATGCGGATGGGCTTTTCTCTCTTATGCATCATTTCAGCCGGCAGAAGCAATGTCTGAAGATCAGGATGCACTTTGGCGAGCTGGTAAAAAAGACGGCTGTTTTTCGCATGAAAATACATAGGAACAACCGGAACCTTCGCCATCTTTATAAGTTTCAGCGCTGGTTTTTCCCAGGGTTTATCGAGAATTTCGCCGAACTCATTGTTTTTATTTGAAACTTCGCCCGCCGGGAAAATCCCTACACAGCCCCCATTTTCGAGATGTTTTAAAGTTTCCCGCATTCCGGTGGAACTGTTTCTTACTTCTTTTCTTGTACCGAAAGGGTTTACAGGAATTACAAAAGGTTCCATGGGTTCAATCTTTTCCAGCAGGAAATTTCCCATGATTTTAAAATCCGGCCGGATTTCCGTAAGGATTTTGGTCATCAGAATTCCGTCGATCGCGCCCAGCGGGTGATTGGATACTAAAATAAATGGACCGGTTTTCGGGATTTTAGCTAAATCTTCTTCGAAGACAATGTATTTCAGATGTCTTTCACGCACAAAAGAATCAAAAAAATCCTTTCCCTTTTTGTCCTTCAGAACATCGTAAAGTTCATTGACCTTATCAATCTTCGTTAGGCTCATGATGGCAGAAGCGACGGGATTTTTTAAAAATCCGATCCGGCTTAAACCCGACACTTTAATTAAATCACTCCTTGAAATAAGACTCATTAGTTATCAGTTTATTACAACTTGTATTGTTTTCTTGGAAATCTGTTCGAGCAGAATATTTTTATTCTCGTAAAATTTATTAATATCCTCTAAATTAGCATTTCTTACGGTAAAAAGCGAAACATTTTTTACCATTTCGCTATCGAAGCCCATTTGCAGCTCCTTATTCAGCTCATCAATATTGTTATATTTATCTTCAAGGCAAAGCGCAAGGGAAATCGCAGAATTCTGCATGAGCGAAATTTTAATTTTGTATTTAGCAAGCAAGGCAAAAATCTGGCTTAAATGCTCTTCCGCAATGAAGGAAAAATCGCGCGTCGCAATACGCATTAAATGTTGATTTTCTTTGAGAATATAAGATTCCTCGAAGCGGTTTTTATCTGTATTTCCAACTTTGGTTCCGGGTTTTGAAGGATCAAGAAAAGATTTTACATAAAACGGAATATTTTTCTGCTGAAGCGGCTGCAGGGTTTTTGGGTGAATAACCGACGCTCCATAATAGGCCATTTCAATCGCTTCTTCGTAAGAAATATTAGACAGGAGCGAAACATTTTCAAATTTTCTTGGGTCGCCTGTCATTACGCCGGGAACGTCTTTCCAGATCGTCATGGCTTCAGCATCCAGACAGTACGCAAAAACCGCCGCGGAATAATCGGAACCTTCTCTGCCCAGGGTCACCGTAAAATTGTTGCTTTCGGAACCGATGAAGCCTTGTGTCACGTAAGAATTCTGCGGATTAAGAGCTGAAATATTTTTTTGTGTTTCTTCCCAGTCTATGGTACCCTCACGGTAATTGCTGTCGGTCTTAATATAATCTCTCGCGTCGAGCCACGTATTTTTAAACTGAATATCATTCAGGTATTCACTTAAAATTTTGGATGAAATCATTTCACCGCAGCTCACTACCTGATCATAAACAAAATTATAGTTAGGCGACTTGTTTCTTCGCAGAAAAGACTCTATATCATCAAAAAACAAAGAAATTTCAGCAAAAACCGGGTGATTTTCCTGAAAAAGACCATTAGAAATATCTAAATGATTCTGTTTTACCTTTTCAATTTCTGCGTGGTAATCTTCCTTGGCAAAATAATATTCCACCACCTTTTCAAGTGCATTGGTCGTCTTTCCCATCGCCGAAACTACCAGCAGGCATTTTTCGAAGCCCTGAGATTCCAGAACAACTGCAACATTCTTCACACTTTCCGCATCTTTTACCGATGCACCACCGAATTTGAAAATTTTCATTTAATTATTTAGATATTAATAAATTATATTACAAAAACCACTGATTTTTTTCACAAAATAACAGCGGGTAAAATTATTAATTTACAGCGACATAAAAAAACGCAGAAATGCATTTGTCAATACATGGGAGAATTAAATTGTGGGTGCATAAATTCTGTCATTTATCACCCGAAAAAGCAGGCAGAAGTCAAAGATTTTTCCGAAATTTGTAAAAATCCAAAAAGTATAAAATGTCGGAAAAAAACTTTCAAACCCTGGGTGAATTCATCATTGATAAACAGGAAGATTTTCAGTATTCAACCGGGGAGTTTTCGCGTCTCTTAAGTGCAATTCGTCTTGCTTCAAAAGTGGTAAATCGCGAGGTAAATAAAGCAGGCATCGCAAACATCATCGGAAAAGCAGGAAACGAAAACATTCAGGGTGAAGAGCAGCAGAAACTGGATGTACTGGCCAACGAGATTTTCATTGAAGCACTTTCCCAACGGGAAGTAGTGTGCGGAATCGCCTCGGAAGAAAGCGACGATTTTATTGAAATAAAAGCCAGTGCCAACGCCCATTTAAGTAAATATGTGGTGCTTATCGATCCTTTGGACGGATCCTCAAATATTGATGTAAATGTTTCTGTAGGAACTATTTTTTCGATTTACAGAAGGGTTACAGAGCCTGGAACACCGGTTACTTTAGAAGATTTCTTACAGAAAGGCGTAAATCAGGCAGCTGCAGGTTATGTAGTTTACGGCTCCTCAACGATGATTGTATACACGACCGGAAATGGTGTCAACGGTTTTACACTCGACCCCAGTTTAGGTACGTATTACCTTTCCCACCCTTGCATGAAATTCCCCGAAACAGGAAAAATTTACTCCATCAACGAAGGAAACTATATTAAATTCCCACAAGGCGTTAAGAATTACATCAAATACTGCCAGCTCGAAGAAGGCGACCGACCTTACACCTCGCGTTACATCGGAAGTTTGGTTTCAGATTTTCACCGGAATATGATTAAAGGCGGAATTTACATTTACCCTTCTACCTCACAGTCGCCGAACGGAAAACTGAGATTACTATACGAATGTAATCCTATGGCATTTCTGGCAGAACAGGCAGGCGGAAAATGTACCGACGGATTCCAGAGGATTCTTGAAATTGAACCTACCGAACTTCACCAGCGGGTTCCGTTCTTCTGCGGAAGTCTGAAAATGGTGGAAAAAGCGGAAGAATTCATGAAAATGGCTGCGGAATAAATTTATTCTAAAAATAGAACTTTGACGGCAACTTATATCCCCTACACGCTTCACTTCAAACGTCCGGGCGGCACTTCGCGTGGCGTTCTGAATACAAAGGAAACTTTTTTGTTGAATATTACTCAAAACGGGAAAACCGGAACTGGCGAATGTGGGCTTTTCCGTGGGTTGAGTTATGATGATGTTCCCGAATATGAAGAAAAAGTCCAGTGGCTCTGTGAAAACATCAATACTGATCATGATTTTCTGAAAGAGGAATTGAAACATTTTCCGTCAATTTGGTTCGGATTTGAACAGGCGGTTTTAAACCTCGAACATGGGAACGACCTCTATTTCCCCAGCGATTTCACAGCAGGTAAATCATCCATAAAAATCAACGGATTAATCTGGATGGGCGATTCGGCGTTTATGGAAGACCAGATTGAGGAAAAATTAGCCTCCGGGTTTGATTGCCTGAAACTGAAAATCGGTACCGACTGGAATTCCGAGAAAAGAATCCTTCAGGAACTGAGAAAAAAATTCCCGGCGAATCAACTTGAACTGAGAGTTGACGCGAACGGCGGATTCAGCTTTAATGAAGCCAAAACTGTTCTGGAGGAACTTTACGAACTGCACATTCATTCGATTGAGCAGCCAATTAAAGCAGGAAACCGGAAAGAAATGTACCAACTTTGTACAGGCACAAAAACTCCGATAGCCCTCGACGAAGAATTAATTGGCATTGTAGATTATTCAGAAAAAAAGAAACTTCTGGAAGAAATACGTCCACAATACATCATCCTGAAACCTTCTTTAGTCGGAGGTTTTTCAGGAAGCAACGACTGGATTTCGCTTGCTGAAAGCCTTGGAATCGGCTGGTGGATCACTTCTGCACTGGAAAGCAATATCGGCCTGAATGCCATCGCACAATATACCTTCACCAAAAACCCGCAAATCCCACAGGGATTGGGAACAGGAGGACTGTTCACCAACAATTTTGAAACCAGACTGGAGCTTTCCGGCGATCGCCTTTCCATAAAAAAAGTCTGAAATTGCTTTCAGACTTTTGAAATTTAATCCCCCACAGATTAAATTACGTTTTCTATAAAAATGTTTTTTTTAAGATTATGCACCATAAGTGCAAATTTCTTTTTAATCGTTTTCATAGAAGTAAAAAATTAAGTGTTAATGAATGATGTTTTTCGTACAGCCATTATTGTACCAAAAAACACCTTCGAAAAAATTTTTTTTTTAGATTTCACCGATATTTTTTTTAACCTTTATTATAATTGATTCATCTAAAGCAACTTCCGGAAAAACATTTTCCAATTAATTGTTTTTTTTTACTACAAACGATGGTAGAAGCAGGAAATTCCGCATCGGGTACAAAATACAGCTTAGCATATCTAATTAAGACCTGTATTCGCAGGCCAAAAGGCGGGGTTAATAAAAGTAGTTCCTTTTTTTAGCAATTATCCGTAAATTTGCGTTCTACAAAGAATAGAAAATGGAAGAAGAAAAAAAATCACTCAATTTTATTGAGCAAATTATAGAAGACGATTTAGCGAACGGTTTCCCGAAGGACAAACTTCGCTTCCGTTTCCCGCCGGAACCCAACGGCTACCTGCATATTGGCCACACAAAAGCCATCTGCATTAATTTCGGTTTGGGCGAAAAATACGGTGCTCCTGTAAATCTTCGTTTTGATGATACCAATCCGGAAAAAGAAGAGCAGGAATTCGTTGATTCCATTAAAGCAGATATCGACTGGTTGGGCTTCAAATATGACAGGGAGCTTTACGCTTCAGATTATTTTGAAACGCTTTATGAATGGGCAGTTCAAATGATTAAAGACGGGAAAGCCTATGTTGATGAGCAGTCGTCAGAGGAAATTACGGCCCAAAGAAAAAACCCATTTGAAGACGGTATCGATTCTCCTTTCAGAAACCGACCTGTAGAGGAAAGTCTTGAACTTTTCGAAAAAATGAAAAACGGCGAATTCGAAGAAGGATCTATGTCACTGCGTGCAAAAATCGACATGAAATCACCGAACATGAACATGCGTGATCCGGTGATGTACAGAATTTTGAAAAGACCGCACCATAGAACCGGCGAAAAGTGGAAAATCTATCCAATGTACGACTGGGCTCACGGCGAATCCGATTATATCGAACAGATTTCTCACTCTTTATGTTCGCTGGAATTCGAAAACCATCGTCCGCTTTACGACTGGTATCTGGATCAGGTTTATGACAAAAATCGGGTAAGAAACAAACAGCGCGAATTCGCAAGAATGAATGTTTCGTACATGATTACCTCCAAAAGAAAATTACAGCGCTTGGTTGCAGAAAAAGTGGTTACCGGCTGGGACGATCCAAGAATGCCGACCATTTCAGGGATGCGCAGATTAGGTTTTACGCCCAAAGCCATCAAAAACTTTATTGAAAGAGTGGGTGTTGCCAAAAGAGAGAATTTAATCGACATTCAGCTGCTGGAATTTTTCGTGCGCGAAGATTTAAATAAAATTTCAACACGCGTAATGGCCGTAGTAGATCCGGTAAAACTGGTAATTGAGAATTATCCGCAAGATGCTGAAGAATGGCTGGAAACAGAAAATAATCCTGAAGACGAAAACGCTGGTACCAGAGAAATACCTTTTTCCAGAGAACTCTATATTGAAAGAGAAGATTTCAAGGAAGAAGCGGGAAATAAATTTTTCCGTCTGAAACTTGGCGGCGAAGTACGACTGAAATCTGCTTATATCATCAAAGCTGAACGTGTTGAAAAAGATGAAAACGGAGAAATAACCACCATTTATGCGACTTACGATCCGAAAAGTAAATCCGGAAGTGGTACCGAAGAAAGTCTAAGGAAGGTGAAAGGCACGCTGCACTGGGTTTCAGCAAAACACGCTTTGCCGGTGGAAGTGAGAATTTACGACAGACTTTTCACTACCCCGCAGCCGGATGCTGAAAAAGAAGCAGACTTCATGGACTTCATCAATCCTGAAAGCTTGAAAACCGTTCAGGGATTTGCAGAACCTAGTCTGCAGAATGCGGAAATCGGCCAGCCTTATCAGTTCCAGAGAATCGGATATTTTACAAAAGACAGAGATTCCACACCGGAAAAACTGGTTTTTAACCGAACTGTAACCCTGAAAGACGGCTATAAACCGGAATAATTGATAAAAACCCCTTCTTCACCGGAGGGGTTTTTATATTTCAGAATATCAGTAAAAGTTTTTTCCCGTTATATATTATATTTATATTCGCATCACATTTTAATTTCATGAAAAAATTATTTTCTCTACTTATAGTATTTATTTCTTTGTCCGTATTTTCTCAGGAAAGCATAAATTTCGAAAAAGGCACATTCAAAGAAATTCTGGCAAAAGCAAAAAAAGAAAAAAAGCTTGTATTTATGGACGCTTTTGCGGTTTGGTGCGGTCCGTGTAAGTTAATGGAAAAGAATATTTTTCCCTTACAGGCGGTAAAGGAATATTATAACGCTAACTTTATCAATGCCCGGTTCGATATGGAAAAAGGTGAAGGACGCGAAATTGCAGCAAAATACGGAGTCCGGTCCTACCCTTCATTCCTTTTTCTGAATGGTGATGGCGAAGTGGTGATGAACAGTTACGGTTACATGGGTGAAGAAGCCTTTCTTGCGATGGCCAGGGAGGCCAATAATCCGAAATTCCGCACCGCATCCAATAAAGAACTTTTCGAAAAAGGCGAATCCGATCCGGAATTTTTACTCAATATGATGAGGCTTTATGCAGACAGCGATTATGAACTGGCAAAAAAAGCTTCCGAAAGATATTTCAATGTAAAGAAAAATCAATCTTTTACTAAAGACGAAGTTGGGCTTCTTCTTTATTTCACCAAATCGACAACTGATCCAAATTATCAGATTTTCACAGCAAAAAAGAATGAAATTGCAGCACTGATGTCTAAAGAGATCTATAACCAGTTCGATACGAATATTAAAATTTCTAAAGTATTGGAAAATTCGCTGGACCAGAAAACGGGAATCATCAATGACGATTATTTCTACAAAAACGCAATCCCACTGGTTGGAAAAGACGAAGCAGAAACCGCATTGAACCGCATGAAAGTGATTCTTTATCCCAACCTGGGAAACTTCACAGAATATGAAAAAGCTGCTTTGAAATACTACAGTAATGCCGATAATTTTGATCCTGAAGAATTGCTGAAAGCGGCCTGGATCTTCAGCGAACACGTATCGAATCCCACTTCCCTGAAAAAAGCTGAAGAATGGGCGGAAAAATCGGTAATGCGGTCTGAAAACCCTGAGAATACCTACATTTTGGCAAAACTTTATTCCAAAACAGGCAAGAAAGACAATGCGAAATCCTACGCCGAGATTTCAAAAAAGTTAGCTGAAAGCCAGGGAAAAGACGCCACACTCGCTGATAAATTATTACAAAATTTAAAATAAGCGTTGCTTTGAAAAAACTTTTACTTCTTTTTGCCTTTGCAGCTCTTTCTTTCAGCAATGCACAGCAGACGGATACGCTCCAAAAAAAACTTTACGTTAAAGCTAATGCCCTCTTTTTGCCGGTGGGTGTATTAAACGCAGGACTCGAATACCAGTTAAATAACAAGATGACCGTTCAGGGCGACATATTCATTTCACCCTGGAAATCTTTCGCAGGTAAATATGCTCAGGTGTATATGGCTGGGCTGGACGGACGCTATTATTTTAAAGAAGCTTTTAAACATTGGTACGTGGGAGGCAACTTTTCGTTTGCGCGGTATAAAATCCAAAAGTGGAATTACTGGGGAGGTGTATTTCAATATGAACCAGGATCTCCGATTTACGACAGCGCTGACCTCTACCAGAACGGGTTTTCATTTTTTTTGGGTGCAGTTGTGGGCTATCAGGTTCAGTTAAATGAAAAATGGAATATGGATCTCTATCTCGGTGGCGGAACAGCCCAAAGCTATTATAAAGGATTTCATAAAAAATTGGGAGTCCGCTATGATACAGACCCCGACCGCGTATATAACCAAAGTGGCGAATGGATTCCCTATCGCGGCGGAATAATGATCTCTTATCAACTCAAATAATGGATATAAAAAGTAAAAAATTCATGGTGGTTGCCGTAATCACCTTTCTGATTCTCTTTCTGATGAATTATATCGGAAACGACATGCCCGACAGACTCGAACGCGCCCTGATGACCGCCGTGGCCGGCGTGGTAGGGCTCACCATTGGGATGTGGTTCGTTCATAAAAACTCTAAGGACGACACCCATCACGATTTTGATTAAAAATTTCAGCATGCAGACAGATCAGAAAGATCTGTTTTTTTTGTTCTAAGCAATCATGTTTCCTTCTTCCATTCAAAAAAATTATCTTTGCACCATGATAAAAATCGGGAATATTGAACTTCCGGAATTCCCTCTTCTGCTCGCCCCGATGGAAGATGTTTCGGATCCGCCCTTTCGCAGGCTGTGCAAAATGCACGGTGCAGACATGATGTATTCGGAATTTATTTCTTCTGAAGGCCTTATTCGTGACGCCATGAAAAGCAAAAAGAAACTGGATATTTTCGACTACGAAAGACCGGTGGGAATCCAGATTTTTGGTGGCGACGAAGAAGCGATGGCGCTTTCCGCAAAGATTGTAGAAGCCGTAAATCCGGATTTGGTAGACATCAATTTCGGCTGCCCTGTAAAAAAAGTGGTTTGTAAAGGTGCCGGTGCCGGTGTTTTAAAAGATATCGACCTGATGATCCGGCTTACAAAAGCGGTGGTAAATTCTACCCATCTACCTGTTACCGTGAAGACCCGTTTGGGCTGGGACACCGAGACCATCAACATCATGGAAGTTGCAGAACGCCTGCAGGATGTCGGCATCAAAGCATTAACCATACACGCCAGAACACGTTCGCAGATGTATAAAGGCGAAGCCGATTGGAATTATATTTCGAAAGTGAAAAACAATCCGAATATTGAAATCCCTATTTTCGGGAACGGCGATGTAGATTCTCCCGAAAAGGCTTTAGAATACAGAGAGAAATACGATTGCGACGGCATTATGATTGGCCGAGGTGCCATCGGCTATCCCTGGATTTTCAATGAGATTAAACATTTCTTTGAAACAGGTGAAAAATTACCGGAACCCACCGTTTCGCAAAGACTGGAAGCGGTTCGCCAACATGCAGAATGGAGCATGGAGTGGAAAGGTGAACGCCTTGGTTTAATTGAAATGCGCCAGCATTACAGCAACTATTTCCGTGGAATCCCTCATTTTAAAGATTTCCGAAGAAAATTCCTTGAAGTTTTCACGCTCGACGAAATGGATGCGGTTATTGCTGAAGCCGATCATTTTTATAAAGAATTTCAATTCGAAAGTAATTAAGGTCTAAATTTTTCCCGAAAATACCGGAACAGATTTACCTCATCAAGATTTCGACTGCAGAACTTTGGATTCGTTTGATCAGGGAAAGTGAAATTTTTTGAAGTATAGTCAGCGGATAAAAACTATGGATTTCAAATATTTAATTTTGGATTTCTGCAAAACTCTTGACTTATTTTAGATTGCCTTTAATCCGTAACATTCAGCTAGTTTTGAAGACTAATTGATTAAATTGATTTTTGATGCTTAAAGCAGAACATGTAACCAAAACTTACAACGCAGGCAAAAAGCTTGCGCTCGAAGACTTCTCCATCAACGTTCCCGAAGCGAGTATTTACGGCCTTCTTGGACCGAACGGCGCCGGAAAAACTACCTTCATCAGAATTATCAATCAGATTACGCAGGCAGATTCAGGCGAAGTTTTCATCAATAACGAAAAACTGAACCCTAACCATATCCGCCAGATCGGTTATATGCCTGAAGAGCGCGGACTCTATAAAAACATGTCGGTGGGTGATCAGATTCTTTATTTTGGTGAACTGAAGGGAATGAGCAAAAATGATGCGCTGAACCAGGCAAAATACTGGTTCGAGCAGCTGGAAATCGACCAGTGGTGGAAGAAAAAACTCAGTGAACTCTCCAAAGGAATGGCGCAGAAAATTCAATTTGTGGTGACCGTGCTGCACCGCCCGAAACTGTTGATTCTTGATGAACCGTTTTCGGGTTTCGATCCGGTAAATGCCAATCTCATAAAAGACCAGATCCTCAATTTAAAAAACAACGGTACCACCATCATCCTCTCTACGCATCGCATGGAAAGTGTGGAAGAAATGTGCGATTATGTAGCATTAATAGATCATGCGAAGAAAGTGCTTGACGGAAAAGTGTTCGATGTGCGCGAGCAGTTCAAGAAAAATATATTCGGGGTAACTTTGGCAGACATCAATAATGACGCATTTGAACAGTTCAGAAACCGTTATCAGATTCAGGAATATGCAACAGAGAACCAGTTGGTTTCCTTCGATTTGAAAAACGATAATGACCAAAATATTTTGTTGAATGAATTGATGAAAGTCGGCAAAATACGGTCTTTTGATGAGAAAATCCCGAGCATGAACGAAGTTTTCATCAACGCAGTTTCTGCCGGTAAGCGGTAAATTTCTCTTTTAATGTTTAAAAATTAACCTGAAAATCAATTCATGAAAAATATATTTTTAATTACCAGAAGAGAATATCTTACCCAGGTAAAGAAAAAATCTTTTATCATCCTTACCCTTCTCGCGCCGGTGCTGATGATCGCTTTTGCGGCGTTTATCACATTTCTCTTCAAGGCAAACGAAAGTTCGAGCACGTTTAACGTCATTGATAAAAGCGGACTGTTTGTAGGCAACCTGAAAAGCGACCAGTCGATAAAATATGTTTTCGTACCTCGGGAAAACGAGAAAGCACTTACCTCGACTTTAAAGGACATGGACGGAATCGAAGGACTTCTGATCATTCCCGAACTTAAAGATAACAACTTTGATGAGCTTGAGAAAAACTCGAAATTACTCATTAATAAAAAGATTGGTTTCGAGACTAAAATGAGTGTGGTAGCTGATCTGTCGAGAATCATAAAGCAGGAAAAAATTAAAAAACTCGGAATTTCTGAAGATCAGATCATCAGTCTGGATAAAAATTTCGACCTCAATACCCAGAATGTTGTAGATAATAACAAAGCAGATTCAGATCTTGATTTCGGGATAAAATCGGGGCTCAGCATGGTTTTGATGTACGCGGTTTTCATGTTCATCATCATTTATGGCGTGCGCGTGATGCGCAGTGTTCTGGAGGAAAAAAACAACCGCGTGGTAGAAATCATCATCTCTTCCGTAAAACCGTTTGAACTCATGATGGGGAAAATTCTGGGTGTAACACTGGTTGCATTAACGCAGTTCAGCATCTGGATTACCATGTCGGTTTTGGGCGCGATATTTCTGAATACCGGTTTTTCGGCGATGCAGAAGCAGATCCCCGGCGGCGAACAGTCGGCAGAAATGATAGAAAAATTTGATATTCAACAGACCGCCTCAGAAGTTTCGCATATTCTGCTGGACATGAATTATCCGCTGATCATCTTCGTTTTCATCATATTCTTTCTGTTCGGGTATATTTTTTACAGCTCGATGTACGCAGCCATCGGTTCAGCAGTGGATAATGAAACCGAAACGCAGCAGTTTACTCTTTTCGCCATCATTCCGCTGATGATCGGCATGTACGGAAGTTTTACGATTATGAATAATCCTGAAGGACCGCTTGGTTTTTGGCTATCGATTATTCCGTTCACCTCGCCGGTGGCCATGATTGCAAGAATTCCGTTTGGGGTTCCGGGCTGGCAGATCGCACTTTCAATCTTCCTGCTGGTGATTTCAACGTTACTGATGATTTATATCGCGGCAAAAGTTTACCGGGTAGGAATTTTAATGTACGGAAATAAAGCAAGTGCTAAAGAAATCTGGAAATGGATCAGGAGTTAAGCCCGTTCAGGTTAAGGTTAAGCTTACGCTTAAGTAAAAATAAATCCCGTCAAATTAATTTTGACGGGATTTATTTTATAAGTTTAAAAATTTTTACTGGAAAATATAACTCAAACCTACGCTGAGTACCTGTTCAGATTTTTTCTTGCTCACGTTGGGATCATTCGTCTGCTCGTTCATCAGTCCTTTATACGTGTTGGTTAAACCGATATCGTAGCGGCCGGTAACCTCAAGCATTCTTTTGTAAGAAAAACCGATGCCCAAACCTACGCCGAAATTAAAGCTTGCAGCCTTGCCGTTAATCCCCGTTTCAGGATCACCTTCTTCAGTATATCGTAATGGTGCATTTTTTACGTTCTGATTGATCAGAAAATTGAATTTAGGACCTGCGAGGCCAAAAAATTCAGATTCTGCTTCCGAAAAATAGCCTTTAAAATAAAGAGGGACACTGATATAATTGTTGGCATATACCGCATCATAACCTACTGCACCCTTCAAATCCTTATCTTTTCCGGTTTCGCCGGCACCCAGATATTCGATTCCCGGCTGGATATAAAACTGGTCGTTATTGTCTACCGGAATTAAGGCCAAAACCCCGCCAAACCCCGAATAAATGGGTCCTGAAGGATTATGGGCATTGCTCACGCGCGAGTAAGTACCTCCTCCGGTAATACCAAATCTGGTATTACGCAGATCAATCTGTGCTGAAAAAAACGTCGCTGCGCATAGTGCGGAAACAACAAATAGTTTATTTTTCATAATAGTGTTTATCGACAAAGATAAAAAATATTGATCAAAAAAAGATTCTGTAAAAACTTACAGAACCTTTTTATATTTTGATGAGGAAAATTATCCTAAAACCTGAGCTACAGTAGAACCAATTTCAGCAGGTGAATCCACCACATTGATTCCATTTTCTCTCATAATCGCCATTTTCGCCTGTGCAGTATCTTCGGCACCACCTACGATTGCTCCTGCGTGACCCATTGTTCTACCTTTTGGTGCAGTTTGACCTGCGATAAAACCAACAACTGGTTTTTTAGAACCGCTTTCTTTATACCATCTTGCAGCTTCAGCTTCTAATGAACCTCCGATTTCTCCGATCATGACTACAGCATCCGTTTCAGGATCGTTGATGAACAGTTCCAAAGCTTCTTTGGTTGTAGTACCGATGATGGGGTCACCACCAATTCCGATCGCGGTAGAAACTCCGTAACCTGCTTTCACTACCTGGTCAGCAGCTTCGTAAGTAAGGGTTCCTGATTTTGAAACGATACCCACTCTCCCTTTTTTGAAAACAAAACCTGGCATAATTCCGATTTTCGCTTCGTCGGAAGTGATGATTCCAGGGCAGTTTGGCCCGATCAATCGGCAATCTCTGTCAGCAATATAAGCTTTAACTTTCACCATGTCTTCCACAGGAATTCCTTCGGTAATACATACAATTACTTTAATTCCGGCTTCCGCAGCTTCCATAATGGCGTCTGCAGCAAATGCAGGCGGAACAAAAATAATGGAAACATTCGCGCCCGCTTTTTCTACCGATTCAGCAACGGTATTGAAAACCGGTTTTCCCAAATGCTCAGTCCCTCCTTTTCCCGGAGTTACACCGCCTACTACGTTGGTTCCGTATTCAATCATCTGACCTGCGTGGAAGGTTCCTTCGTTTCCTGTAAAGCCCTGTACGATTACTTTAGAATCTTTGTTTACTAATACTGACATTTTATATTTTTTTTAAAATTTATTATACTATTTTCTTGATTTAAGAGATTCGTATTTCTCTAATAATGATTGCATTACAAAATCTATACTATTCTCAGCTTGTCTCAATGAGCTGGTTTTCGCTTCTTGAATTAGGTTTTCCATTTCGGGCTCGTCACTGAAAAATTCAATTAATTTTTTCTTTGGCAAACCGGTAAAATATCCAACTCCGATTCCTTTTTTGGCAACTTTATTAAATAAAAAATCGGCGGCTCCTTCGCCCCCAGGTCCGGAAGCATAATAATCTCTGAACCATTCTATTGTATCTCCATTAAATAATCTCTCCTGCAAAGTTTTCTTATTTTCGGAACGATTAAGGAAATATCTTTTTTTCCCAACAAAATCCACAAATGAAAGTTCCTTTACATTAGAAGCCTCCATTTTAGACTTATTACCGCTTTCATCAACAATACTTATTTTTTCGTTTAAACTTGATCCATAGATAAGCGTCGGGTCTATCATATTGACCGTCACTCTTATCTTTACATTCAATGTATCGTTGTCTTGAGTGATGATTTTAGCATCTACCACCTTTTTCTGCGAAAAGCAAAAAGAGATCAAAAACACCAAAAAACCCGATAAAAACTTTTTCATATTTGATTGATAAGCAAATTTAGTGTTTTAAGAAATTTTATCGGTTATCTTTACTTAAGATTTTTCAGTTTCACCTCTTTTCTTAAATATTCTCTAAATTCTTCCGCCAACTGTCCGAAATAGGTTTTTCCGCCTTCCAGGTCTTTATTGACGCCGGTTTTGCCTAAAAGAACGGCTCCTTTTCCCACTCGGTTACCGGAGGCCATACCTACTTGTCCCCAAACCGCTACCTCGTCTTCGATGACGCAACAACCTGCAATCGCAGCGTGGGAAGCAATAAGCACTTTTTTACCGATGATGGTATCGTGACCGATTTGTATTAAATTATCTAAAATAGAACCTTCGCCAATAATGGTGGAATCCGTTACGCCACGGTCGATGGTGCAATTGTTTCCTATTTCAACGTTGTCTTCAATAATGACATTTCCCACAGAAATCAGGCGGTCGAAATTTCCGTTCAGTTTTCTGTAATAGAATGCGTCGCCGCCCAAAACAGTTCCGCTCTGGATAATCACGTTGTCGCCGATGATGGTTCTGTCGCCTATTACAACATTCGGGAAAATGATACTGTTTTTGCCGATTTTCACTTCGTTTCCGATCACTGCGGAAGGATGAATGCGTGTTCCTTCGCCGACTTCAAGATCGTGAAGTTCTTCTGAAAAATTGTAAATCCGCGTGAAATGGATATTGATTTTATTGAAATCCCTGAAGGGATCATCGGAGACCAACAAAGCCTTCCCTTCCGGACAATCTACCACTTTATCGATGAGAATAATGGTCGCCGCGGAGTTAAGCGCTTTGTCGTAATATTTGGGATGATTCACAAAAACGATTTCCCCGGCTTTTACGCGGTGAATTTCGTTGGTCCCAAGAACAGGAAAGTTTTCGTCGCCAATCATTTTGGCGCCGATGAGATCTGCAATGTTCCTTAGGGTCTGCGGTTGGTTGAAGGTCATATTTTAATAAGCAGATGGAAGATTTTCACCTTCCATCAATTTTTATTTTACGCGTTCCAGATAATTCCCGTCTTCGGTGTTTACTTTAATTTTGTCACCTGCTTCAATGAAAAGAGGGACCATAACTCTTGCTCCGGTTTCTACGATGGCGTTTTTCAGGGCGTTGGTTGCAGTATTTCCTTTCACTCCAGGATCTGCTTCAATTACATCCAGATAAACCGTTGGTGGGATTTCTGCTGAAAGTGGAGATTCATCTGCTTCTTTCAGAATAATGGTAACTTCTTCACCTGCTTTCATGAACTGTGAGTTCTCGATCATCTCTTTGTTCAGGTAGATTTGTGAGAAATCATCATTGTTCATGAAGTGAAAACCATTGTCGTCTTCGTAAAGATACTGGAATTTTCTGGTGATTACTTTTACTTCATCAATTTTGTGACCTGCGGAAAAAGTGTTTTCAAGCACTTTGCCGTTGGTTACCGATTTCATTTTGGTTCTTACGAACGCTGGACCTTTTCCTGGTTTTACGTGTAAGAAATCGATAATTTTGAAGATATCGTTACTGTATTCGATACACATTCCTTTTTTAATATCGTTGCTGGTTGCCATTTAATGTTTGAATTTTTAGTTATCGTCTGAAGATGCATCTCCGGACTTATCAGTGTTAATTAAAGTTGTATTGTGTCTATTCTTTTCCTGTGCCGTAGCCTTTTACGATACCTCTGGGCGAATTCTTGATGAATTCTAAAATTTCGTCTCTTTCGGCAGTCGGCAGCATTTCTTTTTCAATATAGCTTGATGCCTGCGAAACATTCATCTTCATCTGGAAGATGGCTCTGTAAATTTTCTGGATTTCGAAGATCTTGTCGTTGGTAAAACCTCTTCTGCGCAGACCTACCGAATTAATTCCTGCATAAGTCATGGGCTCCCGTGCTACTTTCACATAAGGCGGAATATCTTTTCTTACCAAAGTTCCTCCGGAAATCATCACATGTTTACCGATTTTCCCAAACTGGTGAACCGCTGAAAGTCCGCCCATTACGGTGTAATCCCCGATTTCAACATGCCCTGCAATACCGCAACCGTTCACGATGATTACGCCGTTCCCGAGAACACAGTCGTGCGCAATATGTGATGTCGCCATAATGAGACAGTCGTTTCCTATTTTGGTGTAACCCAAAGCTTTGGTTCCGCGGTTTACGGTAACACATTCTCTGATGGTGGTATTGTCACCGATAATCACCTGGGTATCTTCACCTTCGAATTTCAGATCCTGCGGAACTGCGGCTATCACTGTACCTGGGAAAATACGGCAGTTTTTCCCGATTCTGGCACCATCCATAATCGTTACGTTAGGACCGATCCACGTTCCTTCGCCAATTTCTACATCACCGGCAATGGTAGTAAACGGTTCTACGATTACATTTTTCTTTATTTTTGCGCGTTTGTCAACGGCAGCTAACTGGTGTACCATTTAATCCGGTTTATTTTTTGCGACCTGCGCCATCAATTCAGCTTCTACTACAACGCTGTCGCCTACATAGCCATAGCCCTGCATGTGAACAATCCCTCTTCGGATTGGGGAAATAAGTTCTATTTTAAAAACCAGGGTATCACCCGGAACCACTTTTTTCTTAAATTTTACTTTATCCATTTTAATAAAATAAGTGGAATAGTTTTCGGGATCAGGAACGCTTGCCAGAACGAGGATTCCACCGGTCTGTGCCAGAGCCTCTACCTGTAAAACGCCCGGCATCACCGGTTCTTTAGGGAAATGCCCCACAAAAAACGGTTCATTCATGGTGACGTTCTTCAGCCCCACTACGTGAGAGTCTGAAAGCTCAAGAATTTTATCAATAAGGAGGAACGGCGGCCGGTGTGGCATAAGTTTCATGATTCCGTTGATATCGAAAACGGGTTCTTTGTAGATGTCGATATCGGGAACATTTTTCTTTCTCTGCAGTTTCCACTGTCTGTTGAGTTTTTTTGCAAACTGGGTGTTTACAAAATGTCCCGGTTTGTTGGCGATCACTTTTCCTTTAATTTTTACTCCTACCAAGGCTAAGTCACCAATCACGTCTAACAGTTTATGGCGCGCGGCTTCGTTGGGATAATTCAGGGTAAGGTTATCTAAAATCCCGTTCGGGCGGATGGAAACATCATCTTTACCGAAGGCTTTTTTCAGTTTTTCTGAAGTTTCTGCAGTAAGTTCTTTATCCACATAAACAATAGCGTTGGAAATATCGCCACCTTTAATAAGACCGGCATCCAAAAGCATTTCGAGTTCATGAAGGAAACTGAAAGTACGTGCGGATGAAATTTCGTCTTTAAATTCTGAAATATCTTTTAAGGTGGCATTCTGGGTTCCGAGAACTTTCGTCCCGAAATCTACCATCGTCGTCACTTCATAAGTATCGGAAGGGATGATGGTAAGCTCGGATCCGGTAGTGGGATCAACATAATTCAGAACTTCCTTCACAACCAGATATTCGCGGTCTACATTCTGTTCCACAATCCCTGCTTTTTCAATGGCATCAACGAAAAACCTTGAAGAACCGTCTAAAATTGGAGGCTCTGCACTGTTCATTTCCAGAATAGCATTATCGATGTCGCAGCCTACCAAAGCTGCCAGAAGGTGTTCGCAGGTATGAATTCTGACTCCTAATTTTTCAAGGGTCGTTCCCCGTTCGGTTGCAGTGACGTAGTTTACGTCGGCCTCAATATGAGGATGCCCCTCCAAATCGGTACGTACAAATACAAAACCGGTATTCTCCTTGGCCGGTTTTATTGTTAATGTTACTTCTCTTCCGGTATGAAGCCCAATCCCACAAAGGGAAACTTCTTCCTTTAAAGTTTTTTGTTTATCACTCACTGGTTTTATCTTTAGTGCTGTTTTCAATAGTATTGATGCGTTTCACGATTTCGGTGAAATTTCTGAAATGCACATAATTTCTTCTGTATTCTCCGGCATTAATGGCAGGTGATCCGTAAAGAATTTCCCCGTCTTTGGTATTGGAATTTACGCCACTCTGGGCCTGAACTTTCACCTGATTTCCGATTGTAATGTGTCCGACAATCCCCACCTGACCGCCAATCTGATTCCAGTCACCAATAACGGTGGATCCTGCAATGCCTGCCTGAGCTGCAATTACATTGTTCTCCCCAATCTTAACATTGTGGGCAATCTGAATTAGATTATCGATTTTAGTTCCGTTTCCGATCACGGTTGAACCAATTGTTCCTCGGTCGATACTGCAGTTGGAGCCAATTTCAACATGGTCTCCCAAAACAACATTACCCAGTTGCGGAATTTTCTGATAACCGTCTTTGGTCACCTGAAAACCGAATCCGTCTGATCCTATTACGGTATTGGAATGGATGACGCAGTTGTCGCCAATCACGCAGTAATCATATATTCTTACCCCACTGTAAATAATACAGTTTTTGCCGATTTTTACATTTTTGCCTATGTAAACGTGAGGGTAAATCTGGCTTTCGTCACCAATTTTTACTTTTTCGGAAACACAGGTAAACGCGCCAACATACACATTTTCACCAACTTTGGAGGTTTCATGAAATACAGCACCCTGCTCGATACCGGTCTTTCTGCCCTGCAATTCCTTATAAAGATTCATCAAAACCTGAAAAGAAAGATAGGCATCTTCTACGGCAATAATGGTCATAGGATAAGTGTCTTTGGTTAAAAGTTTTTCGGAAACGATAAGTACCGAACATTTTGTAGTGCCAATATAGTCTGCAAATCGATCCTGCGCGATGAAGGAAAGATGGCCTTCTTCACCACTCTCAATAGGGGAAACACCGCTGATAGTGGCATTTTCGTCGCCTATAATTCTTCCGTTGATAAAACCTGCGATCTGCGATGCTGTAAATTCCATATCCTGCAAAGATAAGAAAATATGGTTTACACAAAATAATTTTCAGAATTTTAGACGCCTAAAAACGTGTGTTTTTACTGCAATATAATTCCGCTTGATTTCACAAATTTAATAGCGGGGGAATTATGAATGTGTGCTTTGAATTCCTTTATTTTTTCCGGACTGTTGTCCAACAAACCCATTTGAATGTATCCTTCTTTTTCCATCACCCACCAAAAAGACATGTTTTTCGCATACTTTTTGTTTGCGGGATTCTGAGCAAAATCGTTCAGAAAAGTCATTAATTTATTGAGCTCATTATAAGAATATTTTTGCGTGTTGAAATGCACTTTTTCACTGCCAATAATCTTAATAATTTCCCTTTTACCTTTAGCCGTATCTCCAAATAAATTTATTTCCAGGGCACCGGAATCGTTGATAAAAGCTCCACCATAATACCCGGGAATATTTTCGCCAAAGTGTTTGAGTAATTTTTCCAATTTTTGATTGGCTTCCCACTGAAAAGCTGCATCGGCTTCGCCCGTATTTTTGTCTTGATTTTCTTCTACGTTTACTTCCCGATTTCCCTTTTCCTCCTTAACGATTTTTATTTCTGCTGTATTCTCTATAGTCGAACTATCAGAAACTTTATGTGTTTTAACAACTACGGAATCCTTTTTTACTGATTGTTGAATGGTATTTTGTATAGAATTTTTCTTTATGCAGGAAATGGCAAAAAGACCACTCAGAACCAACAGAATTTTTCTCATCACTTCCAATTTTGAAAGTAAGGGCAAAAACTGAACCGATTCGGATCTAATTAAATCTCTCTGGGAAAAGACAGAATATATTTAGTATTGGGTTGATTTATAAATGCGGAAAGAATCTGATTTTCAGAATCTTCGAGCCTGAATTTCTCGCCATTTTTTGGAAGAAGATGAATTGGCTGTTTTTCTGTATTGTACGGAAGCAGCGTTCTTGAAATTTCATCCACGAGTTCCGCTCCATTTTCAATATTGAAGAAAGCGTTTGTTTTGGCAATTTTATCTTCAACAAAATCTTTTTCGAAAGGTTTTGAAGAAATCATGGTCTTCGGAAAATTCCTTTGAATAACACATTTACACAGATAAGAAAGAATAAAATCATCACTTTTTGTCCAAAATTTCATCGCCTGAATTATATCGTTATCATCCAACTCTGTAAATCTTTGGATGTCTTCTTTTGTGGCACGAACGAACTTATTTTTTTCGAGGAAATATTTTAAATTATCGGAAGCTTTGAGTTCTTTTCCTTCCGAAACTAAAGTTCTTGCGCGGTCCAAAATTTTCACCAAAAGATGCTCTGCCAAAGCCGATGTCTTGTGATAATAAACCTGCCAATACATAAACATCCTCGCCGTTAAAAAATTTTCAATGGAATAAATTCCTTTCGCATCAATTACAAGTTTGTCATCCGCAACATTCATCATCGAAATAATCCTTTGCGTATTGACATTTCCTTCCGAAACCCCGGTGTAGAAACTGTCGCGTTTTAAATAATCCAAACGGTCTACATCAAGTTGAGAAGAAATCAATTGATTGAAAAATTTCCGGTGATATTTCCCTTGAAACATTTCTATTGCCATCGTCAGTTCACCGTCCAATTCTTTGTTCAAGTCATTCATTAACAACAATGAAAGCTTTTCATGATGCCAATCTTCCATCAGCATATTTTCCAAAGCATGCGAAAAAGGACCATGACCAATGTCGTGAAGCAGAATCGCGAGCATGGCAGATTTTTCTTCCTCTTTGGAAATTTCAGTGCCTTTCAGTCTCAATGTTTCCAGAGCGGTAAACATCAGATGCATGGCGCCCAAGGCGTGATGAAAACGGGTATGGGTAGCGCCGGGAAAAATTAAATTCAGCAGGCCGGTTTGGGAAATCCGCCGCAGACGCTGAAAATAAGGATGCTCAATGACATCAAATAAAATTTCGTGAGGTATTTTAATAAAGCCGTGAACCGGATCGTTGATGATTTTGAATTTATTCGTCATTGTTTAATGGCTGTCTCTTAGATAGGAATCAGTTTCGCACTGCAAATTTAAGTTTTTATACGGTGATACCGCTTTTTTTAAAAATATCTTACCGCAGCCATTCAATTATTTAACGCAACTTTAACGTGTTTTTAAAAGAAATTTGGCAATCTTTGGTTGTACTTTTGACGCCTTACAGTAGGCCTGAAAAGCTCAGGCAATTAATCAGAACAATTGAAATAAATGGCAAAATTAATATGGATTGATGATGAAGTGGATTTACTGAAACCTCATATTGTATTTTTAGAGAACAAAGGATATACGGTAACCCCGGTAAACAACGTAAATGAAGCACTGGAAATGATCGAAAAAGAAAATTTTCAGCTGGCATTGCTCGACGAAAATATGCCCGGCATCAGCGGTCTGGAAGCGATTCCGATGATTAAAAACATCGATTCTGCCATAAAGATCGTGATGGTAACCAAAAACGAGGAAGAAAGAATCATGGAACAGGCCATCGGTTCACAAATCGCTGATTATATACTGAAACCCGTAAATCCGAATCAGGTGCTGCTTTCTTTAAAGAAAAACCTTCAGGAAGAAACCCTCGTGGAGGAAAAAACAATCCTCGAGTATCAGCAGCAGTTCCGCAACCTTTCCATGGAACTTTCTTATCTGAGAACGTACCAGGACTGGGCAGAATATTATAAGAAAATCCTGAACTGGGAAATAAAATTCGATAAAGTGTTCGATAACGAATTTGCCGATTTACTGCAGTCCCAAAAAGAAGAAGCAAACATTCAGTTCTCCAAATTCATTGAAAACAACTACGAAGACTGGCTCCACACCAACGAAAAACCCATGATGAGCCACACTTTGTTTAAAGACAAAGTAAAGCCTGAACTCGAAAAAGAAAAGGTGCTTCTCCTGATGATCGATAATTTGCGTTACGACCAGTGGAAAGTAATCGAACCGCTTTTCACCAAGTTTTACAACAAAACCTCTGAAGATTACTATTTCAGTATTTTACCCACCGCAACACAATATGCAAGAAATTCGTTTTTTGCCGGTTTGCTCCCTTCGGAAATCGAAAAACGTTTTCCCGATAAATGGTTTAATGACAATGAGGACGGAAACAAAAACGAACATGAGCGCGATTTTCTGGAAGACCAGATGAAACGGCTCGGACTTTCCGGCAAATCAATGAAATACCTGAAAATCCTTAACGCAGATTTTGAGAGAAAGATTCTGGATGATTTCAACCAGCACAAAAACAACGATCTGCTCGTGATCGTCTATAATTTCATCGACATCCTGTCGCATGCGAAAACCGATAACGTGATTGTAAATCAGCTCATCCGGGACGATAAAACTTTCCGATCACTTACTTACAACTGGTTCGAGAATTCATCACTCATGAAAATCATCAAACAGGCTGCTGAAAACGGATTCAAGCTGGTAATTACCACCGATCACGGAACGGTATATGTTAAAAAACCCAGCAAAGTGGTGGGAGACCGAGAAACCTCAACCAATATCCGCTACAAAACCGGCAGAAGCTTAACGTATGAAAACAGCGATGTATGGGCGATCTCTAATCCTGAAAAATTATTTTTACCGAAAGGAAATCTGAGTTCCAAATATATTTTCGCGAAAAACAACACTTTTTTAGCGTATCCGAAAAACTATAATCATTTCGTGAATTATTACAAAGAAACCTACCAACACGGAGGAATCTCTTTGGAAGAAGTGATTATCCCGATCAGCATTATGGAGCCCAAATAGTTTTTTTTCATAGTTTATTTAAATTTGGGATCCAATTGGGCGGAAGAAACATACTGTTTTTTCCGCCTTTTTTGTGCGGTAAATTTCGGTGGAATCAAAATCGCTTTTGTAATTTTGGGAAAAATAAAAAATATTCAATGAAAATTATTTCATACAATGTAAACGGAATTCGTGCTGCTTTTACCAAAGACTTTCTGGGCTGGCTAAAAAATGCGGATCCCGACATTATCTGCATTCAGGAAAGTAAAGCCGGAAATGACCAAATCGATATCGAAAGTTTAGAGAAAATCGGATACAAAAGCTATTGGCATTCTGCGCAACGAAAAGGGTATTCCGGTGTAGGAATCGCCTCTAAAATTGAACCTCTTCTTGTAAAATATGGTTGCGGCATCGAGCGTTACGACAGCGAAGGAAGAGTGATGAGAGCAGATTTCGACGGCTTCTCGGTGATTTCCGTGTACGTTCCGTCCGCTTCCAATATCGAAAGATTAGAATTCAAAATGCAGTTTTGTGAAGATTTCTTGGTTTACATCAATGATTTAAGAAAAACCGTCCCAAACCTTATTATTTGTGGCGATTTTAATATTTGTCATAAAGCCATCGACATTCATAACCCAGAAGGATTAAAAAATGTCTCGGGATTTCTTCCGATGGAAAGAGAATGGATGACAAAATTTATTGAAGAATGCGAAATGATAGACAGTTTCAGGTATTTTAATGACCAACCCGACAACTATTCCTGGTGGAGTTACAGGCAAAATTCCAGAGCAAGAAACAAAGGTTGGAGGTTGGATTATAACTTTGTTTCATACAGTTTAAAGGAACGTTTGCAGCGAGCCGTCATCTTAAAAGAAGTGTTCCATTCCGACCACTGCCCTGTTTTAGTCGAATTAGAATTTTAAAATTTTGACTGCTACATTACATTAAATTTACATTAATATCTATTTTAGTTTATAAATTTTTCAGTAATGTTATGATTACCACACCATTGGTATAATCTTTGATTTTTAAACAATAGCTCAATAATTTATTCTTCGATGGATATTTATGAGCTTTTACCTATTATTTAAGCTAGAAAAATTTCGGAATTACTCATGTTGAAATATCAACGAGAAACTCTGTGCTTTTTTATTTAAATCCAAATCAAAAAAAATAAACTAATGGAAATTAACCCAAAAAGCAATCATTTAGATTATGACATGATTGTATTCTGCCATCTTAGATGGGATTTTGTATATCAACGGCCCCAACATTTAATAACCCGCCTAGCCAAAAACTACAGGATTTTAGTCGTAGAGGAGCCACAACCAACGACACTCAACGGTCATTCGCCATTTGTAGTTCGGGAGGTACAACCCAATATCCACGTCCTTCGTCCACCTGTCCAAAGCATGGAATCAATTGGACCTTTCTTGAAAAAACATTTGAAAAACCGAGTATTTCCTATTGGGTGGTTCTATTCTCCCTCTTTCATCAGCGTTTTGGAAACTTTAGATTTTGGCACCGTTGTTTATGACTGCATGGACGAACTCTCCTTGTTCCGAGGTGCGCCGGCGCAGCTTATTGATCAGGAAAATCAACTTCTAGCAGCTGCGGATATCGTATACACTGGCGGTAAATCACTATTTGAATCAAAAAAACTTAAACACCATAATGTCTTCTGCTTTCCGAGTTCTGTTGATATTAACCACTTTTCTAATGTAAGTGACATATCCATGCCCGATGATTTAAAAGACATTCCGCAACCTATCGTAGGGTATTATGGCGTTATTGATGAACGTATAGATCTAGATCTTCTGCGGAAAACCGCTGCCAAATCTCCTGAGACCTCTTTTGTAATGATTGGTCCATTATGTAAAATCAGCGAGAGTGATTTACCGCAGGCAGACAACATTCACTATTTGGGAATGAAATCCTACGGCGAGCTTCCACAATATCTTCAACATTTTAAAATAGCAATGATGCCTTTTGCTCTCAACGATGCAACAAAATTCATCAGCCCTACCAAAACTTTGGAGTATATGTCTGCCAGCAAGCCTATCATTTCCACCAGAATTAAAGATGTGGAACGCGACTATAGCAATTGCATCCTCCTCATCAACGATGAGAACGATTTCTGCGAAGCAATTAACAAAGCTTCCAGTCAGGTTTTGGGCGAGTATCGAAAAATTTTGGAGAAAACTTCCTGGGACAACACCGCCGAAAGCATGAAGAACATCATTGAAAAAGTAACAGCATGAACAATGTAGACATTTTAATAGTAGGAGCAGGCATTTCGGGAGCAACTTTGGCGGAACGTTATGCCAGCATTGGTAAAAAAGTGGTGATTATCGAAAAAAGAGATCACATTGCGGGTAACTGTTATGATTTTTATGAGGAAAACGGAATTTTAACTTCAAAGTACGGAGCTCACTTATTTCATACCAACGATAAAGAAGTGTGGGAATACGTGAATCAATTTGGCGAATGGTATCCTTGGGAACATCGTGTGGTTGCAAGAGTGGATGATAAAACCGTCCCCATTCCTGTAAACATTACTACAGTGAACACGCTGTTCGGGACGGATATCAAGACTGAAGAAGAGATGACAAGCTGGTTAAACTCCAGCCGTATACATTTCGATAAGCCAGCCAATGGTGAAGAAGCAGTACTTAACCGCGTAGGAACCGTTTTGTATGAAAAAATGTTTAAGCATTATACCAAAAAACAATGGGACAAATATCCCGCAGAACTTCATGCTTCTGTCTTGGAAAGAATACCGGTGAGAAACAATTATGATGACCGATATTTCTCTGATGAGTACCAGGCACTTCCTAAAGAAGGATATACCATGATTTTCGAGAAAATGCTTGATCATCCAAACATTACCGTCTTATTAAATACGGATTATTTTGATGTAAAAGAACAGTTTGAAGGTTATGAAAAATTATTTTACACCGGACCGGTAGATCGTTTCTTTGAGTTCAAAACTAACTTGGAAAAACTGGAATATCGCTCCATCAATTTCGTTACAGAGCATCTCGATCAAGAATATTTTCAGGAAAACAGTGTGGTCAATTATCCTGGAAATGAAGTAGATTTTACACGTATTGTGGAGTACAAGCACTTTGGCAATCAAAAATCTGCGAAAACCACTATTGTAAAAGAATATACTGTTGATCATGGAGAGCCTTACTACCCTGTCCCGAATGAAAAGAACCAACTGATCTACGACAAATACAAAGCAGAAGCCGATAAACTTACCGACGTTTATTTTGTTGGCAGATTAGCGAACTACAAATACTTTAATATGGATCAGGCTTTTAAAAATGCTTTAGATTTATTTTCATCACTAGAAACTCCAAATCGAAAAGATCATGAAGCCAAGACAACTGTTTAAAAGTTATTTAATGGGTGGCTTCGAGTGTGCGGATCATCTCAATCGCTCAGGAAATCGTGTAAATCTACTCCAAAATACACAACACGACATCCGCGCTGCGGAAGATTACCAGTTAATATCCGAATTGGGAATCAAAACGGTACGCGAAGGCATCTGTTGGAGTGAAGTTGAAAAAGTTCCGTACCAATATGATTTTTCTGAAGTTTTAAACCGAATGAGAACTGCAAAAGAATACAATTTGCAAGTGATTTGGGATTTAATTCACTTTGGTTATCCGGACGGATTATTTCCAACGCACCCACATTTTTCCCAGCGATTTGCTTCGCTGTGTGAAGCATTTGCAGCTTTCTACAAACAAAATTCGGAGGAACATCTAATGGTTGTTCCGGTTAATGAAATCAGCTTCCTTTCCTGGTTTTCCGGTGAGGCGCGAGGAACTGTTCCTTACGCTGTTCACAACGGTTGGGATATTAAATACCACCTGTGCAAAGCCGCCATTAAAGGCATAGAAGTTTTAAAGCGAGAACTTCCATCTTGTACAATTGTTATGGTAGAACCATTGGTGAAAATTCACTGTGACGGCGACGATCCTGAATATTTAGCTCGTCGAAATGAATATCAGTTCGAAGCTATGGACATTATTGGTGGCAGACTATGCCCTGAACTCGGTGGCCAAGAAGATTATCTGGAAATCTTGGGATTTAATTATTATTGGAATTGTCAGTGGAAAGGTGAGGACGAAAGTTTGTGCTGGCCTGATCCTGAAGGAAAAAGAGTTCCGTTACGACAACTTCTCTCCGATGCTTTTCGGCGTTACCAAAAGCCGATATTCCTCTCGGAAACTGGGCATTTCGGCGAAGGTCGTGCTTCCTGGTTAAAAGAAATTTCCGAAGAATGTAGCGAGGTTGTGCGAAGTGGAATAGATTTTCAGGGTATTTGCTTATATCCAGTGACAGACCGTACAGACTGGGATAATTTTGAACACTATCATAATTCGGGAATCTTTGATCTCGACGATAAAGGCAACCGAATTCCGGTCGCCGACTACATAAATGCAATACGTGAGCATCAAGAAGGGTCAATAGCTATTTCTGTGTACTAAATATTAAAAATTTTACATGATGGAAACAACAAAAAAAATAGTAGGAATTACGTTCAGTTGCTTCGATTTATTACATGCAGGGCATGTGCAGATGCTGGCAGAAGCTAAAGAGCAGTGCGATTATCTCATTGTGGGTCTTCAAACCGATCCCACTATTGATCGACCTGAAAAAAACAAGCCTACCCAAACTGTTGTAGAACGCTACATTCAACTAAAGGGTTGCCAATATGTGGATGAAATTATACCTTACACCACAGAAGAAGATTTAGAAGATATTTTAAAACTCTTAAGTATTGATGTGAGAATCATCGGAAACGAGTACAAAGACAAAAATTTCACCGGAAGAGCATACTGTGAGCAGAAAAACATCCGGCTTCATTACAATGAAAGAAACCATCGGTTCTCAAGTACCAATCTAAGAAAAGAAGTTTACCAGAGAGAGCAACTCAAATTAAATGAAAAGGAAGCTCCCAAACTTGAAAAAATCAGCTAGATCCGAATCAGTCTTACTGGTATAGATTTGATAAAACCAGAAAACCAATTCACAACATATTAATATTAAAAAATTAAAGATTATGGCAAAGACTACAACAAAAGCCGGCTCCTCCAAGTCAACGGCTGCTAAAAGTTCCGCTGCAAAATCCACTGCTGGAAAAACTTCTTCTAGAAAAGCATCTTCTACGAAAACAGCTGCAAGTACAAAAAAAAGTACCACTTCCAAAGCTACATCCGCAAAGACTTCTACCAAAGCAACCAATAAGGTAAAGCCTGCAAGTGATGCTGCTGAAAACTTAAGAGAATTCTTAATGGATGGTTTAAAGGATATTTATTGGGCTGAAAAAGCGTTGGTAAAAAACCTTCCAAAGATGGCTAAAAACGCTACTTCAAAAAAACTTACTCAAGCTATCAATAAACATTTGGAAGAAACCCAGAACCATGTTACAAGGCTTGAGGATGTGTTCAAAGCGCTAGGCGAGAAAGCAAAAGCTGAAAAATGTGATGCGATGGACGGTTTACTGAAAGAGGCTGAAAGCATTTTAGAAGAAACAGAACCAGGAGCGGTTCGAGATGCCGCTATTATTGCTGCAGCGCAAAAGGTAGAACATTACGAAATTGCGTCTTACGGAACCTTAGCGACATACGCTAAACATCTGGACGAGCCTGAAGCAATGGAACTACTTGTGGCCACGCTTAACGAAGAAAAAAACTGTGATTTAGATCTAACAGAACTCGCAGTATCAGAAATTAATTTAGATGCAAAATAAAAATCTAAAATAAAAAGCCGTCCCAAAAATTGGGACGGCTTTTTTTGTTTTCCTAAGTGGATCTTAATCGACAATTTCGTATTCAATTGGCATGGTTCCTTTAGCAATGTTTCCAATTGAATCGAACGCTGCTTTGGATAAATCCAACGCTCTGGAAGAGTTGAACGGACCGCGGTCGTTAATTCTCACTTCTACACTTTTCCCTGTTCTCAGATTCGTAACCTGAATTACGGTACCGAAAGGAAGCGTTCTGTGCGCTGCGGTAAGTTTTCTGTTGCTGAAAATTTCTCCGCTTGCTGTTTTCCTACCATTAAACTTATCGTGGTAGAACGATGCAAAACTTGTTTTGGCATCATTGGCATTAAACTTGTTAAAAGAATAAATACCAAGTGTTGAAATCATCATTATGATTACGAGAATCGCTCTTTTCATCATTTTGAATTATTTTATTGGTTTTGACTCTGCAAATTTATCCCGAAAACATCTTTTCCAACAATCAAACTGTTAAATTCTGTTAACAAACTCTTAATTATATGTTAAGACACTTGGCTAATTCCCTATTCATGGGAAATAAGCACGTTTGTTAAAAAGTGTTAAAAACATCCATAAAACGTTAACAAAATTAACTAATTACTGCATAGTTTCCCATTTACAAAACACACAAAATACTTATAATCAACCGGTTAATAAAATTGTAAATTTCGTTGAACGTCTAGAAAATCATTAAAAAGGAAAAAAAATTATTAAGAAATAAAAAGAAGAAAATTAAAGTGATTTTAGAATAAAAAACTGCTTCAATCCTTTATTAATGCACGTTTCAGGGAAAAGCGATTTTTAGCATCAAGCCCTGAAATTTATCAATCAATGAAAATTTTAACTAAATTGAAATGGCAAAATTCCTTGAAAATGAAAAAACCAATGAAATTCATTGGCTTTTTTGTTGATTTCATGATCAATTTAAACAAGTTCTCCGTACAAATCAAATTCTTCAGCGGAAGTAATTTTGATATTGGCAAACTCACCGATCGATAAATAGGTGTTTTCTGCAGAAACCAAAACGGTATTATCTACATCCGGAGAATCGAATTCTGTTCTACCTACAAAGTAGTTTCCTTCCTTTCGGTCAAAAATACATCGGTACGTTTTCCCGATTTTTTCCTGATTTTTCTCCCATGAAATCTGCGACTGCAGTTCCATAATTTCTTCTACTCTGGCTTCTTTCACTTCTTGTGGTACATCATCTTCCAAAAGATAGGCGGTTGTATTTTCTTCATGCGAATAAGTGAAGCATCCCAATCGATCGAAACGTTGTGTACGAACCCATTCTTTCATTTCCTGGAATTTCTCTTCGGTTTCGCCCGGAAACCCCACAATTAAAGTTGTTCGGATGGCCATATCCGGCACTTTCTCTCTGAATTTATCCAGAAGCGCGTTGGTTTTTTCATGCGTCGTTCCACGCTTCATTGCTTTCAGAATATCTGAATTGATGTGCTGCAACGGGATATCAATATAGTTACAGACTTTTGGTTCGTTTTTAATGATTTCCAATACATCTTCAGGAAATCCGGTCGGGAAGGCGTAATGCAGACGGATCCATTCAATCCCTTCCACTTTTACCAATCTCAGAAGCAAATCTCCGAGTGCACGTTTTTTATAGATGTCTAACCCGTAATAGGTAAGGTCCTGCGCAATTAAGATTAATTCTTTAACGCCTTTTTTTGCGAGCTTTTCAGCTTCAATCACTAAGTTTTCAATCGGGGTGGAAATATTTTTTCCTCTCATCAAAGGAATCGCGCAGAAGGAACAAGGTCTGTCGCAGCCTTCAGCGATCTTCAGATAAGCGTAATGTTTCGGGGTGGTCGTCATTCTTTCACCCACCAATTCATGTTTATAATCTGCACCCAAATGTTTGAGCAAAATCGGCAAATCTCTGGTTCCGAAATATTGGTCTACATCTGGAATTTCTCTAATCAAATCCGGTTTATACCTTTCAGAAAGACAGCCGGTTACAAAAACTTTTTCTACCTCACCACGGTTTTTTGCTTCCACGAAATCGAGGATGGTATTGATGCTTTCTTCTTTCGCATTGTCAATAAATCCGCAGGTATTAATCACCACGATGTCGCCGCGATCCTCGTGAACCACCTCTTTTCCGTTAGCCTGAAGCTGACCCATTAAGACTTCGGAGTCGTACACATTTTTGGAGCAGCCTAAAGTAACGATATTGATTTTCTTTTTTCCGACGGATTTCGTGCGCATTTTTATATTGAATTTGAAATTGAAGACATTTAATTTTACAGGGTGCAAATTTAGGAATAAAAAAAGACTTTAAGTTTCTGCTTAAAGTCTTTTTAAATATTTCATTTAAAACAGTTTAGATGATTCCTTTCAGATAATCACCGTAACCGCTTTTTCCGTATTTCTTGGCAGATTCCAGCAGTTGCTCTTTATTGATGAAACCTTTTTTGTACGCAATTTCCTCAATACACGAAATCTTGAAGCCCTGTCTTTTCTCCAGTACTTTTACAAATTCCGAAGCTTCATGTAAAGAATCGAACGTTCCGGTGTCGAGCCACGCGGTGCCACGGGACATTACGCCAACTTCCAACTGACCTTTTTCCAGATAAATTTTGTTAACATCCGTAATTTCGAGCTCACCACGTGGTGAAGGCTTCAGGTTTTTGGCAATTTCAACCACAGAATTATCGTAGAAATACAAGCCGGGAACCGCAAAATTGGATTTTGGATGTTCAGGTTTTTCCTCAATGGAAACGGCTTTAAAATTTTCATCAAATTCTACCACACCATATCTTTCAGGATCAGAAACCTGGTAAGCGAAAACGCAGCCTCCTTTGATATTGGTTTTTGAAGATAAAAGTTGAGGCAATCCTGCTCCGTAAAAAATGTTATCCCCTAAAACGAGCGCAACCGAATCGTCACCCACAAATTCTTCTCCCAAAATAAAAGCTTGCGCCAAACCATCCGGACTGGGTTGAACTTTATACTGAATATTACAGCCAATAGAAGAGCCGTCACCTAAAAGTTTAATAAAACCTTCCTGGTCATGCGGAGTTGTGATAATCAAAATATCTTTAATCCCGGCAAGTAATAAGGTGGAAAGCGGATAATAAATCATCGGCTTGTCATACACCGGCATCAACTGCTTGCTCACAGCGATGGTTAATGGGTAAAGTCTGGTTCCAGAACCTCCTGCAAGAATAATCCCTTTCATATTAATTATATTGCTTGTTGTAATATTTTTGGTAATCACCTGAAGTCACGTGATCCAACCATTCTTTGTTTTCAAGGAACCAATCAATAGTTTTTGATAAGCCTTCTTCGAAAGTTACGCTTGGTTTCCAGCCTAAATCATTGGCAAGTTTTGTAGCATCAATTGCATAACGTTTATCGTGTCCAGGTCTGTCTTTCACAAAAGTGATTAGTTTTTCTGAATAACCTGCAGGTTTACCGATTTTCTCGTCAACTTGCTTGATTAATTCTTTCACGAGGTTAATATTCTGCCATTCGTTCCAACCACCGATGTTGTAAGTTTCTCCCGTTTTTGATTCGTTGAAAATTTGGTAGATTGCTTTTGCGTGGTCGATTACGTATAACCAGTCTCTTGTATATTTCCCGTCACCATAAATTGGAAGCGGTTTTTCACTCAAGATGTTATGAATACAAAGCGGAATTAATTTTTCAGGAAAATGGTTCGGTCCGTAATTGTTGGAACAGTTTGAAATGATGAACGGCATTCCATATGTATTTCCGTACGCTCTCACCAAGTGATCAGAAGCAGCTTTTGAAGCGGAATAAGGAGATTTTGGGTCGTAAGAAGTTTCTTCAGTGAAGAATCCTGTTTCACCTAAAGCACCATAAACTTCGTCGGTAGAAACGTGGTAGAACAAGTTGGTTCTCGGCTCATCAGGAAAATTTCCGTGTTGATGATCTGGGTTTAATGTCCAAAATTCTCTTGCTAAATTTAAAAGATTTGCAGTTCCAATAACGTTTGTGTTGATAAATGCGTTTGGATCGGTGATACTTCTGTCCACATGAGATTCTGCAGCTAAATGTACGATCGCATCGGGATTGTATTCTTCAAAAACTTTTCGTAGCTCGTCAACTTTGGTGATATCTGCTTTTTCGAAAACGTAATTGGGTTCGTTTTCGATATCCTTCAAATTTTCAAGATTTCCGGCATAAGTTAGGGCATCAAGATTGATGATTTTGCTTTCTGGATTATTTTTGACAAATTCTCTTACGACGTGGGAACCGATAAATCCGGCGCCTCCGGTGATGATTATGTTTTTCATTCTTTTATGTTGGAAAGTTAAAAGGTGATAGGGTTAGAAAGTTATGAAGATTAAAAAAATTAACCTCAAAAATAAATTTTTATATTGCTACACTGCTAAAAGTTCTTCTCTGCGAAGGTAGGCAACTGGCTGTCTTTTTCTGAAAGGAGAACCTTATCTGCCGGTAATTTCCAGTCGATATTGAGATCTTTATCATTCCAGATCACACTACCTTCAGACTCTTTATGGTAGAAATTATCGCATTTATAGGAAAAAATTGCAGTTTCACTCAATACGGAAAAGCCATGACCGAACCCTCTTGGAACGTAGAGCTGCAATTTATTTTCCGGAGTCAATTCGACCCCGAACCATTTTCCGAAAGTTGGCGACTCTTCGCGCAAATCAACCGCAACATCAAAAACTTTACCTTCAAGACAAGAAACCAATTTCGCCTGTGCATGCTCGCCTTTTTGCAAATGAACACCACGCAAAACTCCGTAGGAAGATTTGGAAATATTATCCTGCACAAAATGACCGTTCATTCCGGTAAGCTCATTGAATTTTTGCTCATTGAATTTTTCATAAAAATAACCTCTTTCGTCTTCGAAAACGGTCGGTTCTATGATGTAGCAGTCTTTGAGTGGTGTGGATTTTATTTTCATTAATTAATGTTTTGTGTGATTTGCTTTTTAATCGTAAGTTTGGTGTAAAGATAAAAAATTAGCGCAGGTAATAAAATAATTACGAAAATTACATTTTGTGACAAGTTTGAAAAAATAACTATGGCATTGATAATCAACTGTACAACTGCGTAGAGTGTACTTACCTTCAAATGAGATATCTTTTTCTCATTAGCTAAAAGCTGATAAAGGTGACGGCGGTGCGCTTCGAAAATATTTTCTTTGAGTTTCAGTCTTTCTAAAATAGTGAAAATAACCTCTACCCCGTAAACCGCAAGAAAGAGAATCCATTTAATTTCGCCGGTTTTCATCATTAGCAGACCAATTAAGGCCACAACCCAAAACGCAATTCCCATACTTCCAATATCGCCCATAAAGCATTTTGCCTTTTTTCTAAAATTGAAAAAGAGAAAAACCAGACACGCTAAAATGGGATAGATAATAAAATCACGATCAACAAAACTCACCATATTCTGATTCACGTACAATAAAGAAAGTAACGTCACTAAGCTGTAAAGCCCGGTAATGCCATTAATGCCGTCCATGAAATTATAAGCGTTTAGAATTCCGATAATTAAAATATACAAAACCGGAATCGCCCAAATCGGGAGCACGACAAATGCATTGAGAAAAGCGAGTAAGAAACTCACACTGATGACATGAAAAACAATCCGGATTTTACTTGAAAGATCATAGAGATCGTCCAGAAAACTGATGGTACAAAGCGATAGAAGCCCGATTCCGAAAAGCAAATAATTATGGTTTTCTGCTGCCTGATCATGAATTGGAAGATGAACTAACTTGCCCCATGTGCTGATCATCAAAAACAATAGAAAAGCGATCGGAAAGACAATTCCACCACCACGCAAGGTGATTTCAGTATGAGCACTTCTGTGATTTGGTTTATCAATAATATTATATTTATCGGCTATTTTGAAATAGGCCAACATAAATACTAGAAGTAAAATTACAACAATAAAATATTCCATTATTTTTTAAAACTTTTGATTGTTTTTTCTATACCTTGTTGCGCTGTAAAAGGTAATTTATCTATTTCTAAAAGTGTTTTTATTTTTTGATTTGATACCAGTAAATTATTAGTCAATTTTTTAAGTTTTTTAGTATTGAGCGGAATTGGAACAAAATCTCCGATTCTTGCTAAACCCTTTATCATTGATTTTGGAAGATTAATGTTGAGAATTCTTATATTTTCAACTCTCTTAATGATATCAATAATTTCGTTGGTGGCAACAGACTCATCATCAGAAATATGGTAAATTCCGTTTTCTAAATAATTACTTTTTTGAATGATTTGCTGAATGTAAAAATTAAAATTATCTATCGAAATAAATGATCTTTCATTATTGAATGCTGCTAATGGGTAAGGAATTCCTTTTGATATAATTTTATACAATAACCCTAAATTCCCTTTATCTCCTGAACCGTGGACCATTGGCGGGCGAATTATTATCAATTTTTTATTGGTTGCCAAATATTCTTTCAACAACCATTTTTCTGCTTCTCTTTTGCTTTTTCCATAGAGAGAAATTGGGTTGCACTTATCGGTTTCTGCGAGTGGTCGGGAGGATTCAAATTCTTCTAGAGCCGCTAATGAACTAATATGAATATATAATTTAGCGTCAGATCTTTTAAAAATTTCAAACGTCTGCTGGGTCAATTCTACATTTGCAAAATGATAATCCTGCTCTGTTGCTGTGCCTTTATGATCGTGTGCTTTGCCAATGAGATTAATGAATACTTCTGTTTTTGGACCAATGTCATTTTTCCAAAAAGGATTTCTTAGAGAAATTTCCTGAACTTCATTATTATGCTGTAAAGATTTTACCAAATTTTTACCAATAAATCCAGAGCTTCCAAAAACTGCTATTTGCATATTATTTATTTAGTATAGATTTCCAATGTGAAATTTTTGACAGCCCAAGAACGTCTTGAACACAATTTAAAAAAAAATACTTTTTCTTACGTCATTATTCATTTCTCTTAAATCAAAAGTTAATATTTTATAGTGCAATAATAGAATCCATATCAAACGTTTGTCTTATAAAGTTTTAAGTAATTATTATACATCTGATCAATAGTAAATTGAAGCTCGTAAGTGCTTCTGGCATTTATGCAGAATTGACTATATCTCTCTTCATCTAAAAGTACATATTTTATTTTATCGACAAAACAGTCTACATGATTTTCAATTGCAAAACCATTTTTCCCGTTCAAAATCTCAACAATACCTCCGACCTTAGATGCAATTATAGGTTTTTTGTAAGCTAATGATTCAATGATTGAAATTGGTAAGCCTTCATAATTACTTGGCAAAATAAATAAATCTGCATATCTGAGATAATCTTGAGCGTTGGCAATCTCCCCGAGCATCAAAATATTGTCCTTGGTTAATTTAACTTCCTCTTTATTACCAATCCAAATAAATTTCACTTTTTCATTTGACATTTTTTCTGCGATTTCACAGAATAGTCCAAACTTTTTTTGTGGACTTAGTCTTGCAATACACATCACTATTTTAAAGTCCTTTTTCAAGGAATCAAAATTTATATTTGGAACTATCATCTTGGCAGTATCAACGTCTTGAATTCCATTGTAAATGGTGACTACGGATTTTTCAATACCTTCTTTCTTTAGAATATTCTTATCATATTCGCTAACTGCGACGATATTTTTTACTCTACTTTTTAAAAGTTTTTCAATGATTAAAAATTTAGGATTAGCATGTCTTACAGAATCAAAACCGTGAACTGTGTAAATTATTTTATTTGTTGGGAAAGCTAAACGTCCCAGTGCTCCCATCTTAGAGCTGTGCAGGTGAACTATATCCGGTTTAATCTGTTTGTAAATTTTTCGCAGTGCTACGAATGCCTTAAAATCATTTGTTACGCTAATACTCCTTTGTAGTTCTTTGATTTTTATTTTATGAATTTTTGGAGATAGCAGATTCCACATTGCGCCATGTTGTTCGGAAACAACGTACACTTCGTGTCCATTTTCAACTGCTTTGTTGGAAAGATTTATTAAGACACTTTGTGCTCCCCCTAGATCTGCTAAAGTTATAGCTTGTAATATTTTCATACTTTACAATAATTTCGAACATTATAGTTGACTTAGCAAGATCTATTTTCTGATCTGCATTACAACTTAGAATTAAAATTTTATTTTACATTAATGTAATCATATTTATCCCAAGAAAAAAGATTGGATTTTTCTGATGTACGCTGCTTGTAAGTAAGGTTACTCACATTATCCAAAAGACCTTGGATGTGGTCAGTTTCATTGATGATTTTAGTATTGCTGAGATCTATATCGTTCACAGATCTCAGCAATAATTTGCCATAAAGTGTACAATTCAGAACTTTAACTCCAGAGAACAGTTTGATTTTGTTTTTCTTATGTTCTATTGTACTAGAGAAAACGAGAGCAAAATATCCCGTAGGATTTTTGACACCAGCATCTATTTTACAATTATCAAGAGTGATGTTTCCTCGACCTATGAAGTTACCATTTCTACTGTCTGCAATGTCATAGAATACAATACCGCCTCCCATATTTTTTGTGAACTCTGTATTAATTATCTCAATATTTCTCATTCCAGACCCAAGTCCATAGCCTTCCATATCCCAGCCATTACCGTAAAGGTTACCATTATAGATAGCTCCTATATCGCCTTCTACTTTGCCTCCGTTGATTGTCAGTCCATTATTCTGAAACTTACAGTTTTCCATGATCAATCCGTCAATAGATTCGCCAGAACCACCATGTCTTCTGTTGTATGAGGATGTCACGTTTCTTAATGTTACATTTTTGATAGCAAATAACTCTTTTCCACTATCAAGGTTTGTATGCAAACCTCTGTATAGCGCAATACCATCTGTTGCGCAGTTTTTGATATTAACATCAATAATATTTAGATTGGTACAAAACCCTTTGACAATGATTCCATGTTTGCCTCCATCCCGGGATGCAAAATCCAATTTTTTTTGGGCGGAACGATTACCATCTATTTTGATATTCTTGATTGTTATATTCTTAAAACCACCGTTAATACGGGAAATTTCAATACTGGATCTTGCGACGCCTGATTTGTTATATATATTGGATTCTAAATCATTCCCAATATTAATAACGCTGACATCTGAGATAGAAGTTGGTATGGATATCAGTGTCATATTCTGTATCGTCATATTGCTTTTTAACCATAATGAGGTCACGTGATAGGTTTTGTTGCCTCCATCTAAAATACCATTAGAAGCAAGACCGTTGATCTTGTCCTGAAGTGATTTGGTATCATCTTTAAAATTACTTCCGTCTATAGCACTATATTTTGATAGAGTGGAGCAATTGACAAATATCAAAATCAAACCTAGTAATAGAGATTTTATCTTCATTTTAAATACACTATGCATAATCTTCTGAAAAATTTTAAATTTGAAAATAATATAGTTTTAATCAATGTACCAAAGCCAATTACTTTGTTTTTGAATAGAGATTTGTAGTTAGAAATTTCTCCTTTCTGCATTTGAAAAAGATTGGAGGACAGTCCACTTTCACCAAAGTTTGCTTTTCCTAAAGCATTCTTGGCTAAAATTTCATTGATGAAAATAGCGTCGCGCTTGGATACTAATCGAAGCCATAAGTCATAATCTTCACTGTATTTTTTTGCAGTATCGAAAAGATAATCCATCTCAAACAGATATTGTTTCTTTATAAAAACAACAGGTGTCGCAAAATAATTCTTGTACAATAATTTTCTAAATGTGATGATTCTAAAATACTCAGAAGCGGGATCTACCTCATGATAAAATGCACCTCCAATAATACCAATGTCCGGATATTCTAAAGCCAAATCCAATTGTTTTTGCAACTTGTTGCGAATCCAAACATCATCAGAATCTAAAAAAGCTATATACTCACCCTTTGCTAAAGTGATGGCTTTATTTCTTGTCTTAGACGGACCTGCGTTTTTTTGATCTATTAATCTGAATTTTGATTTAACATCATCTGTTTGAGATTTAATAAATTGCTCAACAACTAATTTACTGTTGTCACTCGATCCATCATTGATAATAATGACCTCCCATTGGGTATACGTTTGTTCTAAGATAGACTGTAGACTGAGTACAATTGTATCTTCAGCATTGTATAATGGAACAAGTACGCTTACCAAATTATCTTTCCCAATAGAACTCATAAGGCAGAAATGGTGTTGTTACTTCTTTTTCCTCACTCATAAAGTTTCTGATTTTCAATGAAAAACTTATAAAACCAATAACCATAAAGAAAATCAGATATCTTTTTTTGAATGTCTTCAGTTCTTGGAAAAATGCAATGAAAATCAGCAGTGTAAAGATAAATAAACTTTGGAATCTAAGTCCTGAGTAAGAACTTAGGGACAATACAAATGACGCCATTTGCAAGGCGAAGATGATAAATAGTATCTTGCTTATTTTCTTATTCAGAAACCAATTGAGCCCAAAAATAAGCGTAAATAATATTAGAGGTGTTACTCCGGAAAGTCCCGATGGTTTTGTCAAGTCCTTATATGCATCCACTTTATTGTCAAAATATCCAAAATCCAAAATATTAAAAACCGCATAGCCAACTACGACAAGTAGTATTAGATGAATTTTTTTAAAATTAACCTGCGAAAGATAAAGTAGAATAATAATAATAATAGAAGAATACTGCATACTAACTCCCACCAGGCCGACTATGATAAAGGATTTGAATTTCTTTTCCAAAATAAGCCTCGCTGCATAAGCACTGATTGCAAAGCTCAATCCATATCTCAAACCATTCATCGTCATATCAAAATAGAAATACGGAAATAGGAGAAATGTAAAAACAATCAACTGCCATTTATTGCCGGAAAAAGCCAACCAGAGAAAAAGACTTGTAATAAGAGATACAACGGGAATTATAAAATATTCACTCGAATATATCATAGACAAAGCATATGTCAAGAACTTGAACCCTGGCTCATAAACTACCTTTTCCATATTACCATTGAAGGTATTGGAAATCCAAGTATAATAACTTGCTTTATCTGTTCCCGTATCACCGCTGAGGACAGCAACGGCTAATGCTGGCAACAAGCCAAAGAATAGTATAGCCTTGTAGGATTTGAAATTGGTCTTCGAGACATACGTCATAAACGTGATGCCTACTAAGAATAAAAATGGTAATAAATAAATTAAAAAATTCATTACGTTTTATTTACCGTTTGGCTATATAATTTAAAAGCCTGAAGAATATCTTCTACATCTTCTATCACTATAGATTTCGAAGAGCCAGAATTTTTGTATATTCTACGCATCTTATCTACGCATAGGCTAAATATGGAACAGGATACTTTACTCCAAAAAACCAATTTATTGATACTTCTTTCTTTTCGCAATTTTTCACATTTTTCCACCATGTAGTTTAGAATCTGCTTTCTATTCATCAGAATTGCTTGTGCTACCAATGGATAGATGTTAAAATGTTTCCGGTATTCAGGCATTTTCATAGCATCTATACTATTGAGTCCGCTGTCACCCCATATTGTGGTGACACTATAAAACTCCGGTATGTCTTTGTCCCAAACATAGGGTACTTTGCGATTTTTCAAGTGTGGCATATCCTTGAGTTCCCCACTGTGCAAACCTAGGAACTGATCTGCTGTGGTACTTTTTCTACAGACTCCGGCAATCGTTAAAGGTTTATCTATGATGTAATGATTTTTGCAAGAGAGAGCGATGGCTACTACAGAAAATATATCTGGACTTAGTGCACCGTAAAAATCGCCAGACCTTTCCTTGATTTCTAGCATGACGTCTTTTTTCACAAAGCCATGATACGATTTTGGAAGATCGAAAAACATATAGTTCACAATTCCAGCTTCCAGAAGTTTTATCAATTCCTTTTTTGAATCAATTTTTCTTTTGCCTTCGGTAAATTTGCTCACAATCAGACCACCATTTTCATAGTTAGGATGCGCTCCTGGCCAGAAGTATGGAATTGTGTCCTTGCAACAAAAAGAATCTACATTGTTTTGCTTTGCCCACACCAAATAATCCATAGCCTCTGGCAATATGCCATCATCATCGCCCAATAGACAGATGTATTCACCTGTGGTCATTTCCATCGCCCGGTTAAAATTATCGATTGATGAGATTGGACTATTATCATAGAAATAGGTAACTTTTGGTGATGCTATAATGTCAACAAATTCTTTAACCGCAGTTGTACCACTATTGTCTGCAACAGCAATTTGTATTCTGTCGTCATCAAATGAAAGTATGGATTGAATTGTCTTTATACAGTATTGCTCTCTATCCTTTGTAGCGATAGCTATGCTTAATAATGGTCGCATTGGTAATTGTGTATTATTTCTTTTTCAAATTCACTAATTGCTTTAATTCTTTAATGGAAACCAAAACAAACAATGATATCATTAAGGTTGCAAAGGTAGCAATACCAATCCAAATTAAAGAAAAGATTCTATTATTATCTACCAGGAGAGGAATTTTGGAAAATAGAAAAGCAACGATTCCAGCGATGCAAAAAGGTAGAATAAATTGTTTCCAATATATATCCGTGATGATATTGCTCTTGATAAATTTCTTATTAATAAAGAAAACGTAGATGAATGTTGTGATAATCTGAACACCGCAAAAGACAGAAGCCGCTCCCATAGCACCATAATATTTTGTTGCAAAAAAATATCCGGGAATAGTTATTAATAAACTTGATATACCAAGTATGTTATTTAATTTCGTATATCCATTTGCAATTGCGAGTTGATATGGCAATGTTGCCAATGCTAACATTGACATGGACAATGATATTACGGGCAGATAAATTTTAGCTTCATCAGCCAATGCTAAGTTTCCTGTCCAAATCCAAATTAAATCCTTAGCAAAAAAAGACATATTAGCCATCACTGCAAAAACCAATATTGATACAAGTATACTGGATTTATTGAAAATCAGTGATGCCTTTTCATTATTTCCCTGTGAATATTCAGAAGTAAATTTTGGTAACAGTGCTATTGAAATAGGATTTGCAATTGCTATTAAAACCTGAGAAATTGATAGTGCGAGGGTGTAATAACCAAGACTTTTTAGAGAAAGTAGTTTTGTAATTACAATTTTATCCATCTGAGTATTGAAGGCCGCAATAATTGCAATAAGCAACATTCCCCCTGCAAAGCCCCAATTTTTTCTTAAAATCACTTTTTCAATTTTGGTCGAAAAACCTATAGACACTTTACCGATCAAATCCTTTTCGAGAGAAAGTTTTATTAGTAATGTGAAAAGAATTGTTGAAATGGTTTGCCATAAGAAAAAAACATCCAATCTCGGATAAAAAATAATTATGAGAACAACCAAGCCGTTTCTTAAAATTCCCAATCCAATTTGGTAAAAATTTGTTTTTACTTGTTTTTCAAGCCCTAATAATCCACCACTATAAAATCTATATAAAAGTTGAAAACCTATATCAAAGCTAATAATTTTTAAAAAAACTGCCACTTCTGATGATTGATAACCATCCAAGTTTATCCATTTTTCGGCTAGAAAATTGGACAATAAAAACACTAAAAGTATACTCGTAAATGTAATTAAAAGATATGATGCCTCAAGAGTTTTGAAGGTCCTTATCTTCTCTACATGTGTAATATCTTTTCGCGCAAATTCACGAGATAAGGTAGCCGACAATCCAGCATCAAGTACGGCCATAATTCCGGCAATCAATAGAGTAAAGCTGATTATGGAGTAACTTTCGAACCCTAGGAATTTAATATAGAGTGGTATAAACAAGAAATTCGAAATCAGCGCCCAAAATCTTCCTATAAAATTAGCTATAATGTTTTTTTTCACTAAAGTCTACTTTTAATAAATTTTGCAGGAACACCTCCAACAATTGTGTAAGGTAAAACATCCTTATTTACGAACGAATTGGCACCAATTATCGCACCGGTTCCTATCGTAACGCCCTTTGCTATAGTAGTATTAGAAGATATCCAAACATTATCTTCAATGATGATTTTGCCTTCCACATTTGGTTGAGAAACCATTGGCGCATCGATATTGCTGATTCCATGATTAAAAGCAACAATTACTACATTGGGGGCAATCATCACATTTTTACCTATAAAAATCCCAGCATTTTCACCGGACATTGTACAGTTTTGGGCAATTGAGCTTCCCTCTTTCATCTCGAAAACGCCTGTAATTCGTACGTTTGATGCAATCGCTGTATTGGGATGGATTTTACAACCTTTTTTATTGAAATTTCGAACCCTCAACTTACTAAATTCATTTGGTAAAGCAAGTAATAAAGAATCCCACATAAGTGAGATGAAAAATTTAATTTTTAAATATTTATTCATTACATATTTGTAATTTAAATGAATCTTAAATAGTATCGAAGCTGAAAAAATTAGGTCAATGCAGCTAGTCTTAATCTAACAAAACTAAAAATTCCTATCAGCATATTCCAACGATGTCACTACATCTTCAAAATTGTAGATCATGAAATTGATATCACTGAATTTTTCAGTTTTGATGGTATTTTTGTCAACCAATTTCCAATCGAACTTTTCGTAGTAAGGAACAAGATGATCTATGCAAAGCAAAATTCCCTTCCAGTCATGCGCAACCAAAACTTTGTTTACTTCTTCCATCAAAACATTTCCAAAACCTTTTCCCGTTTCTGAGGTGCAAACATTGCCAATACCTCGTACGCTGACATTTTTAAAATTGATGATAGCAGTTATGTCAACCAAATTGGTATAAGCAATGGATTCTTCTCCATCTTTAATCAATACATGAAAATCATTGGGTCTGATGTTCTCAGCCATCCATTTTTTATGCTGTTTTAGTGTGTATTCCCATCGTATTGCCTTCAGCTTACAGATTTCTGTCAGTTCTTCTTCCGAAATATCAGAATGTTTAATGATCGAAGTTGTAAATTTCATTGGAATTATAAATTTACCCACCAACCGGATGGTATTGCTACATATTTTTTCATGAACTCGTTCACTCCTGGCAAGTTTTCATTATTCTTAAAGACAGAATAAATATTGTTATTGATGTGAACTCCGGTTGCGTAGAAGCCTTTGTCTTTCATTTGTTGCAGAAACTCTGTTTTGTTTTCTGCCAAAACACCGTACACCCAATAATTCGGGTTTACATTTTCATTCAAATGCAGCGGTTTTGCATTTGTTTGTTTTGCAAAAAATGTATTCCATTTTTCTGCATTGGCTTTCTGTTTGGTAAATAGGACTTCTATTTCTTGCATTTGCTTAAACCCGATGTAAGAATTTATTTCGCTCATTGTGGCGCCATATCCTTCTATAGAAATATCGCAATTGGGATTGATTTCGCCATTCTCCAGACGGAAATTGGCTCTTTCGATGCCGTAATCTCTTACCAACCTTGCTTTTTCAAAAAAAACTTTGTTGTTGAAAGCGATTGCACCACCATCAATGGTATTTGGTAAACGAACCGTTTGGAAAGAAAAAACCGTCATATCTGCACCGGTGTTTCCTGTTTTTTTTCCTTTGTATTCTGTCCCGAAAGCTTCTATACAATCATCTATCACAGGAATTCCGAATTCTTTTGCGATGTTGTACACTTCATCCAATTCTCCTGCATAGCCGCAAAAAAGATTGTTGAAAATTGCTTTTGTATCTTTTGTAATCAGTGAATTCAGTTGCGAAACATCCATTGCGCTGGTTTCTGGGTCAACATCGATCCATTTGATTGTAAGATTTTTTACGGCAAATGGTTGATTGCTCGCTAAACAACTGACAGGGCTTGCAATAATTTCGTCTCCAGGTTTTAAATCCAAAATCGACAAAACCATTAATAAAGCTTGGTTATACGTTGCTGTAGTTAGTATATCTGGGTTGCCAATAAACTGAGAGAGAGTTTTTTCAAACTCTCTGCCATATTTTCCGTAGGCCAATTGGCCTGAATATAAAATTTCGTTTATGCCTTCTGTAATATGCTCCGGCATAAATGGTTTGTAGATAGATACCATTACCAACCGCCTTTTATTATATCGACCATTTTATCACAATCTTCTTTGGTGACCCACCATCCACACGGGAGGTGCACCATTTTGCTGTAGAATTCATCCAGGTTTGGCAATTTTAAATTAAAATCATTCAGATAAGTATGAGAATCGCTTCTTTTATGCAGTTCCGACGCCATGATATCGTTGTCTGCCATTTTTTTGATGAATGCTTCCCTGTTTTCGACCTTGATGGTGTAAAGCCAATAAGAAGGTTCTGTATTCGGGTAGTATTGAATCAGTTCAACGCCTTTTACGTCTTTCAGTTGCTCATCTAGATATTTCCCGTTTGTAATATATTTTTGTACAAGCTCTTCGATGTTTTCTAATTGAATCAATCCTATTGTGGCATTCACATTATTCATGTGATACTTATAGCCTTGCATTGTAATATTATTCTCCATTCGGCTCAGTTTTTTGTCTAAACCAAACCAACGAATAACTTTTCCTTTTTCGTACAATTTTTTGTCCTGAATTTGCAAAGCACCACCGTCAATAGTGGTTAAATGCTTAATTGCCTGAAAAGAATAGACGGTAAAAGGGAAATGATTTCCTGCTTTTCTACCATTAAATTTCGAACCTAAAGCGTGTGCTGCATCCTGAACTACCGGAATATTGTGTTTCTCAGAAATCTCCTGAATACGTTTTATATCAACCGGAATTCCAGCGTAATCGACTACGATAATGGCTTTTGTCTTGGGATTGATGTTTTTTTCGATAGAATCTGGTGAGATATTTCCAGTAGCAATATCCACATCTGCATATCTGATTTTTGCACCAACTGCTTTGATGGAAGTATTGGTAGGTTCTGCTGTTAAAGCAGTACTGATGACTTCGTCGCCTTCTTTCACCCCTGACAATATCAGCGCGATATGCAAAGCCGCCGTTCCAGAATTGAGTGAAAGCGTGTGACCGCCGCCAATATATTCTTCAAATTTTCTTTCAAACTGTTCTACAGCTTCACCTTGTGCAACATAGCCGCTATATAAAATTGCTTCCAATTTTGGCATCAAAATCTCTCTTGGCGGAATGGAAGTCTGAACTAATGGTAGCATCTTGTATTATTTATTGTGAGTGGCTAATTCGTCTTGTACATAATCTAAAGTAAGAAGAAGTTCTTTCAATTCTTCAACACTTAGTCTTTCTGTGTTATCAGAATTATATTCTTGATTAATTAATTTTGGACCATCTTCTTGTACATATTTGGTATAATTTAAATCTCTAAAATCAGCAGGAACTCGATAGAATTTACCTAAATCTTCTGCTTTCGACATTTCTTCTTTGGAACACAGAGTTTCATATTTCTTTTCAGCATGTCTTTCCCCTATAATCAAAATTTCGTTCTCCGCATTAAATAATTCTATCAATGCTTGTGCTAAAACTTGAATGGTCGCTCCCGGCGATTTTTGAACAAAAATATCTCCCGGATTTCCGTTGGTAAAAGCGAACATTACTAATTCAACCGAATCATCTAACGACATCATAAATCGAGTCATTTCAGGATTAGTAATGGTTAATGGTTTTTTTTCTTTGATTTGTTTAATAAATAATGGAATAATAGAGCCTCTAGAACACATTACATTTCCATAGCGAGTTGCTGTATAAATTGCATCTATACTTTTAACCCGTGGATCTCTAGCTTTTGCAACGGTCATCTTTTCCATCATAGCCTTGGAAATCCCCATTGCATTGATCGGATAGACCGCCTTATCCGTACTCAACACCACTACTCTTTGTACATTATTATTTGCAGCAGCTTCTAAAACGTTTTCTGCTCCCAATATATTAGTTTGAACTGCTTGCAATGGATAAAACTCACATGAAGGTACTTGTTTTAGGGCAGCAGCATGAAAAACAAAATCTACTCCTTTCATTGCAGCGTTTATACTGTTATAATCTCGGATATCACCAATAACGAAATTGAGTTTATCATTTTTGTACTCAATTCGCATATCCTCCTGCTTCTTTTCGTCCCTGCTGAAAATCCGTATTTCTTTCAATTCAGAATTCAAAAAACCCTTAAGCATTGCATTTCCAAATGATCCAGTACCACCCGTAATTAAAAGTGTTTTATCTTTAAACATTGTTTTATATTAAGTAAAGTTGTCAAATTAAAAAGAAGTATTTTACTATCCTTAATTCCCAATATCAATTCTACCAAAATAATTATATAACCAGAATTATCAAAAGCTCACGTGGTATTATAATCAAAACTAAAATGAACTTTTATCAGGAATTTCTAATTATTAATAAGTGATTCTGCAGTCACAACTATAATTATACAGAATTATAATTCTGTCAGCAGGTAATAAGTGATGAGGATAATTGATCTATAGTTGTTTATTACAAATTGATTTGTACTATTATGTTCAATAAAACTTTCGTCTTCTCTTTAATCTTATCTCGTGTTCCTATAAGAAAAATTCATCTTTAATCTTCTGCCAGATTGTTCTTTCCTCTGCCTGATAACCATATCCATATTTATTTCCATACCCGAAATAGTCTTTGTTCACATCGTTCAGTACGAAGGCCACATTTTTAATCTTGTTTGTATCAATCTGCTTATTTGCAAAATCAATCAGACCTTTTTCAGTGTATCCGGAACGGGTAACGTATACCGTAGCATCTGCCATTTCTGCAAAGAGGAAGGTATCTGTTACAAGCATCAGCGGCGCAGTATCAAGAATAATATAATCGTACAGTGGTTTTACCTCCTCAATAAGTTGCTCATATCTGCCGTTGGAAAGCAGTTCCGTAGGATTTGGAGGGATGCTTCCTGAATAAATAACATCGCAGTTAGGATTGAAACTGGAAACATGGATGATGTCCTGAAGGGTCGTCTGGTCATCATGCAGATACTCCGTTAAGCCGGCCAGCCCTTTTCGGGAAGGATTATAACGCTGAAGCTGCGGATTTCGGACGTCTGAACCTATAATCAGGACCCGGTTTTTGCCACTTGCCAACGTAAGAGCTAAATTAACCGAAACGAAAGTTTTACCTTCACCCTTTACGGAGGAAGAAACAAATACCGTTTTCCCTTTTTCCTTCTTCGGAAGCAGGAAGTTCATATTGGTTATAATGATCCTGAAGGCCTCGGCCATTGGTGAGAGATCATTCACCTCTACAAGTTCACTCTGTCCTCTTGCTACACTTGGCAGTTCGCCGAGAATAGGTGCATGCGAAAGTTTCTCCAGATCATGTTTAGAGCGAATCTTATTATTGAAGAGTTCTCTTATATAAATAAAGGCAAAAGGAATCAGCATACCAAACAGAAGGGCTGCGCCCAGAATAATCATTTTTTTGGGTGCTACAGGTTTCTCCGAAGCAAAAGCAGTATCAATAATTCTGGCTTTTGGTGCCGTAATGGCCAAAGAAATCGCAGCTTCCTCCCTTTTCTGTAAAAGAAGGAGATAAAGATTTTCCTTAATTTGCTGCTGCCTTTCAATACTTCTGAAGAGCTTTTCCTGAGCCGGCATTTTCGTGATTTTGGAATTGATTACACTCTGCTCGCCTGCAATCTGGTTTCTGGCAGTCTCGAGCCCTACCCGGTGTTTCACCAGACCGTCAAGCACCGAAGAGCGCAGCACAGCAATCTGTCGGTTCAGATCTGCTACCACAGGGTTCTGCGGGGTTGCGTTCTCGAGCAAACTGTTTCTTTCCAGAATGAGCTGGTTGTAGGCATTGATATTCGCCGAAGCGGTAGGATTGCTGAGCCCGACACTTGAAGGCAAAGTCTGGTTGCTACCCAGCCTCGACATATACGAAATCAAGTCGTTTGTAAGCTGCAGCTGCGTATCCGTTTCCAAAAGTCTGGCCCGCGCGGTCTCCGAACTTCCCAGCGTTAGCGAAGCTTCCGTTGGAATATCCGTTATCTTATTCGCTACTTTAAACTGTTCTTTCTGGCTTTCCACTTCGCCTAATTCATTGGCAATAATGCCTACCCTTTCATCGATGAAATCCTTAGTCTTTTTGGACTCGGCGTTCTTATCGCTGATCGCATCATTATTATAAGCCTGTACCAATCTGTTGATGATATTGCGTGCCTTATCAATGTTTGAATAATTGATGGAAAGCTCCAGAACCGTGGCGTCCTTGTTCACCAGATCCACCTTGGTCATTTTCTGGTAGCTGTTCACTGCCGCCGGCGTGGGCATGTACGTGATCTGCAGTTCGCCCAGCTTCTCGTTACGATCAGGTTCGTACGCCGGATTCTTCAGAATCATGATATTGGCATAAGGCAGATTCACGGTCTTCTTATAAGTGGTAACAATGGTTTTCGGGAGCTCTTCAGAACTGAGTTCCAGCTTGTCGCCTGAAATCTTCAGAATAAGCGGTTCTTTGACCGGCTCATCATAAGGCTTTTCGCTGATCAGTTGAATGATGACCGGTGCACTCTTGCCATAGAGTTCCCGCTCGGTAAAGCCGTTCTTGCTCTTGAGCGAGGTCTGCAGTCCAAGTTCGGTCACCACATCGTTCATCAGTTTCTTGCTCTTCAGCACCAAAATCTCATTCTCAATGCTGTTGGTACCCATGCTTCCGAATCCTCCAAGCTCAGAGAGCATTCCCATTTCCCCGGAAGGCGTCTTCTTGGTATCCTTGATCAGTGCAGTGGATTTAACACTGTACACCGGAGTCGCTGTTTTGATATAAAATACTGCAAGCGCTATAAAAACAAGCACCGACAGTACAAACCACCACCGCTTTCGCAGATACGGTTTTATAATTTCATTTAAATTGATATCGTTAGAAGCTTCAGCTTCCGCATTGGGGATCTGGCTCATTATTCTGGTCTGAAGTTATTTTTTAAAGATCGTGATGAAGATTCCCGCAAGTCCGATAACAGTACCGGCAATCGCAAGGTAAAGACTGGTATTGGGGTCCTGACGCGAAATCTTTTCTTTCGTCTGGTTGGCAGATACATAAATCACGTCTCCCTGTTTCAGCTGGAAATAAGGCGAATTGATGAAGTTGGCATCCATGAGGTTAATGCGTTCCTTCGTGATGGTACTGTTTTCATTTCTTACCAGGAGAATGTCATCGCGTTTTCCGTAGATGGTTAAATCTCCCGCTAAACCTATCGCATTCAGAAGCGTGGTCTGACCTTCGGGAATGGTATACTGTCCGGGTCTTGTTACCTCGCCCAAAACGGTGACTTTAAAATTGCTCAGCCTTACTGTAACAACAGGATCTTTAATATAAGTAGAAACCTTATGTGTAAGTTCAGCCTTTACCTCCTCCAGGTTTTTGCCGGTGGTGGAAATCTGCCCGATAATCGGAAAATCAATATTCCCTTCAGAATCTACGAGATAGGTTTTCTCGGTGTTCGGGGCCGTAGTGCCTGCCGGGTTCTGGGTGGTATAGTATGCCTGGTTGAAAGGTCTTGCGACTTCCATATTTTTTGCGGAAACGAAAATCACCAGCTGGTCCCCTTTTTGGATCGTGGAAGCGGAGTTTTTCAGCGCAGCTTCCGTCGCCGCCTGCTCCACATTCTGCATATAGTTGATATCACCAGCCTGACTGCGGGTTCCGCACGAAATAAGCAGCACTGAGACAAGGAAAAATAAGGAGAATATGTTTTTTATCATGAGTCTTTTAAAAATATCGAGGATTGCAAATATACAATTCTATCTTACTTATCCAAAACTTCGTAAACGGAATTGTTGCTTTTGAATTCAGGCACAATATCTTTAAGAATCTTTACCACTTCTGTCTTCTCCCTTCTTAAAGCTGCTTTGATGATCTGACTGGTAAACTGCTCAATGGCTTTAAACTCCATATTCGGGTCTTTTGAAATCAGGATTTTCTCGTTGTGGGTCGGCAGGGTCTTGGCATCGTCGCTCAAAAGCTCCTCGTAGAGTTTTTCTCCAGGCCTCAATCCGGTGTAAATGATCTTGATGTCGGTATGCGGTTCAAAACCGGAAAGCTTGATCATCCGGGTCGCCAGATCCAGAATTTTCACCGGGTCGCCCATGTCGAAAACAAAGATTTCACCTCCCTTTCCCATGGTTCCGGCCTGGAGGACCAGATCACAGGCTTCAGGAATCGTCATGAAATACCTTACGATATCGGGATGCGTAATCGTTACCGGACCACCCTTTTCAATCTGTTTCTTGAAGTGTGGAATCACCGAGCCATTCGACCCCAGAACATTCCCAAAACGGGTGGTAATAAATTTCGTGGTATTGTTTTCGGTATTCTGAAGGGCCTGTACAAAGAGTTCTGCCGCCCTTTTCGAGGCACCCATTACATTGGTAGGTTTTACTGCTTTATCCGTAGAGATCATTACGAAACGGTTCACCTTATATTTGCTCGCAAGGGTCGAAAGGTTCTTGCTGCCCAGGATATTTACCAGAATGCCTTCATGCGGATTTTCCTCAATCAGCGGAACATGCTTATAGGCCGCCGCGTGATACACCATCGAAAACTGAAACTTCTGGAAGAGCGGTTCGATTCGGTGACGGTTCGAAATGTCGGCCAGAATGAACTTAAACCGGATCCTCGGAAATTTAGCGGTCATTTCCATTTCAATGTCGTAGAGCGGCGTTTCGGCCTGATCAAGTACCACAATAAGGTCTGGTTCCAGCATAGCTACCTGCCGCACGATCTCACTGCCGATGGAACCTGCCCCACCAGTGATGAGAATCGATTTTCCGGCATGCCGCTTTTTCAGGTCCTCATTCTCAATGCGGATCGGCTTACGGTTCAGCAAATCCTCAATCTGAAGGGATTTAATGGAACCTTCAATATCATTATCGCGGAGCTTCTGTACCGAAGGGGCTTTAAAAACCTGCAAGTCTTTCTCCAGGAAAAGATTCACCCACGAATTCATTTCCTCTTTCGTCATCATCTCTTTTACCAGAACCACACCGTCCAGCATCAGGTCATCTTTGCTGTTTTTCTCAATCCGCTCTTTGCCGTAAATGGGTTTGCCTAATAAATTGGCCCTGCGGTAATCATGTCTCTGGGTAAGAAACCCCACAATATGGTAAGGCACATTGGGATTGTCGAGAATGGCACGCGCCACCGCTACCGACTGTTCATCGATGCCCAGCACCAGAATTCTTTTCCTCAGCGTACTCCTGCGGAATTCGCGGATGATGTGGAAAAATTCCTTTACAAAAAGCCGGAAAAGGAAAAGCAGGATAAACGACGTCGCGAAAAAGATCGCCAGGAACGGAATAGACATGTGGATGACGCGCTGCCCGGTCACAAAATAATACCCAAAACTTCCGAATCCTACCACCACCGTCGTGCTGAGGGTCGCCAGAAAAAGCTTGAATAAATCGATAAAAGTGGAATGCCGGATGATGCCCGAAAACGTACGGAACATAAACATGAACACCACACTCACCCCCAGGATCAGCAGGTACATGAGACCCCGGTGCGAAAACACCTGAATGGTGCTGTAACTCAGTTTTTCAATAAGGTAGCACGAAAAAAAGATCGCGAGCGAAATAAAGAAAATATCGATAAAAAGAACAACCCAGCGCGGCAGGTACCTTACATCCGACAGGTTCATCAGGTTATCGCCGCTGTACAGTTTAGTTTTCAGATTCTTGCCAAAGCCCATAGCTTTAAATAATAATTAGGATACGATCCCAAACTCAGCCGGAAATCGAGTTGTAATAATACGAAATATTATACAGTTACAGATATTTAATTTAAGATAAACTGAAGATTTCAGCAAACAGGTGACTGATCCGGGCAAAATCATTTTCGGTGAGATTAGAGCCGGAAGGAAGACAGAGACCGGTCTCAAAACACTTCTCAGCGAGATCAGAACCAAAATACAAAGAGTTTTTAAATACCGGCTGCAGGTGCATGGGTTTCCAGATGGGCCTGGTCTCAATATTCTCCTTCTGTGCCGCAAGCCTTACGGCTTCAGGAGTGATTCCACAGGCCGAATCCACACAGACCACGCTCAGCCAGTGATTCGAATAATAGTCACTGTTCGGTTCAGCATGAAGGGCAAACCCCTGGAAGTCTTTAAAGAGTTCCGCATAAAAACGGTGGTTAGCCCTGCGCTGTTCCACCCGCTGATGAAGCACCTCCATCTGTCCGCGTCCGATTCCGGCACAGATATTACTCATGCGGTAGTTATAACCGATATTGGTATGTTCATAGTGGGGAGCGTCATCTTTTGCCTGGGTAGAAAGGAAGACGGCCTTCTTTTTAAAAGCTTTGTCTTTCAGAATCAGGGCACCGCCACCCGAAGTGGTGATGATCTTGTTTCCGTTGAAACTCAGTACCGCCAGATCACCGAAGGTTCCGCATTTCTGGTTTTTATATGAACTTCCAAGGGCTTCAGCACTGTCTTCAATAACCGGAATATCATATTTTTCAGAGATCGCTTTAATTTCATCGGCCTTATAGGGCATCCCGTAAAGAGCGACCGCGATAATGGCTTTCGGTTTTTTTCCTTTCGAAATTCCGAATTTAATGGCGTCTTCCACGGCGTTCGGACAAAGATTCCAGGTATCCTTCTCACTGTCCACAAAAATCGGGGTAGCACCCATATAAACGATAGGATTCGCGGAAGCAGAAAACGTCAGCGACTGGCAGATGACAAAATCGCCGGGCTTCACATCCAGCAGAATCAGGGAAAGATGCACGGCTGCAGTGCCGGAACTTAGCGCCGCTACATAAATGCCTTTTTCATCCAGAAAATGCTCCAGATCCTGCTCCAGCCCGTTCACATTGGGCCCCAGCGGGGCGATCCAGTTTTCGTCAAACGCCTCCTGGATATATTTCATCTCTCCTCCGCCCATGTGGGGCGACGAAAGCCATATTTTAGATTGTTCCATGTTCTTCTCTCATTTTTATAATTTTACCGGGATTTCCTACCACCACCGCGTGGGGCGGCACATCCCGCAGCACCACGGCTCCTGCGCCGATCATGGCATTTTCACCGATCGTTACGCCCTGAATAATACAGGCACCGATACCGATATGGGCGCCTTTCTTCACCATAATGTTTCCTGCCAGCGAGGCTTTCGGGGAAATGTGCACAAAATCCTCAATCACACATTCGTGCTCCACCGTACATGCAGTATTGATGATGCAGTGTCTGCCAATGGTCACTTCTGCATTGATGCACACCTGAGGCATGATCACCGTACCCTCGCCTACCGTAGAAAAACGGGAAACGTAAGCGCTGGAATGCTGCAGGGTTTCAAAGTCGCACCAGTCTTTGATCCGGTGGTAAATCTTTTCACGCGTAGTGTTGTCACCAACAGCGATAATGACTTTCTTATTCCTTATGAGTTCCTCTGCGGGGGCATACACGGGCAGATGGTGCGGAAAGTTTCCGTTCGGCCGGTCATCTACCAGATACTCCAGCAGGTGATTATTCGAAAGTATGAGGTCGTAAATGACTTTCGCCTGACCTCCGGATCCATATAAAATCATGCTTTATTTCCTTTAAAAGCTTCCATCGTCATATTGTTACCGGCATTCACATCCTGCCTTTTCAGCACTTTCGCTATCGTAATCAGGAGGATTCTGGCATCCAGCGCTAAAGATATATTTTCAACATATTCCACGTCGTAGGCAAATTTCTCTTCCCAGGAAATGGCGTTCCTGCCGTTCACCTGTGCCCAGCCCGTAATACCGGGTTTCACGTCGTGTCTTTTCTGCTGTTCTGGGCTGTAGAGCGCAAGGTATTCGGGAAGCAGGGGACGCGGCCCCACCAGGCTCATGTCGCCCTTCAGCACATTAATCAATTGCGGCAGCTCGTCCAGCGAAGTCTTCCTTACCAGCCTGCCGAAAAAAGTAAGCCGGCGGTAATCAGGCAGCAGCCTGCCATATTCATCCCTTTTATCATTCATCGTCTTAAACTTGATGATTTTAAAAAGTCTTCCGTTCCTGCCCGGTCTGGTCTGAATAAAAAAGGAACTTCCACCATTGACCAAAACCAGAATCAAAGCAACTCCACATAAAACCGGACTCAGCAAGACCAAAGCTATAAGTGCGGCAATAACATCTATAACGGGTTTCAGAAACTTTTCGTACACATCGATTTCATTAATAATCCAAGGCAAAAACCCGAAACTGATTTCGGGTTTGCGGTATCATCTGGACAGGGATTTCCTGCCGTAAGTTTTGTAGGCAATAAGTCCCACTGCGATTATCAGCAGCAGGAGGATGTAATCATCGATGGGGATCGGGTCAGACGGGTTAGGTGGAGCACAATCCATGTCATCATCTACGATATCTAGAATACCGTCGCAATCACAATCTTCTGCAGTCGTTGTACTTTGGCCAGAACAAGGAATACCGGCAGGAGCTGCTTCAGTTTCGATATACTGTTCCTGTCTAGGCTCCGGAGCACTGGAGGAGGGAGATCCCTGTTCCACAGTTTCCGCCTCGGAGAATGATGTATTGGACCATTGTGAATAAGTGATAGCTGATAAGAATATAAAGACCGCAGCAATAATTTTCCGCATGAGATTCGTAAGTATTAAAAATTTTGACAAAGGTATAATAATTATTTAAAAAACGGGAAAACTCAATTTTAATAATTTTCTGTTTATACAAATATATTACTATTAATTTATTAACATAATACTTAAGGAAATTTTATAACAGTTGATTTGGAAACTGGGACACCCGGGAAAATAAGATGTCAATGCAGTGCCTGTAGCAAACGTTAGCACAACATATACGATAATACTCATTAAGGGTTAAAAATTCGGAACTATATGGTGATTCTCTTTGCTTTGCGTCGTTAATACTGTGCTTTGTCACACCTTAGGAAACCCAGCGAAGCGGTTCTACCGAGTCAGTCTCTCCAAAGTTACTTACTTTCACTGTGGGGACGCTTACAGCATGACAAACTATCTAAACAAAATGTAGAATTAAAATCTAAAGTCTCTGGCCGGAATTTACTTCTTTTCCAAGCCTTTGTTCCAGCCCTTTGTCACTCCTCAGCAAACCTAGCGAAGCGGTTCGATCGAGTTAGTCTCCTCAAAGATCGTAACCTGCGATTTGGAGAGACGCTTATAACTTTTCTTAACAGGTATTTATACCCAGCGCTTTGCCACTAAGTAGGAGTCTCTCCCAAGTTGCTAGCTTCCACTATGGAGACGCTTACAGCGTGACCAACGGCACGTATAGAATGACCTAATCACTACTCGCCATTTGCTCTGCTACAATTGCTTTTGTCACTACTAAAGTCTCATTATCCATCGTTGCACGGTGGAGACGATTAATTCTTGACCCACAAATGTGATATAATGCAGCATAATCGCTTATGATTCTTAAAAATTCCCTGAATTCTGCCACCGTAAAAACCAAAAAAAGAAGCGCTTTTTCAAGCGCTTCTCCTGTCACATAAATTTCAGTTATTTTCTGATTTTCTTCGTGAAATAATCACCGTCTTTAGCTTTGGCTTTGAGCAGATACATTCCGTTTAGCAGCGACTCGGCGTTGAAACGGATTTCATTTGATTTACCCTTTACCATATGCAGCAGTCGGCCCGATGCATCATAAAGCTCCAGGTATTCAAGATTCTCGGTCTGAGAACGAACCACAAAATCATTTTGATCCCGGTACACCTCGATGCCGTTTTTCACAGACTGCACTGTAGCCAGTTTCTGCTCTTTAACATACACAATTTCGAAACGGTTGGTAAACTCGCCCGCTTCACTGCTGAAAACATAATCACCCTCCGTAAGGTCGGCGATCACTCCCAACTGTTTGTCTTTAAGATAAACCGACTGTCCCCCGGCGAAAACCCCTTCTCTGTCAACCGCCTGAATTTTATAGGTTCCCGCGGTGAAATGACGAAGTCCTAACTGCACAATGTCTCCTGTTGTAAATGCACTTCTGCCGTTAATCACCACTTTCGCATCACCGGCAAAAGAGAAGAGCGCATTCGAAGCTGAGGAATTCGGAATTCTGGAATCCTCTTTTCCGAAATCTGTTTTGCCCGCCTCAAAATAGGCAATGCCGTTCTGAATGGTAAGCCCGTCAGGTTTTACGAGCTGAAGACGGTAACGATTCCTGTCTGATGATTTTCCAAAAAATACGGTATCGGTGTTGGATGTTCTTCGCATGCTGTTATTGTAGTTCAGCTGGGCTCCCGCTCCCGTAGCCCGTACCATAAATGCCTGACTTACTTTGATAACTCGGTTCGGAATCTTGGTGCCTTTTGGTCCTGTACCGTTACCCGGTGCGGCAATCCCAAAACCGTCCGTATCTGTGGCTGCATTGAAGAGTGCGTAACTGTAGCCCTGGTAAGCCCCTCCCATTTGGGTGTAAATATCATTTACACTGTTGTCCCAGAATCTGAAGGTCGGATCAATCAGCCCCGTGGTTGAATTGGCATAGAGCTCTATAAGATCCAGGTTAGATGGATAAGGGTTACCGGCAAGATTATAACCGCGTCCCGTGGTGTAGGTAGGGAATACCAGGGAGATATCGCCGTTGTTGGGAACTCCTTTATACTGAGCGACATCCACCGGGAGGTTATCTCCTGAAAGATCCACGTAAGCCAATCGCGGCTCCCTTACCGAAAATCCTTTGGCGACCACCCCATAATCAGAAGACGTAGCATTAACAAAAGAGTTGGTACTTTCTCTGAGTACCGTAACGAACGGAACGTTGGCTGCATTGTTACCGTAAATCATTTTCATATTCTGTCCTGCGACCGGCGAAGAGACAAAATTGTATTCTTTGCGGGCTTCGGTCAGGGTATGATGGCGTCTTACGGTGACCGGTGTCGTATTGGTTACCTTATTGATCTGCTTCAGGTTACCGTCCGACATTACAATCAGGTTACCGTTGTTAATCACGTCGGTAAGGACTTCTACAAAAGTATCCGGCGAAACAGTCAGTGTAGCGCCAGGGTTTACCGTACAGCTGCAGGCCGCAATGCTGCCGTTGGCGGTATCATAATCTGCGGCGATCACCGCGCTCAGGCCATTATTGCTTGGCAGACCGTTGCTCCATCCAGCAGATGAATAAGTCGAGGTTCCGCCAATCGTAATGGTTGCAGACGATGGAGTGGAATTTGTACACGACCCATTGGTCACGTTGATGATTCTGAGCGTCTGGTCTGTGGTGGCATTAAGAATAGCGATCTGTGAAGATCCGCTCGCCGGAATGCTCATCATTTCCACAGGGCCGTTATTAATGGTGTACACCACAATATGACCCGGTGTTCCGGTGATGGTAAATATCGCGGAAGTGTTGCTGCATATCTGTCCGCTGCCTATTACAGATACCGTGGCAACCGGTAGTGCGGTGACCGTCACCGGCTGAGAAGCCGACATTACAGTGCCACATCCGGAATTTAAAGTATAGGTAATGATGGCGGTTCCTTCTGAAACTCCATAAACAATTCCGGTACTGTTCACAATGGCCACCGCAGGATTACTGCTGCTCCATGTTCCGCCTGGGGTTCCGTTCGAAGTATATACTACCGCCGATCCTACGCATACCACATTATTGCTGTGCGAAACCGTACCGGCATTCACATCAGGATTTACCGTAATATCAGCGGAAGCCGAAGTCGGCGTTCCACAGCCGGAATTAATCGTATAGGTAATGGTCGCTGTCCCGGGAGCAATACCGGTTACAACCCCGGCATTACTTACCGTAGCGACATTGGTATTGCTGCTGCTCCAGGTTCCCCCTGGTGTTCCGTTGCTGGAATAAGTCGCTGTTCCGCCGATACACACCGAATTGGAAGTGTAGGAAACAGTCCCCGCTGAAACGGGAGGATTTACCGTCATGGTAACGGTATTCGAAGTGGCCGGCGAACCGGTAAGACACGGACCTGCATTTGAAGTCATGATTACCCTTACCTGACTGGCATTAGCCAGGGAAGATGGGGTAAAGACCGAAGCGGTAGCGCCCGGGACATTTACGCCATTGATTTGCCACTGGTAAGCTGGGGCGGTACCCCCGTTCACAGGAGTGGCGGTGAACGTAACTGGAGTTCCTGAACACACGGTAGTTCCGGGGTTGGCAGAAATACTTACACTGGCTGGTAAATTTGGATTAACGGTTACACTTACCGGGGTTCTCGGAGAAGTAAGTCCACAGGAATTGGTCTGGGAAACATAGTAGGTTCCGGTTGACAACAAAGCCGCAGAAGAGAGCGGCGTAGTGGAAACTGCGGAGTCATACCAGTTCAGGGTATTCGCGGGCTCCTCTTTCGTGGCCACAAGACTTGCTACCGTAGCCCCGGCACAGAAGGTCTGTGGCGATGAGGCTGCCGGTGCAGATGGCGCTTTACATCCGGTAATCTTAATATTATCAATTTTTACATCGGACGAACTTCCTTTAATATTAAAGGCAGCAATGTAAATGGTAATAGGAGCGGCGCTGTCGTTAAAATTAGCATTCTTTGTGGTGGAAAGCACCGCACTGTAGTTCGTCCAGGTCGTCTGTGCGATATTCAATGCACCTGCATAATCAGTAGTCGGAGCTACCGTATTAAATGAGGGCGCCGCACCGGTTTTGTTGGCAAAAACCTGCCACCCGGTATTAGGATCTGTGGAATACCCAGCAAAAGAGAGGGTAATATTAGTATAACCGGCAGTAGGAATCTGCAGTTTAATATACCTTACTGCACTCGATTTACTGAGATTTGTTACGAGTGCCTGACCCGGATTACCCGCAGTATAGCTGAAATTCACAGCGTTTACCAGCGAAATAACCGGACTTCCCAGGGCACCTGCATCGGGACTAAGGTTACCCTCCAGCTGATACTGGACCAGCGTGGTCTGGGCCTGCGTAAATACTGCAAACAGAAGGGTAAAGAATAGATTAATTTTTTTCATATAAGTTCAATTTTCAATGGGATTCATAAAAATAGCCGTTCCGGATTACCTCCGGAATTCATTATTTTTTTTCCATCAAAATTTGTGTTGTTTCAGCGGACATCAAAAATTGAACCGTAGTGCTATGTAAGCGCGCCTGTGTATCAATTTCATGGGCAAAGATATAAAAAAATGTTAATGATTTTAACATTCAGACATGAGGTGATGTTAATAATTTCATTCTCCAAATTAATGAACCTTAAAAAAAGTAAGCAGCACCGGAGAAAATAAATCACCGCTGAAAAGGATAAAACATTCACTAAAGAAAACGCGTGCGGCAATAAAAAAGTCGGAAGAAATCTTCCGACCATGATTGATTATGATAAAAATGAATTGTTTTTTCCGCTCAACTTTTATTTTCTGATTTTTTTCGTCAGTTGCTCACCATTTTTCAGTTGAGCCTTGAGAAGGTACATACCGTTCAGGAGTCGTTCTGCGCTGAAACGGAGTTCTTTCGACTGTCCGTGGACAGTGAGTACCAATCTTCCTGATACGTCATAGACCTCTATACGGGCTATAGGATGCTCAGAAGAGCTGACCACAAAATCCGTTGCGTCACGGTACACTTCCAGCTTACTTTTCACCACGGTGTCTGTGGCCAACACCAGTGCCGGAGTATAGACGATCTCGAAACGGTTGGTATATTCTCCGGCCTCACTGGTGAAGGAATAATCTCCCTTGGTAAGGTCGGTGATGATGCCCAGGGTTTTGTCTTTCAAATAAATCGCCTGTCCTCTGGCAAATTCCCCTTCTTCATCTACGGCCTGAATGGTGTAGTTTCCGGTAGTATAATGCCTTGTACCCAGCGTAAGCACATCTTCCGCAGTAAAACTGCTTCGACCGTTGATGACCACTTTAGCATCTCCCGCATAGGTGAATAAAGCGTCGGAGGCGGAAGAATTGGGGATTCTGGTATCCTCGATTCCGAAATCTGTTTTGCCGGCATCGAAATAGGCAATGGCGTTCTGTATGGTGAAGCCATCGGCTTTTACAAGCTGCAGTCGGTAGCGGTTTCTCGGAGACTCTTTTCCGAAAAATTGAGTACCTGCATTGGTTGTCCGGCGCATGGAGTTCCTGAAGCTAAGCTGTGCTCCTACCGCATTTGCCCTTACCATGAAACCCTGGCTTACTTTAATGATGCTTCCCGGTATTTTAGTTCCCGCAGGACCGCCTTTATCATTCCCCGGAGCCGCTACTCCATAACCCACACCGGGCTCCGTTGCCGCATTGAAAATGGCGTAACTGTACCCCTGATAGGCACCTCCCATCTGCACATAAGTGGCGTTTACCGTATTATCCCAGAATCTGAATTCCGGATGGATGTTTTTGGTAAGCGGATCATTGTAAACTGCATTGATATCTATGTTTGACGGATAAGGATTTCCTGCAAGGTTATATCCTCTGCCCGGGGTATAGGAAATTGGCAGAATGATATCGCCGTTGTTGGGTTTGCCTTTAAACTGGGCTTCATTAGGAGCAATACCATCTGTCCCCACACCATCATATGTATATCTGGCTTCGCGCACCGCAAATCCTTTACCAGCACTGTTCTGATAATCAGAAGGAACTGCATTGACGAAACTGTTGGTAGACTCACGGAGAACTGTCACCACCGGCACATTGTCTGTATTGTTACCGAATATATGTTTCATAGTAAAAACCGAAGTTAGCTCTACAGGTGATGAAAGATAATTATACTCTCTTCGCAATGTCCCTAGAGACCATGTAAATTCTCTTCTCACTTTGATGTCATTGGTATTCACGGCGTCTTTATTGATCTGCTTAAGGTTTCCGTCGCTTTTCACGATGATTTCCCCATTGTTGGTGATATTTCCCTGAACCTCCACGTATGAATCAGGCCCAATGGTTAAAGTTTTTCCGCTTTTCACCTCGCATTCACAGGTTGAGAAACTTGTAGCCGGAGTAGTCGTAAGATTACCGTCGATAATGGCCTTTTGCTGGAAGGTAGGAGGACTGGAATCAACACCATTCCAAGAGGTTCCGTTCCAGGTTTTGCTAGACGTATTATCCACAATCATGACGTTGTCCAAAGCCCAAATACTTTGATTATCCTGGGAATAAAGCTGTATCCGAACATATAGCGTTGCAGCTTTTGGTATTCCGGTTATAATATATTTTACATTTGCAAAATCCAAGGAATTATTTCCCAAGCCAATGGTACTCACAGGTCCTGTTGAATATGCCCGTTTAAAAGTTCCCGGTAAACTATAATTCCAGTTGGTGTTATTACCCGCGTTTAAGCGAATCTGAGGCTTCCAGTCTAGGCCATCGGTACTCATCTCAACAAGTACATAATCTCCCGATTTTAATCCGGATGCGCTGGTATAACCAAAAGCAGCCAAACTCAATTCGAAATTAGGATCCGTCGCAGTACTTAAATTGACAGGCGAAAATTTAACCAGTGAATTCGCACTGAATACCTGGAGAGACTGGCTTCCTATAAATTTATCGAATTTCAAATTACTGTTGGCAAATGCCTGCCCTCCCGCAATTATGGCATTGCCATCTGGATTAAGTTCCTCTACCGTATAGGAATAATTTGGTGAAGGGGCCGATGGTTCAAAATTCTGGTTGGCTAAAATTCTGAATCCATTACAGGAAACATATTCATTTACATTACCCTTTATTCTGAAAGTATAGTCAGATTCATTCGCATCATTATTGTCAATGAACAAATCAGCAAATTTATCCCCCACCGGCATTTCTCCGGTAAAACTTACAGTGAGGTCGACATAATCACCCACTGTTCCTGAAGGTTCCAACGTTCCGCTAAAACTTCCGTTAAATGGAGCAGATGTAGTGATAAGGGAAAACGGTGCCGGTACAGCTGGAATCTGGTTCAGAATTGAAATATCACGAATAATCAATTTTTTAGTACCTGTATTTTTGATCCTGAACTGTTTTTCAATAATATTACCGGGAGATGTTGAACCAAAATCTGTATTATCGAGCAATTCGGGAGTGGTATCACCAGAGAAAATTTCAATACCATTACCGCTGACGGAAATTTCATTCTTCTTCAGTTTTTCAGTTGCTGTAATCCAATTGGTATTACCGCTCGCTAAATTTATTCCAGAGTTTACTACGATGGTAGATGTCGTAACATTACCAGCCTTATACCAGACATCAAGGCTCACATCTTTATATGCACCGTCTTTTAGTACGCCGACAACATCAGTGGGAATAAAGGTTGCAACAACATTATATTTGGGATTTGTAATCCCATCGTTTTTTACAGACCAGTATCTCGATAAGTAATTATCCTCCACTCCCGGGATAGCAGGCTCATCATTAACCTGTACATCCAAATAACCTCTGTTAGAAGCAAGCGTTAAAGGCAAATCAGCTTTTTTTATAGCGATTGCAATAGGAGAATAATTAATTCCGTCTGCACTGTTCTCCTCGTCACCAATGGGAAAATGGAAGGAAAAATCATTTTTTCCCAGCGGAAGATATTTACGTAAAATTCCTCCAGTACTCTTATCCGCGATGATAAAGTTTCCTGATGTAGGTAAGGCAGGAGTGATCGATGCAGTTCTGTCAATACTGATAATGTTTCGGGCATGTATAATGCCTCCCTGCAAACCGAGCAGTCCCATTATCTTTAGGTCTGTTGAAATGGTCACCCCAATCGATCCAGTGCTTCTGCTTACCGTAAAATCTCTTAAACTTCTTCCTATTACCGGCACCGAAATAAAATTCAAATATCCCAAATCTCCGGTTCCGCGCAATTCTAGATTGGAATCATTTCCTCCGACGATATAGGTAGTACCCCTCACCACGGATCCATATTGGATATAATTCTCAATTCCGGTAGAGCCAATCGTGAGTTTTCGCGCTCCGATACTTATACGGCTGCTGCTTCCGGAGGCATGACGAATAACCGCCCCGCCATTGGGTGCCGAAATATGGTAGTTCGTAGCGCCCAATAAATTTACAGTGGTCGCACCGCTGGTTGGCTGATACACCAAATAAGGAATAACAAACGGATTAACAGCAGTGTTATTATTGGTTACATTATGAATACTACCATTAAGACCGGTAAAAATTACCGCTCTGACTTTTGGAAAAAAACGCCCGCTGTTTTCGCAAGTAAAATCCCCATTGATTTTAATATCTCCTCCCGCATTATTGGAAAGCATTAACTGACCATAGACGGTGGCATTGCCTTTAACAAACAGCGGCTGATTCATCTGGTCGGTTCCGTAATCCATATAAAGATTCCCATTTGGCTGAACGGTTAAATTGCCCCTTACCTCCAGTTCCTGATTCGTTGCCCCATTTGCTCCGATATTGACGGAGGTTCCGGTTTTAACAGTAACGTTAAAAGGTTTATAAATATCAGCACCCCAACCCCATTCGATACTTCTGCCGTAAACCCCTCCCGACGCATAATAGAGTTCTGAACCCACGTGATATTGTGGACCGTTTCCGGTAAGGTAACCGCCAGCGCCAATTTCCAGCACACCGGAAACATCAGGAAAAGCTGCGGGATTGGTAAACTCATGCTGAATCCCCTGATTCAAAACCAGCCGGGCACCTGCCACAACAGTGGTTTTCGCATTGCGGTACGTAAAATTGGAGAGAGTGACCTGATGATTTATTTGAACCTCATCATTCTGACTGGGCACGATATTGCCGACCCAGGTAGAGGGCGTGTTCCAGTTACCATTTTGGAAAGACTGGATCTGTGCCGTAATAAGGGTTGAAGCCAATAAAAGCAGAAGGAATAGTCCTGCTTTAAGCGAAGATAATTTTTCATTCATTGTGTTTGTTTTTGTGTTTGAAGCGTATTGGGACACGCTCTTGTAAAGGTAACGAAAACCAAATTCATTCTTACCGTGTATTCACCCTTTTTAAGAAAAATTTTAATAAAGAAGCGATTCTTGAAGCATGAATTCAATTATTAAGACCATTTTTTACAAAGTTTGTTCAGTGATGTGACAAAAGTTGACAACCACTGGGTTTTTGAGTTGTTGAATGGTTGAATGGCTGAGTGGTTGAGTTCTTGAGTTTTTGAGTGCATAGTGATTAGTGGACTCAGCCCGTTCCGAAGTGTCCTCACTTCGGAGTCCTGCAGTGACTATACAACTGTCTGACGCTTACCACGTGATTACACGCAGGGCATAAAAAGGAACAGAGTACCCAAACTTGCACTCCGCTTTCAACAAAAAAGCCCGGGAATTCCGGGCTTTATATAGTATGATATCAAAAGGTTTACTTCCTGATTTTTTTCGTAAACTTGTCACCTCCTTTCAGACGGGCTTTCACGACATACATTCCATCGGTAAGCGGGGAAGCACTGAAGCGGAGTTCCCTGGCAGAGCCATTTACCGTGATCAGCAGTCTTCCGGAAGCATCAAATACCTCCACCGTTTCCACGGTACGGTCTGCCCGTACGACAAAATCACTGCCGTCCCGGTACACTTCCGTTGCGTTACGCCCGGAATCATCTGCAGCCAGGACCACCGCGGGTTTGTACACAATCTCAAAACGGTTGGTAAAGTCTCCCGCTTTCGTGGTGAAGACATAATCACCCGCGGTAAGGTCGGTGATGATGTTCAGGACTTTGTCTTTCAGATAAATGCTTTGCCCGTTGGCGAATACCCCGATACGGTCAATGACCCGTATAGTATAGTTCCCCGAAACATAATGTTTGTTTCCTAATGCAATTACATCCGTATCCTCAAATGCCGACCGGCCGTTGATCACCGTCTTATCGGTACCGGCAAAGCTGTAGAACGCGTCCGACGCTCCGCTGCTCGGGTGGCGCGAATCTTCAAGCCCGAAACTGTTGATGCCTCCTTCAAAATAGACCACAGTATTGGTCAGATACAGATCCGACGGAGTGATGAGCTGCAGGCGGTAGCGGTCTTTCAAAACCTCGCTTTTTCCGAAGAATCCACGGTCCGGCTGGTTAACGGTACGCTGGGTATTTCTGAAGTTAAGGTCTTGGTCCCCCAGTTTTACTGCACGGATCAGGAAGCCCTGACCTACCTTGGCATAGCGGTAAAGACCTGCCACTTCTGTAGGCGTTCCCGGTGTTCCCGTATTGTTCCCCGCATCACCACCCGGTGCCGGGTTGCCTTCGTCGCTCAGCGCATTGTAAATCGCATAGCTGTATCCGTTGTAGGCACCGCCGTACTGCACGTAGGTGTTGTTCACCCTGTTGTCCCAGAACCTGAATTCCGGCAGCATATTGGCGTCATTCTGTTCATAATAAAGTTTAAGATCGAGGTTCGACGCATAAGGATTCCCGATAAGGTTCCAGCCCCTTCCTGCGGAAGTTTTTGTTACCGTAACAGGTTGGCTGCCGTTGACCGGCTTTCCTTTGAAATGCGCCACCGAATCGTTATAGGTATCTATTGCCTCTTTCACGGCGAATCCCTTTCCTATGATATTATAGTCTGCAGCGGCGGCATTGACGAAAAGATTCGTGGATTCCTTCAGTACCAAAACATAAGGGGTATTGGAGGCCGCCCCGAAGAGCATTTTCATGTGCTGCCCTTCCACTGGTGAGGCAACGTAATTGTATTCCTTTCTGTCAACGGTAAAGGTCATGTTTCTTTTCACCGTAATTTTTCCTGTATTCTGCACATCATCCACCTGCAGCAGCTGCCCGTCGTTCTCGATGGTGAAATTGGTTTCGTTAGCTTTGTTGCTTACTTTGTTCTGAACCCTCACAGGGAAACCTTTTTCAATGACGAAATTCCCTGAATTAACCGTCAGTTCACAGATATCGAGTGCACCGTGGGTTTTGGTATTGTAATCTGCCTCGATGATCACTTTGGAGTAGGTTTGAGGGATTCCTTTAGACCAGGCAGTTCCGGTCCATCGCGTCTCAAGGTCTTTAATCTGTACCGCATCTGATGCTCTGTAGCACGTCACCCCATTTTCCCTCACCTGTACATAGAACTGATAATCGTCCAGACCGGTCACCGAAGAAACCGTCAGCACGGGAGTCGCTGCACCTGAATACACCCCGGTATCAGAAACTGCAGTCCATGCAGCATCTCCCGGTGCCAGGCGGTACCACTGGTAAGCAAGATCATTACCTCCGGAGAAGCCTTCCGCAGCGGTAACACTGAGGACAATGCTTTGGCAGTCGGGCGTAAAGACAGGCTGTGAAGTGATTGCAGGCGGATTTCCTCCAGGCATAACCGGCGGTACACCGGCCGGTTCACAGTCGCCTTCATTCAGATTCAAGATTTCCCAGTTCGCAGGAACAGGTACCGTAGTACCGGAAAACTGACCAGCTTTTCTTTTCATATAATATCCTTTATCGAAAGGGGCATGTACTGCATCGTAAATGATGGCTCCATCGGAACTTCTTAACTCGAAGACATCATCCCCGTTAAAACCGCTTCCAAAAGAACCGTTTCCGGTAGAAGCAGGGGTCGCACAAGCATTTTCACCTGAATACCTTATGATTTTAAGCTCGCCGGGTAAGATCGATCCCGTAAGCCCTGTCGTGTACGCTTTCGGAGTAATTGTCGGATCTCCGGCCCGGTAGATCTCATAGGAAGAGAGATTCTTAGCAGAGGAAGTACCATTATAAATGGACACGAAACCACCGCTTCCTTTCTCGTCATCATACACTTCATAAATAATAAGGTCGGTTGGAAGTGTTCCGGTTGCTGCCCCTTCGCAGGCTGTATTTTCATAAGTCACCACATCAAATACCTGGGTAAATACGCAGCCCGTCTGCAGTCTCACGGTAAGATCCCCATCCTGCGCACCGGCAGGAATTTTTATTTTTATTTCGCCGGCATTTACTGACAAAGGAGTGAGGGTAACACCGTTAAGTTTTACCTCTGCGCCCGTTAAATCATTAACCGCGGAGGTTAAGGTCACCACCGTATTGGCAGGACCGGCTGCGGGTAACATCGTTATAGCAGGCAATGCAGCACACTGTCCCTTGCCCTGTATTCTGAACGTGTAAGGATTTTCACTGCCTGTAGGGTCATCATTACCGATGGAGACCACCGCCGACCTTACGTCCGCAGTCGTAGGATTGAATTTCACTTTAAACGTCAGGGACCCATTGATGCCGACCGTGGTTGCAGCAGGCTGTTCAGTAACGGTGAAATCTGCCGGATGGTCGCCTTCCAGTTTTACAACAGGAGAACCGGTCAGATTCAGAACCGTAAGCCCCAGGTTCTCAATGGTGAAGGTTTTTTCAACGGAGGAGGACCCCAAAGGAGTAGGTGCAAAAAGCGTATTGTTGAGTGCATTCACCGCGGTGGAGCCTGACGGAATTGAAATACTGCCCCCTTTTATGTTAATTTCGGCATTGGCTGGCTTTACGATTTCAATTGTATAATCTTCTACCTCCCCGTCATATCCATTTTCACATGGCGTGGCTGCTAAATCGTATTTATTGCTGACCCGCATTCGGGTCATGCCGGGTTGCGCTGATGCTGGTACCGTAACGATCAAAGGGGAATTTGTAGTATATCCATCTGCAACATTCAATGCAGTCCCAAGGTCGTATTCCTCAGTGGAAACCTCAAAAGTTCCACTGCGGTTCCAGTCGATCCAGACTTTCGCAGCGGTTGTATAATCTCCATCGGTATTCACCTTTACAGACAAATCATAACTTTGTCCAATAGAAACAGCTGTTGACAAGGTAGTATAATCCGAATAATCAGGCTGATTTCCCGCTGCTGACAGATTATTGATGGTATTGAATTCTACACCGGTGATGCCTGTACCGAAATCTGTATTCCCGTACGAATCGCAGTAACTCAGCCCTGTAGTCCGGCAAACAGAAACCCCTTCACTCCATTGGCTGCTGTTCACTTCCCGGACAAAAATCTTGTAACAGTACTGCAGCCCCTCGGTAAGTCCCGTCACGGTTACCTTATTTCCTATTCCCTTATACACGACCTGATTATTACCCGAGAACACATCATTTGCGGAATATGCAGAACCATCTCCTGACGGCGTAAAAGTAACCGCTCCCTGACTGGCTACCACCATATATTCATAACATCCCGGGGAGGCAGGAACCACATTCCAGCTCACCACAGAGGAGGTCGGCGCAACTGTTGCCGCAGGATTGCCTACTTCAGGCGCTTTAATGGTGTAGGTTGCATTCCAGCTTCCGCCAGTATTGATTCCTGATGCCCAGCCTGTTGCTGTTTCTCCGTTATACGCCACGACTTTGAACGTGTATTGCTGACCTTGGATAAGTCCCGTAATGGTCGCGGCAGTGCCGTTGCCTTTATACACAGCTTTGCCTAAGGTCCCGTAAGAAGTGGCGGCGCTGAAATCTGAATTAGCGGTGTACGACGAGGCATTACCCGCTGATGCAGCTGCGATGGCGGGAGCAGTAGTTCCTGCAAGAGCATAAACAATATATCCTGTAGGTGTCGTGCCTGAAGAAGGCGCTGTCCACTGCAGCATAAGCTGAGTATTGCCCAGACAGCTTTTACTGATGGACGCGTTATAGGGGGCGCCATTAAGTGTACCGGTACCGGTGATATTAAAGGTAAAATTGGTATTATCGTTGTTCGGAATGGTAACGGTGGCGGTTTTGGCACCGGCACTTGAAGGACTGAACGTACCCGAAAAAGTAGTGGAACTACCTGGGTCTAAAGAAGCACTTCCCGCTGGGGTAACCGCAAACTCTGATGCATTAGTTCCCGATAAAGCAATCGTTCCCAAAGTGAGCGGCATGGTGCCTGTATTTTCAATGGTAAAAGTGGTGGCCGCACTGCTGGTGCCCACGAGCTGATTACCAAACCCGAAACTTCCGGTGTTGTTGGGAATGTTGACCGTATTTTGTTTTACGGCGATTCGTGGTCTTGGAGAAGCAGTAATAACATAACCATTTACTCCGATATTATCAAGACGCCAATCTCCTGTGCTACTTCCCCCCCAACCATAAATACGGAAAGTAACAGGTGAATTAAGGTCTGCAAAAACCGAAGTCAGCGTAACTGTTTTCGCACTTAGAGTTGTCGTCACCGAGCCCGTCCCCAAATCACTAGTAAAACTATCCAAACTCGATCTGACCGTGTAATTATTTGCTCCCGCGCCAGAACGCCAAACATCAAAAAATACAGAAGTAGCGGTTAAAGTATAACCGCTGGCAGGTGTTACTGTAAATTCAAGGTATTTTCCTGTATCTATTGCATTTCCCCAGGATGCTGAGCCTCCAAAAATATTTGTTGAAACATTTGTATTACAAGTAATGCCAGTCGGCGAAATATTGGAGAAACTAAGGTTAGCAGCTACACCAGAAGCAACGTAATTGGTACAGGTATTTCCCGTAAACAAATAATTTCCAACATTAGCAGCAACTATATTAACCACAATATTTCCGCTCGTGCTTCCTGTTAAACTTCCGGAGCTGGCGTTTAAAGTGTATGTTCCGGCGGCATCAAATTTTGCAGTGTTAAAGGTCGCTACACCGGCTACTGCAATCACGCTTAAAGTTCCGGTCAGGTTGCCGGGACCGCTTGCTTTAGAAATACTAATTGATCCTGTAAAGGTATTATCTACGGTATTATCCGGACGTCTTGCTTCGACCGTAAAGGCTGTAATATTATTCCCCACGGTGCCCGAAGCCGGTACCCCCACAAAAACCAAATGGTCTGCCACCTGCAAAGTGGTAAAGGTTTCCACGGCACCATACGCATAATCAGTTCCGTCAAACACATAAGCACGGTAACTGTATTGAGTGTTTGCCGCTAAACCGGTCAGCGGCAGACTATAATTCCCGGTGGCTAATCCGGCAACCGGTGTATTGGTTACCGCGGTTCCACCATGGGTTGGGTTGTTGTTGGATGCTGTTACCGAATACACAAATCCCTTTTGGGTAGAATTGGGACAAACCCCCAAAGTTGCTATATTTCCGTTGAGCGTACCACTTAAAGTTCCCAGCGCAGAAGCTGAACCGGTAGTTACCGTTGGAGTTACCGATGCAATACCTGATCCCGAAATGTTATACGTTGCAGTATTACTTCCCGAAGTGGTACTGGTCAGCGTAAGTGTTGCGTTTTGAGTACCCCCTGCTGTTGGCGTAAACACCACATCAAAGGTGATCGTTCCTGCCGCTGCAACAGTCGTGCTGGAGATATTGCTGACCACAAACTGCGGATTACTGCTGCTCACCGCAATTCCCGATGCGACACTTCCCCCCGAATTGCTGATGGTATATGTTTGTTTTGTTGCGGGAGTTCCTGTACAGCTGCTTCCATTATTGGCAGTACCGGTAACCGCCAGGACAGGCGATGCAGAAGTAACATTTAAAGTATAACTGGAGCTCACGGCACAGTAGGTCGCATCGGCGACCTGTGTAACTCCGATAGTGGTGGTACCAATACCTAAGATGGTAACCTGACCGCTGCTGTCCACGGTAGCAACAGACGCGTTACTGCTCGAATATACTTTTGCTGAGGTGTTTTGTGAAGTAAATGTATTGGTAAAAGGGATATCTGTTGTAAGTTTATTTACTGTGACACCGTCAGCGAAAGAAAAGGTGGGAGTGGTGCAGGTTGGAGCGGTCCCTTTAACTGCAATATCATCTATAGACCAAATTTCATTAGCATCATCATTTATTGTCTCTATCTTGATGTAAACCTGACTCCAGGTATCAGGAATATTAACTACAATTTTAGAGTAAGCGGCATTACCAGTTTTAGTACCACCCGTAACCGTTTGTGTCACAGATGTTCCAGCTGTTGTAGAAACTACGCCGGTTCCACTCATACCCCATCTCGAATTAGCAGCAGTTGAGATAATCGTCACATCTGCAGTAGTACTAAAAGTTGTGTTATTAGATACATATACCTTTATATACTCGCCCGTATCAATCCCATTACCTGTCGTAGATGAAATTGAAGCGTTCCACACTTCAACAAAGTTATTTACAAAACCCGTTAAAGGCACAGCTGTCGAAATAAAGGTCGCAGCACCATTTGATTTTTGAAAAGATTTTGAACCATTTTTTATTCTATCAGCTGGAGTTCCAGTATTAGTAGTGGAAGAACCAAAACCATTTGATTGTGCAATTAAAGTGGTTCCTGAATCTTCTGCACCATTAAATGCAATAATCGTCTGCCCCCAAGCCGCGACAGAAACAAAAAAGAATAAAGCCGCAAAAAGCGATTTAAAAAACGAATATAAAGCTGTTTTCATGGTCTAACAAATTTATTAAGAGACGGTTGCCATTATTTGGGAGAGCAAAATTACAAAATATTCAAATCGCTTTGCTGAAATTTTAAAAAATTTGCAAAGAATTATCATTTGGTTAACATCATTTCAAATAATCGCTTTCTAAGGTTGAAGCATCCTCAAATATCGTATCATTATATTCTCTATACTTCATCAGGGTTTCGGGTGTTTCTTTTTCTGCATCTGCTGCTACATTCCGGATTTCTGCAGGGTGGCTTCGGGAGCCTCAGCCACCAAAGCTTACAGGGTTACAAAACCCAGGATGTTGGGTGCGGGATGTTTGTCTGACTGATTCGTGATTGAGTAATGGAGTGGTTTAGTGGTTTAGTGGTTTAGTGATAAGGTAGTTTAGTGCTCAGGAAGCGGAATGACCAAATGATAAAGAGAGTTCCGTTCCCCTTCTTTATAGGGACGCTTACAGCGTGACAAAGGCTTTCTTTGAAAAACCCGAATTACTAACACAGATTCTGTCACTCCGGAGGAGCACCACCTCGGCCAAGCAGTAACGGTGCAGGCACCCAGTCCAGCGGTCAATCACCGAATTACTCAATCACTAACCCACCAAATCACTCCGCCACTCCAGTCTCCTCCGCCTTCGGGAGCCTCAGCCACCGGCAGAGCATTATTGATAAGTGATGACCCATAAGTGATAAGTGATTAAGGGGGTGCTCCGGTCGGTTTGGAGATACTTCCAACATCCAGCTTCCAGCACTCAACCATTAACCCACTTGACCACTTACCCACTATCCCACTAAAAAACCCCGGCTAAACCGGGGCTTCTGTATGAATATGGACAGGACTGCTATTTCCTGATTTTCGCTGTCATCACTTCACCATCTTTCAGGTTGGTTTTCAATACATACATTCCATCTGCGAGACGGTCGGCGGCAAAACGGAGTTCCTTAGCGCTGCCTTTCAGCGTGAAGATCAAACGGCCCGAGGCATCGTAAAGTTCCAAATAGCTGATTGCTTTATCCGAAGAACGGATGACGAAATCAGCGGCATCGCGGTAAACCTCAACCTTCGCAAGCTCTTTGGTGTCAGTGGCCAGCACGACACCAGGTCTGTACACGATTTCAAAACGGTTGGTAAATTCGCCGGACTCACTCGTGAAGGTATAGTCACCCTGAGTAAGGTCGGTGAAGATATTCAAGGCTTTATCTTTCAGATAAATGCTTTGTCCGTTAGCGAAGACTCCTTCGAGGTCCACTGCCTGAATCCTGTAGGTTCCCGCTGTAAAATGACGGGTACCCAGCGGAATCACATCACTGCTGTCGAACATGCTTCTGCCGTTGATGACCACTTTGGCGTCGCCCGCATACGTAAAGAGCGCATCCGAAGCAGTAGAGTTAGGGATTCGGGCATCTTCAGGACCGAAGGCATTATTGCCCTGAGGGAAATACGTCACGGCATTCTGCACCACGAAATGCGCCGCAGTACTCAGCTGAAGCCGGTAGCGGTCATGCGGCGACTCTTTGCCGTAGAACACCGATCCGGTTTGGGTGGTTTCACGCATGGTATTGTTGAATTTCATGCTTGCTCCTCCCTGAAGGGCCCGGATCATGAAGGCCTGGTTCACCTTTATGATCTTTCCGGGTGCCTTCAGCGTAGTATTTCCTCCTCCCGGATTTGGATCCAGACCCGGAGCCGCTGTTGACGTCTGACTGATGGCATTGAAGATAGCATAACTATACCCCTGATAGGCACCGCCCATCTGTACATAAGTCGCATTCACGGTGTTGTCCCAGAACCTGAAGTTGGCATCGATTTCAGGAGTGTCTAAGTTGGTCACTGAGTTTGCATACAGCTTCACAATATCGATATTGGAAGGGTAAGGATTTCCGACCACATTATATCCTCTTCCGGCGCTGGTCCAGTCGAGGTTAATACTGATGGTTCCGTTATTCGGCACCCCTTTGTATTCTGCCTCATTGGCTTCAATTCCCTGGGTCGGTACACCGGTAAAACTTGTTTTGGGTTCTCTCACCGCAAAACCTTTTGCTTGTTTGGTGTAATCCGCTAAGGTTGCGTTTACAAAAAGGTTGGTGCTTTCATTGAGTTTCGTTACATACGGTACGTGCGATGCTACGCCGCCATAGATTTCCTTCATGTTCTGGTTGTACACCGGAGATGAAAGGAAGTTGTATTCTCGGCGGGTGGCATCCGTCGATCCGGACCAGGTAAACAGACGGCGTACCGATATTGGTGTCGTGTTAAGATTCGGATTCTCGTTAATCTGTAATAGATTGGCATCGGATTTTACAATAAAATTTTCGGCAAGTCCCGTATTGGTGATCCCATCGGTTACCGTTAAAGAACCGTTCACCGTAAGTTTTCCGGTAGCCCCTGCAGTGGTTTCAATTCTAATATTTTTGGCGAGGGCGTTAGTTGTATTAGTTATACCTATTGGTGTCTTGATCAATACACATTTATCCTGATCCGGTATACCGGAAGGTGTCCAGTAATTTTGATTCCAGTTGGTTCTGGCAGTATTATTCCAGGTTCGGTTATTATTGATAATGTTAACACTACCCGTTGCAGAGCACCCATTTGAAAGTGAGGCTTCGGCTTCTATTGTCCATGAAGGTTTGGTCTCCAAAAGCGCAGAAGACGGTTTTACACAGATTGAATTGGTGGCACCGTTATATGGCGTAACACAATCATCATTATAAAGAATAGCATCACCACCAACTACAGACCAGCTGAAGGCAGCGGTTAGCGGTTTTTCACCATACAGCCGGACTTTATCCACAGCTCCAATATCACCCGACCACTGACCCGATGTTGCGAATGCGTATATGGAAAATCTTACCTTTAATGCGGCCACGTTTATAAATGCATTAAGATCGAGCGTTTCCTCCATAAATTTATTCGGAAGACCTACATTACCGGTACTTGTGGGACTATAAGTTTTCAATACGACCCAATTTACTCCGTTATCCTGTGACACCTCTACATTCACTTTTTCAACGTCCGGCTTAATCCCTTCAAAAAAAGTATAAATATTATAATCAAGATGCAAATTCAAGAAACCGGTGGTATTAAAGGAAGCCGTAGTCGTCAGATGATTGGTTCTGTTGGTTCCGGGCCCCACATCTGTTACCGAAGCGGCAAAACCATCTCCACTTATTCCGGAAGCAATAGCAGGCTGTATCACCGATGGACTTCCCGGAATAAAATTCGAGGTACGGTGGATCCACGCCGCAGCCGCAATATTTTGTCCTGCCTGGGTAGCGGTAAAGACTCCTAAATTCGTATTAAAATTTTCATTTACCAATTCTACGGTTTCTTTATCACCTAAAGCCGCAAACTGAAGGGTTTGGGTACCAGAAGCATCTCCACAGAACTCACGGACCGTATTGTCAAAATCAATATTGGGTAGAGGATTTACTTTGGCAATGATTTTTACCCGGTTGCGAGCCTCACAAGTTCCGTTAGCTGCGGCAACATAATAAACTGTGGTTTCTGAAATCAATGCTGTGGTATATGTTGCGCTATTGTTAGTCACATTCACACTGGCAATCGGATTGTTAGCATTCTCAGCAGTATAAATCTTAACGCTGGTGGCGTTCACCGTATTTATTGTTATCGGCAATTTTGCTGGTCCACAAACTTCTGACACGGCAAAAGAAGTTACCTTTGCATCACAAGCTTTTAGAACCTGAAAAAGATAATCTTCTGTTTCTCCGTTCGTAAAATCCTGACAGTTCGTTGTCGGATTATTTGAAATTGGATTTGCGGAAACTCTGATTCTTATACGGTAATACCCTATCGCCTGCGCTGCTGGTACTGAAAATCCTATGATCGTGGAACCAACACCGCTTCCTGCTGTATTATATATCTGTTCTCCCGCTTCAAAATTCCCGTTATTATTCCAGTCCACCCAGGCAGCCATCACACTTTCCCTGGAATTTTCAACGGCTAAATTAATTGCGCCTCCCTGTTCTTGAGACGCATACGTTCCTAAACCGGTCCAGTCCTGATATCCTTTTGGATTATTAGAATATCCGTTGTTTAAATTTTGCACATCGTTTAACGTTCCTAAAAATCTAACCCCTTTTATATAATAATCATTATTGATGAATGATGCAGGGTCGCAATAGGAAGGTGAATAAATCGTATATTCTGCTGCATTAGAATTTCTGCTGCTTCCCGAGTTGACACAGGTAATCTTTCTGCGGTAGTAAATCTTCGTCCCCGGCGGTTCGTTTGGTGCAGTAAGTTGGACCGACGCCGTAGTTGCGCCCGGAATGGCAGTCCACGGACCTGTAGCAGAGCCAACAGACATTTCCCATTCATAAGTCAAGCCCAGCGCTCCAATGGTCCCTCCGGTTACATTTGCTGTGAATAAGCTACCCACCGTACCAGTATTTGGCGTAAGTACCGCCGAACCACCAGTCGGATTATCGGTACATTCACCTTCAGTATAGGTAATGACAATCAGCCCATTTCCTCCACTATTACGGTTCGCACCTCCACGTCCCACACCGGCAATATACCCGCTGTCAGTATTTCCTGGTGCAGAAACCCAACCTCCTGTGCTCCCCGTATTTCCAGCGGTCAATAATACAGAGGTTGCTAAAGTTGGGTGAGTATAGGAAGATCCACCACCCCCGCCCGTGGAGTCATACGAAAACCAGCCGTTACTTCCTACACCACCGCCGCCGCCACGCACACCGCCACCGCCGCCGCCGCCGCCGTTGTCATAAGCGACTTCCCAAGGCCCGATCGAGTAGGTCGTGGATCCTTTTCCGCCCTGGTATGGTGTACCCGCAGTGGCCCCCCTGGGATCATTATTATAACGGCCAGATGCGCCTGCTGTCTTACCTCCAGTAATGGTAGAGCTCATATTGGCAGCATCTGCGCCATCCCCAGCACCTCCGTAAGTACTTTTACTTTCATAAGCGCCACCGCCACCGCCGCCGGCGACTATGCGGACATTACTTCCGATTGTATTACCAAAAAAAATAGCACTGTAACCACCACCGGAACCAGACTGTCTTCCTCCGGTTCCACCACCAGCATAACCCCCAGCTTTGATGTCTTCACCGCTTCGTCCGCCACCCCCGACTTGTATGGTGTATACCTGGCCAGGAATTACGGTAAGGCTAGTAGTGACAAAGGCTCCGGATCCTCCGGATCCACCTTCATTAAATGCATTTGAGCCACCCCCTCCGGCTCCCCATGCTTTGATTTGAAGCGAGGTTACGCCTGCAGGTACGGTAAACGTTTGGGTATTTCCTGTATATGTAAAGACTTGAGTAACCTGCGCCTGTAAAGTTGTCGCCAGGAAAAACAAACAGGTGATAAATCCATGATAAATCAATTGGGTAAATTTTTTTTCCATAACTGTAAATTTATGTGGTTATTATGTTTTTATAAAAAAGCAAAACTTTAATTCGCAAAGGTAAAAATTAATAACTTATATTTCACAAAATATGTTAAAAAACAAAGTTTTTTTTCGCTAAAATATTGTCTATTTAGTGCGAAAATACATAACATCTTGTCTGCAACCGAAAATAACCTAAGTAATTAAATTCCTCTATTAAGTTTTCCATTATAATTTTTACGAAACAATCAGTCACATCAATGGCCAAATTATTTTTTAAACTGTCCACTTTTCTGTCGCCATTAAAACTGCTGTCGTCCAACTCGCGGAAAAATTTTGCAGATCCTTGCCATTACCGAACGTGGTTCAGGATGGCCATCAGTTTTATGACCGCGTGTAGTTCAGCTGCAGTGCTGTGTCTTGGAGAGGAAGCATGAACATTAAGATGCCTTAGTTTCCCGAACCAGCACCCAACATTTTTCCCTATTTTTGCCAAAATATTTTTTATATGCTCATCATCGATTCCCCTTCGCACAACGCCTATTTCAATATCGCCACCGAAGAATTCCTCCTCCACCGGTTTCCAACCGAAGATATTTTCCTGCTGTATGTAAATGCGCCCTCGATTATTGTAGGGAAATTTCAGAATACCCTGGCTGAAATCAATCTGGATTATGTACAGGAAAAGGAAATTAAGGTGGTAAGAAGAATGTCGGGTGGCGGTGCCGTGTACCACGATCTGGGGAATCTTAACTTTTCCTTTCATACCCTGTTGGCGGATCACGATTTTGGCGATTTCTCGCAATTTACCCAACCGGTACTTTCTTTGCTGAACCGTCTCGGTGTTCCGGCAGTTCTCGAAGGGCGCAATGATTTGTTGGTTGATGGAAAAAAGTTCAGTGGCAATGCGAAACTTGCCAAAAACGGGAAAATGATTCAGCACGGAACCATCCTGCTGAACTCGGAAATGGAGGTATTGGGCGATGCCCTGAAAGCCAACCCCCTGAAGTTCATCGACAAAGCCACGAAATCCAACCGGTCACGGGTGACCAACCTCATCCATTATCTTCCGGAAGGCACGACCACGGAGCAACTCAAAAATTTGCTGACGGACGAGATCATAAGCAACAATCCGGGTGCGGAACACTATGAACTCACCACCGACGATATTGCCGGCATTGAAAAACTGATGCAGGAAAAATACGAGACCTGGGACTGGAACTTCGGCTTTTCCCCGAACTACAGTTTCCAGAAAGCGACCAAGGTGCCCGCAGGATTCATTGAAGTGCACCTCGATGTCGTGAAAGGCACCATCGAAAAAGCCAAGATCTTCGGCGATTTCTTCGCCCCAAACTCTATCGAGGAGCTCGAAGCCCGTTTGGTGGGGCTTAAACATGAAGAAGAGGAGCTGCGTAACGTGCTCAGCAGCCTGGACCTAACAGATTATTTCGGGAAGGTGACGGTTGAGGAAGTGCTTACCGTTTTTAAATAATGCTTACTAAAAATTTCCATCAGCCTTTTACCTCTACCCCTAAAGGGAGTCTGCTGGAAATTTTACAAATGGAATAGAGGAAATCAAATTCACACCCTTTAGGGTTGGGGAAAATGGATTTGATTTCTGACAGCGTTAACCCTTCTCCAAAAGTCAGACAAAGAAAGAACATAAAAATTTCCAGCAGTCTTTTACCCCTGCCCCTAAAGGGAGACTGATGGAAATTTTATTAACGAAGTGGAGGAAATCAAGGGAGTCTGCTGGAAATTTTACTAACGGAATAGAGGAAATCAAATTCAAACCCTTTAGGGTTGGGGAAAAATGAATTGATTTCCGGCTTGCCAAGAGGAACAAATTTTATTACTGTACTTATTTAATCACAGTCAGATCGCTAATAAAATCCCTTATCACCTGAAGGACACGGTCAATATGACTTTCAACTTCATGATTAGAGAATCTTAATACATAAAGTCCATTAGAGGCTAATGCTGCTGTTCTTTCGCTGTCTTTTTGTTTCTGCTGCTCAGACAGATGATACTCACCATCAAGTTCGATAACCAGTTTGAGTTGATGACAATAAAAATCAGCGATGTAAAGACTAACAGGATGTTGTCTTCTGAATTTGTAATTATCCAGCTGCTTATTTCTCAACCTTTCCCACAATAGTCTTTCCGCCGCGGTAGCATTGCGCCTTAAGTCACGGGCCTTGTCAAAACTTTCTTTGGGAGCCCCTTTCCACATTCCATCGTCGTAATTGGGTTTAAGCGGTTTCATAACTTTAAAATTAAAAAATAAAAATGATAATTTCTTACTGAAAAAGAAGAAATCAGGTTTAATAAAATTTCCATCAGTCTTTTACCCCTGCCCCTAAAGTGAAACTGATGGAAATTTTACAGACGGAATTGAGGAAATCAAATTCACACCCTTTAGGGTCGGGGAAAGGAATTTGATTTCTGACAGCGTTAACCCTTCTCCAAAAGTCAGACAAAGAAAGAACAGAAAAATTTCCAGCAGTCTTTTACCCATGCCCCTAAAGGGAGATTGATGGAAATTTTACAGACGGAATTGAGGAAATCAAATTCACACCCTTTAGGGTCGGGGAAAGGAATTTGATTTCTGACAGCGTTAACCCTTCTCCAAAAGTCAGACAAAGAAATAACAGAAAAATTTCCAGCAGTCTTTTACCCCTACCCCTAAAGGGAGACTGATGGAAATTTTATCAAAGGGAGTAGAGAAAATTAAATTTACACCCTTTAGTGTTGGGGAAAGGAATTTGATTTTCGGAGGATCTGCTTAAAAAATTTAACTTCAAGAAAAGGGTTTTGCAATTTCCGGCAGTTTTACCTAAGTTTTGGGCGGGAATAACCACCCCGTCCGCGTGCAAAGCACACGACACCCCTCCGGGGGAGGGGAATGTATCGGTATTTAATAAGGGATGGGATAAGGTGGTACTGTGGAACAATGGCTAAGTCTCTGTTATCAACACCGGAAGGAATAAAATTACAATGTGGAAAAATGCCAGTTGCTGACTTATTAAAACCTACCCTTCCAAAAGAAGAAACGCATATTCCCCTCCCACGGAGAGGTGTCAGCCGCGGCAGCGGATGACGGGGAGGTATGGGATCCTTAGTTTTCCCCCTTACCACTCACCTGCCCCACTACTCCGTAACCCTCCTGTACTCCTCCAACAGCGCCTGCCACACCACCTCCTGTCGGTAGCGACTTTCAATCAATGGCCTTGCGTTGGATTTCATGGAATAATAATTTCCGGTATCGTCCATCACTTTTTCCATAGCCTTCTGCAGCGCAGCGGAGTCCTTTACGGGAATAATCATTCCGTTCTCACCGTCTTTAATAATTTCGTTACACCCATTGATATCGGTAACAATGGAAGGGAGTGCCATCGCACCCGCCTGAAGTACCACGTTGGGAAACCCTTCACGGTAACTCGGAAAAACCAGTGCATTCGAGAGTGCAAAGTACGGCCTCACGTCATCCTGGTAACCCACGCTGATGATGTCCGGATGGCTTTGGATTGTTTCCAGCGTTTCGGGAAGGAGCGCATCCAGGTCCTCTTCCAATGGTCCCACAAGAAGCAGCTTGACATTCCTCCCATGGCGCATAAAGTCACTCTCAGCCTCAACCTCAACTTTAGCCTTACCCTCAGCCTTAACCTTAGCCTCAACCTTAACCTCAACCTCAACACTGTCATTCCGATCAGCCACAGACGGAGAAGCAAACTCTTTTGCGGCGAAAAAACCCTTAACCTCAGCCTTGACCTTACCCTTAACAAACGCCTCAACAAGTTCGTTGATGCCCTTATCACCTACCAGCCGACCTACGAATATAAAAACGAAATCATCATCCGTAATCCCCAGTTCTGCACGGAGCGCAGTGGTTTTTACGAGAGGAATGGCCGACGGAGAGAAATACTCGGTATCAATACCGTTGCTGCTGCCATTGCCTAAAACCTTAAGTTTTCCGGCGGCGCAGAAACCTTCCCTGATGATAATATCCCGCATGGCAAAGGAGTTGGGATAGACCTTCGTGGCAAATGCGTACGTAATCTTTTCGACAATATTCAGTATTATTCTTTTTATACCTGTAGCTTCCAGCAATGGCAATCCGGCAACCGTGTGCATGCGGACTGGCACGCCCGCAAAATAAGCAGCCATCATCCCCACAAGGCCTGCTTTGGGAGTGTGGGAGTGCACCATCTCCGGCATTTCTTCCCGTAAAAAACGGTAAAATTTCCAGACCGCTAGCAGATCTTTAAATGGAGTGATGGCTCTGGTCATTTCAACGTGATGGTGACCAACTCCGTATTTCTTTGCCACTCTTTCAAGCTCAGGCTTGTCGGCCGAAACTGCGGTAACCTTATAATATTGGTTCATAAAACCAAGCTGCTTCCCCAGAAGTTTGTCGAGGGAGAGGGGAACAGTGGTAATGCGGATAATTTTTTTCAAAAGAATGTCGGATATTGCCTGATGTTGACTGTTGATACTGATTGCGCATTGCGCATGATTTGCAAATATAATAAGATCTCCAGAAAGAAGTCCGGGGGTTTATGTATTTGAATAATTTCTGGAAATGCTCATATAGAACACCTCCATAAAAAGCAGGTACAGAATCGGGACCGCCATGACCCGCGTCCTCATAATGATGCCGTAATTGGCGTAGGCGTAGACATACATGAGCGAAAAAATAAAAACTAAAACTACAGGCAGCACGAAAAGCATCCTGTTTTTTAGAACATGGAAATATTTTACCGCGTACACGGACACCCACACAGAAAGGAGAAGCAGGAACATGTTTTCAATACTGAGGACTGTATAGAGCACTCCCACTTTCTCAAAAGGCAGCGGCCTGAACCAGAAGGTAAAAATTTTATACGGCAGCTGATATTCGTCAAGCGGAATATAGCCATCGGTAGTTTTAAAATGCCGGATATGGGCTTCATACTTTTGCAGGACCCGCTGAAATCCGCCACTGAAATCCTGAAGCCGGGTCAATAGAAAAGCAAACAGGGCGGTGGCTCCGAAGAGACCTCCAAGTATTATTGCTTTGTATCGATTTGGCAACCGGAGCGTCCAGAGGAGACTCAGCACATAGCTCAATAAAAGAATGAAAGCGATATGCGGACGGATCAGGGCAATAAAAAACACAGAGCCTAACAGCAGGAAGCTGAAATATTTTTTCAGAGAAACTTCGCGGATAAAAAGAGCGATAGGAATGATGAGCACGGCCTCCTTCCCGATCAGGGAAGTCCAGAAATGAAAGTTGGGCAGCAGCATCAGAACCATTACCAACAACTGATGGCGGGGGCTTTCACAGGCGCGCTGCATCAGCGTTCGGTAAAGAAGTGCTATTCCCGAAAAACTCAGGAGACTGAAAATAAAAAACCCGCCCCAAAAGGGCATCCCAAAAAACTTGACGAGCGGAAAAGTAAGGAACCTTACCACATCAGTCCCGGGTTTTAGAAAATCAGTCCAGGAAGAAGATGCAAGATCCTGTCCCAAAAACCAATAGCGTTCCGCATCCCCGTGATGGGTAATGATATATTCATAGCCCACCCAGGCAAACGCCAGATGATAGGCCAACAGCAGAAAGGGAAAAATACGGTGGAGGATTTTCATTCGGGGATAAAAATAGGGTATTTTAATGAGATGGGGTATTTTATTAACGGATTGCTTCGTCGCTTCGCTCCTCGCAATGATCTTGGTGAACTTTCATCTGGCTCCTCGAAATGACTTGGAATAGTAACTCAGGTACGACTGTAATCTGGCTCCCCGCGATGACAAGGTCCCCAAACTCAGCGCGTTCTTTATTGCGAGCCGCCGAAGGCAGCGAAACAATCCTTTCAGCGCGACCCAGCCCACCTTATGCACCCCCGTCATTGCTGCATTACGGGTTTCCGAAGAAAAAATGCTCTTTCTGATAATAGTGACTTACCTCATCCAGCGCGTCAGCCTGCCGCAGCAGGATCTCAAACTGCCTCAACAGCTCCTCCCGAGAACTGTAGAGCAGTTTACTGAGCGGGGTGGTAAAAAATATAAGTTCTCCCAGTTGTGGGTTTCTTTTTTTCTGCTCTGCCACCCAGTCCAGAACAATACCGCCATCACCATAGGCGAAACTCCAGATTTCATCCATAATGCTGTCTAAATGCCGCACAATGTCCGGAGAATCAGGCGTGCGGAGCAAACGGTCATCATGCTCTTCTGCGCTTTCGCGCTGCTTTCGGAGTTTATTCGCATACCGTTTCAGCGGATCCATGAGCAGAAACTCCAGCTCAGCGGTGATCGACCTCAGAACGATATAAGCCTCATAAAACTTCAGCAGAAGATCTGCTTTCTCGCGGTCCGGATAGGCCTCCGCAACTTGCTGAACAAGGCGTTCCTCCAGAAGTTCATTATACCTGAGTCCGTACTGTTCATCATAAAAAGCCATGATCTTCTGCACTCTTTCTCCGATTTCCTGGACATTATCCAGTTTTTTCTTTTCAGGCACCGCCGTGTTAAAAAAAATGGATACATCAACGTCATACTGATCAATGAGTTTCTCAAGAACATCAAAGGAGGGTTTGGTATGTCCCGCTTCCAGCTGTGTAAGGGCACTGCGGCTGATTCCCAGCGATGCCGCAAACTCATTCTGGGTCATATCATGCTGTATGCGGATTTGCTTTATTTTTTCATTGGTTTCCATAGTAACTTAATCAATATGTATTTTTTTTAAAACAATTGTATTTAATTAAAAACAATTTATTATATTTGTAGTGACGTAAAGATAAACATATTTTATTTCAGTACAAAACAATAATAATAAAAATATACCCAATGACGTAAAAACTCATGAACCGACCACCATTCCAGGTTCAGCAACCAGCAAAGTCCGCCCAGCCAAATGGTAAAGCCAGGGCATTCAAAAATTGAATTTAATTTTAAAAATGTTATTATGATTAGTTTTAAAGCCGTCGAAAGACGCAACCCACAATTACCGGATGATCCTAAGAAGTTTTATCCGCTGGTGAAAAGCACCGGAACCATTGATGTAAGAACCATTTCCGAAGAGCTTTCGGATGCTTCTACGCTGAACAGCGTCGACATCCGTGCGGTACTTTTCGGGCTGGAGAAATCCCTGCTGAAGTATCTGCAGGACGGATACATTGTGAAATTCGGAGATTTGGGAACCTTTCGCCCTTCAGTGAGCGGAACAGGAGCCGATACCGCTGATGAGCTTACCGCGTCGAGTGTGACCAAGAAGCGCATTCTCTTTTCCCCTTCACCGCTTTTGAAACGTACGGTGGCTACGGCCCCGGTAAAAAAAGTTCAGGACGTGTAGCCCCACGACCTGAACAGATGGTTTTCAATAAGTCCCGGTTTTGCAGCCGGGGCTTTTTTGTGCCGTAAAGTTACCGATTTTTACCTTAATTCTGTACTGACGAAATTTTTTTTCGTACCTACGGACATATTTTACCGTACTTACACAATATTTTTTCCTCAGTACGCGCAAAGTTTTTTGTTCTTACGGATGTTTTTGACCGTAAAAAAGGTTGATTTTATGATGCAAAAAGGTTTTTTTTAAGGTGCGAATACGTAATTTCTTTGCCCAAAATCACATTTTTCCGGAGGCAAAAACTGAAATTTCCTGCCAGTTTTTACGTCAGTTTTGGCGCTAAATTAACCACTCTTTAAGTGTGCAGGAAATAACCACCCCGTCCGTGTGCAAAGCACACCGACACCCCTCCATGGGAGGGGAATATCCCGGTGTTTAATAAAGGATAGGATAAGATTGTACTGTGCAGCTATGCCGAAATATATCTTGTCAACACCGGAAGAAATAAAATTACAACGCGGAAGAACACCCGGACCCGGATCATTAGAAACCGCTTTAAAAAATGACATACTGAGTATTCCCCTCCTCCTGAATGATTCATCAATCTCCCTTTCCAGTTCCTCATTCACAAAAGAAAAACCGCGTATTCCCCTCCCTCGGAGGGGTGTCAACCGCGCCAGCGGATGACGGGGTGGTCATAGATGCAGTAAAAACAAGTCGGGTGATTTTACCACCATTCCACAATTTCCTATCTTTATTTTAAAAACACCGTGAAAATCCTCACCCACATCCGGGGTAATCCCATCCGAAAAAACAGAATTGAAAATCTGCCTTACAATAAAAAACTTAAATCATTGCTTTCGGATAAAAGGAAAGCCGGACTCCTCTGTGAAGTACTGTTCTGGAAACAGGTTCACCGCGGAAGATTCCACCAAATTGATTTTGACCGGCAGAAAATCATTGGAAACTATATTGTAGATTTTTATGTTAAAAGCTTAGGCCTGGCTATTGAAATTGATGGCTGGAGTCATGATTTTAAACAGGAATATGATATAAGGCGACAGCGTGATCTTGAAAGTTACGGTGTAAAAGTATTCCGGATTTCAAATGATGATATTAAGAAGAGTATGGAGATTGTGCTGAGAGATTTGGAGAACTTCATCATGGAGCATTATGGAGTAAGAGAACCGGATGAATTATCAGGAGCAGAATGAACCACCCCGCCCGTGTGCAAAGCACACGGACACCCCTCCAGGGGAGGGGAACATCCCGGTGTTTAATAAAGGATAGGATAAGATTGTACTGTGCAGCTATGCCGAAATCTATATGGTCAACACCGGAAGAAATAAAATTACAACGCGGAGAAACAACCGGACCCGGATCATTAGAAACTGCATAATTAGAAGAAAAACCGCGCATTCCCCTCCTCCTGAATGATTCCTCAATCTCCCTTTTCCAGTACCTCACTCACAAAAGAAAAACCGCGCATTCCCCTCCCCCGGAGGGGTGTCAGCCGCGAAAGCGGATGACGGGGTGGTCGCCCCGGCTGGTTATTTTCCATTATTTCTTATCTTTATTTAAAAGAAACACATGAAAATCCTCACCCACATCCGGGGTACTCCCATCCGAAAAAACAGAATTGAAAATCTGCCTTATCATGCAAAGCTGAAATCTCTACTTCCGGATAAAAGGAAAGCCCGGATTCTTTGTGAGGTACTCTTCTGGAAACAGGTTCACGGCGGCAGGTTCCACCAAATTGATTTTGACCGGCAGAAAATCATTGGAAATTATATTGTAGATTTTTATGTTAAAAGTTTAGGTCTGGCTATTGAAATTGATGGCTGGAGTCATGATTTCAAACAGGAATATGATAAGAAGCGACAAGCTGAACTGGAAAGTTATGGAGTAAAGGTGTTCAGAATTTCAAATCATGATATTAAGAACAATATGTTGATTGTCATAAGAGATCTGGAAAATTTCATCATCGAGCATTATGGGGTAAGAGAAGCGGATGAATTGTCAGGAGCAGAATGAACCACCCCGTCCGTGTGCAGACAATAACCACCCCGTCCGTGTGCGAGGCACACGGACACCCCTCCAGGGGAGGGGAATATCCCGGTGTTTAATAAAGGATAGGATAAGATTGTACTGTGCAGCTATGCCGAAATCTATATGGTCAACACCGGAAGAAATAAAATTACAACGCGGAGAAACAACCGGACCCGGATCATTAGAAACCACTTAAATAAGAAATACCGCACATTCTCCTCCCTGAAGTATTCCTGAATCTCCCTTTTCCAGTACCTCATGCACAAAAGAAAAACCGCGTATTCCCCTCCCCCGGAGGGGTGTCAGCCGCGCAAGGGGCTGACGGGGTGGTCTCCCCAGTGCTTATTCCTTTAGCAGTTGCTCCTTAGGCTTCGGCCTCTGCCTCAGCTGCTCCCGGTACGCCAGCAGCTGCTCCTTTGCCACCTGCTGCTGGTAAGAAAACACCCACATGAGGTAGATCAGCATTCCGGGCAGGAACATATTCCGCATGCGGATCATGATGCCGACATTTCCCAGAGACTGGGAAAAGGCAAAAGACCCGAAGATCAGGAAGAAGACCAGCCCTTTAATAACAAAGGGAGCCTTTCTGAAAGCGGTTATGGGCTTGGTGCGCATGGCTTTAATAAAGACAATGACGAAAATAAGATTCTCAATAGAGGCGATTAACCCGTTCAGGTTACGGACATCAAAGAAAAAAGGCCTGAACCAAAAGGTAAGCACTTTCAGCGGAAAAGGCATTCCGCTGACATCAATCCGGGAACCAGTTCCGCCCCGACTTAATACTGCAGCCTTGCCTTCCGCAAACTTATCAAATCCCTCCGCGGAAGCTTCCTCAATCTTGGCGAACTCCATCACGGACGGCAGGATTGCCAAACCAATTCCTATAAGGACGCCGGAAAAAAGTACCCGCTGAAACACCGAGACTTTACCTCCGAAGATATAGGCCAGACCAAACCCTGCCATCAGGAACAGCACGATATGCGGCCGAATGGCCATAGCCAGGAGGACGCTGATTACAAGGAGTGGGATGCGGGTGATGGGTTTAAGGATGCCATAGGCAAACATGCCGATGCAGAGAAACAAAGTGGTGTCCTTCCCCACCCCCGCACTCCAGAAATGCAGGTTCGGCAGAAAGAAGATGAGTGGAAAGAGCACATATCCATTGATCATTTTATTATAGGGAATGGTTTTCACCACGACCATATAAAAAAAGGTCAGCCCCATAAACCCAAACAGAGAATACAGCAGGGTATTGGAGAGGTAGGACATGTTCAGCACATTAGAGAACATGAAATTAAAGGCATACATAAACATCGTTCCCTCTCCATTGAACAGCCCTTCCTTAAAAGTATCGAAGGTATAGGCTTTCGGTACCCGCCAGTACCCGATGGCATCACCTTGAATAAAAAAACAGTAATAAGTACCAAGGAGCAGATGAAAGAAAAACAGTTTTTTTAGCATGCTTTGGTCACGGTCTGTCAGCTGGCTGCTGAACAGATTGATGAAGCCGAGACCCAATATAATAATTAGAGGAATGTAGATTAAATCCAATATCATAACTGCAAAAATAGTTTTTTATGCCTAATGGTTAAGGATTTCTTTCCATTTCGTGGAAGTCTGCTGAATGCAATAGCGTTCCTCGACTTTCTGTCGGGCGTTGCGTCCCATTTGGTGTCTTAATTCGGTATTGGATTTTAAGGTTTTAATGGCTTGTATCCACTCTTCATCCGCAGAAGCTAAAATCCCGGTTTCCCCCGGAACCGCAACTTCCCTGTTCATTCCTACATCCGATGCTACGCCCGGAATTCCACACGCGGCATACTGAATGAGTTTATAGGCGCATTTGCCCTTTTCCCATTTGGAATCCTGCAGTGGCATCAGGCCAATATCCATTTTCAGAATCTCAGCAACTTCTGTCTCTTCCGTCCACCGGATATATTTTACATTTTTTCCGAGATCCATATCCTCTGTGATTCCCACAATATGGAAACGGATATTCGGTTCTTGATTCTGCAAAGCTTTAATCCAGTCTTTGCAGGGTAAAAGATGTTTTTCAAAGGTTGTTTTCGTCCCAATCCATCCCACGATGCATGGATCAGTATCTGTAGTTTGTTTAACCGGATACCTGTCCAGATCGATGACGGTTGGAATAATTTCTATGTTTTTTGCTCCCGACCGGGCTGCATAGTCTGCCAGATATTGATTTCCTGCCACCACCGTTCCGCTGAAACGCATCACATAGGCAATTTTATTTCCGAGAAAATTTTTAATCATGGGATTTGCACTTTGGTCATAGTTATGAAAAATCGCATCATCATAATCTACAATGTATTGGATTCCCAACAGTTTTAACATCCACTCCGCCAAGGCTGGCAGAAAAGGAAAAATCTCTTTCTCGATAACTACTCTGTCATAACTGAATACTGAAAAAAGCACCCCTAACCTTTTTACATAAGACTTTAAAACAGCCCTGATATTTTTTTTTCCTGCATAAAAATCTTTCAGGTACGCATCGTCAAAGAAGGGTTTTACGGTCACCTGCATCCCCGCCTTTTCCAAATAAGGAAAATACTGATAGCTGCGCATTCTGCTGCTGCCCGCCAGTCTCGTGTATTTGGTTAGGTAAAGGATTTTCATTGATGGGTGATGGTTGGTGGTTAGTTTGTGATTGCTTTGATGTAGGATTCTGCTGCAGCTTCCAAAGAAAAATAATCCTGCGCTTTTTGAGCGATATTGTTTCTATTGGCAAATATAGCTTTTTCTACAAAATTTTTGATCTGCTCTGTCTGTGGTAACAAACCGATGGAATGATCGTAAAGGTAACATTCTTCAAAATTCTCCAAAATGTTCTCTGTGTCGCCAATACCTTTGCTGGCAATTACGGGCAGTCCGCAGAGCAGATACTCACCTAATTTTATGGGTGCCACCCCCTGCATACTGAAGGTGGGTTTTCTGAGTCCGAATGCTACATCACCGCCGTTGAGGTAAAACGACACCTTTTCCGAAGGCACCGATTTTAAGATAACGTGCGCTTTTAGCTCCGTTGGAATGTTTTGTTCCGCAAATTCTATATTTCCAGTTAGGATGAGGAACTTTGCCTCACGCTTTTCCGCGTATGCCTGGAATATTTGCAACATTTCATTCAGGCAGTATTGCGGTCCCAAAGATCCGGCATACACAAACAACAATTCGTCTTTTAAGCCCAATTCCTGCCTTACTTCTTCTCTTAAATGTGGCCGATAAGCAAATACATTCTTGTCCCTTCCGTTAAAAACCACAGAAAATTTTGATCGGTAGGATTCACCGATATGGGTGGTATGGATGTCTATTGCTTTCTGAGATCTGCTAATGACGGCATCCGCAGACTTCAGCATTTTCGTTTCTGCCGACTTCATCAGTTTATATTGAAAAGATTCTTTTTTTAGTCCTGCAAAATCAATGCGTTCTTCGATGGGTAAACCGTCGGCATCGAAAATGAGTTTAAAGCTTTTGTTTTTGATTTGATTCACGATCATCGCGGGGAAAGTACTCCTCGGCATTACCATGTGAATGTTATTTTCCCTGATGTATTTTTTGATTTTGGCTGAAGAGGTAAGCACCGTCAAAAGACTTCCTATGGAAACATTAGGTCTCCTAAGAACAGGCCAGGCCGTATAGGTGATTCCCATTTCATCTGCCGCTGCTTGGATATGCGCGATTTTTTGAGCATCCGCCCAGGTGAACTGTATCACGTGGAATTGATAATATCCCCGCTTAGCGATTTCCTGAAAAATGGGCATAAACAATCCTTCCATATAGGAAGTCTGCGGGCCGTCCCAGGTGATGAAGAGGAGGTTTTTCATATTCCTTTCTTTTTCAGCAACTCCAAATATAGTGCTTCTACTTCCTTCACATACCTTTCCTCGGTGTAATTCTGAATCGCTCTTTGGTAACCGGATTCTCCCATGTTGGCGGCGGCTTCAGGATGATGGTAGAAATAGTGTATTTTTTCTGCCAACATTGACGGGGTATTGGGCGGAACCAAAAAACCTGTTTCTCCATTCACGACTACATTCTGTAACCCTCCGACTTGGGTTGCCAATACCGGAAGATGATGCAGCATCCCTTCCGCAGCGACCAAACCAAAACCTTCTCTTTGTGATGCGATACAGAATATATTCATTAGTTTATAATAGGGCGCTGTATCAAAATGGTAGCCCGTAAAAATCACCTGTCCCTCAATACCCAGTTCCCGGGTTTTGTGTTTCAGCAATTGTTCATCTCTTCCCCCTCCAACAAGCAATAGTTTTAGACGAGGGAGACCCAATTGTTTTATTGCTTCTAAGATATCAGTAAATTTCTTAACCTCATTCTCTAACCGTCCCACAGTACCCACAATAAAATCATCTCCGGTAATAGCATATTGATTTTTTAAATTCTGAATTTCTATTTCTGAAACCTGTCTTGGAATTTGAACGCCATTATTTATGGTGATGACCTTTTGAGGAGATATTTTAGCAGTATTCCTTAAATAATCTGCGACATTGGGTGCAATGGCGATAAATCTGTCTGCTGTCCAGGAAAAAATCCGCAACAGAAAATCTGCTTTTGCACTTCTGTTTTGCGGATCTGATGTTTCTTCCAAAATCACCACAGGAACTCTTTTTATTAAACCATTGATGGCTGCCATCGTTACGCCTTCAAAGACTGCACCGTGGATGATATGCGGTTGGAACTCATCGATGATTTTTTGAATTTTCCGATGTTTCTCCCAATGAAAAGGTCCGTTAAAATCTCCGACTTCTATAATTTCTACTCCGTTTTCTTCAATCTGTTCAGCAATAGCACCACCTTTGAAAGTCCCTGCGAGTTTCATCTGAAAATTGCTTCCTTTGAAAGCTTTCGCCAAAGAAAGACGTCGGCGTTCTACGCCACCGCCAGTAATTGTGGACATGATATGTAATACTCTAATCATGGAATTATTTAATTTAAATTAATGGTATATAGACATTAATTGTTCGATATGATTATTTAAAGAATATTTTTCTATAATTGATTTTTGACCATTGCTACCGATTTTGGCCAGTACTTCTTTGGGGATATCTACAATTTTCAGCAGTTTTAAATACAGTTCTTCCTCATCATTAACAGAAGTCAAAAAACCATTTTTAGAATCCTCTATAATGTCTGCGGCTGCACCAACAGTCGTACTTAGAACTGGCGTACTACTGTACATAGCCTCTACCAAAGAATTTGAAAAGCCTTCGGAATTTGAATTGAGCACATATAGATCGGCATTACACAAATGAGGGTAAGGATCAGTGATAAATCCCAGAAAGTAAACGTGGTTCTGGAGTCTCATTTCTTCTACTTTTTTCTCTAATTCCTGTTGTAGAACACCTGAACCGGCAATTGTCAGTCTAATGTTTTTAGAAGTTGTAGCCCATAGTCTTGCTACCACATTGATTACCCCTTCTATATTTTTGACCTTTTCTAAACGGGAAATCATTACAATATTAAATATGGACTCCTCTTTTTGAACAATCAATTTGGAAAGGTCATATTGGAACAAACCGAAATTTGATACTACTTTTGCTTTGTCGGGATTAAGGTGATATGTTGAAACAAAATGATCAACAACTACTTTGGACTCTCCCACTGCAAAATCTGCATTATTAAAGATCAAACGAAATATCTTCTTTGCAACAGAAGACTGATTAGGAATACCAATTTCTTCAACGATAATCTTAGGTACTCCTGCTAATTTTCCGGCAAAAAACCCAAAAAAATTAGCTTCGGCACCAGAGGTATGTAAAACATCTGGCTTTTCTACTTTCAAAAATTTGTAAAATTTCCAAATAGTTCTAATAGAAGGTATTTTGTAATCAAACCCAAGTACTTGAGTTCGTTTTCCGTTTGCACGGATCTTTTTTTCTGCCTCGCCGCCTTTTCCAAGGGCAACAAAAACCCATTCATTCTCTTTATCTTTATAAGTTGAAAGATTGGCCATTTTAGTTTCTATTCCGCCGAAATCAAGCAGTGTAGTGAGGCGTAGAATTTTCATATATAAATTTTTATTAGAAAGAATTTCAGATACCAGCGTAATAATCTGCTAAGTTTTTTATTGGACATGATTTTTTCTCCAATACATAAAGGGAGATAATATGGAAGATGCAAAAAGAAATAATAATGTCTGTTGTTATTTAGATTTTCTTTTGCTTTTTGATGATGTTTCTTATTAAAAAAATAGGGGTATAAGTTAAAATAAACATATTTTGAAACAAAATGAGAGAACGCTTGGTTTTCATTTTGCCTTAACTCTTTTTTATAATATTCATTGATGGTGCCCACTAAAGAATTTGCTACTTCCCCTATAGAAGAAGTAGCCTGCTCGGAATCTTCATCAGAATAATACACTAAGGTGTTATTGATATAAAATGCTTTTCCACTACTTGCAACCACTCGTAGCCATACATCGATATCTTCCCCTCGTTTTAAATTAGAATTAAATCCGGGATTTTGTTCAAAAAAGTCTCTTGTTACGACAGTCGCTGATGTTAAAAAAAAAGTATTTCGAATTGCAATTTTAAAATAATTTTCAAACTTAAAATAATCTAAGGTGTTATTTTTTATTTCCAGTTCAGATTTATTTCTTGTATAATGTGATCCTATTATTTTTACATCAGTTTCATTATTGATTATTTCAGCATTACACGCTAAATAAAAAGGACTCCAATAATCATCCGCATCCAAAAAGGCAATATAATCATGGGTGGCTGCTGCAATTCCTGTATTTCTTGCTGCTGAAACTCCTTGGTTATCCTGTTGAATTAAATGGACTTTCCCCGAATATTTTTCTTCAATAAGCTGTGCAACATCATCTTGGGAACCATCATCTACCAAAATAATTTCAAAGTCTTGATAACTTTGCGCCAATACCGCACCAATACACCTTTCGATGTATTTTCTTTTTTTGTAATAGGGGATGATTACTGAGAACATAAAAAATTTAGATGATTTGTTGTGTCTTATACGATTCTCTTATTTTTTTTATTGAAGATTTTGAGAAAATTGGATAAGTAAATAATTCGTACGCACCGGAAAAATTCCTTTTAAAAACCTGTTGTCCTGCATAACGGTACAAAGTGCTTACTGCTTTATTATATTCAACATTAACATTCATCATAATCTCAACTTTCTTGATTGAAAGTTTCTTTTTCTCGAACTCAATACTCATTTTACCTGCTCTTTCTTCTCTTAGATGGTGTATAAAAGAATTAGGGACAATAACACATTCTTTTTTATGAAATCTTAACCTGGAAAGAAAATTCGAATCTTCGCCATAATGGAAAAAAGCGGATGAAAATAACCCTCCCATTTTCTTGACTGTTTCGATGCTGATTAGCCAAGCTGCGGCGTTTACAAAGCCAATAGAATAATATTCTTTTGGATTGCCTAAAGACATATCCGAAATGTAATTAGGACAAGAACCTGAGGTGATATATTCTTCAAACTTTTTGTCTAATTTATCACCATTGTCGTTTAAATGCAGAGGCGACACTACCCCAATTGCAGAATTACTCTCATGAATTTTGATAAGCTTTTCTATAGTATTGGGATAACTTATGGTATCCTGATTTAATAAGTAAACAAAATCGGCGTTGTTCTTTAAAGCCATTTCATAGCCAATATTATTTGCGCCTGAAAACCCTAAATTATCATGCTGAGGCAAAATTTTAATATCTGGAAAATTCTCTTTTATATATTCCACAGTTCCATCTGTAGAATTATTATCAATAACAACTATTTCTAATTGAATATGATCTTCTTTAATCGTTGCGATACATTTATCAATCCACCTCATTGCATTATAAGTAACAATAATGCAGTAAACTTTATAATAACTCATGTGAAAAATATGGTATTTAAGTTTTTATAAATAAGATCTTTCTGCTTTTGAGTGTTAATTTTTTCCTTTTCTGCATCGTAATTCAGAAAGCTCTTTTCTATTTTTGAAGTATCGGAAAAATGCCCCTGTATATCTTCTGGGTTATCAAACCATGTATCTACATAGATTTTAAGTTTGCCAATTTTCTCAGGAAAAATAAAAAAGGGGACATTAAAACTTTGAGCGGTAACAACACCATGCAAGGAAGTCCCAATATACATCTTAGTATTCTTTAGAAGATACATTGTTTCATACAAATTTTTAGGTTGATAATAATGCATGTTGGGAAACTTTGCTTTTATATATTGTAAAACAATATCGTCGCCATGATCCAAAGCCAATCCAATAGGACAAAGTATAATTTCCAACGAGAACTTATTTGCAAAAGTTTGAATTTTATTCATAAAATCAGCTATATTTTCAGGCCCTTTCTTATCTCCAATTTGAAAAAAAACATAGTTTTTACACGCTAGTTTTTTACATGAATCTGTAACAAACTCTTCTAATTCATATATAATTAAATCGGACATAATTAATGCAGAGTCCGGCACTAATGAATATTCAATATTGAAATCCTTGAAAATCTCTGCAGAGTTATTATCCCTAACACTCAAATGCTTAATGTTCCTGAAATAGGTTTGATAAATATTTCTATTGGTCAATAATTTTTTAGATCCTTGTGCTCCTATTGAATTATAATAAATATGATCTTTGGAAAATATACTTCCATCAACAATAAATGGGCGACTTTGTCCTGCCTTGTAGAGCATATACTTTTCCAACAATCCTATTTTATTGATCAAATATCTAAAGTATTTATTATGATGCAATTTGTTCCAAAATTCACTTACAAATCGCAAGATATTTAGCCATCCTCCTCCGATTACTTCGCCACCCGCAATAATAATTTTATTATTTTGATCGTTTTTATAATTTGCCGCCAGATCAATTGAAGACAAAGTTGGTAATGCTCCAAAGTAACTTAAATCAGAAGCTATAACGCCATAATTATATATTGAAAATGTAATGTTTTTCGATTCCAAATACTTTTTGATAATTATTGGAAATAATAAATCTCCGTAATTATTTCGATCTCCTGCTGATAGTACATAAATATTCATCATGATTTTTATAATAATTAACTTTTTTTTTGATCAGTTTTGCCGCTACTCTAGCCGCTAAAAATTTTGCAAGAACATCTTTGGTCATCAAAGACCCTTAGTACGATTGCCCAGCCATCTACTATTTGCACTCATCCGGGTATCCTTTTTGCCGATTCATACGTAATTTCTAATAAACATCGACTGAGTTAGTTCTCTATCATATTATCTTTTGTAAAATCACCTATCAAAATAATTTTAATGTCCCTAGTTTTACACCATTACCGCATCACTCTATCAACGTATTATATTTTATTTTTGTAGGCGGGGATAATTACTGAGAACGTTGGTTACATGAATTAATTATTTTATCCAATTCTACAAAATGATTTTGAGATTTTGTTACTATAGAATTATCAACGAAAAACTTCTTCGGAATAACTTTACTAACATCAACATTTTTTGCAATATCTTGGATATTAATATAATTACCTGTATAACCTATATCATCTAATACATTCAACATTTTTTTGCTATAAATAAATGGCACAATTTTCTGTTCGCCTAACAGACTTAATATTGTCGCGTGAAAACGCGTAGTATACATTATTTCAACGCTTAAATAGGTCCGGAGAAAATCATCGATATTACCTTCATAAAAAACTTTATTGACCGATTTTTGGTACGGTAAACTAAGTTTTTGAGAAATTCTTTCTATAGCTCTTGTATCGCCTTCGTAAGTACAAAATGAGAAAAGATTTATGGTATAACCAAGTTCAATATATTTTAAAATTAATCCTAAACAATAATCTTCATAAACTTGTAAATACATTTTTAAATCAGGACGATAAAATAAGTCTATAATAGAAAAACCGATAGTTTTTGGTATTTTCTCCACCTTTGGAATTTTATATCCAAATATAATATCGGGAGCCATTCTGGTATTTGGTAAATCATCAAAAAGAGATACTGAATAAGAATCTCTAAAACAAACATCTGAATATTTGCCAAGCAAATTTCTGTAGAATTCGCGGAATTCTATAGATTTGTACGGTCCAAAATTAGTTCCAAGAATAAAAGTTGGTTTATTTGAGAAAATTCGCTGGAGAAGATCTAATGTATTCAATTGAGGGATGATTTCATTTTTCCCTTCCATAAAAATAGAACCTCCAATTACCACCAATATATCGTTTTCATTTTTGGTTCTATTTAGAAATTTCTCTGTATAACCAGTGATTAATTTAATCCAAAGTGGTCTATTTAACTTTACAAATATTTTCTTTATAAATTTATTTTCAAATAAGCTTTTTCGCCGAGCAATTGTCTTGACATTATGATTAGGGAATATATTATTATAACTACTATTCTGAGATAATAAACAAAAGTGGATCTCGGGATACCTTTCGAAAAGCATCTTGAGAAATAAATCATCACCTAAATTCTTATGGGTATATGCTTTTACAAGAATTCTTTTCTTATTTACCATTATTGAAATTTATATTTGATTTTTATTAACCTTCGTTTAATAATTTTTATATATTTATTTAGATCAGAATATATAATTATTCTCCTTTTGTGTTCATATTCAAATCTCGCTAATAGTCTTAGCAGAAATTCGTCTGAAATAAGGGAATTGTCATAAAGTGTAATTGCATCCTTTATGTATTGGGAAACAATTCTTATGTTTGACATTTTTTTTAGATTCGCTTCTGTGGAAACATTTTCGGAATGTCTTCTGTATAAAATAGGTGATTTGTTTAACCTGCAATGCTTTCCAAGCAAAAGCGACCGTACCACCAATACAGAATCTTCTGTAGGACATTGGTGTGAAATGGGAAAAAAATAAGATAATAATTCCTTTCGTATCATACGACCAGGAGCAAAAGATGGGACTGCTTCTAATGCCAAGTAGTTTTCTAAACCGCTTAGTTTTTGATCATATTCCAAATCGGTCGCTCTTCTTGAAATCACTCCATTTTCATCGATGATATCTGCATTCACATCGACCATCATGATCTGGTTATCTTTCTCAAATACGGCTAAAACTTCTGCAAAGTAATCGTCCTTGATTGCATCATCACCTCCTAATGTAACCAAAAAATCTCCCGTTGCTAATTCCCCAAAAGTCTTATTGAAATTACCGGCTAAACCTAAATTGATTTCATTTCTGTTGAGAATAATATGATGGGACGATTGCGCATGAGCAACAATATCCTGCACAATTTGGTAGGTATTATCTTTTGAACAGTCGTCAGAAACAATAATTTCTAAATTGTCATATTTTAATGCAAGAACACTATGCAAACATTTTGCAATGAATTTTTCGTGATTAAAGGTCAGAATACCTATTGTAATTTTATTCATTACGATTTCCTAATTTTATTTTTTAAACCTTTTATCATATCTGTCTTTTTATTTAACTGATAAAATGAAAAAGCAGAAACCATAATCACCATGGTACCACCCAGCAAATATGCCGGTAATTCCTTAAGGTTTTGTACGATGCTAAAGCATAATATTCCGATAGCGAGAAATAATACAAATTGCTTAGCCACTCCCTGTTCTAAATTGAATCCATATTTTATTTTGGTAAAGAAATAGATTTGTAGAAAATAAATAAAGTAGCCGACTAAAAAACTAATTCCCAACCCTTTTAATCCAAAGAAATAGTACCCCAAAATATTAAAAATCAGCAAATAGATATTTGCTGTCAGTTCGTTCCAAAAATAATGTTTTGAATGCCCTTTTGCCGCTACCAAGACACCAATTGCCCAACCTAAAGTTTTAAAAAAAATTGCCAGTATTCCCCACTGTATCATTTCTACAATTGCTAAAAATTTAGAAGAATAAATAAGAATAATAATCCAATTCACAAAGATTAAAAAGGCACATATCAGGGGTGAAACGATATACAGAGCAACTTCTATCTGCTGGTTCATCATAGTATTGAATTTTGTATTATCTTGCTGGACCGCTGCCAAGCGTGGATAATAATCAGTAATCATAGCGGAGAACACCATTCCCACATACGTATTAATAATGGCGAAACCTGCAGTATATAAGCCCACATCTTCCAAACTTCCTGAGTGTGAAATAAAAATACGAATCAAATACGAGGCGCCCGTGGAAATTAACCCATTCAGACCCAGCACTATTCCTAACTTAATCATTCCATTCCCTTTTTGGAAAGCTTGTTTAAAAGTTAAAGGCTGTGTTCTTATATTAATTCTCTTTGCGAAATAATGCTGGATAAAAAAAACTGAAACAGAAGAAACAAGAATGGCAGGAACGATTCCTTTTATCCCATATAAATAATACAATGGAATGCTGGTGATTAATCCAATAACAGCGGAATAAATCCCTGCTTTAGCGAGCCAAGTTATTTTTCGTAACCCTTGTAATAACACACTTTGCCCTACCGTAAGTTGCCCAATAAGTAATGTAGAAGACAAGAAAACAAAACTAAAGGTATAATCATAATTTCCAAAAGTTAGTAAACTTAATAAGGGCGAGAGTACAAGAGTCGCTATCAAACCGATGCCACCGGTAAGCCAGACCAGTTTTCTGAAAACCGATACAGTTTCGCTAATTTTATCTTCGTCATTAGTAGCATTGGCGGCAGAAACATCACGAACAGCACTTCTGGCCAATCCTAAATTGGTAATCGAAGACATTAAACCCAATGTAGTAGTAAACAAGCCGGCAATTCCCATCCCCGCAGGACCTAATAAAATTGCCACCAATTTTGAACGAATGATTGTTATCAAAATGTTGAATACCTGCACTCCTCCAAAAATGGAGGTCGCTTTCATAATTTGGCGGTATGAGGATTGGTTTTCGGACACTTAATAATTGTTTAGCGCATCGATGACAACACCAACCTCTTCATCGGTCATCACCGGCGAAATGGGCAAACTCAGCACCTCTGCATGGATTTTTTCCGTAATCGGGAATGATAAATCATTCCAATCTTTGTAGGCCTCCTGCTGATGCGGTGGAATCGGATAATGAATTAACGTTTGTACTGCATTTTCGGTTAAATATTTCTGCAGACTTTCTCTTTCCGTTGTTCTGATGACAAATAAATGCCAAACATGCTCATTTTCATCGGCAAGATTTTCAGGAAGGATGAATTTCGGATTGTTTATTTCAGCTAAATAACGATGGGCAATTTCTCTTCTTCTTTGATTCTCGGCATCAATGTATTTCAGTTTTACATCTAAAACTGCCGCCTGTATTTCGTCCAAACGGGAATTCAAGCCTTGGTAAATATTAACATATTTTTGATTGGAACCGTAATTGGCCAGCGCACGTATGGTTTTTGCAAGTTCCTCGTCATTCGTGGTAATTCCTCCCGCATCGCCAAGGGCACCCAAATTTTTCCCGGGATAAAAACTGAAACCGGCTGCGCCACCCAAATTTCCGGTTTTCACGCCAGTCCATTCCGCACCGATGGCCTGGGCATTGTCTTCTATAATTTTCAGCTGATGTTTTTGAGCCAGTGCCCTCAGGTCTTCTGAAAAGACAACCCTTCCGTACAGATGCACAATCATCAGTCCTTTGGTGCGGGAAGTCATTTTTTCTTCAATTTTTGAAAGATCAATATTGTAGGTGCTGATATCAGGTTCTACCAAAACAGGTACCAGTCCGTTATCGGAAATCGCCAGAATAGAAGCGATATAAGTGTTTGCCGGAACGATGATTTCATCCCCTTTCTGCATCACCCCCATTTCAATATAAGCTCTTAAAATAAGACGCAACGCATCCAACCCGTTGGCCACACCAATGGCATGCTGGGATCCTATATATTTCGCTAAATTATCTTCGAAAGATTTTACTTCGTTGCCCAGAAGATACCAGCCTGAACGGAAAGTCTGTAAGAGTTTTTCTTCAATTTCCTGCTGATGGGCAAGATTGATTTTCTGTAAGTCTAAGAATTTAATCATTGGTAAGTTATATTTCCTTTTTCATCTATGGTTCCTCTCTGTTTTGCCGGGTTGCCAAACCAAACCGTGTTGGCAGGCACCTCCTTGGTTACCACACTGCCTGCACCGATCAGTGCAAATTCACCGATTGTATTTCCGGCGACAATGGTGGCATTGGCTCCGATGGAAGCGCCTTTTTTAACCAAAGTTTTTGCAAAGGCTTCAGGATACTGTTTCGATCTCGGCACCAGATCATTCGTGAACGTCACATTAGGACCAATAAAGACGTTATCTTCTAAAGTCACCCCATCCCAAATCTGAACACCGGGTTTGATGGTGACATTATCTCCAATTTTCACATCATTTTCTATGAATACCTGACAGTTAATATTGCAATGATCACCAATGACTGCGTCTTTTAAAATAACGCAGAACTGCCATACGGAGGTATTGTCGCCGATATTCAGCGTCTGAACATCTGCAAGGGGATGGATTTTAGCCATTTCTGAAATTTAAAAATTCCTGGTAATTTCTTAGATAATCACTTTCATTATAAGCTTGTGAAGCTAAGACAAGGCAGATCGCTCCCGAAGAAAAATTAATTTCAGAAGCCCACACCCCGGGTGGAATATGCAGTCCTATATTGGGACGGTTCAGGAAGACTTGTCTTTGGTAAATGCCATCATCCAGACTCACTTCAAAACTGCCACTTGCTGCGATGAGGAACTGATGACATTCTTTGTGGGCATGTGCGCCTCTGCTCTCACCTCCTGCAATATCGTATAAGTAAAAAACCCTCTTCACATCAAAAGGAAAAGCGGAATTATTTTCTACTACTGTGAGATTTCCTTCGGCAAAATTGACTTTCCCGAGATCAATAACCGAACAGTCAAATACTGATTTATTGTCCATTTCTAAACTGTTTAAATTCTTCAAAATCCCTGATATAGTCTTGATCATCAAAATGCCTGTCAGAAACAATAAGCGCTAAAGCATTCGTAGAAAAGTTCTCGAGTTTTCTCCAGTACATTTTGGGAACGTATAAGCCGTAATACGAACGGTTTAACGGGAATTTTATTTCCTGGGTTCCATCATGAAGCACAATATCAAAACTTCCAGACAATGCTACAATAAATTCCTGCTGTTCTTTGAAAGCATGACTTCCACGCGTTTCACCGCCGGGTACATCATAAATCCAGTAGGTTCTTGCAATCTCAAAAGGAAGCTGTTTCGGGCTTTCAAAGAAAGAAAGATTCCCGCGGGGATCTACTATTTTGGGGAGTTGTATAATCTGAGGAATCATATCTATTTTTTTAATCCATTAAAATCGTGCATCAATCATTCCCAAACAAATCTCTTGTATAGACTTTCTCTTCCACATCGGCGAGTTCGGGGGCTTTGCGGTTGGAGATGATGACATCGCATTCCTGTTTAAAACTTTCCAAATCTTTGGTGACGCGGGAACCGAAGAAGGTTTCTTCTTTCATTACGGGTTCGTACACCACCACTTCCACGCCTTTGGCTTTGATGCGCTTCATCACGCCCTGGATCGCTGAAGCCCGGAAATTGTCGGAACCGGATTTCATAATTAAGCGGTACACGCCCACTTTCCTGGGATTTCTCGCAAGCACCGAATCCGCGATAAAATCTTTTCTGGTTCGGTTGGCATCCACAATGGCCTGAATGATATTGTTCGGCACGCTGTCGTAATTCGCCAAAAGCTGCTTGGTATCTTTCGGAAGGCAATAACCACCATAACCAAAAGACGGGTTGTTGTAATGAGAACCAATGCGGGGATCCAAACCTACGCCTTCGATAATCTGGCGGCTGTCGAGCTGATGCGTCTGCGCATAACTGTCGAGTTCGTTGAAATACGCCACCCTTAATGCAAGATAGGTATTGGAAAAGAGTTTAATCGCTTCGGCTTCTGTGGAATGGGTGAATAACACCGGAATGTCTTTTTTGATCGCGCCTTCTTTAAGGAGTTCGGCAAAAACCTCTGCTCTTTGGCTTTGTTCGCCAATAATGATTCTTGAGGGATATAAATTATCATACAACGCCTTACCTTCCCGCAAGAATTCCGGTGAAAAGATGATATTCTGAAAATCCAGTTTCTTTTTTAAATCTTCAGTAAAACCCACCGGTACCGTGGATTTGATGATGACCACCGCTTGCGGTCGGTATATTTTAACGTCAGCAATCACCGTTTCCACGCTGCTGGTGTTGAAGTAATTGGTTTTCGGATCGTAATCGGTCGGAGTCGCCACGATCACATAATCGGCGTTCTGGTACGCTTCCTGCTGATCGGTTGTGGCTTTGAACTGTAAAGCTTTATTTTGAAGAAAATCACTGATTTCGTGATCCTCAATGGGCGACACCTGTGCATTGAGCATCGCCACTTTTTCAGGAACAATGTCCAACGCCACCACTTCATGGTGCTGCGCCAGTAAAAGCGCATTGGAAAGCCCTACGTAACCGGTACCGACAACTGTGATTTTCATAACTTCTTATAATGTGTTTTCTGCTCCTTCCAAAACGCCCTTAACATCATACACCACCGCTTTTTCTTTAAGGCTGAGGTTGAGGTTGAGGTTGAGGAATTCGTTGTGTGCTACTCCGAGGACTACTGCATCGTATTTCTCGATGGATGCTGAGGTGCTTTCCAGCTGCGCGGCGGAAAGAGATTCCTCGCTGCGCCCGGAATGACAGGGTAAAGTATTATAACAGGTCAATCCGTACTCATGTTTTACTTCTTCCGGTTTTGCCCAGGGGTCGTAAATGGTGACCTTCATGCCGTAGTCTTTCAATGCGGCTACAACATCTACAATCTTGGTATTGCGGACATCCGGACAGTTTTCTTTAAACGTGATTCCCAGCATCAGCACTTCGGCACCGTTCACCGCAATGTCTTTTTTGATCATGGCTTTTACGACCTGAGAGGCGACATAGGCGCCCATGGAATCATTCATGCGTCTTCCTGCCAGGATAATCTCGGGATGATAGCCAAACTCCTGCGCTTTCTGCGCCAGATAATAGGGATCCACGCCAATGCAGTGTCCACCCACAAGGCCGGGTTTAAAAGGAAGGAAATTCCATTTGGTGCCGGCTGCTTCCAGCACATCATGGGTATTGATGTCCATAAGGTTGAAGATCTTCGCCAGTTCATTCACAAACGCGATATTGATGTCGCGCTGGGAGTTTTCAATAACCTTAGCTGCTTCCGCCACTTTAATCGTCGGTGCGAGATGGGTTCCTGCGGTGATGACCGATTTATACAGATCATCAACGGCTTTTCCAATCTCCGGCGTAGAGCCTGAGGTCACTTTTAATATTTTTTCTACGGTATGCTCTTTATCGCCAGGATTGATCCGTTCCGGAGAATACCCCGCAAAGAAATCTTCATTATATGTAAGTCCTGAAACTTTTTCGAGCACCGGAATACACTCCTCCTCAGTAGCACCCGGATACACCGTAGATTCATAAATCACAACATCTCCTTTCTTCAGGACTTTCCCAACAGTCTCGCTGGCTTTATAAAGTGGCGTAAGATCGGGTTTATTGTTCTTGTCCACCGGCGTTGGGACGGTAATGATGTAGGTGTTGGCGTCTGCGATATCAGAAAGTTCGTGGGTGCAGTACAGTCCGGGATGCGGGATGCGGGATGCGGGATGCTGGGAGCCGGAAGCCATCGGGTTCTCCGAAACAAGTACCGATTTGAGCAGATTTTCTTCCACCTCGAGGGTGAAATCATTTCCGGCATTGAGTTCCGCAATCCGCTGTTGGTTGATATCGAACCCTACAACTGGGTATTTCGTAGCGAAAAGTCGGGCCAAAGGAAGCCCTACATAGCCAAGGCCGATGATGGCGATTTGATGTGTCATATAAATACTTTAAAAGAACGGTATTAAACAATAAAATATTGGTTTAAAAGTATTTACAATAAAATACTTCCGGTACTTTTCTGTTTTTTGAAGCGACAAAGGTAAGTATTTATTTGCAAATGTTGCGGTGTTGTGAAGGGAAGTTAACATAATTATTGGGGCGGGGTGTGATGGAGTGGTTGAATGATCTGGTGGATTAGCGGCCTCTATAATAAAAATTTTCTGAGCCTTATCTCGCCGGCGGCAGTCAATCGTCTGTTTGCTGAAACCACATTGTAAAAAATATCTTTTGCCATTCCGTAGGGGCTTCACCGCGCCGGAGGTGAAATGGTGCAATAATACTGTTCTTTTTTTCTTGATAAAAAAAGAACGAAAAAAATCAAGACTGGATCTTTATGCTAAAAAATCAAGATTTCTTCTAAGAAAATCCCCAAAACTCGGGCGGATACGCCACTGGGATGTTCAAGGAAAAGTTTTGCCGCCACTCAAACAGTGGGGATTTTTAGGCAGTTATTATTAAGAAGAGCGGTACACGAAGAAATCTCGATTTTTCTTTACGCATAAAGCTCCTAAGTCGGTGGCTGAGTTGAAAGATAAATTTATTAAAAATAGATTTTTCTTGAGTCTAAAATTCGTTAAATGGTTTGGTTAGGTTACTCTACACGCAAAATCACTGTTTTTTTTTCTTTTTGTCTTGACCCAACTGCGAAGCATATCACGAATACCAAGAAAAATAAATAAGAGGATGAGTAAAAAAGAACGAAAAAATGACTCCTCTTCTCTATTTATTTTATTTGAATCGTCGAAACTTCGTTTTCAATACTGGATCTTTTTGCCTCATTGTGTTTATATTTTTAATGGAATCGGCGATCCGCCTATGGCGGATTGCTAAAAAAGTTGAATTTCTTCTAAGAAATTAACTCCCTGCGTTCGTTTAACCACTCCGGTAGATTTCCCCAAAATTGACTCCCGCTGGTCGTCGAACCGCAAGCGGTTTGACTCCCTGCCATCGTTGAAGCACAAGCGGTTTAACTCCCTTCGGTCGTTGAACCACAAGCGGTTTAACTCCCTTCGGTCGTTGAACCACAAGCGGTTTAACTCCCTTCGGTCGTTGAACCACTTCGTTAGGTTTCGGGCGGGTAGGACGATTATCGCTTTTAAAGAAATGTACTTCCGCCACTCGAACAATGGGGATTTTTATGTCTGATTATTGAAAAAGCAGTTACGGAAGAAATTCAACTTTTTCTTAACGCAAATAACTCCTAGGTCAATTGTTTGTAGAATTTCAGGGAAGTAAATTTCTTCTGAATTGCAACAAATCTTTAACAAGAGTGTTTGTCACCCCCGTAGGAAACCTAGCGCAGCGGTTCGACGAAGTCAATCTCACCGAGCCGAAGGCGTGACGGTGCAGTCACCCAACTTCCAGCATCCAGCTTCCAGCTTCCAGCCTCCCTCACTAACCCACTAACCCACTACACCACTACACCACTAACCCACTCCTCCACTACCTCAGATTCTCCCAATACCACGTCACCGCCTCTTTCAATCCGGCTTGTATGTTGTGCGTAGGTTCGTAACCTAAGAGTCTTTTCGCCTTTTCTACGGAGGCCAGCGAATGCGGGATATCCCCTGCGCGCTCCGGACCGTAAATGGTTTCCACTTTCAAAATTTCCGGATCGAAATTGCCGAGATATTCTTTGAGATAGGCGACCAATGTATTCAGCGTGGTGCGGTCGCCCACTGCCGTATTATAAACGGTGTTCACCGCCGCCGGGTTCTCGGAAAGCATCGCCTTCTCATTCATCTGGATGACATTGTCGATATACGTAAAATCACGGGAATAATCCCCTGTACCGTTGATGACCGGACTGTCATGGTTCATGAGCTGAATGACAAATTTAGGAATCACCGCGGCATAGGCTCCGTTCGGGTTTTGCTTCCTCCCAAAGACATTGAAATAGCGCAGACCGATACACTCCATACCGTAAGTTTTTGAAAACACATCAGCGTAAAGTTCATTCACATACTTGGTGATGGCATAGGGTGACAAGGGTCTGCCGATCACCTCCTCCACTTTGGGCAGGGAAGCGGAATCTCCGTAGGTCGAAGAACTGGCGGCATAGATAAAGCGTTTCACTTTCGCGTCGCGCGCAGCCACGAGCATATTCAGGAAACCGCTTACATTCACGTCATTACTTGTAACAGGATCATTGATGGACCTGGGAACCGAACCCAGCGCGGCCTGATGCAGCACATAATCCTGACCTTCGCAGGCTTTGGCGCAGGTTTGCGGATTACGGATGTCGCCTTCGATCAAGGTAAACTGCGGATGCTCCAGCAGATGCTCGATATTATGCATAAAGCCGGTTGCGAAATTATCGAGACAGGTGACCTGATCGCCTTTTTCGATGAAATATTCGCAGAGATTCGAGCCGATGAATCCGGCACCGCCGGTAATGAGTATTTTTTTCATAGTATAATGGTGAACAGAATGCCCCGTTCCAATAATGTTAACAGGCCGCAAATTTACAAAATACAGACCAGTATGGGTGAGGTTTGTGGTAATTGTGTGAAGGAGAGGAGAGATTTTTGATTTGAGATTTTTGATGCTGGAAGCGCGGTGCTAAGTTCTGGGTGTTTTTTAGATGCCAGAAGCTAAATGCCATAAGCCAAACGCCAGCCTCCATCACCCGCATTCCTCACTAAACCACTACACCACTTAACCACAAACCACTCAACCACTACCACATTCAAGCACTCCATCACTCAACCATCCAGCATCCTACAGTCCAAATCTCTTCCACCACTTGATTTTCTGGCGGTGTTCTTCGGAATAGTAGCCATAGCCAATCGTAGTTCCGTAACGGGTATTCTCAGGTTTTACACTGTTGAGGACGAAGGCCATATTATCGATTCTGTTTTCGTTGCGGAACCCGTAAGCGAAGTCGATCATATCTTTCTCGGTAAAATCTGATTTCACGACATAGAGTACAGCGTCGGCATGTTCGATGAGGTGAAGGGTATCACTCACCAGCATCACGGGCGCGGAATCGAGGATGATATAATCATAGCGTTTTTTAAGTCCGGCAAGCATGGTGTCGAATTTCTGCATGTCGAGCAGGTCATTCGGGTTCGGGGCGATTTGTCCGCCAAACATCACATCCAGATTTTCATGCAGACCTGAAGGCCTTATAAAAGCATCCGGCTCCTGATCGTCAGAGACCAGATAATCGGTGAGCCCGGTATTTTTGCCCTTAAAAAAGCGGTCGAGTTGAGGATTACGGATATCGGCCCCGATGATGAGTACGGAACTGCTTCCGGCTAACGTCACCGCTGTATTCATGGAAACCGTGGTTTTACCCTCTCCTTTGATGGAGGAAGTAACGAGCACCACGCCTCCCTTTTCCTGATTTTTTGCCTTGAGAAGGAATTTAAGGTTGGAACTCAGAATCCTGAAGGATTCGGAAAACACAGAAAAATCATTGGCATGCACCAGCTCATCCGGCGTGTCCTGTACCGGGATTTCACTGATGATGGAAGCGTCCGGAAAATGTGCCAGGATATGTTCCTTCGTATGCACCTTGGTATCCAGCGTGTTTTTGGCGAAGAAGAACACCAGCGGAAGCAGGAAACCTGCTGCAAGTGCGCCCAGAATAATCTGCTGGTTCTGAGGCTGTACTTTGCCGGTGGTAAACGCCGGGTTTACGATTTTGGCTTTGGGAGCCGTAACCGCCAGGGTAATGGCATTCTCTTCCCTTTTCTGTAAAAGGTAGAGGTACAGCTGTTCTTTCAGCGTCTGCTGACGGTCGATGCTTCGGAAAATCTTTTCCTGAGTCGGGTATCGGCTGATATTGCCTTTCGCAACATTGAGCTGGGCATTGGCCTGGGCGATCTGAAGCTGCAGGGTCTCGCGGCTTTCCATCAGATTCTTGCGGATGAGGTTGCGCAGCGCACCGATCTGTTTGTTCATCTCTACCACGGCCGGATTCTCTCCGGTGGCCTGCTTCAGCACGCGGTTCCGGGTGAGCAGCAGTTCGTTGTACTGTGTAATTGCCGTTTCAGCACCGGAATTAAGTCCCATTCCCGAAGGAAGGAGCTGCTCACTGCTGCTGGCGGAGAGTACCGAGTTTACGACATCAAGCTGCATGCTTTTCTCAACAACGGCTTTTGTATTTTCTTCGGCACTGCCTAAAGCGATACCCGCCTGCGCATCGAGGTTGGTAATCTGGTTGGAACGCTTGAAATTTTCTTTCTGTCCTTCGATGCCTGAAAGGTCTTCCGTGATGATTTCCAGTCTTTCATTGATGAAATTCTGGGTATTCTGGGCCTCCTCATTTTTATCGTTCACCCCGTCAATAAGGTACTGTTTGGTAAGTTCATTGAGAATATCCTCAGACTTTTGGGGAACAGGACCTACCATTGAGACTTCCATCAGCATTCCTTTGTTGGGCGGAAGACTTACATTGATGCTTCCTTCCAGTCCGCCAACTACCCTTGCAAGATTCTTAAAGACCACTTTCAAAGGGACTTTATTCCTGCTGCCGGGCTTCGCATCTACCTGAATCACACCAAAAGAAACCTGTACCGGGGTTCCGAAACGGTAGATTTTACCGGAGCCGGAAAGGCGGTACGAATTATTGCCCACGGGCGTCATTTCATACGTCGCACCACTGAAACCGGATGGATTGTTTAAACTGATGATTCTGATCTCGTAGGGAGAATTCTTATAGAGCTCAAATTCCTTGATCTTTCCTGAACTGTACACGGACACATCGAGGTTAAGATTACGCGCCACCTTCTGTAAGATGGGCTTGGAAACAATCAGCGTGGTTTCACCCTGAAGTTCATCTGAACCGCTGACTCCCATTCCGAGGTTTTTAAGATCGTTAAGGGCCGTCGTATTTTTACCCTTGGATTCGAGGAGTTTAAGGGAGGTTTTGGTATGGTACTGCGGCTCAGCATACCGCAGATAGATTTGTGCAGCGGTATAAAACACCGCCATGCTGATGAGGAACCACGGCCATTTCCTCAGGTATTTTATAATTTCTTTCTTAATGTTAAGGGGTTTCGCCTTCTGTACGGGTCCCGAAGTTTCTAAAAGTTCCATGTTTTTATTTTCGGGTTAATGAAATAATAAGCGTAACAAGTCCCAAAGCGATACCGCCATAACGGATCCATTTATCGGTTGCTGAATCATTGTTGACGGCCACCTGTTTGTTTCGGTCGGGCTCTACATACAAAATATCGTTCTGCTGTAAATAATAGTAAGGGGAATTGACGATCGAGGCCTCAGAAAGATCCAAAGACACGGTTTCATCTTTCCCTGTAGCTTCGGAAGTTCGGATGAGTTTCACATTCGTGCGGTTTGCGTCGTAAGTTAGATCTCCCGCCAGCGCAATGGCCTGAAAAATATTGAGTTTTTCTGTCGAACTGGTCTTCTGTCCGGGACTTTTCACCTCTCCGAGTACACTGATGTTGAAGTTGGTGAGGGTAATGGTCACCATAGGATCTGTCAGATAACGTTTAAGTCTGCTTTCAAGGTCTTCCTTAAGCTGCTGCTTCGTCATGCCTTTGCAGTACACCGCGCCAAGAACCGGGAAAATAATGGTCCCATCGCTATTGATGGTATATTCACTGGGGCTGCTTCCGGTATTGCCACCTGAGGTTCCTGATGTGGTATTTCCCGTCCGGTTCATGGTTGCAATATTGAATGGTCTTACCGCAATCTCATCGAAAGCAGAAACGAGGATTTGAAGCCGGTCACCTTCCTGGAGATGAAGGCCCGCGTATTTAGCCTGTGAAACTTCCTGTTGGAAGTTATCATTGGACATATAAACGATATTCTTTTTTGGTTTACAGGAAATCAGGAAGAGCGCAATAAATAAGATATGAAATACGGCTGCGTATTTTTTCATTGTTAAATTTTAAGATTACAAAAGTAAAGATATTTTCATCAGGCTGTAATCTTGGTCAAAAACCGTGCTGTTTCTACCACCAGTTTTCGTTCAGGTAATAATTTACGCCTAAAGCGATCAGCCTGTTATAGGTATTGTTACGGTCGTTATTCGGATATACCTTGCTGAAGCCTCTGTCGTAGCGAAGAAAGGCAGACCACTGCTGGGTGATCTTCAGACCTGCCCCGAAAGATACGCCGTATCCGAATTTATTAACTTCATCATCTAGATTATACTTATAATGAATCACATCATATGCAGGATCAACGGTTTCCTTCTGCCTTACCATATACTCAATCCGCGGTCCGGCAAACAGGAAAACGTCTCTCTTCATATTCCCTTTGTGGAAAAACCACTTGAGATAGATCTGCATGGCGGCATAATCATAATGGTATTTCTGTACCCCGAAACGGTCCACATTAACCTCTGCGTTTTCGCCCTGCATGCTGTATTCGATCTGTGGCACAAGATAAAGCCACGCAGAATCGAAGACATCATTCTCCACCAATGGAATCTCGGCGAAAACCCCTAATCCACCTCCGTATTTTCCTATAGATCGGTCGTGAACACCCACGATAGAGCCTCTGTGAATGTTCCCTGTTATTCCGTACTTAAGTGACTGCGCACTAAGGGTAACGGCTACGAATATGGCAAGGACTGTACTTATTTTTTTCATATCGGACAACATTGACTGTTTGTGTGTAACGTAATATTTGTGCAAATTAATTAAAATTATTTCAATAATGGGTATTTTTTTTAATCCCACCGCAGATTAACTTTAGTTAAAACGCCATTTTCAGAGAAGAATTGCCTGCAAGAGATGGGAGATGGGTGATTTTGGATGATGGATGATGGAAGATGGGTGATGGAAGCGGGAAGCAGGATGCAGGGATGGGGGGGGGGGTGCAGGATGCTGGGTGTTTCTGTGGATTTAGTGGGTTGGTGGATTAGTGGGTTAGTGGACTGGTGGAAGAATGCCGGACCGGGAAACCGGAAACTTTAACGGGCTAAACTTTGTCAAAGTTCTGTTCACGCGCATAAGCACTTTGACAAAGTTTTTTTCGGTTGCAGCGTTGGTTTCCCTTCGAACTTTGTCAAAGTTCTGTTCATACGAGTAAGTAATTTGACAAAGTTTGTTTGGGTAGCAGATTCGGTTGCCATTTTGAACTTTGTCAAAGTATTGTTATGCTGTTTAAAACTTTGACAAAGTAGCAAATTCATCCCATCACCACTCAAATACTCAATCACTCACCCACTAAACCACTCACCACTCACCCACTCACCCACTTTATTCACAAACCTTTGTCACGCTGTAAGCGTCTCTGCAAAGCAAGAAACCATTGTTCCGTTTCTGGAAAAATACAGGACTTAGGTTTCGGCTAAAGCCGGATACTACCGTAATTATTAAAATGGGCTAAAGCCCATTCCTATTGATATTTTGATAATGACTGAGAATACAGCCTGAACAGAACGCTGATAACGTGGAAGGAAAACCCCGTCACCACTAAAATACTCAACCACTAAACCACTCAACCACTCACCTTGAGAATCTCCTCATATAGGCATTTTGACAAAGTTAGTTTCGGCTGCAGCGTTAGTTTCCCTTCGAACTTTGTCGAATTATTGTCATGCCGTATAAAACTTTGATAAAGTAACAAATTCATCCCATCACCACTCAGGTAAATAATCACTAAACTACTAAACCACTAAACCACTCATCCACTCACCCACTTTATTCCCAAACCTTTGTCACTTTGTAAGCGTCGCTCCAAAGCAAGGAAACCATTGTTCCGTTTCTGGATAAATACAGGACTTAGGTTTAGGCTAAAGCCGGATACTACCGTAATTATTAAAATGAGCTAAAGCACATTCCTATTGATATTTTGATAACAACCCAGAATACAGCCTAAAAAGAACGCTGATAACAAGGAAAGAAAACCCCGTCATCACTCAAATACTCAATCCCTCAGCCACTAACCCACTCAACCAGTCGTCCATTAAATCACTAACCCATTCATCCACTAAACCACTCTGAATTCCTCCGCATTCGTGAGCCTCAGGCATCGGCAAAGCAGTATGATGAATGATGAGCAATAAGTGATAAGTAATGAAGCGTACTCCGGCGAATTTGGAGATACCTTCCAACACCCAGCTTCTAGCTTCCCTCTCCCAGCTTCCAGCACCCCTCACTAAACGACTCACCCACTCACCCACTCACCTTAAGAATCTCCTCATATTCAAAACCCCGCCCCAGCAGGTATTTAGTGGTCTTCGATTTCTTCTGATATTCCTTACCCGTCTGGCGGGCGTAGTACTGTTCATAGATTTTGAGGAGCGTCTTTTCATAATCCGCGTCATCGATTTCATCAAAACAACTGTTGATCAGCTTCTCCGGCACGCCTTTAAACTTCAGGTGGTTCCGGATTTTGTTGCGTCCCCAGGATTTGATATAAAATTTCCCACGGATATAGCTTCGGGCAAAACGCTCCTCATTGAGATAATTTTCGCGCATCAGGTAGAGCAGGATTTCTTCCTTCGCCTCCGGAATCAGCAGAAAATCCCGCATCTTCTGCTCCACTTCCTGGTGACACCGGTCCTGATAGCTGCAGTAAGCGGCCATTTTCTGTTTGATTTCGAGGAAAGTGTAAGATTTGTGTTCCAAGGCTGAGGTTGAGGTTGAGGTTATTTTCCCTTGTTCTCTATAGTTTTAATGATTTTATAAAGTTCGTGAACCAAATCTTCAATTTTTGAAATAATGGCAGATGACTGCTGCTCTTCAAAATACTTTACCAAGGTTCCGTAAATAAGGTGGTTTTTTGTTTCGTTTGCTGAGCCCCGAGAAAACCTATAAAACATTATCTTTTCCTTATCTCCACCTCTTCCAAATCCTTCAGAAATATTGGAAGAAATACTTTCGGCAGCTCTTCGGATTTGCGAAGTAAGTGCATAATCTTCTTTCTTCGGAAGCGATTTTGAAATCTCGAAAACTTCAACCGCGATATCCATCGCATGCTTCCAAACCGGCATTTGGGTAAAATCGGTGTACATAGATTGAGGTTAAGGTTAAGATTTAGGTTAAGGGTGAGGATGAGGATGAGGTGAATTTGGGGCATTAATGAAAGAAGCTGAACATAATACAACCTTACTTTTTACTTAAAACAAATCTCACTCAACCTAAACCTCAGCCTCAACCTAATTAATACTGAAACAGGGGCTTCTCATCCATCAGCGCATTCACTTTTTTGCGGACATCGCTGATAACGGCGTCGTCTTTAAGGTTCATCACGACCTCATTGATGAGTCCGGCGATGGTCGACATGTCGTTCTCCTTAAGGCCGCGTGTGGTGATGGCCGCCGTACCGAGACGGATTCCCGAAGTAGTAAATGCTGATTTATCATCAAACGGCACCATGTTTTTGTTGCAGGTAATGTCGGCTTTTACAAGGGCTTTCTCGGTTTCCTTGCCGTTGACCTTTTTATTTCGGAGGTCTACGAGCATCAGGTGATTGTCGGTTCCGCCACTCACGATATCGAAGCCGTTATCCGTCATGGCTTTGGCTAAAGCGCGGGAGTTGGCCACGACCTGTTTTGCGTAGATTTCGAATTTCGGGTCGATGGCTTCGGCGAAAGCCACAGCTTTTGCGGCGATGACATGCTCGAGCGGACCACCCTGAATTCCCGGAAACACAGAATTGTCGAGCACCGCGCTCATGAGTTTGGTTTCGCCTTTCGGCGTTTTGTGGCCGTAGGTATTTTCAAAATCTTTCCCCATCATGATCAGTCCGCCTCTCGGACCTCTTAACGTTTTATGGGTGGTGGTGGTTACGACATGGCAGTGTTCAAAAGGCGAACTCAGGAGTCCCTTCGCGATTAAACCTGCAGGATGCGCGATATCTGCCCAAAGCGTAGCGCCCACTTCGTCTGCCACTTCACGGAATTTCTTAAAGTCGATATCTCTGGAATACGCAGAATAACCCGCGATCATCATTTTAGGCTTTACTTCTAGGGCTTTCTGGCGCATCGCTTCGTAATCGATGAGTCCGCTTTCACGGTCTACGCCGTAGAAGTTGGCATTGTACTGAATCCCTGAAAAGTTTACGAAAGATCCGTGGGTCAAATGTCCGCCCATGGAAAGATCGAGGCCCAGGATTTTATCGCCCGGCTTAAGGATCGATAAGTAAATCGCGGCATTGGCCTGAGAACCTGAGTGAGGCTGAACATTCGCATATTCCACGCCGAAAAGCTCTTTGGCACGTTCAATCGCCAGGGTTTCCACTTCGTCCACCACTTCGCAGCCGCCGTAGTATCTTCTGCCGGGATAACCTTCCGCATATTTATTCGTGAGCACGCTGCCCATGGCTTTCATCACGTGATCTGAAACGAAGTTTTCTGAAGCGATCAGTTCAATTCCGTGGGTTTGTCTTTGTCTTTCCTGTTCGATAAGGTCGAAAATTGGATCCATATTTCTGAGTTATTATTGATAAACGATTATTAAGAATCCAAAAATACGGAAATTTTTCGGTAAGAATTTGGGACATTTCCGATAAAGTTCAGGACTTTGTTGAGGTTGAGGCTAAGTTTGAGAATAAGAATGAGGATGTGGATGGATTGAGGGTGGAGTTAAGGATGTAAGTGTGGACAATGAATAACGGTGGGCTTTGGACGTTGCCAGTCGAACGCTGTTAAAGTATTTTTATGGTCGCTTACTTTGTCAAAGTTCTGTTCATGCGCGTAAGTACTTTGACAAAGTTTGTTGGGTGGCAGCGTCGGTTACCATTCGAACTTTGTCAAAGTAGTGTTATGCTGTATAAAACTTTGACAAAGTGGAGGCTCACTTACTTTGTCAAAGTTCTGTTCACGCACATAATCACTTTGACAAAGTTTGTTTGGGTAGCAGGGTCGGTTACCATTCGAACTTTGGCAAAGTAGTGTTACGCTGTATAAAACTTTGACAAAGTGGAGGCTCGCTTACTTTGTCAAAGTTCTGTTCATGCGCATAAGTACTTTGACAAAGTTTGTTTGGGTAGCAGGGTCGGTCCCTTTTGACCTTTGTTAAAGTAGTGTTATGCTGTTTATAACTTTGACAAAGTAGCACATGCATGAGCAGTCTGATAAGGTTTAAAGCGTCTTCCTCCGTCTGATAAAGGACACCGTGACGGTAATCCTATTGAAATTCAGCAGAAAAACCTACTTTTACCTGAAATAATGATTATGAAAAATCTTCTTTTTGTATTCCTCATGTTTTCAGGAATCGCCATGAGTTCCCAAACGACCAAACAGAATACTCAGGTCGTAGAAGCAGCCTGCGGACAGTGCCAGTTTAAAATGAAGGGCAAAAAAGGCTGTGATCTGGCCGTAAAAATCGACGGAAAATCTTATTTTGTGGAAGGGACAAATATCGATGACCATGGCGATGCCCATGCTAAAGAAGGCTTCTGTAACACCATCCGCAAAGCTGAAGTCACAGGCAGGGTGAAAGGTGATACATTTGTTGCCACTTCCTTTAAACTTTTGCCAGCGGAGAAAAAGTGAGATTGCTGGGTGCTGGGTGTTTGAGTGGTATGGTGGTTTAGTCGTGTCGTGGTATCGTAATGAGCAGTTTTCGGTAAACCATTAACTCAATAACTTTTCCACTAGTCCACTCCTCATCTCAGTGTCACCATCACACTGCCTCTCTGATGGTAGAAAAAATCATGATCGTCGAACTCCAGGTTGGTTTGTCCGGTGAGGTAATCGTGTACCATGCGCTGTAAGACGCCGTCGCCGATGCCATGGATGATTTCGAGTTTCTTAAGGTTGTTTTTGCGGCAAAAGCCGATGGTTTCCTCCAGTTTTTCTTTCTGGATGAAAATTCTTTCAAACGCGTTATAATCCGAAGGGTTTTTCACCAGGTTTTCGAAATGTAAATCGAGTACCATATGCTTTCTGTTGTGTTTTTTAGAGCGCGGTGCGGAGATCTCCTTTTTGATGACGGTGGGCACCTGCGCGTAAATTTCAGGATCCTGCAGCACGAGTTTTTCTTTCTTTTCCTGGTGCGTAAAGCCGTGTTCATCCTTAAAAACCACCACTTCACCTTTTACAGAAATAATGGTGCCTTTCAGATTGTCATCAATGAGTGATATTTTATCGCCGGTTTTCATGAAATCGTTGTAGAATGCAAAAATAGGAATTTCTTACTTGTTCTTTTGACTGTGGAGGCACTTTGACAAAGTTTCTTTTTAGCGGGTCGGTTTCCGTTTTGAACTTTGTAAAAGTAGTATTATGCTGTTTAAAACTTTGACCAAGTAGCAGGCAAGGTATGCACTTTGACAGAGCCCGGCATACCAAACTGATCATTCCTGTTTTCAGCAGGCGATAATGTTTGCGGCGCGGACTCCTATTTTTTTATTAAATTTGCTCACGACAAAAAATTATGCAGAAACTTTCGCTACTTTTCACCAAAGACGGTTTACAGTACCAGATTTCTAAAAACAAAACCGTTTTAGAGGAACATTCTTATTTTGCTGAAGAAGAAAATCCGACAGCAACCGTCTCCCAAAAACTGGATGAAATTCTTGCGAAAAAAAACTACAGCGAAATCGCTGTAGTTTCGGCACTGAACCACTTCACCGTAATGCCCGAAGGATTTCCGGAACATGAGCTGGGCTATGATTTAATATCGTTCAACGCGCCTGTGGATCGGGAACACGAGGAGCTGATGCTTTCGGTGAACAAAAAACAGGGCGTTCAGTTTTATTATACTTTTCCCCGGAACCATTATCAGTCCATTAAAAAGCTGAACCTGCCAACGAAATTTAACTTCTCGGGCGAAAAATTCCGCCAGTCGCTGAATCTCAGAAATCAGAAAGAAATCCACATCAATCTCTACCATCACCAGTGCGAGTTTTTCGCTTTCGACCGTAAGAAAATGGTGCTGTACAATAATCTGGATGTGAATTCGGAAGTCGATTTTCTTTATTTCATCATGTTTACTTTAAGTAAAATAGGTTTCGGCATCAGTGAAACCCACTTTTTCGTGTACGGCGAAACGACCGAAAACGAAACTTTTATCACCGAACTCCGCAAATTTGTAAAAAACCTGAAGATTGTGTTTGATAACATTCCGAAGCGGAATTTTGTAATGAATGGATAATATTGGCTGGATGTGGAGTGATGCATGCGGGATGTAAGAAAAGTTTCCTGCTCAAATAAATCCTTTAAAATAATGAATCACATCATCGCATCTAGAAATAAACTTGATTAAACACCAAACATCCATCACCCAGCAACAGACACCCTTCACCCAACACCCATCATTATGTACAGAATTATCTCCGGAAAATGGAAATCCAAAAGAATCGCCGCTCCCAAAAATTTTGAAGTAAGACCAACCACCGATTTTGCGAAAGAAGCGCTCTTCAGCATTATTGAAAACCGTTACAATCTGGACGTGGCGTCAAGTTCGGTGCTGGATCTGTTTGCCGGAATCGGCTCGATTTCCCTGGAGTTCGCTTCGAGGGGATGCAATGATGTAAATTCCGTGGAAATGAACGCCAAACATTCAGGATTTATTCATGCCACCGCTGCAGAATTGGAAATGGGAATGCAGGTGAAGGTTCACCGTGGTGATGTTTTCGAATTTCTGAAGAAAAACAGAAACCGCAAATCGTATGAAATCGTTGTGGCCGACCCGCCTTTCGACATGGAAGAAAAGAAATATGACGAACTGATTTCGCTGGTTCTGAACAACAACTATGTGAAGGAAAACGGCGTCTTCATCCTCGAACACCAAAGCCGGATGAAGCTTCAGCACCCAAACTTACTCGACACCCGAAAATACGGGAATGTAAGTTTCTCTTTCTTTAAACCGAATGAGGCAGAGGATAAGGTTGAGGATGACGATAGAGATTAAGGTTAAGACAAGCAATTTCTTTTCAGATTTTAACCGCAAAAGCGAGAAAAGTTCCTGCCGTTTAAGCTTTTCAAAAGTCAAAAAAGGTGGGCATATCATAACGACGCATATAATCTCTGTAGAACTGCCGACTTCCCACTTCCAACTTCCCACTTCAAGCTTCCAACTTCAAGCTTCCAACTTCAAAGCACCTTCAGTTCCAGATTAATGGAGTTTCCGAAGAACTTCTTTGAAATCTTCTCGAAATTTTTCGTGAGATCCGAAAGATAAAACTGGTATTTCGGCTCCGGATTTCGGTCATTCAGCAGATGGTGTTTGTCAAGAATCATCTTCAGCTGGTTTGCGACAATGCTTGGCGAATCGATGACACGCACGCGGTTGCCGTAATACTGGCGGATTTCATCGATCAGCAGCGGATAATGCGTACAGCCCAGTATCAGCGTCTCGATATTCTTCAGCTTGCTGTTGCTGAGATAATTATAGATGATGGAATGCGTAATCGGATGGTTTTTAAAACCTTCTTCTATCGCGGGTACCAAAAGTGGCGTCGCGAGTTCGTCAACCTTGATAAACTTGTTGTGCCTGCGGATGGATTTTTTATAAAGTCCTGAATTTACCGTGGCTTTCGTTGCAATGACGCCCACATTGTTGTGAATTTCATACGCAACTTTTTCGGCTACAGGATTGATGACATCGATGACCGGAACTTTGCCGTCCACGAGCTCCAAAACTTCTGTGAGCGCATTGGCCGTGGCAGAATTGCAGGCAATGACGATGGCTTTACAGTTTTTCTCGAGCAGGAAACTCGTGATTTTGGTGGAATAACCTACGATGGCTTCCCTGGATTTTTCGCCGTACGGAAGATGCTTGGTATCGCCAAAATAAATGAGATCCTCGTGAGGCAATAATCTTTTAATCTCTTTAGCCACCGTTAAACCTCCCACACCGGAATCGAAAATCCCGATAGGCTGCTTTGCGGAAAGGTGACTGAAATCCTGTTGTTTCTTTTTCAAAGGGAAAGAAGTTTTTGCAAAAATAAGAAAAATGCGGGATGCGGGATGATGGGTGCCGGATGTTTCTTGACCGAATTCTAACGTTGATTTATGAAGTCTCCCGCAGATGACTCTGGTTACGCAGATTTATTTGTTGGTGAATCGCTCGAAACACCCAACTCTATGCCTACTTCCTGCTTCCAACTTCCAACTTCGGACTTCCTACACCATAAACAAATCGGAGGCGATTCCATCCGCCATGAACCAATGCTTTTCCGGAATTTTCAGGTGACTATTTTCAATGATTAAAATTCCTTCTTCAAGTTTGAACTGAATTTCTTTCTGAAGATGCGCCAGAACCTGTTCACTAAATCTTTCATTCAAAACCGTCAGGTCAACGCCCCAAACGGTTCTTAACCCAATCATAATCATTTCATTGAACTGATCGGCTTCCGATAAAATTTCGGTTTCCTTCGGAACTTTGTTCTGAACCAGCGAGTCGATGTAAAGTTTATTGTTGGCGATATTCCAGCTCCTTTCATTACTGCCGTTGTAGGAATGCGCAGAAGGTCCTATTCCCAGGTATTCATGGGATTTCCAGTAGGCGGAATTGTGGCGGGAATGAAAACCGGATTTCCCGAAATTGGAGATTTCATAATGATTGAAACCGTGATCTTTCAGGAATTCCGACATATAATAAAATTCACGGTTCTGTTCCGCTTCTTTCGGTGCGGGAATCTTATGCTGTTTAATCCATTGGTTAAGGGCGGTTTTCGGTTCTACGGTTAACGCATAAGACGAGACGTGAGGCACCTGAAGTGCAATGGTTTTGTTGAGATTTTCTTTCCAGATTTCAAAATTCGAGGTCGGTGACCCGTAAATAAGGTCAATACTGATATTTTCGAAACCGAAATCCTGCGCGCGCTTGATGGAAGATTCCGCTTCTCCGGCGTTATGGGCACGGTTCATGAGCATGAGATCTTCATTAAAGAAACTTTGAGTCCCGATCGAAAGGCGGTTGATTTCAGTTTGTGCAAGTTCCTTTAAAAATGGCTGATCCAGATCATCGGGATTGGCTTCGAGGGTAATTTCGATGTCCTCATTAAAGCTGAAATATTTCAGAACCTCATCAATGATTGATTTCAGTTCATCGACTTTCAGGATGGAAGGAGTTCCGCCACCAAAATAAAGGGATTTCAGGTTTTTGTCCTGGAGTTCATCTTTGCGCAGAAAAATCTCCTTTTTTATCGCAGCCATCATCTCTTCCTTAAAATGTAAAGAAGTGGAAAAATGAAAGTTGCAGTAACTGCATTTCTGTTTGCAGAAAGGAATATGGAGGTAGATCATGTCTGTTGTGGGGTGATGGGTGCGGGGTGATTGGGTAGCTGGTGGCTGTGGGCGAAAATTTTAAGTTTACAACTTCAGATTTATTCTGTCATTTGATGACATCAAACTTCCAGCATCCATCTTCCATCTTCCAGCGCTCCTAATACCTGTACCCTCTGGTATTGATAAAGTTTTCGATATTATACCCTACGCTCAGCATAAAACTACTGCCGGCATACTGCTGTATATCCGAAAGCCCGAAATTATAACTCGCGCCAAAAAAGAAATTGTTTACGGTCGCTTTCAGGATGGGCGAAATTCCAAGATTCTGGTTGCCGAATCTGTTTCTTGAAGTTCTGAAACTCGCTCCGGCCGAAAAAGAACTTTCGTCACCCAATACTGTAGCCATCAGGTTAAAATCTGTTATTCTGGAGGAATTGGTACTGAAATTCATCAGAACCGATGGCGACACATAAAACTGATCACCCAGGTAATAATCATACCCCGCATTCAGAATAATCTTGGTCGGTTCCGGCTCGATGCCGTTGACGATTGGGATATCATTGGTTAGCGCAATATCGTTTACGGAAACACCGGCAAATAAATTTCGGTAAGTCACTGCCAAGCCAAGATTTGCGTACACGAGAAACAGGCTGTTGGTATCCGAAGCCAGCGTAGGATCTCCCGGATCCTGAGGATTCAGTTTCGCGAGATCTATATTCATGTTGTAAAAATTCACGTTTGTTCCAAAGGAAAACTGGCTTTTCCTTTCGCCATCGTCGTCAATCGGAATGAAATAAGAAGCTCCGGCCCCAATTCCGTTGGAAGAAACCGGCCCGTTCTGGTCGCGGAAAAACGAAAGTCCCGCCCCTACCCGGTCGAAAACATTGGCATGAAGCCCAATCGACTGTACATTGGGCGACTCGGCGAACTGCGAAAACTGTTTCTGGTAATTTAAATTCAACACCACATCGTCGGTTTTACCGTAAAGTGCAGGATTAAACAGGAAATCACCGTCGAGCAGATACTGCTGATAATATGGAAGTGTTTCCTGCCCTTTGTAGTGTACAAAAAACAGTAAAACAGAAAATAAGGCATAAATTTTTCTCATAATGGCGGAGTGAAATTTAAACAAATATAAAAAACTTTTCGGGTTATCCGCGTTCCTGATAATTTCTCCATTTTTTCATGGCTTCCTCCATATCTGCGGGCATGGGACTTTCGAAATACATCTCTTTTTTGGTAACGGGATGGATGAAGCCCAGCGTATGGGCATGCAGGGCGTGGCGGGGCAGCACCTCAAAAACATTTTTTACAAACTGTTTGTATTTCGGCAGGTTAATTCCTTTCAGAATCACATTGCCTTCGTACCTTTCATCATTAAAAAGCGTGTGCCCGACATGTTTGAAGTGGGCGCGGATTTGGTGCGTTCTTCCGGTTTCCAGTTTACATTCTACCCAGGTCATGTATTTAAACCTTTCGAGGACTTTGTAATGCGTAACCGCGTGTTTGCCGAAACTTCCGTCCGGGAAAACCGCCATCTGCATCCGGTTTTTCAGGTGTCTGCCAATATTTCCCGTAATCGTTCCTTCATCGTCGGGCATATTTCCCCATACAAATGCCCAGTAAAGCCGTTTGGTGGTTCTGTCGAAAAACTGTTTCGCCAGGAAACTCAGCGCATATTCATTTTTGGCAATGACCAAAAGTCCGGAAGTATCTTTGTCGATCCTGTGCACGAGTCCTACCCTGTCGAGATCAGATTTCTCACCGTTTTTTTCGAAATGATAAGCCAGGGCGTTCACCAGCGTTCCGGTATAATTGCCGTGACCCGGATGCACCACCATGCCGGGATCCTTGTCTACCACCACCAGATCATCATCTTCATACACGATGTTAATGGGGATATCCTGAGGGATGATGATATTTTCGCGCGGCGGATGGGCCAGCAGCACGGATATTTCGTCGCCGGGTTTTACGCGGTAGTTCTGCTTTACGGGTTTACCGTTCACCACCACATTGCCTGCGCGGCAGGTTTGCGAAATCTTGTTCCGGGAAGAGTTCTGCCGGAAGATGAACAGAAACTTGTCGATGCGCAGCGGCTCTTGGTTTCGGTCAACTTTAATGTTGAGGTGCTCGTAGAGTCCTGCCGATTCGGCATCATCAGCTTCTCCGGATTCGCGGCCGGGTAAGTCTTCTTCTAAAAATTCGTCGGTTTCGTCGGACATAGATTAAAAAAAGCTTCAACTTTCCGCTGAAGCTTTAGGTGATTACTAAATGAGTATTATTCTACTATTACTTTTTTGGCTTTCGGCTTTTCTGCAGGTTTTGCGGGGGTTGCAGGTGCCGTAGTTTTCGGTTTGCTGTCGGCCCCGGATTTGGGCGTCTCCGATTTAGGGGTCTCCGCCTTTGGGGTTTCGGCTTTTTGCGTTTCACGCGTCGGGGTTTCCGGTCGCGGCTCTACGGTTCTCGGTGCAGGTTCCCGGTAAGCCGGTGGATCCACAAATTCCGGAAGCGGCTCTACATCCTGAAGTTTAATTCTGTAAATCGCGTTAAGCTCGCTTATTTTTCCGCCCATTTCCGCAGGGGTCTTTTTACTCGACCAGATATCAATCTGCATTCCCTGATCGCGGACATCAAACGGTGCCGGATCCTGATAATACACAATATCCGATTCGTCCTGCTTGCCGTCTTCACTTTCCACAAGACCTACTTCGAAAAGATTCTGTTTGATGATGGCTTTCGCTTCCTGTACGGTTAATCCCACCAGATTGGGAACGGTAATATTTCTTTTGGGGCCTGCGCCAATGACCAGATCAATGGTTGAAAAACGTTGCAGCAGCGTTTCCGGCTTCAGCACTGTTCCATTATACAGCATCCTGAGCACGGCGTCGCGCTGAATACTGGGCTCGTAAATGGTATCGCCAACCTTCAGCCCTACCTGTTCCAACTGCCGGAAGGCCAAACCTTTGTACCTGTCCAGAACATCAGGAACCGAGACCTGTGCGTAGGTTCTGGGGTTTACTTTAAGGATAATCGTCCTGCCGTCTTTCACACGGGAACCCGGTGACGGATAAATCTGTAAAACCTGAAAAGGGCGGTATTTGGGATCGTATTTGAAACTGTCAACCTCATAATCCAGTCCGGAATCATCGAGGATTTTTATGGCATCATGTACGGATCTGTTCATCACATTGGGTACTGCGATCTCCTTGCCGTGATTCGTATGAAGCTCCAGCCACCGGAATGTTAACCAAACCAATCCTGTGAAAACCACAGCTGCCAAAATGATATTAACCAGGACTTTCCAGTGGAAAAGCGATTTAAGCATATTTCTAAATCTTTAAATATAGTTGCAAATATATAAAATAATCTTTTTCGTAAATGAGAGAAACTTATTGCTCCGCTTTTTAATGTTCAAAAGTTTTGAAATATTTATCTTTGCAGACTAAAGCAAATCCATGATTTTATCCATGACCGGCTTCGGAAGAAGCGAAGGAGTGTTCGAAGGAAAAAAAATTACTGTCGATATCAAGTCGCTCAACAGCAAATCATTCGACCTGAATATAAAGATGCCCCTGCGGTATAAAGAAAAAGAATTCGAACTGCGGAAAGTCCTCAACGACAATATCCTGCGCGGTAAGGTAGACTGCTACATCAATCTCGAAGCGCTGGACGATTCCGGTGATGTGAGCGTAAACCATGAACTGGTGAAAGCGTACATGGATGATCTGAAGAAAATTGCCGCTGACGGACCCGATTTCGAATACCTGAAAATGGCCATCAGAATGCCCGATGCCATCTCTACCCGCCCCGACGAACTGAATGAAAATGAATGGATCTTCCTGAGCGGCCTCATGAAAGAAGCCCTGGCAAAATTCGACAGTTTCCGCAAAACCGAGGGCAATAACCTCCACGAAGAGCTGAAACGCAACATCCACAATATTGAAAATTACCTATCGCAGGTGACGCCTTACGAAAGCATCCGCCTGGAAACCATCAAAGAAAAATACCGGAGCACCCTGAATGAATTCGACAATATTGATGAAACAAGATTTTATCAGGAAATGGCTTATTTCACTGAAAAACTCGACATTTCTGAAGAAAAGGTCCGCCTTGCCCAACACCTGAAATATTATAACGAGGTGATGAAAAACGAAGAGTTCAACGGAAAGAAACTCGGCTTCATCTCCCAGGAAATCGGCCGCGAAATCAATACATTAGGCTCAAAAGCCAACCACGCAGAAATCCAGAAACTCGTGGTGATGATGAAAGACGACCTGGAAAAAATCAAGGAGCAGACGCTGAATGTTCTGTAAAAAGAGCCAAGGAAAAAGTACAAAGAGCCACAAGCAAAAAGCCATTAACCAGTAGCAATTATGAACAAAGTCATCATATTCTCAGCGCCTTCCGGAAGCGGAAAAACCACTTTGGTAAAACATTGTCTACAGCAATTTCCGCAATTGCAGTTTTCCGTTTCAGCCACTACCAGAGCTTTGAGAGGTGAAGAAATTCACGGGAAAGACTATTTTTTCCTTTCGGTAGAAGCATTTAAGAAACTGATTTCAGAAAATGCTTTCGTGGAATACGAAGAAGTGTACCACGACAAATTCTACGGAACCCTGAAATCGGAGGTCGAAAGAATCTGGAAAAGTGGTAAAACCGTTATTTTCGATGTGGATGTAAAAGGCGGTATCGCCCTAAAAAAATATTTCGGCGACAAAGCCCTCTCGGTTTTCATTATGCCTCCGTCTGTTGAAGAGCTGGAGCGAAGACTGGTTTCCCGCGCCACCGATGATCCGGAAACCATCAAAACCAGAGTCGCGAAAGCTTCTGAAGAAATGACGTATAAAGACCAGTTCGATGCAATCATCGTCAATAATGATCTTGATGAAGCGAAAAATACGACAGAAAATATCCTGAAAAACTTCCTTCATTCATGAAAATTGCCATTATCGGCTGCGGATGGTTAGGCAAAAGGTTGGCGAAACATCTTACCGGCCGGAATCATCACGTCATCGTGACGACTACTTCTCCTGAAAAAGTTGAGGAGTTGAAGGAAGTTGCGGCAGAAGTTCATGTGCTCGATTTCAGTAAAGATTTTGATGCAGATTTCCTGAATGCTGCCGAAGTTGCTATTTTCAGCATGCCTGTTTCCCGCCATTCCTGGTTTGAAGGTTTTAAAAAATTGGGAACTCAGTTCAGAAAATCCCTTTTTTTCAGCTCTACCGGAATTTATCCTCAGCAAAACGGAATCTTTACCGAAGAACATCGTGAAAATCTTCGCCGAGATCTTCTGGCTTCAGAGCAATTGGTTACAACCAAATATCCTGAAACCATTATTCTGCGTTTGGGTGGTTTGATGGGTGACGAAAGATCCCTGAAGAATTTTTATGCAGACAGACAACCGCCTGATCCCAAAAAAAAAGTAAATTACATCCATTACGGAGATATTTCAGCAATGGTAGAACTTTTGCTCTCTGCGGACCATCAAAATAAACCTTATAATATCGTTGCACCGGAACATCCTACGGTTCTTGAGGTGTTAAACGCTGATCAAGAAGCAAGCAAAACGAGTTCAAATGAGGACAGAGACCGAATCATCTCGTCTGATCTTTTCATTAAAGAATTTAATTATAAATTTATACATCCGAATCCTAAATATTTTTAATCATGAGTACAGCGAATTTAGATAAAGCAAAATCGAATCTTCCGGTAAGGGGATTCTTAAAAATAGATGATCTTGTAATTCCTCAGGGCGAAGAACTGGTACAGGCCATTCTGGATCTTAAAAAGGAAAAAAATGCAGTAATCCTTGCACATTATTACCAGCCGCCAGCCATCCAGGATATCGCAGATTTCTTGGGAGATTCCCTTCAGTTGGCACGTCAGGCAAAGGAAACCGATGCCGACATGATCGCGTTCTGTGGAGTACATTTCATGGCCGAAGCCGCAAAGATCCTGAATCCTACCAAAAAAGTGGTCCTTCCTGATACCCAGGCGGGTTGTTCCCTTGCCGACGGCTGCAGCGGCGAAGGGTTAAGAGCCATGCGCGCCAAACATCCTAACGCCTTAATCGCCACCTACATCAACTGTAACGCGGAAACAAAAGCGGAATCCGACATCATCGTGACGAGCTCCAACGCCGAAACGATCATTAAATCTTTACCGGAAGACCGCCCGATTATTTTCGCACCTGATAAAAACCTCGGTGCTTATCTTGCGAAGAAAACCGGCCGCGACATGATCCTGTGGGACGGAAGCTGCATCGTGCACGAAGCATTTTCTATGGAAAGAATCGCGAAACAGCTGGCAGAAAATCCCGACTCCAAACTCATTGCGCATCCTGAAAGTGAATCCGCAGTCCTCGATCTTGCGCATTTTGTGGGTTCCACTTCAGCACTTCTGAATTACGTGGAAAAAGACGACTGCCAGAAATTCATTGTCGCGACAGAAGAAGGCATTCTTCACGAAATGAGAAAACGGGCGCCGCAGAAGGAGCTGATTCCGGCCCTTGTTTTTGATGAGAGCTGCAACTGTTCGGAATGTTTTTACATGAAGAGAAACACGATGGAAAAACTGTACCTCTGCATGAAATACGAGTTGCCCGAGATTTTAATTGATGAGGAACTGCGCCTGAAAGCCCTGAAACCCATCGAAGCCATGCTTGAAATGAGCAAGACGATTAAATAATTAATTAACATTGCTGTTAGAGCTTAAAACCCTAACAGATTCTGAATAAAACGATGACCTCTAAAATCATTTTCGACCACCTGAAAATATACGCCTATCACGGTGTGCTTCCCGAAGAAACCATTATCGGAACCTATTTCATCCTGAATGTTGAAATTCACGCTGATGTATGGAAAGCGACGGAAAGTGATGATTTGCACGACACCATCAACTATGCAGAAATCAATGCGCTGATTCATGAGGAAATGAAAATTCCGTCGCAGCTGATGGAACATGTCTGTGGCAGGATCATGCGGAAAATTAAAGACACCTTCCCGCAGATCAGCTTTCTTTCAGTAAAAATGACGAAAACAAATCCGCCAATGCAGGGCGAAATGGACGGTGTATCGGTGTATTTTGAAAAGAAATTCTAAGGGGAATTAAATCAGATTTAAGAAAACATGAATAGCAGCGGGCTTCAGCCCGCTTATCTTTTGTCCCAGCGCGTGGGCTTTAGCCAAAACATAAATCCTTAAAATCTGCGACCTTTATCAGATTGGCGAAAGTTCCTGCAGCCTTGATCCCAAAATATTTTCAGTAAATTTGTGCGGCCACAAAATTTTTCAGGCCCGTACCATCTCAAATAAAGACAACATTCAATGAAATATATTGTACTTTCATTAATCTCTGCCATGCTCCTCAGCATTTCGTGGCCCACCTACGGAATCCCGTTCTTCATCTTTTTTGCCCTCGTTCCTCTTCTGATGATGGAACACGACATTTCGAAATTTTCGGGAATCAAAAACAAAGGCAGTCTTGTTTTCGGACTTTCCTATATCTGCTTTCTGATCTGGAACATCGTAACCACAGGCTGGCTCTACGGGTCGAAGAATCCAGACGGAACCCACTCGCTTTTTGCAGTCGCTGTTCCTGTCATCCTCAATTCGCTGTTCTACTCCTTCATCTTTCAGCTCTATCACTGGTACAAAAATGCGCAGGGCACCTATTGGGGGCTTACTTTCTTTGTCGCCATCTGGATGTGTTTCGAGAAATTTCACCTCAGCTGGGAACTGACCTGGCCGTGGCTGAATTTGGGCAATGTGTTCGCAGATTACCCGAAAATCATTCAGTGGTACGATACACTGGGCGCTACGGGCGGAAGTTTCTGGATTTTACTCATCAATGTGTATGCTTTCTATACGCTAAGAATCTGGGAAGCCGGCCGCAAAAGAAAATCTTTAATCATCAATTCTTCGGTTTTGGTGATTGCTATTGCCGTTCCGATGCTGATTTCTTTGGTGAAGTACAATAATTTCGATGAAAAACCAATCGGGTCAGTGAATGTACTCATGCTGCAGCCGGAATTGGATCCTTACACCGAAAAATATTCGAAAGACAGTTTAACCATTCTGAATGATTTACTCACGCTGGCGGAAACAAATTCCAAAGGACAGATCGATTATTATATCGGTCCGGAAACCTCGATTCCCGGTTTCGGTTCGATTTCCGAAAACGGTTTTGAGCAGAGCATGCTTTTGAATACCGTAAAAGGTTTTCTTGCCAAACATCCGAAATCGGTTTTCGCGACAGGGATTTCTTCCCACCGTTTTTACGCGGATGAAAATGAAAAATCTGAAACCGCTTACCAAACTTCACAGGGTATGTATGTTGACAGCTATAATTCTGCTGTTCAGATTATTCCGAATCAGAAAGTAGAAGTTTACCACAAAGGGAAACTAGTTCCCGGCGTTGAAATTTTCCCGTATATCAACGTACTGAAACCGCTTTTAGGCGATGCCATGCTGAATCTTGGCGGCACCACGGCTTCTTTAGGAATCGATAAAGAAAGAATCGCATTCACCAACCCTTACAATCCCGGAAAACTGGCTCCAATCATCTGTTATGAAAGTATTTATGGCGAATTCGTAACGGATTACGTAAAAAAAGGAGCCAACTTTCTGGCTATTATGACCAACGATTCCTGGTGGGGCGTTACCCAGGGCCACCAGCAGCTCATGGCGTATGCAAGACTGCGCGCGATTGAAACCCGCCGCGAAATCGCCCGTTCCGCAAACAGTGGAATTTCTGCCCACATTAATGCCAGAGGAGATGTACTGGCTGATACGCTGTACGGCGACAAAACGACGCTCTTCGCCAAAATTAATCTTTATGACGGCATGACTTTTTACAGCAGAGCCGGCGACTTGCTGTCAAGAATTTCTGTTTTCATCCTCGGATTTCTGGTATTTTACACGCTGATTAAGAAATTCCAGAACAGGAAGAAAGGTTAAAGTTAGGTTAAGAATTTTTCCTGAAATTGTAATGGTTCATCAGAATCCGGATTTCGTTGAATTCAAAATCATTTGGCAGGATTTTCTTCCAGTCGGATAAGGTTTCGGCGCTGCTGTTTTTTTTGAATTCTTTTTCGAAAGTTTTTATCTTTTCTTTATCGAAAATCCTCGTAAGATCGAGCAAACCCTGATCTGCGAATTTGGCGAGATGTCCGTAAATAGTTTCGGTCACCAACCCTCGGTCTCTTGCGATTTCGGGGATGGTTTTCCCTTCCTCAAAAAGCTGGAACGTAAGGATGTGCGACGGAATTTTCGCAATTTTAGTCGTCACTTTCACATCATTCTCGGGATCGAAAAGCTGCGTTTCCAGCAAATGAAGGTCTTTTAAACCGTTCAGATAATCTTCCAGATCATCCAGAAAAACCCGGAAGTCTTCGTTATACTGTTTCAGCCCTTTCACGCCTTTACTTTCGGCATAAAATTCTTTCAGCGGACTGAAAATCTTCGCATTTACATTCGTAAAAAAGAAATTCACCGCCCCTTTTGCCTTGGCTTCAATCTCACTCCATTCCTCTTCGCCACTAATGAATTTGCGCGTTTTCTGCTGAATGATCTTTTCGAATTTTTCGCAGACTGACGAAAATTTTTCAGTTTCGGGTTTGATGCCGTGATAAAGAAATTTTACTTTCTCTTTATCCAGCATTTTGCTGTGATTCGCTGAATTATGCCATAGCTGCAACGCAGGAAGAATCCATTTACAGTCGATCCTGCTTATGATTTTATGGATGCTGTAATCGTATTTTTCAGTATTCAGAATTTCTTCGATGCGATTATTGGCATTCGTTTCATCCTGAAATTTCGAAACCCTACGGTCGGAAAAAATAACATCAGGAGTAATTTTAGATTTCAGGACGATTCCTTCCAAAGTCCGGCAGCGGGAAAGTGCGACATATACCTGGCCGGAAGCAAAAGATTTTCCGGCATCGATGATGAGCCGGTCGAAAGTAAGGCCCTGAGATTTATGGATCGTAACCGCCCAGGCCAGACGGATGGGATACTGTTTGAAACTTCCCAGCACCTCTTCCTGAATGCTTTTGTCTTCACCCCAAGAATAGCGTTTCTGCTCCCAGGTTTCTTTCTTGAGTTTATAAATTTCGTCTTCACCATCGATGATGACGCTGATTTCCTTTTCGTTAACTTCAACCACTTCTGCAAGTTTACCGTTGAAATATCTTTTTTCGCCGCTGGCATCGTTTCGGATAAACATAATCTGCGCACCAACTTTCAGCTCCAGGATTTCGTCATTCGGAAATTGGTTTTCATTAAAATTTCCGATGATTTCCGCATCATAAAAATGCGCTTTCCCCGGAAGTGCTGCCAATTTTTTCTGATTGATTTCATAGGCCATCCTGTTGTGCGAAGTGAGATAAACATAAGGTTCATCTTTGGGTTCGAAATCCGGCAGATATCTTTTATTAAGCGTCTCGAAATCGATGTCGCCCACTTCTCCGTCTCGGATTTCGTTCAGGATTTCGAGGAATTTCTCATCTTTCTGCCGATAAACGGTGGTAAGTTCAAGCGTGATGAGCGGAAGTTCCTTCAACGCATAGCTGTCGAAGAAAAACGGTGAACTGTAATACTGTTTCAGAACATATTCGTCGCGTACCACCGGCGGTAACTGATAAAGATCGCCGATAAAAAGCATCTGCACACCACCAAATTTCTGTTGGTTCCGACGCACATGCCTCAGCGAAAAATCCATCATATCGAGCACATCTGCCCGAAGCATGGAAACCTCATCAATGATAATCATTTCAATTTCGCGCAGCAGTTTCAGTTTGTCTTTGCGGTATTTGAAATGATGCATGAGATCGGCAATATTGTTGGCCAGATTACTGTCGACCCTTTCTGTGGTAGGAAGAAAAGTACGCAGCGGCAATCCGAACATCGAATGAATTGTAACCCCGCCGGCATTAATTGCAGCAATTCCGGTAGGCGCTACCACGATATGTTTCTTGCGGGTTTTGCTCACAAAATCGTTAAGAAAAGTGGTTTTTCCCGTTCCCGCTTTTCCGGTAAGAAAAATACTGCGGCTGGTATGTTCTGCCAAATTGAAGAGAGATTCATTCATCATCCAAATTTAAAGAAAATCATTAATCTTTCCACAAACCAGACGGATTAAATAAGTTCTGTATTTTAGAGTTCAAAGCTGTGTAGTCTCGGGAAAAGGCAATATTTTTGCTTTAGCATTATAAATTATGAAAATGAAAAACATATTCATCATCGGCATCGCTTTACTTTCACTCGTTTCCTGCAAAACAAAAAAATCTGCAGAAAACACCGATACCCTTCCCAAAGATATCTCGCTGAAACCTGAAAACAATATGGCCCAGCAGGAAGATCGACAGCAATTAACTTCCCTAATGAGAGAAATCGATGCCTTTATTGCGCTGGAACCGTGCACCAATCCTGCTGATTGGAAATTTACAGCCATCGGAGCAAAACCATGTGGCGGTCCGAGTTCGTATATTGCCTATCCTGCAAAATTTGAAGCGCAGATTCTCCCAAAAATTGAACATTTCACGCAGATGCAGTCGGCATTCAATAAAAAATACAATTTAATGTCGGACTGTGCGATGGTAATGCCTCCTTCTGAAATAAGATGCGAAAATGGAAAGGCGGTTTTGGTGAGAGATTCCGGAGTGACGGCAATCCAGTAATCAGCCAACGCTCTGGTTGCTGTCGGTTTTATGCATGGTGTCCTTCAGTAATTTGGCGGCGCTCCATTTTGCATGTTTTGAAGGCCTGATGTTGTGGTTCATTTTGTTTGCATACACTTTGGTAAATTCAGCACCGAAGAACACCAGCTGGCACGAGTAATTCACCCACATCATAAGGAGAATAATTGTTCCTGCGGCTCCAAAAATTGATGTAGGTTTCGAAATTTCAAAATAAAAACCGAGAAGGAATTTTCCGATATTAAAAAGCAACGCAGTAACGAAAGCACCCATCCAGACCGACCGCCAGGAGATTTCAACATCGGGCAACACCTTGAACATCAGCGCAAAAAGCACAACAATCACGGCAAAACTTAAAACAAAGTTGAGAACCTGAACCATTAAAAAGGTTTCGAGGCCAAAATGTCGTGTAATCCATTCATTGGCCAATCCAAGCATCGATGATAAAATAAGGCTGGTTAACAGCAAAAAGGCGATAATGAGAATCATCCCCAGCGAGTTGGCACGGTCGAGTACATATTTCTGAAAGGCTTTTTTAGGAGCCGCTTCCACATCCCACAGCGTATTTAGACTGTGCTGCATCTGAAAAAACAACGTGGTTGCCCCAAAAATAAGCGTCAGAATTCCGAAGATTTTCATCAAGACATTCTGGTTGTCCCACACGGCACTGGCAATCATGGTTTGCAGACTGTCGGCAATTTCTTTACCGGCAATTCCGCTTGCCTGCGCCGTAATCTGTCCCTGCACGGCTTCGTTACCGAAAAAGATTCCGGCAATCCAGATGACAATAATGAGCAATCCCGGCAGCGAAAAAATCGCGTAATAGGCAAGACTTGCCGAATCGCGTGACGCATTGCCGCTGTTCCATTCCGTAAAGGTTTCTTTCAGAAGCTGCCAGGTGAATTTTAGGTATTTCATAACGAATTTTAAGATCAAAAACATTCACCCTCCATGAGAGCCCGTTTCGAAGGTGATTTGGATGAATATTTTTTATCTTTCTTCAAAATTCGTTCCTACTTTTCTGGAGCGGCTTTGTCAGATCTTAAAATCACACAGATATTTTAATCACATTTTCAGAACACACGCAAAATATATATATACGAATCAATGCAGATGCACAAAATTCATCCAAGTCCTCCGCATCCAAAAAAGGTAAAATATCAGAAGTAATACACAAATGATGATGACATAATTTCTGGCGCTGCTTTTTCTGAACCTGTAATACAGTCCAAATATGGCGGATAACGGAATTGCAACAAAAATTAAGATTACAAGAGCAAAGAATCCAATCATTTATTCCTTATACCAACCAGAATATTTTACGTAGTTGTTGGCGATACGGTTTACTTCGCCTTCCAGCAGTTCCGATGAAATATCCTTGATTTTTCTCGCCGGAATTCCTCCCCAGACTTCACCCGATTTTATATGGCTTCCCTGAGTGACTACAGAACCTGCCCCGACAATAGAATTACTTTCTACCAGGCAGTTATCCATTACAATTGCGCCCATGCCAATCAGTACATTATCCTTAATCGTGCAGCCGTGAACAATTGCATTATGCCCGATAGAAACGTTATTCCCGATGATGAGAGGGAATTTCTCAAAAGTACAGTGCAGCATGGCATTATCCTGAACGTTTACCTTATCGCCCATTTTTATAAAATGCACATCGCCGCGGATTACTGCGTTATACCAGATACTGCAGTCTCTGCCCATCGTTACGTCACCAATTACGGTTGCGGTTTCCGCGAGAAATGTATTCTCGCCAATTTGTGGGTTCTTTCCTAAAAGTTCTTTAATTAATGCCATTTTCTGTCTTGCGCTAGCGTTATTGATAATTGATTTTTCCCGGATTGATAATATCTTAATTTCAGATTCCCAAAGCCGGTTTATAATCCGTATTTTTGTCATCCAAAATTAACGAAATAAAATGAGATCAATACTTATAGAGCCTACCGAAAATCCAAAAGTGATGAAGTTTGTCGCCGATTATAACCTGATTCCCGGATCGCTGGAGCTCGACCGAACCTCAGATCTTTCTGAAATTCCTTTGGCACAGGAACTTTTCAATTATCCTTTTATAGAAAGGATTTTTATAACCGCAAATTTTATTGCAGTCGCCAAACAGGATACGGTAGAATGGGAATTTTTTACCGACAGTTTAAAAAATATCATTGAAGATCAACTTATTGCAAACCCAAGGATTTACAGACAGAAATCAAAAGAAGCCCATCCGGTTTTTGCGGAAATGACTCCGAATCCAATGGTAATGAAATTCGTTTCAGGAAAACCGCTGCTTGAGGGTTTCGTAGAGGTAAAATCGAGAGAAGAAGCCGCAGAAATACCTTTGGCAAAAGCGATTTTTGATGAATTTGAATTCGCCAAGGAAGTTTTTATTTCTGATAATTTTGTGGCGATTACCAAAAATGTTTCTGTGGAATGGCATGAAGTGATGGTTCCGGTGCGCGCGTTCATTACAGAATATCTGGAAAACGGTGGAAAAATTTCAAATATCTCGCCCCAGAAACATTCAAGTCCGGTAGAAAGCATCATCAACAGGGATTACACCGAAAGCGAGCAGAAAATTTCGGATATTTTAAATGAATACGTTGCTCCTGCCGTTGAAGGCGATGGCGGAAAAATCTCGCTCATCGGGTATGATGAAGATACCAAAACCGCAAAAATGCTGCTTCAGGGCGCATGCTCGGGCTGCCCAAGTTCTACAGCGACGTTGAAAGGCGGCATCGAAAACCTCCTGAAAAAGTTTGTTCCGGATTTAGTGCAGAATGTAGAAGCTGTAAACGGATAAATTCATCAGCGATGAGTAATGAGCGATAAGCAATTACTCATTTCGTATTACGCATTACTTATTTTTATGAAAGGAATTTTATTAGTCAATCTCGGGTCTCCGAAATCAACAGATGTAAAAGACGTTAAAGAATATCTCGACGAGTTTTTAATGGATGAGAAAGTGATCGATTACCGATGGTTTTTCCGTTCGCTTCTGGTACAAGGCATCATTCTGAATACCCGTCCACCGAAATCTGCGGCTGCCTATAAAACCGTTTGGACTCCAGAAGGTTCACCGCTTATTGTCATCACGAAACAGATTCAGGCAAAATTACAGAAACTGGTCGACGTGCCCGTAGAAATCGGGATGCGATACGCTGAACCCAGCATCGAAAACGGAATCCGTAAACTTACCGAACAGGGCGTTACCGAAATTGTGCTGTTTCCTCTTTATCCGCAATATGCGATGAGCACAACAGAAACGGTGATTGACAAAGCCGAGGAAGTGCGCAAAAAATTCTTTCCTGAGGTGAAAATCAATTATGTACAGCCATTTTACAACCGCGAAATTTACATCGACTGTTTAGCGGAAAGCATCCGGGAGAAACTGCCTGAAAACTTCGATGCGCTGCAGTTTTCTTATCATGGTGTGCCGGAGAGACACATCTACAAAACCGATCCTACAAAAACCTGTAATCTCAACGACTGCTGCTCCCGCGACCAGAATCCGAGCCATCAGTTCTGTTACCGCCATCAGTGTTTTAAGACTACAGAACTTGTGATTCAGAAACTGAATATTCCAAAGGAAAAAACGGTAATTTCTTTCCAGTCCCGCCTCGGAAAAGACAAATGGATGGAACCTTACACTGATGAAATCTTAGAAAACTTACCAAAAAAAGGCGTGAAAAATCTGGCCATCGTTTGTCCAGCGTTTGTATCAGACTGTCTTGAAACGCTGGAAGAAATCTCTGTTGAAGGGCGTGAAGAGTTTCTTCATGCAGGCGGTGAAAATTTCCACTATATCCCATGTCTGAATGATGAAGACCGATGGATTGAAGTCGTAAAAACTTTATGCGAAGAAAAACTCGGGGAATTTTATCTGGTTTAGGACCGAATTAAATTTTGCAACGTTTCCGCTAGCCCCGATAGGAGCGGCATCCTTTTGTGATGAGGCACGAAGAGCAAAAGATACGCGGATAGCGGGATTAAGCTCCTGAAATACTACCTTACCGGTTTTCGGAATTCCCCGTAGCCTATTAATCCATCGTAGTTGCGGCCGAAAGGTCTGTAGTAAAGATAGGCCTGATAAAGATTTTCTGTCTGCCAGAAACTGCCGTTGATTTCACCGAAATTCAGACTTCCGTCTGTGTTTTTAGTAGCCAGGATATAATTGTAGAACCCCTGTTTCAGGTAGATTTTTGCGATATATTTCTTGGCGGTTTCATCGTAAAACATTTGGTTTTCTTTGGTGGGAATAAAATCATTGAAACCACCCAGTACATAGATTTCTTTATCTGTTTTTTCGGAATCGAGCGCAAAATATACCCAGGAGTAATCGGCTTCTTTATCAGCCACGCGCTCAATTCCCAAATCGTTTCTTCGGAAATAAAAGGCACCGTTTACATCGGGCTGGTACTGGTAATTCAGCGGAAACGCCCAAACCGGATATAAATACGTGTAATTGATTCCTTCTACCGTTTCTGCTCCGGCAACCATATCGAAAGCCTGGTTCATGTTCTTGTTGTCGAAATAATAAAACTCGTTATTTCCCGGAAAAGTGAGATTCATCTGCTGAAACAGAATTTTGTTTCCAAGGGAAGAACTTGGCCGCTGGTTGTACACCGCCGTGTTCCAGTTGTTGTTTTGGATTACATTCAGGCTTACCGAATTGATGTTCTGCGACAGTGCGGCATTATTGCCAATGGCCTGCACCTCAACGCGCTGGTTGATCTGTGGTCTCCGTGCATCGGTAGTGCGGCTGATATTCAGGGCAACATTAGCGCCGTCTTCTACGACAGAAAATCTTTTAGTGAACAGCGGTTTGTTTTGGGAATCTTTATAGACGATAATCTCGAAATTTCCGGAAATCTTCGGCTCGATTTTATCATTCGGAAATGCCAGCGTATAGTTGGTATAAGGCTGTAAAGTATTGAAAGAATACTGAAAATTATCGATGAGACCGTTCAGGCTTCCGTTGGCGTATTCGGTAAAAAATAGCCCGTCATCCTGCCAGTTTCTGTCGAAATGCTTGAGGGTATACCGGTAAACTGTACTGGAATTCGATAAGTCATCAAATTTAAGAATCAGCTGTTCGTTAAAGCCGATCACGGGAGTTTCGTCATTGGTTTGCGGATTAAACAGCTGAATGCTTCGGATATCCTGACCCAAAACAAATGACGAGAGCGCGATAAGAAAGAGAGATAAAAATTTCATTCGTACGAAGTTAACGAAATTTACGCCAATTTGTTGTAACCATTCTGTACAGTTCTCCGTAAAAACGTATTTTTGAAACTTAATTTGCTTCCTATGTTACAGATAAGATCATTCGTTTTCAATCCTTTTTCGGAGAATACGTATGTGGTTTATAATGGCCATAAAAATGCATTCATCATCGATCCGGGAAACTTCGGCACTGAAGAGACCAGGCTTTTGCAGAACTTTATTGAAGAAAATGATTTAAAAATCCAGAATATTCTCCTCACCCATGCCCACATCGACCATGTGTTGGGTTTACAGACGGTTTACAACCTTTACAATGTTCCTGTACTCCTTCACGAGACTGAAAAGGAAATACTCGACAGAAATCCCATGGATGCCAACCGGTTCGGGTTTTTCTTTAAACCTTTTGAAGGCGAAATCCAGTTCCTGAAAGAAAATGAAGTATTGAAACTTGACAAAGATGAATTTAAAATCCTGCATGTACCGGGACACTCTCCGGGACATATCGCCTTCCACAACGAAGCGCAGAAATTTGTAGTTTCCGGTGATGTGCTGTTTGAAGGAAGCATCGGACGCACCGATCTTTACAAAGGAAACCACGAGCAGTTACTCGAAAGCATCAGAACGAAACTATTTATTCTGGATGGCGATACCAAAGTGTATAACGGACATGGTAACCCGACAACGATTGGTTTTGAAAAAGATTATAATCCCTTCTTCTAAAATAAAAAGATAAAAATAAAAAGAGCCAGGTCTATCAAACACCTGGCTCTTTTTACATGCCGCTTTATCTTGCTCTTATTAAGACTTCCACTTGATATTGCAGCCTAAGCTTGGTCTTTGGAATTCTTCCTGAGGCGCTCCTGCAAGAAGATTTTCGAAAGCGATAATTAAATCTTCGCCGGTAATTTCTTTTTGATTTCCGGGTCTGGAATCATCCATCTGGCCGCGGTAAATTAAGTCGAGTTTTTCATCGAAAAAGTAGAAATCAGGGGTGCAGGCAGCATCATAAGCTTTGGCAACCGCCTGGCTTTCGTCGTAGAGATACGGAAAATCAAATTTACGTTCTACCTGAAATTCCACCATTTTTTCCGGGGAATCTGCCGGGTATTTCTCCACATCATTAGCATTGATTGCGATGAACTCGATGCCTTTATCGCTGTAATCTTCATACAATTCCGTAAGTTTATCGATCACATGAAGCACAAACGGGCAATGATTGCACATGAAGATCACCAGCGTTCCTTTTTCACCTTTCAGCTCTTCAAGCGACTGAATTTCGTTGCTGTGCGAAGGATTGGGAAGTTCGAAAAAGGGAGCTTTTGTTCCCAGCTCGAGCATATTTGAAGGAGTATCTGCCATTTTATTGATTTTTAGGTTTAATATTTAAGTTGCTGAGCAAAGATAAGGATTCCTGAACTGAATTTTCAAAATTAACCCAGTGGATATCTGTTTCTTTACGGTACCAGGTCAGCTGTCTTTTTGCGAAACGGCGCGAATTCTTTTTTATTTCCTCCACGGCAAAATCCAGCATCCATTCGCCATCGAAATATTTGAAGAGTTCGGTATAGCCCACGGTACGCAGGGAAATAAGATTCCGGTAAGGCAGCAGGGATTTCACTTCTTCAGCAAGACCTTGTTCCAGCATTTTATCAACGCGCAGATTAATCCTCTCGTAAATAGTTTCGCGCGGTGCTTCAATTCCAATTCTGATAACTTCAAAATCACGTTTTTTTACCTGCTCCGAAATATTTTCGGTGTAGGTTTTACCGGTCTGCCAGATGATGTCGATGGCGCGGAACAGTCTTCGGGGATTATCCCGGTCTACGATATTAAAATATTCAGGATCGAGATTTTCCAGGATTTTCTGCAGTGCTTCAATGCCTTCTTCACGAAAGATTGTTTCCAGTTTTTGCTGGTTTTCTTCGTTGGCTTCGGGAAGTTCGTTGAGTCCTTCGATGACGGCTTTTTCATACATCATGCTTCCGCCGACCAAAATCACAACGTCATGGCGTGTAAAGAGGTTCTCGATTTTCTGGATTGCATCTTTTTCAAACTGACCGATTGAGTAGTAATCCTGCACGGATAGATTTCCGATAAAATGATGGGGAACCTCTGCCAGTTCTTCTGCTGAAGGTGTTGCGGTGCCGATCTTCATCTCTCTGAAAAACTGCCGCGAGTCACAGGAAATAATCTCGGTCCCGAAATGCTTCGCCAGTTCGATGGCGAGTTTTGTTTTGCCGATGCCCGTAGTGCCGATAATGGAAATGAGTTTTTTCACGGCGCTAATTTCCTGATTTTTTCTGAGATGTACTAAACGGAAATTTACAGAAACATTTAGAGCAGAAAACAACAAAAAGAAACAACTGATAAATACGGAATCTTATTGACGTTGACAATTATCTGATAATTGACTGACATTGCCAACACCTTCCTTTGACCTTCCTTTGACCTTGCTATGGTTTCAATTTCTGTCAAAAAAAAAACCGCTCAAGTTTTTGAACGGTTTGTGTTATAAATTTTTTAACAATTATTTGATGATTTCTGCATCGATGACTTTTGAATCAGCTTTCTGGGAAGCTTCCCATTCCACAAATTTTTCAGCTTCTGCAATCAGCATCGGTATAGCGAATGCCAGCAGCGCCAAATCATCGAATACGCCGATTACAGGCAGCCAATCCGGAATAATATCCAGCGGAGAAATCAGATAAAGCAGCACCAGTCCCGGAAGGATGATGTTCTTAAACTGAGGTTTATAACCGCTTTTACTCATGATGGATTTAATCATCCGGATGATTACGGGGATTTTCTGTATCAATCCTTTGTGTTTGAAAGCTTCTTTAGCCAGTGCAATTTTTGATAATTTCATTTTCGTGTTTTGATTTTTTAGAAACGGAATAAATTTCACAAATTCTGTACCATTAAATATTAATTATTAGTTAAAGTTATTGGGTCACATTATCGATGAAATCGTTAACAGATTTGCTGTTCCAGTCTTTCGAGGCATCTTCTTTCAGCAGGATTCTTCCGTTTTTATCGAGCAGAAAAGTGGTGGGAAAAGATTTGGGCAAAATATTTTTGGAAACCGGGCTTTGGGCGATGTACACCGGTGCCGTGTAGCCTTTCTCTTTCATAAATTTCACCACATCCTCTTCCTTGTCCTGCATGGCGATGAGCACAAAATCGATTTTATCTTTTCGGGCCTCATAAAGATTCTGAATCGTAGGCCACTCTTCGCGGCACGGCGCACACCAGGTTCCCCAGAAATTCAGAAATACGAGTTTGTTTCCTTTCAGGTTTTTAAGATTGGTGCTCGGCACATTGATGCCTTTCAGCTGCACATCATAATCCTCATCCTGAAGGGTTACCGCACTTTCTATGGCAGCCACAGGAAGGAAAAGCTCTTTAAGTTTAGTCTGTACAGACGGGAAAAGAAATACCACCGCCACCAGGGCAATGACGATTAAATACAATACATTTTTCTTAAAAAACGTCATACTAAATTAAGTTTATAATTTCTTCAATGGCGTCTGCACCGCGGTTTTTGGCATAATATACCTGCAAATCGTTGTAAAAATCTTCACGTGGATAAGTATCCTGATTTTCCTTGAATTTCTTCAGCAGTTCCAATCCGTATTTTGGTCTTGGTCCCCAGACATTTTTTACCGTTAAATCTTCGTTCAGAATCAACACCATAGGAATCGACTGGGTTCCGTTTGTTAAAAACTGATTGATCAGCGAATGGTCTTCATCTCTCAGAAATATTCTTACTTCATTGCCGGCAGCTTCGAAAAATCTGGATACTGCAGGTACGGTTGCACTGGCGTCGCCACACCAGGGCTCAGAAATAATCAGGATTTTTCCTCCGAAATTTTTTGATTTTAAACTTTCCAGAGTTTCGGCATTAACTTTAAAAGTTTTCAGCGTACGCTCCATTCTCTGGAGACCCAGCTCATAATATTCATTGTGATCATCGCCATCTGCAGGATTTTCAGCCCGGTCTTTGGCTACTGCCATATACGCTTCGAAACTGATTGATTTGTCCCAGTACTTTTTCATATTTTTAGCTTGAATTGATTTATGTATAATTAAACTCTGCGTAATTTGTTGATCAGGTACAGATCTGCCAACACGAAAGCAGCCAGATTTTCAACCACCGGAACTGCGCGGGGCAAAACACAGGGATCGTGCCTTCCCTTACCTTCTACAATAACTGGATTTCCGTCTTTATCCATACTTTCCTGAGGACGCAGAATGGTTGCTACCGGTTTGAACGCCACACGGAAGTAAACATCCATTCCGTTGGAAATCCCTCCCTGGATTCCGCCGGAAAGATTGGTTTTGGTAGAAAAATCATCATTGAAGAGATCGTTGTGATCTTTGCCTGTCATTTTTGCACCGCAAAATCCGCTGCCATATTCAAAACCTTTGCACGCATTGATGTTGAGCATGGCTTTGGCGAGTTCTGCCTGTAGTTTTCCGAAAACGGGTTCGCCGATTCCCACGGGAAGATTTCTGATGACGCAGGTTATAGTCCCGCCGATGGTATTTCCTTCTTTTTTGATTTCCTTTATTTTCGAAATCATTTTTTCTGCTGTTTCAGGGTCTGGGCAGCGTACATCGTTGGACTCCGTCTTAGAAAAATCAAGATCCTGATAAGGTTTTTCACAGAAAATTTCGCCCACAGAAGACACATAAGCGTTGATTTCTACATTTTGCGGGAGCAACTGTTTCGCCAGGCTACCGGCCACCACCCAGTTTACGGTTTCGCGTGCTGAAGATTTACCGCCACCACGGTAATCGCGGTGTCCGAATTTCTGGTCGTAGGTAAAATCTGCATGGCTGGGGCGATACGCTTTTGAAATATGGTCGTAATCTTTGGATTTCTGATTTTCGTTTTCAATGGTAAATCCAATGGGGGTTCCCGTAGTTTTCCCATCAAAAATACCGGAAAGGAATTTTACGGTATCGCTTTCTTTTCTCTGGGTAACAATGGCCGACTGGCCGGGTTTTCTGCGGTCCAGCTCCTGCTGAACCTTATCTAAATCCACTGCCAACCCTGCAGGAAAATTATTGATAATGCCGCCGTAAGCAGCGCCGTGACTTTCACCAAAGGTGGAAAGGGTAAGAAAATTTCCTAAATCGAACATAGGACAAAGTTAATCAAAAGTTGCGAGGTAGACACGCAGAAAATTTTAACGGAGAGGATTTCAGTCATGATTTTCAGCAGCCCATTCGTCCAGGATCTTCTGAATCTGAATTTTTTCTTCTTCTGAAATATTACGCCAAATAAAGCCTTCTTTTAAGGTTTTTCCTTTCAACTGCGGAAAGATTCCGGCATCCAGATCCTCCTTAATAAACTGGGGCGAAATAGCAGGCAGAGGCGTATCGAAACTGAACGGATAATTCTGCACTACGTTGAAACGGAGATTTCCTACCTGATAGGTTTTAAATTTTTCGAGTTTAAAGGTTGAGGGTTTATACAGTTGGTCAAATTTGAAACCTGTCATGAAATTTCCCGGCCGGAAAGTCGGGAAAGCGGTTTTAAGAACATTGGGAAACGAGAGAAACACGCCCAGTAAAAATGACAGTACAGCGAAAATCATTAAAGAATTTTTTTGAGAACATTTCTGATAAAAAAAGACAAACAGGATCACAAAAAACACATCAATAAAAAACCGGTACTGGGCTGAAAAGAGCAGCACCAATACACTTTTTATAAAAACCGCAATGAACAGCAGCCAAATGAGTTTGGATTTCTTTTTAACCGCGAAGATGAGAAATACGAAGAGACTGATGATAAATAGAAGATGTATTTTACCTTTAATTCCCTCCAGAAACAGCCAGTTTTTCAGGTGATCAATGAACGAGAATTTTTGAATTTCAGCAGCGGTAAACTGCATGTCATACGTTTTCTGAACTGCCATTTCAGAAGAGTTTTTCATAAGTTCTGCATTGGGCTTCCATGGCAATCCCAAATCCAGCACCTGTACCGGAAAAACAGGATAACCAAAAGTCCAGAAGGTTTTGAACAGAAAAATACAGAGCAAGATAATTCCCGGAAGAAAAACCTTAAGGCTTGATTTTGAAATAAATACCATGTGAAGTACAACAAAAATAGGCAGCCAAATGATTGTTGGTTTTATGGCAAAAACCAATACCGAAATGGTAAATAGAAGCCCGGGATTTCTATTTCCTCTAAATAACTCTGTAAGGATGATGAAGTAAAATACCATTGCAGGAAATTCGGGACTTGGCGACTGGATGAAGAGCAATAAAAAAGGCAGGAGAACCAGATGAATCCACACTTTTTTCTCCCAAATGTACATCAGGAAGGCAATGGCAGCAACCAGATTTAAGCGCAGAAAAGGGTCTGAAAAATTAGAGAAGCCCGCCTGCAAAATATGCCAAACAGACATTTGCCCCAGTAATAAATCAAGATTTGAAATCCCGCGAACCAGGCCTACTTCCGCAATCCATTTTATTGTCGGGACGTAATACCCGAAATGGTCGAGAATAAAAGGCGCAAAGGATGCGAAGAAAATTGCCGCGAGTGTGGGCAGCCAAAAAGAAATTTTAACGCTGCTGAGGAACTTCCAGAACTGATGGTAAGTTCCGTAAGAGAAAAATGCCAGCAAACCCACTGAAACCGTAGAAAGTTCGATGGCGATATTCAGTGGTGTGAAAAAGGAGAAGACCGTCCAGATCACGGAAACCGTCAGCATTCCTGTGACTATTTTTGCCGAAATTCCAAAGGAAAACTTTCCAAATGTTCTTTGAAAAATTTCTCCGAAACCTATGAAAACAGGAATCAGAACGATAAGTGAAAACAGGAGATAGAGCATAAAAAAGATTGCTTAAAATTAAGCAATCTTTTCTTTATATGCATGTGAAATTTGGTCTTCTACTGTACTCTACCGTCTTTTCTGTCGCCGGCTCTACCGATGGTATAACCTGTTGCACCACCAATAATTCCGCCGACTACTGCACCGGCTGCACGGTTCTTCTTATTAATAATGGCACCTGCTGCTGCACCACCTACCGTACCGATAATGGTACCTTTTGCGGCTTTACTCATCCCCTGTTTTTGGGTTGTACCCTGTGTTGTACCTGCGTACGTTTCAGAGTTTGAACCTGAAGAACTGGATGACCTTCTTGGCGTATTGTTAACATACACGGTTTTCGTTTCACGAATTACCTGTGGTCTTGCAGCAACAGCCTGAGCTTTAGCTTTCTTATCTTCTTCAATACTGTCGAGCTTTTTCTGTGTTTCATACGCCATTTTTTCTTTCTCGATGGCGAGTTTCTGTTTCTCAATTTCAAGCTGTCTTGCCTGGAATTCCATTTTTTGCTGTTCCAGAGATTTTTCTGCTACAGAGTTATCCTTTGTACAGGCTGTCATTAATAGAACTAACATAAATCCTGCTGTGAGTATATTTTTCATAATCTTTCTTTTTAGTTCATATTATTTTCCTCTATAAGCCAAAAACGAAACCATTATTGTGTTAACGGAATGTTAAAAATGTTAAAGTTTCCTAAAAAATAAAAGCAAGTTACTGTAAAACAGAAACTTGCTCATAGGAGGTTCCTAGCGGATTCGAACCGCTGTAGATGGTGTTGCAGACCACTGCCTAACCACTCGGCCAAAGAACCATTTGGGTTTGCAAATATAGAAAATTTTTTAAAATGTAAAGAAACAAAATTCAAAAAAAGCATTTACATCCCCTGTACCTGAAGTTTCAGCTGTGCTTCCGTATCGATTATGGCGGTAATGCCAGATGGATTTAGAATAATTTGCGACGGTTTGAGGTCGAATACTTTTCCCTGCATTTTCAGACCTTTATAATATTCTTTATTAAAAGTTTCTTCGATACTTTTCCGCGATGCATCCTCCAGATCAGCGGTTGGGATGCCATATTCCTCTTCAATCATCTTCACTATTTTCCCCTGAAAAAGCAGCGTTGCGGTCTTGTGAAGAACGTTCTTCGTTTTCAGTTTAAACTTCGTATCGGTTAAAACAATCTTCCTTTTCTGTTCGTCATACACCGGAATTCCCGAGATATACGAAATACCATTCACCATTCCTTCTGTTTTTGCTTCAATCATCACTCTTCCATCCTCGCCATAAACTTTTATGGAAGTAATTTTAATTTTTGACTTGCCTTCCCGTAAATCAAATTCTTTACCTAAAAACATAGTTTCAGCAATTTTTGTGGCTTCGGTAAATGGAATATTGGCGGTAGTCTGAAGTAAAAACTTTTGCGGTAAAGCCTGAACTGAATTAAAATTGGCTATGGTTTTTATTAAAGGTGTGGACACCGGTTTATTCCCTGTAAAAGTTTCGGAAAAAGTATCGATACCGATATTGGCTTCAATCTGGTTTCCGTAAAAAACCAGCGGGGAAATATTGATACTTAACGGAGTTATTTTCAGCCAAGTGCTGAACTCTTCTGAAATATTGAAGGGTTCGGCAAACTGATTCCAGGCCATTACCGCATACTTCTGAAAATTAAGCTGAGAACGCATCATTTCATCAATGGTTTTGGAAAAATCTGCCTGTTGCTGTCTCAGGCTGGTTTCGACCAGGGAAGTAATGGGAACTTTAATTTTACCGTAATCGAGCACGGGTTTCAATACCCATTTAAAACCCATCGGCGATGTTTTTGTCGTCACCGTCCAGTTATTATTGAAGGTAAGCTGGGTATTGAAGTACATCACGGTTTCGAACATCGTGTTTTGGTAAGAATAGATACCGAGCGTGCCGATTCCTTTTTCCGCCCATATTTTCAGTGGAACTTCGATGAGCAGATTCTGTTTTGTTCCCCCAACCAGACGTATAGGCCTGGTTTTCCAGACTTTTACTTTAAACTGGTCGTTATTGTTATCGGTATAGGAATTATCTTGAAAGATTAAATTCTGCACCGAAGCGTTAATCAGGTTCCCAATCTCAGAAAGCGGTATGTTCACCGGCATGGTGACCGAAGACTTTATCCTCGGAAAACCGGAAACCTCCGTAACAGAGATCGTATTTTGCTGAGAAAACAAACTTAAAGTAAAGGTCAACAGCAGGAGCGTAAGGAATTTTCGCACGTTTTAAATTTTCAATCAAACGCAAATTTCCACAAAATTTTATACATCGTTAAAAAAAATGCCGGCAATTTGTTTTAAGTATCAGCAAAATTATTTTTAAAGATTTAAAGGCCGTATTTTTGAAGTCTTATTTAAAAGGATTTTACATGAAAAAATTCGAATTGTCTGTACTGGATTTAGCTCCGGTAAAACAGAACAAAACCATACACGATACTTTTAACCAAAGCCTGGAACTTGCAAGATTTGCAGAGCAATTAAATTATAAAAGATTCTGGCTTGCCGAACACCACAATATGGCAAGCATCGCAAGTTCTGCAACCTCTGTATTAATCGGCTTTATCGCCAACGGAACCGAAAAAATCCGTGTTGGGTCTGGCGGTGTAATGCTCCCCAATCATAGTTCACTCGTTATTGCCGAACAATTCGGAACTCTGGAAAGTTTATTCCCCGGAAGAATCGATCTCGGCGTTGGGAGAGCACCCGGAACGGATGGTTTAACAGCCAAAGCTTTAGGCAGAAATCCAATGATCATTAATGAACAATTTCCGCGACAAATACAGGAATTGCAACAATATTTCTCGGTAGAAAATGCCACGAGTTTGGTAAGAGCCATCCCCGGTGAAGGTTGCGATATCCCGATTTATATTTTGGGATCGAGCACCGACAGCGCCTGGCTGGCGGCGGAAATGGGTTTACCTTATGCATTCGCGGGACATTTTGCACCCGATATGATGGTGAACGCCTTTAATATTTACCGAGAAAATTATAATCCCAGCGATAAATTTCCGCAGCCTTATATCATTGCCTGCGTCAACGGAATAGCCGCCGAAACCAATCAGGAGGCAAAAAAACTTGCGACAACACTCTATCAGGCTTTTCTCAACATTATCAGAAACGACAGAAAACCCTATTCACCGCCGGTAAATGATATCGATGATGTTTGGAATCCGATGGAGAAGGCGCACGTGATGCGAATGCTTCATTACAGTTTTATTGGTGATGAAGAAACGATAAAAAACCAGCTGCTGAACTTTCAGGAAGCCTTTCAGGTAGATGAATTGATGATTACCACCCATATTTACGAGCAGGAAGCGCGTCTTAAATCTTATGAAATATTTAAAAATGTCGTAGACGGAATGTTCCAATGATTACCTGATTTGCTGATTGATTACTTTATTTCATCTGCTGAATTATAAAATTCTCCGAGGTTTTTAAGGATCTGTTTTTCCGATATTTTATGAATAAGAATAACAGCGCACGTGCAAAAAAACGCTGTCCAAATAATCGTTGCCGAATTTCTTAATTCTCAGTATCTTTGCGCCATCTAAAAAAGTAAAATGTCAGATATTAAACTTAACACGATTCCCGAAGCAATAGAAGACCTGAGGAACGGAAAAATAATCATCGTAGTAGATGACGAAAACCGTGAAAACGAGGGCGATTTTTTATCCGCAGCAGAATTAACTACTCCGGAAATCATCAACTTCATGACGATCTACGGAAGAGGGCTTATTTGTACTCCACTTCCTGAAAAAAGATGCGACGAATTAGGGCTTGACATTATGGTGACCCGAAGCAGCGACCCGAAAGAAACCGCATTTACCGTCTCTGTAGATCTTTTAGGAGAAGGCGTTTCTACAGGTATTTCGGCAAGCGACCGCAGCAAAACCATTTTAGCATTGATGGACGAAAATACAAAACCAACCGATTTCATGAGGCCCGGTCATATTTTCCCTTTGAGAGCAAAAAAAGGTGGCGTACTGAAAAGAGCAGGCCACACCGAAGCCGCGATTGACCTCACCAAATTAGCAGGCCTGAAAGAAGGAGGCGTCATTTGTGAAATCATGAACGCTGATGGATCAATGGCTCGTCTTCCGGAATTGGTAGAATTGGCAAAAAAACATGATTTGAAAATTATTTCCATCGAGGATCTTATTCATTATCAGCTGAAAAAAGGCGATTTGATCGAACGTATCGAAGAGCGAAAAGTGAAAACCTTCTATGGTGACTACGATTTCTATGCATTTAAAGAAACCAGCACAGACCAGATTCATTTTGCTTTAACTAAAGGCACCTGGGTTGCAAATGAACCAGTTTTGGTGCGGGTGCAGGCATCTAATTCTTATTTTGATGTCCTCAACAGACTTTCTTCCGGTGAAAAACCTTTGCTGGAAAAAATCACCAAAATGATTAATGACGAGGGAAAAGGTGCAATCATATTCATCAACAATGTATCGAACGCTGAAAACACCTTGAGAAAGTTGCAACAGTTTATCGATTTCCAAGATGGGCAGGAGAAAAGACCTACTTTAGCTTCTAATTTCCACGATTACGGAATTGGAACCCAGATCTTAAAGAATTTAGGAATTACCAAATTCCGCGTGATCACTCAAAACGTGAATCAAAAACCATTGGTCGGTGGATACGATGTGGAAGTTACGGAGATGGTTCCACTTTAAGACCCCTCTTCGACAACAAATTATTCCCATCTTCGGATGGGATTTTTTTTGAAAAATAATTCAAATTTAGTTATCGAAATACTACTCTTGTTCATCATTTTTTTATTAAATTTGTTTGTTGAATTTAACATAATATAATGGATTTCTCACGCATTCAGGAAAAATTAGAAATACTTGCAGATGCTGCAAAGTACGATGTTTCCTGCTCTTCAAGTGGCGGAAACCGTAAAAACAATGCTGGTTTAGGAAATAGCCATGCTTCGGGTATTTGCCATTCGTACACCGAAGATGGGAGATGCGTTTCCCTGCTTAAAATTTTGTTGACCAATCACTGTATTTTTGATTGTGCATATTGTGTTTCCCGAAAATCAAACGACATTAAACGTGCCGCTTTCACGGTGGAAGAAGTTGTGGATTTAACCATCAATTTTTACCGCAGAAATTATATTGAGGGTCTTTTTTTAAGTTCAGGAATTTTCAAAGATGCAGACACCACCATGGAACGTCTGGTTCGTGTTGCCAAGAAATTACGCACGGAGCATCGTTTCAATGGTTATATCCATCTAAAATCAATTCCTGGAGCTAGCGAAGAGCTGATGAAGGAGGCAGGGTTATATGCAGACCGCCTTTCTATTAATATCGAAATTCCGACTGAACAAGGGCTGAAACTATTGGCTCCCGACAAATCCCACGCAGAAATGATAAAGCCGATGGATTTTGTCAAAAATGAATTGATTTTGTATAAAGACGAAAGAAAAATATTTAAAAAAGTTCCGAAGTTCGCACCTGCCGGTCAATCTACACAGATGATCGTGGGAGCTACCAACGAAACCGATTTAAAAATCATAAAAGTAGCCAATCATTTTTACCAAAACTTTAATCTAAAACGCGTTTATTACTCAGGCTATGTACCAGTTTTGGAAGACAGCCGCCTTCCTTCTATTCATTCGCAGGTTCCAATTCTCCGGGAAAACCGCTTATACCAAGCGGATTGGCTGATGCGTTTCTATGGATTTGGTGCCGATGAAATTTTAGATAAAAATAATCCGTTTCTTGATCTGGAAGTGGATCCAAAACTAGCATGGGCGCTAAGAAATCGCGAGAATTTCCCTGTGAACATCAACACCGCGCCGAAAGAGATGATTTTGCGCGTGCCCGGAATTGGGACAAAATCGACAGGTAAAATTTTGATGGCCAGAAAATTCCAGAAACTTACGTTGGAACATCTCCAAAAAATGGGAGTTGCAGTAAACAGAGCCAAATATTTTGTGGAGTTTGAAAGTGAAAATATTTTCAACCGCCTGATTGATGAGCAAAATTTGAGAAAAATTTTACTTTCCGGTATGAAGTCCAAATTTCAAAATCCATTTTCTCAACAGCTTAGTTTATTTTAAAATATGAACATCCTGCTATATGACGGAAGTTTTGAAGGTCTTCTGACCGCTATTTTCGAAATTTTCGAATATAAATTTAAGGACGCAGAAATCATCAGTTCATCAAACTATCAAGAGGAAAATTTCTTCGCTGAAGTACACGAAGTGATTGCCCAAAACGATAAAGCGGATCGCGTTCTGCAAAGATTGGAGAAAAATTTAGGCAAGGAGGGCATCAAAAATTTACTATGGGTTTACCTTTCCGAAAGAAAAGACCGTGAAAGACTTATTTTAAGTGCTGTGAAACACTCGCTGAAACATCCTAATGAAAATGTTCTGCAGGATTTTGGGAATGCGGATATTTTAGAAGTTTCTAAAATTTGCAAAAGTGTGGGCAGGGAAAAACACCGAATGACAGCCTTTGTCCGTTTTGAAAAATTAAAGGATGATGTTTATTTTTCAAAAGTAGAGCCAGATTTTAATGTATTGCCTTTGGTATTGAATCATTTTAAAAACCGATATCAAGATCAAAAATGGATGATTTTCGATTTGAAAAGAAATTACGGAATCTTCTATGACTTGGTAAACGCAGATTTTTTCTATCCTGAAGAAGATCAAATTTTAATGATGAGAAATTCGCAAAACCTCCACCATGACGAAGAAAAGAAATACCAAAAATTATGGCAACGCTATTTTTTCAAAACCAATATTGTAGAAAGAAAAAACATAAAACTCCACGTTCAATGGTTGCCTAAACGCTACTGGAAGTATTTAACTGAAAAGTTCTGACGGTGAGATTTTTTTATCGCGATGGTAGCGCGTGCTAAATTTGAGAAGGTTTCTATTTCAAATTATTGACCATTTCCAACAGCGCCCTTTTACGAAAATTTAATTATTATCCATCACCATTTCAATGGGCAAAAAAAAATCCCAACCGTGAAGTTGGGATCTGTATTTTACAAAACGCCTTTGGCTTATGCCTGAACGTTATTTTGACCTACTACGAAAGGCTCAACCTCTTTAATTTCGCCAAATTGCTGCTCATAGTTCGCAACATTTTGTTGTAATGCATTCAATACTCTTTTTGCGTGCAAAGGTGCCAAGATTACTCTTGAACGAACGTTAGCTTGTTGCACACCCGGCATCAATTGAATAAAATCTACTACGAATTCTGAAGGTGAGTGGTTTACTAACGCAAGGTTACAGTAAACACCAGCAGCAATCATTTCGTTAAGGTTGATGTTGATGTTGTTTGGATCGTTGTTTTGGTTTTGGTTGTTGTCCATGTTTTTTTGAATATTTTAAATTATAAATTTTAGATTTTAAAAGGATTTTAGACTATGAATTCAATTTAAAATTCATAATCTAAAATCTATAATTACTTAATTGATGTCTTCGAATTCTTTCTTAGAGCCTACGATTACATTTTGGTAGTCTTTAAGTCCTGTACCCGCAGGAATTCTGTGACCTACAATTACGTTTTCTTTCAGACCGGTAAGATAATCAACTTTTCCGGAAACTGCTGCTTCGTTAAGAACTTTTGTAGTTTCCTGGAACGAAGCTGCCGACATGAAGGACTTGGTTTGAAGTGCTGCTCTTGTAATCCCCTGTAATACCGGTGTTGCGGTTGCAGGAAGTGCTTCGCGAACTTCTACCAAAGCTAAATCTTCACGCTTCAATTTAGAATTCTCGTCTCTCAATTCTCTTGCAGTAATCATCTGACCTGGTTTGAATACCTTGGAATCGCCAGCTTCAGTAACTACTTTCAGTCCGAATACTCTGTTGTTTTCTTCGAGGAAATCGAATTTATGTTCCAGCGCACCTTCCAGGAACTGTGTGTCGCCACCATCAACGATCGATACTTTCGTCATCATCTGTCTTACGATGATTTCGAAGTGCTTATCATCAATTTTTACCCCCTGAAGACGGTAAACTTCCTGAATTTCGTTTACCAGATATTCCTGAACGGCTGTTGGGCCTTTGATTTTAAGGATATCATCCGGAGTAATAGATCCGTCGGAAAGCGGCGCACCTGCTACAACGAAGTCATTTTCTTGAACAAGAATCTGGTTCGAAAGTTTTACTAAATATTTAGAGATTTCTCCGGTTTTCGCTTCTACGATCAATTCGCGGTTACCACGCTTGATTTTTCCGTAAGAAACTACACCGTCGATTTCTGTTACTACTGCTGGGTTTGAAGGGTTACGCGCTTCGAAAAGTTCGGTAACTCTTGGAAGACCACCCGTGATATCCCCGGATTTTGCAGATTTACGCGGGATCTTGATCAGGACTTTACCAGCCTTAATCTTTTCACCATCGTTCACCATCAAGTGGGCACCCACAGGAAGGTTATAAGATTTCTGCTCAACTCCTTTGGAATCTACTACTTTCAAAGTAGGTACGGCTTTTTTGTTTCTTGATTCAGAGATTACTTTCTCTTCGAAACCAGTCTGCTCATCGATTTCCAACTGGAATGAAATACCCTGGATGATATCCTCGTACTCTACCTTACCGGCAGATTCAGCAATAATTACCGCGTTATATGGATCCCATTTCGCAATAACATCACCTTTTTTCACTTTATCACCAGGTTTCACCAATAATTCGGAACCATAAGGAACGTTGGCAATCATCAATGGTGTACGTGCTGCATTGTCTGCAACCAAACGGAATTCCGTAGAACGTGATACCAGGATTTCTGCTTTTTTACCTTCGTCGTTTTCTGAAGTTACTGTTCTTACTTCATCCATTTCCACGATACCGTCGCGACGTGCAACAATCGATGGATTTTCTGAAATATTCCCTGCAGTACCCCCTTGGTGGAAGGTTCTCAGCGTAAGCTGGGTTCCAGGTTCACCAATAGACTGTGCTGCGATAACTCCAACTGCTTCACCCATGTGAATTGGTTTACCTGTTGCCAGGTTTCTACCATAACATTTCGCACAGATTCCTTTTTTGGTTTCACAGGTAAGCGGAGAACGTACTTCTACAGCTTCGATTCCTGCAGCTTCGATTTTCCTGGCTAATGCCTCGTTGATCAGTTCGTCTGCATTGGCGATCACTTCATCAGTATCCGGATCGTAAACGTTGTGAAGAGAAACTCTACCTAAAATTCTTTCGGAAAGTCTTTCTACGATTTCGTCGTTTTTCTTCAGCGGAGTAATTTCTGTTCCTCTTAAAGTTCCACAGTCGTTTTCGGTAATGATCACGTCCTGAGCAACGTCTACCAGTCTTCTGGTTAAGTAACCAGCATCGGCAGTTTTAAGAGCGGTATCCGCAAGACCTTTACGAGCACCGTGAGTGGAGATAAAGTACTCAAGGATCGAAAGACCTTCTTTAAAGTTTGCTACAATCGGGTTTTCGATAATTTCCGCTCCGGTAGAGCCTGCTTTTTGTGGTTTTGCCATCAAACCTCTCATCCCTGAAAGCTGACGGATCTGTTCTTTGGAACCCCTTGCACCGGAATCAAGCATCATATACACTGAATTGAACCCACCTTGGTCGGTTTTCATTCTGCTCATAATCATTTCGGTTAATCCTGCGTTGGTATTTGTCCAAACGTCGATTACCTGGTTATAACGTTCTGTATCGGTGATAAGACCCATGTTATAGTTCGCCTTGATCTCGTCAACGCTTTCTACCGCCTGAGCGATCATGGTTTTCTTCTCCGCCGGGATTACGATATCACCTAAACTAAATGATAAACCTCCTTTGAATGCGTTTGAATAACCTAAGTTCTTCATATCATCAAGGAACTTCACAGTCGTCGGGAAATCGGTATCCGCCAATACTCTACCAATAACATTTCGCAATGATTTCTTAGTTAAAAGTTCATTGATATATCCTGATTCTTTTGGTACAATCTGGTTGAACAGAATTCTACCCACCGTAGTTTCGGTAAGTTTTGTGGTGATTACGCCATCTTCTTTGATTGGCAATCTACATCTTACTTTAGCATTTAAAGAAACTTGTCCTTCTGCGTAAGCGATTTCTACTTCTTCCGGTGAATAGAAAGCTAAACCTTCGCCTTTCACCTTCATCGTATCTGTAGAATCCAATTGTTTGGTCATGAAATAGAGACCCAAAACCATGTCCTGAGATGGTACCGTAATTGGAGAACCATTTGCCGGGTTCAAGATGTTCTGAGAACCTAACATCAATAATTGAGCTTCCAAAATTGCTTCCGGTCCTAAAGGTAAGTGAACCGCCATCTGGTCACCATCGAAATCCGCGTTGAATGCCGTGGTAACCAATGGGTGAAGCTGAATCGCTTTACCTTCGATCATTTTCGGCTGGAACGCCTGAATACCCAATCTGTGCAAGGTAGGTGCCCTGTTTAATAAAACTGGGTGACCTTTCATCACATTTTCAAGGATATCATAAACAACAGGTTCTTTTCTGTCGATGATTCTTTTAGCTGATTTTACGGTTTTTACAATACCTCTCTCGATCAGTTTTCTGATGATGAACGGTTTGTAAAGTTCTGCAGCCATATCTTTCGGGATACCACATTCGTGAAGCTGTAAGTTTGGACCTACAACGATTACCGAACGCGCTGAATAATCCACACGCTTACCTAGTAAGTTCTGACGGAAACGACCCTGCTTACCTTTCAATGAATCTGAAAGTGATTTCAACGGTCTGTTAGATTCAGATTTAACAGCAGAAGATTTTCTTGTATTATCGAATAATGAATCTACAGATTCCTGAAGCATACGCTTCTCGTTTCTAAGGATTACTTCCGGAGCTTTGATCTCTAAAAGTCTCTTCAAACGGTTGTTTCTGATGATTACTCTTCGGTAAAGATCATTCAAATCTGAAGTTGCGAAGCGCCCTCCATCCAATGGAACCAATGGTCTTAGTTCTGGTGGAATAACAGGAAGAACGCGCATAATCATCCATTCCGGACGGTTGATCATTCTGGTGTTTGCACCACGGATGGCTTCAACAACATTTAATCTTTTTAGGGCTTCAGTTCTTCTTTGTTTTGAAGATTCGTTGTGCGCTTTGTGACGCAAATCGAAAGATAGAGTATCTAGGTCGATTCTTTTCAATAATTCTTCAACCGCTTCAGCTCCCATTTTGGCAACAAATTTATTCGGATCAGAATCATCAAGATATTGATTTTCAGCAGGAAGTGTATCTAAAATATCTAGATATTCTTCTTCTGTTAAAAATTCTTTGTCTTCGAAATCGGAACCGTCTGCTTTTTTAGCAATACCCGGCTGGATTACGACATATCTTTCGTAATAGATAATCATATCCAGTTTTTTGGAAGGTAAACCAAGAAGGTAACCGATTTTGTTTGGCAAAGAACGGAAATACCAAATGTGAGCCACAGGAACTACCAATCCTATGTGACCAATTCTTTCTCTACGAACTTTTTTCTCGGTAACTTCCACCCCACAACGGTCACAAACGATTCCTTTATAACGGATTCTTTTGTATTTACCACAAGCACATTCGTAATCCTTCACAGGACCGAATATTTTCTCGCAGAACAGACCGTCTCTTTCCGGTTTGTGGGTTCTATAGTTAATGGTTTCCGGTTTTAAAACTTCACCTCTTGAATCCTGAAGGATAGATTCGGGAGAAGCAAGACCGATCGTAATTTTACTAAAATTACTTGTTTTATTTTTATTTGACATTTTTTATTTTGATTAAAAGATTAAAAGATTGAAAGCTTTAAAAATAACTTTCGTTCTTATCGTCTTGGAGTTAATTAATGACTTAATTTTTTAATAATTAAATTTTAACTTACTCCTCCAATCTTATATCAAGGCCAAGACCTTGCAACTCGTGAAGTAATACGTTGAAAGATTCCGGAATACCTGGTTCAGGCATTGCCTCACCTTTCGCGATGGCTTCATAAGTTTTCGCTCTACCAATCACGTCATCCGATTTCACGGTAAGGATTTCTCTAAGGATATTGGATGCACCGAATGCTTCGAGTGCCCAAACCTCCATCTCACCGAATCTTTGTCCACCAAACTGCGCTTTACCACCCAAAGGTTGCTGCGTAATCAATGAATAAGGTCCGATAGAACGTGCGTGCATTTTGTCATCAACCATGTGACCGAGTTTCAGCATGTAAATTACCCCAACAGTTGCCGGTTGAGAGAATCTCTCGCCAGTTCCACCATCATAAAGATAAGTAGAACCGAATTCCGGAAGGCCTGCTTGGTTGGTGTACTCGGTAATTTGATCGATATTAGCCCCATCGAAGATCGGTGTAGCGAATTTCAATCCTAATTTCTGACCAGCCCATCCAAGAACAGTTTCGTAGATCTGCCCGATGTTCATACGTGAAGGTACCCCAAGTGGATTCAATACGATATCAACAGGAGTTCCGTCTTCCAGGAACGGCATATCTTCCTCGCGAACGATTCTTGATACGATACCTTTATTACCGTGACGTCCCGCCATTTTATCACCTACGTTCAGTTTACGTTTTTTTGCGATGTAAACTTTAGCTAGTTTAATGATACCTGCTGGAAGTTCATCACCAATTGAGATTGCAAATTTCTCACGGTTTTTAACACCCTGAATATCGTTGAACTTGATTTTGTAATTGTGAATCAACTGCTTAATTAATTCATTTTTATCAGAATCTACGGTCCAGTCTGCTCCACTTACGTTTACATAATCTTCAACACTTTGAAGTAATTTGGTCGTAAATTTCACTCCTTTTCCGATGATTTCTTCATCAAGATCGTTTTTCACACCTTGCGAAGTTTTACCGTTCACCAAAGTTCCTAATTTTTCGAGAAGGGTATTTCTTAATTCATCGAATTTCGCTTTGTACGTATTTTCGATTTCCTCAAGTTTCAGTTTCTCTTCGGATCTTTTCTTTTTGTCTTTGATGTTTCTTGAGAACAATTTCTTGTCAATTACAACTCCTCTTAATGATGAATCTGCTTTCAAAGAAGCATCTTTCACATCACCGGCTTTGTCACCGAAGATCGCTCTCAATAGTTTTTCTTCCGGAGTTGGATCAGATTCACCTTTTGGAGTGATTTTACCAATCATAATATCTCCAGGTTTCACGTCAGCTCCGATACGGATCATACCGTTTTCATCAAGATCTTTAGTAGCTTCTTCAGAAACGTTTGGAATATCAGCGGTCAATTCTTCCATACCTAATTTGGTATCACGAACTTCCAATGAATATTCATCCACGTGGATAGAAGTAAACCAGTCCTCACGAACTACTTTCTCGTTGATTACGATCGCATCCTCAAAGTTGTATCCTTTCCAAGGCATGAAGGCTACCACAAGGTTTCTACCTAATGCCAACTCTCCGTTTTCAGTTGCGTAACCGTCGCAAAGTACTTGCCCTTTCTGCACTTTATCACCTACTCTTACGTTTGGTCTCAAAGTGATGGTTGTACTTTGGTTGGTTTTTCTGAATTTGGTAAGTTTATAAGTTTTCGTCGCAGATTCGAATGATACTAAATCATCGTCTTCGCTTCTTTCGTATTTAATGGTGATCTTATCAGCATCTACGTACTCTACCGTACCGTTTCCTTCAGCATTAATCAAAATTCTGGAGTCTTTAGCAACTTGTTGTTCCAAGCCAGTACCTACGATTGGAGCTTGTGGCTTCAACAATGGAACTGCTTGACGCATCATGTTGGATCCCATCAATGCACGGTTCGCATCATCATGCTCCAAGAACGGAATTAATGAAGCGGAAATACCAGAAATCTGGTTCGGTGCCACATCGATCAAATCAACTTGTTGTGGCTCAACAACCGGATAATCACCATCAAGACGTGCAATAACTCTGTCGGTAGAAATAGTACCATCTTCGTTCATTTCCACGTTTGCTTGCGCGATTACTTTATCTTCCTCATCTTCAGCATTTAAGAAAACCGCAGGAGTTTTCAAATCTACTTTTCCGTTGCTTACTTTTCGATAAGGAGTTTCGATGAATCCTAAATTGTTGATTTTCGCATAAATTCCTAAAGAAGAAATCAAACCAATGTTTGGTCCTTCCGGAGTTTCGATCGGACAAATTCTTCCGTAGTGGGTATGGTGAACGTCACGAACCTCGAAACCTGCTCTTTCTCTCGATAAACCACCCGGTCCTAAAGCGGAAAGTCTTCTCTTGTGAGTGATTTCCGACAATGGATTGGTTTGATCCATGAATTGTGAAAGTTGGTTGGTTCCGAAAAACGAGTTGATTACCGATGTTAAAGTTTTTGCGTTTACCAAGTCGATCGGTGTGAAAATTTCGTTATCTCTAACGTTCATTCTCTCACGGATTGTTCTTGCAATTCTTGAAAGACCAACACCGAATTGTCCTGCCAATTGCTCACCAACAGTTTTAATTCTTCTGTTTGACAAATGGTCGATATCATCAACTTCCGCTTTGGAGTTTACCAATTCGATCAAGTGACGAACGATGGAAATGATGTCTTCTTTGGTTAAAACTTCCGTTTTTTCAGGAATATTTAAACCTAATTTTTTGTTCAATCTATAACGACCAACTTCTCCTAATGAATAACGCTGCTCGGAGAAGAATAATTTCTCGATAATTCCTCTTGCAGTTTCCTCATCTGGTGGATCTGCGTTACGCAACTGACGATAGATATACTCTACCGCTTCTTTTTCGGAGTTGGTAGGGTCTTTTTGTAAAGTATTCTGGATGATAGAGAATTCGTTTGAATTTTCTTTGTGAATCAAGATTGATTTCACACCAGCATCCAAAATAAGGTCTAAATGTTCTTTTTCAAGAATAGTTTCACGATCAAGGATGATCTCGTTTCTCTCGATAGAAACAACTTCACCAGTATCTTCATCCACGAAATCTTCGAACCAAGTGTTCAAAACTCTCGCAGCCAAAGTTCTTCCTTCTACTTTTTTCAACGCTGCTTTAGAAACTTTCACTTCTTCCGCAAGATCGAAAATTTGAAGGATATCTTTATCGGATTCGTACCCGATTGCTCTCAATAAAGTCGTCAACGGTAATTTTTTCTTACGGTCGATGTAAGCATACATTACGTTATTGATGTCAGTTGTAAATTCCATCCAAGATCCTTTGAACGGGATAATTCTGGAATAATACAACTTGGTTCCGTTGGCATGGTAAGTTTGACCAAAGAATACCCCCGGAGAACGGTGAAGCTGCGTTACGATAACACGTTCTGCACCATTGATGATGAAGGATCCCGAAGGAGTCATGTAAGGAACCGGACCTAAATACACATCTTGTACAACGGTCTGAAAATCTTCGTGTTCAGGGTCAGTACAATACAATTTAAGTCGGGCTTTCAAAGGAACTGAATAGGTCAGTCCTCTTTCCACACACTCGTCGATCGAGTAGCGCGGTGAATCAACCAAATAATCCAAAAACTCCAGTACAAACTGGTTTCTGGAATCGGTAATTGGGAAATTTTCTTCAAAGGTTTTGTAAAGAGTTTCGTTTACTCTCTGCTCCGGAAGGGTGTCCAACTGGAAAAATTCTTTGAAAGATTGGATCTGAATGTCCAAAAAGTCAGGAGTTTCAATTTTTCCTTTTGCTGCGGAGAAATTGATTCTTTCGTTTCCCTGAGTTTTAGCGACTGCTTTAGATTTACTCATAAAAATTTTAAAGAATGAGGGGTTTAAAAATATTTTGTTTTAAAAAATATCAGAAAAAAACCTATTAAGAGTAAGAGAAACAAGAAGATAGGCGCTAACAAATAGACTTGGCTCTTATCAAAAATGGGCTTATTCTAACTGCAACGCCGGTATATCTTTTCACGGAGTAGTGCAAAATATTTTTCTTGAATTTTGCTTTGGGCGGTAAAATGATATAAATACCTAAAACACGAAATCCCCTCCGGATCTACCGAAAGAGTTGAATTTCAATATTTTAGTGATTTATGTACAATGGTTAGCGCCAAAAGGAGTGCAAATTTACGAAAACCAATTCGATTTCACAAGTAAAAAACCATCTCCGAAGAGATGGTCTGTTATAAAGTTTAGGCTTACTGTTAAGATTATTTGCGCAAAAAAACTTAATTTTTTTTAAATATAAATCCATCTAATTAAGTTATGATGGACCTTTTAATTATATGGAAATAAGTATTTGTAACTATTATAACATTAAGTAATTACTACAGATTGCGGTCTAAATTTGTATGCTTCATAATAGCGCTAACATCAGTGCTGACAATCAATTTTTAAAAAATTAACTAATTTTTGCTAAACAATCATTTAACTTCGCTTTCGTTTTTACTGAAACATAGCAATTCATTTTATTGTGATAAGAATTTTTTATCAATGCTTTGTTCGTCTTTATTTAATATTTAGAGATAATATACCAGTTTGTTCCATTACTCTGCACGGTTATTCCACTGTTTCCAGCTGCACCGTTTAAAGGATAATTTGTAATGCTGGCACCGTTCAAAAAAATTGGAGAATAGATGGACATTGGAGTTCCGTCATAAACAATATGGTAGATTTTTCCAGGTGTATTAGCAGCGGGAGGCAGACTGATGTTGCCAGTTGCTAAAATAGTGTAGTCTGTAGATAAAAGCATTCCATTTTTAGACGCTATATTGTTATAAGAACCTGGCAAACCTCTAAAACTGCCAAGTACTCCATTATCATCTACTACTACCGTTTTAGTAGCTGTAAATGTTTGTGTTGGTTGAGGAACTACCGCCGTAGTAGCGGGCAAGGAAGATGCTCCGCCAGGAGTGGTATAGATACTGTTAGTGGCACCGGAAACTGGTAAATTTCTAATTCTGAGTGCTCCGCCAATATCTAATGTTTCTGAAGGATTTTTAACATTAAATCCGAAAAGGCCCTGATCTGTTATTTTAAACCCATAATATGTAGCTCCGCCGGCTCCGGAATGCGGAATGATATTAAAGGAATTACTCGTGAACATGTTGGGACTATTATCAACGCTAAAAATTAGACCCATATCACCACCATTAGAAATGGAACTGAAAGAACCACCTCCTAAATTTTCTGCAAATCCGAACCAGGGGTTAACACCATTAACAATATTGCGGTAAGAGCCGTAAATCATCATCCCGTTTGCGGATCCCACAGCGTCGTAGACTGATAAAATTCCATTGGTAGCGTTGCCGTTGACGCTCACTCTGCCCCTTTGATAAATATTCTGATTATTTGCCGTAGCCGGCTGTCCGGTATTCTGGTTATACCAAGGCTCCACATAATTAGCGGTAGAAGATAATTTTTGCCAAATAGTCCCGTCGAAATAATAATATCCTGCTGAAGTAACATTAATAGTTTGTCCAGCTGGAGAAGTATCCGGTAATGTGGCATACACAATGCTTCCGGTTTGAGCTCTTGTATAGTTTTTAGCGCGCAGTTGATTGCCCGTAATTCTTGGAGCTATGATACCATCAAGCTTCGCAGTATCAGCAGCAAATCCATTAACATCTAAAGTTGCAGCTGGAGTCGTAGTGTTGATTCCAACATTACCACTTTGCCCTTGCAGGAAGTGGATAGCCAGCGAAATAATTGAAATTGTGAATGTTTTTTTCATCATAAATTTTTCTTCAAAATTAATATTTTTTATAAAAGAAACAATGTAAAATATATGTAACCGCGCCTTAAAGTTTATAACTTTCAAAAATTCTTTTATCAACTGATCTGCGCTGCGTTCCATTTAAAACGTTACAGAGGTTTAATAGATAAAAGTTCAAGCAAAAAAAAAAGGAGATTGCATTGTAACAACCTCCTAATCTTCATCTAGTAAAAGAATTACTTCAATTCTACTTCTGCACCAGCTTCTTCTAATTGTTTTTTCAAAGCTTCAGCTTCGTCTTTAGAGATACCAGTTTTGATTGGAGCAGGAGCACCATCTACCATATCTTTAGCTTCTTTAAGACCAGCACCAGTTAAATCTTTTACCAATTTAACAACTGCTAATTTAGAAGCACCTGCTGATTTAAGGATTACATCGAATTCTGTTTTTTCTTCAGCAGCTTCACCACCACCTGCAGCAACAACTACAGCAGCAGCAGCTGGCTCGATTCCGTACTCATCCTTAAGGATAGCAGCTAATTCATTTACGTCTTTTACGGTTAGGTTTACTAGCGTTTCCGCTAAATTTTTTAAATCTGACATTTTGTAATGTTTTAATTTGTTGAACGATTTATTTTGATTTTTTTTGAGTCTAATTACTCTGCACTAGGTGCATCAGTAGCGTCAGCGCTAGCTTCTGGAGCCGCAGTTTCTTCTACTTTGGTTTCTTCAGCAGTTGGAGCAGCAGTTTCTTCGGCTTTTGCCTCTACAGTCTCCGGCTTGTTTTGAAGAGCAGAAAGTACGTTTCTGATTGGTGATTGAAGCAATCCGATGATCTCTCCGATCATTTCTTCTCTTGACTTGATGTTTACAAGCGTTGCTAAATTCTCGTCACCTACATAGAAATTTTCCTGCAGGTAAGCAGACTTTAATGCAGGGATTTCAGCTTTTTTTCTGAAGTTCTGGATCAGCTTAGCCGGAGCGTTTGCTGTTTCAGAAATCATCAGTGCAGAATTTCCTTTGAAAGTCTGGAACATTTCAGAGTAATCTACTCCTTCAATCTGCTCCATTGCTTTTTGCAAAAGGGTATTTTTTACAACTTTAAGGCTGATATTTTGTTTAAATGCCTGTCTTCTGAAATCTGAAGTTGCAGCAGCATTCATTCCTTCAAGACTTGCTACATAAACTACTTTCGCGTCCTGTAACAGATCTTTTAATTCTTGTATTACTAATACTTTATCTTCTTTTGTCATTGTCTTACAGATTTTAGTTTACAGATTTAGTATCAATTGCAATACCCGGGCTCATTGTAGAAGACATATAGATGCTTTTTACATACGTACCTTTAGCGGCAGTTGGCTTAAGCTTAATTAAAGTCTGCACTAATTCCTGAGCGTTCTCTTTAATTTTAGCAGCATCGAAAGATACTTTACCAATACCAGCGTGGATGATACCGTATTTATCAACTTTGAAATCGATTTTACCGGCTTTCACCTCTGCTACTGCTTTACCAATTTCCATGGTTACAGTACCAGATTTTGGGTTTGGCATTAATCCTCTTGGACCTAATACTCTACCTAATGGACCTAATTTACCCATTACTGCAGGCATGGTAACGATAACATCAACATCTGTCCAACCATCTTTAATTTTCTGTAAGTACTCATCAAGACCTACGTAATCTGCACCAGCTTCTTTAGCTTCTGCCTCCTTGTCTGGAGTTACAAGCGCCAAAACTTTTACATCTTTACCGGTACCGTGAGGAAGAGATACAACTCCTCTTACCATTTGGTTAGCTTTTCTTGGATCTACACCCAATCTAACTGCGATATCTACAGAAGCGTCAAATTTTGCAAAGTTTACTTCTTTGACCAAAGCAGAAGCTTCGTCAAGGCTGTAAATTTTGTTTTTTTCTATTTTGCTTAAAGCTTCTTTTTGCTTTTTAGTTAATTTTGCCATTTCTATTCGTATTAAGCGTTAGTTGGTTTAGTTCCTGTTACTCTCAATCCCATAGATCTTGCAGTTCCCGCGACCATAGATAGTGCAGAATCAACTGTAAAACAGTTAAGGTCTGCCATTTTATCTTCCGCTATTTTTTGAACCTGAGCCCAAGATACACTTCCTACTTTAGCTCTGTTGGGCTCGCCTGAACCTTTCTTCACTTTAGAAGCTTCCATCAACTGGATTGCAACGGGTGGAGTTTTAATTACGAATTCAAAAGATTTGTCTTCGTAAACTGTAATTACTACAGGTAAAACTTGTCCCGGCTTATCTTGCGTTCTTCCGTTAAATTGTTTACAAAACTCCATGATGTTCACACCTGCAGAACCCAAAGCTGGACCTACTGGTGGAGACGGGTTAGCAGCGCCACCCTTCACCTGAAGTTTAACCATTTTAAAGACTTTTTTAGCCATTTTTGTTTTTTAAAAAATTAAGAAATTTATGAATGTGGAAGCATTTATAAATCTGCAAAGCTGTAGTCTCACCATACAACTTTACATTTCGGACTGCAAAATTAAGAATTTATTTTGATTCTACAAGTGTAAGATGTTGATTTTTAGAAAGAATTTAAAAAAAGTAGCGTGTTACTCTTCTTAATTGCGTAATTATCCCTTCACACAGCAGCTTTAAGCATGATAATATCATAATTAAAAAAACCGCTCGTGATTGAGCGGTTTAAATTTATTATAATAATATTTTTACACTTTTTCTACCTGCATGTAGTTCAGTTCCATTGGTGTTTTTCTTCCGAAAATCATTACTGAAACTTCGATTTTCTTTTTGTCTTCGAAGATCTTCTCTACAGTTCCGTTGAATCCGTTAAAAGGTCCGTCGATTACTTTTACATTTTCACCAACCACGAACGGAATACTGGCTTCCACAGCAAATTCGGAGAGTTCATCCATTCTGCCAAGCATTCTGTTAACCTCAGATTTTCTCATCGGTACAGGATCGCCGCCTTTGGTTAAACTGAGAAATGAAATTACCCCGGGAATATTCTTAATGATGTGCGGAATTTCACCTACAAGATTCGCTTCAACCATTAAATAACCAGGATAATAAGGTTTTTCTTTCGGAACTTTTTTACCGTTCCTCATTTGGATTACTTTCTCCATTGGAATGACTACTTGGGTTACGTAATCTTCGAAACCAAGACGCTTCATTTCATTCTCAATATAGGCCTTCACCTTATTTTCCTGTCCGCTGATGGATTTCAGAACATACCACTTCAAGTCACTCATTTTGGAAAATAATTTTAATTGAACAGGTTGATGAAAATTGATATTACATTCGCAATAGATTTACTGAACAGTGAATCTATCCCAAAGGTAAACAAAGCCAAGATAATGGTTGCAATGGTAACCACAATTGTAGATGACTGTAAGTCTGGCCATTTTGGCCATTCTACTTTATCTTTGAATTCGGTATAAGAACCTTTTAAAAAATCAACTAAGCTCATTATTTATTTTTTGCACGGGCACAAGGATTCGAACCCTGATCAACGGTTTTGGAGACCGGTATCCTACCATTGGACGATGCCCGTAGATTAAAAAAGTCCCGTAAGTTTCCCTACGGAACTTTTATATTTATTAGATATTAATCTAAGATTTCAGTTACCTGACCTGCACCAACTGTTCTACCACCTTCTCTGATCGCAAATCTAAGACCTACGTTAAGAGCGATTGGCTGTAACAATTCTACAGTAATAGAGATGTTATCACCTGGCATTACCATTTCTACACCTTCTGGCAAGAAGATCTCACCTGTAACGTCTGTAGTTCTTACATAGAACTGAGGACGGTATTTGTTGTGGAATGGAGTGTGACGACCACCTTCTTCTTTAGAAAGGATATAAACCTCTGCTTTGAATTTTTTGTGTGGCTTAACAGAATCTTTCTTAGCGATTACCATACCTCTCTTGATGTCGGTTTTTTCAATACCTCTCAACAATAGACCTACGTTATCACCAGCTTCACCTCTGTCAAGGATTTTACGGAACATCTCAACTCCTGTAATAGTAGAAGTAAGTTTCTCATCACCCATACCTACGATATCAACTGGATCACCAGTGTTGATAACACCAGCCTCGATTCTACCAGTTGCTACAGTACCTCTACCTGTAATAGAGAATACGTCTTCGATTGGCATAAGGAATGGCTTATCCTGGTCTCTTACCGGAAGTTCGATCCAAGTATCAACAGCATCCATAAGTGCTTCTACCGTAGCAACCCATTTTGGTTCTCCGTTAAGAGCTCCAAGAGCTGAACCTTGAATTACTGGAGTGTTATCACCATCGTAATCGTAAGAAGAAAGAAGGTCTCTTACTTCTAATTCTACTAATTCTAACAATTCTGGATCATCAACCATATCCACTTTATTCATGAATACCAATACGTTAGGTACGTTTACCTGACGACAAAGAAGGATGTGCTCTCTTGTTTGAGGCATTGGTCCGTCAGTTGCAGCTACTACAAGGATAGCGCCGTCCATCTGTGCAGCACCAGTTACCATGTTCTTAACATAGTCGGCGTGACCTGGACAGTCTACGTGAGCGTAGTGTCTGTTAGCAGTTTCGTACTCAATGTGTGCAGTGTTGATAGTAATACCTCTTTCTTTTTCTTCTGGTGCAGAGTCGATAGAAGAGAAATCTCTTGCAGTACCGAATCCCTTATCAGATAATACTTTACTGATTGCTGCAGTAAGAGTAGTTTTACCATGGTCTACGTGACCGATGGTACCAATGTTCAAGTGTGGTTTGTTACGATTAAACGTTTCCTTTGCCATGATTTAATTATTTATTTAATTATTATTTAAATTTTCGGTGCGCAAATATAGTGAAATTTTGTATATTGAAAATCTTTTTTTAACAAAAATCCTCAACTTACAAATTTCGCAGCTTACGGCGCCATTTTCCAATTAAAATATTGGACTGCAAATTTAGGAAAAATTATTTATTTATAAAAGAGTGAATAATTAATTTACAGAATATTAACGCGGTGCACTCTTTTTTCAAATATAACATTGAATCAACATCAACACAAATTAACAAGCACAGCTTTAAAATAAAAAAAATCTCCTTTTTAGCAAGGAGATTTCAACAGAGCCAACTATGAGATTTGAACTCACGACCTCTTCCTTACCAAGGAAGCGCTCTACCCCTGAGCTAAGTCGGCAAAATTTTAAAAAAAAATCACAAGCCGTTGTTGGTTGTGATTTCTTTGAGCGGAAGACGAGGGTCGAACTCGCGACATTCAGCTTGGAAGGCTGACGCTCTACCAACTGAGCTACTTCCGCATTTTGTTTCCAAAATTGTTGGTAAACGGTTTGCAAATTTAAAACAAATTTTTAAACCAGCAAAACGTTTTTTATAAAATGTGGGGAGAGCAGGATTCGAACCTGCGAAGTCGTAAGACAGCAGAGTTACAGTCTGATCCATTTGGCCACTCTGGAATCTCCCCAATTTTACAAAAATAATGAGCCTCCAGAGGGACTCGAACCCACGACCTGCTGATTACAAATCAGCTGCTCTAGCCAACTGAGCTATGGAGGCAAATAGATTTCAAAAGAACGCTTATCTCTTTTTGCGAGTGCAAATATAAGGGAGTTTTTTTGAAATCTACAAATTATTTTGCTAAAATTTTGAATATTTTTTTTACGCCAATTCTTTTTTCTTGATTAGCAGCTTCTTAGCAACTTCAGCACATTGATCCAAACTTTCTTCAAAGCTCGCAGTTGTCTTCTTTACCACGATGTCGTCACCCGGAACCGCAAGAATGATCTCTGCAGTTTTATTTTCTTTGTCTGATTTGTTCTCAACTTTAAGGTAAACTTTGCATTCTACGATTTTATCATAATAGTTTTCTAGTTTGTTTAATTTCTTTTCAATATGTTCTTCGAGCGGTGCGTGTGGAGTCAATCCCATTGACTGTACTGAAATTTTCATAAATCTACATTTTTTTTGGCTCTAGGATGAGCACTGTTAAACACTTTTTTTAACTGTTCTATATTGGCACAGGTGTAAACCTGTGTGGAAGCTAATGATGAGTGCCCCATAATCATCTTCACTTTAGAAATTTCAGCCCCATATTCCAAAACGTGAGTTGCAAAACTGTGTCTTAAAATATGAGGGCTTTTTTTCTTCTTCGAAGTTACAAGACTAAGATAAGTATTAACTGTAGAATAAACAAATTTATCGTTCAGTTTTTTACCTTTCGTGTTGATGAAGAAGTATATCTTATCCGCCTCCAGCGGCTTTCTTATAAGCAAATATTCTGCCATCAGAGAGGAAAGTTTCTCCGAAATCGGAATCACTCTTGCCTTATTTCCTTTACCTATTACTTTCATTTCTCTCTTGCTGAAATCAACATTCTCCAACAAAAGATTTACGAGTTCTGCACGCCTGATTCCGGTTTGGTAAAGTGTTTCCACAATAAGTTCTTTCAACAGGCTTTTTTTCGCCGGTTTATTTGCTTCGAGCTGCTGATTAGCCATTTCCTCTTCAGAAAACGGAATCTGTTTTTCAGCATAAAATTTCAGTGACTGAATATTTTCGAGTGGCGAAGTTTTTATCTCGCCGACTTTCAGCAAAAAAAGATAGAAACTGCGCAGTGTAGAAAGTTTGCGATTAATTGACCGTTTGGCGATTTTCTTTTCACCCAGATGCACCATAAAATTGCGAATGATTTTTTTATCAACCATTACCAAATCCTCATGAGCCTCAGTCTGCAAAAGAAAAGCAGAGAAATCCTCCAGATCTTTTTTGTACGAGATGAGCGTGTTGGGAGAATACCGTTTTTCGACAGCAATATATTCTAGAAATCTTTCTAACATTATGGTATAAAACAAAAAATCACTTTCCAAATATAACTATTTGAAAAGTGATTTAGGTATTTCTTAAAGAAAAATTGTTTATGCCTGCTCTTCGCGGCTTGCATTTTTCTGCTTATAAGCAGCTTTCAGCTTTGCCTGTCTTGAAGTTACCGACGGTTTTAGGAACTGCTGTCTGCTTCTTAAAGCTCTTACAACTCCGGTTTTATCAAATTTTCTTTTGTATTTTTTTAACGCTCTGTCGATGGCTTCACCATCTTTTACTGGGATAATTAACATAATTTACATCTCATTTTGGACTGCAAAAGTAAGATTTTATTTTGGAATGACAAATTTTTTATTACTTTTAAAGATATTTATTTCTTATGCAGCAAAAAAATTACAGAGTCATCAATGCTTCCGCGGGTTCGGGCAAAACCTATGCATTGGTTCAGAATCTGCTGGCGATCTGTCTGAAACATCCTTCCCAGCCCGATAAAATAGGTAATATTCTGGCCCTGACCTTCACCAATAAAGCTGCAAATGAAATGAAACACCGGATTATTGACTGGTTGAAAAAATTTTCGATGCCGGGCTATGAAAGCAATCAGGACTTGATCAATATCCGGGAGAAACTGAAAAACGACGGTTATCATCTTACACTGGAAGATATTCATTTTCGTTCCAAAAAAATTCTGGATTATGTTCTGCATCACTACTCTACACTGAATATTGGCACTATTGATAAATTTAATTCACGGCTGGTAAGAAGTTTTTCTTATGAACTTGGATTGGCACAAAACTTTAACCTCGAAATCAATTCTGAACCTTTCCTGATAGAAGCCGTCGAGAAGATGCTCGAAGACATCGGAGCAGAAAATGAGATTTCTGAAGCCTTTATGGATTACGTAAACTACAGTCTGGACAATGATGAAAGGGTGAACCTGAATAAAACACTCTATACTTCCGCTAAAGAATATGTGCAGGATAAACATTATTTCCGGCTGGATCAAAACAAAGATTTCGATTGGCTTTCCTACGAAAAATCTAAGAAAAACCTCCGGGAAGACCTTAAAAACCTCAGAACGGATTCTATCAATATTATTGAAGAAGTCAACCAACTTTTAAAGGAAAAAAATCTTGAAGTTGCAGATTTTGCAGGCGGAAACAGCAACAGTATCGCAAAATTTTTCAATGAAGCCCGAAAGTATTATCATAAAGAAAGACCAGATTTCCCCATTCCTGCAAATGAGGAGGGCGCACTGATTAAATTTCAGGCCGGCGCCTCGGGTTCGGGCAAAAGCAGACAAAGCGATATTTTAGAGATTATTGATTATTTAATCAGTCAGCGGCGAAAACTCTTTCAAAACTATATTCTCACAAAGAAAAAAGAGAAAATACTGCAGGCAATTTTACCGCTGAAAGTGAACAAAGATATTCAGGATAAACTTGCGCAAATAGAAGAAGAAAATGATGTTGTACTTCTCTCAAAATTCAACATTCTGATTCATGAAAATCTTCGGGAAGAGCCTTCATCATTCATTTATGAAAAAGTAGGAACCAAATTCAGCCATTATTTCTTTGATGAATTTCAGGACACCTCATTTCTGCAGTGGCAAAATTTTATTCCGCTGCGCGATCACGCGACCTCTTCGCAGGACATGAGTTTTTCTTTGGTTGGCGACCCCAAACAGAGCATTTACCGTTTCCGGGGCGGAGATTCGCAACTCATGCTCGATATCATCAACAAAAAAGAAAAATCGCTTGTTCATGCGGAATTAGAAAATCTGGAAAACAATTGGCGAAGTGCCAAAAACATTGTTGATTTCAATAACCAACTGTATCTTTTCCTTTCCGGCAACACCCAGGCCGAGCATTGTGAGATCTTCGGAAGCGGATCCCAGCAGACTGCAAAATCTAAACTGGAAGGCAAAGTGCGGATCAACTTAATTGAAAACACTACGAAGAAAGTTTTCTACGAAGAAGTTGCCGAAAAAATGCGGGAAGACATACAACGTTGCATTGATAAAGGCTTCAAACTTTCGGATATTACCATTCTTTGCCGCGGAAATTTCGATATTTTCAGCTTTTCGCAGCTTTTAGGAAACGCAAAAATCACATATCAGGAAAAAGAAGATTACATAAAAACGATTTCAGAATCGGGCTTAACGCTTAATTTGTCATCAACTCTGCTGGCGCTGGCAGAATTTCTCAGATGGGAACAGAACCCTAAAAATTATCAGTTTCCGGTGAAAATGCTGTATTATCTGAAAGTTTTAGGAAGAATTGATGTTAAAGACTTCAGTGCTGAAATGATGGAAATGCTTACGCTGAAAAACAAAGCCGAAATGCAGGACTTCATCGCCAAAAAATATGATTTACAATTGAGCAGCAAAAACTTACTGCAGCTGAATCTTTATAATTTTGTCGAACATTTTCTGCAGGAATTTTCCGTAGAGAATAAGGAGACCGATTTTCTTTTCAATTATCTGGAAATGCTTTACGCCTATTCGCAAAACGCCGCTTCTACTCTGAAAGATTTTATCCGTTATTGGGACGAAGAGGCAAATGTCACCACAATTCAGGCTTCCGAAAATCTGGATGCAGTAAAGCTCATGACGATTCACAAAGCAAAAGGTTTGGAGTTTCCCGTAGTTTTTCTTCCAATGAAAAACGAACATAAAGATGCAAAATTCAGCAACTGGCTTGATATTGACGCTCAAAACGGCCTTTCGTCGGTAAATATCAATCCGTTCGGAAGAGAACTTGAAGCTTATGATGAAAACATGGCAAAGTTTAATCAGGAAAATATTTATCAGAATAAAATCGACCGCTACTGCCTGCAATATGTGGCTACAACGCGGGCGGTTGACGAACTGTTCTTTTATATCGAAAAGCCCAACAAGACAAGTAACAACCTTGAAATTTACGAATTTCTGGAGCCAAAAATCCCCAGGAATGAAAACGGCGAACCTCTTTCTTCTTTTGATTTATATAAAGTTGCTGACGAAAACCAACAAAGAAGGCAGAACGTTACAGTTAATGAAAACAGTACGAAACCCATTCTTTTTAAAAGCGGACAAAAAAGCAATCCGGACGCTATAAAAATTGCAACTCCCTCCAAGAATTACCAGAACAGGGTTGAAAAAGTGCGCACGGGGATTTTTACGCACGAAATTTTATCCAAAATTAATTCAGAACGAGACGTGGATCGCACCCTCGAATCCTATGTGTTGGAAGGAATTATTACCCTGGAAGAAAAAGAAGAGATTCATCACCGGATTTTAAGCATCATTAAAAACGAGAATTATTCGAAATACTTCACCGAAAATCAGGTTGTTATTAACGAAAAAGACATGATGATTTCTGAAAACGGCGAGTCGAAGATTTACCGGCCAGACCGGCTGATCGATACCGGGAACGGTTACATCATTATCGATTTTAAGACCGGCGCTGAACAGGAAAAACATCTTGTGCAAATAAACGAATACAAATCTATACTCGAAAAACTCGGTAAAAAAGTTTTGGAAACCCAACTGATTTATGTATAAAAAAATCCTGTCTCAGAAAGCGAGACAGGATTTTATTTACATCTAAAAATTACTTCTTTACCGCAGTTATCACCTGTGCTTCCTGTTTGGTGATATTATCGAAAATCTGCGTAAATGCTGGATAATATTCTTTCGGGAATACTGAATCGTCAACCTGAGTCGTGGTCTCAACTGTCAACTTATTTCCGTTTTGCGTAACCTGATACGTGTATTGGAGTGCATTATCCTCTGTACGAAATTTCTTCGATTTAGGCACATTTTCAAAAACATAGCCATCCGGGAGGGTAATCGTCACCTTTTTAATTTTGTCGTAAGCTGAATAAAATTCAAGCGGTGCAATTCGCGGCTCTTTTTGGTCGAAGTTATGTGTCTGGGAATAAAGAAAAAGCAAAGGATTAAATACCATTTTCCCACCCAACACATCAACAAAAGTATCTGAACTGAAATCGAAACTGGTTTCAAAATCGTTATTTTCCTGAAGGCCGTGTTTCAAATTCGTAAAATTGAAACGGTAATCGTCTTTATAGGATTTTGCAAATTTTTCTTTGTCCTCCGTAAATCTTTGGTTGGCCACCATTGAATACAGTTTTGTGTCACGGTCCGAAAATTTACCTTCAAAAGTGCCATCCGGTAAAAGTTTGGCATCAACAGTCAGCAAAGTTTTACTGGTTTCAGGGTAAAGGATATTAATTTGCTGTGCAGTTTTTTCACCCATAATGATGCCGTAATAATTGAGGGCTTTAGGTGCTACCATATTAATTTCGCTCTGTTTTACGGTACCATCGGCAAGGTAAATTTCATCTTTATCTTTAAATGAGGCCAAAACATAATTCAACTGTGCGATTGATGGGTTATAGGCAAGCAAAATCCCCTGATTTACTGTAGAAAGCACCACAGGATCTGCATTAATACCCGCATTTTGTAAAAGCATCGTTAACAGGAGATTGATTTCTGCGGTATTTCCAACTTTGGTATTGATCAGGTTTTTGATTCCTTTATCGCAGAATACTGCATCTTCTTTGTTCCATGTATAATTTTTATGAACAAATTTCAGGATTGCATTTGCGCGCTCCAGTGTTACCGGAATCGATTTTATTTCTTGCGGAAGCAGATCTTTCACCAAGTTGGTTTTCTTGAGTTCTGCACCAAAATCATCGTTTGCATAAAGTCTTTCCTGAATATCCTTCCATGTGTTTGCATAAGAATTATATACGTTATTAAAAAGCGTGGAATTAAGTTCTGCCTTAATGGAAGTTTTGTAATTGTCGTTATTTAAAACATATTTCTCTTCTTTATATGGCGCAACCTTCTCATAAGCAAATCTATACGTTTGATATTCATTACCATAAAGCGGTTTTTTCTCTACCAGCCTGTGAGTTGGGTTAAGACTTCCTTTGTAATTAATGGTATAACCTAGTGGGACAGGGGCATCCAGAACATATTCTACATACCGGATCGGGATTTCCTCCTCAATAATAATCCGGGGCATAGATCCCAGGAATGGAGTGATAATGCTGTAAGAATATTCAACAACAGACCCGTTTTTCACATTCGCAAAAGCAAATTTGGTAATATCGTAGTTTCGGTCTTCGGTGGATTTGTATTTTTCGTCCTTAGCGATTTTTGTGCTTACTGTTTTTCCATTTTCGTGGTTATAAGTATTTGCTTTGAGGTCGGCTAAAGTTTCGCGAGTACCTCGGCGGTCATCATAAATACTTACCTTGTGATCCAGATAATCTGAGGCATTGTCTTTATTATAAATTTTAATCCTGCTGAATACTTTTTGGTGCAGTGTTCCGTCGTAGTCAATCCGGAAATGTACGGACCGGTAAAGGATTTCTGCGGGCGCATCTGAAACTTGTGTAGATTTTTCGCTTTTCAGATCTTCATCTGAAAGTTTTGGATAAGTTAGGAATTTATGTTGTGCACCCAACAATCCTGTTACTGAGAATGCAAAACAAAGTAGAATTTTCTTCATTATTGTTTTGTTAGTAAGATTTTAGTATTGTCGCGGCTGGCTGTCTGTTTGCGGAACGCCAGGTATTCTTTGTATTTTTCTTTTGGATAGAGTCCTTTGTTGATCGTTAAAACTCTTTTTACAAGCAGTTTACCATCTTTCGTTGTGAAATCAATGGTGTAAGAGCCAAATTCAGTTGTAATTGAAGATGATTTTGGGATTTCAGCAAAAATATAGCCTGCCGGAATAATGTATTCTATTTCATAATCATCCTGGAAGGGAAATGAATTCTCGAAGGGAAGTTTCCTTTCATCATTTGAACTGAGCATTACCGCCTCATAAAACGGCATCACCGGAAAGAAAAGATCATTGCCAATTTTTTTTGAGAATCCGTTAGCTTTCAGGGAAAGGTCGTAACCGATTTTGCCTTCATCTCTGTCGTTTTTCAGGTTATTCACCTTCAGATCATCAATTTTTAAATTGTAATGACGATTTTTAAGAGCTTCCCGGATTTCATCGTTTTTTAAACCTAAAAGCCTCAGATTGCTGTCGTACTGTCCGCCGGAAAACTCAAACCTTGCATCCGAAGAAATCGCTCCATCATCTCCAAGTAAAATTTTGGCATTCAGTTTTTCCATGCTCTGTTCCGGTTTGTACACGGGCGTATCAACAATCTGAATTCCGTCTTCTTTTACTGCCAGAACATTGCGGTGATGAGAAGTAAAACTCAGGTGATTAAATGCATGCTGCTGCGAGGTATTTTCGAGCCAAATGGTTTCTTTCTCTGTTGGAACCATTAAAATGGCATGGTTACCCGACATTCTGGGAAAATCTTTATCGAAAGTAATGACAGAATAATCATCATAAATCACCGAAAAATAAGAATTAATTCCGGCAGCTGCAAGCAGCGTGCGCATATAATTGGTAAGTGCCTTGCAGTCGCCGTATCCTTTTTTGCTCACTTCCGCAGCCGGCATCGGTTGCCAACCGCCGATCCCCATCGCAATCAGAACATAACGGGTTTTGTTCTGCATATACTGATAAATGGTTTTTACTTTATCAGAAGTGGTTCCCGATAGATTCAAGGCCTGCACTTCTGCCCTGATTTCCGGTGTAATTTCTGATACTGGATTAATAAGCTGGGTATAGTACCATTTCCCAAAGCTGTTCCAGTCGGTCATATTACCCTCTTTACCTTCAAGTGTAAACTTTTCCGGAGAAAACTCCACCTGAGGAACTAAATAGCTTATGCTGGGTGCAAGATCTTCATGTTTAATGGCTGGGATATTCTCGTAAGAATATTTCATCACATTTCCTTCCGTGGAGTGTGTGAGTTTCGCCAGAGGCCGATCGGTAACCTTTGTACGTATATTGATTCCAGAAGTATTATGCACGGTGAATGTTGACTTTTCAACCGACATGTCGTACGAAGTAACCGGCCTGAAATAATTTAGATACACCGTATTGGAAGTTGTAGTTTCATAATACGATTTTACGGTATAAGGATATTGCGAAGACATGGGCCTTAAAATCAAAATCCTGTCATCAACATACAAAGCGGCGCTTGGATTATTGGTATAATCGTTGAAATCTTTTTTCGAATAGGTTTTGCTGAGTTTCCCTGCGGCATCATAAACCTCTACTTTTATACTCCCGACTTTAGTATTGGGATTGTATGGTATTAATACGGTGGAAAATTCGTCTCCGGCACTGTTGAGAATTGTAACAGCATGGGTTTGTTTAATATGCAGCTCTTTAACTGATTTCAGCACATAATCTTCAGCACTCTCGCGAACGACTGCATTAGCATTTTTTAGAAGATTTTCGGGAATTAGTGACGCATTATAATCCTGAGCAAGAAGGGTAACGTACAGCAGTGCACACCACAGTATGTAAAATTTTTTCATTAAAAATTATTTTGTGATTAATTCCCTGCATCCGGCACAAACACGCGCTGCTTAAGTTCCTGATCAAAAAGATACATCGCCGACGGATTATCGTACACCATTTTTATTTTGGTGACAAGCTGCGAGGCGTTTGCTTCTTCTTCTACCTGCTCATTTACAAACCACTGCAAAAAGGAAACGGTTGCAAAATCGCCTTCTTCATTCGCGTTTTTCAGAATATTGAAAATACTTTTGGTCACAATTTTTTCATGCTCCAGTGCTTTTTCGAAAATTTCTTTTGCATCGGTAAATTCATGCGGTGGTTTTGGTATTTCGCCCAACACAATTTCTGCACCTACATCAATCATATAATCGAACATTTTATCTGCATGCATGAGTTCTTCTTTGCTCTGAACGCGGAAATAATTTGCAATACCATCCAGATCCCGGGCAGAAAACCATGCCGACATGGATAAATAATATTGAGCAGCATACTGTTCCTTAGCAATTTGGTCGTTTATTAACGCACCAATTTTTGTACTTATCATAATAATGTCTTTTTACCAAATATAGATAATAAAAGGGTATGGACATAAAAAAAGCGAAAAAAAATAAATTTTTCCGCTTCCCTTAAAAATTAAAATTATGAACTATTTTGTAGCAGACATTTTTTTCATTTGATGCTGCTGCATTTTCTGTCTTTTATTCTGCATGTTCTGCTGTTTTTTAGTTTCCCACTTTTGGTATTGCTCCGGAGTTAAAATTTTCCTCATTTCAGCATTCGATTGTTCCTGTCGGGCTTTCATAGCCTCCATTTTTGCTTTTCTTTGTTCCTGCATCTGTGAAGCATTTTGTTTTCTCTCGGCCATTTTCTTATCCTGCAGCGCTTTAATCTGAGCTACCTGCGCACTGGTAAGATTAAGTTCAGCCTGCATCATCTTCAGTTTTTCCTGTCTTTTCTGCTCCATTTCTGCTGGATCTTTTTTATTCATCATCGGCGTTTGCTGGGCCATTGCAAAAGTTCCCATCACTACGAAAGCTGCACTAAAAACAATTTTTTTCATTTCGATATTTTTTGTTTGTTATTTGATGGTTTGATAAATTAAAACTGATCAGGTTAAAGATTTTAATCATAATTTTTTGTTAAAGCTTTCATAACCATACTTTTCTATTATATTTCTTATGATATATTCAGTTTCGTCAGGAAAGGAAATCTTTATAGGTTCAATGGAGGCTACCCAATTTTTTAATTTTTCCAGAAAGGTATTTTCTTTCCAAATAACGGGAATGCCGAGTTTCTCTAAAGCCAATGCATTGCACTGCTGCTCATATTGATGATACATCGGCACTACAAGTAACTTTTTAGCGAGATGCAGTGCTTCAGCCGGACCTTCGAAACCGCCACCGGTTAAGAGTCCTTCACAGCTGGCTAATGATTCCTGAAACAAATCATTATTTATTGGGAATACTTCCGCATTGTGCTTACGGTAGTGATGTTTTGAATGTTTTGAGAAAATCTGCCAGTTCGAACCTGGGACTTCTTTCACTTTATCGAGAATAAATTCATCGGAATAGGCGGGAAGATAAACGGTGTAATGACCTAAATTCTGTGGTTTCAGATTACGTATTTCAGTTCTGATGACAGGAGTGTGGATATAGTCATCGTACCTTTCAAAATGAAATCCAATATAGTCTGTGGCTGGCGCGTAATGATCCATAATTACTTTCCCCCAGTGAAAACCATTGATTTTCGGGGTTTTAGCTGATAAATACGCTGACTGATGGCTCATGCCCAAAGATTTTTTTCGGTAGAGTTTACAACTCCACGCACCTACCGGCTCAAAATCATTAATCACTAAATCGTATTCGCGTACCGGAAGATTTTTCACGTCTTTAAGAAACTGTTTTAAATTAAAACGTTTCCAAGTCTCCCGAAAGTCGACTCCGCCTTTGTTCCCGAAAACAAATCCAAATCCATCAAATCTGTATTTTACTTCGGCATCGACATCAACTTCTGCCTGGGTTCCACTGATGAGTATATCTACTTCACCGTATTTTTTAAGATAAGGTATAATCTCGCGCGCACGGGTTACATGACCGTTTCCTGTGCCCTGAATCGCATATAAAATCTTCATCTAACAAATTTACAAGTAAATGAAATCCACAATGTTGAAATATGGAAAGTTCACAAATATTTAAAACAAAAGAGAGAGCATCGGTTTGCTCTCTCAAAATATTCTATGATTATTCTGTCTTTAGTTTGACATTACTTTGACTTTCCTTTACCCTGCGAATTTCCTTTACCCTGCGAATTTCCTTTAACATAAAGGTGCGAACCGTCGTTTAACTTTTTTCTTCTCTCGTATTCCTGCATCGATTTGGTATTTACCCCATTATTTGTAACCGATTTTCTCGATTTAATAGTGTTGTACTTCTTAACCTGCGTGCTTTTATAATTGTTTTTATTTCTGTTATAAACCGCTACAGGATTCTGACCTTTATAGTATTTGTTCTTGAATTTTTCATATTTCGCCGGTCCCATAATTCGTTCGATGGATCTGTAACGGTCGACTCTCCATTGGTCAGGGTTACTACCGTACGCGCGGTTCCATGAGTTATAATCCGAGTACTGATTATTTAATGCAAATAAGTCTGCTTTTTGCTGCGGACTCAGCAATAAATTTGCTGCGACAGTCTGCCAGTTTATATCGTTAATACTTCTTCTGTAATCATTATAATAATTTGACTGCGAATAACCCAAACTGAAGATTCCTAAACTTAATATTGTGATTAGCTTTTTCATTTTAATGTTTTTGTTGTTATCTCTACAAATATTTCCATTACTGTGCCAAAAATAAAATAAAGAAAGCAGTTCCTTTTGAAACTGCTCTCCATCACTACTAACACTAAAAACTAAAAATTATAAAGAGGTAAGTCTCTGACCGGGGATTCGGGCTGTATTTCCCGGTGTTGCTGTTCCCGGAGTCTGATTTCTCAGACTTCCGGAATTACTTTCTATCTTTCTCTGTGGGTCTGTATTTCTTATTCCGGAGTTATTGTCTCTGAACCCACCGTTATTTCGAGGTGTTTCAGTCTGTGGCCGGATCTCATTATTTCTTGTTGTACCGTTGGAAATCAGTGGCGCAGTTCTCACCGGTGCCTCATTTCCGTTTCGGAAGCCGTTATTCTCTGTTCTTTTGTTTAAGTCTCCGTCATTTCTGAATCCTTCTTTCCTTTGCGCATTATTCCAGTTACCGTTTCCTGTTCGTGGGGAATTTTGGAAACCAATGTTCTGTCTCGGATTCGCCTGATGATATTTCACTTTGTTAATTCTATAACGATTTACGTTAATATTTCTGTACCGTGGGACTACATAAACATGCGTTACGTAATGCTGTCTTCTGTAGTTTTGCCAGTAATTCACCGGATTGTATCCGTTGTAATAATTATTCTGGTAGATGACATAAACTCTGGGACCTAAAATTCTTTCGAGTGCATAGAATCTGTCATAATACCATCGGTCCGGATTATAACGGTAATATGAATTCCAGGAAGCGAATGTCGGAAACTGGTCATTCAAAAACATGATTTGACGAATTTGCCATGGCGACAGGCGATACTGAGAGAAAAACCTGCTCCAGTTTACATCATAAATGCTTCGCTGGTAGTCTCTGTAATAACTCTGGTAGAGATCGTTTCTGTAATAATCAGATGGATATTCGTAATAATAATCTTCCGGAAAATAAAATTCGTCATCGTAATCGTCGTAATAACCATTATTGTTGTTTGGATAATAATCCGGATAATTCTGTGCGGAAATCAATGTTGCAAAAAACACCGAAAGTCCAAAAAGTATTTTTTTCATTTTTTTTAAACTGTCTTTAAGCTGTTCACTACAACCTATTAGAAAAGCATGCCAACTTTTATGTCCAAAATCCTTTCAAACGCCTTTAAACAGGGGTTTTACGGACTTTTCATATTCTTTTGATTAAAATAAAAAAAAGAAGTTAAAGCAAAAACTCCAACTTCTTTAATAAATATTATAAACTCCTGATTTTCAACAGATAAAAGTTTTATTTCTTTTCTGTCAAAAATTGTTATTTTTTTTATAAAAAATTTACGCCCGATTAGCATCAGAAATCCAATCTGCGATTTTTCGGTTGAAACCTTCCTTATTCAAAAGGCTTTCTAAACTCAAGTGCATTCTGTACCGCCAGTAATGCGGAAATACAGCAGGATTATTAATTCTTTCCTCATCCATATTCGCACTAGTCAACTCATGATCAGTCGCCAGAAATTCCTGAATCGGAAAAATCGCTAACATCGCATCGTTATAAAGATGCTGTTTCATAATGATTTCGGCCAGCTGTGGCTCAAGGTTCCATGGTGCAGTTCCCGGCTGACCCAACTGCTGGTTAAAATACTGTTGGGTTAAATTACGGTCTTCGTGCCACCACTGGCGAAGCGTAGAACTGTCGTGCGAACTCGCCGTTACCACATTAAGATAAGAAGCATCTTTAGGATTATACCAAGGGATATTATCCGATGGCATTCGCTGTACTTTGAGGGCTGTAATTCCCAGTCTGTCCATCACCTGAGGAACAGATTCCGGAACTAAACCTAAATCTTCACCGCAAATCAGCATATCGGTGGCATTAAGAATTACGGGTAATTTCTCCATTGCTTTTTCATACCACAGCCCATCCTGTCTTTTGAAGAAATAATCGATATAGAGATCATAAACCGCCTGTTTTTCCCAATTTGGAAGATGAGTAAATGACGAGGTTTTATCAATATTAAACCTCGGGTGATATACTGTTTCCCCGTAAGCATTTTCTTCAGGGAGGAAGAGCACGTTCGCACAGAGGGAAATCAATTTTTCTTCTGCCCAAGGATGCGGATTAGTTTTAAAATATTCTGTGAGTTTTCTTTGGGTATCAAATTCTTCCTTGAAAGAATAAGTCCCGTCGAAATGATTATTCATAAACTGGTTATGAATATTATCTCTTTCATCACCAAATTCATCCCAAAGAATTTGATCATTGATGAAAGGCTTACAATACCGGTCGTAATAAAAAGGCAGATGCCTGGCATTGAACTCCTCCATCCTTACCGGAACAGCCGGATAAAAATATCCTAAAATCCCCTGGGTTGCGCTCATCGGCATACGCCAGATTCTGAAAAACCCAAGGATATGATCAATCCTCATCGCATCAAAATACTGCTCCAGTGCTTTGAAACGGTTCTTCCACCAACGGTAACCGTCTGCTTTCATAGCTTCCCAGTTGTACGTCGGGAACTCCCAGTTCTGGCCCAGTTCGGTGAACTGATCTGGTGGTGCACCGGCCTGAAAATCCATTCCGAAAAGTTCCGGCTCGGTCCAGGCTTCCACAGAATATCTGTAGATTCCGATCGGTAAATCGCCTTTTACCGAAATACCGAGACTGTGAGTATAATCAATGGCATCTTTCAGCTGAAGATGCAACTGATACTGTACCCATGCATGCAGCATCGACGACTCGAAATCCTTACTTTTTGGACTGAAAAACGGAGCTATTTTGCCTGCGATATATTTCTTATGCGTTTTCCAGAGGTTGAAATTTGGCGTTTTATATTTGTCGCGCTGTACACAGAAAGCAGCGTAAGGCAAGAGCCAGTCCTCATTATCTTTTATAAATTTTTTGAAACTTCTGTCGTTCAGGATTTCAGTCTGATGAAGATTAAAAACTGCCTTAACAAACTTCCACTTCCCTGAAATCATTTTTTCATAATCGATGAGGCTTAATGAATTTAACTCTGTTTTCTCTTTCTCATATTCCTCAACGAGTTCTTTCGGCAAAGCATATTCTAAATTCTCGACAGAAAGATACTGCGGGTGGAGCGCGTAAACAGAGATCGCTGCGTAAGGATAAGAATCTGTCCACGAATAGTTTGCTGTGGTATCGTTGATCGGCAAAATCTGCAGAAGGGAAAGATTCGTTTTTTTCGCCCAGTCGGCAAGGTTTTTTAAATCCGGAAATTCGCCTACCCCGAAACCGTTTTCTGTTCTGAGCGCAAACACCGGAACGGCAACGCCGGCTGCGTGGTACATCTCGAATGATTTAAACCTGAAAAAATGATCGGCTTTAATCTGCAGAATATTTTTTTCCGGGTTTGGTACTGCCCATCGGTTATCTCCGTATTCCAGATCGAAAATCTCGCCGGAATGCCGGTCGCGGAGCCCGTATTTGTACTGAATCATCTGATCAGAAACAATTTCAACCGCTGCTTCCCAAATTCCGAAATCGGTTTGAGCCATGTTTACGGATCCATTTTTATCCCAATTTCCAAGCGCGTCACAATTTCCAAGAATTACAAGCTGCCAGCTCTGATGATAAATTGGAGCTTCTAACCGGAACAAATGGGTATGTCTTTTTAAAACTGCATTTTTTTCGGGTTTGAAACCGCTGAATGTATTTTTAAGAATTTTGTTGTTAAGATAATTCTCCGGAAAATTCTTCAAATTCCACACATCATAAATTACAAATTCGTCGTAGTTATGAGGTAAATTTAAACGGTGTAAAGAAAATTCTTCGTCCAGAACAGCCTGTGATTCATCTACAAGCGTATATTTATACGTAATACTTTTCGAAAAATAATCAACCTCTGCAATCCAGTTTCCGTTATCGGTGTATCTTAAAGGATAAATTTTATCTTCGGTTCCTTCTTCCATCACCAAAACCTGAAGATTTTCTCCCATTTTGGTGCGAAAATTAATATTGAAATACAGTTTCATAACATGGAATAATTTGATGACGCAATTTATGAAATTTCAATAATTTTTAAGGTCAAAATCTTAAATATTTTTAAAGGCTTATATACTGAAAATCAAATCAATACAAATCTAAATTTTCAAGACACAAAAAAACCTTTCCGGCGTTGAGCCAAAAAGGTTTTTAAACTGTATTTTTCTAGAATTAATTCAGAGAATACGTCGTTCCGTCTCTTCCGTCTTTCAGCTCAATACCTTCGGCCAACAAGCGGTCGCGAATCTGGTCCGAAAGTTCGAAATTTTTGGATTTTCTGGCCTGATTTCTAAGTTCAATTAAAATCTGCAAAGTTTGATCGAGTTTTTCATTGTTGTTTTCCTCAACATTCTGAAGTCCCAAAACATCAAGCACAAAGCCGTTCAACAGCTGTTGAAGTTCTTTTAAATCAGCTTCATTAATGGTTTCTTTCTCATCTTTAAGTTTAAAGATAAAGTTTACCGCTTCGAATAGATATGAAATAAGAATCGGGGAGTTAAAATCATCCGTCAACGCTGCGTAGCATTTTTCTTTCCAGGCAGATATGTCGAAACTTGAAGAATCTGACATTTTAAACGCAAATCCTGAAACAATTTTCATGGCTTCCATCAATCGTTGAAAACCTTTTTCGCTCGCCACCATGGCTTCGTTGGATATATCGAGAACGCTGCGGTAATGCGCCTGTAAAAAATTAAAACGTACAATCGCCGGATGGAAAGGCTTTTCGAAAAAATCGTTTTTACCGGAAACAAGTTCCATCGGGAGGATATAATTTCCTGTAGATTTACTCATCCGCTGTCCGTTCATTGTAAGCATATTCGCGTGTAACCAATAATTTACGGGTTCAGTACCGTTGCAGGCTTTGCCTTGTGCCACTTCACATTCGTGGTGAGGAAATTTAAGATCCATGCCACCTCCGTGAATGTCGAATTTTTCACCTAAATACTTCGTCGACATGGCAGTACATTCCAGATGCCAGCCAGGAAAGCCTTCGCCCCAGGGAGAGTTCCAGCGCATGATATGTGCAGGCGAAGCAGCTTTCCAAAGTGCGAAATCCTGAGGATTTTTCTTTTCGTTCTGTCCATCGAGATCGCGGGTATTTGCAAAAAGTTCTTCAATATTTCGTCGTGAAAGTTCGCCGTAATTCAAGCCGCGGCTGTTATACTCCAAAACATCAAAATAAACAGAACCGTTGCTTTCGTACGCAAAACCTTTGTCCAGTAACTTCTGGGTCAGCTCAATCTGTTCCAGGATATGTCCTGTTGCTGTAGGCTCAATTGTTGGCGGAAGCAGATTGAAGGTATCTAAAACTTTATGAAAATCTACAGTGTATTTCTGAACGATTTCCATCGGTTCCAGCTTTTCGAGACGCGACTGTTTCACAAAACGGTCGTTATCTACATCGCCGTCGTCGGTTAAATGTCCTGCATCGGTAATATTTCTTACATACCGAACTTTATAACCCAAATGAACAAGTGAGCGGTAAATAAAATCGAAAGACATAAAGGTACGCACATTTCCGAGGTGAACATTGCTGTAAACCGTAGGCCCGCAGACATACATCCCGACATTTTTATCGTGGATGGGTTTGAAGATTTCCTTTTCGCCGGAAAGCGAGTTGTATATTTTAAGTTCCATTTTAAGAATGTGGTTTAAAAGGTAATATTTGAATCTGTTAATCAAATTTTGCGTGACTGCCTACGTAATGCAGGAATTCCTGTCTCGTAATCGGATTGGTTCTGAAAATTCCGCTGAGTTCTGCTGTAATCGTAGAACTTGCAGTGTCTTTAATCCCGCGGCAATTCACACAAAGGTGTTTCGCGTCGATGATACAGGCTACATCCTTTGTTCCTAAAGCCGTTTTCAGGGCATCTACAATCTGCATTGTGAGTCGTTCCTGAACCTGCGGACGCTTGGAGTAATAATCTACAATCCTGTTGATTTTTGACAGACCGATTACTTCGCCGTTCGAAATATAGGCAACATGCGCTTTCCCGATGATTGGCAGAAAATGATGCTCACAGAATGAATACACCGTAATGTCTTTTTCAACCAACATCTGCCGGTATTTGTACTTATTAGAGAAGGTTGAAATACCCGGTTTGTTTTCCGGGAGCAGTCCACCGAAAATCTCATTCACGTACATTTTGGCCACCCTTTTCGGGGAATCCTTCAGTGAATCGTCGTTCATATCCATTCCTAAAGTTTCCATGATCTGATGAAAATGGTGCTGAATGATTTCTATTTTTTCCTGTGGGGATTTTTCGAAAGCATCTGGCCGCAACGGCGTGTGATCTTTGCCCGTAAACAGGTCGTCGTCGTTATCTATATCGTGATTCATAACTTTTAATGAAACCACAAAATTAGGGATTTAATTTTTGATTTTTGTAATTAGTTTAACACCAGGCGCCACACCGATTTTCAATTATAGCTGATGATTTAGATTTCTTTAAATAAAAAACTCAGAACCGTAATTCTGAGTTTTAATCTTTTTAGAAACCCCCACCGCTTCCGGCAAAGGTAAATGTCGCCGTTAAACCGGCCCGTACCGTAGACAGCGGGAAGGCTGTAGAGATTTTGTATTTGGTCAACAACTGGTCATAGAAGAATCTGATGTTGAAATTCTGCGACATGTTGTAATCCGCCGAAAGTTTGATACTCATCATCCGTTGACCGCCTGTTACCTGCGAATCGTTCTGAAGGATATTGGTGATTCTGGTCTGGCTATCTCTGAGGGAGAAATCTCCGCGGATGTTCAGGTCGCTTTTCAGGGTTCTTTCTTTTCCTTTAAAGTTCATCTTCATTTTAAGGTCTTTCAGGATATATCCAAATCCAAAAATATATTCGTTGCCCGCATCTTCTGTAAGCGTATGGTTCACAAGACCCAACATAAACATACGGTCGCGGTTATACTGCGCACGGAACTGCATGTTGTTTCTCATGGTAACATCGGCTCCGATCAGCGGTGCGAAAGCTTCTACATAACCAACCTGCGAGAATGTATACGGGTTGAACTCGTTTCCGAAAGCATCAGTCTGCGGTGCTGTGGGATTATTCTGAACATTATAATAATCCACACTCGACTGGATTCCTGAAGCCGTGTACGTAGAACTATAACCGTGAAGGATATCGAATTTCGAGAACTGGCTGTTTACGAAAGGAATATTCTTCAGTCCGGAATACGTTACACGCCAGTTCGGCAGCGGGAAGCCAGATTTTTTTGGATCCGTAAGTTCTCCGTTCACCGTTTTGCCTTCTACGGCAGCCTGGAATGCAGGAATCAAAATATAGGCATCACCTAAACCTTTTCCGCTGGCAAAATCAACCGGATTGTATACGCCTCCCGACTGCAAATAAATCTGTCTGGCGTTTTCGTACATGGTATCGTAAATACTTTTCCCGTCGGTAAATGCAGTTTTGAATGTCCACGCAGTTCTTGAATATGAAATCATATCGGTACCGAACGAGAACTGGAATCCGTTCGCTGGGTTAGAATCTGCATCAACGTTATAACCGCCCTGGATGAAGTTGCTGTTATAATTCTTCAGGAAATTCACATCAATTCTGAAATCATTCACCGGCATAATCTGAACATTGGCAAGGAAATTTCGGTTCTTCAGCTGCGTGTACGGATCATTCATGTAAGGCGAATTCGAAAGCCAGCCGTTTTCAATCACTGTTCTGCGGATATCTGCCTGCGACCCAAGAAGGAAACCATAAGTCGGTCCACCCAAAGTCTGCCCGTAACCGTACCAGTTTGGTGCTGAAAGCAAGCCCGGAAGCACGGTTCCGTTGTTTTCGTTATAGGAAACATCAAGCTGCTTGATCGAAGTTAAAGCATACGCAATGCTCTGAACCGGATTCAGTTTATTCTTGAATTTATAAGACTTAAAGTTTCTTTTCGCGTTTTTCTTTTGCCATGCCAAATTGTAAACATTGTTCAGGGAATCGATTTCCTGTTTACGTTTCTGCATTTTGGTATTGATGTTCTGGAAATACTTGAACTTACCGAAGAATTTAGGAATATCAACGCTCGAAGTTGCTACAATATTATTGGTGTTCTGGCCAATACTTCCCAAACTTTCGGCAACATTGGTTTCTGGGTTCACAAATCCTGTCATCACGGTACTTCTCGCATTCCAGTTATAGGTAAATCCGTAACCAAGCTCCGCGTTAATAAAGTCGAGATAAGGCAAATACTCGAACGGGAAACGGTAATTCAGCTGAACACGGTGGTTGTAAAGTACCGGTCTTCCTGCACGGAATGGGTCTGCGAAAATCGATTTGGTGTTCATGTCATTTACACTCAAATTGTCATTCAGCGTACGCATTGCTGAATTGATTTCCAGTTTTAAAGATTTGGTGAAATTAAATCCTAAACCGTATTGCCAGCCGAAATAGAAGTTTCTGTTTCTGATCACATCAAAATCCTGACCTGTATTTCCGTTAAGAATCGCTTCAATATTACGGAATTCAAGTTCGTTATAATTTCTGTCGATTTCAGTTCTGAACGAAAGTCTTGTAGGAACCGGATTGAAGTTCACTTCTTTTATAAATCTCAAATATTTATACGATTTCGCAGTGTCGCTCACTATTTTATTAAACGGTCTCAGCACCCATGGTTTGAAGTTATAATTGTAATCAATATAGCCTCTTAAATACTGGCGGTAATTTTTCTTCGTGTAAACATCTCGGTAATAATCATCGTTGTACACCGTAGTTAATGAAAGGTTTTCCACATCGTAAAACTTAGGTTTTTTGTTGGAATCCATTCTTTCTTTGCGCATGTTTACCACACCGATGCTTCTCTGCTGGGTATAAGTTCTCGCTACTTTCTTCAACTGATCTTTGTTTGGTGCCTCTTCGAAAGTTACGTCATTATCCAACGGATTGTATTTCGGATCTTCGATGGTTTGGGTGTAAGAATAATTTACAGGAATCTTCATTCCCACTTTTTCAGGCAGGAATTTATCTACATTCACCGTCGTATTTACATTAAATGCTGACAGTGTAGACTGTGCCCTTTCGGCCGGTTTTTGTGAAATTCCGCCAAAACCGATTGTAGAGTACGACGCATTTGCATTTACTAAAGCAAAATCCCCCAGGTTAAAGTTAACACTTGCATTCCCGGCATAACCGCCTTTGTTCTCGATTTCAGAAAGACGGATCTCATTCACCCAAAGTACAAGGTCTTTAGAATTCACCTCATCCTTGTTCCGCACACCGAGCATGATGGTGGTGACATTACCCAGACTTGGGCGACCTTTAATGAAGATTTTCTTATTAGGATCAAGGGTTGAATATTCTACATCCTCTGTTCTGTCATCAATCTGAATCTGCGAATTGCCATCACGGCGAAGTTTCGCATCCACAAAATTCTGAATCAAAAGATCCACTGAATTTTCTGCAGGCCAGATTTCCATTGGCGAAGTGGCATTTTTCGGCGTGTAAGTTAAAGAGGTTTCGTATTCGTAATAGTTATCTGTCGCATCGCTACCGAAACGGATGAAGAATTTCGCATTCGGATCCAGTCCGTTACTTTGCGCACCTGCCCTCACATCTTCAGCGTGTACAAAAAGTTCAAGGTTTTTGTAACGTCTCATATCCAAAGCCACATTTTTGAAAACCCCGCGCGATGTTTTAGGCTCAATAGGCGCAGTTTTCATGTAAAGTGAAGCTTCGTTCTGTCTCTGTGCACCAGCATTTCCGCTTAAAACCTGTCTTTCGATCCCGGGAGGAAGAACATAGGGAGGCTGGTTCAGGCCGTTTTCTTCCAGGTTTACACTACCCACATCGAGGTTTTTGTTGTCTACAGGATTTACACCTTCAGTATCTGTAGTATTGGTTGCAATATCTTTGGTGTATTTTCTCCAGTCGCTTCTTACCAAATCCAAAGTTCCGAAACGGAGTGTTGCAGTTTGGTCAAATCCTGTTAAAAGCATTCTTGCAAAACGGACATTGTTGAGGATTGAAAGGTCTTTTACGCCTCCTTCATTGGCTCCCTGATCAAACTGAGAAACCGGTACTCGGAAAAGATACCATTTATTGGATCCGGTTTGCCCGTTCTGGAATTTTACTTCCACCTCCTTTTCATCCACGATAAATTTCTGTCCTACAGCAAGGCTGGATTTGTCGAGGTTAATGGTGTATTGGGTATAATTTTCGTTCTGATCTAAATTGTAATCGCGGTTTACATCTTCTGCATCAGGAGTCTGTGTGGCCACTTCCAAGGTGTTGCTCTGGGAGTTTCCTTCCGGATTACGGAAATATTTATAACGTTCCGTAAGCGAAGAAGCCTGCGTTCCCTGAAATTTATCGGAAAGGTAAAACACAAAATCATCGGAAGCCGGATCCGGAGTATTAAGTACAGGATTAAAGAAGGTGGTTCCGAATTTCGCTGCTTCACCCTGGGCATCCAAACCGTCGTAACCTAAATCCTGAGCGGTTCTTTCTTCATTTTCCGTAGAAAAAGCGTACAGAATCGGGAATTGGTTCGGTTGGCTACCCCAGTTTGTTGTCGTTGTATTTGCCGGAACATTCGGAGTCGGCAAGCCGTTTTCGTACTGCAGTTTTCCGTCTTTCAGTACATCTTCTGACACGTTTCCTAACTGAAGCAAAAGTTTAGGATTTGCACCCAGATTGTTTCCGTCCGCATAAGGATCCATCATCCAGAATTCAACGTATTCAATGTTTGAGTTGATAAAATTGGATACCGAAATCGGACGCATCAATCCCGCCCATCGTTCCTGTGTGCTTTCGCTGTTCGGGTTTAAGTTATAAGGTCCTCTCTCGGTCGGGAAATAAGTAATATCGAACGTGTTGGTATAAAGCTGCTCGCCCGCAACGAAATCCCGCGAATTGTATAATTCCTGAGTCTGAACCCTTCTTGAAGCATGATTTGAAACCGCCTGAGCATTGATTCCGTTTGGTGCTTTGCCACCAATTCCGTAAAATCTTGGGTCGATGTTGTACCAAGTCATTAAACCTCTTCCGTTGCCATGTGCCAGGTTATCGTTTAAAGTTGAATTCGAAAAATATGGCTCCGGATTTTTCTCAGGCTTAGATGCCAAACTCCACATGGCAGGTTCCTTTAAAGATATCTTGGATGTTGTCTGTTCGAAATCATCGATGTAAGACTGGTCGCCAATGCCTTTGTTCTGCCCCGGAATCAGGTAAGCGCCTTCCGCCAAAAAACTGAAGTTTGATGGAGCTTCGGTATTTACAAACGGTATTTTATCGGTAAGCCGAGTAAGGAAAGGCAGCTCATTATTATATAAAACATTGAAGCCTGCCATGGTATTGTTCACGGCTTCCTGACCGAAGTTTACCTTTTGGGTTAAAGGAGTTTCGGAGTAATTTACCACGGTTCCGCCGATCGTTAAATGTTCATTGAACTTTCGCTCCAGATTAAGGCCTAAAAATCTTTTCCTCTGGGTATTGAAAGTCAGTTGGTTTTCCAGGGAAATATTAATCGCCTGGCCAGACTGTTTCACGGTTTCATTAATTATATTCACCGTTCCGAGCATATAATCTACCGTATAATCAATCCCTTCCTGAAGCTGTACTCCGTTTGCCGTAACTTTCACCGATCCCTGCGGCACATTAATCGCGCCTAAAGAAATCCCGGTACCCTGCGAACCTTTATAACGGCCTTCGAGCGTATATCCTAAAGCCAGGCGGTTTTCGGATGCAACATTTTTGAACTGGTTATAAAGTTCGTTGAAGACAAATTTCGGGTCACTGCTTCCTAAGACACTCTGTAAATACGCACCGAAAGGTTTCGCCTTCGTAAAAATAATTTTTCCGTTTTCCGGATCTACGGTAATTCCCGGAACAAAATCGAAAATTCCGTCTCCGGTTGTTGTTCCGTTCTCCTGAAGGTCATTGTTCATATTGAGACGGTCCCAATTCAAGAGTTTCAGAAGATTGGTATCCTGCACCGGAGTATTGGGCAGGTAATTTACTTTTCCGTTTTGTGGATCCCTCAAATAAACATTCAGTAAAAATCCGTCCTGACTGATGTCGTTTGAATTTAATGCGTAGATATTCTTCATCATCAAATCCCACATCGGTGTCGTGGTTGTGGTTTTTATATTCGATTTCAGAAGCTTGGTGATGAGAACGGGACTTTCTTCTGAAAACTCCCCGACTTTATACACTTTATTGTCTCCGTTGAGCGTATAGGTATAGGCAACCGTTAAAAGCTGATTATCATTAAGCCTTTGGTTAAGTGATAAATAGCCTAACTGCGGGTGATATCTGAATTCGTTCTGGTTAAGCTTTCTGGCTTTTCTGTTGAAGATAAACTGCTCCCCATCGGTATAAGTCTCCGGAGAGCCGTTGGCGTTAGGAAAAGACTGTCCGTTGATGGCATTGTAAGCAGTATTTACATCGCGGATTCCGGCTCCGAGACTTACGATTCCCTGATAAAGATTATTCTGCGAGTTGTCGGGAAAACCCGAAACCCCTTCACCCAAATCACGGATCCCTAAAATTCCCTTCTGATCCTGAAGATTACCCGAACCCTGATCCAAAACCCAGGCTTCAATCCTTGTAATACTGATTCTGGAATTGATCTGAGGATAATTAAGCAATGCATTATCGTAAGAATTAAGGAAATAATGCCCAAGATAGTAATGCTGATTATCTTCATAATCGATTGCGTTGAGTTTGAACGTATTCATTACACCACCGCCCTGCGCGATAATGTTACGTGCTTCTCCCTGTTGCTGGGAAAACACAACTGTTCCGGTAGTTTTACCCAACTGAAATTCAGTCTTTAAACCAAACAGTGATTCGGAACCACGAATAAGGCTTGTAGAAAGCGGCATATTGACGTTACCGAATTCTACTCTTTTAATAATTTTATCTTCCCCGCCGGTTGTTTTATCATTTAAGCCTTTGCTTTGCAGATCCTTCCAGGTTCCTTTTGCCTGCCAAACCAGATTCATCCGGTTTTCGAAAGCGAACCCACTTTGAGTGTCGTAATTAGCTTTAAGCTGCAGATTTTCACCTACTTTACCTAATAATCCCAACTGAATCCGTTGCTGAATATCAATCGCAAAATTGGTTCTGTTCTGAGGTAAAATTAAAGGATTGTCAATTTTCTGGTAAAGCCCACCAATATCGAAAGACGCGAAACCCTGTGGAATAATTTCGATTTTATTTCCGCCGAATATGGATTCGAAAAGTCTGTTCTTGATATTCAGACTAGGAAGGAGTCCTTTTTTCTCTGCATCGGTTTGGTCTTTTCGGTACCCAAGATTGTTAACCGACGATTTTTCTTTGTAATACTCACTCAGCTGATTATTGAGCATGTACTGGTAATACTCCGCCGAAGTCATTGAAACGGGATTACCAACCACCATATTCCCGATTTTGGGATAGAGAAAATACATGCCGCTGGGAACATCATAAAATGCTTCGTAACGGATAGGGTTTGGCAATGAAAAATCCTGTCTTACTGAACTGCTGTCCGATGGTTTTACCTGTGCGAAAGTGTTCGCAAAAGAGACCATCAGAAATAATAACAGAAAAAACTTATGCTGAAAAAAATTATTCTTCTCCAAATGTTAAATGTTTTTTAAGATTTGCTTTACAAGATCCTCGACTGACAGATCCGGATTTTGCTTCAGGAAACGATCGGCAATCTTCTCGCTCATTTTTTTGGAAATACCCAAAACCTCTACTGCAGATAACGCTTCTTCTTTTACTTTATTATTTACAAATGTAGAAATATTTTCCTCAGAAACCCTGAATTTTTGGACTTTATCACGCAAATCCACAATGATTCTCTCGGCAGTCTTCGTACCGATTCCCTTTACTTTTTGAAGCAGCAAACTGTTATTATTCATAATTGCGGCAGCGATTTCTTCCAGGCTCAGTGAAGACAGCATGATGATGGCAGAAACTGGCCCTACTCCGTTAACAGAAATTAACAGGTTGAATAAATCTTTTTCTAAAATACTGTTAAATCCGAAGAGCAAATGGGCATCTTCACGGATAATCTGCTGTATATGCAGAAATGTAGGCTGCCCTAAAACCAGTTTTTCGGAAGTCTGCAGACTGATCCCGACAAAATAACCAACACCATTTACATCGATAACGACTGAGGTAGGATTATGTTCCTGTACAATACCCTTGAGCGTATAAATCATTATTTATGTTTTGAAGAAGCCAAATATAAGATTTTTAAAATTTTAAACCCTATTGATTTCAGCTTTCCAACAAAAGACATATTTTTTTGCCGGCTTTTATTAAATGAAGAGTAAAACCATGGATGTTTTACAATAATGAAATAAAAAAAACCGCGGAAAGTCAAGATTTTCCGCAGTTGTTCAATACAATTATGTAATCCTTTATTACTTTTTCATTTCCTCTCTTTTCTGAGCATCCAGAACGGCGATTGTCGCAAGGTTTACGATTTCATCTACGCTTGCACGCATTTGAAGAACGTGAACCGGCTGTTTCAGACCCATTAAAATTGGCCCAACAACCTGCGCCACCTTCATCCCGCGGATGATTTTGTAAGAAAGGTTCGCACTTTCCAGATTCGGGAAGACAAAAACGTTTGCCGGTGTAGTACCGAGTTTGGAGAAGGGATAATCAGAAAGATGGTCTGAATTCATCGCGAAATCCGGCTGTATTTCACCATCTACAATCATTTTCGGATATTTCTCATGAAGTATGGCTACCGCCTCAGCTACTTTTTTCGAAGTTTCAGAAATTCCGGCGAAATTCTCAAACGATAGCATAGCAATTCGTGGCTCGATAGCGAAAGATTTCACGACGATTTCAGACATTCTTGCGATGCCTACCAGGTCCTGAGCAGTCGGGTTCTGAACAACTGAAGTATCCGCAAAGAAAATCGGTTTTTTCTCCGTTAAAATCATCATCATGGAAGAAACTTTATCTACCCCTTTTTCTTTTTCAATGATCTCAAGAACAGGTCTTAAAGTAGAAGAATAGTTTTTGGAGAAACCAACGATCAGTGCATCCGTATCACCGTTTCTCAACATCAGTGGGCCGAAATAATCACGCTGGCGAACAAATCTTTTCGCTTTGTATTCGTTCATGCCTTTGCGCTGGCGAAGCTTCCAAAGATCTTCTCTGTATTTTTTACGGTTTTCTTCCTGATCATCGTCTGCAGGATCCACAATCGGAACATCGATTTCGATCCCGAATTTCTTCATCTGCTCTTTGATGTATTTTTTCTCACCCAAAAGTATCGGTTGTGCAATACCTTCTTCGTAAAGAATTTGTGCAGCTTTCAATACATTGTATTCTTCAGCGTTTCCGAGGGTAACTCTTTTCGGGTTCGATCGCGCGCGGTTCTGCATCATTCGGATGAGTTTTTCGTCGCGGCCCATTCTGTCGAGAAGACTATTCTCGTAATCTTCGAAATTTTCAATCGGCTTACCGGCGATCCCGCTTTCCATCGCAGCTTCGGCTACTGCCATCGATACTTTGGTAATCAGTCGGTTATCGAAGGGTTTAGGAATAAAATATTCTCTTCCGAAACTTAAATTTTTTAAGTTATAAGCTAAAATAACCGCTTCCGGAACTGGCTCTTTTGCTAAGTTTGCAATTGCATGAACTGCCGCAAGCTTCATTTCTTCATTAATTCCCCGCGCCTGCACATCGAGCGCGCCACGGAAGATGTAAGGAAAACCAAGAACATTGTTTACTTGGTTAGGATAATCGCTTCGGCCGGTGGCCATGATGGTATCTTTTCTGGTTTCCATTGCCAGGTCGTACTCGATCTCGGGATTTGGATTTGCCAAGCCAAAAACGATAGGACTTTCTGCCATTGAAAGCAGCATTTCCGGTGTCATTACATTGCCTTTTGAGAGTCCAACAAACACATCGGCTCCCTTCAAAGCATCCGAAAGCGTTTCCAGATCAGTTTGTGCGACAAAATCGATCTTTTCGGAAGTTAGGTTTTCTCTTTTATGATTGATGACTCCTTTGGAATCGCACATCAGGATATTTTCTTTTTTAAGACCTAATTCCACATAAAGTTTTGTGCAGGCAATTGCCGCAGCTCCGGCGCCATTAACCACCATTTTCACGTCATCGATTTTCTTTCCGGCAATTTCGAGGGCATTAATTAAAGCAGCTGCAGAAATTATGGCGGTACCGTGCTGATCATCATGCATCAGCGGAATATTGAGTTCTTCTTTCAGACGCTGTTCGATGTAAAATGCTTCAGGAGCTTTTATATCTTCAAGGTTGATTCCGCCAAAAGTAGGAGCAATTCCTTTGACAATCTCGATGAATTTGTCGGGATCTTTTTCATCGATTTCAATATCAAAAACATTGATATCGGCGAAAATTTTAAACAAGAGGCCTTTACCTTCCATCACCGGTTTTGAAGCTTCGGCACCAATGTCGCCCAATCCTAAAACGGCAGTTCCGTTAGAAATTACGGCCACTAAATTCCCTTTTCCTGTATAATCGTAAACTGTTTTGGGATCCTTTTCAATTTCCAGACATGGGATGGCGACACCCGGGGAATAAGCTAAGGAGAGGTCGCGCTGCGAAGAGTGCGGTTTTGAAGGAATGACTTCGATCTTTCCTTTCGGTTCGGTCTTATGATAATCGAGGGCTGCCTGGTTAAAGTTTTTCTCGTCTCTGTTTGTTTTGCTTGACATAATTTTTGGTTTTTCAATATCAGAAACCGGTTTCCCAGATTCTGAATAAGATTTCTGAATAAAATCTCTGCATTAATAATTTTTTCCGGCAGTTAGTTTAACTCCAGAATGTACTTTTTGTGGTAATCCACTAAACTTTCGATTGGTTTCTGCACTACTTTCCCAACGGTTAAGTTAAGTTCTGCGGCGGCGGCTCTTAAAATATCTTCATAAATAAAAGCGATGTAGCCAATAAAATTGATTTCAACCTTCCCTGCTTCGGGATAAGGAAGCACCTGATAATCGAGGAAATTCTTCATCTCATCAAAAACCATATTCTGAAAATAAGGGTGCTTTTTGCGTTCTGCAACAAACTTGTTGAATTCGCCCAAATAAGCATTCGCACGCGGGTTATGATACATTCTTCTAATCGCTTCTTCGATGGTAAGATGATAGGTGCTGATGAAATCGTTTTCTAAATCTTTCGGCAGTTTTTTCATGAAAAAACGTCTTAAGAGATGTTTTCCGAGCGCGCTTCCGCTTCCTTCGTCACCGATTAAAAATCCCAGAGAAGGCAAATCGGTTCTGATTTTTTCACCGTCGAAATAGCAGGAATTGGATCCCGTACCGAGAATACAGATTATGGCGGGAGTACCGTTGTAGGCTGCATAGGCTGCGGCCGTCATATCTTCTTTTACCGTAATTTCGGCATTAGTAAAAGCTTTGGTAAACTCATCGGCTACCTTTTTTTTATTATCGGGTGTTCCGCAACCGGATCCGTAAAAAAAAACTTTTTCGATATGATTTTTAAGGAAGAACAGTTCCTGATTCTTATCAATTTCCTGTAGGATAAACTCAGGATTAATGATATTTGGATTGAATCCCAGTGTTGTGGTTTTCAGATTGGGTTCCCCGGTATTTTCGAGAATTACCCAGTCGCATTTCGTGGAGCCGCCGTCGACAATGGCAATCATATACTGTATCGTTTAATCTGCTAAAATATCAATTTTATTTCAAACACTTTGTTATTTACCGCACAATTTTCTGTGTAGAAAACTTAAAAAAAAGTTGGTCATAAAAAAAGCAATTCAAATAACGAATTGCCCGATTTATTACTGAAAACCCAATGATTATTCCACACTCAGCACTTCTACAATTTCGGGAGCAAACTGCTTAATGGTGTTTTCAACGCCCAATTTCATGGTAGAAAAACTCATGGGGCAGCCGTTGCAGTTCCCCTGAAGCTTTACATAAACTACATTGTCTTTAAGATCTACCAATTCGATATCGCCGCCGTCTTTATTAAGAAACGGCCGGATGCTCTCGAGTGCTTCGAGTACTTTGGTTACGGTTTCTTCCTGTTTTGTTTCCATTATTAATTTTTTGGCTGATAGGTTAAAGGTTCAAATAATAACATGAATCCCAATCAGTTTCCTATTTATTTTTTTGGTGAGCAACCTGCCATGGTTGTAATTTTCACGGCTTCGGTTGGCGGAAGATTTTTGTTTCTTTCCACTAAACTTTCAATCATATTCTGCGCTACAGTTTTATAAATTTCTGTAATTGCAGCTCCTTCCTGCATTGCAGCGGGACGGCCAACGTCGCCTGCTTCTCTGACACTCTGGATGATTGGGATTTCTCCCAACACCGGAATTCCTAAATCTTCTGCAAGATATTGTGCGCCCTGGTTCCCGAAAATATAATATTTGTTATCCGGCAATTCTTCTGGAGTAAAGTATGACATATTTTCAATTAAACCTAAAACCGGAATATTGATGCTTTCCATCTGGAACATCGCAATCCCTTTTCTTACATCAGCAAGAGCGATATGCTGCGGTGTACTTACTATAACAGCTCCGGTTACCGGCACTTCCTGGATAATTGAAAGATGAATATCACCAGTTCCCGGTGGCAGGTCGATTAAAAGAAAATCGAGTTCTCCCCAAGCCGCATCACGAATCATTTGGTTTAAAGCTTTGCTCGCCATAGGTCCGCGCCAAACCACTGCCTGGTTTGCCCCTGAGAAATAACCGATTGAAAGCATTTTTACGCCGTAATTCTCCACTGGTTTCATCAGATTTCTACCGTCTATTTCAACAGAAATTGGTTTTGCTCCCACCGTGTCGAACATGGTAGGAACAGACGGTCCGTAAATATCTGCATCTAAAAGCCCTACTTTGAAGCCCATTTTCGACAAAGTTACAGCAAGATTGGCAGCAACCGTAGATTTGCCTACGCCACCTTTTCCGGAAGCCACGGCAATGATATTCTGTATTCCCGGAATCTGTTTCCCCTTGATTTGGTTCTGCTGAACTTCGGAGGGTTCGGGAGAAGCAATTTTAAGTTTCAAAACTACATCTTCACCAAATTCTGAAGCAAAAGCCTGTTTCATGGCAGCTTCAAGTTTCTTTTTTTCGTGCATTGCGGGTGAATGCGCCGTCATATCAATATATACATCATTTCCCATCACCTGGAAATTGTGCACTAAATCATCAACTTCTATCTCTTTCAGAAATAACTGAACTTTTTCTTTCGTCAACATAATTTTTTACTAAAAATTGAATGACAAAAATACGCAAATTTTTCTGTAATTTAGAATGAATAAAAGTTAGATTGAACTGACATCAATCACTATTAATTGATTTAAAATGCTTTTTCCGACCGGAATTAATGGCTGCAGTAATAAAGAAAACCAGGAATGACGGGATTAGCCAGCCTAACTGATGTTGGGATAAAGGGAGCCAACTATTTATTTGTTCAACCGGTTCAGAGAAAATATTAAAGTACTGAAAGACAGAAAGTGACGCCACCAATGCTGCAGTAACCACTGCCGCGACAAACGGTGTTTTAGAAAATATAATTTTCCCGAAGAACAACAATGTTAGAATCAGTGCGAAGGTAATCGGATAGACAAAGGCCAGAATCACCACGGCATAATCGATGATTTCTTCCACGCTTTTCACCGAAAAATAAGCGGAAACCAAACAGGTTATCACCACGCCCACTTTATAATTTATTTTCCCGAACGTGAATTTCTCAAGAAAGCTGCCCATTGCAGAACTAAGTGCAATCGCAGTGGTAAGACAAGCCAAAGCTACCGCAAATGAAATCACCACGGTGCCGTTTTTACCTAAAACTTCATTCGAAATATGGAGCAAGAGGTCGGTTCGGGATATATTTTCCGACATAGGATAACCCGAGTGCGCGCCCAGATAAATTAAACCTCCATAGATAAACAGCAAAGCCGCCATAGAGATTAATCCCGCCGCTATGGTAATTTTAAAACGGTCGTTACTGTTCGTATATCCTTTATCAATCGCAGCAGAAATAATAATTCCTGCGAAAATAACCGACGCCAAAACATCCAATGTCTGGTACCCTTCATGAAAAGCAAAAACAAATGATTCCTGAGTACTTATGCCGGTGATTTTAGAAACATCAGGCGGATTCATAATGCCCATCACCACAAGAATTCCCAAACTTAAAATAAGAAAAGGAGTAAGAAAATTTCCGATGATATCTACAATTTTCGATTGCGAAACCGATAAAAATATCACAACCGCAAAAAAGACGACAGAGAAAACAACATTATTAAAGCCCGGAAGAAGCGGTTTTATCCCGATCTCATAGGTCGCAGCGGCAGTTCTTGGAATTGCTACAATGGGACCGATACATAACATAATGAGAGACGCCAAAACGGTTACGATAAAAGGATTAACCTTTCGGCCGAGATCCGTAAATGATGTACCGAAAAGCACCACGGTAAGCACACCCAAAAAAGGTGCAATAATTCCTGTGGTGAAAAATCCAGCAACAGCAGCGAACCATTCGCTTCCAGATTTCAATCCGATAAAAGGAGGAAGAATTAAATTTCCAGCTCCAAAAAACATCGCAAAAAGTGCAAAACCCAAGGTTATCGCCGGCCCGAATTTATTTTTCATTGCAATATGCAGTTCTCTGTATGATTGAATTTTATCGTTTTTAGGAATTCTTATAAATCTCCACCATGATTATCCAGCTGGCCTTCCCATTTGGAAACGGAAGAAGTAGCAAGAGCATTTCCTAAAACATTCGTCATGCTTCTTCCCATATCGCAAAAGTGGTCGATAGGCAATATTAAAGCGATACCTTCCGGCGGAATGCCGAACATGGTACAGGTTGCCACAATAATTACAAGACTCGCTCTGGGTACTCCTGCGATTCCTTTTGAGGTAAGCATTAAAACCAAAAGCATGGTAATTTGCTGTCCCAAAGTCATATCGATTCCGTAAATCTGTGCAATGAAAATCGCGGCAAAAGTCATATACATCATACTTCCATCGAGATTGAAAGAATATCCGAGTGGGAGAATAAAAGATACAATCCGGTTGTTACATCCAAATCTTTCGAGTTCTTCAACCAGTTTTGGGAACACAGCTTCGGAACTTGTAGTTGAAAAAGCAATTAATAAAGGAGCTTTAATCCTGCGTAAAAGTTCGAAAAGGCGGTTTCCTAAAATCAGATAACCTACAACAAGTAGAACCAACCATAAAATACCAAGGGCAAAAAAGAAGTCACGCAGATAAATTGCATACACTTTAAAGATTTCGAACCCATTTGTCGCTACAACTGCAGCGATTGCACCCAAAACTCCAAGTGGCGCGAACCACATGATGTAACCAACCATTTTCAGAATGGCGTGAGCAGAGATATCAAGCGCACGGACGATAGGTTTTGTATATTCTTCGCCCATATTTGCTAAAGCAACACCAAACATGATTGAAAACACTACGATCTGCAGAACTTCATTGGTTGCAAAGGCATCGAATAAACTTTTAGGAATAACATGTTTTACAAACTGCTCTAATGAAAGTCCCTGACTGTTTGCAACGACTTCGCCGGCATCGCCAGCCGCCGGAATCGGAAGCTGCATTACCTTGCCCGGCTCAAGCCAGTTTACTAAAACAAGTCCTATCGTAAGTGACACGAGAGAGGCTATTATAAACCAAAGCATTGCTTTTGTGCCTACCCGGCCGATCATCTTAATATCACTCATCTTGGCGATACCCACCACCAAAGTTGTAAATACCAGCGGAGCGATAATCATCTGCACCAAACGGATGAAGACGGTTCCTAAAAGTTTAATGTTTTTCGAAAATCCTTCGGAACTTTCAGGGTACTGGGTATGCACGATCCCGCCCATTACAACTCCTAATATAAGCGCAACGATAATGGCGATGAACAGTTTGTTTTGTCCTTTCATGTATTTTGTTTTTTTGAAGAATCGTCTGAGGCGATCTTGGGAAAGAGGTTTTGTAAGAATTACAAATATATGTTTTTTTATGGAAAACTATCAACAATGCCCAATATCAAACAGACATCCTAAAAGACGTAACGCATCATTACCAAAACAAAAAACCTCTGAAAAATTCAGAGGTTCCAATATACTGCAATAATAGCGTATTGTTTAAATATTTTATGCTCTTAAATATCTTGCATAAGCATAACCTTCTTCTCCATCGGCGGTTCTTACTTTCCACCAGTCGTCTGACGTCTGCTCTACCAAAGTTACAGATTCGCCTTTAGCAGCTTTACCTACGATAGCACCGTCTGTTGAAGGTTCCTGTCTGATATTAAGGTTAGAATCTTCTGTAGCAACGGTTAACGTAGAACCTGATGCCAAACCTGCCACCTGAACATCAACATTTATATCCGAAGCGGAATAAGTAGAATCTATTGCGCCAAGGGCGTTCCACACTGCATCTTTTGCTGCGGTAGAAGCGGCGCTTCCTGACACATATAGAATTCCGTCCTGTTCTACTACCTTAAGATTGGATACTCCAGCTGACTGAGCAGCAGAGATTACTCCTGCGTATTTATCCTGTAATGCACTCATAACTGATTATTTTACGGTGTAATTATAATTAACTTTTCCGGCCTGTAAAGCATCAACCGACATTTTGATTTTTCTCGCCTGTTCCGGAGAAACATTTCCGGTGAGGGTTAATTCGCCGTTAATCACTTCTACCTTAACCGAAGGGAAATCCTTAACCGCGTCGGTTACTTTCTGCTGAACTGCAGGATCAACAGCAGACACTGTTTCTACCACCACAGGAGCTTCTATAGTCGCCATATCCATTACATCCTTAATACCCGGGATTGCTTTTAAGGAAGCGATCATTGCATCTTTTGAAGCCTGATCTGCGAACGTTCCGCTTAAGTGCGCAGTTCCGTCTTTTACTTCAACGGATGCTGTTGGGTTAGAGGTTACTACTGTTGTAGCCTGGGTTTGGAGTTCTGCATCTGTAACTTTCTTTTTACAAGAGATAGAACCGAACGATACTGCGAGCGCTAAAGCCGCCATTGCGATTGTTTTTTTCATAGTGAATTTATTTAATGTTAAAATTGGTTCTCAAATTTAAAGATAAAACCTAAGTTTGATTCTTAATTAAATACTAAAGTTTTCTTAAATTTCTGAGATGCCCCTCCGATTCGGTAAAATCCCCGAGGCATATTCTGACTGTATTATTCTCAAATATACATTTTTAAATTTAAATTTTCAAACTTTCTCTTGAATGGTGCGAAATGTAAGATTTACCCTCGGCGCAGTCACTCTTTTTGTTGGCGGAAGTCGATGGAGCCAATACGACTGTGTTTCATCTCTCATGACCAGAAGGCTTCCGTGCGCCAAAACCAATTCAACTTTTTCGCCGGTTACTTTATGTTTGAACGAAAATTTTCTTTCGGCCCCCAAACTCAATGAGGCAATTGCCCCGTTTTTTTTAAGGTCCTTTTCCGCATCGCTGTGGTACGCCATTCCTTCGTCTCCGTTATGATAAAGATTCAGCAGGCAGGAATTGAATTTCTCTCCTGTTTTTTCCTCGACAAGTTTCTTCAAAGCAAGAAGTTCTTCGGTCCAGGACAAGGCTGTTTTTGTGGTTTTGGAATAAGTGTACTGAAAACCTTCGTCACCATACCACGCCACTTTTCTTTTAGTAACAATCTTTTTTCCAAATATTACGGCTTCATCATTTTTCCAGGCAATATTTTCTAAGAGCTTCCAGTAAAAAAAATCTGCTTTATCCGCATCCAATATTTTGCCATAATAATTTACTGTTCCATCTTTTGGAAGTAAATTAACATCTGAGTCATCAAGATTTCCGAATAAGCTCATCATAGAATTATTTACAAATCAAATTTCTGATTTTTTTTATACATTCGTTCAAAATTAGTCTCAATGAAAAAACTCTTACAGATTCTTCTCATTTTCTGCTTCATCACGTTGTTTGCGCAAAACAGAGCCGATAACACATTCGTAAAAGAAAACTTTATTAAAAAAGAGGTGTATATCCCCATGCGCGACGGTGTGAAATTATTCACTTCAATTTACATTCCGAAAGACATTTCCAGAACAAAAAAATATCCTTTTATCATGCAGCGTACCTGCTACAGCGTTGCTCCATACGGCGAAACTGAATACAAAAGTTCTTTGGGCCCGAACAAATATTTAATGAATGAAAAATATATTTTCGTTTATCAGGATGTTCGTGGGAGGTACATGAGCGAAGGAACTTTCACCAACATGACACCGCAAGTCGAACGAAAAAGCAAGAAGGATGTTGATGAAAGTACTGATACCTACGACACGATTGACTGGCTCCTGAAAAACATCACCAACAATAATGGCAAAGTAGGACAATACGGAACTTCCTATCCCGGATTTTATACCGCTGCCGGAATTTTGGCTGATCATCCCGCATTGGTAGCATCTTCACCTCAAGCACCGATTTCCGATTTTTGGAATGATGATTTTTTACATAACGGTAAATTCATGCTCGGATATTTCCGCACTTTCCCGGTTTTTGGCGTACAAAAAACCAAACCTGAAAAAGAAGGTTGGTATATGGATTCTTTCATAAAACCTAATTCAGAAGACGGCTTGAAATTCTACCGTGAACTCGGAACTTTAAAGGACGGCTACGAAAAATATTACAAGGATAATTTCTTTATGACGGAGATTATGAATCATCCAAACTATGATGAATACTGGCAAAAAAGAAGTCTTCTTCCTCACTTAAAAAACGTAAACCATGCGGTAATGACCGTTGGTGGCTGGTACGACGCTGAAGATTTATTCGGACCATTAAACATTTACAAAACAATTGAAAAAACCAGTCCGAAAGCCAAAAATACCATCGTGATGGGACCATTTTCGCACGGTGGCTGGGCAAGGGAAACCGGAAAACATTTCCATAATGAGATTTATTTTGGAGACAGCATTGCCACCTATTATCAAAAGAATCTGGAAACGAAATTTTTCAGTCATTACCTGAAAGGAAATTCCAAAACCGACGCCGGCCTGCCCGAAGCTGTTCTTTACGACACTGGAAGTAAGGCATGGAAAGAATTCGCCCACTATCCTCCGAAAAATGCCCAGAAAATCAACTTTTATCTAGCTAACGGAACTTTGACCGAAAATCCATCGGCAAGTTTTTCTGAATATTACAGCGATCCCAATAATCCTGTTTTGAGTTCGGACAATTTGAAAGATTTCAATGGATTTACGCCAAGAAATTACATGAGCGAAGACCAGCGTTTCGCTGTGGGAAGACCGGACGTTTTGACTTTCACAACAGAACCGTTGACGGAAGATCTTACTTTCGGTGGTGAAATCATGGCAAAACTTAACATCGCATCCACTTCTACTGATGCAGATTTTGCGGTGAAACTCATTGATGTTTATCCTGAAGATTTCAAACCTGCGGAAAAGAAGGACGGCGTTATTTACGGGAATTACCACCAAATGGTAAGAAGCGAAATTATGCCGGCAAGATTCCGCAACACGCGCGAAAAGCCTGAAGCATTGGTTACCAACCAGAAGACAGCAGTGAATTTCCGACTTCAGGATGTGGTGCATACCTTCAAAAAAGGACACCGGATTCAGATTCAGATTTCAAGCACGTGGTTTCCGCTGTTTGTTGTAAATCCTCAGAAATTTTTGGCAAATCCGAACCTTGCGACAAAAGAAGATTATACAAAAGCATTCATTAAAATCTTCGGCGACAGTTCTATAGAAGCCGATATTTTAAAATAATTTCGTTTTAAAACATAAAAAAATCTCTTTCAACGAATTGTCGAAAGAGATTTTTATTTTTTACCACAAAACGCACTAATTAATGTCTGTATTTAATGAATCTTGGTTCTTGATTCTTTTTTCTTTCTTCTTTCTTCTACTTCGAAATATGATAATACGCCAACATTTTATAATATAATTTTGCAGCAAGGAAAGCCGTTGGTTTTGGCATCGGCGAATCCATTAATTCTACAATATCAAAGGCAACTACATTGCATTTTTCAAAAACTTTTTTAAGCAATTCCAACGTTGGATACCACTGCAAACCGCCCGGTTCTGGAGTTCCTGTGGAAGGCGCAATCGATGGATCAAATGCATCCAAATCGATGGTGATGTAAACATTTCCAGAAACTTTTGCAAGAACATCATCAATCCAATTTGGGTTGCTGTGGATTTCATGTGCCCAAAAACAATTTCCTTCTTGTACATATTGCATTTCTTCTCTATCTCCAGAACGAATCCCGACTTGTACCAAATTATGTTTCTGACTCGCTTCAAAAACCGCACAAGCATGATTGGAAGTGGAACCGTGAAAATCCGGACGTAAGTCGGTGTGTGCATCCAGCTGAAGAACCGTAAGATTTTCAAACTTTTCGCCTACCGCGCGAATAGATCCAATAGAAACCGAATGTTCCCCACCAAAAAGGGTGAAAAGTTTCCCTTCCTGGTTCAGCAATTCTTTGGTTTTTTGGTAAACTGCTTCGGTCATAGCTTCAGGAGAAGAATTCTCAGATATTTCTCCGGCTAAATAAACGCCTTCCAAATAGGGTTCTGTTCCTGTTTCAATGTCATACAATTCCATATTTTCGGAAGCATCAAGAAAAAGTTCCGGGCCTTTGTCGGCACCTTTCCCCCAGGTTGAAGTTCCGTCGTAAGGAACGGTTACGAGCACTACTTTTGACGATTCTAACTGAGCGTTTTCTTCCGGAATTCCAGCATATGTCTGCATAGGATATTTAAATTTTTAGGTTGAATATTTAAGATTTCAAAGATAAAAAAAACGGTGGTAACTCATGGCAGTTTTCTCACGCGTCCGATTTCTAAAAAAAATGATAACTTTATGCAAAACTTCATGTGATGGAAACAAATAATATCGAAAACAAAAACGGAAAGTGGATTTGGGGAATTTTTTACTACAATAAAGAAGACGACAGAATTTTCCCTCCAAAAAGAATTCCCTGGATGGGTTGGACCGTGAATTTCGCGAACTGGAAATCGATCGCAGCTTTAGTTACAATGATTGCTTTTTTTTCTTTTGTATTATTCATGATATATAGAAGCAAGTGATATTTCAAAATGTTGCTTTGTCACAGCAATTGAACTTCAAACAACTTTACTTTTATTAATATTTAAAGTATGATAACAAAATTTTTAATCTTCACCTTAATCATGTTTTTTTCGAATATTTTTGGTCAGGAAATTACAGGTTCTTGGCAAGGTGAACTCGATGTTCAGGGAAATAAATTGCCTTTGATCATTCATATCGAAAAAGACATTAACGGTTATAAATCAAATTTTGACAGTCCGCTTCAAGGTGCAAAAGGAATTCCATTTCAGAAAACAGTTTTTCAAAATAACATATTGACTTTAGATGCTTCGAACCTCGGAATTATTTATACCGGGAAATTCGGTAACGATAAAATCGACGGTACTTTTTCACAAAGCGGAATGACTTTACCCTTGGTATTAATTAAAAAGAAAGGAGAAGAAACAGTAATTGATCGTCCACAAACACCAAAACCACCTTATAATTATGATATTGAAGAAGTGAGTTTTGAAAATGCGACCGATAAAAACATTTTGGCAGGAACAATTTCCCAACCAAAAAACTTCGATAAAAACGCTCCTATTTTAATCATGATTACAGGAAGCGGCGCACAAAATCGGGACGAAGAACTTTTCGGGCACAAACCTTTTGCGGTAATTGCCGACGATTTTGCAAAAAAAGGAATCGCCACATTAAGAATGGATGACCGTGGAACAGGCTTGTCATCAAAAGGGAAAGAAAGCGATACTTCTGAAAATTTCGCAACCGATATTAATTCGGCTGTTGAATTTCTGAAAGGGAAAGGTTATAAAAACATTGGATTAATTGGACATTCAGAAGGCGGAATGATCGCACCAATCGTAGCAGATAAAAATAAGAATGTAAAATTTCTGGTTTTGCTGGCTGCACCAGGAATTCCTACCTCAGATCTATTGCAGAAGCAATCTTATGATATTGGGAAAAGTTCCGGGGCATCAGCATCTACACTCGAGACCAATAAAGCCGTGAATCAAAAGATCTACGAGTTCGTAAAAAATTACAACGGTAATAATTTAAAAACTGATTTAAAACCTATTTTAATCTCCGAATTCAAAAAATTTCCGAAAGGTGAAATCCCCGCTGAACAAATTGAAACAGTGGCAGAAAAGCAAGCATCTCAAATTTCCAATCCTTGGTTTCAGTATTTTATAAAATTTAATCCTGGCGTTTATTTATCTAAAATTAAAATCCCAGTTTTGGCAATCAACGGAAGTCTTGACCTACAGGTTTCCGCAAAAGAAAATCTTGCCGGAATAAAGAAATCCTTAGAAAAAGCAGGAAACAAAAATTTTGAAGTAATAGAATTTAAGGGATTAAATCATCTTTTTCAAACGGCAAAAACAGGAAATCCAGCCGAATACGGACAAATCGAAGAAACGATATCGCCGAAAGTTTTAGAGAAAATGACAGCGTGGATTTTACAAAATAAGTTTTAAAAGATGTAGAAACTTTTAGAAGAAAAATACTTTTCCTTACTTTTACTAAAAATAAATATGCCTTTAAAAGCAGTTCTTTTCGATATGGACGGTGTGATTGTGGACACAGAGCCACTGCACCGCAAAGCGTATTTCAAAATGTTTGAAGATTTTGGAATAGAGGTTTCTGAAGAACTTTACACCAGTTTTACTGGCGCTTCCACAAAAAAAGTCTGTAGTACACTGACGGAAACCTTTAAACTCGATGAAACGCACGAAGATCTGGCCGCCATTAAAAGGAACTATTTTAAACATTATTTTGATACAGACCCTGATTTCGATTTAATTCCCGGCGTAAAAGATTTGATTGTACATTACTATGAAAACGGCATCAAACTCGTTTTGGCATCTTCCGCTCACATGAATACCATCAATTGGGTATTCGAAAAATTTGACCTTGAAAAATATTTTGTCGGAAAGATAAGCGGCGCTGATCTTCAGGAATCTAAACCTCATCCGGAAATTTTTATCGTGGCCGCGGAAATGGCCGGTGAAGGCAAAGAAAACTGCATGGTGATAGAAGATTCCACAAACGGAATTGAAGCTGCATATTCCGCAGAAATTTTTTGCGTGGCTTACCAGAGTGCGCATTCAACCCATCAGGTTTATGACAAAGCCAGCCTGCTGGTTTCAGATTTTACCGATATTGAATTTGAGAAAATTTCTAAATATTTCTAATAAAATTTAAAAAAAAGGAGCAAACTCATGTTGCTCCTTTAGTTTTCTAGTAACCTAAAAGTTTTAAAACTTCATCCGGTTTCTGCTCTTCCCGGAAGACTTCGTAGGTGAAATTCCCGTCCTCGTCTTTGTTAATGAGGATATGCCTCGGCTGCGGCATCAAACAGTGATGAACGCCACCATATCCACCAATGGTTTCTTGGTATGCACCTGTGTGGAAAAACCCGATGTATAGCGGCTTTGTATCACTGAAAACCGGCAGATAAATCGCATTGGTGTGCTGCTCCGAATTGTAATAATCGTCGGAATCGCAGGTTAAGCCACCCAGGAAAACCCTTTCGTACGTATCTTCCCAACGGTTAAGCGGCAACATAATGAAGTGTCTGGAAATTGCCCATGTATCAGGCAAAGTCGTCATGAAAGAGGAATCAATCATGTTCCACTTTTCTCTGTCGTTCTGGCGTTTCTGTGAGATAATTTTATATAAATGGCCGCCACTTTCTCCAACAGTAAAACTACCAAACTCGGTATAGATATTAGGTTCTTCTACGCCTTCTTCCTCACAGAATTTCTTAATCTGAGAAACAATTTCGTTCACCATATATTGGTAATCGTAGTCGAAATTCAAAGACGTTTTAATAGGAAAACCACCACCGATATTCAGGGAATCCACCTCCGGAGCGATTTTTTTCAGCCTCGCATACACGCGAAGACATTTATACAATTCGTTCCAGTAATACGCGGTATCTTTAATTCCGGTATTGATGAAAAAGTGAAGCATTTTCAACCTTGCATTGGGATGTTCCGCAATTTTCTGGCTGTAATACGGGATGATATCTTTGTAACCAATTCCTAATCTGGAAGTATAAAATTCAAATTTCGGCTCCTCTTCAGAAGCAATACGAATTCCGATATTAAAAGTGGTATCAATGCTTTCAGTCAGTTTATCCAATTCGCGGTAATTATCAAGAATCGGGATAATGTTTTGAAAACCGCTGTTAATTAAATCTGAGATTTTCGCCAGATAATCGTCGGTTTTAAATCCGTTACAAATCACCTCAACGTCTTTGCCGTACTTGCCTTTTTCGTAAAGCGACCTGATGATATCCATATCATAAGCTGAGGAGGTTTCCAGAGAAATATCGTTTTTCAACGCCTCTTCTACTACAAAAGCAAACTGGCTCGATTTTGTACAATAACAATAAGTATAGCCTTTTTTATAATCGTTCTTTTCAATAGCTTCTTTAAACCAGGCTTTCGCACGCTGAATATTGGTGGAAATTTTTGGCAGATAATTAAACTTCAAAGGCGTACCAAACTTTTCGACGACCTCCATCAAAGGAATATCATGAAACTGGAGCGTATTTTCCGAAACGTTGAATTCTTCGGTTGGAAAATACAAAGTCTGATCGATAAGTTCTGAATATTTAATTTTCATTATTGGGTAATCGTATGTAAGTGTTAAAACTGCAAAGTTGGTAAAAAAAGTTGGTTTTCAGCGAAAAATTAAGGAGTTTTTGGAGTCGATGCTCATCATAAAACAATGAAAATCACAAAACAAAAATAAGCAGAATTTACGATTAGTGCGCGACAAATATGACCAGATCACCTTCTTCATAATGTATAATAACCGTTTCTTCTGCAGCGAAATTTCTGGTACCGATTCGCTTTGAAAGGTCCAAATTTTCGTTTGTCAGCGGCCAGTTTAAACCTTCAGTAGTAATATTCTCTGTAACCGGAAAAGGATAAAGCGAAACTGTTTTTCCTTTCACATTTTTTAAAACCAAAGTTTTAGGTGCGAAAAAATAGGTTGAAAACTCATCAAAAAAAGTGATTTTCAATTCATTTTTAAAGAGGAAAGCTACGGTTAAGTTTCCGAGAAAATGATCCATTTCGCCGCCGCTTGCACCATAAACATCAACTGTTGAGATGCCTTTCTCCCGGATGATTTCTAAAGATTTCTGGAAATCTGTTTTATCCTGATCGGGCGTGAAAATAAATTTTTCATCGTAAAGCGCCTCATCACTTCCGGTATGCGAATCGAAATCACCGGAAATAAAGTCGAGCTTTTCCAACGGAAAATTCTTGTCTTTTAGATAGTGAAAAGCCCCGTCGGAACAGGCAATAAGCGAATAACCAGCGGTATCGGGAAGATCTTCGGGCGGTATCCCGTTAATAAAAAGCAGGGCTTTATCGGTCATTGGGATTCCAGTATTCTTCGGATTCATTATTGATTTTCGACATATATCTTGCCAACACAAACAGGTAATCCGAAAGACGGTTCAGATATTTGATGAGTTCTGGCCTCACTTCTTCGGATTCATTCAGAAAAACCAAACTGCGTTCGGCTCTTCTGCAGACGGTGCGGCAAATATGTAGGGAAGTTGCGGCTTTTCCACCGCCCGGAAGAATAAAATACTGCAAGGGCTGCAGTTCTTCCTCAAAAGCATCCATCCAGTTTTCGAGTTCTTCGATTTCGGTATCAGAAATCATTAATGCCAAGCGCGATTTTCCGTTGGCTAAAGTTAGTTTATCGGTAGGCGTAGCTGATTCGGAACCTACCGTAAAGAGATCGAACTGAATTTTCCTGAGCTGTGCCAAAACTTTTTCATCTTTAATTTCAGTTTTTGCAAAACCAATAAATGAATTGAGCTCATCTATTGTTCCGTAGGATTCAACTCTCGCTGAGGCTTTGGAAACTCTGGTTCCGCCATATAAAGCCGTTTCGCCTTTGTCACCCGTTTTGGTGTAGATTTTCATAAATTAAGTTTTAATAAAATTGATTTTTGTTTGTAGAATATCAGTCAGTCCATTTTTTAGATTTCTTCATGTACCTGACCATATCATCAAAAACGCCCGCTACTTTATCATTGAACTCAAAATCATTCAGTTGATCGAGTTTCTCGCGGAAAACTTCATCATTATTTTGTGTTTTGGACATGATCTTTATTTTTTACTCATTCAAATATAAAGATTGCATCGCATTATCTGTACAGAATTCCGAATTATTGAATTTTATCAAGTATAATCTTCCATAAAATAAGGTTATAGCTTCTGAAGAAATTGATATGCCCCACCTGTTTTTTTGGGGATTCCGAGACTTTTATTTCCCGGTAGGTTTTCTTCATATTAGGATATGAATTGTTCATCAGACTCTCCATTCCCTTCATCGTCACCCACGAATCGTCTTCTGCGTGAATGATAAAAGCTTCCTGATTTAAATCCTTCGAGTAATCTTTTTCAATTTTTTCATAAAGCCTGCCGGTGGATTTTTTATTGAGAATCAAGGTGCGCCAGTCATAAGCGCTTCCTTTTGGTAAAGATTCTCCCAAACCAAACCGGTGCGCCGGAAAATATCCCTTTAAAATTACCGTTACCGGAACAGCAATGCCAAATCCCAGCGCTGCAGTAACCGCAACCCGCCAGGAAAGATGACCGATATATGCATCCTGGGTTGAGACGAAAATGAATTTTTTGAAAATTACTGAATCTTCATTCATCCCCAGAATCAGTGCTCCAACGGAATGACCGAGACAGAATTTGGTATAATCCGGATAATTTTCTTTAATGAAACCGGTTATGGTTTTGAAATCTCTAGTTCCCCAGATTCGCATGGACGCTTCGAAACCTTTCATTTTCCTGGGCTTTGACTCACCGATTCCTCTGTAATCATAGGTAATTACGGTGAAACCCTGCGTTGCCAGATATTTAGCAAAAGAAAAATAAACCTGCTGTCTGACACCCGTGGCCGAATTTATGACCAAAAGCTTCCGTTTCGGAATTTCGGGCTCAAAAATCTTTACCGATATCGGAAACTGATCCGGAGTCTGTAGAACTAATTCTTTCATTCCAAGCAAATTCACTGAATTTTAGTGAAAATCAAGCTCTAAATTTACTGAAATATTGATGAAAAGAAAGGTTTAAAAGTATGCCGTCAATAGCAATTTTACGGTCACGAGAAGTCTTTAAGGTATGGAAGACCGCGCTGTGAGCCTCTGTTTTTTGTTACTTTCAGCGAAACATCATTCCCGAATTTTACCGAGTCATCCACAGTATTTCCGTGACAAAGTGCAATTGAAAGACCGGAAACAAAAGCATCGCCCATTCCCAGTTTATGCAGAACAGAATCGTGATCGTTTCGGTAATATTTCATTTCGGAACCATTGAAATATGTGGTTGAATTAGAATCATCGCGCACAAAAAGTTTGTTAGGATACTTTTTGAGGATATCTTCACGTTTCTCTTCGCCAAAAACAATGGATAGCTCGTTGCTTTTGGCCACGATAAAACTTGCATTTTCCAGAACGTTAGCAGAAAGTTCTTTTGCAGGTGAAGCGTAGATGCCCACTTTCAAATTATTTTTCTTGGCTAGCTCTACGGTAAACTCCACCACATCCATCGGAATTTCAAGCTGAATCAGCACCAAATCAGCCGTCTGAAAAAACTTTTCACCTTCGGCAACATGCTCCGGTTTCAAACAATAATTTGAAGCGGGAACTACAACGATAGAATTTACGCCGCCCGCTGCGGTTACGTACGCCGTTCCGGAAGCTGCCTGTTCTGTTTCTGCCACAAAACCTACGTTAACTCCTTCATCAACTAAATTTCTCAGAATTTGCTGACCAAAGGGATCCATGCCCACACAGCCGATGAAATACACACTCGCACCGAGTCTTGCGGTTCCTACGGCTTGGTTTGCACCTTTGCCGCCAAAAAAACTTTCAGACCGCAGTGCCATCACCGTCTCATTGGGCTGAGGATGATGCTCCGTATTAAGAACCAAATCGATGGAGGAACTGCCTACAACAATAATTTTCGGTTGCTCAGAAGTGATATTCATTGTTTCTCTGGAAATTTAAATATTGCAGAAATATTTCAACAGCATTTTCGGATTAAGATTCTGCTGACTGCTTAACAAAACTATTCTTTTAATTGCAGATGAAGAAATTATTTAACTTTTAATTAACGCCGATTTCAATGAATTCCGATACAAGTTTTACCGGCTCACCATCAATACCGAAACCGATGTAGCTTGCATAAAATCCTTCGCCATAACCCGTTTCAAAAGCGAAAATATTTCCGGCCTTATCTTCGTCCGGTTTCAGGAATGCAAACTGATCGATGGCTCCGTTTTCATCAAAAAAATATTCGTGGAAAAATTCTTCGTAGATTCCCATGAACTCTGCACCCTTTCTGTGGAAAAGCCTTTTTTCAAGATGATTGAGGCAATCCTGCGTTTCTGCATCCATAAAACAGCCCATACCGCTTTCAACTGGATAACCGAAGATTTCTTCACCTTGCAGTTCTTCGATATTCTGTCCGTCGGTTGTAGCGAGTTTCCACTCAGAAATCTGGGCGGCGCTGAAAACAATTTCCACGTACGCAATACAGTTGCTTTCTCTTTCTTTGTGAACCAAAACCGGAAACTCACCCTGAGGGAAATTCACTTTAAAAGATGCCATATCGTTCGTGATCAACGGATCACAGGCTACGATGCTGCCGGTAGAAAGGTGAATTTTACCCGCATCGAAAGTTTCGATTAAAGGACTTTCAACAAAATTTTTGTTGAAGAGTTTAGCGATATTATCAAGATGAGTCATCTGTGAGTTGGTTTAGAGGGTTTTGAGTTTTTCCTCAAGCAAGGCAATTTTATCCTGTGCGTCTTTCTGTTTTTTGCGTTCAGCATCTACAATTTCCGGTTTCGCATTGGCTACAAATTTCTCGTTTGAAAGTTTTTTCTCCACGGAAATCAGGAAGCCTTTCAGGTATTTTAACTCTTCTTCGGTTTTGGTTTTTTCTTCTGCCAAATCAAGGTTCTCACTTAAAGGAATTGAAATTTCCGTTCCGCCAACCAAAAAAGTAAAGCTTGGCTTGTCTGTTTTTGTGGCGAAACTGATTTCAGAAACATTTGCCAGTTTTTTTACCAGATTTTCATTGCTGATCGCTTCGGCATTGGTGAAAATTTCCACCGCTTCTCTTGGCGAAATTCCTTTACTCTGGCGGTAATTTCTTACACCGGAGATCATTTCTTTGGATGTTTCAAAATTTCGGATCAGATCTTCACTGTAAGGATGTGATTTTCTTTGTTGAGTAATTACCAAAGCATTTTCGGGTGAACGTTCTGCAATATTCTGCCATAATTCCTCAGATAAAAACGGCATGAAAGGATGCAACAATTTCATTAACTCCTCGAAATAAGCGATGGTCTGGTCATAAACTTCCGTAGAAATCGGCTGACCGAAAGCAGGTTTCACTGCCTCCAGATACCAAGCACAGAAATCGTCCCAGATCAATTTATAAACAAGATGTAAAGCATCTGAAATTCTGAACTTCTCAAACTGGTCGGCAATTTCGGCAATGGTTTTATCCATTTGGTTCCCGAACCACTCGATTGCCTGTCTGTCGGATTCGTTGGCTTTAATGTTTTCGTCTTTCGACCAACCTTGGGTCAGTTTATAGGCGTTCCAGATTTTGGTAGCGAAATTACGGCCCTGAAGCATCAGTTCTTCATCGAAAAGCAAGTCGTTTCCAGCTGCGGAACTCAATAGAATTCCTACGCGAACTCCGTCGGCGCCATATTTTTCGATGAGTTCAATTGGATCCGGTGAATTGCCAAGTGATTTCGACATTTTCCGGCGCTGCTTATCGCGTACAATACCTGTAAAATACACATTTTTGAAAGGAACTTCGTTTCTGTATTCCAGTCCTGCCATAATCATACGGGCAACCCAGAAGAAAATAATATCCGGACCGGTTACCAAATCGGAAGTTGGGTAATAATAGTCGATTTCTTTATTTTCGGTATCCAACATTCCGTCGAAAACGGAAATTGGCCACAGCCAAGAAGAGAACCACGTGTCGAGGGCATCTTCGTCCTGCTTTAAATCTGAAATTTTTAAATCTGAATTTTGGGATTTCTGCTTCGCCAACTCCAGCGCTTCTTCAATGGTTTCGGCAACGACGAAATCGTTTTCTCCTTCACCATAAAAATATGCAGGAATTTGCTGTCCCCACCAAAGCTGGCGGGAAATATTCCAGTCGCGGATGTTTTCCATCCAGTGTTTGTAGGTATTTTTGAATTTTTCTGGGTGGAATTTAATTTCATCATTCATTACCACATCCAACGCAGGCTTGGCGATTTCAGACATTTTCAGAAACCACTGAACGGAAACTTTCGGTTCGATCACCGCACCGGTTCTCTCTGAAGTTCCCACTTTATTCACATAATCTTCAGCTTTCAGCAAAAGTCCTTTTTCTTCAAGTTCTTTCGCGATGGCTTTTCTTACTTCGAAACGGTTTTTTCCCGCGTAGTGAAGTCCGTGAGCGTTTAAATTTGCGTCATCATCCAAAGAATCGATCATGGCCAGGTTATGACGTTTACCGATTTCGTAATCGTTGGTATCGTGGGCAGGAGTAATTTTCAAAGCTCCGGTTCCGAATTCGATGTCCACATAATCATCCTCGATAACGGGAATTACGCGGTTTGCGATAGGAACAATTACGTTCTTGCCTTTTAAGTGCGCATATCTTTCATCATTTGGATTGATGCAGACTGCGGTATCGCCGAAAATAGTTTCCGGGCGCGTTGTTGCAACAGACAGGAATTCTTCAGTTCCTTCAATTTTATATTTTAAATAGTAAAGCTTCCCGTTCTGCTCCTTAAATATTACTTCTTCGTCGGAAATATTTGTTTTTGCTTCCGGATCCCAGTTCACCATGCGGTATCCACGGTAAATTAAACCTTTATTATACAAATCCACGAAAGATTTGATGACCTGCTGAGAAAGCTTAGGCTCCATCGTAAAACGCGTACGTTCCCAGTCGCAGGAACAACCCAGTTTTTTCAACTGCTCGAGGATGGTTCCGCCATATTTGTCCGTCCAGTCCCAGGCGTGTTTCAAGAATTCCTCTCTGGTGATATCAGATTTATTGATTCCTTCAGCTTTCAGTTTTGCCACAACTTTCGCTTCTGTCGCGATGGATGCGTGGTCGGTTCCTGGAATCCAGCATGCGTTGAAACCCTGCATTCTGGCACGTCTTACCAACACATCCTGAATGGTATTGTTCAGCATGTGACCCATGTGAAGGATTCCGGTAACGTTTGGTGGAGGAATCACGATGGTATAAGGCGGTTTCTCGTTTGGCTCGGAATGGAAATAATTATTTTCAAGCCAGTAACTGTACCATTTATTCTCGGTCTCCTGTGGGTTATATTTTTCTGAAATCTGCATAGGATCTTTCTTTATCTTAGTACGTGCAAAAATAGGCAAATAAAAAAAATTATTCAGGTATTGAAATAATTTTTAACTTTGTCCTTCAATATTTATCAAAACATCAATATAACATTTAAAAATATGAAAAAATTATTTGCAGGTTTGTTTTTAACCGCATCATTCGCAATGGCTTCAGCACAATCAATTTCTTTTGATAAAACAACATATGATTACGGAACTGTAAAAACCGGCGCTGACGGACACAGAATGTTCACTGTAAAAAATACGGGCGACAAACCCCTTATCATTTCCAGAGTACAGGCTTCTTGCGGATGCACTACACCGGAATGGAGCCAAGACCCGATTATGCCGGGCAAAACCGCACAGATTAAAGTGGGTTATAATACAACAATCGTAGGACCTTTCACAAAGATTATCGAGGTATATTCTAATGATCCGGAAAACAGCAGATCGGTAATTACCATTAAAGGAACTGTAGACGGCAACGCTGCCGTAGAGGCTGTAGCGGTAGCAGCACCTGCCGCAGAATTATCTGCAAAAGCAGCACCTGCACAAGCTAAGAAAAACGTAAAGAAAGCTGCGAAATAAGCAAGTTCATCAAATTAAATCATAAAATCACTTCGTTACTGGAGTGATTTTTTTATTTTTAAGGAAAATAACAGATATGGATTTAGATTTCAGCGATAACTTTATCGCCAAAGGGAAAATTTCAATAAAAGAATTAGCCACCAAATACAAAGGCGATTTAGATAAGGAAGCTGGCAAAAAAATGCTCTTGGACGAAAAAATAAAGCTCCGCGAACTACAGGAAAGGTTGTATGCAGATTCCGGAAAATCTTTATTAGTAGTACTACAAGCGATGGATGCAGCCGGAAAAGATTCCCTGATCGAGCATGTTTTCGGCGGAGTAAATCCGCAGGGCTGCGAAGTACACAGTTTTAAAACGCCAAGTTCGAAGGAATATTCTCATGATTTTTTATGGAGACATTACCTCGCTCTTCCTGAGAAAGGAAAGATCGGCATCTTCAACAGGAGTCATTACGAAAGTGTTTTGGTTTGCAAAGTTCATCCGGAATATAACTTGAATGAAAAAGTTTGGGATTCCGTTTCTGATTTTGATGATAAATTCTGGGAAGAACGCTACAAAAGCATCAGAAATTTTGAAAAACACCTCTCCGAAAACGGCACTACCGTAATAAAAATTTTCCTTCATATTTCTAAAGAAGAACAGAAAAAAAGATTTCTCGACCGTATTGATGAGCAGGACAAAAACTGGAAATTCTCCATGGGAGATTTGCCTGAACGCGCCCTATGGGATGAATACATGAAGGCTTACGAACGCGCCATCAACGAAACTTCGAAAGATCATGCGCCGTGGTTTGTCATTCCCGGTGATGATAAATGGTTTGCGCGAGTTGCGGCGATACAGATTATTATTGATGCACTGGAAGGAATGGATCTGAAATTCCCGAAACTTTCGGAAGCTGACCAGAAAGAGCTGGAGGGAGCAAGAAAGCAATTGGAAAGCGAATAGAGATGACGATTTGGAGAGCGATTTTTGTAACAGTTTCTTTCGTTGTTATTTTAGAGATATTTCAAATAATCCCCATTTTACTGATTGAGGTTTTTGACTTGACCGCTGAAAAACATCTAGTACCAATCGAAATTATTTCCACAAGCCTAAATTTACTATCTTTTTATATCTATTACCGATTATTCATTAAATCCCCACTGATAGAAACCAACAAAATTCGGACTGTACACTTTTCATCAGTCTTCTTAATTTTCTTTATTGTAGTAGGAATAATACTGTTCAATAAGATTTTTATTAATGGATACAATTACATTTTTAATCACAACTTTACGGTCATAAAGAGTACTCAAAAAATTTCTGAGTTCAATAGATCTGCTTACTTTTATTTATTTTCCTCAATTATAGCTGCACCAATTATTGAAGAAATTGTTTTCCGAAAGTTTATTTTCATGCAATTGCTGCAGAAAAACTCTCTCTTAAAAGCTATACTTGTTTCCAGTTTCTGCTTTTCAATAATTCATTTTCAGGATCTTAGCAATCTTTTGCCAACCTTCGTTTGGGGCATCTTTCTATCAGTAATATTTTATCAAAGCAAAAATATTATTTATCCCATCGTTACTCATTTTCTTAATAATGTAATCGTATCAATATTTGCCTTTTATAACAATACAATTCCAACGTATTTTCAGGAAATAAAATTCAGTTTGTTGTATTGGTTCATCACCCTTTCGGGACTTGCGATCGTGATTATTTCAATGAAAGTATTCATTAATAAAACCAAAAAAGCAGAAACCTAAATTTCTGCTTTTTTTGTTTCATTAAAAACCACAAGAAAAACTGTAAGCCGGATTCTGTAGATTCGCCGAAGCGAAAATGCCTGTTATTTATCTGCGCTTTACATTGCTGCAAAGCTTTAGCTGTTTACCCCTCGGTTTTTGGAGCGAGCAACTCCTATTTTTCATTGCTGAAAAAAATCCGATATACTTAACATTGCACCGCAAAGAGTTTACCTGATTTCACTATAAATTAATATACATCCTTTCTGTTGCACTGGTCCTGATCTTGCGACCGACGGGTGTTACCCGCTTTGCTGCTCTGTGGTGTCCGGACTTTCCTACCCCAAAATAAAGTGGAATCAACAGGCCGTTCTTCTTGTGGGCGACAAAGATACTGAAAAATCAAGTCTGCAATTATGTTTATGTGGTAAGATTATTGCTTGCTGAAATCTCTTAAATTTGAATATATTTGAAAATGGAAGAAGTTACCCAGTTAAAATATGTAGACATTGTTTATAATGTACTCGAAAGATGGTACCTGAAATTTGCACAGGTCACCCCTAATATCGTTGTAGGACTTATCGTTTTTACCCTCATCCTGCTCATGAGTTCTTACCTGAGCAAATTGGCTGTAAAGGTTTTTCACCGTTTTTTTCCCAAGAGCAAAAATAACTCTATCGTCACGTTAATCGGGATTTTTAAATTCCTTATCATTCTCATGGCCGCATTTATTGCCTTTGAGATAATGGGACTTGGTGGTTTTGTGCTGAAGTTCCTCGGAAGTTTAGGTGTTGCCGGGGTGATTGCGGGTGTGGCTTTAAAGGATCTGGTGTCATCGATGTTTTCGGGGATACTGATTGGTATTGACAAAGCTTTTGCGGTGGGCGATTATGTTTCGATTAAAGGAATTTCCGGAGCAGTTGAAAGCATTGGTTTTCTGACCACGAAAGTTATCACCGATGAAGGAAAGAAAGTCTACATCCCAAATCAGCTGATTTTCAGTGCACCGTTTATCAATTATTCGGCTTCTTCGCACAGAAAAGTTTTTATTGATCTTGAAATTCCCAATAATGAAGATTTAGAGAAAGCTAAAAAAGTGATTGTGGACGAAATTCACACTTTTGATTTTGCGGAAAACAAAGACAACGCCGAAGTTATCTTCCTGAAGCAAAGTCTCGGAATTTTCTATCTTGAAGCAAGATTTCAGATGAAAACGGGCGAAAAGATAGCGCATGTCCGGAGTGAGGCACTTTTAAGGATCAAGAAAAAATTGGATGACAACGGAATTCAGCTTGCGACACAGACTCAGATTGAGACCGGAAATTCGGTTCAGGAATAATTTTGTTGAATCCCGAAACCCTTAGCCCTGATTGAAACGGCATCCTTTTTTGAGGAGGCACGACGAGAAAAAGATACAGTGGAAAGCAGGTTCCCGGCTCCTAAAAACAAAAAAATCCGTTCAAAATTAACTGAACGGATTTTTTATTTATCATAAAATCTTATTGACCTAAAACTTCTTTTACTTTATTGGCAGCTTCTTCCAAAGTGATCGCTGAATGTACAGGAAGACCTGAATTGTCGATCAATTGCTTTGCTTCAACAGCGTTGGTTCCCTGAAGACGCACGATTAAAGGAACAGGAAGGCTTCCCATGGCTTTGTAAGCATCTACAACACCCTGTGCAACACGGTCGCAACGTACGATACCACCGAAAATATTGATCAGGATTGCTTTTACGTTAGGATCTTTAAGGATGATTCCGAAAGCTTTCTGAACTCTTTCTGCATCAGCAGTTCCACCCACGTCCAGGAAGTTTGCAGGGTTACCGCCTGAAAGTTTAATGATATCCATCGTAGCCATCGCCAAACCAGCTCCGTTTACCATACAGGCAACGTCGCCATCAAGTTTCACGAAGTTAAGACCAGCTTCGCCAGCTTCTACATCGGTAGGATCTTCTTCTCTTGTATCTCTTAATGCTGCCAAATCTTTGTGACGGAACAGTGCGTTGTCATCCAAAGAAACTTTAGCATCTACCGCGATAATTTTATTGTCTGAAGTCTTCAGAACCGGGTTGATTTCGAAAAGAGAAGCGTCGATTCCTACGTAAGCGTTATATAAATTGGTGATGAATTTTGTAAAATCTTTGAAAGCATCTCCACTTAAACCTAAGTTGAACGCGATTTTTCTTGCCTGAAAGCCTTGCAGACCGACAGCAGGATCAATTACTTCGTTATGAATTAAATGAGGTGTTACTTCTGCAACGTGCTCAATATCCATCCCACCTTCGGTAGAATACACGATCATATTTTTCCCCTGAGCTCTGTCTAAAAGAATCGAAACATAAAATTCTTTAGTTTCAGTTTCTCCCGGATAGTACACATCTTCAGCAACCAAAACGAAGTTCACTTTTTTACCTTCAGCAGATGTTTGTGGAGTTACCAGCTGCATTCCGATGATGTTTCCTGCGTTTTCTTTGAGTTTTTCAATGTTCGGGGAGAATTTTACGCCTCCGCCTTTTCCACGACCACCAGCATGAACCTGAGCTTTTACTACCCAGCCCTCGTTTCCGTTCAGTTCTTTTAATTTATTTGCTGCATCTACTGCTTCCTCAACATTGTTTGCGACAAAACCTCTCTGGATGTTTACTCCGTACTTTGCCAAAATCTCTTTAGATTGGTATTCGTGAAGATTCATAATATTTTAATTAGATTTTTATTTTTTTAAAAGATTTACAAATTTAAGAAAATTTGAGAAGATAATGATTGAACCTGAGCAAATTTTTATTTTAAAACCGTTTTAAAAATTTACTTCTACACCGTTTCCGGTTTTGTTTTTTCATAAAAGGTTGTGGCGATTCCTGCCAGGATAATAATACTTCCCAGCATTTGAACCGGTGTAATCTTCTCACCAATAAAAACTGCAGCTAAAAGCGCGGCAAAAATAGCCTGACTGAGTAGGCTCAGTGAAACCCGTGTCGCCCGCATGTGCTGGGTCGCATAACTGATGAGAATCCACGCAATTAACTGACATACAACCCCCTGCACCAAAAGGGAAATCCACGCTTCATTTGAAAACCCGACAAAATCCTCGCCGAAAGCAAGATTTACGAAAAAGAGAAAAACGGTGGAGAAAATCATGCTGTACGCAATAAAAGTAATCACTTCAACCTTTTCCAAAACCGTTTTGCTTACTAAAATATATAAAGCGTAAAGCAATCCCGATAACATTCCGAGGAAAAAAGCGGCGTCTAAATTCATTTCCACAATCGTGTCAATACCAACGAAAACCATCATTCCCAGTAAAGCGATGCATGTTCCCAGCCAAAAGCTTTTCCGCGGTCGGTAATTCAGAAAAACAAAGGAAAAAACGCCCACCCAAATCGGTGAAAGATTCGTGAGCAGCGTAGCCTGGGTTGCTGATGAGTGCTGAATCGAGATATTCCACACGGCAATATCTGAGGCGAAAAGTACTCCGCATATCCCCGTAAGGAACATCAACTTAAAGTTTTTAAAACCAAGTTTCCCTTTGTAAAGTGCGATAGGGAAAAGAATAACCCATGCAATTGCCATGCGGTAAAATGCTGAAATAAGTCCTGAAGTAAGGTTCATGCGAACGATCACGGGAAATATGGAAATGCATAAAATCCCGACGAATAATGCGATTCTTGCTTTGCTCATTTTTAATATTTTCTGCCAATTTCCTTGCAGATTTCTAAATAATGATCTGGCATTTTCGAAAAATAATTTGTTTCGTAATATTCATCCGTATGCGGAATATAAATACTGTACTTTTTGCCTAAAGGAATAAGCGGGATGAAAAATAAAGTGATGTAATTTTTGAATATTTTAACCTCGGCATTCACCAAAAAACCATTTTTATTGATTTTTATGGTTTCCTGACCGACTAATTTTTTGGTGTTTCCTGCGATGAAAAAGAACATAAACTTCTATTATAATTCCACAAAAGAATTCGCAATATTCATAAATTCATTAAGATTCCTGTTGCGATCCTTTAATTCACTCCACGAAATGATTTGATAATAATGTGCGGGCGTTTCCACCACTGTGAGGTGATAAAAAAGATCAGCCTCTGTTTGATCAGTACCATCGGTTAATGTACCTTGCACTAACAGCTCCACTGCATCTTTATTGTCGATTTTCAACTTTCTTGGTGCGGAAACTGTTCTCTTGGCATTTTCAGCTAATCCATCAATCAAAGACTTTGCATAATATTCGCCTGCTTCTGCAATATCTGCAAACGCAACCTGAAGCGAAGTCAGATGCTCCTTTTCAGTCTGAATAATGACTACGTATTTATCATTCACCGCATTGGTAAATTGTGCAAGTGCGAAATCATTCAGGTCATAGCTTTTTACGTAAGTGGAAGGCACTGCAATTTTTATTGGATTACCTACTTTATATTCTTTCATTTGCTGTGCAGAAAAAACTCCAAACAACAGCACGCAAATAATGGCAAGTTTCAACTTCATCATTAAATTTTATTCTTCAAAAAATAAAAAATCAGCATCGCCCATGAAACAATCATCATCAGTCCGCCAAGTGGTGTAATGGGTCCCAAAAACTTAAAGTTTAAACCGTTTATTCCATTAAACGCCAGCAGATAAATACTGAATGAAAAAATGAATGTTCCGGCAATCATTAAAATTGAAATCCATTTTTCTGTTGGTGTTTCGAATTTCAGAATATATCCCACAATCAGTAAAAACAACGCGGAATACATCTGATAACGAACCCCGGTTTCAAAACTGGTGAGTTTTTCCACGGATAAAATTTTCTTTAATGCGTGCGCACCGAAAGCACCTAAAATAACGGAAAACAGCCCGTAAACCGCGCCGACAACTAATGTAAATGTCTTCATATTATAATTCTCCTTTTTGATTCATGATAAAGATTTGTGCCACCATGGACAAGATACCAATTAAAACAAACATCCACCAAAACCGCTTCGATTTGGCAAATCCTTGCTCTTTCGTAAGTTTCAGAAATATGCCGAAAATGAATAGCAAAAACCCTAAAAATAGCTGAAACATCTCTGTATTATTTATTTCTTAAATGATTAAATTCATTGATGACTTCGTGATGCGAAACGGTTTTGTCTTTAAAATAGTTCACAAAGTGATTTTTCTCTTCCTCCGTTGCGCCCAACTGATTCAGGATATTCAGAAGATGCATTTTCATATGTCCTTTTTGGATTCCTGTAGTCACCAACGATCGCAGGGCAGCAAAATTCTGAGCCAATCCGGAAACCGCCAAAATACTCATCAATTCCTGCGCAGAAGGTTTTCCTAAAAGTGCCAAAGAAAATTTCACGAGCGGATGAAGATTCGTCAAACCACCTACCACTCCAACTGAAATCGGCAGGTCAATCCAAAACCTAAAAATTCCGTTATCGATGGTACAATGCGTCAAACTACTGTATTTTCCGTCTTTTGCTGCGTACGCATGCGCACAAGCTTCGGTCGCCCGGAAATCGTTTCCAGTTGCAATCACCACAGCATCAACCCCGTTCATAATTCCTTTGTTGTGCGTGGTTGCGCGGAATGGTTCAATTTCGGCAATGGTTACGGCGCGTTTAAATTTGGTTGCAAATTCTTCATTGGTAATTCCGCTGTCGTCGTTCAGATCTTCAATTTTACAGGAAACTTCAGCTCTTACGATACAATCTGGAGTGAAGTTTGACAAAATATTCATCACAATTTGCAAAGAATCTTTTTCTTCCTGTGTAAAGGTTTCTTCTTTCGAAACTTCCTCTTTTAAAGTCTTTCCAAACTGCTCCAAACAAGAATTGATAAAATTGGCACCCATGGAATCCACCGTATCGAAACTAGCTTTCAGTTGGAAATAATTTTCCATATCGGCCGTTTTGTCGATCAATCGGATATTGAGAATTCCGCCGCCGCGATTACGCATGTTTTTGGTGATTTCTTCGGTGGCTTCAAACAGTTTTTTCTTCAGTTTAAAATTGAAGAAATGCTGAAGTTTATGAGGTTCAACATCAAGAATAAAATGGGTATGACCTAACTTTTTAGTATTGATAATGGTCGTTTTAAAACCGCCTTTATCAATCCAGAATTTGGCTGCTTTTGAAGCTGCTGCAACCACAGAGCTTTCCTCTACTGCCATTGGTAGCGCCAGTAATTTCCCATCGATAAGAAAATTTGGCGCGATTCCGTAAGGCATATAAAAATTGGAAATCGTATTTTCGGAAAACTCTTCGTGAAGCTTTTGAAGTGTATCGTCGTTGTTCCAGTATTGCTGTAAAATCTGCTCGTAACTGCGGTCGTCATTAAGATATTCTTTGATGAGCCAATCGATTTTTCTTTGTTTCGAAAGTTTAGAAAAACCTTCTACAGGACTGTGATTCATGGAATTTTAATTTGAATTTCAAAGATAGGAAATTCGTTCGGATGTAGAGCAGAAATGAGGATCGCACCCCGGAAATTTACTTATCTTTAATTGATGAAAACACCACTTCTTTCTGCATTATTATTTCTGGTCTTAAGTTGTAATAAAACAACGGATAATTCACCTAGAGACAACAGCAATGCAGGTTCTGAAAGTTTAGAAACAGCAACTTCCATAAAAATAAATAAAGATAAAAACACGGTCAGGGAAAGATTTCCGGCACCACATGGTTACGAATATTCGACCGCAGGACCATCTTCCTTTGCGGAATACATTGAATCTTTTCCACTGAAGACATACGGATCTCCGATTCTGAAATATGACGGAACAGAAATCGCAACACAATATCTGCACGAAGCTATTTTTGATATCGATACTGGAACAAAGGATTTGCAGCAATGTGCCGACGCGCTTATCCGGCTGCGGGCAGAATATTTATTTGAATTAAAAAAATACGACGAAATTAAATTTCATTTTACCAGCGGAGATTTAATGACGTGGAACGACTACAAAAATGGAACCCGCGCATTTGTGAATGGAAATTCCGTACAGTTTAGAAAAACAGAAAAATTCGATGATTCAAGGGAAAATTTGCGGAAGTATCTGGATTTGATTTTCACTTATGCCGGAACCATTTCATTAAATAATGAAACCAAGCCTGTTTTGAAAACGCGGGATTTAAAAACGGGTGACATCCTGATTACCGCAGGAAGCCCGGGCCACATTGTTTTTATTGCAGGTGTTTCTGAAAATCAAAAGGGTGAAAAACTTTTTTTGCTGGCAGAAGGCTTTACACCGGCGCAATCGATCCATTTACTGAAAAATCCTTTTGATAAAGAAATATCACCGTGGTATGATTTAGATGTAAAAGCTGCCGAAACAAAAACAGCCAGATATTACTTTAAACCAAACAATTTTAGAAGTTTTTAATCAAATCCCGAAGTAAGTTTTTATCAACCGACCAGCACAAAAAAAATCACCGGAAATTTTCGGTGATTAATATTTAACTGTTTAAAACTGTTTAATCCAACTGAGTTCCAAGGAATTCCCATTCCTGCAGCGCAAGGTCTAAATCGGCTTTTTTCGTATTGTACAGTTCCAGCGTTTCTTCAGAAGGATTTTCTTTTGCGAAAGTCGCTTCCATTTCTTCGATTTTCACTTCCAGTTCCGATATTTTCTCTTCGATTTTCTTAATTTTATTCTGGATATTTTTTTGATCTTTGGAAACGATGACAGGTTTCTTTTCGATCGGCTTTTCTACAATCGGTTCGTTTCTCAGTTCCTGCAATTTCGATTTTTCGGCGGAAACCTCGCGGATGCTTTCTTTCTGGCGGAATTCCAGATATTCATTCACATCGCCGAGGAATTCTTTCATTCTTCCATCGCGGAATTCGAATATTTTATCCGTTAATCCTTGTAAAAACTCCCTGTCGTGGGAAATCACAATCAGCGTTCCTTCGAATTTCTGCAAAGCCAGTTTAATAATTTCTTTGGATTGAATATCAAGGTGGTTCGTCGGCTCATCCATAATCAACGTATTGAACGGGCGCAACAAGAGTTTACACAACGCCAAACGGTTTCTTTCTCCACCGGAAAGTACTTTGGTTTTTTTCTGCACATCTTCACCTTGGAAAAGGAAACTTCCGAGCAAATCTCTTACTCTCGGTCGCGTCTCTTCAGTGGCGGCATCTTCAGCTTCTTCCAAAACTGTTTTGTTCGGCGTGAGAACTTCTTCCTGATTCTGCGCGAAATAACCAATATTCACGTTATGTCCTAAATCCCACTGGCCGGAATAATCTTTAATTTCGCCGGCAAGGATTTTTGCCAGCGTGGTTTTTCCTTGTCCGTTTTGTCCTAACAACGCAATACGGTCGCCACGCTCCACAAAGAAATCAACTTTATCGAAAACTTGTTTGTTTCCATAAGATTTCCCAAGATTTTTGGCCTCGAAAATTACTTTACCCGGCACAATAGACTGCACGAAACGAATATTGAACTTCGATACATCTTCGTTATCGATTTCGATTCGCTCAATTTTATCGAGTTTTTTAATTAAAGACTGCGCAAAAGAAGCTTTCGTAGCACTCGCCCGAAACCGGTTGATGTTATCCTCCATCTGTTTGATTTCGGCATCTTGGTTTTTCTTAGCTTGAGTTAATTTCTCTTTACGCTCCTTACTCAGCTCCAAATATTTGGTGTAATTGGCTTTATAATCGTCAACTTTTTTATTATTAATGTCGAAAGTTCGGTTACAAACCGAAGTCATGAATTGCTTATCGTGGCTCACCAAAACGATTGCACCAGGGTAATCCTTCAAAAATTCTTCCAACCAGATGATGGATTCCATATCGAGGTGGTTGGTTGGCTCATCCAGAAGCATCAAATCGTTTTTCTGAAGAAGTAGCTTAGCCAATTCAATTCTCATTCGCCAACCGCCGGAAAACTCGTCGGTAATTTTATTGAAATCATCTGCCTTAAAACCCAATCCCAACAGCACTTTTTCTACATCACCTTCCAGATTATAGGCATCGTGATGCATTAAAAGATCGTTCAGTTCGGTCATCCGGTGAATTAAATTTTCATAGGAATCGCTTTCGTAATCCGTTCTCGTTACCAGCTGATGATTTACCTCATCGAGTTCATTTTTCATTGCATTGATCTGCTCAAAAGCCTGTAAAGTCTCGTCCCAAACGGTTCTACCCTTCACAAAATCAAGATCCTGTTTCAGAAAACCGATCGTAATGTTTCCTTCAGGAACAATGTTTCCTTCGTAGAAATTAATTTCGCCGGTGAGCATTTTCAGAAGCGTAGATTTTCCGGCTCCGTTTTTTCCAACGAGTCCAATTTTATCATCTTTTTTAATGGTGAAATTTACATTCTGAAAAAGATAATTACCTGAGTGATGAAGACCTAAGCCCTGAACTGACAACATATATAGTAAGCAATTAGTAATGAGTATTTTCGAGGTGCAAAAGTAAGTAAAAAGTTATTGAATTGCCCGATTTTAAGAAAATACCGTGAATTTCAGGAAAAACGCCTTAAAACTTTTAACTTTATCTCCTGTAAATTGAACTAAAATGAAAAATTTAATCCTCCTGCTCACAACATTTTTGTATATTAATTTTAATGCGCAAAATTTAAATGTGATGACTTTCAACATTAGGCTTTCTCTCGATTCTGACAAAGAAAACTCCTGGGAAAACAGAAAAAATGATGTTATACAGCTTTTAAATTATTATCATCCCGATGTGTTTGGTGTTCAGGAAGCGGTTCCGCAACAGATGACTGAACTTAAAACAGGCTTAAAAATTTATGATTTTGTCGGCGTGGGACGTGATGACGGTGCTAACAAAGGTGAATATTCTGCCATTTTCTACAATACAGAAAAGTTACAGGTTTTGCAGTCTGGAACCTTCTGGCTCAGCGAAACTCCCGATCAACCATCCAAAGGCTGGGACGCGGCTTATAACAGAGTTTGCACCTATGCCTTATTTAAAACGAAAAAAGGCGGCAGAAAATTCTGGGCTTTCAATGTGCATTTCGATCACGTAGGAAATATTGCGCGTGAAAATTCTTCAAAACTAATTCTGGAAAAAATAACCACCCTCAATCCAAGAAATTTTCCTGTGGTTTTAACAGGCGATTTTAACCTTACAGATAAAACAGAGCCGATTAAAATTATTTCGAAAACAATGAGCTACAGTTTCTACAACTGCAGAAAACCTCATTATGGCCCGACAGGAACTTTTACAGGTTTTGATGTAAACACTGTTCCTAAAGACAGAATCGACTATATTTTCACCAAAGGACTCAGCTGCCAATCCATAAGAACCATTAATGACCGGAGAGAAAACCTGCTCTACCCATCGGATCATTTTCCGGTTTTGGCTGAATTAAAATTCAGATAAAAACACGCAAAAAAAATCCACAGGATGACTCCCGTGGATAAACACAAATGATGAAAAAAAATTTATTCTTCCGCTGTTATGGCATTAGAATACAACAAAGAAATATATAATTTCTGAGATAACAAAATTAATCTCGAATTATTTACTCACAATGATTCATTAGATTGAAAATCAATAAAATAAAGAATTCACCGCATGTAACAGCGGATACAATTAACCCGAAACGAAAATTTATTTCAGGAAAAACCAGACAAATAAAATCAATAATGATGAAATTTCATTTGTGTTCAGATTGTAATCTTTATTCCATAAAAAAACCTGCCGGATTTCGGGCAGATTCATTTTTAAATATAATTATTAATAAAGTCTAAGTCCGGATCTTGCACCCGACGCATTTGTAATGGCCTGCATTCTGGATTTCTGTCCTGCAGAGAACATATACATTGCAGCATCATCAACATAATCCATATAATTCATGAACTGTATGGAGCGGTTTACACCACCACAAAGGTCGTACTGCGGATAAGTCGGCTTCCCGAAGTTTTTATCCTGTTGTGTCGGGGTATCGTCAACAAAATCTGTCGCACAGTTACCGTCGCCCCAGATATGACGCAAATTGAGGTAATGCCCAACTTCGTGAGTTGCTGTTCTTCCCAGGTTATAAGGTGCATTGGCAGTAGTTCCAAAATATTTGCCGGCAATCACCACGCCGTCATTCCAAAGACCAGCCGATTCCGGGAAAGTTGCATAACCAAGTACGCCGCCCATATCACCTACAACCCAAATATTGAAATAATTCGCAGGCTTATAAGCATCCTGACCTTTCGATGATGATTTTTTCATCGCATCATTTGTTCTCCACGAACGTACGGTGGTAGATTTACGGATCACGCGGTCTAAACGGAATTTTATTTTGGTATCACCCGCTGCTACAGAAGTAAATTCAGCTGGAATTTTGCTTACATCACTGTTTGTACCTCCAAAATCTTTGTTTAAAGTCGCAATTTGCGAGGCAATCTGTGCATCTGAAATATTTTCAGCAGACGTTCTGTAAAGAACGTTCACTACGACAGGAATTTCAACTGTACCATCAGCAAGAACCCTTCCCATCTTGAGGTCGTCGATAAACTTAGCCGTTTTGCTTTCATTCTCTACAAACTTTGCCATCAACGTGGGATTATTGGCCAAAGCTTCTTTCCTGATGTCTTCAGAAGGACACATTCTTTGGGTTACAGCACTACCCGAAGTCAGCGCATCGGTATCTTCCTGATTAGACAGATGATCTTCACCCGCATTACAAGCGGCAAGCATTGACAAAGCAAATGCGCCTACTAAAAGTTTTTTCATTCTCCAAATTTTTAATTTTTGTAAAAACGAATTTATAGAGTCGAAAATTACTGCACAATAGTTTTATTATAAATAAATTAAATTTGTAATCATTTTTATTTTAAATAAATGGTTTACAGTATTTTATTTTTCATCAAATAGTCATTATTTTTAGATTTTAAGCAAATACTCTATTTAACTATGCAATGCATTAAACCTAATGAAACAAAATAAACATTACACTTTTATTAAAAATAATAACGATTATATGAAGATAAAAAAAAGCGACCGTAATCGATCGCTTTATCTGTCAAAAATTTTGGTATTTATTCCGTCGGCCTGAAAACCAGTCCAGTCTCGTCGAAATAATCTAATGTAATTCTGTCACCATCGTTTATGGCGCCGGCTAAGATTTCTTTGGAAAGTTTATTCAAAACTTCTTGCTGCAAAACTCTTTTGAGCGGTCTAGCTCCGAAACTCGGATCATAACCTTTATTCATAAGGTAATTAATCGCATCATCCGTAGCCGTCATAAAAATACCGCGTTTTTCCAGCATTTTATTAAAACCGCGCAACTGGTAATGAACAATTTTGCCGATTTCTTTTCTGTTTAATGGCTGGAAGAGGACAACCTCATCAATTCGGTTCAAAAACTCCGGTCTTAAAGTCTGTTTCAGCAGTCCGAAAACTTCGTCTTTTGTTTTTTCTACGATTTCCTCCACATTATCATCGCTGATATTTTCAAAATTCTCCTGAATCAGATGAGATCCTAAATTGGAAGTCATGATGATGATGGAGTTTTTAAAATTCACTACCCTACCTTTGTTATCCGTAAGCCTTCCGTCATCCAGAACCTGGAGCAAAGTATTAAAGACATCGGGATGCGCTTTTTCAATCTCGTCCAAAAGCACTACCGAGTATGGTCTTCGCCGAACAGCTTCGGTTAACTGTCCGCCTTCATCATAACCCACATATCCCGGAGGTGCACCCACCAGTCTTGAAACCGAGTGCCTTTCCTGATACTCACTCATATCGATTCGGGTCATATTATTCTCATCATCGAAAAGATATTCTGCTAAGGCTTTCGCGAGTTCAGTTTTTCCGACACCGGTGGTTCCCAAAAACAGGAATGAACCAATCGGTTTTTTTTCGTCATTCAATCCCGCTCTGTTACGGCGGATCGCGTTTGCGACAGATTCTATCGCTTCATCCTGACCAACAACTCTTTTATGAAGTTCATCTTCCAGATGCAGCAGTTTTTCGCGTTCCGACTGCAATAATTTTGTAACCGGAATTCCGGTCCATTTAGAAATGACTTCAGAAATATTCTCTGCGGTAACTTCTTCTTTAATCAACTCGTTCAGATTGTTCTGCATTTCCAGTTCGAGTTTCTCCAGATCAGCTTCTTTTTCTTTAATTTTTCCGTACTGAATTTCAGCAACTTTTGCGTAATCACCTACTCTGGACGCGCGTTCAGCTTCAAGTTTCAAGGCTTCAATTTCTTTCTTAATCGAAGTTAAATCTTCTGATTTCTGTTTTTCTTTGAGCCATTTTGCATTGATTTCGTTGCGCTGTTCAGAAACCCTTGCGATATCTTCTTTCAGGTGATTGATTTTAATCTCATTGCCCTCTCTTGAGATCGCAGCAAGTTCAATTTCCATCTGCATTAGTTTACGGTCTAAAACATCGAGCTCTTCGGGTTTTGAATTAATTTCCATGCGGAGTTTGGCAGAGGCTTCATCAATTAAATCAATGGCTTTATCCGGTAAAAACCGGTCAGAAATATAGCGTTGAGACATTTCTACCGCCGCGATAATGGCTTCATCTTTAATTCTGACTTTATGGTGCGCTTCATATTTATCTTTAATACCGCGCAGAATCGAAATGGCCGATTCGGTATCAGGTTCTTCAACCATCACTTTCTGGAATCGTCTTTCAAGTGCTTTATCTTTCTCAAAATATTTCTGATATTCATTTAAGGTCGTGGCGCCTATTGCACGAAGTTCACCTCTTGCCAACGCTGGTTTCAGTATATTCGCCGCATCCATCGCACCTTCACCCCCTCCGGCTCCTACCAAGGTATGAATTTCATCGATAAAGAGAATAATCTGCCCATCAGATTTAGTAACTTCGTTAATGACTGATTTCAGCCTTTCTTCGAATTCGCCTTTATACTTTGCGCCGGCTATTAAAGCACCCATATCAAGTGAGTACAATGTTTTATCCATGAGATTTTCAGGAATATCGCCGGAAATAATCCGGTGTGCAATTCCTTCAGCAATGGCAGTTTTACCTACACCCGGTTCACCGATAAGAATCGGATTATTTTTCGTTCTTCTGGAAAGAATCTGCAGAACCCTGCGGATTTCTTCATCGCGACCGATTACGGGATCCAGTTTTCCCTCCGCCGCAAGTTCGTTGAAGTTTTTAGCGTACTTATTTAAACTCTGATAGGTTTCTTCGGAACTTGCGGACGTAGCTTTCGAGCCTTTACGGATCTCCTTAATCGCAGTTTCCAGACCTTTTTTCGTAACGCCCATGTCTTTCAGCATTTTCGAAACATCAGAATTTACTTCGAGAAGCGAAAGCCAAAGATGCTCAATGGTTACAAACTCGTCGCCCATTTTCTTGGCTACATTAGGAGCATCGAGCAAAACACGGTTAGCGGATTGCGAAAGATAAATATTTCCGCCTTCCACTTTCGGAAGTTTTTCGATATTTTCACGGTTTCGGTCCCGAACCAAACTTAGTTCAGCCTCCGATTTTTTCATTAAAAATTCAGAGATATTTTCGTCAACCTGAAAAATTCCTTCCAACAAGTGTTGTGGTTCAATGCTTTGGTTGCCAAATTCCATGGCAATTTGCTGCGCTTTCTGTATAGCTTCCTGCGATTTTACAGTGTATTGGTTTAAGTTCATAGTATTGTGATTTTATTTTTTTTTAAATTCAAAACAATAAAAAACCCATATAAATTTACGAATTCTCGGGTATGTTTTAAAGTTTTTTTATCAAACAGTATTCAACAAAAATCGTTCTGTTAAATTTTTTAGTGGTTTTTCAGGACATAATTTCCGTTTTTAACAAATTGATACCGTGAACATTAAGACAATATTACCGATTTAAGTATGAACAGCGTCACCCTCAAAATCATCATTAAATCATTCCGCCAGCCGTTTATCTCTTTTTTTACCATTCAAAAAAAAAGTATATTTGTTGAACTCACCTTTATAGAGTTATTTTTTACAAAATATGCATCATTTTCATCTGTTAAAAGCAGCCCGGGTAAAGAAGGAAACGAATGATTCCGTAAATATCGGTTTTGAAATCCCTCAAAACCTGAGGCACGAATTTGCCTTTAAGCAAGGCCAATATCTTAATGTCCGTTTCGTTTTCGGGGACGAAGATCTTCGGAGATCCTATTCAATCGTGAATGCACCGAGCGAAGGGAACACCGAACTCGAAATCCTTGTAAAACATTTGGATGGCGGCAAAGTTTCCACTTTCCTGAATAACGAACTGAAAGAAGGCGACCAGGTAGAAGTATCTGCACCAATGGGACATTTCTACACGCATTACCATCCTTCAAACGAGAAAACCTATATCGGGTTGGCAGCCGGCAGCGGAATATCGCCGGTACTTTCAAACCTTAAAGAAGCGCTTTATCAGGAACCGAAAAGCAATGCATATTTATTTTTTAGCAATAAAAGCATCAACGACATTATTTTTAAGAAAGAAATTGATGAATTAGCTGCAAAATTCGGTGGAAGACTGAAAATTATCTATCTTCTTTCCCGGGAAAAGCATTCTGAAGACGAACTTTTTGAAGGAAGAATCTCAGCAGAAAAACTGTCGCAGCTTTTCGGGAGATTTCCCGAAATTCCCGTTCAGGAATCGACGTACTTCATCTGCGGCCCGTCTGAAATGATCAAAGATATTTCCGGATATCTTAAAAATGATAAAAAAGTACCTTCACTGCAGATTATGTATGAATATTACGCCGCACCGGATGACGATGAAAACGCAGAAATGAGCGATGAATTCAAGGCCATCCCAAATATCGAAAGTATGGTAACTTTAATTATTGATGACGATGAATATTCTTTTCATCTCAATTCAAAGAAAAAAAGCATACTGGATCAGGCGCTGCACGACAAACTTCCCGTTCCTTTCGCGTGCAAAGGTGGCGTATGCTGCACCTGCAAAGCCCAGGTTATGGAAGGCGAAGTATTTATGGAAAAGAATTTCGCGCTTACCGAGGACGAAGTGGAGCGCGGATTTGTACTGACCTGCCAGTGTCACCCGACTACCAATGTGGTGATGCTCAATTATGATGTATAATTCAAGGAAAAAAGATTTCGCAAACTTTTTTACCTCTAAAAATCTACAACAATGACAAACTGGAAATTTGCAAAATCCGTTGACGAGAACGAAGAATTTAAAATCGAAGGACTCAACATCTGGAATCATTACTGGCATTGCGTTAACAAAAAAGTAGAAGTAAAAGGTCCTGATAACGGCAACGTTTACTTCTTCAAGGAATACCAGATTGAAGGCAACGACAAAACCATCAGTTTTGTAGCAGGGGAATTTATCGATTCCAAAGTAGGGATTTATCTTAAAGATGATTTAAGCGAAGGGAAATTATAGCGTTACACGCACAAGTTGCGTTATTTTAAAAAATTAAAAATGGATCAGGAAAAATTTTTAGCATACGTTCAGGCAGAGAATAAGGTAGAACCAAAAGATGTAATGCCCGATGATTACAGAAAATTACTGGTGCGGCAGATTTCTCAGCATGCCCATTCCGAAATCGTAGGAATGCTGCCGGAAGCCAACTGGATTACCCGTGCACCATCGCTGCGCAGAAAAATGGCTTTGATGGCAAAAATTCAGGATGAAGCAGGGCACGGACTATATCTGTACGCCGCAACAGAAACCCTGGGCAACGGTGAAGTTGTTGCAGATCGCGACTCCACATACAACGATATGCTTTCCGGAAAAGCAAAATACTCCAGCATCTTCAATTACCCTGCGCTTTCATGGGCAGATATCGGGGCAATTGGCTGGCTGGTTGATGGAGCAGCGATTATGAATCAAGTCATGCTGATGGGAAATTCGTACGGACCTTACTCCAGAGCAATGGTCAGAATTTGCAAAGAAGAATCTTTCCACCAAAGACAGGGATATGAAATTTTAATGACGCTTTGCCGGGGAACTAAAGAGCAGAAAGATTTAGCTCAGGAAGCACTGAACCGTTTCTGGTGGCCGGCTTTAATGATGTTTGGCCCAAATGATGATGCCTCGCCCAACTCCCAGAAATCTATGAATTATCGGGTAAAAAGAGAAAGCAACGACTCCCTGAGACAGCGTTTTATTGACGTTACCGTGCCGCAGGCAGAATTTTTAGGCCTTAAAATCCCGGACGAAAAGCTTAAATGGAATGAAGAAACCCAACATTACGATTTTGGTGAGCTGCCTTGGGATGAATTTATGGAAGTTTTAAAAGGAAACGGACCATGCAATAAAAAACGTTTGGAAACAAAAAGAAAAGCACAGCGTGAACATTCCTGGGTGAAGGAAGCAGCGATGGCGTATGCGGAGTCAGAACGTATAAAGTCTGCAGTTTAAAAAACAACAATGATCTGGCAAGGACGTTTTGACGGCGAAGACCCGCTTTATCACCGGATATTCCAAAGAGTTTCTCTGGAAAACGATTACGATTCGATTTCACCGAACGATTTCGTTTTACACGGATTTGCTGTAGACGAAGGCGTGAGAAGAAACAAAGGAAGAGTTGGCGCTAAAGACGCTCCGAATCTCATCCGGAAAAATATGTCGAATTTCCCCGTTGTCAGTCCTGAATTTTCACTGAAAGATTTCGGAAATATCACCTGTGAAAACGGAAATCTTGAAGGCGCCCAAAATGAACTGGCAGAAAAAGTTGCAGAAGTTTTGAAAAGGAACGGAATATCTGTCGTTCTCGGCGGTGGCCACGAAGTTACATTTGCGCATTATTCAGGAATCAGGAAAGCCTTTCCGGGAAAGAAGATTGGAATCATCAATATCGACGCTCATTTTGATAACCGTGAACCCCAAGCAGGAATCGGCGCCAGTTCCGGTACCGGTTTCTGGCAGATCGCTCAGGAAGGCGAAATCAATTCGCTTCATATTGGAATTCAGAAAAACTCCAACACTCTTAAACTTTTCGATACCGCTCATCAGTACGGTATGAAATATATCCTGGCGGACGAACTATTTTTCGAAAACCTTCCGGCAGTGTACACCAGAATTGATGAACTCATCAGCGCGTGCGATGTGTTGTATCTCACGGTTTGTATGGATGTTTTTAATGTTGCCATTGCGCCGGGTGTATCCGCCGCAGCTTATAACGGCATCTTTGCCGATGCAGCTTTTATGCATTATTTCAAACACATTCTTAAGAGTGAGAAACTTTTAGCCTTCGATATTGCAGAAGTAAATCCTGTATTTGATCTAAACGAACGCACCGCAAGACTTGCAGCAAGTTTAGCAAACGAATGGTTTATTTAATTTTTTTAATAAAAAAAAAGCTATTCAATATTTAGAATAGCTTTTGTATTTAAAGATCTATTTAGTTTCTATTTGTAGTACACATCAGCCGCCAAACCCATATATTCTCCACACATTGTTTTTTCTATTCGATATGATATCGCATATAAATTTTTGTTATATTGTGATGAAAAGTTATCGATCTCATTAAACAAAGCGTGCATAACGATAGTAGCTGTTTCAGCTGAGATTTCATTATCGGGATAAAATGTCCCGTAATTACCATTTAAGTAAATACTAGCCCTACTAATACTGGTATCACCTACGAATTCGGGAAATCCCAAAGAGGAACTCTTAGGATAAAATTTAATCTTGTCATTACTCAGATTATAATAATTTGATATTTTTGTGTAAAGAACGTAAAAATACATGTAATTCTTTGCTGGATTTGTTCCGTTATTATATCCATACCACTTTGGTGAGTCAATAATAGGATAATTATTTGGCGATGTGGTATATGATTGTAAAGATGATAAGGTCGTTTCATCTTGCGCTAAACACATTGTGCTAAAATCTTCTGTTAAGTAATAAACAATATTAGGGGTAACTAAATTTTTATTTACTTCTGACTTAGATATGTTAATCCCTGTTAAATTTTCTTCATCTCTAACATCTGATGCACAAGAAGAAATAATCATAGCTACAAGACTCATAGAAATAACTTTAATGTAATTCTTTTTCATAAATTTTTATTTTTGAGATTAGAAACAAAGATAGAGAAATAATTAAATATTTATCAAACAAATTGTCTTTTATTGAAAAAAAACTCAATATATTGAATTGTTTTCATATTTTAGTACCATTAAAATAATTGTTTAATTAAATTCAAGACCTATGAGAAAAAAATTATCTTTTTGCATGCTGGCTTTAACGTCATGCATGGTTTTCGGCCAATCTTCGAAAACAATTGAGAGACAGGTATCGAAATACCCGTCTACTACAAATAGTGGAAAGGTTAAAAAGTCTAATGCGACTTCTAGTGCACTAGCATCATTATCAAATGGCGCTAAGTCTGCGGTACAGGGAAAAGCAACTGTTTTCCAAGAAAACTTTGATGGAAGTGGACCAGGCTTCGAAGCATGGACCGTACTGGATGTCGATGGAAAAACACCCGCTACTGCTGTTAATTTTATTACTACAGGATGGAACAGAATTGACAAACAAGGTGCAAACGGTAATTTTGGCGGACCAGCTGGAGACTATGCCGCTATGAGTACATCATGGTATACACCTGCCGGAACATCCAATGACTGGTTAATAACTCCTTCAATTGCGATTCCAGCGGGAACTTCTACTTTTAAATGGGACGCTAAAGCACAGGATGCAGATTATCCAGATGGGTACAAATTGATGTTGGCTCCCAATGGAGGGAACACCGTTGCTGATTTTACAGTTGAATTATACAGTACACCTGGTGAAGATGCTGCATGGGTTACTAGAACAGTAAATACTTCAGCTTATGCAGGTACGAACGTCAGACTTGCGTTCGTAAATAATTCAACTGACATGTTTATGCTTTTAGTTGACAACATTTTGGTGGATGCAGTTGCTGCACCAGTTACAGGATGCCTAACTGCAACCAATGGGCAATACCCTGCAGCGACCTTTACCCCTAACTGTAACGGAGCAGTGGGTAACATAACTACTGTAGCATGGTTGAACGAGTACTCTAAGGTAAATGTAACCGCTGGTACCGAATATACCTTCTCTACTTCAAATGCGTCGTATTTTATCACTATTGGTGATGAAGCTGGAACCGCTGTTTTAGCATCAGGAACAGGATCGGTGACATATACCCCAACAGCAAACGGTGTTGTACGTTTTTACTCTCACCTTTCAAGCAATTGTGATGGAACCAGCTCTAGCCACACAAGATCAGTTAAATGCGGAACACCTCCGCCACCGCCTGTGGAACCTGATTATGGTTGTGACCAAACTTATTCAGGCGTACCAGATACCGCGCATAATATGACAAAGAATTTAGCCTCTGCAACATATATGGTAGCCAATGACTTTTTTGTTCCTAAAGAAAGCGAAACCTATAAATTGCAGTCAGTGAAATTTGACATCGTATCTCAGGCAGCAGCAGGTGCATCTGACATTACTTCTTTCGATGTGAAAATATTGGCAGACAGTGGATCTAATACTCCAGGAACTACTGTGATTACAACGATGACTGGAGTAACTCCTACTAATGTACTCACACTACCAGATACTTTTGCCAGTCTCCCAACCTATAGAATAACCCTTGATCTAGGCAACTTCGAACTTCCTGTGAATGCAGCAAATGACACTAAGTACTGGATCGCAATAACAAGTACATCTGCCTCTCAAATCAGTTCCTACTGGATTGGTTATAAATATACAGAAGGTTGGGTAACCTCTTCTAATTATCAGTCAGCAGACAGTGGCGCCACTTGGACACAGCCGGTATCAACCACAACTCCAGGACTACATTTCGACGGTATGATGATGATCGACGCAGAATGTGCTACCGCTGCTGTAAGCGAAGCTGGAGCCAAAGAAGTTTCCTTCTATCCAAACCCCGTGAAAGACATCCTTACCATCAACTCGAAGAAAACCATCGAAACGGTACATGTTTACAATATTGCAGGACAAAAGATGCCAGTTCCTTCGAAATTGGTTAACGGTAAACTTGATATGAGCAAGATGGCTCCAGGAACCTATATCATCAGCACCATCCTTGAAGGAGGTAAAAATGAATCATTTAAGGTGATCAAGAAATAACACATTAACATTTTAAACTATGAAGTGGCCCGATAATTTTTATCGGGCCATTTTCATGCCTTAAAAACACAAGATACCAAACAAGACAACCGGAAAACATTCCCAACATGAAAACTACCATCTAACGGCATAGCTGGAAGCACTAACGCATTCTTTTGCTATAGAACAACACGGCTAAATTATGGAAGCAAAACAACGCCTCAAACACCAAATAAAAACGTAAATATTTATAAAAAAACTGCTATTGATAAAGAATTTTATATATTTGCACCAATTAACAACTAATTAAAATTAAATTACTATGTCAGACATTGCATCAAGAGTAAAAGCGATTATCGCGGACAAACTCGACGTTGAGGAAACAGAAGTAACTCCAGAAGCTAGTTTCACAAACGATTTAGGAGCAGATTCTTTGGATACTGTAGAACTTATCATGGAATTTGAAAAAGAATTCAATATTCAAATCCCTGATGATCAAGCAGAAAAAATTACAACTGTAGGTCACGCTATTACTTATATTGAAGAAGTGGTGAACAAATAATATTCTATCAACAAGAATCTAAAATTTATGGAATTAAAAAGAGTAGTTGTAACCGGTTTTGGGGCAATAACGCCTATTGGAAATAATGCCAAAGAATACTGGGAAAGTCTTATCAAAGGCGAGAGCGGAGCCGCTCCTATTACTCTTTTTGATGCCTCTCAATTCAAAACCAAATTCGCCTGCGAGGTAAAGAATTTCAATCCACTCGATCACTTTGATAAAAAAGAAGCGAAGAAAATGGATAGAAATACCCAATTGGGAATTGTTGCTGCCAGAGAAGCGGTGGAACATTCCGGTATTCTGAACGGCGAACTCGATAAAAACAGAGTCGGGGTAATCTGGGGTTCAGGAATTGGCGGTCTCGAGACATTCGAAAACGAAGTTCTGGGCTGGGCAAATAGCGATATCCCACGTTTCAACCCCTTCTTTATTCCTAAAATGATTGCGGACATTACCGGTGGCCAGATTTCTATCGAATACGGCTTCCATGGTCCCAATTACACCACAGTTTCTGCCTGCGCATCATCTGCCAATGCACTCATCGATGCTAAAATGCTGATCCAACTCGGTAAGGCTGATGTAATCGTGTGCGGTGGTTCTGAAGCTGCAGTTACAGCAAGCGGAGTTGGTGGTTTTAACGCCATGATGGCACTTTCTACCCGAAACGACGATCCGAAAACTGCTTCCCGACCTTTTGATAAGGACAGAGACGGATTTGTACTCGGTGAAGGAGCAGGTTCCATTATTCTTGAAGAATACGAACACGCGAAAAAACGTGGTGCTACCATCTACGCCGAACTGAAAGGCGGTGGAATGAGTGCAGACGCGTATCACATGACCGCACCTCACCCCGATGGCCTTGGCGCTTACCTGGTCATGAAAAACTGTCTGGAAGACGCTGGGGTAACTGCTGACGAAGTAGATCACATCAATATGCACGGTACTTCTACTCCATTAGGCGACATCGCGGAATCCAATGCAATCTCTAAATTACTCGGGGATCATGCGTACGATATCCAGATTAATTCCACAAAATCAATGACAGGTCACCTGTTGGGTGCAGCAGGAGTTATTGAGGCAATCGCCGCTCTAAACACCATTATACATAACATCGTTCCGCCAACCATCAATCATTTTACTGATGATGAAAAAATCGACAGCCGCCTGAATTTCACCTTCCACCATGCCGTGGAAAAAGAAGTGAATGTGGCAATGAGCAATACTTTCGGCTTTGGCGGCCACAATGCGTGTGTACTTTTCTCCAAAATCTAAACAAAGAATTCTATGGAGTTAAAGAAATATTTTCCTAAATTCCTAGTTAACAGAAAAAAAAACCTCTCCGAAAAAGATTACTATCTAAGCACTGAGATCAGTAAAATTACAGGTTGCAGCGTTCAGAACATCAGTCTTTACCGGGAAGCTTTTTCTTTAAAAACATCATCCTCAAAAAAAAACAATTACGAGAGACTCGAGTTTTTGGGCGATTCCGTATTAGGTGCAATCATTTCCTGTCATCTTTTTTCAACGTACCCCGATGCGAACGAAGGGTACCTTACCCAGATGAAGTCGAAGATTGTTAACCGCAAAAACCTGAACAAACTGGGCGACGAACTTTGTTTAAAGAAATTTCTACAGAATGATTCTCCAAGTACACTGAGCGAAAATATTTCAGGGAATCTTTTCGAGGCTTTAATCGGGGCACTTTATCTCGATGTAGATTACGAAACCTGTAAAAAAGTGGTTCTTGAAAGGCTTTTGACCCCAACGGAAATCAACAAACTCGAAAATAAAATTGTAAGCTACAAAGGTTTGCTGCTGGAGTGGAGCCAGAAAAAGAAAGTATCAATACGCTACGAAACCTGCGAAGAAATGCAGGTCAACAAAAACCTGGTCTTCCGAAGTTATGTATGGCTGGACGATGAAAAAATATCGAATGCCACAGAAACCTCTAAAAAGAAAGCCGAAGAAAAAGCTGCCCAAAGAGCATTTTATATTTTAAACAAAAAACAAAGTATCCTTGAAAACGCAAAAGATCCTGCTGGATATTGACAACGAAGAAGAAGAAATTACCGTAGGGCTCGTACGCCTCGTAAAAGATGTACCTGCGCACGAACTTTTTTATCAACTCAATTCGCAGAATACTTTTAACTTTTCACGCACTGCAGACCTTACCTACCACGGCAATTACAACGATTATTTTTTCCCGAGATTTCAGGCGTTCCACCGCGATTCCGAGCTGTGCATTCACTTTATCGCCAACCGGTCATCGCATTATCTTCAGAAGAAAATCCCACAGGAATTATTTTCTGGCGAAACCGAAACCATGTTTCTGCTCGATCATTCTCAGGATGTAGATTATATCATGAAAACATCCGAGCCATTTGATGATTTTTCCTTAATTTTGCTCCCTGAAAATCTGTTATTCCAAATACAGAATTTCAACCTAAGCCCTGCCGAGGAGCTTTATCAATTAATTCAATACTATGAATAAATATCTAAAAAAAACAAAAATTATCGCCACCCTGGGGCCGGCTTCATCCGATAAACAAACCATGCTTCAGCTCATCCAGGCTGGCACCGATATTTTCAGAATAAATTTTTCTCACGCCGATTACGATTTAGTTAAAAAAAACGTACAAACCATTCGTGAGCTCAACCAGGAACACGGTTTTTCTGTCGGAATCCTTGGCGACCTGCAGGGCCCGAAACTCCGCGTAGGTGTTGTAAAAGAAGGCTCGTACCTTAACCCGGGAGACATCCTTACCTTTACCAACGAAAAAATCGAAGGAGATTCTACAAAAGTTTACATGACGTATCAGAAGTTCCCGCAGGATGTGAAAGTTGGTGAAAGAATCCTTATCGACGATGGTAAACTGGTTTTAGAAGTTATTGAAACCAACAACCTAGATACTGTAAAAGCGAAAACCATCCAAGGGGGTCCGCTGAGCTCCAAGAAAGGCGTAAACCTACCGAATACCAACGTGTCGCTTCCGGCACTTACCGAAAAAGATATTAAGGATGCCAACTTCATGCTCGATCTGGAGCTGGACTGGATTGCACTTTCCTTCGTGCGCCACGCTCAGGACATTATCGACCTGAAGGAGCTTATGAAGAACCACCCTACCAACAAACAGAAAACGCCAATCATCGCGAAGATCGAAAAACCTGAAGGCGTAAAAAATATCGAGCAGATCCTGCAGGAATGCGACGGACTGATGGTAGCACGTGGAGATTTGGGTGTGGAAGTTCCTATGGAAGAGGTACCCGCCATCCAGAAAAACCTGGTAGAAATAGCCAGAAAATACGCCAAACCGGTAATCATCGCTACCCAGATGATGGAAACCATGATAACCAGCTTAACGCCAACCAGAGCCGAGGTGAACGACGTGGCAAACTCGGTACTCGATGGGGCTGACGCGGTGATGCTTTCCGGAGAAACTTCGGTGGGTAAATATCCGGTAGATGTGGTGAAAAACATGTCGAAGATTGTAAAGAATATCGAAAAGACCCATTTCTACCAAACCAAAAACTCGCCGATCGAACACGAATTCAATTGTGTGGATGAGCGTTTTATTACGAACAGAATCTGCCTGGCAGCCGTGAGGATTGCAAAAACCGCCAATGTAGAAGCCATTGTTACCTTAACCTATTCGGGTTACACGGCGTTCCAGATTTCGGCGCATCGGCCAAATGCCAACATTATTGTGTACAGTTCGAACAGGCGTGTGCTTACGATGCTGAACCTGCTTTGGGGCGTGCGTGCGTTCTATTACGATATGCAGAAATCTACCGACGAAACCATTATTCAGGTGAATATGCTGGCGCACACCAACGGTTTTGTAGAACAGGGCGATTTCGTGATCAACCTGAACGCTACACCGGCTTACGAAGGCGGTAAAACCAACACGCTGAGATTAACGACGATTTAGAAATCGTTACGATATTTATAAAAATCCGTTCAATTCGTTGAACGGATTTTTTTGTTTAAATAAATTTATTATTTTTATCGTAATGTAAAACACAAAGTTATGCCTATTACCAATTTAAACAATGCGCACCTTACCCCAGCTCAGGTAACCGCCGCACAAGATGCCCTAACTCAACTGGAAAATGCACTCGCAGTGCTTACGGTCACCCTTACCCCTGAAGAACGCAGCACCTATGGCAGTGTGAATGAGCAGAACAAACTGCTGGTGAACAAAGTATGGGACTACCGCCGCAACTCGCCCAACCTTTCGGTACCCGATTTGGATTGGGAAGAATTTGAAAAGGATTACAACAGCCGACAGGTGATGGAAAATCTTCAGTACCGCCTGGATGCACTTTCGGAAAGAATAAAAAACGCAAAAATTCTGCACGATTACGACAATTACCAAAGCGCGCTGGATGATTATGCCTACACCACCTACAAAGCCGGCTCGCAGGCACCCGGTTACGAGACCAAGATGAATGAAATGAAACAGTTTTTTAACCGCTCGGGTAAAGGTAAAGAAAAGCCCGCTCCAGACACCAATAACCCAACCCCTTAAAACAATCCCCGGCATCAGCTGGGGATTTTTGTTCCCGCAAATATCGATCAATGCCCACGAATGCGGTCTCACCGTGCATAGATGCGGGTCTAAGGTTCAAATTTGAGGTTCCAAGGGTCAAATTTGAGGTTCGTGTGTTCAAAAATGGGGCTGCAAGCCTCAAATCTGGGGTTCCGTGGCTAAAATTTGGGGTTCGAGACCTCATTTTTGGGGCGCAGAGCCTCAAGATTGGGGTTCAAGACCGCAAGTTTGGGGTTCCGAGCCTCATTTTTGGGGTTGAAGACCGAAAATTTGGAGGCTTGGCGTCCATTTGGGCGGTTCGGGGCAAATAATTATCTTTACGCTATGGCAAAATTCCAGTAAAATTTATTTTATTAATAAGACTACACAATAATGTATAAAGGCATACGAGAAGAAGAATTAAAGAATAAAGTAGGAACCGATTGGTTTAATGACTATGACACGACAGAAATCATTGGAAACATTGATTTCTGTGTTTTTCCAAAGCAGGCTAGCTTGTTCGAAAGAATTCCACTTCTCTGGGCTGAAGCAAAAACTGGTGACTTTGCATTAACGACAATGTTTGTTCAACTTATATTAACCATAGGAAAAGCTAGAACCTTTGACAAGACTATTCCACCCGCCTTTTTAGGAGCGTTTGATTTTAAAAAAATTGCATTCCTTCCATATCTCAATATTCAGGATATTTTTTACATGAATGATTTTAACTGGAATGTTACGCCCAGTAATCATGACACTAAAGAATTCAAACTAATAAAAGAAAGAATCGAGAAAACTCTTGGCCAGCATTCCTACGTTTACTATTATAGCAAAGATGAAAAGGAATTAAAAACCTTTATTAAAAACAATATTGCAAAAGCATCGCAAGTAAGCAAAATAAAGATTGGTAAAAACAACTTCTATCCAATATATCTAAGATGGCTTGAGTATGTGAAGCCAATTATCGATGTTAATTGGGAGGACTTAGGAAAAGCCAATATTCTGGACAGCGATTTTTACCTGGCCGACCTCTTTGTAGATGATAAAGACACTAATAAAATTGAGGATGACCAAAGTATACGAAGTAATCTGTTTGTTATCTTTCAGAACCAAGGCTATAAGATTGCAAAGGAGAATATCCGCCAATTGTTTGATGCTACGATTACTATTCGTAATAAAGAAACCTATTCTCAATTTTGGAAACGATATAAAAGACCGCCAATAAAGGAATTTCAGAGCTATATTATTGAGCGGCGAGACTTATTAGTTCCGCAAGACATCAGAGAACGCAAAGGGGCATTTTTCACACCCAGAAAGTGGGTAGAATTATCTCAAAAATATATAACGGATTATTTGGGCGAAAACTGGCAGGATGAATACTATGTTTGGGATTGTGCTGCAGGTACGGGCAATTTACTGGCAGGTTTAACCAATAAATATAACATTTATGCAAGTACGCTGGATCAAGCAGATGTAAGCGTTATGCAGCAGCGTATTGAACATGGCGCAAACCTTTTGAAAAGTCATGTTTTTCAATTTGATTTTTTAAATGATGACTTTACTAAACTACCCCAAAGTTTACAGGATATTATAAACGATCCTGAGAAGCGTAAAAAATTAGTAATATATATAAATCCTCCATACGCGGAAACAGGAAGTACAAAACATAAGGAGTCGAAAGCAGGAGTCTCAAATGAAACAATGATTCATAAAAAGTTGTTCGACAAAATGAGTACATTTTCTAAAAGAGAGCTATATGTGCAATTTCTTATGAGAATAAATTCTGAAATTCCTACTTGCAAGATTGCAAATTTTTCAACTTTGAAAAATTTGCAATCTTCCTACTTCATTGAATTTCGCGAAATGTTTCGAGCGAAGCTCGAAAAAATTTTTTTAGTTCCTGCTGACACTTTTGACAATGTTAGGGGAAAATTTCCAATCGGATTTTTCATATGGGACAGTGAGAAGAAAGAACGGTTTGAAGAAATTATAGCAGATGTATATAATGCAAACGGCGAGTTTATAGACCAGAAGAAAATATTTAGCTATAATAATGAAAAATATATAAACGACTGGCTTCGCCCTACCTGGAATAATATTGTAGGTGAGATTGGGTTTCTAGCATGCAACAGTAATGATTTTCAAAACCAAAATGGTATTTTCATTGAGATAGCCAAAAAAAATAAAACATCTACATATTTTAAACCGATTGCATTATCGAATTTAATAGAGTCATCAATATATTATGCGGTCAGACACTGCATACCAGCAACATGGTTAAATGACAGAGATCAATTTCTTCATCCGAATGACAACTGGAAAGTAGATAATGAATTTCATAACGATTGTTTAACTTATACTCTTTTTAATAATGATATTCAGAGCCTATTTGGAATTAATCATTGGATTCCTTTTACGGAAATGGAAGTTGATGCCAGTGAAAAATTCGCAAGTAGTTTTATGACCGATTTTATTAACGGTAAATTAAAAGCTGTAACCGCAGATGAAAAATTATTTGCAGAACACTTACAGATTGGCGTATATGATAATACAAAACGTGAGTTTTCTGATGAAGCAAAAGCAGTTTTTGATGCAGGCCGGGAACTTTGGAAATACTACCACTCACAACCCGATGTCAATGTAAATGCTTCTCTGTACGACATCCGAGAGTATTTTCAAGGCAGAAATGATAAGGGAAGAATGAACTCCCGAAGCTCTGATGAAAAATATACTGAACTTATTGGTGATTTACGAAGGTCATTAAATATTCTCGCACAAAAAATTACACCAAAAATCTACGAGTACGAATTTTTAAAGTAAGAACTGCCAACCGGAAGAGCGGGAAATAATATTTTCGATCTTTGCAGAGGAGAACTTTAAATAATTGCCGGACTCGTTTAACCGGTTGAGTTATTTTCAGGTCTCTTTTTTTTAAACTAAGAACAAAAAATCCCGGTTCATCACTTAACCGGGATTTTCTGTGGTAAAAACTTTGTCAAAGTTTTGAACTTTGACAAAGTTGTATTTGGAATCCCGAACCCCTTAGCCCTGATCGCAGCGGCTACCCCACAGTGAGGCCGCGGAGCGAAGCGGAGCGGCTGAGCGAGGAGTAATAGCGAAGAGCAGGTTCCCGGCTACAAAAAAAACTCCGCTCAGAAAATTCTGAACGGATGTTTTTTTTACTGTATGCTGTATGCTGTACGCATAAAAGCATATCGCTTAAAGCTTATGGCTTACGGCACTACTTACATCATGCCCGGCATACCGCCGCCCATTGGCATTGCTGGTTCGTCTTTTTTCACTTCGGTGATTACACATTCTGTGGTAAGGAGCATGCCTGCAACAGAAGCTGCGTTTTCTAACGCTACACGCACCACTTTGGTTGGGTCGATGATTCCTGCTTCGTACATGTTAACATACTCGTCGTTTTTCGCATTGAAACCGAAATCTCCGCTTCCTTCTGATACTTTAGCTACGATTACGGAACCTTCACCACCTGCGTTGGCTACGATTTGTCTCAACGGCTCTTCGATCGCTCTTTTCACGATTTTGATACCGGTAGTTTCGTCCAGGTTGCTGCCTTCTACGTTAATTGCAGAAATGGCTCTTACCAATGCCACACCACCTCCGGGAACAATTCCTTCTTCAACGGCAGCTCTGGTTGCGTGCAAGGCATCATCAACACGGTCTTTTTTCTCTTTCATTTCAACTTCGGAAGCGGCACCTACGTAAAGTACGGCTACGCCACCAGCTAATTTAGCCAGTCTTTCCTGCAGTTTTTCGCGGTCGTAGTCTGAAGTTGTAGATTCCATCTGTGCTTTGATCTGGCTTACGCGGCCTTTGATGAGGCTTTCTTCACCCGCACCGTTTACGATGGTTGTATTGTCTTTATCGATGGTTACTTTCTCAGCAGTTCCCAGCATATCCAAAGTAGCATTCTCCATAGTGAAGCCTCTTTCTTCCGAAATTACCTGCCCGCCTGTTAGGATCGCGATATCTTCTAACATTGCTTTTCTTCTGTCGCCGAATCCCGGTGCTTTTACCGCTGCGATTTTTAAAGAACCTCTTAATTTGTTCACTACTAAAGTCGCTAAAGCTTCGCCCTCAACTTCTTCAGAGATGATCAATAGAGATTTTCCTGCCTGTGCAACCGGCTCTAAAACCGGAAGCAATTCCTTCATTGAAGAGATTTTTTTCTCTACCAAAAGGATATAAGGATTTTCTAATTCAGCAACCATTTTCTCAGGGTTGGTCACGAAATATGGAGACTGGTAACCTCTGTCGAATTGCATACCTTCAACTACATCTACTGTAGTATCAGTTCCTTTTGCTTCTTCCACAGTAATTACCCCTTCTTTACCTACTTTTCCGAACGCTTCAGCGATTAAAGTACCAATGGTATCGTCGTTATTCGCAGAAATAGAAGCTACCTGCTTGATTTTTTCTGATGAATCACCTACTGCCTGAGACTGAGATTTAAGGTTTTCAACAACAGCAGTTACCGCCTTATCGATTCCTCTTTTCAGATCCATTGGGTTAGCGCCTGCTGCTACGTTTTTCAGACCTTCGCGAACGATTGCCTGAGCTAAAACAGTTGCTGTTGTAGTTCCGTCTCCTGCAATATCATTGGTTTTGGAAGCCACTTCTTTCACCATTTGTGCGCCCATGTTTTCTACACGGTCTTCAAGTTCGATTTCTTTTGCAACGGAAACTCCGTCTTTAGTAACATGTGGTGCACCGAAAGATTTTTCGATGACAACGTTACGGCCTTTAGGACCTAAAGTTACTTTTACTGCATTAGCCAATGCATCCACGCCTCTTTTCAGGGCGTCTCTTGATTCGATATCAAATTTTATTTCTTTTGCCATTTTTTTTAATGCTTTAAGCGGGACGCAGGAGGCAGGAAGCCTAATGCAAAACCGCTGGTTTTTATTCTAATAATTTTTTTCTGAGTTGAATTAATTTTTGTCGGAGAAGATTCAATTGAATTGCAATTGGTTCAAATTCTGATTCTGAGATGAAATTCAATTCTGTTGATAAGAATAAAAGATATTCTGTTTCATTTAACGAACCGATACTTATATCAATAGACCTTCCGAATTCTTTGTCGGTTAAACGTCCGCAACCTTCTGCAATATTGGTAGGAATTGAAACTGATGCTCTTCGAATCTGAGAAGTTAATCCGTAGATTTCTTCTTTCGGAAATTTTGAAATAAGAAGATAAATTTCTTTAGTTAATTTATGACCAATTTCCCAAACCTCATATTTTCTGTAGTTTCGCATCCTGCTTCTTGCCTATTGCTTACTGCTTTTACCCAACAATTCCCAATAGATCACCTTCTTTTACAATTAAATAATCTTTACCATCCAGTTTTAATTCAGAACCTGAATATTTTCCGTAAAGTACTTTGTCGCCTACCTGTACAGTTGTTGGCTCATCTTTTTTGCCCGGACCTACTGCCACAACAATACCTTCCTGTGGTTTTTCTTTTGCGGTGTCGGGGATAATGATTCCTGATGCGGTAGTAGTTTCCGCAGCAGTTGGCTCTACCAGAACGCGGTCTGCTAATGGTTTGAAATTTACTGACATATTTTTTAGGTTTAAATTATTAAATACTGAACTGTTTTTCTCTAAAACAGTGCCAACAAAAGTAATCTGAAAATCTGTCATTCACTGTTAAACTAATGTGCAATTTTGGCAGAAAAAAATCACTCTTGTCGAGAGTGATTTTCAATTATCTATTTTTTACCAATATCCAGCCTTGTTTTTTAGAAGGCGTTTGAGAATTTGGTTCTTTCCATTGCATGTAAAACCAATAAGAGTCGGTTTTTATCGGTCTTCCGTTTAACTTTCCGTCCCAAATGAATTGGTTATTCGCATTTCCTTCAAATATTTTATTACTGTAACGATCAACAATAATAAGCTTTGGTTCCTCCTTCAAAAGCAAAGTTGAAAGATCTAAAACATCATTTATGCCATCACCATTAGGTGTAATCACGTTATGCATTTCAATAATACTGAACTCTAATATTGTTTCGCAAGTATCTGTTGAATTGATTTCAATGGTATGAAGCCCACCTTCCAAATCATTTAGTACAATTGAATTAGAACTGGTTGATTGCCACAAACCATTATCAACACGATAGTTGAATGGACTTATACCTCCGGAAATACTAATTTCTGCATCATTTTCCTGAATATTAATAGTTGTCATCAGTGGCGCTGAACAAACTGGGCAACCATTTGAATCAACAGGAATTCCCAAAGGAGTGTTTGGGCATTGGTCTTTGTCGTCAGTCACGCCATCGCCATCTTCATCACCATAAACTGTTATAAAATTCGTTACAGTACAACCAGTAGCATTTCCCGCAGAATTTCTAGGAATAATTCTGACAAAATATTGAGTAGAATAATTCAAATCATTTGGAAGATTGAAAGTGGTGACATTCCCCACATTTTGATTGATAATATTCCACGTTCCTGAAACCGTTCCAATTTGCAGAATGTAGGAAGTTGCACCAGTAACGGCTGTCCACGAAAAGTTTGTTGCGATGCCAATATTCGTTGCACCGTTTGCTGGAATTGTTGCTGCTGTACAAGCTGGAACAGTAATTGGTTGCGCCTCGGTTATAAAATTTGTCACAGAACATCCAGAAGCTGATCCTGCCGAATTAGAAGGAATAATTCTGACAAAATATTGAGTAGAATAATTCAAATCATTGGGTAAATCGAAGGTGGTTACATTTCCAACATTCTGATTTAAAATATCCCACGTTCCTGAAACCGTTCCAATTTGCAGAGTGTAGGAAGTTGCACCAGTAACGGCAGTCCACGAAAAGTTTGTTGCGATGCCAATATTCGTTGCACCGTTCGCTGGAATTGTTGCTGATGTACAAGCCGGAACGGAAGGTGTAATTATTTGCTGCAATTCATAAGCTCCGTAATCTACCGCAATTCCGAATAATCGAGGATTACCATTCAAATCTGTTGAAGCTGTAGCATTGGTCGGGGATACCTGAATGTAAAGAGTGTTATTTCCAGCATTAATAGCTGGGCTGCTTGTTTGAAGAGTAAAATTATTGGTGTTATTGACAAATTGAGGATTTACTCCAATCATATTGTTCGTTCCTAAATTATATTCTTGAACGATGTTTCGTCTGATGTCTTTTTCACTACCATCATTTGAATTTATACCAGTAGACGGAGAGATGTCCGAAAAATAGTCTGCAGCTTTGGGTGTATTTCCATAAAATATGGAATTGTAAATATGGGTTGAAGAATTGAAGAATTGGCTTGGAGAAAATCGAGAGTGAATGATGGCGGTGTTGTTATTGTTCACAAAAGTGGAATTGGTTACGGCTAATTCTTCCCTGTTGTAAATCGCTCCACCCAAGTTACTTGCATTGTTGTTTATGAAAAGTGAATTGCTGACTTTCAAAAGTTTGTCATTGTGAATTGCACCTCCACTATCATCGGCTGTATTGCCACTAAAAAAAGAATTGGTAAGGAGAAGATCATTACTGTTTATATGAATTGCCCCGCCATTATCATCACTATGATTATTTACAAATCTACTTCCTTCTATTTTGAAATTTTCACCCCAAGAATAAATTGCACCACCGCTTCTGGAGGAACTGTTGTTGATAAATCGGCAATTACGAATGGTTACATCTTCATCCCAATTGTGGATAGCACCTCCACCGTTTGAATTGATGGTTGTGATGATATGGGTATTGTTTTCAAAAGAGCAATTTTCGATCACTTGCCCTCCTCCAAACCAAATGAAAATTGCTCCGGCACCTCTTTCTGCTGTAAATCTATTGTTTAAAAAGGTACAATTTCTAATGATTTGATCATGACCGGCCAACCGTAAAGCTCCACCGCCATCATTGGTTGTATCTACTGTTCCGGTGACAAATCCGTTTCTGAAATGGATCCCATCAATGATTCCGTTATTGGATGAAAATCGCATAATTTTCACGGTATTTTGTCCGTTGAAGACCGTGGTATTGTTGGTCCAATCTCTTTGATTGAGTGCAGTTTCATTTCCGGCAAAACCACCATAAATAGAAATGTTGGAAAATGAAACCAAAAGGGTGGAAGAAACCGGGTAGTTTCCTTGTTTTACCCAGATTTGGGAATTGGAAGAAGCATTTGCAATTGCATTCTGTAACGATGAGGCATTTGCCCAAGAAGAACCGTTACCAGAACCACTTGGCGTTGGGGCAACACGAATAACTTGTGCCTGTGACCACAGTGATATAAAGGTAAAGAGTACTATATGAAACCTGAATAATTTTTTTCTCATAAGGAATACGCAAAATTAAGCAATACTATTCTCAAGAGAATTTACATATGTTAAGTATTAAAAAAAAAACTGGAAAACAATTCCAGTTTTTTTTCAAAATTATTTCTTTCCTGCGGCCTGCATTGGATTTACCTGTCCTTGTGCGGCGCCTCTTGCGGCAGCTTCATTTTTCTGTTTGAAGACTTCAAATTTGGAAGCCGGCGCAGGAATTTCGCCCCAGAAATTGTTTGAGGTGTCGATATCCGCAGTCTCTCTCATCGGGTCAAGCTGAATGGATTTCAGTTTTTTATCGAAATAATACGTTTTAGAAACTTTCTGCTCGTTCTTTCGCCAGATTTGGGCTGATGATTTATCGGTGAGTTTGGTCCCGTCCTCGAAAGTAAATTCAAGAATTATCGGCATTACTAACCCGCCTTTGTTGCTGAAATCGATCTGGTAAGCCATAACATTCTGAAGTTGCGCTTTGTCTTTAGAACTTACTTTCTCCATATTGTCGACTTTCATGGAATATTTCTTCGTGTCATCAACTTTCTCCATTCCGCGGTTATATCTCCAGTAAAAATCCTGAGTGCTCTTGTCTTTGTCGGTATAAAATTCAATGTTCTTATCGTTTCGGTTTCTGATTTTAGAAATATCCTCGAAATCATTCTGCAAAGGCTTTTCGACAGTGTAACTGATTTCCCGTGATTTCGGAGCGGCATCAAAATCAGGTGTAGCCACAGTTACTTTATCAATGGAAATGTCTACCGCATCGGTTCCGTAGAACCAGCCACGCCAGAACCAGTCGAGATTTTCACCACTTGCATCATTCATCGTTCTGAAGAAATCTGCCGGCTCAGGATGTTTGAAAGCCCAACGTTTTGAATAAGTTTTAAACGCTTCATCAAAAAGTTCTCTTCCCATGATGGTTTCGCGCAAGATATTAAGACCTGTAGCCGGTTTTGCATAAGCGTTCGGACCGAAATGAATAATATTCTCTGAATTTACCATGATGGGCTCAAGCTGATCTTTCGGCAGTCTCATATAATCTACAATCGTGTGCGCCGGACCTCTTCTTGAAGGGAATTTATTGTCCCATTTTTCTTCTGTTAAGTATTCTACGAAAGTATTCAAACCTTCATCCATCCAACTCCACTGTCTTTCATCGGAATTAATGATCATCGGGAAGAAATTATGTCCCACTTCATGAATGATTACGCCGATCATTCCGTTTTTGATTCCTTCGGAATAGGTTCCATCTTTCTCGGTTCTTCCGTAATTGAAACAGATCATCGGATATTCCATACCGTTTGCCGCCTCAACAGACTGCGCCACCGGATACGGATAAGGCACCGTGAATTCTGAATATGTTTTTATCGTGTGCGCTACTGCCTTTGTAGAGAATTTACGGTAAAGATTATAGGCTTCTTTCGGATAGAGACTCATCGCCATTACTTGGTTATTGTTTTCGGGAATTACAACTTTCATCGCATCCCAAACGAATTTTCTTGAAGAAGTCCAGGCGAAATCACGTACATTTTCTGCTTCGAAAACCCAAGTTTTTCTCTGTTTTGACCTGTTCTTTTCGGCTTTTTTCGCTTCTTCTAAAGTCACAATTTCCAGCGGTTCATTTGCAGTCTGTGCCTGCTTCCAACGCTGCAGCTGTGCCGGTGTTAATACCTGCTCGAAATTTTTCCCAACGCCCGTCGATGCCACAATATGATCCGCAGGAACGTTCATCGTTACTTTATAATTCCCGAAAACGAGTGCAAATTCGCCTCTACCGGTGAACTGGTTATTCTGCCAGCCTTTGAAGTCGCTGTACACGCACATTCTTGGAAACCACTGGGTGATCGTGTATAAATCGTTGCCATCTTCCGGAAAATATTCATAACCACCTCTTCCGCCCATCGTCATCCGGTTCGGAATGTTATAGTTCCAGTCGATTTTAAAGACGAATTTTTCACCTTTTTTCAAAACTTTAGGCAAATCAATCCGCATCATGGTTTTATTCACCACATACTTTAAAGGTTTTCCGGAAGCATCGGTTACTTTCTCCAGATTCACGCCGTATCCGTTATTTTTTTCAGGCAGATCAGTGACTTTCAAACGCTCGGTAGTGGTTTGTTTGGGGATAAATGAAGAATCATGATAGCCCGCATTATTTATAGAAGACTGCTCATTTTCATCGAGTTGAAGCCACAAATAATCCAGATCGTCGGGAGAATTATTATAGTAAGTAACGGTTTCTGAGCCCTTTAAATTTCTTTTATCCTCATCAAGATAAGCTGTAATTTCATAATCGGCCCTGTTCTGCCAATATCCCTGACCTGGCGCCCCGGAAGCAGTGCGGTACACATTTGGTGTCGGCAGAATTGTGCCGAGTTGCTCAAACTTATTGCCGTGATTGCTGTTTGGATTGTTTTGAATATTCTGGGCGAAAATTCCAAATGGAATAAAAAGTGATATAAAGACGGATTTGAACTTCATAGTTAGTTTGTGATATGATACAATAGTCATCAAAATTAAGAAATCGTTACAGAAAACAGACTATAATTGTAAACTTTTACAGATTAAAACGGAATTCTTTCTAAAGTCATTTTTAAAGACAGCGCAAAAACCCCTGAAGAGATAAACATAATCCAGTCTTTTCGGTTAACTTTAAAAAGATTAGGCAAAACAAACTGTATGATTAAAATACCTGCTACCACAGCGATCTGACCTAGCTCCAATCCAATATTGAAACCTAAAAGCGGTACGAAAATATGCTGTTCATTGGCAATCATCATTCTTGCGGTGTTGGCAAATCCCATCCCGTGAATCAATCCAAAAAACAGAGCAAGATAGAAATTCATTTTCATGAGATTACTCTGCCTGTTGCGCATCAGAATATTATCCAGAGCGGTGATGACAATGGTAAGTGGGATTAAAAATTCCACCCACTTCGCCGGCACACGTACGATATCGAAGACACTTAAAGCCAAAGTAATTGAATGACCTATGGTAAATGCAGTGATAATCCAGAAAATGTTTTTCCAGTCCTTTACCGCAAAAACTGCGACCAAAACCAATACAAAAAGCTGATGATCCAGCGCATCCAGTGAAATAATATGTTCCCAACCCAGATTCAGATAAAATAAAAAATCATTCATATACCGCATATTTTTAGCGGCACGATAATACAAAATTTATTTCTATTTTTGAACCATGCAAAAGTTATTTTTCATCCTCTTTTTTTCGGTTTTCGGCCTCAGCTCAGCAAGCGAAATTCATCCTTATCACGTTGGCTCAGTGGAATTTAATTACAATTCCAAATCAGAAACGTTCGAGATCAGCGGAAAGTTCTTTCTGGATGACCTGGAAAATGCTTTGAAGGAAAAATACGGCAAAGCGGTACACTTTAATTCCGAGCAATATAAAACTCAAATCAACAACTATCTGATAAAGTACTGCGAAGAATACCTAAAACTCAAAGTAAATAACAAATTCCTAAAAATTAATTATTTAGGCTACGAAGAAGACAGCGAATCGGTGAATATTTACCTGGAATCCGATAAAGTCATTCAGCCTAAAAAAGTGGAAACTGCGGTAAGTTTTCTCTATAATCTTTTCGATGATCAGCTGAATATCGTTCATATTATTGTCAACGGAAACCGAAAAAGCCAAAGATTAAATTATCCCGACCGTTATCTTTACCAGAACTTCTAAGAACGGAATTCTGCATTAATTTTCTGTACTTCCGACACGAGATCAGGAAAAAAATGATCAAAATGATACTGAAGTTGAGGTTTGTGGTTCAGAAAAACTTCAAAAACTGCCAGATTTTTATTCAGATACTTCGCTTTGTTAAGGACATTCCGGATCGAAAATTCAATTCCCCAGTCTTCGCGGTAATTATAAAGCCAATTGTCTTTTTCCATGCTGTCGAGCATTCTCAGCAAATTTGGCGGCAATAATTCTTCGTGATTTCTCAATACGCGGTACACTTTTTCTGAATGCGCTTTTAAAGCCTTATCAGGTATAGAGTTGGCGAGAAAATAATCGAAACTTACATCCACAAAAGCACCGGCATACAGTCTCACCAACGGACTGAATATTTTCTTCGCTTCATGAATTTCCGGATGAGCATCGGTAAACGTATCGATGGCGCGGTGTAAAGTGATGCCCTCTCCTATTTTTTCCGGAAACGAAAAACGGTCTTTGTTCCTGATGAAATCCTGCAGAAACTGCCCGACAATCTGTTCATCGGTAAAAGTGAGGTAAGAATGGGCGAGGAAATTCATAATTTGCAGGATGAGGGATGAAGGATGAATGATGAGGTTGGGAGTTTGGTGGAATGTTTATTTTAAATTTTGCTTTTTAGTGAGGATGATACTTTTAATTATCTTTAATAAAGAAGTTGCCTTTTCATTCAGTTCTTGAAATTTACTTTGTGAAATATAACCTGATGCTGTCAAAAGTTCCAGCCAGTACAGGGATTCATCACACTCCTTCTGGGCAACGGCGTTTTTATGGATAAAATCTGCCGGCGACTGTGCATTTTTAGCCTCGCGAAGATTCGCTCCTATAGAAGTTCCGGATCGCAATAACTGCTTACTCATCACCAATTCTTTCTTTTCGGAAACTAAATATTTATAAAGTTCAATAATATCCAAAGCAAACTGGAAACTCAATTCACGGACTATATCACCCATACCTTCAATTTTTTATAAATTATTTCTGTACTGTAAACACCACTTCATACTACATACCTTATTCTTCATACCTAATACTGATACTCCAAACCTCATACTCCATCCTCCAAACATCCTATTTCTAAAAAAGATATTCATGAAAATCCTCAATTTTACTTACTTCAACAATCGTAATTCCGAACTTCTTTTTTGGAATTTTATTTAAATTCGAAACAAAAATCTTTTCATAGCCCAGTTTTTCAGCTTCCGAAATGCGCTGTTCGATCTGCGACACCGGACGGATTTCTCCACTCAACCCTATTTCTCCCGCAAAACAGAAATGTTCGGAAATCGCAATATCTTCGTTGGAGGAAAGTACCGAAGCTACCACAGCCAAATCCAGCGCCGGATCATCGGTTTTGATGCCGCCGGTAATATTCAGGAAAACATCTTTCGCGCCCAGCTGGAAGCCTGCACGCTTCTCTAAAACCGCCAGAAGCATATTAAGCCTTTTCGAATCGAAACCCGTACAGCTTCGCTGAGGCGTTCCGTAAACTGCCGTACTTACCAGAGCCTGAATCTCGATGAGCATCGGGCGGTTTCCTTCTAAAGTTACTGCGACAGAATTTCCGGAAAGTTCTTCAAATTTTTTGGTGATGAGGATTTCTGAAGGATTTTTAATCTCTTTTAAACCCTGGGAAACCATTTCATAAATCCCAATTTCTGAGGTAGAACCGAAACGGTTTTTGTTCGCACGTAAGAGTCTGAACAAATGATTTCGGTCGCCATCAAAATTCAGAACAACATCAACCATGTGTTCCAGGACTTTCGGGCCGGCTATTTGACCGTCTTTGGTGATATGTCCCACTAAAAACACCGGCGTGTTGCTTTCTTTAGCGTATTTGATGATTTCATTCGAACATTCCCGGATTTGGGAAACGGTACCGGGCGAACTTTCGATGAGCTGGCTTTGCAGCGTCTGTATGGAATCGATGATCACAAAATCCGGCTTCAGTTTTTTAGCTTCGTGAAGAATCTTTTCCACTGAAGTTTCAGTAAAAAGATAACAATGCGGATTCTGAAGTTCTGTGAGCCGGTCTGCACGCATTTTAATTTGAGATGCGCTTTCTTCGCCGGAAACGTAAAGAATTTTCTTCTTCATCTTCAGCGCAAGCTGCAATAATAAAGTCGATTTCCCGATTCCCGGTTCCCCGCCGATTAAAGTAACCGAACCCAGAACGATTCCGCCGCCCAGAACACGGTTCAGTTCTTCGGAGGGTGTTTTAATCCGCGGCTCTTCGTTGGTTTCAACTTCGATGATGTTGATGATATGCTGCTTGGAGCGGTCGGTAAAACTTTTCACAGGAGTTTTCTCTACAATTTCTTCCACCAGAGTATTCCATTCGCCGCAGTTTTTGCACTGTCCAAGCCACTGTGGGTATTGCGTCCCGCAGTTCTGACAGAAATATGCCGTTTTCACTTTTGCCATGTTGCGAATTTCCTGCTTTTTTTTCAATTACGCAGATTTTAGCCAAAAAAAACAGCCGCTTCGCAGCGGCTATCCTGATGAAAAATATTTTATATTAGTTCGCAACAATATTCACAGTCACTTTAATCGCATCACCGGTTTTTACACCCATGAATCCAGGTCTCGCCATACCGAAATCAGATAATTTAAGATTTTCAGTCCCTGTAATATTATAAGATGCGCCGTTTTTAACAACATTTACTGGGAAGCTTACATCTTTGGTAACTCCGGCAATGCTAAGTTTACCAGCTAAAGTACCTTTACCAACGGCTAAGGAAGCTGCGGTAAAACTGATGTTCGGCGCTTTATCAGCTTTCAGGGCATCGTAAGCTTTATTATCCATCATTTTACCTTTGGTACTTTTCAGGTTTTTTGCGGGCATACTGAATTTTATGTTGGTAATAGCGTTTCCGCTAACCGTACCGCTGAAGTTAGCTGCAGAGGCTGTCATCGTCCAGTCATGCATCGGAGAAGTTCCGTCAACAGCGATTTTTGTAGATTTACCTGTGATGTTTTGTGCATTTACAAAACTAAAAAAGGTAACAGCGAACAGGAGCATTACGGATTTAAGAGTGTTTTTCATTTCTTTAATATTTAAGTTAATATTTAATTGTTTTCTGTTTCTTGGACCTATTTTCTAGTGTAAAGTTAAGCGCATTTTTTCGTAATTAAAAATGACATTTCTCACCCCAATCAATCTTTAACTATTTGAAGACCAACATATTGAAAATTTTTCAATTATCCACCTTAATTTACATGACTTTCGACAGGATTAATTTGTCCCATGTTTCAAATTCGCTTAACTTTGCACAAACCTAATCTAATGAGTAAAAAGAACACGAAATACATCTTCGTTACAGGAGGTGTTACTTCATCTTTGGGAAAAGGAATTGTTTCCGCTTCTTTGGGACTTCTGCTAAAATCCCGCGGTTACATTGTCACCATCCAGAAACTTGACCCCTATATCAACATCGATCCCGGCACCTTAAATCCCTACGAACACGGCGAATGCTACGTAACGGAAGACGGCGCTGAAACCGACCTGGACCTCGGGCATTATGAAAGATTCCTGAATTCCGCCACCTCCCAAAACAATAACGTTACCACCGGTAAAATTTACCAGACCGTAATTGAGAAGGAAAGAAAAGGAGATTTCCTGGGAAAAACCGTGCAGGTCATCCCGCATATTACCAATGAAATTAAGCGCAGAATTAAAATTCTTGCAAAACAGAACTATGATATCATTATCACCGAAATTGGTGGAACGGTAGGCGATATAGAATCGCTTCCTTATATAGAGTCGGTTCGCCAGCTGAAATGGGAACTAGGCGAAAACAATTCTATGGTGATTCACCTTACTTTGCTGCCTTACCTTTCAGCAAGCGGGGAACTGAAAACAAAACCATCTCAGCATTCTGTAAGACAGTTAATGGAAAGCGGAATTCAGGCAGATGTTTTAGTTTGCCGGACTGAGCACAAAATCCCTAAGGAACAGCGCGCCAAACTTGCCCAGTTCTGTAATGTGCCTTTGGCAAATGTAATTGAATGCCGAGATATGGAGACGATTTACGAAGTTCCGCTTCATCTCCAAAAACAGGATTTTGATGATGTCGTCCTTAAGGAACTTGACTTAAAATCAGATTCAGAAGCTGATTTAAAAGACTGGAAAAACTTCCTGAAAAGATACCAGAATCCTAAAAAATCTGTGGAAATCGCGCTTGTCGGCAAATATGTCTCACTTCAGGATTCCTATAAATCCATTGCTGAAGCATTTATTCATGCCGGTGCTGATCTGGAAACCGAAGTGAAAATCCGTTGGGTTTACAGTGGCGATCTTACGGAAGACAATATAAAAGAAACTTTATCCGGAATCGACGGTATGCTGATCGCTCCAGGTTTTGGCGACAGAGGAATCGAAGGAAAAATTTCAGCCGCAAGATATGCCCGCGAAAATAATATTCCGCTCCTGGGAATCTGTCTCGGAATGCAGATCATGACCATCGAATTCGCCCGAAATGTCTTAGGATACAAAAAAGCCAACTCTATGGAATTCGACACTTCCACTGGAGATCCGGTGATTTCTTTAATGGAAGAACAGAAAAATGTGGTCGACAAAGGCGGAACCATGAGACTGGGCGCCTGGAAATGTACCTTGAAACCAAATTCCAAAATGTTGGAAATCTATGGTTCTAAAAATATTTCCGAAAGACACCGCCACCGTTACGAATTCAATTCAGAATACAAAGAAGAATTCGAAAAGAACGGCCTTCTCCCGACCGGACTGAACCCTGAAACCGGTTTGGTAGAAACCCTGGAACTTAAAAACCATCCGTTCTACATCGGTGTACAATATCACCCGGAATACAAAAGTACTGTAGCATCGCCTCATCCGCTTTTTAAAGCGCTGATAAAGGCAGCAACCAAAAAATAAAACCGAAGAGATAAAAGACAAAATGTTTTTTATCTCTTTGTTTTTAAATGAGTTGACAAAAAATTCTACATTGCCAAAAAAATCAGTATTTTTGTCAGCCAAAATTAAAGGGTAAGAACGGTTAAAATTCCAACCCGATAATCCAAACAATCAATTAAAAAGATGCAACAAAATAACGGTTTAGATAAAAATCAACTGATTAGTTTCGCCCTGTTTTCCATGATCCTTATTGGAGCGATGTTTTACTTCCAAAACAAACAGGCTACCGAGCAACAGCTTTTAGATGCCGAAAACAAGGCAAAAACCACCCAAACCACGATTGCCAACAATACCAAACCCGCTGTTGTTACCAACTTAAACGACAGTGTGAAAACCACCTCCATTCAGCAGGTTCAGTTGAAAAACAAGGAACTGAGCTTGGGAATTTCTACTTTGGGCGGACAGATTTCTACCGTACAGCTTAATGAATACAAAGCTTATAACCCGCAAAGCGACATCAACGACAGGGATCTTTTAATATTCGACAGGAACAACTCGTCTTACGGTTTTCAGTTCAAAGACAAAACAGGCAAAACCTTCAACACAAAAGACCTTATTTTTACACCGACACAAAGTGGCAACACCGTGACGATGCAGGCCAATGCAAACGGTGCGGTGATTCAGTTTATTTATACCCTTCTTGATAAGTATACTGTGGATTTCAATGTGAAAACACAGGGATTAAATCAACTGGTTGCGGACCAGAAAGCAGATTTCGTTTGGGATTTCAATGCCCGCGGTTTAGAAAAAGGCCGTGCCCAGGAGCAAACCCATACTGAATTCAATTATTCATTTAACAATTACAAGAGTTTTGATTATGACGGCAGAACCGAAATGGACGAGCCGGATGAAACCCTGAACTGGCTTGCCATAAAACAGCAGTTTTTCTCTGCTGTGATCGAACCGCAACACGGTTTCAAAAACTCTAAAGGTTCTCAGGAAATGGTAGAAGAGGGTGAGTTTCTTAAGAAATTCAACTTCAACGGCCAGGTTGATTTGGCAGGAAACGAATTAAATCAAAATTTCAAATGGTACTTTATGCCTTTGGATTTGCCTTTATTAAAATCGTATGACAAGAACTTCGATGAATTACTGCCTTTGGGCTGGTCATTTATCGGAAGCATGAACCGCTGGTTCTTCATCCCTATGTATAACCTCATCTCCAGTTGGGGACTGGCTGCAGGCTGGGTAATTTTCTTAATGACGATCATTGTGAAGATCATTCTTTCGCCGGTAATGTTCAAACAGCACAAACTGAGCGCGATGATGCGTGTTATCCGTCCGGAAATTGATGAAGTAAACGCAAAATTTAAGGATGCAGATCCTTTAAAAAAACAACAGGAAACGATGGCAGTTTACCGGAAAGCCGGGGTAAATCAGATGGCGGGATGTTTGCCAGCCTTGCTGCAGATTCCGATTTTCTATGCGCTCTTCCGTTTCTTCCCGAACATGATCGACCTCAGAGGCAAAAGCTTCTGGTTTGCCAAGGATTTAACGGCTTATGATGATGTAATTAAACTGCCCTTCCATATTCCGTTCTTAGGCGAGCATTTAAGTATTTTCGCAATTGCGTGTACGGTGGTAATTTTGATTTATACGGTAATGACTTCCGGAAACATTCAGCAGCCACAGCAGGAAGGAATGCCGAATATGAAAGTGCTGATGTACATCTTCCCGATTACCTTCCTTTTCTTCCTGAACACTTCAGCATCCGGACTTTCATGGTATTATTTTGTATCGAATGCCATTAACATCTTAATCATCCTTGTCATTAAATACTGGATTCTGGATGAAAAGAAAATCCATGCACAGATACAGGCCAACAAGCAGAAGGAACCTAAAAAAGAAGGTAAGTTCCAGAAAAGAATGCGCGAAATGATGGAACAGGCGCAGGAACAGCAAAAAGCCCAACAGCAACAGGCTAAGAAAAAGAAATAAGATTATCTTATTATACAAGACAAAAAAGCGGAATTGATTTTCCGCTTTTTTTTATAGCCATATTTTAAGGTCATTCATCATTCACCCTCAAAAGCTTCAGGTTTTCTTTTACGTAAGTCCAATATAAGTCCAATATAAGTCCAATATAACACTAATAAAACATTGAGTCATAGTGGAGTTATAATGAACTTATAATTGATTTAGATGGTAGCTTAGTGTAGGCTGACTAAATGAATATACCCGCAGAATCAACTAAATGTTTTGGACTTAGCCCGCGTAAGAATGCTCACCGCAAACCCTGTAATCCAGTCGGAATGATCTTCGATGATGGATGGTGGGACCGTATTTGTTCAAAGCTTCCTGATGCTGCTTTGTAGCATAACCCATATTGGTAGCCCAGCCATATTCCGGAAACTCTTTGTGAAGCGCGATCATCAGCTTGTCTCTGTAATTTTTTGCCAGAATTGATGCGCATGCAATCGAGAGCAGTTTGGCATCTCCTTTTACAATACATTCGTGTGGAATAGATTGATAGGGATGAAATCTGTTTCCATCAACCAGGATAAGTTCCGGGCGGGTTTTGAGTTGATCAAGCGCATGATGCATTGCCATGATACTTGCATTTAAGATATTGTGAACATCAATTACTTCCGGGGAAACTTCGGCGATCGAATATTCCACCACATGATCTTTGATGTAGGAATCCAACTCCATCCGTGTCCTGAAGGTTAGTTTTTTCGAATCATTAACCAAAGTATGTGTAAAATTCTCGTGAATAATAACACTCGCAGCCACCACAGGACCGCACAGGCAGCCTCTGCCGACTTCATCACAGCCTGCTTCTATATAATGTTCTGACCATTTTTTAAGCAAATCCATATAAAACGAACAAAATTTATACTCAATAATCGTTTGTAAAATTACAATTATTACGTAAAAACTAACTAAATTTTTCGCCGTGGAGGGACAATTAAGGGATTCTACAGTTCGAAAATTTGCTTTTTAAACACATTTCACACAAACCAGTTTAACTGTAAAAAACTTAAAAGTTCTATAAGATTAACGTAAATTAACTTAATTTTCATTGCATAGTTAATATAAAAAGATTGCTATAAACGATCATAATTTACTATTTCACTTAAATCCGCATGATATTTATCGTAAAAATGATGCACATTTTGATAAATTCACACATTTGTAATAATTGTTACATTAAATACAGCAACGCAAGATATTTATTAGATTATTAAGAATTAATTAACAAAATATTTGGTCATATTGTGAAAGTTTTGCACTTTTGTCCCAATGAAAAAATTTAATTTGATATGAAGAAACTAACAACAAGCGTTGTAGCTGTAGTTTTAACCTCCTCATTTGCTTTGGTAAATGCACAGGTTGACACTGCCAGAACGCAGGATATCGAAGGCGTTGTAGTAACGGCTTTAGGTATTAAAAGAGAGAAAAAAGCGTTGGGTTACCAAGCTCAAGAAGTTAGCGGAAGTTTATTGACGGATTCCCGCCAAACGAATGCTGTAAGTGCATTGTCCGGAAACGTAGCGGGGGTACAGGTTACAGCTCCTACTGCAATGGGCGGCTCTACCAAAATTACCATTAGAGGTATTAACTCTGTAGTAGGAAATAACAACCCTTTGATTGTTATTGATGGGATTCCTTTAGATAACTCGAACTATAACGGGGCTAACACAGTAAACGGCGGCGGTGGTAGAGACTACGGCAATGCCTCTGCCGATATTAACCCGGACGACATTGAGTCAGTTACAGTTCTTAAGGGTGGTCCCGCTTCTGCTCTTTATGGCTCAAGAGCTTCGAACGGTGTAATTATGTACACTACCAAAAAAGCGAAATCCGGCAAAACCGAAATTACTCTCAACACTGGTTTGACCATGGAGTCAATTAATCAGATGATTCGGTTACAAAATGAATACGGTGGAGGTGTAGGCGCTACGTTACCTAAGGTTACCATTAACGGAAAAAGCTACAACGTGGCAAGATATAATGTTGACGAATCCTGGGGGCCAAAATACAATCCAAGTTTATTATACTTACCTTGGAATGCTTTTGATCCAGAATTTGCCAATGATTATTTAAAAGAAATTCCTTGGGTGGCACCACAGCATGATGTAGAGGATTTCTTCAGAATGGGTGTTACTTATAATAACGCACTATCGCTAGCAAAATCTTTTGAAAACACTAATGTTCGGGTGTCTTTCGCAAATGTTAAGACCGAGGGTATTGTTCCTAATTCTAAGCTGGAGCGTTCTTCATTAGGTTTTAACATGGACAGTAAATTGACCGATGATCTAAAGATGAACGGTACATTTAACTATGTAATTACCAATGGATTTAACAGACCTGAGCAAGGATATGGTGATAACTCTGTTTTTCAAAAGTTTTTCCAGTGGGGTCAAAGGCAGCTCGATATGGCTGCTTTAAGAGACTATAAGATGCCAAACGGCAGACAGAGAACATGGAATAGAACTTCTGCTACCAACCCAACCCCTGCTTATTCTGATAACCCATATTGGACTGTATACGAAAATACGTCGGATGACAGGAGAAATCGATTTTTTGGTAATGTAGGTTTAACTTACAACATTACTAAAAACCTATATGCGACAGGAAATGTATATGGTGACACTTACGCTTTACAAGTACAGCAGAGAGTGGCAATTGGTTCACAGGCGCAGTCATCTTACCAAATCGTGCAGAGAAACTTTACGGAATTTAACTATGAAACAAGATTGCATTATGATACAAAATTCCTAGAAGATTTCACTCTAAATTCATTTGTAGGTGCTAACAGAAGAGAAAACAAATATTCTGCAATGTCAGGTCAAACTGTTGGAGGTCTGGTTGTACCTAACCTTTATAACCTAGGAAACGGATCTTCTCCCTCCACTGTAACCAATTATGAAGACAGAAGAAGAGTAAACTCCTTGTTTGGGTCTGTATCGTTAGGTTATCGTAACTTCTTTTTTGTTGACGCAACTTTAAGAAGGGATGATTATAGTACTGTATCAAAGGGGGATAACTACCCTTCAATAACAACAAGTTTTGTATTTTCTGATGTATTAAAAGCTGATTGGTTATCCTACGGTAAGTTAAGAGCTGGTTGGTCTAAAACAGCAAATGATACAGGACCATATCAATTAGATACTTATCTAGATACAAGACAGCCTTTCTATTACCCAAGATTTTCTTATCCTGACACCCAAAACAACCCAGAACTGATTCCTGAACAAAGAACGATTAAAGAGGTTGGATTAGAAATGAGCTTCTTTAAAAGAAGGTTCGGTTTTGACGTGACGTATTATGATTCAGTAACTGATGCATTATTAACTCCAGTACAGGTAGATCCCGGGACAGGGAATACTTCAATCTACAGAAATGCCGGGAGTATGCAGAATAAGGGCATTGAAGCTATCGTAAATTTAACTCCAATCAGAACTGACGATTTCTCTTGGGATATTGCCTGGAATTTTGCCAAAAACAATAACAAACTCTTATCATTATCAGGAGATAATAAAATTCTTCAGGTTGGTGCCGCGCCGTTTGGCTTAGCAACCATTCAAGCGGTGGTAGGCGAAACCTATGGCCAGATATATGGCTCAGATTACACTTATGACGCAGCTGGTAACAAGGTTATCGATGAAGATGGATTCTATGTTCCTTCAGAAGTAAAATCTTTAGGATCAATTATTCCAGAATACAATACGGGTCTAAGAAATACGTTAAAATATAAATCTCTTACCTTATCTGCTCTAATTGACAGACAGAAAGGTGGCAGTTACTACTCGATCTCTCACATGTTTGGAATGTATTCAGGTATGCTGGAAGAAACTGCTGCTAACGGAGTCCGCGAAAATGGAATTATTCTTCAAGGTGTTACTCAAAACGGTACACCAAATAACGTTTCCATCAGTGCACAGGAATGGGGTGAATCACACTATGGCACTGTGACCGCAATGAACGTATTCGATGCTAGTTATTGGAAGCTAAGAGAAGTTACCCTTTCTTATGCTTTACCAAAAACCTTCACCGGCCCTTTCCAGGGAATTACAGTTTCGGCATTTGGTCGTAATTTAGCAACTTGGGGACTAGCTTGGAAAGGATTTGATCCAGAAGCTGCTTCTTATTCTTCTGGAAATATACAGGGACTTGAAGGAGGCTCTGCTCCTTCAACAAGATCCTACGGATTAAATGTTCAATTTAAATTTTAATTAGAATTATGAAAAAAATAATATATAGCATATTGCTATTTTCGTCTGCAAGTTTTATGACACTTACAAGCTGCCGACAAAATTTTGACGAAATTAATACCAGCCCAAATAACCCGCTTACAGCCCCACCATCTGCAATTTTAAATTCTGCAACAAAAGAATTGATGGATGCTACTAGAGGAGTATTCTCTTCAGGAAGAATGTTTCTTCCTTGGGTACAACACTCAGCGCAGGTTAATTACACCGACGAAGATCGTTACAGATTCAGAGAAAACGTAAACCAGGCTTTATATCGAGATTACTACTTGGTAGCGCGTGACATTAAATTAATTCAGGATATGAACTCTAACCCTGAAACAGCCTCCGCCGCAAGTGCTTATGGATCAAATACGAATCAGATTGCAATGAGTCGAATTATGTTATCTTACATATTCTCTCAGTTAGCAGATACCTATGGAGACGTTCCTTACTACTCTTATGGTAATAAAGATGCAGATTTCCAAGCATTAGATGTATTAAAATATCCGAATCCTAAATTTGCTTCACAAGTCAAAATTTACACAGACCTTTTGAATGAGTTAAAGGGTGCGTCTGAAATGATTAATACTGCTCAGCCGGTATTTACAGGAACTTATGCAGCTGGGGACAGAGTATTTAATGGTAACTCTACCAGATGGAAAAAATTCGCAAACTCATTGAGGTTAAGAATCGCGACTAGAGTTAAAGGAGTAATTCCATCCGCTCAAACGCATATCAATGAAGCCATAGCAGCTGGTGTGATGACAAGTAATGCAGACAATGCAAAATTAACTTATCAGACTGTGGCTACTTTCGCTGCTCCGTTCTATGTAGGTTTCGTGGTGAATGCTAGATTAGACTTCCAGCCAGCTGATACTTTCGTAAAAGCATTGAAAGGTGAAAAAGGTCCTTTCGGTGTTGACCCTAGACTTCAGAAAATGATTGCGCCTAAAGGAACAAGTATAAGTGCTGTAGCAAACAACTCATATACACCATCTTCAAATCTAAATGACTACGTTGGGATGCCTTATGGTGTTACAAATCCTGAAGCTCCAAAACAGATTGAAAACAACAGAACGTCTAATTTTTCAAATGCTGTATTGAGAGCAGATGCTAGCCTTACATTTATGGAATATGCGGAGGTGGAATTCCTTTTGAGTGAAGCAAACAATTGGAACCAAACCAATTACCTGAATGGTATTAAAGCCTCTATGGAAAACTGGGGTGTTTCAACGTCAGACATTGCAACATATCTTTTAACTGTTCCGCCAGCGTCTGCTGAAAATGTAATCAGTCAAAAATGGATTGCTTTATACACTCAACCAATGGAAGCTTGGTCAGAATATAGAAGAACAGGTTACCCAGCATTTCTACTTAAACCAGGTCAAACTAACAACTATTTAGTACCAGATGAAAGCGGTAACATGACATATACGTTCGTCAGTCTAGTATCTGGACTTACGGATATACCTGCAAGAGTTACCTATCCTATTAATTTGGGAACTTTAAATCCAGAAAATTACGCAGCTGCACAAACTGCAATTGGAGGTGATAAAATGACAACCAAACTGATCTGGGATAAAAACTAATTAAACTTAGTTTATAATTCATATACCACTCTTCGGAGTGGTTTTTTTATTTCCGTATATTTGTCATTCAAAATTGTAACATGTATATTAAAGATATCATTGAAGATAAAATCGCGGAGGTTATTCAATCGGTTTTTCAGATTGATGATGTGAATCATCCGAATTCCATCAAGCTTGAAGTGCAGCAAAACAAATCGGAGTTTGAAGGCGACTTTACAATCGTGACCTTCCCTCTCGTGAAGGTTTTAAAGAAAAGTCCGGATCTCATCGCAATGGAACTGGGTGATGCTCTTTCCACGCAATCCGATCTTGTGGAAAGCTACAATGTGGTCAAAGGTTTCCTAAATCTTACCATTAAGAAAAGTTTCTTTTTAGAGAATTTTAAATCTACCAAAGAAAACTTCGATCAAGTAGCTCCAAAGAACGAAACCGTCATGGTGGAATATTCTTCTCCCAATACCAACAAACCACTTCACTTAGGCCACATCCGAAACAATTTATTAGGATATTCTGTCGCACAAATCCTTAAAGAAGACGGTTACGATGTGATCAAAACCCAAATCATCAACGACCGCGGAATCCACATCTGCAAATCGATGCTCGCGTGGAAGAAATACGGCAATGGAGAAACGCCGGAATCTACCGCCACTAAGGGCGATAAATTTGTCGGGAACTATTATGTAGAATTTGATAAAAATTATAAAAAAGAAATTGCTGAACTCGTTACACAGGGTTACGACGAAGATGCCGCAAAGAAACAGGCACCGATTATCTTAGAAGCTCAGAAAATGCTTTTAGACTGGGAAAAAGGCAACGAAGAGGTACGAAATCTCTGGAGCGAAATGAATACCTGGGTTTACGAAGGTTTTGGGCAGACCTATAAAAGACTGGGCGTCGATTTTGACCAGGTTCAATACGAGAGCAACACGTATCTGTTAGGGAAAGACCTCATCCAGGAAGGTTTGCTGAAAGGTGTCCTGTACCGAAAAGATGATGGCTCCATTTGGTGTGATTTAACCGACGAAGGTCTTGATCATAAATTATTACTGCGGTCCGACGGAACTTCGGTGTATATGACCCAGGATTTGGGTACAGCAGTTCAGCGTTTCAAAGAAAATAATATCCAGAAACTTATCTATACCGTAGGAAACGAGCAGGATTATCATTTCGATGTGCTGTTCAAAATCCTGAAGAAATTGGGCTATAGCTGGGCTGAAAACCTTTACCACCTTTCTTACGGAATGGTAGAACTTCCGGAAGGAAAAATGAAATCCCGGGAAGGTACCGTAGTTGATGCTGATGATCTGATGCAGGAAATGGTAGATACCGCCAAAGAAAAAGCTGAAGAACTTGGAAAACTCGAAAACCTTACGGAAGAAGAGAAAGAAAAATCCTACGAAACCGTTGGTTTAGGCGCACTGAAATACTTCATGCTGAAAGTAGATCCGAAGAAAAAAATGCTTTTCAATCCAAAAGAAAGTATAGATTTCAACGGTAATACCGGGCCTTTTATTCAGTACACTTACGCAAGAATCCAGTCGCTGCTCGCTAAGGCAGATTATCAGGAGCAACAGATTTCAGATTATGAAATCAATGATTCTGAAAAGGATTTGATTATGAACATCTTCAACTTCAAAGAGGTAGTTTCTAAAGCTGCGGAAACACTCTCGCCGGCGTTGGTTGCCAATTACATCTACGAACTGGTAAAATCTTACAACTCTTTTTATCAGAACAATCCGATTCTAAAACAGGACGATGCTGTTGCGAAGCAGTTCCGCCTTGAACTTTCAGCTTTAACCGGAAAAACCATTAAAAAAGGACTCGCACTTCTCGGAATCGGAACTGTCGACAGAATGTAATGATCATCGATTTTACTGAAAATATAAATCCGGAATCACTTTCTCCCCAAACTGAATTTGAGGAAAAAGTGATTTCCTTTTTGAAGGAATGGCAGTCGGATTCAACCAAAGTTCCGGTTCAGACTTCCGGTTCTACAGGAATTCCCAAGGTTTTTGAGATTGAAAAAAGCAAAATGCTGAATTCCGCCAGAATGACCTGTAACTTTCTGAACCTTAAAGAAGGAGACGCTGCCCTACTCTGCCTGCCGGTAGAATATATTTCGGGCAAAATGATGGTCGTACGCGCGCTGGAAAGAAAACTGAAACTATCTGTTGCAACCCCAGCGGCAAAACCTGTACAAAACCTGGATGTCACTATTGACTTCTGTGCAATGTCACCTTTGCAGGTTGAAAACTCTTTACACAAAATACATTTCATTAAAAACCTGATCATTGGCGGCGCTCAGGTTTCTCAAAGTTTAAAAAATAAAATCTCCCAAAGTCTGAAAGACAAAAATACCGAAACTACGGTTTACGAAACTTACGGCATGAGCGAAACGCTTTCCCACATTGGTTTAAAACAGATTTACCCAGTTTCTGAAGAATATTTTTCGGTTTTCAAAGGAATCGAAATTGCTTTGGACGAACGTAGATGTTTAAAGATTTCAGCACCGGCACTTCATCCGGAAATTCTGCAGACCAATGATTTGGTCGAACTTAAAGACGACAGGCACTTTAAATTTCTGGGACGGATTGATAATGTCATCAATTCCGGCGGACTGAAGATTCATCTGGAAGAACTTGAAAGCCTGCTGCACAGATATATCGCCCGGGAAGTTGCATTTTTAGGAGTAAATGATGAAAAACTGGGACAGAAATTGGTTTTGGTCATTGAAGGTAAGCAAACTAAAGATCTTACATCGCAGCTCGATGAAGCGCTGAAAGAAACCGAAAAAACATTTTCTAAAAACCATCTTCCGAAAACCATTCATTTTATTCCGGTATTCCCTCGAATTCCAAACGGTAAGCTGAACCGCAAAGAATTGCTACATTTGCTGCAATAATTTCTCCCTCATGAAAAACTTCACAAAGGAACTCACCTATAAAACCTCCCGCAGCAGCGGCGCAGGCGGACAGAACGTGAATAAAGTGGAGACCGCGGTTACGGTGATGTGGAACCCCTCAGAAACTGCGCATTTTTCTGCTGAAGAAATTGAACTTATTTCGCAAAAGCTGAAGAACAGAATTAATCTGGAAGGCATCTTACAACTCACGGTATCCGAAAGCAGAACGCAGCTTCAGAACAAAAAAATTGCCACAGAAAAGGTTATAGAGCTTGTAAATAAAGCACTTATAAAACCAAAAATCCGTAAACCTACCAAGCCTTCAAAACGACAGGTCGAAAAGAGAATTCAGACAAAGAAACAACTTTCAGAAAAAAAGGAAAACCGCAAATTCCGGTTTTAGGCAAAACGTTAATTTATGCTAAACAGTTGTTTAGTAAATACTTATTTCTTAAATTTGTAAAAATCAATTTATAAATACATGGTCACATCATTCTTTTTATCCGAAACCGGAATATCCAGACTTTTGCTGTCCTTGCTTTATTTGCATACTGATCCGTTCTTGAAAAGTTCCAAAGATTTCATCAATTAATCCCTGTCAGATCCAAGACAGGGCATTTCAGCATTTTTACTATTAATTTTTGATGTGTTTTCACAGGCAGAATATCTCCTGATATTTTCGGCCTGCATTGGATTGTATTAAACACGTCATCCAATTCAAAAAAATATAAAAAAAAATGACACAGAACATTATCTTAACAACAGGAATATACGATGCGATTAAAGATCACCTCAGAAGAAAAAAAGTAACCCCAAATGAAGAAGTAAGACTTACCTCGGAACTTAGGAATGCCGTGCAGGTAAGAAGAAGAGAACTTCCGGAAGATGTAGTAACGGTAGACCGAAAAGTAACGGTAAAAGACCATACTTTAAACAAAGAAGAAGAATATATCTTTGTAGGAGTTGCACAGGCAAGACCGAAAAAAAACAAACACTCTATTCTTTCCGACATGGCTCTGGCGACAATGGGATATAAAGTGGGTGATATCGTAGAATATCCTTTTAAAGACGGCGAAAGAAGAATTGAAATTCTGAAAGTTGAAAACTGGGAAGGCTAATTTACAATCCCAACCTTTACCATGATTTACATAAAAGTACAGCCTTTGCCCGCTGTACTTTTTTCTTTTCAAACAAAGGAGGTCGAATAAGTTTAAAATAGCTATTTCAAAATAAGTTCAGTCCTAAAATATTATCTTTGCAAAAACAATTAAAGAAATGAATAAACCGATTACAGAATTTTTAGAAAAATATTATCTGCATTTTAATGCAGCCGCTTTGGTTGATGCTTCCAAAGGCTATGTAGCGCATTTAAAAGACGGCGGAAAAATGATGATTACCTTGGCTGGTGCAATGTCAACCGCAGAGCTGGGCAAAATTTTGGCCGAGATGATCCGTCAGGATAAAGTTGATATTATTTCGTGTACCGGTGCTAACCTGGAAGAGGATGTAATGAATCTTGTTGCGCACTCTCACTACAAAAGAGTTCCTAACTACAGAGATTTAACGCCCGAACAGGAAAGAGAACTTCTTGATCAGCATTTTAACCGGGTAACCGACACCTGTATTCCTGAAGAAGAAGCGTTCCGCCGTTTGCAGACGCATTTGGAAGACGTTTGGCACGCCGCTGAAGAAAAAGGCGAGCGTTATTTCCCGCACGAATTCCTTTATCAGGTAGTAAATTCCGGAGTTCTGGAGCAATATTATGAAATTGATCCTAAAGATTCGTGGATTGTAGCTGCAGCGGAAAAAAACCTGCCAATTGTTTGCCCGGGTTGGGAAGATTCCACGACCGGAAATATCTTTACTTCAAACGTAATTAAAGGTAAACTGAACGTTCATACCGTAAAATCGGGTATTGAATACATGATTTATCTTACCGAATGGTACCGTGCAAATTCAGGTGGAAAAGGCGTTGGCTTTTTCCAGATCGGTGGTGGAATCGCTGGGGATTTCCCAATCTGCGTAGTACCGATGATGTACCAGGATCTGGAGTGGGAAGATGTGCCTTTCTGGGCATACTTCTGCCAGATTTCCGATTCTACAACGTCTTACGGTTCTTATTCAGGAGCAGTGCCGAACGAAAAAATTACCTGGGGTAAACTCGATATCGATACACCGAAATATATCGTTGAAAGTGATGCTACCATTTGTGCACCACTCATGTTCACTTATATTTTAGAGAATTCTTAAAATCCAAAAACAGATTAATAAAACTCCTGCAAAAAATTGCAGGAGTTTTTTTTCGCAGTAATTATCATTAAAAACAATAAATTTTTCTGGTGAAAAACTATAGATTTTCAGAGATTTGCAGCATGCATCCAAAGTACTTAAAAATCGAAGATTTCACTTACGATTTGCCAGCAGAAAAAATTGCTTACAACCCAGTGAATCCCCGCGATCAATCAAAATTACTAATCTATAAGGACGAAAGAATATCCGAAGATATCTACCAGAACATCAGTGAATATCTTCCCGAAAACGCTGTTTTGGTCTTTAACGATACCAAGGTTGTAAAATCCAGACTCTTCTTTAAGAACGAAAACGGAGCAAACATAGAAATTTTTTGTCTGGAACCCTACGGCGAAGCCATCGACTATGAACAGCATTTCCTGGAACAAAATTCCGTAACATGGATTTGCTTTATCGGCAAAGTTTCCAAATGGAAAGAAAAAGAGCTGTCGAAATATATTGATTTGGAAGGACTTAAGGTAAAGCTGTCCGCTGAAATTGCCGGCAAATTAGATGATGCTTACCTAGTGAAATTTTCGTGGTCACCGGGCGAAATTCCTTTCAGGAAAATTATGGATGCAGCCGGAGTTACGCCTTTGCCTCCCTATATCAAAAGAGTTGCAGAAAAAACAGACGAAGATGCTTACCAAACGGTTTACTCCGAAAACGAAGGCTCCGTAGCGGCGCCCACAGCCGGCCTGCACTTTACGGAACGCGTGCTGAATGATTTTTCGGAGAAAGGTATTTCATCACTATTCACAACTTTGCATGTTGGTGCAGGTACTTTTAAGCCTGTGAAATCTGAAAAGATGGAAGATCACATCATGCACGCCGAATACCTCAACATTACCACAGATTTTCTTGAAGATTTAAAAAGCAAAATCGGGCGCCCCATCATCACCGTCGGCACCACTTCTACCCGTACGTTGGAAAGTATCTACTGGATGGGCAACAAAATTCTTCAAAACCCAGAAATCACCTACGAAGACCTGAAAATCACCCAATGGCTTCCCTACGAAACCGAAGTTTTGGCAACCGCTGAAGAGGCCATCAACGCACTTTTAAACTGGATTAAAAGCACCGGGCAAAATCATTTATCAATCGAAACCGAAATCATCATCGCGCCGGGTTATTCCTTCAAAATCGTAAACGGGCTGATAACGAATTTTCATCAGCCGCAATCTACGCTGCTTTTGTTGGTTTCTGCCTTAATTGGAAATAACTGGAAAGAAATTTACACCCATGCTTTAGAAAATAACTACCGCTTTCTAAGCTACGGTGACGGAAGTTTGCTTTTGCCAAGAAATAAATACTCTTAATATAAAGTTTGATCATGGACCCGCAGTTTAAAAAACAGGTTTTTGAAATCATTAAATTGATACCAAAAGGCAGAGTTACCAGCTACGGTGCCATTGCAAAAGCGGTTGGTTACCCGAACCACGCTAGACACGTGGGGAATGCACTGCGGAAATACGAGGAAGATTTCCCGGCTCACCGGGTCTGCAATTCTTCCGGACACATCACTGCGAGCTGCCTGGATTTATTCACCGAAAGACTGGCACGGGAAGGCGTGAAAGTTCAGGGAAATAAAATCAAAGACTTTAAAAAAGTCTTCTGGATTCCATTGCACGAACTTTAACAAAAAGTTGGTCTTGCACAAATTTGGTCCCTACAGGCGTTTGCGGAATCGTTTCTGATATTTGCGGAACCATTTCTAACGCTTGCGCAACCATTTTCCGTACCGATGACTCATAAAAATCCCGCTTCAAATAAATGAAACGGGATTGCTATTATTAATTATTTAAACTCTTCACGAATTATTTCCCAAGCTGCTGATAGCTTCGTTGGATGAATTCGGTAAGCTCCTTACCTTTCAGAAGATTCTGCGACAGTTTCGCCAAATCTAAGGCTTGCTTAATGTGTGAAGTCTTCTCTTCGGCACTATCTGTGGAAAGAATTTTGCCGGCAAGGTCGCTGTTGGTATTCACTACCAGATTATACATTTCCGGGAAGTTGCCCATTCCGAACATTCCGCCACCGCCTGTTGCCTGCATGTCTTTCATTCTTCGGATAAACTCCGGCTGGGTGATGATGAACGGCGCATCGGTACTTTCCAGATCCTCGAGCTGCACGGTGAATTTGGTATCAGCAATACCTTCTTCCACGCTTTTTTTCAAGGTTTCCTTTTCGGTATCATTCAATTTGGAGATCGCAGGCTCATCTTTTTTAATAAGATTGTTGATGTGATCTGCATCTACCCTTGCAAACTGAATTTTCTCTTTCGAAGCTTCAAGTTTCTGAATCAAATGCGGCACGATGGGCGAATCGAGCAATAAAACTTCGTAGCCTTTATCCTGCGCTGCCTGAATATAACTGTGCTGATCATGTTCATTGCTTGCATAAAGAATCACAAGATTACCGTCTTTGTCAGTCTGGTTCGCTTTAATTTTCTCTTCAAGTTCATTCCAAAGGAAGTATTTTCCATCAACGTTCGGATAAAGCGCAAATTTGTCGGATTTATCATAGAATTTCTCTTCAGAGATCATTCCGTATTCAATTACGATTTTAATGTCATTCCACTTTTTCTCGTAATCTTCTCGGTTTTCATTCATCAGCGCCGCCATTTTATCGGCCACTTTTTTGGTGATGTAAGAAGAAATTTTCTTCACCGCACCGTCGGCCTGAAGATATGAACGCGACACGTTCAGCGGAATATCCGGAGAATCGATTACGCCTCTCAGCAACATCAGGAAGTCCGGAACAATTCCCTTCACCTCATCGGTAACAAAAACCTGATTCTGGTACAACTGAATTTTATCTTTTTCGATGTTCAGGTTGTTACCCAGTTTCGGAAAGAAGAGCACACCCGTTAAATTGAACGGATAATCAACATTCAAATGAATGTGGAACAAAGGATCTTCAAACTGCATTGGGTACAGTTCTCTATAGAAATTCAGGTAATCCTCATCTTTTAAATCAGCCGGAGCTTTCGTCCACGCGGGAGTTGGATTGTTGATGATGTTATCAACTTCTTTGGTTTCCGGTTTTGCATCTTCTGGAGCATCTTCCGGCAAAGGTAACGTCTCGGTTCTGGTTCCGAATTTAATCGGCACAGGCATGAATTTGTTGTACTTTAACAACAGTTCACGGATTCTCGATTCTTCCAGAAACTCTGTAGAATCTTCAGCGATATGAAGGATAATCTCAGTTCCTCTGTCGGTTTTATCTGTAGTTTCTTCCAAAGTAAACTCCGGGCTGCCGTCGCAGATCCAGCGCACTGCAGATTCGCCTTCTTTATAAGATTTTGTTAAAATCTCCACTTTCTCTGCAACCATGAATGCAGAATAAAATCCAAGCCCGAAATGGCCGATAATACCTGCATCTTTTGCACTGTCTTTATATTTTTCGAGGAATTCTTCAGCGCCGGAAAAGGCTACCTGGTTGATGTATTTCTCAACCTCCTCGCCTGTCATCCCAAGTCCCTGATCGATGATGTGAAGTTTTTTGTTTTCTTTATCGACTTTAACCTCAATCTGTGGATTTCCGTAAGCCACATTTGCTTCGCCCACATTGGTAAGATGTTTTAATTTCAAAGTGGCGTCTGTTGCATTAGAAATCAGTTCGCGAAGGAAGATTTCGTGGTCGCTGTAGAGAAATTTTTTAATGAGCGGGAAAATATTTTCCACTGAGACATTGATATTTCCTTTAGTCATAATTTTTGAAATTTAATTTGAACAGATTTTTTCAAAAAAAGTACCATCGCGGGGAAAGTGTCAAAATGTCATTTTCTTTCAGATTGCAACAAAAAAAGACAGCATATCGCTGTCTTTTGTGATAATAATTTTCCTTTCGAATTATTTTTCTCGTAAATTATCTTTAATTTTTGCTTCCAGTTCTTCTGCAAGTTCCGGATTGTCTTTCAACATATCGCGCACCGCATCGCGGCCTTGTCCGAGTTTGGTTTCTTCGTAGCTGAACCATGATCCGCTTTTCTTCACAACTCCGGTTTCTACCGCCATATCCAGAATTTCGCCTACTTTCGATACGCCTTCACCGTACATAATGTCGAATTCAGCCATTTTAAACGGAGGAGCTACTTTATTTTTTACGATTTTCACTTTTACACGGCTTCCTACAGCTTCGTCACCGGTTTTGATTGGTGCACTTGCCTTTCTGATATCAATTCTCACCGAAGCGTAAAATTTCAGGGCATTACCACCGGTTGTAGTTTCCGGATTTCCGAACATCACCCCTATTTTTTCTCTCAACTGGTTAATGAAAATTACGGTACATTTAGTTTTCGAAATTGTAGCAGTAAGTTTTCTGAGTGCCTGAGACATCAGTCTTGCATGAAGCCCCATTTTGGAATCTCCCATTTCCCCTTCGATCTCCGCTTTTGGAGTTAAAGCCGCAACAGAGTCGATCACCACGATATCAATCGCACCCGAACGGATCAGGTTATCGGCAATTTCCAAAGCCTGCTCACCATTATCCGGCTGTGAAATGATTAAGTCATCAAGATTAATTCCTAATTTGGAAGCATAATGCCTGTCGAATGCGTGCTCAGCATCAATAAATGCTGCAATTCCGCCCATCTTCTGAGCTTCTGCAATAGCGTGCAGGGTTAAAGTTGTTTTTCCCGAAGATTCCGGACCGTAGATTTCAATCACTCTTCCTTTAGGGTATCCGCCAACTCCTAAAGCGAGGTCGAGCCCGAGAGATCCGGAAGGAATAACTTCAATGGAAGTATCTACAGAATCATCTCCCAAAGTCATTACGGTGCCTTTTCCGTAGGTTTTATCTAGTTTGTCAAGCACCAGCGCGAGTGCTTTTTTCTTATCGTCAGTACTGCTCATTTGTAAAAATTATTTGTTCAAAAGTACGGAAATAAAATTTTATAAAAGACACTGAAAAAATGAAATGTTAATTTTTTTTTAAATTATTTTTAAAAAAGTTTTGTTCGATAAGAAAATATTTTTTAGATTTGCACCACCAAAATAAAGACAGACCCATGGTGTAACGGTAGCACTTCGGTTTTTGGTACCGCCTGTCGGGGTTCGAATCCCTGTGGGTCTACATTTTGATAATTAACGCTCTGATTTTCAGGGCGTTTTTTCATGTACTAAGCTAAAAAAACTCAGAATCAAAATCCTGAGTTTTTTATTTGACTTAATTTGATTTTTTCGCTTTAATCATCGCTTCAAGCATATCCCACATTTCCTGTGGAATTTCTTCGAGCATATTGAATTCGCCGGCTCCCTGAAGCCACTCGCCACCATCGATTGTTACTACTTCCCCATTCATGTAGGCAGAATAATCTGAAACAAGATACGCCGCAAGATTGGCCAGTTCCTGATGTTCGCCAACTCTTCTCAGTGGGACTTTTTTACGCATGTCGAATTTTTCCTGCAAATCTCCCGGCAGCAACCTGTCCCAAGCGCCTTTTGTCGGGAATGGTCCCGGTGCAATGGCATTGAAACGGATGCCATATTTCGCCCATTCTACCGCAAGGCTTCTTGTCATGGCTAAAACACCAGCCTTTGCACATGCAGATGGCACAACATACGCAGAGCCCGTCCAGGAATAGGTCGTTACAATATTCAGTACAGTTCCGGGAATCTTATTTTCGATCCAGTATTTTCCGATGGAAAGCGTACAGTTTTTTGTTCCTTTTAAAACAATATCAAGAATGGAATCGAATGCAGAATGTGTGAGTCTTTCTGTGGGAGAAATAAAATTTCCTGCAGCATTGTTGAGAAGAATATCAATCTGCCCAAATTCTTTTATCGCAGCGTCTTTCATGGCTTCCACATCGTCCCAGTTTCTCACATCACATGCAACACAAAGCACTTTACCTCCGGTTTGTTCTTCAAGTTCCGTGGCGGTTGTCTGGAGTTTTTCCAGATTTCTGGACGTGATGACCACTTTGGCGCCCAGTTCGAGAAAATATTTGGTCATGGCTTTTCCCAATCCGCTTCCTCCGCCGGTTACAATGGCAACTTTATCTTTCAGCGCTCCTTCCTTGAGCATGGGTTGTGTATAAAGATTCATATTCTTGGTTTTTTGTAAATTTATGGAAAATTATCTGTGGATATAAAGATTCGTTATGCAGAAAATAATGGATTGTTGCGCGAAACCGGTATAAAAATATATTTTCAGAGAACCGATCATCCGGTTTAATAGCATGAAAATTATTAATCCCGATGAAAAAGTAACCTTTCACCAAATTTTCCTTCAGAAACCTTTCCGTTTTCGAAAACAAGATGCCCGTTTACGAACGTATGGGTGACTTTGGAATGAAATTCTGTCCCTTCCAATGGACTCCAACCACATTTGTAAAGAATGTTTTCCTTGGAAACTGTGAAATTTTCTTTTAAATCAACCAGAACCAAATCCGCTTTATAACCTTCACGGATAAACCCGCGCTTTTCAATCTGAAACAGTATTGCCGGATTATGACACATCTTTTCTACAATTTTCTCGAGAGAAATCTTACCGTTTCTGAAATTTTCAAGCATAATAAGCAAAGAATGCTGAACAAGCGGTCCGCCTGAAGGCGCTTTAGTGTAAACATGCTGTTTTTCTTCCCAGGTATGTGGCGCGTGATCTGTAGCAATAACATCTATTCTGTCGTCCAACAAAGCTTCCCACAAGCCATCCTTATCTTTTTGAGTCTTTACAGCCGGATTCCATTTTATCAGCGTTCCTTTTGTTTCGTAATCAGCATCGGTAAAAGTGAGGTGATGCACACATACTTCGCTGGTAATCTTCTTATCCTTCAGAGGAATGTCATTTCGAAATAGAGCGGTCTCTTTTGCCGTAGAAACATGAAAAATGTGAAGTCGAGCTCCGGTTTTCTCAGCCAGTTCCACCGCTTTTGAAGAGGAGATATAACAGGCTTCCTTACTGCGAATCAAGTGATGGAACTTCATTGGAATATGGTCTCCATATTCTTTTTTATATTTCTCAGTGTTGGTTCTGATGGTTGCTTCGTCTTCACAATGAACAGCGATGAGCATTTTCGTTTTACTGAAGATTTCTTTAAGAGTTTCAGGATTATCAACAAGCATATTTCCGGTAGAAGAGCCGAGAAACAGTTTGATCCCAGCCACATTCCGCGGATTTGTTTTCAGAATTTCTTCCAGATTATCATTGGTTCCGCCCATCATGAAGGAATAATTCGCAAATGATTTTTCGGCGGCAATCCTGTATTTTTCTTCCAGAAGTTCCTGGGTTACGGCATTGGGCACCGTATTCGGCTGCTCCATGAAACTGGTAACTCCACCGGCAACCGCGGCGCGGGATTCACTTTCGATATCACCCTTCCAGGTTAAACCCGGTTCGCGGAAATGTACCTGATCATCGATAACACCAGGTAAAAGATATTTTCCTTCGGCATCAATAACCCGATCTACATTTCCTGCAGAAATATTATTTCCAATTTTTGAAATGAAATCGTTTTCTATGAGCAAATCGCCCTTAAATACTTGATTCTCGTTAACTATTTCAGCGTTTTTTATGAGCGTTCTCATTTATTTTTATTCAGTTTTATTTCACTGTAAATTTAGCGATTTCATTCCGAAAAAGTATCCGGATTTCAAAACAGATAAGTTTTACGGTGAGATTTTTTTGATTTTAATTAAAACGATACATTTGCAGAAATATCTGAATTTTGTACAAAAAACTGCTGGGACAAACTGCGCTTTATGGACTTACCACGGTAATCATCCGCCTGTTCCCGTTTATCATAAATCCTTATATTACCAATGCTTTTGGACCTGAAGCTTACGCGCCGTTCGCAGATTTCTATTCTGTTGCCGGTGTTATCGCTGTTCTGTTGACGCACGGCATGGAAACAACTTTCTTCCGTTTTGCGATTGATGAAAAGGATGATAAGAAGCTGATTTCTACTGCATTTTTCAGTGTAGCAGCCGCTACGTTGCTGTTTTTAATATTTTCTCTGAGTTTCAATAGAGAACTTGCTGTCGCGTTCAAAACACCGACTCAGGTCGATTTACTGACGATTTTAGTCGTTATTCTCTCGCTTGATGCTTTCTCTGCAATGCCTTTCGTGATGCTCAGAAAAAATGAAAGACCGGTAAAATATGCCACAATAAAAATCGCAAACGGTATTATCAACTTTTTGCTCGTTATCTTCTTTCTTCAGGTTTTACCACGTGTTCCGCAAGGAGTCCTGGGCTTGAAATACAATCCGGAATTCGGAATAGGCTATGTTTTTGTTGCCAATCTTGTTGCCAGTGGTGCCACTTTCCTTCTTCTGTTTAAGGATATTTTCATCGCAAAACTGAAATATTTTTCGTGGGAACTCTGGCGTAGGATGATTAAATATTCGTGGCCCATCATGATTGCAGGTTTGGCCGGAATCATTAACGAAACCATGGACCGGCAGTTCCTGAAATTTCTGCTTCCTGAAGAAATCGGGCGTCACCAGTTGGGTGTTTATGGCGCGGTTGCCAAGATCGTAACCTTTGTGGTGCTTTTCAGGCAGGCCTATGTATTGGGAATCGAACCGTTTTTTTTCAGCCATTCTAAAAGTGAAAATGCCGGAAAAACGTATGCAAAACTAATGGATGTTTTTATAGCAGTAAACTGTATGATCATTCTTTTCTTGTGCGTAAACCTGGATTGGATTTCTAAATTCTATCTCAGGAATCCAGAATATTACGAGGGAATACAGATTCTCCCGATTTTGTTTTTTGCAAATCTGTTTTTAGGAATTTACCTCAACCTTTCAGTTTGGTATAAACTTTCCGACAGAACAATTGTTGGCAGTTACATCTCGTTTATCGGTGCTGCGGTTACCATTGCGATTAATTTTTATTTTATTCCGAAATACGGTTACTGGGCATCTGCCTGGGCAACAATTGCATCGTATTTCGTCATGATGATCGTCTCTTATTTATGGGGGCAGAAAAAACACCCAATTCCGTATAACCTTTACAGCAATATTATTGTTATTACTATAACCATCATTGTTTCTCTGGCATATTATCAAAATTTCAAACATAATATTTGGCTGGGCAATCTAATCTTTTTAGTTTTAGCCATCATTTTAATTAAAACCCAAAAATTAATTCCGCAAAACCTGCTGAATAAAATTAAAAGATAAAGATTTCATGAAAATTAAAATCATTAACCGCTCAAAACACGCTTTACCGAAATACCAAACTGCACTTTCTGCAGGAATGGATCTCTACGCAAACCTGGATGCGCCTGTAACACTGAAGCCGCTGGAACGAAAATTGATAGCAACGGGTCTGCTGATGGAACTTCCACAGGGTTATGAAGCGCAGGTACGCCCAAGAAGCGGACTGGCTATAAAAAACGGAATCACTGTTCTGAATACTCCGGGTACAATCGATGCGGATTATCGCGGAGAAATAGGGGTAATTTTAGTAAATTTATCCGCAGAATCATTTACAGTAAACGACGGCGACAGGATTGCACAAATGGTAATTGCAAAACACGAAACCGCAATTTGGGATGAAGTTGACAAACTCAGCGAGACAGATCGTGGCGAAGGCGGTTTCGGAAGTACTTCTAAATAAATTTCTATTCTAAAAATAAAAAATGCTGTTGCAAACATTAAACAGCTTAAAAAAATAAACAAATTATGAAAATAATCGTTCCGATGGCGGGAAGAGGTTCCCGGTTAAGACCACACACATTAACGGTTCCCAAACCTTTAATTCCGATTGCCGGAAAACCAATAGTTCAGAGACTCGTAGAAGATATTGCGAAAGTTGCAGGAGAAAAAATTGATGAGATTGCCTTTATTATCGGTGATTTCGGCCCTGAAGTTGAAGCGTCTTTAATTCAGATTGCAGAAAGACTTGGAGCTAAGGGAAGCGTTTATACTCAGGATGAACCTCTCGGAACCGCACACGCGATTAAATGCGCAGAAGCATCAATGCAGGGCGATGTAGTAGTGGCTTTTGCCGATACCCTTTTTAAGGCAGATTTTGTACTCGACAAAAATTCAGATGGGGTGATCTGGGTTAAAAAAGTGGAGGATCCTTCCGCATTTGGTGTCGTAAAACTCGACGATTACGGTTTTATTACCGATTTTGTAGAAAAACCTAAAACCTTTGTTTCTGATCTTGCCATTATCGGAATTTATTATTTCAATTCTGCAGAAAAACTCATGGATGAGATTAATTATATCATGAGCAACGACATTAAACAGGGCGGAGAATACCAACTGACCACCGCACTGGAAAATCTTCGCCAGAAAGGCGCCAAATTCTCCCTCGGCAAAGTGGATGACTGGATGGATTGCGGAAACAAAAACGCAACAGTAGAAACAAACGGCAAGGTTTTGAACTACGAAAAAGAGAACGTAGCAAACTATCCTGCATCTGCAAAGATTTCCAATTGCCTTATCATTCCACCATGTTTTATTGGTGAAAATGTAGAAATTTCCAACTCCAAGATTGGCCCTTGTGTATCTCTCGGAAACAATACCAAAATCATCAATTCAAACATTGATAATTCCCTTATTCAGGAAAATACATTAATTGATCACGGCAATTTAAGCAACTCGATGATCGGTAATTCTGCACAGTATTTCGGGGTTGCGCGCGAAATTTCTTTGGGAGATTATTCCGTTCTGGATTTTCTTTCGAAAAGCTGATAACTTTATAAATAAACTTTTACCAAACCACACAAAAACAATTTGTGTGGTTTGGCGTTAATATTGCAAACTTTTTTCGCAAACAAAAAAGTAAAAATTCTTATGAAAAAATATATTATCATACTCATTGCCTCGATTTCAGTGTTATCCTGTAAAACACAAACTGCTACACATGTACCGGTAAGCACTAATGCTCCAATTACTGAAACAGCAGCATTTTTTAAAGAAATAAATAAAAAACCCAACTTTCAACAGGTTAAGATTAACTCCAGAGTAAATGTTGAGACCGGAAATTTTATTCCTACATTAGATGCAACCATTTATATCGAAAACGGACAGAAAGTATGGATGAACATGATTGCGGTTTTTTTAAATGTAGGCCGCGGAATTGCTACACCAGACGGAATTAAAGGTTACGAAAAATGGAACAAAACCTATATTGAATCCGATTTTTCTTACCTTAATAATTTACTGAATGTCAACTTTATCGATTTCAGTTCGCTACAGAATCTTCTTACAGGCAGAACTTTTATTCCCGTGAATGAAAAGGATTTTGTTTTGACGAAAAACGCTCAGGGTTATCAATTAACTTCAATAAATAATTTGAAATTTGAAAACGATGGAAAAACATCAGAATACGCAGTAGCAATAGATTACGACAACAACATGAACCTTTCAAAAGTATTTCTGAAAAATGCTAATTCGCCAGATAACCTTGAAGTTTCTTATACAAACTGGGCGAACTTTGAAAGTATGCAATTGCCAACAAATGTTAAAATAATAATAAAAGGTACAAAAACAAGCCAAATTTTATTGGAAAATACGAAATTTGACAGTTCGAAGATGGATACTCCGTATTCCGTTCCCAATAATTATACGAAAACTGAGATCAGATGATTAAGAAATTAAGCTTTTTAATAGGACTTTTTTTGTTCGGAATTTTATTCTCGCAAAAGAAAGAACAACTTCAAAAGCAAAATGCAGAACTTAAAAAACAGATTGCCTCCATCAATGCGAACTTAGCAAAAACCCAACAGCAATCGAAACTTTCTGTCGCTTATCTTAATGATGTTCAGAAAAAAATTCAGCTCCGCGAAAAAGTTTACACCAATACCCAAAAGGAAAAAAGACTCATTGAAGATGATATCTATCTCCGCCAGTTGGAGATTAACCGACAAAACAGGGAACTGGCTGTCTTAAGGAAAAATTATGCTGAAGTCCTCGTAAAAGCTTACAAAAACAAAGGCGTACAGAACAAAGTAACCTTTATTCTCTCCTCTAAAAATCTCGGTGAAGCCCTGCGCAGAGTTCAGTATCTGAAAGATTATAGTGATTATCAGGATAAAAAAGCCGCGGAAATCTCCAAAGCCGCACAGGTACTGCTCCAGAATATCGCATTAAAGCAGAAGTCGGTTAAAGACAAAGAAACATTATTATCGAATCAGCAAAAAGATCTGCTCACCATTGCTGCAGAAAAGAAACAGAAAGAGAATCTGCTTCAGGAATTCAAGAAAAATGAAGCTCAACTGACGGCAGAATTGAAGCAGAAACAAACTGAATCTAAAAAACTCGAAGGTCAAATCCGTTCTATCATTGCTGAAGAGATCAGAATAGCAAAAGCAAAAGAAGAACAAAGAAAAAAGGAAGAGGCAGAGAAAATACGTCTTGCAAAAATCGCCGCAGAACGTGAAAAAGCCAGAATTGAAGCTGAAAACAAAGCCCGTTTGGAAGCTTTAGCCTTAGAAAAAAAGAAGGCTGATGAAGAGGCAAAACGACTTAAAGATATTGCAGACAAAAAAGCAGCCGAGGAAGCCGAAAGGGCAAAAATAGCGGCTGCAGCCGATGCGAAAAAAACTGAAGATGCCCGAAGAGCAGCGGATGCAGAAAAAGCAGAAGCCCGAAGAGCCGCCGCGGCCAAAGATGCTGCTATCGCTGCTGCAAATGCAAAAGCTGCTGCAGAAAAAGCAGCCGACGCCAGAAAAGCCGAAGCCTCCCTCAGCAAAAAAAATGAAGATCAGAAAAAAGCTGCGGAAAATAAAGCTCTTACCAATTACGGTGTATCAAGTGCTGTAGGAAATAACTTTGCAGCGAACCGCGGCAAAATGGGAATGCCGGCTTACGGAACGATTACCCACCGATTTGGACGCCAACCGCACCCGGTTTTCAAAAATATTATTGAAGAAAATAACGGAATTAAGATTGCCGTTACAAAAGGAACTGTTGCCAAATGTGTAGCACCAGGAACCGTTTCCCGAGTGGTAGCTTCCGGCGACGGCTCTAAAATGGTTTTCGTGAAACACGGTGAATATTTTACTATTTATGCAAACCTCTCGAATACCATGGTTTCCGCTAACCAACAGGTGTCAGCAGGCACTTCGATTGGGACTGTAGGTGCAGACTTCGATGGAACCTATACGCTGGATTTCCAGATCTGGAACGGCACAAATCCAGTGGATCCGATGGGTTGGGTAAATTGAAAAATATATTTTAACTTTGTACAAAATTTAAACATGACTGCACTTACCATATTAGCACTTTCGTGGCAACACTTACTCATCGTTGCTGTAATAGTACTCATTCTTTTCGGAGGCAAAAAAATACCGGAAATGATGAGAGGTTTAGGTTCTGGTATCAAAGAATTTAAAGATGCTGTGAAAGAAGAAGACAAGAAAACTCCGGAAGACTCAAAAAATAATTCTAATCCTGCGAACTAATTTCAGCTATGAGCTTTTCCGAAAGTGCCTGGGAAATCTTTAATCAGTCGATTAATGATTATCACTTAAAAGATGATGTAGATACGCCGATTAATAATTCCTTCCAAAAAAACACTTTGGAATGGCTTTTGTATGCAAAGAACTGGATCGATACCGTTCAATGGCATTTGGAAGATATAATTCGTGACGAAAATATAACACCAGCTGAAGCCTTAAAAATTAAAAGAAGAATAGACTCTTCAAATCAGCAAAGAACTGATTTGGTAGAGTTTATCGACAGTTGGTTTCTACAGAAATATGAAAATATCACGCCGGATTACAACGCGAAAATCAACAGCGAGACCCCCGCATGGGCAGTGGATCGCCTCTCGATACTTGCACTGAAAATCTACCATATGTCACTTGAAGCCAACAGAGATTCTGCAAGTGAAGAACACAGATTGAACTGTACCAATAAACTAAATGTATTACTGGAGCAGAAAAAGGATCTGTCTGAAGCAATAGACCAATTGCTTTTTGATATAGAGAACGGTAAGATTAAGATGAAAGTTTACAAACAGATGAAAATGTATAATGATGAAAATCTTAATCCGGTCCTGTATCAAAACGTGAAAAATGACCAGACTAAAAGTTAGTTACATTTTACTTTTCTTTTTTATTTTTTCCTGTTCTACTGAGAAAATAAATCTCTCGCCCATAGGCGAAAATTCTGTTTCTTTAAATGGATCAACTGGTTCGTATTCATTAGGTGAGACAAAAAATCTTATTGTTTACTCCTCAGAAATTACCAGTTTGATAAGCTCGTTTCCAAAATTCAGGAATGATGCTGTAAACAGTGAAGTTCTTATCCTGAAATCTCATTTAAAGGATTATATCGGCGCAATGACTACGTACAATCTGGTAGGTATGGAAGATTCAAAAGTAAAATTCGAAAGATCTTATAAAAAGCTGCAAAAACTCAGAAAATTTCTTAACCGTGATGAAGACGAAGTGCTGAACAGATATCTGGTAAGAATCAAAACAAACATGAGCTTCCTGAACAGTACCATTCCTCAGGATTCAGTATCTACCTTTAAAAACTAATTTGCATGTTAAAAATTCAAGCAGAAGCCCAGGTTCCCACAGATTATGGGAATTTCAGGATGATTGCCTTTTCTGAGGATGAAAGCAACTGGATGCCCCACATGGCTATCATTGCCGAAAATACAGATTTCTCGCAGCCAGTAAATGTCCGTTTTCATTCCGAATGTATTACCGGGGAGGTATTTCATTCCAAAAAATGTGAATGCGGCCAGCAACTCGACGGAGCGATGAAATTCATCCACGAGAATGGCGGAATTATAATTTATTTACGCCAGGAAGGCAGAAACATAGGCATCATTAATAAACTAAAAGCTTACTCGCTGCAGGAACGGGGTTTCGACACCGTGGAAGCAAATCTTAAACTGGGCCTTCCGGCAGACGACAGAGATTTCAGCGAGGCCATCCAAATTCTAAATATTTTAGGAGTAAAAGAAATAAATCTTCTTACCAACAATCCCGCTAAAATTAAAATTGTTGAAAACAGCAATATACATCTGAACAAAAGGATTCCTTTACAGATTACCTCCACATCAGACAGTGAAGGTTACCTGAAAGTAAAAAAAGATTACTTCGGACATCTTTTGGAAGACGAAAATGAATCATAAAAATAAACGCTTTGAAAAATCAAAGCGTTTATTTTTTTAACCTGTTTAAGTTTTTATAAAATGTAAAGCTGTCTCCAGAGCCAACTCAATCATTGGAGTTAAGGCCTGTTCTCTCTGATCTGCCGAAATTTGTTCCTGTGTTGGAATAATATCCGATACCGTAAGAAGCGTAGCCGCATTTTTTCCTAAATGTTTGGCATTGGCAAAAAGCGCGAAAGCTTCCATTTCTACTGCGGTACAATTGTACTTCTCTGCAATTGCAGGAGTTCCGGGCGTTGCCCTGTAGAAAATATCGCTGGTATGGATGTTTGTGGATTTTACCGCTTGAGATAATTTTGCTGCGGTCTCATTAATGACACCAAATACATTCCCCTGATTTTCAATAATTTCATCTTCGATTCCCCATGCAAATTTTGCGTAAGTCGATTCGCTGGCTGCATTTTCAACATTCAACACATCAAATAAATTCAGCTCGGAGGTGTATCCACCGCAGGTTCCGATTCTTATGATGGTATCCACGTTATATTCCGTATAAAGTTCGTAAGAATAAATCCCGATACTGGGCGCGCCCATTCCGCTTGCACCTACCGAGATTTCTTTACCTTTATACAAACCGGTAAAATAATAAATATTGCGGGTTTTGCTTACCAGTCTTACCTCATTCAGAAAATTGTCGGCAATATATTTTGCACGAAGCGGGTCTCCGGGTTGCAAAACTGTTTTTGCGATTTCTCCTTTTTTTGCAGCGATATGAACACTCATAATTTTAATTTTAAAATGAAGTTTAAAAGTAAGAAATAATGTTCGATTTAAAAATTATGTTCAGCAAAAATTTCCCTGAAACTCCATAAAACGGACAAAAATCATACAATTAAAACCCGCTGATTTTTCAGCGGGTTTCATTTATAGGTAAAGATTTGAATGATATCTAAATATTAGTCACGGTCCGGAATATTGTAGAATTTAATTACACTGTTGTAATCACTGTAATTCACGCCCGCATTTTTACCCTGTGAAGCGGGAACCAAAACAATTCTGAATCGCTGGTTATTAAGATACTGTGTAGCTTCTGCAGCTGTAAAGGTAGCCTGGTCGAAGTTTGCTTCGGTATAAATTTCAATATTTGCCGTATCGAACAGGAAATTATAATCTAATTCTCTGCCGTTGGATAAATATTCGGTTTTAGGTAAAAGCTGCCAAACTGCAGTTCCAGAAGATCCTGAATTAATGTTTCTGTAAACCAACACTACATCTGTACTTGCAATGTTGATTCCCTGAGAAATCGTATAACTGTTTCCACTGTTGAAGGTTCCTGTAATATCTCTCATCATTGGATAAGTATCATTATCATCAACCAGCACTTCATCATTTCTATCCGTACAGCTCACTGCCAGAAAGCCAAAAATCGCCATAAGCAGTATTGTAAAGTAATTTTTCATTTTTATATAATTAAAGGTTTGTAAGCTACATCTCAATATGCATGCCAATAAATTAGAAATTTAAACTTTAAAAATTGTATTTTTGTTTATCATCTTAAATCTGATTAATGAAAACTGCAAAACATACAGTCCTTAGTATTCTTTTTTTATTCACTTACATCCATTTATTTGCCCAGTACCAACCAAAAAATCTCACCAAGGCAGATTTAAAAAAGGCAGAAGAATGGGTAAATAGAACCTATAATTCACTTTCTCAGGATCAAAAACTCGGGCAGTTATTCATTGTTGCACTGTATACCAATAAAGGCGAAAACTATATCAGCAACGTAAGAAGCATTGTGGAGCAGGAACAGATTGGCGGATTAATCCTGATGCAGGACGATGCAGCCAGAGAAATAAATTTAGTAAATGAGTTTCAGTCGAAATCCAAAGTTCCGCTCATGATTGGCATGGATGCAGAATGGGGACTTTTCCAGCGTATTTCAGCAGCTCACAAATTTCCCTGGGCGATGACTTTGGGAGCCATTCAGGATAAAAATCTGATCACCCAAATGGCTGCAAAAATCGCTGAAGATTCCAAAAGAATGGGAATTAACTGGGATTTTGCTCCTGTAGTTGATGTAAACACCAATCCGGACAATCCTATTATCGGAAACCGAAGCTTCGGATCCGAAGTTCAGAATGTCGTGAATTCTGCATTAGCCTACTCCAACGGTTTGCAGGATAACAGAATTTTGGCAGCGATAAAACATTTTCCGGGACATGGTGATACCAACACAGATTCTCACCTGGATCTGCCCGTGGTAGCTCATCATATCGACCGCCTGAACGCGGTGGAACTGGCGCCCTTCAAAACGCTTATGGATAAAGGAATTGGCGGGGTAATGGTCGCTCATCTCTATGTTCCTGCTTTGGAAAAGGAAAAGGGAATACCAGCTTCAATTTCCAAAAACATCATTACCGGCCTTCTAAAAGAAAAATTTGGGTATAAAGGACTGATCATTACTGATGCGCTCAATATGGGTGCCGTTGCACAACGCTATAAACCCGGCGAATTGGATGCACTTGCATTTAAAGCCGGAAACGACATTATGCTGTTTTCAGAAGGGGTAAAGGAAGGCAAAAGACTCATTCAGCAGGCGATTGACAAAAAGGAAATCACCCAGAACCGTGTTGAAGAAAGCGTGAAGAAAATCCTGCTGACAAAATATTATCTGGGACTCGATAAGTATGAACCCCGAAACCCGGAAAACATTAACTACCATTTGAACAATGAATCTCATACAAAGCTGGTTCAAAATCTTTACACCAACGCTTTAACGCTGCTAAAAGACAATAAAAAACTTCTTCCCTTAAATTGCAGTGAAGTTTACTATTATGTTCCCCTTGAAGAAGCTCCCTATCAAACTTTTGCGGATCAGCTAAATTTAAAAACTACTGTAATCGTAAAGAAAAGTTCAGAGATAGCTTCAATTCCGAAAAATTCAAAAGTGATTATCGGCTTCCACAAAGACAATTCTACCGCTTATAAACCGTATAAAATTTCGGACGAAAGCAAAAAAATCCTTGGGGAATTAAGCAAAAACCATCATGTAATTCTCAATGTTTTCGGATCAGCTTATGCTTTAAAAGATATTGATATTTCAAATGTATCCACTGTTTTGGTATCCTACGAAAATAATGATGACTCTATGACTGCCACGGCAAAAGCGCTCTCAGGAAAAAGTAAAATTACAGGACGTTTACCCGTATCAGTAAACGAAAATTTAAAAGCAGGAATGGGAACAGACCTTCATATGACTGCAGAAAACGAAACATCAAAAAAAGCAACAAAATAAAAGTAATTGAGTAATTCAATTTAAAAACAAAACACCTATGAAAATCGGAATTCTCTGTTACCCAACCTACGGCGGAAGCGGCATTGTTGCTACAGAACTGGGCATGTCGCTCGCAAACAAAGGCTATGAAGTACACTTCATAAGTTCAAACCTTCCGGCTCGGCTGGATATTACCAACCCCAATATTTTTTTCCATAAAGTAAACGTTCAAACTTATCCGCTCTTTCAGTATCAGCCCTACGACATTGCGCTTTCATCGATGATTTACCGCGTCGTAAACCTTTATAAACTCGATCTTTTGCATGCACATTACGCCATTCCGTATGCTTATGCGGCCTTCACCGCAAAACAAATGCTTAAAGAAGAAGGCAAAGATATTCCTTTGGTTACCACACTTCACGGTACAGACATCACGTTGGTGGGTCAGCATCCCAGCTACAAACACGCAGTAGAATTCTCTATAAATCAATCAGATACCATTACCTCAGTCTCCGAAAGTTTAAAAAAAGACACACTGCAGATTTTCAATATAAAGAAAGAAATTAAAGTCATCACCAATTTTATCGATAACACAGAATTTGATGAATTTAATGTATGCAGCAGAAAGCAGTTTGCCACAGATGATGAAAAAATCCTGATTCACGTTTCTAACCTTCGGCCTGTAAAAAGGATTATTGATGTTTTAGAAATCTTTAAAGATGTTGAAAAACACGTTAAATCAAAACTTATCATTATTGGCGAAGGCCCTGATATGGAAAAAGTAAACGAATTTCTGGAGAAAAACCCGAATCTTATCAATAAAATAAGGCTTTTAGGAAAGGTAAACGATCTTTACAGGATCCTGCAGCTGTCCGATGTATTTTTACTGCCATCCGAACAGGAAAGTTTCGGACTTGCTGCCCTGGAAGCAATGGCAGCGCAAACGCCCGTTATCAGCTCGAATGCAGGCGGAATTCCGGAAGTAAATATTCAGGGCGAAACCGGTTATTTGGCAGAAATAGGCAATGTGAAAGCCATGAGCAACTACGCCATCAAACTGTTGAGCAACGATGAGCTGCTTCTGGAAATGAAAAGAAATGCGAAAAAACAGGCCATTAAATTTGACCTGAAAAACATTCTTCCGCTTTATGAACAGATGTATGATGAAACGCTGAAGAATTTTAAAAACGATACTCCAAACCAATAATCACTTCATGTAACGATTAATACAACGGGGATGAACGAAAAGCTCCTTCAATATCTTTGGAATTTCAAGATTTTCAAAAGTTTTGATTTTAAAGATGTGGAAGGAAATCCTTTGGAAATCCTCGATTTCGGAAAATGGAATTTCGACTCCGGACCCGATTTCCTTTTGGGAAAAATAAGATTCAGAGATTTACTCTTAGCCGGAAATATTGAACTTCATGTAAAATCTTCCGATTACATTTTTCATCAGCATTCCGGAAATCCCGAGTTCGAAAATTTAATTTTACATGCCGTTTTTTATCACGATGTGGAGGTTGAGGAACTTCAGAACAGGAACATTCCCACGCTGGAATTAAAAAATTATATCGACGAAACAGTACTCTGGAAATACGAATCCTTACTCAAACAAAATCAGTTTATCGCCTGCGAAAATTTATTTTCACCCACTTTTATACCTTTTAATTTTACTGAAGAAATCCTCATTAAAAAACTCGATGAAAAATCGATCGTCATTGAAGAAGCACTACGGCTGAACAAAAATAATTATGAAGCCGTACTTTTTCACCAACTTGCTTATGCGTTCGGTTTAAAAATAAATGCTGAAAACTTTAAACAGCTTGCCGAAAGCCTCGACTTTTCTGTGGTGAATAAAATCCGCCAAAACCAAACTCAGCTCGAAGCTCTGTTTTTCGGAGCCTGCGGCTGGCTCGCAAAACCGGAAGATGAACAAATGAAAATCTGGAAGAGAGAATTCGATTTTCTCACCGTAAAATATCAGTTGCCAAAACTTAAAATCACCCCGAAGTTCTCGAAACTTCGGCCGCCCAACTTCCCCACCGTGAGGCTCTCACAACTTGCGTCGCTTTATTATTTGAACCAAAATCTTTTTTCGAAGCTTATTCTGGTAAAAAACAGTGATATTAAAAGCATTTTCAACAGTGCAAAAGCAAGTGAATATTGGGACAACCGTTTTAATTTCGGTAAAATTTCTCCTGTTGTATGCGAAAAATTTCTGACGGAAGAATTTATAAATCTTATTCTGATCAATACTGTTTTACCTTTTAAATATACTTATCACAAAAATGCCGATGAGCATATCAGTGATGAAATTCTGGATTTTTACCGCGCAATGAATCCCGAAAAAAACACCACCACCGAAAACTGGAAATCACTGAATGTAAAAATGAACAATGCGCTGGAAAGCCAGGCCTTTATTTATCATTACAAAAATTTCTGTGAAAAAAAGAATTGCTTAAACTGCAGCATAGGATATCAGCTTCTCGGCGTCAAAAACCCGTGAATCTCTGATATAATTCATTGTAAATTCATATGCTTTTGCCGTAAATAGTGCTAAATTTGAATAAAAATCAGCAAAATGTTCGATTGGTTAAAAGCACTTCTTCTTCCTGCCGAAAATCCTACGGTTACACAATCCATCGTTGTAATTATGTTGGCGGTGGGATCCGGAATTTTCTTCGGAAGGTTAAAAATGGGCAAAATTACTTTTGGTGTTTCGGCCGTAATGTTTACAGGATTACTTTTGGGCCATTTCGGTTACCGAATTGACGAAGGAATCCTGAATTTCATCCGCGATTTCGGTTTGATTCTTTTTGTTTACGGAATCGGTTTGCAGGTAGGGCCTTCATTTTTTTCTTCGTTCAGGAATGAAGGTTTGAAGTTCAATATACTCGCAGTCTCCACGGTCCTTTTCGGCGGGCTCATTACGGTTGTTCTTTTTAAAACTACAGGCCTTAAGATGGAAGATTTGGTAGGAATTATGAGTGGTTCGGTAACCAATACGCCTGGTCTTGGAGCCGCGAAAAACACCATCGAAGAAATAAAGAACTCCTTCCCCGAGCGGGTTTTCAACGATCCTACCATCGGATATGCGATTACTTATCCGCTGGGAGTTTTCGGAATTATCGGGACCATCATTGTATCGAAATTTTTGCTCAAGATTGATCCTGAAATTGAAATGAGGAAATTCCGGATGTCGAAAATCAACAGCGAGCTGCCTTTAATCCACAAAAAAATGCGCGTTACCAATTCTCTATATTTTGGGAAAACCCTGCATGACACGATTAAAAGTTTTGGACGCAATATTGTAATTTCGCGGCTGAAACACAGCGGTAGTGAAGTGGTACAGTCGCCAACATTAGACGTGCATTTAAGAGAACGGGATGTGCTGATGGTGGTAGGTTTAGAAAAAGATGTGGACGATTTTGTTGCAATGTTGGGAAGACCCTCCAGTGATTTATTTATTGAATCTGATTCTGAAATTCATAATAAAAATATTTTCGTTACCAAACCTTCAGTCATTCATAAAAAACTTTCAGAACTCGATCTTTACAACACGTATGATCTGAAGGTTACCCGTGTCTTCCGCGCGGGGCGGGAAATCCTTCCGCGACCATCTCTTGAACTTTTTTACGGTGATAAGTTGAGAGTAATTGGCTCTAAGGAAGCCATCGAAGAAGTAGAAAAGATTATAGGAAATTCAGAAAAAAAACTTCTGGAACCCGATTTCCTTTCCCTCTTCGGAGGTTTGCTTTTGGGAGTGATTTTAGGTTCAATTCCGATTGTAATCCCAAGTCTTCCGGTGCCCATAAAGCTGGGTTTTGCCGCCGGACCGCTTATTGTAGCACTTTTAATTTCAAGATACGGAGGGATTTCTTTCATCCATTCCTACATCAATAACGGTGCAATTTATTTTATGAAGGATCTGGGAATCTGTCTGTTTTTTGCAGCGGTGGGAATCCATGCCGGCGACGGTTTCTACGATAATTTTGTGAAATATAATGGCTGGAGTTGGCTGTTGTTCGGTTCAGCAATTACCTTTATTCCTTTAATCACAATGGTAATTGTGGGAAGATTTTTTATGAAAATTAATTTTCTTCAGCTTGCAGGAATTATGAGCGGAAGCTATACCGATCCTGCCGCATTGTCATTCAGCACGAATTATTTGGATTCTGATGTTCCGATACAGAGTTATGCGCAGGTTTATCCGCTGGTGACGATTTTCAGGATTTTCGTGGCGAGTCTTTTAATTTTGATATTCAGTTAATAAAAAAGAGCAACCTAACAGTTGCTCTTTTGATATTGATTAAGAAAATTATTTCTTGTCATCGGGTGTGGAATCCGGGAAACGCTGCTGCGTAAATTCTCTTGAAATTGCTGCTTTCTCGAATTTTAATTTTCCTGAAAGGGTTTCAATTACCACGCCATCATCCTGAATCTGTGCAATTCTGCCGTGCATTCCTGAAGTGGTTACTACTCTGCTTCCAACTTTCAGGGTTTCCTGGAAATTCTTTTCCTGTTTGGCCTTTTTCATTTGTGGACGAATCATCAGAAAATAAAATCCAACGAACATTAAGCCCATCATAATCATTGTAGGCATCATCGAACCTTCAGGTGAAGCCGCCTGTAAAAATATTGCTATCATATAAATTTAAATTAAATAATTAGGGCTGAATATCTGCCGTAAAACTCAGTACGATAGGCGCTTTTTCTACATTGGCATATACTTCTGCCTGTTTGCTTACCAGTCCGTCGAAACTTGCAGAATCAAATTTCAAAGTAATTTTACCTTTTTGTCCCGGAAGAATCGGTTCTTTTGTATAATCAGGAACGGTACAGCCGCAAGCCGGTTTAACTTCAGAAATTACCAGTGGATTTGTTCCGGTGTTGGTTACTTCATACACATGCTCTACTTTATCACCTTTTTTAATTTTACCGAAAGCAAAATTAGATTCTGATAAGGCCACCGTAGTTGCAGGTCCTGCCGCTGCTGCTACAGCCACTGCTTCAGGCGCTGGTGCTGATGCCTCAGGTGCAGCCGTTGCTTCTACATTTTCTTCAACTATAAGTTGATCGGCGGTTTGGTCTTTTTTGCAGCTTACTAATGTCATTGCCGCTACCAGGGGTAATAATTTTACTAAATTCTTCATAAATATTTTATTAATTTCTATTAAAATCTTTGGTGTATTTATCTAAAATTCCATTAATGAAAATGTTGGAACGGTCCGTGGAAAAAACTTTTGAAATCTCGATATATTCATTAATAATCACCCTGCCCGGCGTTAACGGGAAATAATCGAGTTCGCAGATTGCAGTTACCAGAATAATTTTATCGATAAGCGAGATTCTTTCGATATCCCAGTTTTCGAGTCGGCCTTCCAGTTTCTTCTCTGTTTCTTCCCAATGATTAAGGGTTTGCTTTAAAAGTTTTCGGGCAAATTCGCGGTCATCTTCATCTTTAATCATTTTGATTAAGGTGTGGCTCGGCTCATTTTCTTTAAAAAACCCGATGGTTTTCTGAATCATTGAATTTGAAATGTGAAAATCATCAGCCCAACTCAGTTCCAATCCTTCTACATGGTCGTGAAAATCTTCATTCTCTGCAATATATCTTAAAAATAACTTGCCGATGAATTTCTGGTCTTCTTCAAAAGAATATCCTTCTTCTTTCATAAAATCCTGGTAACGTTTTCCGGAAGTCATTCGCTGGAAGGTTTTTACCAAAAGTTCATCGTGCAGTTCCCATTTCAGTTCCTGATGTTTGGAAGTGAAAGAAAGCCTTTCGGTGTTTTCTTCCAACATATTGAGCACCCTATTGTTGATGAATTTCTGATTGGGATTAAGGTTGTCTTCAGTCTTTATATACTTGTTTTTACCAATCTCAATCTGCTTTTCGGCGAGTGCTTTCAAGGCTACCAAAAAATTGAGCTGATAAATATAAAGATGATAGATTTTCTCGATCTGCGAAAACATGTTTTTCTCTAAAACATCTGCCTTCACAGGGTTTTGGTAATAAGAATATACCGCTTCTACGACTTTTTCACGAATTTGTCTTCTTCCTAACATTTCAAAGAGCTTTTTATGCGTGCAAAGATAACATTTTTTTGCAAACTCCTGTTTCTGTTTGTGTTTTCGGTTTCAATAAAAACCTTCAATCCGTTTTCAATTTCTTACTTTTGCATCAGGAAAATTTTCCGGCAGAACCCTCATTGCCAAAACCCAATCTATGAACGCACTGAAAACCCTGAATCCATATTTCTGGAAACACCGCATCCTGCTGTTTTGGGGATTCCTGTTTATTATCGCCAGTAATTTCTTCAGCATTTATAAAGTACAGTTTGTCGGGAAATCTGTAGACCAGATTGCGCAGACTACCAACCTTGGATTTAACCGCCAGGTTTTGATTTATGTTGGAATTATCGTGGTATCATCCATACTTACAGGATTCTTCACTTTTATGATGAGGCAAACCATTATTGTAGCTTCAAGAAAAATTGAATATGAACTTAAAAATAAAATTTACAACCATTACCAGGAACTTTCTTTAACGGATTTCAAAAAAACCACAACGGGCGACCTAATGAACAGGCTGAGTGAAGACGTTGTGGCGGTAAGAATGTATCTCGGACCCGGAGTGATGTACATCGTGAACCTCCTGATCCTGCTCATCATTACCAGCATCTACATGCTGAAAACAGATGTTTCCATGACGGTTTGGTCGCTGATTCCGCTACCGATTCTATCCTACGTAATTTATAAAGTAAGTTCCATCATCAACAAAAAATCGAAAATAATGCAGAAAAGCCAGTCTGCAATTTCAACTTTTGTTCAGGATAGTTTTTCCGGAATACGCGTGGTGAAATTCTTTGCGCGGGAAAAGTATATTGAAAAAAATTACGGCATAAAAGTTAAAGATTATCAGGACAAAGCTCTGGATCTGGCAAAAACGGAAGCTTATTTCTTTACGATTATCCTTTTCGTGATCGGTTTGCTGAATGTAGTCATTCTTTTGATTGGCGGACAAAAGTACATGAACAACGAGCTTTCTGTAGGTAAAATCGCAGATTTTTTTATGTATATCAACATTCTTATCTGGCCTTTTTCTATGGTAGGCTGGGTTACTTCTGTAAATCAGCGGGCAGATGCATCGATGGCGAGGATTAATGAGTTTCTCGACATGAAAAGCGACATCATCAATATCAACTATGATAATTATCCCATTAAAGGCGATATTGAATTCAGAAATGTTTCTTACGTTTATCCGAATACGGGAATTAAAGCTTTAGACAATCTAAGTTTTACCATCGAAGCCGGAAAATCACTGGCCATTATGGGAAAAACAGGCAGTGGAAAATCTACAGTCGCCCTTTTGCTTTGCCGATTGATAGATCCTACAGAAGGTGAAATATTAATTGACGGAAAAAACCTGAAAGAGCACAATCTCGAAAATTACCGCAGACATATCGGCTATATTCCTCAGGAAAGCTTCCTGTTTTCGGATACTATCGAACAAAATATTGGTTTCGCAATCGATAATCCTACTTTAAAAAAGGTTGAAGAATATGCGAAAAAGGCTGATGTTCACAAAAATATTGTAGAATTTAAAGACCAGTATAAAACCATGGTAGGCGAGCGCGGCGTGATGCTTTCTGGCGGTCAAAAACAGCGGATCTGTATTGCAAGGGCTTTAATTAAAGAACCTAAAATCCTGATTTTCGATGATTCCCTGTCGGCGTTAGATACCGAAACCGAAGAAAACATCCTTCAGAATATTGAAAACGAAATCCAAAAAAGCAGTTCGATCATCATTACCCACCGCGAAAGCAGTGCAAAACGCGCAGATAAAATCCTGAATCTCACCAAAGTAGAAAATTCCGCTTCGGCATAAAATGCGGATTTGTCACCAATAAGTCATTTTTGTTAACAAAAAACAAATAATTATTTTGCAATTAAAAGAAATCTTTTATATTTGTTACACAAGATTTCAAAAAATAGCTACAAATGAGTGATTACAAGGAACGCCACGAAAATGAAATTTTCACAAAGGTGTTGAAAGCTGGCAGAAGAACATATTTCTTTGATGTGCGCGAGACTAAAGCGGGAGATTATTATCTTACGATTACCGAAAGCAAGAAAAACTTTGGTGAAAACGGAGAAGCTACCTTCGAAAAACATAAAATCTATCTCTACAAAGAAGATTTCAAGAGTTTTGAAGACATGTTTAAGGAATCTACAGATTTCATCATCAGCCAAAAAGGCGAAGATGTAATTTCTGAAAGACATGACAAGGACTTTAAAAGTCGCTCATTTACAATAGAATCTGACGACGAAGTTTAATAAAACAAAGGCATTCATTTATGGATGTCTTTTTATTTTATGTCTAAATGTATTCCTGCAGGTGAAATTACGCGGAATGAATTGCATAAAAATAAAGAAAACGCACTGAAAATCAATGCGTTTTAAAGTGGGTGAATGATGGGTCTCGAACCCACGACCTCCGGAACCACAATCCGGCGCTCTAACCAACTGAGCTACAATCACCGTTTGAGGTTGCAAATATAAAGCTTTTCGAGAAATTACAAAATTATTCCGTCAAAATTTTTGAAAGCAAGTAACTTTTCTGTCGTAAAACCTTCCGCGAACTCAACGCCAGAGAGTCTTCCCAGGTCCTGTGCTCTATAGGTGAGGCTTTCCAGAAAGTCTTTTGTAGCTATCGGCGTCATCGGTTCTTTAGAATCCGGATCGTAAAACTGGGTTTTATAAGCCAGACACGCTTCGATTTTCTTTTCCATAAAATTTGAAATATCAATTACAAAATCCGGCGTAATATTTTTCCACTGAATATAATGGAATACCTGTTTCGGGCGCCATTGCTTTTGATGCTCTCCATCAAGCTCAGTTTCGATCTTCACTAAACCAGAAAGAAAACACGCATCAGAAACCAGTTTCGCAGCTTTTGCATGGTCCGGATGCCGATCGTCTACCGCATTGGCAAGCACGATTTCGGGTTGGTATTTACGGATCATTTTCACGATCTGTATTTGATATTCTTCTGAATTGAGGATAAAACCATCCTTCATTTTTAGATTTTCACGGGCAGAAATACCCAAAATTTCCGAGGCCGAAGCGGCTTCCTGTGCTCTTGTTACATTCGTGCCGCGGGTCCCCAGTTCGCCTTGGGTTAAATCAACAATAGCTACCTTTTTTCCTTCCGAAATCATTTTCGCCAAAGTTCCGCCACAACCCAGTTCTGCATCGTCCGGATGGGCGCCTATTGCAAGAATATCTACTTTCATTTTGATTATTTTTTTTAATATTTCAGAACTGCCTCCTGATATTGATAAATCGTTGTTAGAAACTGCGCGTAAGACTGCTCGAGTCTCGTAATATCACCCGACTTCAAATTAATGCCCGCATTTCCATAAGGATTTGAATTCACAGAAAAAGCTGAAAACTGAAAAAACTGCACCGGCTGATTTTCCTGTGCGCCAAGCTTAACCGAAGAGCCTAAAAGCTTTCGGGTAGACACGGTGTAAATTTCACCAGGAGTGAGCTGAATCTTTGTGTAAGTTCTCGGCTCAAAACTGATCTTATCGTTATTTATGGCGATGGTCTGCTTTTTATACGGCGACGCGATGAGATAAATGATATTGTCTTCTCTTGGAAACTGTTCGGGCGACACATAATAAAGATTAAGCCTGTAATGGGCCGAGTCAAATTTCTGTATTCCCCCTTCGACAGACTCGAAAGGTAGGTAAGAAAATGCGTTGGCACCAATTTCCTTGGCTTTTTTATATACCATCCCGAATACTTTCACATCGTCATCAGAAAAGCCCTGTACTTCGATTTCGCCGAGATATTCCGCATTCACAGCTTCCGGATTTATTTTATACAGAAATTTATCCGCGTTGGAATGCGTCTTCTCAACTTTATTGAGGATTACATTTTGAGCCATGAAAAAATGACCCACCAAAATCATATATAAAACGAATATTTTTCTCATTTCTGTAAAGTTTCAATACAATCTTGCAGGGAATTCTCCCAATGGTTCAACTGAATGTTATAGATGTTTTCAATTTTATCCAAAGACATTGTGCTTCGTTTCGGGCGTTTCGCCGGTGTGGGAAAGTCTTCTGTTGTAATGGCATTAAGTTTAATGTTCGAACCTGAAAATTCTGCAATCTTCTGGGCGAATTCAAACCACGTTGTTTCAGGATAATTCGAAAAATGGAAAATCCCGTAGGTTTTCGGTTCGGCTTCGATGATTTTCATGATGGCTTCTGCCAAATCATTAGCATTGGTTGGCTGGCCAAACTGGTCGGAAACGATTCCCAACTCGTCTTTCTGAGAAAAAAGATTCAACATCGTTTTCACAAAATTTTTGTTGAATTCCGAATACAGCCACGAGGTACGGATTACAATAGTTTTAGGGTTAAGGTCCGTCGCCAATTCTTCTCCTTTCAGTTTTGATGCACCGTAAACTCCCTGTGGATTGGTGAAATTGTCTTCGGAATAAGATATATTGGTTTCGCCATCGAAAACATAATCCGTAGAAACATGAATCAAGACACAATTATATTCTTCACAGGCCTCCGCAAGATTTGCTACGCCTTCTGCATTTACAGCAAAGGCTTTTTCCGGTTCTTTCTCTGCCAAATCTACTGCGGTATAGGCAGATGCATTAATGCAGAAATGAGGTTTAAAATCGTAAAAGACATCAGAAACACTGTCCCGGTCGGTAATATTGAGGGTTTGAGAATCTGTAAAGTTAAATTTGTATTGGTTTTCGAAATCGGGAGCAATTTTCCGAATACAGTTTCCTAACTGCCCACTGGCTCCAACGATTAATATTCTTTTTGTCATTTCGCGGCGGATTTATTCAGTTTTCTAAAATAGGAGACTCTGCTCTGAAAATCTTTCTCCTCTAAATTTACCAAAAATTTAAGGAAGAGGTCTTTTGTTTCTTCCGGCTGCGATTCGGACCGGCGGGTTTTCATATTGAAATAAATTACCGTAAGCCACAGCACGCTGTGAATGGTGTTACCGTCTTCACTTTTCATCAGGATTTCAACTTTCGACAGACGGTCTCCCAGTTCGATTGTTTTACTGGAAATCTGCACTTTGGCATTGTAACGCACTTCTTTAAGGTAGGCAATCTCGTTCTGTACCGTAATCCAGGTGCAGCCCGTTTGCCGGGTATAGCCTTCGTAGGTAAATCCGTAACCGCTTTCAACATGATCTTCTCTGGCGTTGAGCATGTATTCGAGGTATTTTACATTATTGAGGTGACCAATCGGATCACAGTCGCTAAACCGGACTTTCTCTACCGATGAAATTTCTTTTTCCATTTTACAAAATTAAAAAAACCATCCTGAATTCTCGGGATGGTTTAGGTTTTAGAAAGGGTTTATTAAAGACCTAATTCTTTTTTCACTAACGGAGTTGCGTCCGGACCACCTTTATAGATTAAAGCTGTAGAATCGATGATGAAATCGAAACCGTTCGCTTTTGCTACTTTCGCTACTGCATTGTTCAGTTTGTCGATGATAGGTTTTACCGCTGCATCTCTTCTCTGAGCTAAATCGTTTTGTGCAGTTTGTTGAAGCTGCTGAAGGTTTTGCTGTTTTTTCTGTAATTCTCCTTCTTTAGCAGTTCTCTGAGCTTCGGTCAATTTTGCACCATCAGCTTGGTATTGTTGTACTTCTTTTTGAAAAGCTTCTGCCTGTTTCTGCAGTTCATCACCTTTAGTTTTGCTGAAAGTATCTAAATCTGTGGTCATTTTCTTAGTTTCGGGCATTGCTGCCAATACAGCTTCGTAATCCATAGATGCAACTTTCTGAGCGTTAACTGCTCCGGATGTTACCAACATCATTACTGCTGCAAATAATACACTTAATTTTTTCATAATTGGGGTTGAATAATTTATTGTTGTTTAAATTTATTTTTTTCTTCGCGACTGCGTGTTTGAATTGGAATCGGTTTTATCCTGCATCAGTCTTAATTTTTCCTGTTTGGCATCTTCTTCAGAGATTCCTCTCCTGTTTGGGGTTGAAGTATTTTTATTTACTGAATTTTTCAGTAACAAATCTAATACTTTATCTGTATAATCGTACCGTTTTTCGAGGAAAATTACACTTATGTTATTGCTTTTATCAAGAACTATGCCCAAACTGTTTTTCTCTGATACAGTACGGATTGCGTTCCATATCTGATCCTGAAAAGGTTTGGTGAGGTTTGATCTTGCATTGTTAATTTCGCCCAGCGTACCGAAACGGTTATTGATCATGCTTTTAATCTTCTTATCAAGATCATCAACTTCTTTTTGGCGCTGTTTCAGCTGCTCACCTACCAAAAGTACCCTTTCGTTCTCCAGCAGTAATTTCTTTTTATCAAAATCAGACTGAAGGTTCTGTATTTCAGTCTGCCAGCTTGCGATCTGCTCATTCAGCCTGTCCTGTGCTTCTTTGTACTGAGGCATTTTGCTGAGGATATAATCGGTATCAACAACACCAATTTTCTGTGCATTTAAAGCACCCGAAAAAATGAAGAACAGTAAGGCAAATAATTTGATGTGTTTCATTTCTATTGTCTTTATAATGATTGATTCATCAGGAAGTGTGTTTTCCATCCTGCTGGTTCTGTACCTATAAGCGTCTTATCGAAACCATAAGCAAAATCAAATCCGATAAGTCCAAATGCTCCCATGTATACCCTTACTCCTACTCCGGCAGAACGTTTCAGCTGGAAAGGGTTATAAGTTCCAAACGAGTTCCAGGCATTACCACCTTCAAGGAAACTCAGCGCATAAATTTTTGCAGTTTGGTTCATTGAAATCGGATATCTGAGTTCGAGCGCAAATCTGTTGTAAACTGTTGCTCCTCCGTAAGGGGTTACATCTTCTAATGTTCCGCCTGTTGAAGAGGCATTTTCATAACCACGTAAGGGCACAAGTTCGCGGCCATCATACCTTCCTCCGAACAAACCAGTTCCACCAACATAGAATCTTTCGAATGGCGGCGCACCCAATTCTTTGTTATAACCATTCAGAAAGCCCATTTCTGCAGTGCTTCTAAGAACGAGTTTTCCGACTACGGTATTGTAAACATCGGCTTTCATTTTTACTTTATAGAATTCGAGCCATTTGTATTTTTCTACATTACTCATGGCAGCATAATTCTTATCGCTGAAGAGCGAGTAAGGCGGCGTAAACTTAACAGACGCCTCCAGGTTGGAGCCCTGAGTTGGGAAAATCGGATCTAATCCTGCAGACATTCTGCTTAAGCCAACATTAAAACTGAAGTTTTTGGCAGAACCATTATATTCGGTTTCGTTACCAAACTGGAACGGATAATTGCTGAAATCATAGCTCTGGTACTGGATTCCGGTATAAAGTGAGAAATAATCATCCGGCCATCTCAGGAGTCTGTTTAATCCTGCACTTGCAGAGAAAATATTGAGTTTCTGGGTTTCTCCAAACTGATCAGAATATCTTACCAAAGACTGATTTACACTTACAGAAAGTGCCGTAGGTCGGGTTCCGAACAGCCATGGCTCTGTGAAAGAAATTCCGTAATTCTGGAAGTACTGCCCCGCTTGTGCCTGGATTGAAAGTGTTTGTCCGTCACCCTGTGGAACCGGTTTGAAATCTTTAAATTTCAGGAAATTTCTCAAAGAGAAGTTATTGAACGTAAGTCCTAAAGTCCCGATGAACGAGCCACCGCCGTAACCGGCCTGCAGCTGAACCTGAGACGAACCTTTTTCAACAAGCGTCCAGTGAATATCTACGGTATTATCCTGTTGATTCGGAACAATATTTTGCCCAACCTGCTGAGGATCGAAAAACTGCATCCCCGCTAAATCGAAATAGGTTCTTTTAATATCGCTTTTTGCAAATAAACTTCCCGGTTTTGTTCTTAGTGAACGCAGAATTACGTGGTCATGAGTCGTGGTATTTCCACTCCAGGTTACGCGGTTCCAGGTTGCTTTTTCACCTTCGTTGATCCGGATTTCCAGATTAATGGAGTCGCCTGCCACCGATTTCTCGATGGGCGTAACGTTAGAGAAAAGATAACCGTTGTTCATATAAATCGACTTGATGTCGGAATCATCTTCTTTCCCGCCATCTTCGCCCACTTTTTTGTTGAAACCCACAGCGTCGTAGATGTCGCCGGTTTTATATCCCAGAACCTTCTGTAGATAATCGGTTGAAAATGCGGTATTCCCAAGGAAATTGATATCGCCGATGTAATATTTTTTCCCTTCGTTCAGTTTTACGTTGATTTCGAAATCGTTTTTAGGATTTCTCCATACGGAATCTGAGACAATTTTTGCATCGCGGAAACCAAGGGAACGGTAATAATTGATCAGGTTGTCTTTATCTGCCTCGTATTTTTCTTCAATGAATTTTGATGGCTTTAAAATTCCCTGAATACCGAATCTTTTCTGCTTGGTGTCTTTGAAACCTTTTTTACGCAACTTATTGTCGGATACATTTTCGTTTCCTTCAAACTCGATGTGGCTTATTTTCACTTTTTTACCGCGTTCAACATTAATCGTCCAGTCCACCAATTCGGGATCCTGTGCGTTTACTTTGTCTTCGATGGTTACTCTGGCGTCTGCATAGCCTTTTTTAATATATTCTTTAGGAATATTTGTTTTGAGGTTCGAAACTAAATTCTGGGTGATTTTGGTTCCGGGTTTCAGGTTATTGTCTTTTGCGAGTTTTTCACTTTTCGATTTACCGATTCCTTTTCCTGTAAATTTCACTTCTCCCAAATCCTTAAGATCCTGAAGGTTGAAACGGAGGACAATCTGGTCACCGTCAATACTTTGAATATAGACCTCAACTTCTGAGAAAGATTGGGTTTCCCAAAGTTTTTTGATGGCATTACTGATTTTCTGCCCAGGAATTTCCACGCTTTCATTTTTATTAAGACCGGTAAATCTTAAAATCTGTGCGGGGGTATATTTTTTTACGCCATCTACCACAATGTCTTTTAGGATGTAGGTTCCTGTTTCGTTCTGTGCGTACACCGGGTTATTGTCCTGCGGCGTCTGCTCGGGAGTTATCTGACCATAGAAATGTGCCGAAGCCACAAACATGATGATGGGTAAGAATTTAAACTTCATTTTTTATCTTGCTAACTTTTCTTTTATATGTTTTCGTTGAGCTGTTCGCTTGTTTTTCCGAATCTTCTCTCTTTGTTCTGGTAATTGTAAATGCATTTAAAGAAATCTTCTTTCCCGAAATCCGGCCACAGAATATCCAGAAACTGCAGTTCGGCATAGGCAATCTGCCACAGCAGGAAATTACTTATCCGTACCTCGCCGCTAGTTCTGATTAATAAATCTACAGGGGGGAAATCTTTGGTATATAAATGATCTTCAAATACTTTTTCGTTGATTTCTTCTTCTGTAAGTTCACCACTTTTTACCTTGCTGCTGATTTTTTTAACAGCACTTAGAATCTCATGCTGCGAACCGTAACTTAAAGCCAGAATTAAATTTCCTTTTGTATTGTTTTTTGTAATATCAACCAAATGCTGCATGTGTTCGCGTACCTCTGCGGGCAGTTTTTCAGTATCGCCAATAATATGCATCCGTAGTCCTTTACTGAAAATTTCTTCGGCTTCTAAAATAATTGTTTCAGAAATCAAACTCATCAGGGTATCTACCTCATCCTCCGGACGGTTCCAGTTTTCTGATGAAAAAGTATAAAGGGTAAGGTAAGGAATATGAATTTCGTTGCAGGCGTTTACTGCTTCCCGCACGGCTTTAATGGCATGTTTATGACCAAAAGTTCTCTTTTCTCCACGGGATTTTGCCCATCTCCCATTGCCATCCATAATAATGGCGACATGCTGGGGAAGCTGATCCTGATTTATTTTATCTTTAAACGACTGCATTATTTTACTCTCCACAATAACAAGGGGGTCTGCCAAACGAATAGGTAAGTCCTACAGATATGGTATTTACCCAGTCTTTTGAATTGATATTTCCAATTTCACGGTTCTTCAGAAATTCTGCCGCTCTTTCTTCGGCTATCTGAAGATAAGGACTTTCTTGCAACAGGGATTTTGTAGATCCTGGCGCCAGAATATCTTTATTATAGGTAACCCTCAGGTCTTTATCATCAACCACACTATAGTCGATTGAATCTGAGAACGTTGGCCTGAACATGAACTCTCCGAAAAGCGCCCAGTTATAATTAAACTTATATTTCAGTCCTACGCCGAACGGGATTGCCATGGTGAGGCTATTACCGGATTGATAGGTAGGATTAGTTTCGAAATCTGTACTGCTGGTAGGTGCTATTGCATTTCCGCCTGCATCACGTCTGAAATCATTTACAAGAGAAACCCTAGTAGAATTCGCTAGCATCCCCCCGATTCCGCCGAAGATGTAAGGACTCGCAAGGCTTTTCTGCTCGTCGTTTACCGGGAAAAAATTATATTCAAAGATTAAATCAGCTTCCATAATGGAGTTGGTGCCCCACAGATTTCTGTTTCTTCGATACTGCTCTTTGGCCACGGCATCTATAAATTGAATATGGCTGTACCCAATGTTTAATCTTACCGTTTGGTAAGGGTTAAAATTCATGCGGTACAAAATTCCTCCATAAAACGGGATTCCATAATCAGCAATATTGCTGAGTACAGGTTTCTGCAGTATATAATTGGTTTTACCAATGTCTCCAACCAAGTTACTCATACCTAACTGCACCCCTATTTCGTGTCGTTGCCCTTTATAGAACCCCACCATTAATATAATCGCAAAAAAGGAATAAATCAGTTTGTTGTGCATGAATAGCCGGTCATCAATTTTCATAAATAATTTTGCAAATATAAAACAATTTTACATTAAGGAAATTCTTAATTTTTAGTTAAATAACCTCAAAAAAGCATAATTTATAGGAGTAAAACGACAATTAAAAGGTTTTATGATTTCTTTACCTTAATTCTCACTACTGCAGAGATTGAGGGGCTAACTTCTACCGAACAGTTTTCTCAATTTATTTCTTACTTTAATGAGCGTAGGTTCCTGATAGTTTTTGTCTTCATCGAAATAACCATAACCGTAACCGTAGCCATATCCGTAACCATAACCATAACCCTGCTGGTGCTGGTAATCATTATAAACCAATCCTAAATTCTGCACTTCCTGATTCTGGTATTTCTCGGTAATCATCTTAAGCATATACTTTTCGGTATACTCGTGCCGCACAACATAAATGCTGGCGTCAGCGTATTTCATCAGTTCAAAAGGGTCTGCAACCAAGCCAACTGGCGGCGAATCGATGACGATATAATCATAAATTTCTTTCAGATCCTGAATGAATTCTACATTCCGTTCACTCATCAGTAACTCCGACGGATTCGGCGGAATAGGTCCTGAAGTTGCCACATGAAGGTTGGGAATTTTTGTTTGGTTGATGATTTTATCCATTTCTACCTCACCGGTAAGATAGTTTGAGATGCCGTATTTGTTATCGATTTTAAAATCACCGAAAATCTTCGGCTTTCTTAAATCCATCCCCAATAGAATGGTTTTCTTCCCGCTCAAACCTAAAACAGAGGCAATGTTGATCGAAATATAGGTTTTACCCTCGCCTCCTACCGAAGAAGTAAGCAAAATAACCTTTGATTTATTGTCTTCCTTGTGCAAAAACCTAAGGTTTGCCCTTATTCCCCGGAAAGCTTCAGATATTGATGAACGCGGCTGCTCCAGCACCGTAAGATTATTATCGTGGGTATTTTTACCGATAACTCCCAGAAGCGGAATTCGGGTTGCCTGCAGCAATTCCTTAATGTTTCTTATTCTGTTATCCAGCGCTTCAGAAATGCCAATAATCAGTAACGGCAACAGAAGCAGGCCTCCAATGATGGAATATTTTGTTCTTTGCACGTCGGGAGCAATGGGACCCTGCCCAAGATTTTTTGCAGGATCGATTACGGTGATGTCCGATTTATTGGTAGCAACCCTGATCTGTGTTTCGTTCTGTTTAGCAAGCAAAGTGTTATAGGTGGCTTCGATCATGTTATAACCGCGCTCTGCATCGAGATATTTTCTTTCTTTTTCGGGATACGCTACTAAGTCCACACTTTCGTCCGCTATTTGGCGGTCGATTTTAGCAATTTCGTTAAGATAAGTATTGTAATAATTTCTAATCGAACCGGTTGAATTTCCTCTTGCCTCATTAATCAATCTGTTGATTTCCCGCATAGGCTCAGAATTTGGTGTATAAATGAGCGCTAGTTCGCGTCTTTTCAAATATAAAGCCTTCAGTTCTGAGACGGTGGCACTGAAGATCCCGTCTTCAATTCCGGCGGCATTCATGCTGATCATACGGTCCAGATTCTGTGAAGCAAGCGTATTCCGGATATTGTTTAAGGAATTAATACGTGTGAGCAATTCGGCTTTTTTACTTTCAAGATCTTTAATCCGTTCAAGCGCTTTCTCATCGCGGTCTTTGATATCATATAAACCTTCGCTTACCTTCATATGGTTCAGCACCTGCGCACTGGAATCTAACTTTTTACGGATTTTCGAGAGATTATCAAAAAGGTAACTTTCGGTATTTTTATCTACCGTATTTCTGTCGATGAGTCTTTTTTTCTGAAGTTCATCTACAGAAGTATTCAGGAAATTTACTGTACCATTAAGGTTGTAGCCACTTTTGGAAATAATCATGATGGTATTGATTTCCTTATCGAAATCTACCCCGATGGTTGAAACCAGGTCATTAACCGTTTGATTGACTGTAGAAAGCGTAAGCAGAATGTTGTCGAGCTTAATTGGTGTGGGCTGCGGATTCTTTACGAGTTTGAATTTCAGATTAGGTGAAACATACCATTCATTTAGAGAAATTACTTTATTTGCCGGTCTTGGGTAAGGTGACACGGTGTTGAAACTTTCCGTAACATACGAATAAAGCGAAGTAGATTCGCCTTCTTCGGGTAAAATTACCTCATATCGGTCGCCACCTTTCGGTATCAGCGTTATGGTATAATTCACCTGCTGCTTATGGTTTTTATCAACTTCCAGAAAAACCGGCGAATCATATTTATCAAGATAAGTCTGCTTTATTAATCCTTTGGTGGAATAATTAATGAAAAGATCGAGTTGCTTTACCAGATATTCATTGTGGGAACGGGAAAGAAGCATCTTTTTAAGATAAATCCCATCCTGGTTTCCGTTTTGTCCCCAAATAAAGTTAATCGACTGATTAGGAGTAAAATAACTGGCGGTATTATTTGAAATACTAAGTGACAGATTTGAAGCATAAATGCGCTGTGCGTAATATTTGCTGTACACCCAAGAAATGGCGTAACCCAAGGCTGCCATCAGTGCAAACCAATACCAGTTTCTTATTAATCTTCGGATAAAATGCTCTACATCGAAAAAGGCGAATGAGCCAACTTTTTCGGTTTGTGAAGATGTAGATTTACCTGTGTTTTCTTTGCCGGGAATCATTAGAGTCGTGTTAAGATTAAGTAAATCGACAATGCTGTAGTTAGCACCGAAACTCCGGTAGTTAGCGTCTGAATAGGATCTTTACCTAAACCGTTAAGATTTTTGGATCGGGTGGTGAGGAAGATTTCGTCGCCGTTTTGTACCCAGTAATATGGAGAATTCATTACATCTTCTCGGGTAAGATCTATTCTTGCGATTTTGATTCCTTCGGGTAGCTTTCTGTGGATCTTAATATTGGTGCGGTCTACAGTTCTGTTGAGCCCACCATTGATTGAAAGTGCTTCGGTTATGGTTAAGGTATTTTTATGTACTTTTTTTTCACCGCTGATTTCGATAGTTTCTACATCGCCTAAAATATAATAGGTAATTCCATCGGTATTTAGGCGGACTTCTGATTTGCCGTCAACAAAATTTTCGTTTACGCGGTTCTGGATTTCCTGGGTGATGTCTTCTATCGTTCGGCCTTCCGCTTTTACAAAACCAATTCCCATAATATTGATGTCTCCTTTAGAATCTACTTTCAAACCGTTAAAGTAAAAATTTGAGTTTCCGCCCTGGCCTATACCTGCTCCCATGCCAATGGGTGAAGATCCTGAAACTGCATTTGTAGCCGCTGGTGGAGGGGCATTTAATGTTGAATAAAACTGTGCAGCATCACCTTTTGGGGTGGTAACAATGTTAAGGTTCAGCATATCATTTTTGGTGACGCGGTAGACCGGAATATTATAGGGAACCAAACCTTCTTCGTTGATGACCAGACTTTCGTTTGGCTGCATATAGCGCACATCTTTGGTCGAGATGCAGGATGAGAGCAAAAAGGTAAAAAGTAGAAAAAGACCGGCTTTATGGGGTTTCATCATTTTCAAATGTAGTTTTTACAAAAATAACAATATTTATACAGGTTTTCTTAATAATAAGATAAGTTTCGGAAGATATGCGCCTATAAAGCCTAAGATTACAATAATAAGCAGCAATACATTCACATTAATATGGCGGTAGAAATAGGCCACGCTCACAATAAAAAGATAATACATCAGGATATAAGCGGTAGATCTTCTGTGAGTTAATCCCAATTTCAGCAACGAATGGTGTATATGGTTTTTATCTGCTACCAATGGCGATTTCCCATTGCATATTCTTATCATAAAAACATTTAAGGTATCAATAATTGGAAGAATAAGGATCGCCATTGCAATAGCAGGAGCCGACTGCAGATAATATCTTGGAATTTCCGGAAGCTTTTTGTCAATAAAAATATCAATAAAACAAATGGCGGTAAATGCCAGGAGAAAACCCAAAATCATTGAGCCGGTATCTCCCATGAAAATCTTATTGTTTCTGTAATTTGAAAGATTGAAGTATAAAAACCCGATTACAGAACCGATAATAACCCCCGAAAGCACAACCAAAGGATAATTGTATTCGCCAAGCCGGTAATAACTGATACCGAACATTGCGCTACAGAGAATTGAATAACCACCTGCCAGCCCATCTATTCCATCGATTAAATTGAAGGCATTTATCAGGACAATAAAAGTGAAAATACTCATTGCGACGCTGAAAAAATAATTCAGTTCATAGATTCCGAAAAGTCCGAAAAAGCTTCTGATCCGAACATCAGAACCTATCACCATTAGCGAGGTCACAACAATCTGCGCGAAGAGTTTTTTGTAAGCCCGCATCACCACAATATCATCCATCACTCCGATATAGAGCAAGATAACCAACGAAGCAAACAGAAATTTGTACAATTCGAACAACTCAAAAGCGAAAATCGATGCACACACCGCAAGCGAGTAAAACATTGAGATCCCGCCAAGATTCGGGATTTTTCTCAGATGCGAACTTCGTGCACCCGGCTCATCCATTAAATTTTTCCGTCTCGAAATCTTTACCACCGTGGGAATGGTATAAAAAGTAAGGAGAAAAGAACAAAGCATTCCCAATCCTAATTTTACATAGAATTGCGGTATTCCGAACTGAGCGAGTAAATCTTTAATTATATCCATGCGTTATTACCAAAGTGCGTTTTGATATCTTTCGGTTGTAAATCCGCCGCGATGCGCATTGCCGCTGCCAAAATAAAAAAACATCGCTACAAAATACATCATAAATCCCAAATAAAGCATCTGCCTCTCTCTCCCTTTCACCGCGTACACTAAGTTACTCAGACAAAACATCGTAACAAAAAACATATAAGCACCCGGAAGCCGTACGGCAAAAATTTCATTAGACCTGAAGAAATAAAACAGCGCCATCCCAAACACTGCAAGATTCCGCATGTATTCGTACCACCAAACCTCCTCGCAACCTTTCTTATCGTACCTAATTAAAATTGCAATAAAAATAATCTTTACCAAGTCATTCAATCCTGTTTCTACCTCAGTGCCGTAATAGCGGTCGTCCATATAACCGGTGTAAGCTCCTGAAATATCCTGTGGCGCAATAGAGCCGAAGAAATCACTACCCAAACGATACAGTTCAAAGGGTGAAGACAGCAGCGCAATGACCAAAACCCAAAAAATACGGGTACTGTTCATCGGGATTTTTACAATCCAATACGCCGGTAGAAATACAATTGCCGTTTTATGAAATCCCAACGCAATGTAAATACAGAGCAGAAACATAAATAAATTCCGTTCCTTAATGAATTTAAAAGAGGCCACGCATACCGCAATTCCTAATCCCTGCCGCATTTGTCCCGAATCCTCAAAGAACATAATCGGCATGAAATAAAAAAGCATTGCGATCGTAGGAAATGCCACATTTTTGTAAATAGCCGTAAATTTCAGCGAAACCGCAATTACCGCCATAATTAAAGTGACGATGTAAAACGGAAGACCAAAATCGAAAACAAGTTTGTTGATAAGTACAAAAATCCATTCGATTTCTTCGGAATTTGGCCGGAAAAGCGCTTTATCCAGCACATCTCCATAGGTTGTGTAGATTGCAAAGCCAGAAAAAAGCATTTTGTACACCGGGTAATCGGCGCCTACATTGATCCGGAAACCTATCGCAATAATGATAAGAATTGCAGTAACCCACACAAAAATGCTCTGTTTTTTCTCTAACCTGAATATTTCCCAGTAACTCGCAAAAGCAAGAAAAAGGAAAATCAGGATAAAAACAGGATGAAGGATGGGCATAAAGGACTTGTGTTTTATACCAATTTCTGCAGCAGTTTCTCCTGCCCCATGAAATACAGCAAATAATAAATTTTTTTCTTCAGAGGCAAATATAGCAGATAATTTCTTCCAAACCGCTGATACGAAAAGATTTCGAAGGTTGAAATGTTATTTTTTTGAATGAAAATCTTCAGTTCCTGAGACATTTTCTGATAAGTTTCTCCATCTTTAACAAAAGCAAGATAGGCGAGATAAGTATAAATCCCTTCAAGAATTTTAAAGTTCTTAAGCTCCTTTTCATGTTGAGAATACCGCGAATTTGCAAAAGCTGCTGCCACATCGTCAACCGCCCGAAGAATGTCAAGTCCTTTTTCAGTATGGGTTTTGGTAATGGAATCTTCGCGCTCAAGATATTGATAATGATAATTTTGTGTTTGCGAGATCACCTTACAATTGAGTAAAAGTTGCGGAATGAGCTGTATATCTTCGAAATGTATATTTTTCTTAAATCTTTTATCAGCAAATAATTCTTTCCGAAAGATTTTGTTGCAAGCAAAATATGATATGTCTGAGAAGACTGAAAAATGATTTTCCAGCACCATCATTTCGGGCATATTTGGAATTTGGGTAAGTTTCTGTTTTACAGTTCCGGCTTCATCTACTTTCTGCAGATTACAGATTACCATTTCGGCGCTGTGTTTTTTTCCAAGATGATACATTTCATCGAACATCTTTGCCGAAACCTCATCATCACTGTCAACAAAACCTATAAACTCACCTTGCGCACGATCTAGACCAAAATTTCGGGCATCGCTTAATCCGCCGTTTTCTTTAATGAAAGATTTAATTTTTGAAGGAAACTTTTCTTTAAACTCATCAATAATCTGTTGGGATCCATCCTTACTTCCGTCATTAATTACTAAAATTTCAATTTCCTGTAAAGTCTGATTAACCAAAGAATTCAAACATTTTCTAAGGTATCTTTCAACGTTATAAACAGGAACAATGACTGAAACTTTAATCATACAACTCTTCTATTTTCTCAGATGATACAGGTGATAATCCTGACCAATAGGCCTGATGCTGTAAATCCAGCGCAAAATTGCCGGGGCGTTCCGGTGAATTTCTGCAATTGGATAACTTTTTACAAACTGATAATGAGAGTCAAAATAAATATCGTCTGAAGCCGTCATTTTATAATAACTTTTTTCATCGCCAGGTTTATAAATGATGGTCACAATATAATCTGGACGAAACTCTTTAACTGAATTCATCCACCAGTGATTTTCGTCCTTCTGTATCTGAGCGGTAATTTTTTTATTGACCAAACCTACCTCATCGTACGTATAGAGATCCGTATAAAACGGAATTTTTCCGGCAGGTTCCAGAAGAATTGATTGGTCGATACCATGACTTTCGGTTTGAATATCCCTTGCAATCTGCATTCTCTGGGTCTCTTCCATATAGCCAATTGCCCAGGACTGCAGAATCTGGAAACCATAAAGACCAAGACAGCATATAAAAACCGCAGGTACTAAAAACTTTCGCCTCACCGGAACATATAAAAGCACATAATATAACACGATGATAAACAGAAAAACCCTTGGCAACCAATAATACCAGTCGAAGTACGCGCGCATAAAAGCAAAAACCGTTATTTTCAATAATGCAAACGCAAGCATCGCAAGCAAAATAACTTTAATGGAAAACTGGGTTTGGGTTTTATCCTTAATAATCTGTTTTACAGCGTAAGCAAGTGCAGCCAGAAAACCCATAAAGATTAAAAACGTAAACAGAGAATATTTTTTGATCAGCCCGCCGTAATATGCCCATTGGTAAAGCAAAAATTCTAAGCTGTTATTTCGGGTTAAATTTTTATAGGCAATTTTTTTAGCACTAATGGTGTGATTAACAAACTCTCCGAAATAAATAACGTTGAAAGAAACCACACTCACAACACCAATAATACCTCCTAAAATAAAAACCAGGTTAAGCTTTTTTCTAATGATTACATCTGCAATGAAAAAGACGCCGAGAAAAATCACGGTATCAATTCTCGTCCAGAGCAGCAACACCGGAAAAATAAGATATGCCCAGTTTTTACCTTTCCGAATTCCAAAATAAATAAGTCCGCTGTAGAGAAAAAACAGGATTCCGTATTCCATACCAAGACACGAAGCCGTGAGTGCCGGCGGAACAATATTTAGAAGAATTACGAATAGCCCACGGTTTATAACATCCTTACGGAACAGCACTTTCCCAAGCCAAAAAGAACCGATTCCAAAAAGAATACAGTTGAAAATGAGTAGCGGATAGATAAAATAATCTCCGAAATTCAACTGAAAAAAAGTAGACACCAAAACATAAAGATGCGTGGTGGACGCCGAAAGCCTTTCTTCCCCGTTAAATCCTACAACCCCGTAATTCAGCAGGTTTTTTGCGACCCGCCAGGTAATAAACGAATCCTCCTGAATGTGATTTGTAAAAAATACAGGTATTTTGATGAGCACCGTGAGCAGGACCAGCAAAAAAGGATTGGAGAAAATACGGGGTAAAGATTTACTCATAATCGTAATTAAGGTGATAACGGTTGTAGCGCGCATACATTTGGCTGATGTATGGATGGTGTTTTTCCTCGATAAACCAAAAAATATGAAGCCGCTTATATCCCTGGGATTTCAGAAACTCTACCAGTTTAGGAGATTTTTCAGCCCAAAGTTCGATAACAAAAAGTGGTTTATGGGTTTTTACAAACTCTTGCATACCTTCTATAACCTGTTCTTCGTAACCCTCAACATCCACTTTTACAATACAGAAGTCGCTGATATCAAAATCTTTATAAAGATCATCAAACCGAAGAATCTGTACCGCATCTTTGTTATCGCCGTTTTTTTCTGTGACCGAGGCTTCGCCGAGTTCCAAACTATTGAAATAAATAGTACTGTTTCCAGTTTTATTACCCAGTCCTGCATTGAAAATGCGAACATTACCGTTTGTATGATTAACTTTTAAATTATTTTCCAGGGCCTGAAAATTGGTTTTCAAAGGCTCGAAAGAAATCACCTGCCATCCCTGTTTTGCCATTAGTGTACTGAACCGGCCAATATGTGCGCCTACATCGATAAAAGTTCCTTTTTCACCATTCAGGAATTCCGTAAGAAATTGGGTAAGATCGGGTTCATAACTTTCGAGTGTGGCCCAAAAATCAATCGTGTCGGGGCGCGTTTCTAAAGTTACATTCTGGTACTTGAACTGAGCTTTCGGAAATTTGATGAAAACAGGAAGATTCAGATTCTTGGAAATATAATGATTATAAAAAGCCGCCAGAAAAAGTCTGCGGCTTCTGCGGTCGCCCACAAACTGGTTTTTGATGCTTTTTACCGTTTTTTTTAAGTGTTCTCTTCTAGTCATATAATTTTTGTTACCTGAATCGCATTTTTAGAATTTCAAAAAACATCAGTTTTTCAGGAAACGGCTGTTTAATTGTCCGCGTTTTGCCTCTTCATATTCCAGTCTCGAACATGGAATAAGATTTTCGGGCTTTTCATCATCGCCAAAATACCATAATCCGGAAAAACTGTCGCGCTGAAAGGCGTACTGGTCATCATCAATCATTACCCAAAATGTTTCGTACTGCCTTTCTTTCGGGTGCGAATGCTGAATATTGATCCCTTCAATCAAATGCCAGATCATCTGTGCCAAAAGCTGATGATTTATAAAAGTTTCGGATTGGGCGTTGAAGTTGAAAATCCCTACCGATTTCAGATTTTCGCTTAACCCGATTTCTTTCATATAGGCACAAATCTCGCGTCTGTTCAATCCGTTCACCTGCGGATTTACCGAGAACCCATCGCCCATACTTTCCACCGCATCGCAGTTTACGGTTACCAAATCGGCGCGCCGGAAAAAAGGTTCCGTTTTTTCGGTTGAATTCATCATTTCAGCGAGGCGAACCACATCAAACTCGACTTCTTTCATCAGCTTTACCGAATCGGTTTCGTTTAGATGCTTCTGATAACCGAGATGATGATAATTTTTAATGGTGAAATTCTTTGAACTCAAAATTCTGGAAAGAAAATTCTTCTCCGTGATTTCTTCGCCTTCATTTGAGAGCGAGATAATATTCGAGATCTGAGTATAATTAAGGTTTTTCTGATGAAAATTAAGGGCAGAAAAAAGTGAAAATGCCAAATCGTTGCTGCCGCCAATAATCACCGGAACAGCATTTTTGTAATGACACATCGAAAGCAATTCCTGTAGAACATAATGAGTGTCCTGATAAGTGCGCCCGGAAATTAAATCGCCCAAATCACAAACCGGAATTTCGAAATCGAGTTTCGAAAGTCGGTAAAGCTCACGTCTCACCGTTTTGAAATCGAGAATTTCGGCTTCCCCATTCTTAATCCCGCGGTAATCTGAACAGAAAATGAGGACTATTCCGTTTTCCTGAATTTCCTGAGAAACAGCATGGCCAAGTTGCCATTTTTCGGTATTGATTTTTCTTGGCGGAATAATGATGTCTTCAATGTTCATTTGGAAAATATAGGTTTTAGGCTCAACAAAAGTAACAAAAAAAGCACAACCTCGGGATTGTGCTTTTGGTTATTCATGATCCAGTTACTGTTTTATCATTTTCTTACTGATTGCAGAACCGTCTTTCATGATAATTTTAATTACATAGATGCCATTCTGCATCTTTTGAGCAGATACTTTCTGGTCATTAATTTTTCCTTTCAGCATAAGCTTACCGCTGAAATCATAGATCTCAAAACTCACAGCGTCATCATTCTCAACATAAAATTCGTCTTTGAAAGGATTAGGATAAACCTTCACCTCTTTGTTCTGAGGCTGCGAAATAATGGTTTGATTATTTTGAGTATTGAGGGTCTGGCTGTTTCGCTCCACCGCAACTCCCAGAAGTCTTTTATCATCTTTAGCACATCTCACACTCATGCCTGCCTGAGGGTAAACTCCGGTTCCAGACTGCATTTTATTACCTTCAAACTGCATTGCCAAAGCAAAACCTGTATTCATATCTGCCAATGCTGCTGTCCACACACCGGTTCTTTCCAGGGTCACCGAATTTCCTCCGAATTCCCCTCTTATGCCGTCTTTTGGGAAATTCCCGATATTGAACGAAGGGTTTTCGAATTTCCAGCCGTTATTAGCAGTTGCAGTACCTTTATAGAAACTAGCTATATCGTGCCATTGGTCCTGAATTACCCCCGGTTTGCCGTAAGCATCTACATTATAGCTGTTATACCAGGGCGAATTGCCTTTGGAACCTGTGTAAAGATGAGTAAAAGAAACATCGGGAACACGCCATCCGTCCGGACATGGATCGAAAGGCGATTTCTTGTCGGCATGTCCCCAGCGGTCCTCGGCTTTGCCACGATCATTCGAAACCCAGTCTTTTACTTTGTTCAAATCATTTGCATAATGGTTTCCACCGTTGTATATCTCGCCACTTCCTCTGTGATAAAGAAATTTGAGAGGATTCTGTACAGAATATTTAATATTGTCTCTTACTTTATCTCCAATATTAGCGCTTGAAGAACCGTACACTTCGTAAGAATCTGTGTAATCGTACTGGTATTCTTTACCATTGAGTTCAGTATAATCAATAGGTTCGCCTTTTAGAGTTAAGTATGGCCAGAAGACTTGTAAACCTTTTACCTGAAGATATAAAGTCTCATTTCTCACCGTAGAAAAAGATGGGATAGGATCTTTTCTTCCCCACTGATAATGCAGCCCGTTTGCCATACCGGAATTGATGTCGCTACTTTCTGCACCCAGGTTTCTGTCCATAAAAACTGTTTTTAATGGCGGCAGTTTGCTTACGGTAGGATTCACAAAATTATAATTTACAGGGATGGTAGATTCTGTAATGTACGTCACCGCATTTACCGTGGGATCTTCTTTAGTTGCCCAGATATGCCAACTCCAAAGCGCTGGATTATCTTTATTATTATTGTGAAGGGAGACTACCGCATTTCCGGTTTCAGATGGATTAAGTTTAAGGACGATCATCGATAAGCGCGCATCCTTAGGATGCAACTCAAGTTCAATATCCTGAATTAACGCGGTATTGGTTGTCCACAGGATATTAGCAGTTAAATTGTCATAATCCGGCATTTCCTGATCAGACAGCACTTGATTGTACACAGCGAACGCTTTGCTTACAGGAATTTTTAATTCTTCCTGATTTACCACAACGTAAGAGTTGGGATTATTTAAACCTTCAGTAAAAATTTCTTTGGTATGCGTAAAATATTGTGTTGCAAAGTCACCAATTTTTGAAATGTTCGGATCTCTCATGCATTTTACCGGATTTCCTGATTTTGTAGGATTGGTCTCATTATTAAAAATTGCATGAAGCCCCACACTCGTGTTAGTCCTGAAAGGGTCTGAAACCATTGAAAAAACCCTGGCACCATCGTACGCATAAGTTGCACTCCAGAGTGCGCCGTTTGCGCTTTCATCCTGAAAAGTAATTCCTACAGGAGCATTCGGTGCGGCAGCATTAGGGTAATAGACATAACCCCCGGAGACCGGTAGTATGCCTAAATTTCTTGCTCCGCCCTGTGCGTTGGTAAAATCCATTCCCAACCCTGGGTATACTTTAATGCCCTGCAGATTCGGATTTGCAGAATCAGGAAAAAGTTGGCGGTTTGCTACTACTGCATCATCGTTATTCCAGTCCCGTTTTCCAAAAAAAGCCAAATTATTGTTCTGGGTTTCCCTGCCGTAATACGAGGGAACCCGCCATCCGTTGGGACAAGGATCCAACTCAGATTTCAGTTCGTAGGAACGGCTTTCTTTCTTCAACGCCGCGTTGGAGCTGTTGCCGTTGCTGTTTCCGCCTTTGGCGTTATCCGACCATAAATCCCAGGTTACATAATTAGGACTTACACCTGGAACTTTGTATCTGCTACTCGAAAACCAGTTTCCGGTACCATCTGTATTTATAATATAGGTAATGGGATTGTTTACAGAATATTTAATATTTTTTTCAATTTCATTAAAAGGCCGTACCTGAACGGGAATGGTATTTACAGGATCGATCTGGCGATGTCTTAAAACCCCAACTTCGCCTGAGATTTCGTAGAAGTGGGCATCTTTGTACACCAACGGTGGAAACGGATCCTTTCGCCCCCACTCGTACATTAAACCCGAAGATTTCTGCCATTCATGATCAAGAAAACTTTTTGAAACCGCGCCCAGATTCCTGTCCATATATTCAACATTAATCAGGTTGCCATCGATATCGGTCTCGGTTCCCTGGGAGTAGGTTACTCCGTTCTCAGGATTATCGGTGACCCAAATGTGCCAGCTCCAGTAAATGGTTCCGTCAACTTTAAAGGCTATTACTGCATTTCCCTTGCCTTTGCCTTTATTGATTCCGACTTTGATTTTCGAGTCTGCGGGAGTTGATTCCGGTAGAATATTCACTTCAGTAACGAGCCCCGGAACATCTTCCCAATAAACAGATGCAGACTGAATGCCCGCGGGAATAGGTGTAGCCGTACCATTGGTTTTTAAATATTCGTATTTCGCCCACATTTCATAGGCTTTTTTCACGGGAATTTCAATGCCACCGTAATTTTTAGAATGGGCTAATTCTAAATCGTAAATATAACTGTTGGGAGCTTTTGCATAATTCGCTGTTTGAGAATATGCTGTAGTTGCTATAAAGCAAGAAACTAACAGATGAAGTTTTTTCATTGATAAAAAAATATTACAAAGATTTACTTGTAAATTTTTTTAACATCGTTTGTGTGTTTTTCCTTAAATCATTATGTATTTTTTTCCTAAATTCATCTGTGCGGAGGCAAATATATAAATATATCTGATATTTAAACTAAAATTTTTCATTTTTAACCACATGTGATTAAATATTTTTTTTAGTTACAAACCATTATGTCTTAGGTAAAAAACCTGCTGCAGACTGTTTGGTTACGATTATAAGCCGATGAAAATTTTTAACATCTGTAAAGAACACCGCATCATTCATTCAATCTCTTAATAAATTACGATCAATATCAGGAAAACTCTTTTCCTGTAATGGATAAAAAAAACCTGATAAATTTAATTAGTCGTTCCTTAACAAAACCCACTATTTAATTTATTTTTAAAAACAGGATTAGAAAACATCATAATTTGTATCTTATAAAATAAGAAAATAATTTTCTGTTTCAGTAGTTCCATCATTTTCTTCATGTTCCAAGCGGTTGCAGCTAGTAATGCATTGATTTGTGGTCCCGTTTCTCCCATGAAGTAATTTTTTGCC